>NZ_JAATEO010000014.1 GCF_012034245.1 Micromonospora thermarum | reverse complement strand
GCAGGCCGACCAACTGCCGGCCGCCGACGGAGATCTCGCCGGTGATGGTGCTGCGCTTCGGGTCGTGCAGGCCGAGGATCGCCAGGGACGTCACGCTCTTGCCCGAGCCGGACTCGCCGACGATGCCGAGGGTGCGGCCACGCTCCACCGCGAACGACACCCCGTCGACCGCACGCACCACGCCGTCGGTCGTGTCGAACCGCACGCGCAGGTCGCTAACCCGCAGGTACGGCCCGTCATGGGAACGCGGCTCCGGCACGCTGGGGCGGCTCGGCGCCGACTCCGGACTGCCCACGACCGCCTCCCTCGGATTGATGTAGGGAACCTACAGCAGAACTCAGAGGGTGAAAATAAGCTACAAGCCGGCGGCTGTCAGCGGGCCCCAGCGTAACGACTGGGCAACGGCCCCGACAGCCCTGACCTCGCGACCTCATGCACCGTTCGATCGCACGGCAGGTGCGACGATAGGGACGGCGGTCAGGTGAAGATCCCGTCGGACGAGGTGGAGGTGACCATGACCGTGGCGGTGTTCGACCACGAGGGCCCGTGGACCGAGGAGGAGTACCTCGCCCTCAGCGAGACGCAGGATCGCGTCGAACTCTTCGACTGGAGCCTTCACGTGACCCCAGGACCCACCCCTCTTCACCAGAACATCTCCGGTGAGCTGCGCGCCGCCCTCCGGGCGCCCGTGCGTGCGGCGGGGCTCCGCGTGCTCGAAGCGGTCAACGTCCGGCTTAGACCAGGTCGCATCCCGATTCCCGACCTCGTCATCACGAACGACATTGATCTTCGGATGCCGGTCATCAACGCGAGTGACGTCCGGCTGGTATGCGAGATCATTTCTCCGAGCAACGCTGCCACGGACAAGGTGCTCAAGATGCACTACTACGCGGCTGCGGGCATCGAGTGGTACCTGCTCGTCGACCAAGAGAGCCTCACGATGCACCTCTACCAGCGGCAGGGTGCGCACTATGTCGAGCGGTCAGTCACCAAGGCCGGTGAGGTGCTGGAGCTGACCGAGCCGGTGCGCGCGACCATCCGGCCGGAGGACCTGCTCGCCTGACGGATGTCGGTCGGCTCGCCTAGGGTCGGCCCATGACCGAGTTCGACGCGGCGTCCGCCGCCGTCCAGGCCGCCCTCGACGCGGGTGCCCGGTACGCCGACGCCCGGGTGATGCACCGGCGCTACGAGTCGATGTCGGCCCGCAACGGGGACATCGAGGAGCTGACCCAGGACGAGAGCGTCGGGCTGGGCGTCCGGGCGCTGGTCGGGTCGAGTTGGGGCTTCCATGCCGTACCCGACCTGTCCGACGCCGCCGCCCGCGACGCCGGCCGGCGCGCCGCGCGGACCGCCGCCGCGAGCGCCCGCGTGCCCGGGCCGCCCGTCGACCTGGTGCCGAGCGACCCGGTCACGGCGAGCTGGGCGTCGGCCTGCGAGGTGGATCCGCTCGGCGTGCCGCTGTCGACCAAGGGCGACCTGCTGGTCGAGGCGACCAAGCTGGTGGCCGACCACGGCGCCGACGTGGCCGAGGGCCTCTACCAGATCTGGGACACGGCGAAGTGGTTCGTCTCCAGCGAGGGCCACCGGATCGACCAGCGCATCCGCGAGTGCGGCGGCGGCATCTCGGCCACCTCGATCGGGGACGGGGAGACGCAGCGCCGGTCGTACCCGAGCTACCGGGGCCAGTACGGCACGACCGGCTGGGAGCTGGTCGACTCGCTCGACCTGACCGCGCACGCCGCGCAGATCGCCGAGGAGTCCAGGGCGCTGCTCACCGCGCCGCTCTGCCCGGCCGGTGAGACCGATCTGATCCTCGGCGGTGAGCAGCTCGCGCTCCAGATCCACGAGTCCGTGGGGCACGCCATCGAGCTGGACCGGATCCTCGGGTGGGAGGCCGCGTTCGCCGGCACCTCCTGGCTGGACCTGGCCCAGCTCGGGTCGCTGCGCTACGGCTCGGAGCTGATGACGATCACGATCGACCCGACGATCCCCGGCGCGCTGGGCAGCTTCGGGTACGACGACGAGGGCTCGCCGGCCGTCACGCGGGACGCGGTCCGCGAGGGACGCTGGGTGGGTGTGCTCGCCGGCCGGGACTCGGCCGCGGTCGCCGGTCTCGACTACGGCGGCAGCGTCCGCGCGGACGGCTGGGCGCGGCTGCCGATGGTGCGGATGACGAACGTGGGCCTGGAGCCCGGCCCGCACACCCTGGAGGAGATCATCGCGGCGACCGACGACGGGGTGCTGATGGACGTCAACCGCTCCTGGTCGATCGACGACAAGCGGCTCAACTTCCAGTTCGGCTGCGAGATCGGCTGGGAGATCAAGAAGGGCCGACGCGGGCGGATGCTGCGCAACCCGACGTACACCGGCATCGGGCCGATCTTCTGGCGCTCGATGGACATGCTGTCCCACGAGACCGTCGCGTGGGGCACGCCGAACTGCGGCAAGGGCCAGCCCGGCCAGGTCGGGCACACCGGCCACCCGGCGGCGCCGGCCCGCTTCCGCGGCATCCGGGTGGGGGTGCGGGCGTGAGTACCGAACTGGACCTCGCCGGTGAGGTGATCGAGCTGGTCCGTCGGCTCGGCGGGCCGGCCGCCCAGGCCGAGGTGGTGGTGACCCGGGCGGACGTGGCGTTGACCCGGTTCGCCAACTCGTTCATCCACCAGAACGTCGCCGAGTCCGGCGTCGGAGTGCGACTCCGGGTGCACGCGGACGGGCGTACCGCCGCCGGCAGCGGCAGCGTGGTGACGCCCGACGGGCTGACCGCGCTCGTCGAGCGCACCCTGGCCGCCGCGCGGCTCTGCCCGCCCGACCCGGCCTGGCCGGGCCTCACCCCGCCCGCACCGACCCCGTCCGGCCCGCCGGTCGACGAGGCCACCGCCTACGCGGAACCGGACGAGCGGGCCGAGCGGGTCCGGGCGTTCGTGGCGGCGGCCGGCGGGCTGGAGGCGGCGGGCTACTGCCGCACCGCGCTCCGGTCGTCGGCGTTCGCCAACTCGGCCGGCCACTCGGCGCAGGGCCGCACGGCCGAGGCGGCGATGGACGGCATCGCCCGTACCAGCGGCGCGGACGGGGTGGCGCGACTGGCCGCCGACCGCCTCGCCGACCTCGACGGTGCGGTGCTGGGTGCCCGTGCCGCCGCCAAGGCCCGCGCGGCGGCCGACCCGGTCGAGCTGCCGCCGGGCCGCTACGAGGTGGTGCTGGAGCCGGCCGCGGTCGCCGACCTGCTGCAGAACTTCTCCTTCTACGGCTTCAACGGCAAGCGGTACGCCGAGCGGCAGTCCTTCGCCGAGCCGGGCGTCGCCCAGTTCGACCCGGTGGTCACCCTGGTCGACGATCCGCTCGGCGGCTCGGGGCTGCCGTTCGACGTGGAGGGCACCCCGCGTGGCCCGGTGACCCTGGTCGACGCCGGCACCACCCGCGCCGTGGCGCACGACCGGCGCACCGCGGCGGAGGTCGGCGCGGTCTCGACCGGGCATGCCGTTCCCGGCGGCGCCACGTGGGGACCGATGCCCCACAACCTGCGCCTGTCCCCCGCGCCGGAGGCGCCGGTCGCCGTGCGGCCGGACGGCCCAGGGGCCGGCGGGTCCGAGTGGGTGGGTGGCGGCGACCTCTCCGGCGCGGTGGTCGATCCGGACACCGCCGCACTCGTCACCGGGGTGCGGCGCGGCCTGCTGGTCAGCGACCTCTGGTACACGCGGGTGCTCGACCCGAAGAGCCTGGTCGTCACCGGCCTGACCCGCAACGGGGTGTGGCTGGTGGAGGACGGCGTGGTCGCCCGCGCGGTCCGCGACTTCCGCTTCACCGAGGCCTATCCGCGGGCGCTGGGGCCCGGTGCGGTGCTCGGCCTGGGGCGGCGGCCGGTGCGCCAGCCGGACCGGGTCGACGGTGTCTGGTGGGAGGCGCCGGCGTTGCGGCTCGCCTCGTGGAACTTCACCGGCGGGGCGTCCGGCTGACCTCGGGTAGGGTGAATTCCGGCGCGCTCGCGCGCCGGACCTCCTGACCAGGCGCCCACGCCGCCCGGCCGAGCGGAGGCGAAGGTGGCCCGTTGCCATCGCGAGTTCCGCGTGTCGTTCAGGTGATCCGCCGGACGGACGTGACGCTGGCGTGGGGTACGGCGGTCACGCTGTCCAGAAGGCGCAGATCATGACCGAACGGAAGAAGCTCAAGCAGCGGGTCCGGGCCCGGATGGCCGCCACCGGCGAGAGCTGGACCACCGCCCGCAGGCAGGTGCTTGCCGCGGCGACACCGTCCGCCGGCGCCGCCCTCCCGCCCGGGCTGGTCCCCGGATACCGCACCTTCGGCGCGCGGCAGCACCACGAGTCGGCGCTCGTCGCCCATGTCCTCGACGCCCACGGGGTCCGTGCCCCGCACACCGGGCAGCCGTACACCGAGGCGATGCTCGCCGGGCTCGGCGGCGGCATCGGGTTCCTGTACGCGGTGTTCGAGTACCGTGACCTGCCGCCGCTGCTGACCATCGTGGCCCAGCACCACCCCGAGCCCTGGGTGCCGGCCGTGCTGGGCCGGCTCGGCATCGCGTACGTGGACGAGCGGAGCGGGCGGGCGGGCCCGGCGGTGGCGCGGCTGCGGGGGCACCTCGGCGACGGACGGCCGATGGTCGCCACCGTCGACCGCAGCCGGCTGCCGTGGCACGGCCTCGACCCCGGTCCCGGCGCCGACCCGTACCCGGTGGTGGTCGCGGGCCTCGACGGCGACGTGCTGCTGGTGGACGACGAGGGGCCCCGACCCCACCCGCTGCCGGTGGAGGTGTTCACCGCCGCCTGGTCGGCCCATCGCAAGGGGCGGCACCAGAGCGTCACCGTCACCGACCCGCACCAGGGGACCGCCCTGCCGGACGCGATCCGGGCGGCGGTCGCCACCACGGTGGCGCACCTGACCGGTCCGGTGCTCGGCAACAGCTTCGACGCCAACTTCGGGTTCCGGGGCATGGCGAAGCTCGCCGAGCAGCTCCGGGACGGGCGTACCCGGTCCGGGTGGGCCCGCCGGTTCGGCGCTCCCGTGCCGTTCTTCCACGGCGTACGCCGTCTCTACGAGTGCCTGGAGCTGGAGTACACGGCGCCGGGCGCGACCCGGCCGGTGTACGCCGACTTCCTGGACGAGGCGGCGCCCCTGGTCGACTCCCGGTACGCGGAGGCGGCCGTCCTGTTCCGCCGATCGGGTGAACACTGGTCCCGGCTCGCGGCGCTGGCCCTGGAGACGGTCCAGGGGCTCGGTGCGTACACCGAGCTGGCCGAGGAGCGGATGCGCCTGGTCTTCACCAGGGGTCGGGACGCCGAGGCCGAGATCCGGGAGCTGACCGGGCGCCTGGCCGTCCTCAGCGCGGAGTACGCGGCGGCCGACGAGCTCGGTGACGCCGGGCGGGCGGACCTCTTCGCCGCCCTCGCCGACCTGGTGGACTCCTGCCTGGACCTGGAACGGGAGGCGGTGGGAGTCCTCGCCGCCACCAGCCGGTCCTGACGGCCGGACATCGATTGTGACGGAAGGGCTTTCCAAGCGCCGGAACACACGGGACACTGCCTTGCGCGGACGGCTCGCAAAGATCGGCGTAACGTGTGTCACTTAGCTGCGCCGTATCGCCGGCGCGGTCGTTGGTGTGCGCAAGACGTGGCAGTGGACGCGGTCTGGCCGGTCCGCTGACCGAAGGGAACGTGATCCGCCGCCCGTCAGGGCCCCGTCAGGGAGACGACTGGAATGACATCAACGGCAACGAGGCCGGGAGGGCCGGGAGGGCCGGGCGCGCGGCCGCGCGCCGCCATCGCGGCGAGGACGTTGCGTACGGACCGCTGGTGGGTGCAGCCCGCCATCATCGCCGCGATCCTGCTCTTCTTCATCGTCTACTCGACGATCCGCATCTTCATGGCCAAGTGGTACTACGTCGAGGACTTCCACTACCTCACGCCGCTGTACTCGCCGTGCGTGTCGAACGAGTGCGTGCCGGGCGCGGCCCACTTCGGCACCCCGTTCGGCGACTTCCCGTTCTTCATCCCGCTCGGCATCATCGCGTTCCCGATCGTGGCCGGGTTCCGGGTGACCTGCTACTACTACCGCAAGGCGGGCTACCGCTCGCTGTGGGCGTCGCCCCCGGCCTGTGCCGTCACCGAGCCGCACAAGAAGTACACCGGCGAGACCCGGTTGCCGCTGTTCGTCATGAACTGGCACCGGTACTTCTTCTACTTCGCGGCGCTGATCCTGCTGGTCAACATCTATGACGCCATCCTCGCGTTCCGCGGCCCGGACGGCGGCTTCGGCATCGGCCTGGGCACGCTGATCATCCTGGTCAACGTCGTCGCCCTGGCCGGCTACACGCTCTCCTGCCACGCCTGCCGGCACGTCATGGGCGGGCGGCTCAAACACTTCTCCAAGAACCCGCTGCGGTACCGCTTCTGGACGTTCGTGTCCAAGCTGAACGTCCGCCACGGCACGTTCGCCATGGTGTCGCTGTTCACGGTGATCTTCACCGACCTGTACATCATGGCCGTCTCCGCCGGCTGGTTCGACGACCTGCGGTTCATCAACTGAGGGCCCCTGACATGACCACAACCACGCGAATCGAACGACACCACTACGACGTCGTCGTGATCGGGGCCGGCGGCGCCGGGCTGCGGGCGGCGATCGAGGCCCGGCTCGCCGGCAAGAAGACGGCGATCATCTCGAAGTCCCTCTTCGGCAAGGCGCACACGGTGATGGCCGAGGGCGGCGCCGCCGCCGCGATGGGCAACGTGAACAGCCGGGACACCTGGCAGGTCCACTTCCGCGACACGATGCGGGGCGGGAAGTTCCTCAACAACTTCCGGATGGCCGAGCTGCACGCGAAGGAGTCGCCGCAGCGCATCTGGGAGCTGGAGACGTACGGAGCGCTCTTCGACCGCACCAAGGACGGGAAGATCTCGCAGCGCAACTTCGGTGGCCACGAGTACCCGCGCCTGGCGCACGTCGGCGACCGCACCGGCCTGGAGCTGATCCGCACCCTCCAGCAGAAGATCGTCTCCCTCCAGCAGGAGGACAAGCGCGACCACGGCTCGTACGACGCGCGGATCAAGGTCTTCGCCGAGACCACCATCACCGAGCTGCTGCTCGACGGGGACCGGATCGCCGGCGCGTTCGGCTACTACCGCGAGTCCGGCGAGTTCGTCCTCTTCGAGGCCCCCGCGGTGGTGCTGGCGACCGGTGGCGTCGGCCGCTCGTACAAGGTCACCTCGAACTCGTGGGAGTACACCGGGGACGGCCACGCGTTGGCGCTGCGCGCCGGGGCGACGCTGATCAACATGGAGTTCCTCCAGTTCCACCCGACCGGCATGGTCTGGCCGCCCTCGGTCAAGGGCATCCTGGTCACCGAGTCGGTCCGCGGTGACGGCGGCGTCCTCAAGAACTCCGACGGCAAGCGGTTCATGTTCGACTACGTGCCGGACGTGTTCCGCAAGCAGTACGCGGACAACGAGGCCGAGGCGGACCGCTGGTACGACGACCCGGACAACAACCGGCGCCCGCCGGAGCTGCTGCCCCGCGACGAGGTCGCCCGCGCCATCAACAGCGAGGTCAAGGCCGGCCGGGGTACGCCCGCCGGCGGCGTCTACCTGGACATCGCCTCCCGGCTGCCGGCCGAGGAGATCCGCCGCCGACTGCCGTCGATGTACCACCAGTTCAAGGAGCTGGCCGACGTCGACATCACCAGGGAGCCGATGGAGGTTGGCCCGACCTGCCACTACGTGATGGGCGGCGTCGAGGTCGACCCGGATTCGGGCGCGGCGTTCGGGCAGGTGCGCGGGCTGTTCGCCGCCGGTGAGGTGTCCGGCGGCATGCACGGCTCCAACCGGCTCGGCGGCAACTCCCTGTCCGACCTGCTGGTCTTCGGCAAGCGCGCGGGCGGTCACGCCGCCTCGTACGCCGACGGTCTGGCCGCCCGCCCCCGGGTGCCGGTGGCGGCGGTGGAGGCCGCGGTGGAGACGGCCCTGGCGCCCTTGCAGCGGGACACCGGCGAGAACCCGTACACCCTCCAGCAGGACCTCCAGGCGGTGATGGGCGACCTGGTCGGCATCATCCGGCGGGAGGGCGAGCTGGTGGAGGCGCTGAGCCGGCTCGGCGAGCTGCGTGAGCGGGTGGCCAAGGTGAGCGCGGCCGGCGGCCGGCGCTACAACCCCGGCTGGCACCTGGCGCTGGACCTGCGCAACATGCTGGTCGTCTCGGAGTGCACCGCGAAGGCGGCGCTGGAACGGCAGGAGTCGCGGGGCGGCCACACCCGGGAGGACTACCCGGCGATGGACCCGGCGTGGCGCCGGGTCAACCTGGTCTGCTCGCTGGACGGCGACACCGTACGCCTGGACCGCAAGCCGCTGCCGAAGATGCGCCCGGAGTTGGTCGCGCTCTTCGACCGGGCGGAGCTGGCCAAGTACCTGACCGACGAGGAGCTGGCGGAGTTCGACGCCCTCGCTGAGGAGGCGGGCAAGTAATGGGCACCAAGAGGCAATTCCGCATCTGGCGGGGCGACGAGACCGGCGGCGACCTTCAGGACTACATGGTCGAGGTCAACGAGGGCGAGGTGGTCCTCGACGTCATCCACCGGCTCCAGGCCACCGACGCGCCGGATCTGGCCTGCCGCTGGAACTGCAAGGCGGGCAAGTGCGGCTCGTGCTCGATGGAGATCAACGGCAAGCCGAAGCTGGGCTGCATGACCCGGATGTCGACGTTCGCCGAGGACGAGACGATCACCGTCACGCCGCTGCGGACCTTCCCCGTCATCCGGGACCTGGTCACCGACGTCTCGTTCAACTACGAGAAGGCCCGGGAGACGCCGGCCTTCGCCCCGCCGCCCGGCGTGGCGCCCGGCGACTACCGGATGCAGCAGATCGACGTGGAGCGCTCGCAGGAGTTCCGCAAGTGCATCGAGTGCTTCCTGTGCCAGACGGTCTGCCACGTGATCCGGGACCACGAGGAGAACAAGGCGGCCTTCGCCGGGCCGCGGTACTTCATCCGCGCCGCCGAGCTGGACATGCACCCGCTGGACGCGCGGACGGACCGCAAGGAGTACGCGCAGGCCGAGCAGGGCCTGGGCTACTGCAACATCACCAAGTGCTGCACCGAGGTCTGCCCAGAGCACATCAAGATCACCGACAACGGGATCATCCCCATGAAGGAGCGGGTCGTCGACCGCAGGTACGATCCCCTCGTGTGGCTTGGTAGCAAGATCTTCCGGAGGGGCCAGGTGCCTCAGACCATCGTGACCGGTGAGCACTCCCCGGGCGCCGTCGGCGCCCACGCGGCCGGGCCGGCCGGGGTCCACTCGCACGCGGGTGGCTCGCACGACGCGCGGGCCGAGACGCAGGCGCAGCAGGGCGTCAACTGGCACCGGGAGGTGCCCAAGCCCACCGCGCCGGCCGTCGACGCGTCGGGCCGGATGCCCCTGACCGAGCTCACCTTCGACCGTGCGGCCGCACCGTCGCCATTCGGCGACGACGTGACGTTCCCGCTGCCGCCGGAGCACCTCAACTTCGCCCACCCGGAGCAGGACAAGCACTGAGAGACGCACCGACGATGACGGGGGCCGCGGCACACGCCGCCGGCCCCCGTCCGTTTTCGGCCCGCCCCTCCCGTTCGAGGGACGGCCAGTCGGCGGCCAGGGCCTGCTATGAAGCAGGTCCTAGGAGGGGACGGAGTGCGGCGACGATCGGGGCGTCGGCGGGAAGCCAGGTGACGGTGTCCAGTTCGGTGGCGGAGAGCCAGCGCAGCGCCGAGTGCTCCAGGGGCTGCGGCTGGTCGCCGTGCAGCAGGCGGGCCGCGTACACCTTGAGCACCGAGCGGCCGTGGGCCATGCGTACGTTGCGGCCGACGCGGGCGCCGATCTCGACGCGGACGGCGAGCTCCTCGGCGCACTCGCGGACCAGAGCGGCGGTCTCGGTCTCCCCCGGCTCGACCTTGCCGCCCGGGAACTCCCACATGCCCGCCACCTCGGGGGGCGCCGAGCGCGCGCAGGCGAGCACCCGCCCGTCCCGGATGATCGCCGCACCGACGATCACCTTCGGCTCCCGTCGCTCAACCTGCCCGCCGTCGTTGGCCCGTTCGGTCCGCACGGGCGTCCAGCGTGCCAGATCAATCGGCGGTTTGGGTACCGTGGCCGACCGTCAGGGCAAGAAGACACGGAAGTGTGGCCGTGGACACACTCACCGTACGGCGACAGACTAGAGCCACCGGCAAGACACGGGACGGCGACGATTTGGCCACAAGCCGGCAACGGCGCCTGGGAGGTGTGGTGATGCGTGTGCTGTTCGGCGGGCGGGGGAAGCACGACTACCTCAGCGACGCGTTGACCCTCCTCCCCGGCTGGACCCGGGAAGGCGAGCAGATCCGGCGCACCTTCGTCATCGACGATTCGCAGCACGCGGCGCTCACCGAGCGGGTCAAGGTGGTCGCCGACGCCCTGCACCTGCGCCCCGAGATCAGCCGCCGCGCCGACCGCACCCAGATCCGGGTCGGACACGGCAACGCGCCGCTGACCGAGGGTGAGGTCCTGCTGGCGGCCCGCATCGAGGACGCGTACCGCGCGGTCACCGAATCCTGATCTCCCGCCTCTGGCGATCCGGCGTCTGGTCAGGCCGGCACGTCCTGCGGGTACCACCGCGCGCGCTGGGTGGAGGCAGCAACTTCCCCGAACTTGTCGCCTCGCGCCGCGACGACGCGGCGAGGCCGCAACTTCCCCGAAGTTGCAGCCTCGCCAGCCCTATCGCTGTTGATCTTGGTGGTGGTCCGCCCGACCTACGCTGGGGGTCATGGCGAACGCGACGTACGACCGCAAGGAGCAGTTCCAGCAGATCCAGAGTGGCCTGCTCGAGGGTGAGCAGATCATCGCCGTCTACGACGCCGTCGGCACCGGCACCGGCTTCATCGGCCTGACCGACCGGCGCGTGATCATCCAGGACCGCTCGTTCATCGGCAAGCGGTACGCGATCACCAGCATCCCGTACTCGAAGATCACCAGCGTGAGCGTGGTCAGCAACAAGTCGTGGGGCGGCTCGTTCTTCTCCACCGGCGCCATCGCCATCCACGTCGGCACGCACACCTACGAGGTGGAGTTCCGCGGCGCCCAGAAGAGCCACCACGTCCACAACGTCATCCTGCACTACATCAGCTGACGTCTCCGGATGCGGCAGGTCGCGGCCCCCGCCCGCGGGACACCGCGAACTGCCGCACACCCTGTCGATCACGGTCAGCCGGCAAGCTCGCTGGCGCGGTCCAGCAGAGCGCGGCGTTCGGCCCCGGAGTGGGCGGCGGCGGCCTCCCGGAACAGGTCGACGGCCCGCTCGGTGTCACCCCGGCGGGCGGTCAGATCCGCCTCGACGGCGAGCACGAGCGGGTAGCCGTCCAGGGCGCCGCCCGCCCGCACCGCCGCGAGCAGCGCCAACCCGGCGTCCGGCCCGTATGCGTAGCCGTGGGCGACGGCCCGATTCAGCTCGATGACGGGTGACTGCTGGAGACCGACCAGCCGGTCGTACGTCCGCGCGATGGTCGGCCAGTCGGTGGCCTCGGCGCGCTCGCCGGTGCGGGGCTGTTCCTCCTGCTGGCGCGCACCCGCCGGCAGCCGCTCGCCGCCGCACTGGTGACCGTCGGCCTGCTGCCGGGGGCGCTGTGCCACCCGGCCGGCCGCGATCCACTCGACTTCCTGGATGTCGGGGTGTCCGAGCGCCCCGGACACCCCGACATCCAGGAGGTCCACGAGGGTCGCCCTGCGACCGTCGTCCTGCGTCTCGGAAGTTGCACATCCGCCGCACCTTTCTCGTGCCGCACCCTTGCACAAGTGATCGACGGACACCGATACTCGCTGAATCGTCGCCAGGAACACGGGATCGACGGCCCGCTGGTGCGGCTCCTGACGACAGCGCAGAGGACCTCCACCCACCGGTCCTCTCACCTCCGAGGAGGAGACAGTGAGAACCACTCACCCCCCGGTCGCCCGCCAAATCCCCCGATCCGTCCGACTGCTCGCGGTGGCCGTCGGCCTCATCGCCACCGCGGCGTTCGCCCCGCCGGCCGCCGCCGCGCCCGCCCAGGGATACAGCGCCGGCCAACTCGCCACCGTGAGCGCCGCCGTGGACCGGTCGGCCGTCGAGGGCATCGCGTGGTACGTGGACACCGCGTCCGGCCGCGTCGTCGTGACCGCCGACAGCACCGTCTCCGCTGCCGAGATCGCGACGATCCGGCAGGGCGCGGGCGCCAACGCCGGTGCCATCCGGGTCCAGCGCTCGCCCGGCGTCTTCACCCGGCTGCTGTCTGCCGGCGATGCCATCTACGGCAGCGGCTACCGGTGCTCGCTCGGCTTCAACGTCGTCAGTGGCGGCACCTACTACTTCCTGACGGCCGGGCACTGCGGAGACGTGGTGGACACCTGGTACACCACGTCCAGCCAGACCACCGTCATCGGCCCGACGGTCGGCTCCAGCTTCCCGGGGAACGACTACGCGCTGGTTCGGTACGCCAACACCTCGCTCAGCCACCCGGGCGGGTTCACCGTGGCCGACGCCTACGTCGGCGAGTCGGTCAAGCGCACCGGGTCGACCACCGGCACCCACAGCGGTACGGTCACCGCGCTCAACGTCACCGTCCGCTACGTCGGTAGTGGCACCGTGCGGGGCATGATCCAGACCAACGTGTGCGCCGAGCCCGGCGACTCCGGCGGCCCGCTCTACGACGGCACCAAGGCGCTCGGCATCACCTCGGGCGGCAGCGGCAACTGCCGGACCGGTGGCACCACCTTCTACCAGCCGGTCCGCGAGGCGGCCGAACAGTACAAGGTGACCATCTTCTGATCCACGCGGAGGGCCCGGCCGGAGAGTTTCCACCGTCCGGCCGGGCCCGACCGCGAACACCACCGCAGGCTGTCGAGCGTCAGGAACGACCGCAGGCCGCTACTCCCGGAGGCTGCTCAGAGGCCGTCCTGCAGCCAGTAGACGGAGATGGCGAGGAGCAGCTCGGGCCCGTCGTTGCGGATCTGGTGCGGCACCTGGCTCTCGAAGGCCACGACGTCGCCGGCGCCGACATCCGTCGTCCGGTCGGCCCACGTCAACGTGCCGGCGCCGGCCACGATGACCCACACCTCGCGGGACCGGTGGACATCGAGGTCATTGGACGTTCCGGGAGCCACCGACCACCGTGCGACCTCGAACGGGGCGGGCGCCGCCGACGGGAACGGCAGTAGCGCGCGGTCTACCGGACCGCCCTCGGCGAAGGTGTACCAGTGTTCGAAGGGCACCGGACCGCTGGCTCGGCGTGTACTCGGCATGCCGTCGAGGCTGCCGCCCCGACGCTCACACGTCTGGCGGCAATCGGTCATCGTGGTCGCCGAGCGGCTGCGGCCGCGCAATCCGGCGACTACCGTGCCTCGGCCAGCGGAGAAGGGCGTGTTCGCCGGCACCCTCGCGCCGACACCGACCAGAGCGATCGTGGTGCCTCCACCGCCCTCGGCCGCCCTCCCCCGGACAGCGACACAGCGAGCACCGGTGGTTCGGTTATTGGTCGCGAACCCGGACCGCGTGGATCCACGCGCCTGCACACCGCCGGAGCCGCCCGAGCGACCCGAGGTAGTCGCCCTGGTGGAAGCGCCGGGTCTGGACCTCGCCGAAACTGTGGTGACCCTCAGCTATGAGGTGTTCGGGACGGACTACCAGGGCGAGGTCCGGATGCGATACGACCCGGCCCGAAGGATGTTCGTCCACCGGTTGCCGCCAGCGGCCAGGGCAGCGGTCGGCGAGACCGCGAACGGCGTCTCGCCGACGGTCCAGGCCGCGCATCCGTCCGTCCGGTCGGCTTGGGTGCCGCCCCCAACGCAAGCCGACGGAACTCGAGCAGATTCTCCGGTTCTGTGCCGTCGCCCCAAGCCGAGGTCCTGCTGGTGCAGGGCGAGTCGGTCATCGTGGTCGCCGAGCGACTGGGGCACGAGAACGCGTCCCTGGTTCTGTCCTCGTACCGGCACCTGATGCCGGACTCGGAGGAGCGGACCCGCCGGGCGGTCGATGAGGCATGGGGTTGTGCCCCCGGTGTGCCCCAGGGCGAGGCACCAACCTCCTGACCTGCGGGAACAGGCCGGATTCAGACGTTGAAGCGGAACTCCACCACGTCGCCGTCCTGCATGACGTACTCCTTGCCCTCGATGCGGACCTTGCCCGCCGCCTTGGCCGCGGCCATGCTGCCGGCCGCGACCAGGTCGTCGTAGGAGACGACCTCGGCCTTGATGAAGCCGCGCTGGAAGTCGGAGTGAATGACCCCGGCGGCCTCCGGCGCGGTCGCGCCGATCGGGACGGTCCAGGCCCGCGCTTCCTTGGGGCCGGCGGTGAGGTACGTCTGGAGCCCGAGCGTACGGAAGCCCACCCGGACGAGCTGGTCCAGTCCGGGCTCGGACTGCCCGATCGACTCCAGCAGCTCGCGGGCCTCCTCCTCGGGAAGGTCCACCAGCTCCGACTCGATCTTGGCGTCCATGAAGACGGCCTCGGCCGGGGCGACCAGGGCGCGCAGCTCGTCGAGGAACTCCGCGTTGGCGAGCTCGGCCTCGTCGACGTTGAAGACGTACAGGAACGGCTTGGTGGTGAGCAGGTGCAGCTCGCGCAGGTGCTCCAGCTCGATCCCGGCGGCGGCCGCGCCCGCGTACAGGGTGGTGCCCCCGTCGAGCACGTCGACGGCGGCCTTGGCGGCGGCCAGGGCGGCGGCCCGGTCCTTGCGGAGCTTGGCCTCCTTCTCCAGCCGGGGTACGGCCTTCTCCAGCGTCTGGAGATCGGCGAGGATCAGCTCGGTGTTGATCGTCTCGATGTCGTCGGCCGGGGAGACCTTGCCGTCGACGTGCACCACGTTCGGGTCGGAGAAGGCGCGGACCACCTGGCAGATCGCGGAGGCGTCGCGGATGTTGGCGAGGAACGCGTTGCCCCGCCCCTGCCCCTTGGATGCGCCGCGCACCAGGCCGGCGATGTCGACGAACGACACCGGCGCGGGGATCACCTTCTGCGACGTGAAGATCTCGGCGAGCTTGTCCAGCCGCTCGTCCGGCAGGCCCACCACACCGACATTGGGCTCGATGGTGGCGAAGGGGTAGTTCGCCGCGAGCACGTCGTTCTTGGTCAGGGCGTTGAACAGCGTGCTCTTGCCGACGTTGGGCAGGCCGACGATGCCGATGGTGAGACTCACGACGGGCCAGCTTACGCCGTTGCCCGCCGGTGGCCGGCGGCTCCCTCCGGTTTTCGGGGCCGGGTGCCGGGCGGCCCGCTCAGCCGAGCAGGCGCGGGCCGATCGGCGTCTCGCGTACGCTGCCGTCCGGGCCCCGGCTGACCTCGTACGCCGACACCCCCGGACGGTCCGCGACCGCCTCGACCAGCCGTTCGCCCCGGTAGAGCAGGCCCGTGCCGTCGTCCGTGCAGTGGGCGGTCGGCAGCGTGCCGTCGCCGACCAGCTTGTGCATCAGCGGCCGGCGCTGCTCCTCACTGTCGTAGTGCACGCCGTTGCCGTACGGCAGCCAGCCCAGCCCGTCCGTGAAGCCGCGCAGCGTGGGGCCGAAGCTGTCGGTGGCGCCACCGGTGTGCCAGCAGATCGAGCCGGCCGACACCCCGCCCAGCACGACGCCGGCCTCCCAGCACTCGCGCAGGATCTCGCCCAGGCCGTGCACCCGCCACACGGCCACCAGGTTCGCCACGCTGCCGCCACCGACCCAGATCACGTCCTGCGCCCGCAGGTGCGCCCGGACGTCGTCCACGTTCGGCATCGGGAACAACGCCAGGTGGGTCATCCGGAAGCGGCTGCCGGCGAACGCCTCGTACACCCGGGTCAGTGTGGTGGGCTGGTCCCCCTCGGCCTGGTTGAGGAAGCAGATCCTCGGCTCGGGACCGGCTCCGGCCAGGTCGGCGGCCAGGTCGAAGACCGGGTTGATCCGCCGTGCCGCGCCGGCCCGGCGCGGCGCGTAGATGCCCATGCTGGTCGCGAGGATGGTCGGTTCGCTGGCGGCCACGGTCGTCCTTCCGTCGGGAGCGCCGCCCATCCTGCCGCAGCCGATGCCCGCCCCGCCCATCGGCCACCACTGCCGTCGGATCGCGTCGACCCAGCCGATCAAGAGCAATTGGCCGGTGGAGAGTGCTCCCGGATCCCGAAACCTCTTGATCAACAGAGGCTGCGACACGGCGGCGGCCGCGTCACGGTTTCTGGTTGGTCGGACGCCCTCGGCGTGGCGGCCGGACTGACCGCCACCGCGGCGATGGGGACCGGGCTGGTGCTGACCCGGCGGTGGGGACGCCCACCGGGGACCGGGACGCTCACCGCCACCGGGTGGCAGCTCACCGCCGGCGGGCTGCTGGTGGTGCCCGCCGCGCTGCTGGTGGAGGGAGCGGCGCCCGCCCCCGACCTGCCCGCACTGGCCGGGTACGCCTGGTTGACGCTGGCCGGCACGGCCCTGGCGTACGCCCTCTGGTTCCGCGGCGCCGCGCGGCTGCCGGTCACCCAGGTCTCCCTGCTCGGGGCGCTGAGCCCGCTGACCGCCGCCGTGCTCGGCTGGGCGGTGCTCGGCCAGGCGTTGGCCGGGTGGCAGCTCACCGGCTTCGCGCTGGCCGTCGGCGCCACCGTGGCCGGCCAGCTACCCCCGCGCCGGCCGACCGGCGAGCGTCAGTCGCGGGGACCGGGCTGGCGGGGGACGACGGGCTCGATCCGCAACGTGCCGGGGGCGAGCTCGGCGGCGGCGGCGAGCGGCAGGGTGAAGCGGGCGTCGGCGGCCGGGCCGGTGGCGTACGACTCGCGGAGCATCCAGCGGACCTCGTCGGCCGTCCAGCCCAGCCCCGGCCGGGCGGCGATCTCCCGCAGCAGGCGCAGCGCGGCCCGGGTGTCGTCGTCGTAGAACCGCATGCACCAGTGGTGCACCCACATGCCGAGGGCACGCAGCCCGTCGTCGTCGAGGGAGCGGACGAGCCGGCCGCAGGCGGTGTCGCCGAAGGCCCGCCCCGGGTCGCCGGAGCGGTCACGGTCGAGGGCGCCGACCGCCGCGGGAGCGACGGCGCGCATGCGCGAGTAGAAGCCCTGCACCACCGCCCGGTCCAGCGGAGGGTGCCCGTCCCGCGTCGACGCCGCCTGCCGACCCGCCCCGCTCGCCATCGCCGCACCCCTTCTTGAGTTGGTGCCGGGACGGTACCGACCACAACCGACAGTTTCCGCTCGACCGGAGCGAATGCGCGGCTAGGCTCCGCACGACGGGCCAGGTAGCCGGGGGGTGTCATGAAGCCCGACACGATCGTGCTCATCCACGGCTTCTGGGTGACACCACTGAGCTGGGAGGCGTGGAAGGCCCACTACGAGGCCCAGGGGTACCGGGTGCTCACGCCCCCCTATCCGGGCTTCGAGGTGGGTGTGGAGGCGCTGAACGCCGACCCGACGCCGATCGAGCGACTGACCGTGCCGGACATCATCGCGTCCTTCGAGGCCGTGCTCCGCGAGCTGGACCGGCCGCCGATCATCATGGGCCACTCCGCGGGCGGCGCGTTCGCCCAGATCCTGCTCGCCAACGTCCAGCCCGGCCGGCAGGACACCTGGGTCGACTACCGGAACGACTCCCGGGCGCCGCTGCTGTTCGTCTCCGGCGGCGAGGACCACCTGATGCCGCCCGCGGTGCAGCGGTCGAACGTCGCGCACTACACGCCGAACGCGGTCACGGAGATCCGCGAGTACCCGGGCTACGCCCACCTGCTGCCGGCGCAGCAGGGCTCGGAGGGGATCGCGGACGAGGCGCTGGCCTGGGCGCTGGAGCACGCCCGCTAGCCGGTCCACGCCCACGTCCGAATCCCGCCAGCAGGCGCGTCGGGGGCGGGGGCATCATCGGTGCGTGGACCTGGACTTCGAACGGTGTTACCGGGCCGTCGACAGCCGCGACCAGCGGTTCGACGGCTGGTTCTACACCGGCGTGACCTCGACCGGCATCTACTGCCGGCCGTCCTGCCCGGCGATCACCCCCAAACGGCAGAACGTCCGATTCTTCCCGTCGGCCGCTGCCGCCCAGGGCGCCGGCCTGCGCGCCTGCCGCCGGTGCCGGCCGGACGCCGCGCCCGGCTCCCCGCAGTGGGACGTCCGGGCCGACGTGGTGGGTCGCGCCATGCGGCTGATCGCCGACGGTGTCGTCGACCGGGACGGGGTGCCCGGCCTCGCGGCGCGGCTCGGCTACACCGAGCGGCACCTACACCGGATGCTCCGCGCCGAGTTGGGCGCCGGCCCGCTCGCACTGGCCCGGGCGCAGCGCGCGCAGACCGCCCGGACCCTGATCGAGACCACCGGGCTCGGGATGGCGGACGTCGCGTTCGCGGCCGGGTTCGGCAGCGTACGGCAGTTCAACGACACGGTCCGCGAGGTGTACGGGGTCGCGCCGACCGAGCTGCGGACCGCCCGGGGGCAGCGTCCGGCGCCGGCCGGGGCGGGCACGATCACGGTACGGCTCGCGTACCGGCCGCCGCTGCACGCCCGGGCGCTGCTGGACTTCCTCGCCCTCCGGGCGCTGCCGGCCGTCGACGAGGTGCGCGCCGGGACGTACCGCCGGGGCTTGCGGCTGCCGCACGGCACCGGCGAGGCCGCCCTGACCCCGGCGGACGGGCACGTGGTCGCGACGCTGCGGCTGACCGACATGCGGGACCTGGCACCGGCGGTGGCCCGCTGCCGCCGCCTGCTCGACCTCGACGCCGACCCGGTGGCCGTCGACCAGACGTTGGCCGCCGACCCGGCCCTGGCCCCGGCGGTCGCGGCGGAGCCGGGCGTCCGCGTCCCCCGCGCGGCCGACGGCTTCGAGATGGCCGTCCGCGCCGTGATCGGCCAACAGGTGTCGGTAACGTCCGCCCGCACCACCCTGACCCGCCTCCTGACCCACCTCCCTGCCCGGGCCGCCGCCGTCGATCATGAAGCTGGCGGGCGCGAAGGAGATCGACTCACCCGTCAGCTTCATGATCAACCCGAGGCGGGGCGGGGGTTGCGGGGGTTTCCCTCGGCCGAGGACATCCTGCGGGTGCCGGATCACGGGTTCGGGATGCCCGTTGCGCGGCGGGAGACGATTCGGGGGCTGGCGCGGGCGGTCGTTGACGGGGCGCTGGACCTGGAGCCGGGTGGGGACCGGGAGGAGACCCGGCAGCGGCTGCTGGCACTGCCGGGGATCGGGGCGTGGACGGCGGACTACGTCGCGCTGCGCGCGCTCGGCGACCCGGACGTGCTCCTCCCCACCGACCTCGCCGTACGCCGCGGCGCCGCCGCCCTCGGCCTACCCGACGACCCCAAGACCCTCGACACGTACGCGGACCGCTGGCGCCCCTGGCGCTCGTACGCGGTCATCCGACTCTGGAGAGCAGCATGAGCACGATCGACAGCACCGTCATCGCCACCCCGGCCGGCCCGCTCAGCATCGTCGCCGGGCCCGACGGGGCGGTCCGGGCCGCCGGCTTCACCCCCGACCCGCAGACCCTGGTCCCCCTCATCCACCCGAGCCTGCGGGCGCCGCTGCGGCACCGGCCCGACCTCGGCCCCGTCACCGTCGCCGTGACGTCCTACCTGGACGGCGACCTGACCGCGATCGACACGGTGCCGGTCGAGCAGCACACCGGAGGTGCGTTCATGGCGTACGCCTGGACGGTGCTGCGGGACGTGAAGCCGGGCGAGCCGGTCACGTACAGCGGGTTCGCCGGGCTGGCCGGACGCCCGGCGGCGGTCCGCGCCGCCGCGGCGGCCTGCGCCCGCAACGCCGCCGCGCTCTTCGTCCCCTGCCACCGGGTGCTGCGCACCGACGGGACGCTCGGCGGCTACCGCTGGGGGCTGGACGTGAAGAAGTGGCTTCTCGGTCATGAGCGGCAGTTGACGACAAGCCGACAGCGGCAACGCTCCCAATTGCCGCTACCGTCGGGTAGTGCCTGCGGAGTGTGAAGGAGACTCGATCCCCGCCACGGGCCGACATCCGCTGCACAACCTCTGGCGCCTGCGGCACTACCTGCGCCCGTACGCGACGGAGTTCGCCTGGCTGCTCGTCGCCGGGCTGGCCGCCACCGCGGCGGGAATCGCGGTACCGCTGGTGGCCCAGCGCGTGGTGGACGGCCCGGTCGCCCGGCAGGACCCGGGCGGGCTGGTCCGCCTCGCCGGCCTGGCGCTGCTGCTGGGTCTCGCCGAGGCACTGCTGATCTTCATCCGGCGCTGGGTGCAGTCGTCCTCCTCGGTGGGCATGGAGGCGGCCATCCGCGCCGACGTGTACGCCCACCTGCAACGGCTGCCGCCGAGCTTCCACGACCGGTGGCAGTCCGGGCAGCTGCTGTCCCGGATCACCACCGACCTGTCGGTGATCCGCCGGTTCCTCTCCTTCGGCCTGTTCTTCCTGATCCTCAACCTCGTCACGTACGTGGTCGTGGTGGTGCTGCTGATCCGGCTGCACGCCGTGCTGGGACTGCTGGTGGCGGCGAGCGCGGTACCGCTGTTCCGCATCGCCCGGCGCTTCGCGCAGGCGTACCACACCGCCTCCCGACGCATGCAGGACCAGCAGGGCGACGTGGCGACCCTGGTCGAGGAGACGGCGCAGGGGCTGCGCACGATGAAGGCGTACGGGCGGGGACCGGAACTGGCCGCGCGGTTCGCCGAGGGGGCCCGGGCCCTGCACGACACGGGGGTCGGCAAGGGGCGGCTGCTCGCCGCGACGTCGGCCCGGCTGGACCTGGTGCCGAACCTGACCCTGGGCGTCGTGCTGGTCGCCGGGGCGGCCGCCACCGCGAACGGCGTACTCACCATCGGGGAGCTGGTGGCGTTCGTCAGCCTCCAGCTCATGCTGGTCTGGCCGGTGCAGGGCCTCGGCTGGATCATCGCCGGCGGGCAGGAGGCGGCGACCGCGGCCGACCGGGTCCGGGAGGTGTTGGACACGCCGCCCGCCATCGTGGACCGTCCGCACGCGGTCGCGCTCGCCCGGGCCGACGTACGCGGTCGGCTGGTGTTCGAGGGAGTCTCGTTCCGCTACCCGGGCGCCCAAGCGCCCGTCCTGCAGGCCCTCGACCTGACCGTCGAGCCGGGCGAGACGGTGGCGCTGGTGGGCGCGACCGGCTCGGGCAAGAGCACCCTGCTGTCGCTGGTGCCCCGGCTGCACGAGGTGAGCGAGGGGCGGATCACGCTGGACGGGCACGACCTGCGGGACCTGCGCCTCGCCTCGCTGCGCCGGCTGGTCGGGGTGGCCTTCGAGGAGCCCACCCTGTTCTCGATGTCGGTGTGGGAGAACCTCACGCTCGGCCGGCCGGACGCCGGTGAGGAGGAGGTCCGTGCCGCGCTCGCGCTGGCGCAGGCCGACTTCGCGTACGACCTGCCGTGGGGGCTCACCACCCGCGTCGGCGAGCAGGGCCTGTCGCTCTCCGGCGGGCAGCGGCAGCGGCTGGCGCTGGCCCGGGCCGTGCTCGGCCGACCGGCGGTGCTGGTGCTCGACGACCCGCTGTCCGCCCTCGACGTGCACACCGAGGCGATGGTGGAGGCGTCGCTGCGGCGGGTGCTGCGCACCACCACGGCGCTGGTGGTGGCGCACCGGCCGTCCACCATCGCGCTCGCCGACCGGGTCGCCCTGCTGGAGGCGGGACGGATCACGGCGGTGGGCCGCCACTCGACCCTGCTCGCCACCGTGCCCGCGTACCGTGCGCTGCTCTCGGCGGAACCACCGGCGCGCCCGCCCGGTACAACGGCGGGTGATTCCGCACCCGGCGGACGGGGGCTGGTGCGGTCGTGACGGGGGCCGACGGCGACACCGGTGCGCCGCCCCGGCCCGTGCCGTCGCCACGGCGGCCGTCCGATCCGCCGCCGCGACCATCCGACCCGGACAGTTGGCGCGGGATCGCCACCGACCCCGACGCGGACCGCAGCCGCGCCGAGGACAGCGATCCCACGGCGGTGGCCCGCCTGCGCGCGCGCAGCCGGGTGCTGCTGCGGAACCTGCTGCGCCCGCACCGCTGGCGGCTCGCCGCCGCGGTCGCGTTGCTGCTCAGCCAGAACGCGGCCGGCATGGCCGGGCCGTACCTCGTGATGCTCGGGATCGACCGGGCCATCGCGCCGTTGCGGGCCGGGAACCCGGGCCCGCTGGTCGGGATCGCCGCCGCCTTCGCCGTCGCCGCCGCCGTGGAGTACGCGGCACGCCGCGGCTTCCTCGTCCTCTCCGCGCGGATCGGCCAGGCCGTCCTGCTCGACCTGCGACAGCGGGTGTACGGGAAGTTCCTGCGGCTGTCGGTGGCGTTCCACGAGCGGTACACGTCGGGGCGGATGGTCTCCCGGCTCACCAGCGACCTCGACTCGATCGGCGAGCTGGCCGGCGGCGGCATCGACAGCCTCGTGCTCGCCGCCCTGTCCATCCTGTCGGTCGCCGTCATCCTGCTCTGGCTCGATCCACCGCTGGCCGCCGTGACGCTGCTCGCGTTCCCGTTGCTCTACTGGCTGTCGCGCTGGTTCGCGCGCGCCTCGGCCGCCGCGTACCGGCGCACGCGGGAGACGATCGCGCTGGTGATCGTCCACGTCGTCGAGTCGATGCGCGGCATCCGGGCGGTGCAGGCGTTCCGCCGCGAGCCCCGCAACCAGCGGATCTTCGCCGCGGTCAGCGACGACTACCGGCGGGCCAGCCTGCGCGCCTTCCGGCTGATCGCCACCTACTCCCCCGGAATCAAAGTGATCGGCAACGTCACCGTGGCGGTGGTGCTCTGCTACGGCGGCTGGCGGGTGCTCGACGGCCACACCGAGATCGGCGTGCTCGCCGCCTTCCTGCTCTACCTGCGGCGGTTCTTCGAGCCCATGCAGGAGCTGAGCCAGTTCTACAACTCGTTGCAGTCGGCGACGGCGGCGCTGGAGAAGCTCGCCGGGGTGCTCGACGAGCGGCCGGCGGTGCCCGAGCCGGCCCGGCCGGTGCCGCTGCCGGCCGGGCGGGCCCCCGGCGCGGTCACCTTCCGGTCGGTCACCTTCGGGTACCGCCCCGACGCGCCGATCCTCACCGGCCTGGACCTGGACATCCCGGCCGGGCAGACCGTCGCCCTGATCGGCCCGACCGGCGCCGGCAAGTCGACCATCGCCAAGCTGCTCGCGCGCTTCCACGACCCGGTGGCCGGCGAGGTGCTACTGGACGGCGTCGACGTACGGGACGTCGCCGACGCCGAGCTGCGCCGCGCGCTCGTGCTGGTCACCCAGGAGACCCACCTCTTCGGCGGCACGGTCGCGGAGAACATCCGGTTCGGCCGTCCGGACGCCGACGACGCCGCCGTGCAGGCCGCCGCGCGGGCGATCGGCGCGCACGACTTCATCGCCGCGCTCCCCGAGGGGTACGCCACCCAGGTGCAGCGCCGGGGCGGGCGGCTCTCCGCCGGTCAGCGGCAGCTCGTCGCCTTCGCCCGCGCGTTCCTGGCCGACCCGGCGGTGCTGATCCTCGACGAGGCGACGTCGTCGCTGGACGTCCCCACCGAACGGGCGGTCCAGCACGCCCTCGGCACGATCCTGCGGGACCGCACGGCGCTGGTGATCGCGCACCGGCTGTCCACGGTCGAGATCGCCGACCGGGTGGTGGTGCTGGAGGCGGGACGGATCGTCGAGGACGGCCCGCCCGCCGAACTGGTCGCCGCCGACGGCCGGTACGCCGCGCTGCACCGGCAGTGGCGCGACTCGCTCGTGTAGGCCTATCCGCGTGCCCTACGTGGCGGACGCGGCCGCCTCGGCGCGCCGGTCCGGGCGGGGACGGTCGACCACGTCCGGGCGGACGACGAAGTCGGGACCGGGGCGGTAAGACCGGATCATCTCCATCCGCAGTGCCAGGCCCAGGATGAACAGCGCGGCGACGGCGATCACCGCCACGGGCGCTCCGGGACGGAACCGGGCCGGGCCGACCACGCCTTTCCCGCTCCCCCGGACGTACGTGACGACAGCGGCGACCACGACCAGCCCGAGGGCGAGCCAGAGCCGGGGCGGATGACGCCCGGTTCCACGCTCGGCACGGTCGTGCCGGACGGCGGCGACGCCGCGACGAACAGCTCGGTGCCGGCCGCCACCAGCCACCCCAGCAGCCGCGGCAGCAGCGGCAGCAGCGCCGGCACGGCGATCGCCGCGGCGAGCACCGCCGGCGCGTACACGCCCGGTCCCATCGGCCCGCGGGCCAGCACTTCCGTGAACAAGGCGAAGACCGCCAGAGGGAACTCGTCGGCCGCGGCGACGCCGACCACCTCGGGCCACACCGCGCGTGGTCGGAGATCCTCGTCCATGGTGGCCCTCCCCCGCGCGCCCTACGAACGCGATGATGCTGCCACAGGAACCCGCGGCCGTGTGTCCCCTGAATCGGCGTCCGGCCTGGTCACCCGGACCACAACTAGAATCACGGTTGGTCGATCGGCTCCGGCTTCCGGTACCCGCCGATCGCGCACCGCCGGACGAACGGGGAGGTTGCGGCGTGCGTACCAGGACACGGATCGCGGTCGCGGGACTGGCTGCCGCCTGCACGATCGGCGCGGCGGCCGTCGCGCTGGCGCCCAGGGATGAGGCCGGTCGGGCACCGGCCGCCCCGGTGGGCGCCGCGGAGGACCCCGGCGTCGACGACGGGAGCGGCCCGTCGACGGGCACCGACGAGGCGACCGGCGACACGCCGCCGTCCCCGGAGGAGAGTCGCGCCGCGGCCGGCGATGGCTCCGCCGCCCGGGCGCCGGTCGCGCCCGCCTCCGTCGCGTACCTCCGGGACCGCTACCGCGTGTCGGCGACCGAGGCCACCCGCCGCCTGGCCCTCCAGAACCGGTCCGCGTCGCTCGCCGAGCGGCTCGCCGACCGGTTCCCCGACACCTACGGCGGCATGTGGTTGGACCAGGCCGGGGGCGGTCTCCTCACGATCGCCGCGACGGACACCGCGCCGGTCCGGGCCGCGCTGTCCGACGACCCGGACCGGACGCGGATCCGCCTGGTTCCGGTACGCGTCCCGCTGGCCCGCCTCACCGCCGCCGCCTCCCGGCTCGCCACCGCGCTCGACGGGGCCGCGGGGACCGACGTCGTCGTGAACCAGCCGGCCAACGAGGTCATCGTGCTCACCGGCGACCGGATCGCCGCCGACGACCCACGACTGGGCGACGCGCTCGCCGACGCCGGCGTGGCCGCCCGCGCCCAGGCCCGGGGCGCCGGAACGAGCGTGTCGAAGGCCTGCGACCCCCGCTACTGCGCGCAGGCACCGATGCGGGGTGGGATCCGGCTGGACGTGCCCCGCGACGACGGCACGGTCGGTGGCTGCACCACCGGCTTCAACATCGTGGGCCGGGGCGCGGTCTCGTACGTGTTGACGGCCGGGCACTGCGTCGTCGGTGGGCGGCACCAGCACGTCGACCTGACCTGGCACCAGTACCTCGGACCGAAGGTCCGGGTGGGCATCGAGTCGACCACGCCCGTGCTCGCCGAGAACGCCTTCCCGTACGACTACGCGATCATGCCGTACGTCTCCAACGCGATCGAGCGCTGGGCGTACCCGAGGACGCCCGGCGACCAGCCCAGCCTGGTCAACTACTGGTGCGTGCCGGACAACCCGCGCTGCACGAGCAGCCGGGACGTCCGGATCACCGGTCTGGTGCCGGCGAGCGCCGTCCAGGTCGGCTGGGTGGTCTGCGCGACCGGCTCGGGCTACACCCCCAAGCCCGGTGAGCAGTACGTCGACTCCGGCGCCGGGGCCGGCTACCTGCCCGGTACCCGATGCGGCGAGGTCACCGACAAGACGAGCGGCGGCATCGGGGTTCGCATCTGCGCCCGGCCGGGCGACAGCGGCGGCCCGCTGTTCACCGAGTCGGACGGCAAGGCGATCGGCATCCTCTCCCACGGTGACCCGGGCAGCGGCCCGTGCACCAACCCGAACGAGCGCAACGTCTACGCGCCGGTCTCCACCATCCTCGACCGGGCGAACGCCCGGACCGGCGGGTCGCTCAGCCTCACGCTGGCCACCCGCGGCCCGATGCTCGTACGTCCCGCCCAGCGGTGAACGAGGAGCGCCACGCGGATAACCCGTCGTTCGGGGGTCGCCCCGCGCCTACCATCGACGGATGACCGATACGGCGAGGACGGCCCGCGCCGGCGTCCCCGAGCGTCCGACCCTGGACGGGCTCGAGGAGACCTGGGCGCGCCGCTGGCAGGAGGAGGGCACGTACGCGTTCGACCGCAGCAAAGCGCGCTCGGACGTGTACGCGATCGACACCCCGCCGCCGACCGTATCCGGCGAGCTCCATATGGGACACGTCTTCTCGTACACGCACACCGACCTGGTGGCTCGCTTCCAGCGGATGCGCGGCCGCACCGTCTTCTACCCGATGGGCTGGGACGACAACGGCCTGCCGACCGAACGCCGGGTGCAGAACGTGTACGGGGTGCGCTGCGACCCGGACCTGCCGTACGACCCGGCCTGGGTGCCGCCGGACGCGCCCGTGGACGACGCCGCCCGCAAGGACCCGAGGCCGATCTCCCGACGCAACTTCATCGAGCTGTGCGAACGGCTCACCGTTGCCGACGAGCAGGTGTTCGAGGCGCTGTGGCGGCGGCTCGGGCTGTCGGTGGACTGGTCGCTGACGTACACGACGATCGGGCGGGTCGCGCGGGCGACCAGCCAGCGGACGTTCCTGCGCAACCTGGCGCGGGGCGAGGCGTACCAGGCGGAGGCGCCGACGCTGTGGGACGTCGGGTTCGCCACCGCCGTCGCCCAGGCCGAACTGGAGGACCGGGAGCGGCCCGGCGCGTACCACCGGCTGCGCTTCCACGGGCCCGGCGACCGGGAGGTGCCGGTCGACACCACCCGCCCGGAGCTGCTGCCGGCGTGCGTGGCGCTGGTCTGCCAGCCCGGCGACGAGCGGTACGCGGACCTGGTCAGCACGCTCGTGCGTACCCCGGTCTTCGGGGTCGAGGTGCCGGTACGCGCGCACCCGCTGGCGGACCCGGCCAAGGGCACCGGCATCGCGATGGTCTGCACGTTCGGTGACCTGACCGACGTGACCTGGTGGCGCGAGCTCCACCTGGACACGCGGGTGGTGATCGGCCGGGACGGCCGGCTGCTGCCGGAGGCGCCGGCCGGCGTGCCGGCGGAGCCGTACGCGGCGCTCGCGGGGCAGACCGTCAACGGCGCCCGGCGGACGATCGTGGAGCTGCTGGCCGACGCGGGCGACCTGGTCGGTGAGCCGCGCCCGATCACCCACCCGGTGAAGTTCTACGAGCGGGGCGACCGGCCGCTGGAGATCGTGTCGACGCGGCAGTGGTACCTGCGCAACGGCGGCCGGGATCCGGAACTGCGCGAGGAGCTGCTGGCCCGGGGACGCGAGCTGCGCTGGGTGCCGGAGCACATGCGACACCGCTACGAGCACTGGGTGGGGGGCCTGACCGGTGACTGGCTGGTCAGCCGGCAGCGCTTCTTCGGCGTGCCGGTGCCGGTGTGGTACCGGCTCGACGACGCTGGCGAGCCGGACTGGAGCCACCCTCTCACACCGGAGGAGTCCGCGCTGCCGATCGACCCGTCCACCGACGCGCCGCCCGGGTACGACGAGTCGCAGCGCGGGGTGCCGGGCGGCTTCGTCGGTGACCCGGACGTGCTGGACACCTGGGCCACCTCGTCACTCACCCCACAGATCGTCGGCGGCTGGGAGACCGATCCGGACCTGTTCCGCCGGGTGTTCCCGATGGACCTACGCCCGCAGGGGCAGGAGATCATCCGCACCTGGCTGTTCGCCACGGTGGTCCGCTCCCACCTGGAGCACGGCGTGCTGCCCTGGCGGGACGCGGAGCTGTCCGGCTGGATCCTCGACCCGGACCGCAAGAAGATGTCCAAGTCCAAGGGGAACGTGGTCACGCCGATGGCGCTGCTGGAGCAGCACGGCTCCGACGCGGTGCGGTACTGGGCGGCCAACGGGCGGCCCGGCACCGACCTGGCGTTCGACCCGGCCCAGATCAAGGTGGGCCGGCGGCTGGCGACGAAACTGCTGAACGCGTCGCGGTTCGCCCTCGGGCTGGGCGCCGCCGACGCATTGCGGGCCCCGGCGACCGAGCCGCTCGACCGGTCGATGCTCGCCGACCTGTCCGGCGTGGTCGCCACCGCGACGTCCGCGTTCGAGGCGTACGACCACACGGCGGCGTTGCAGGTCGCGGAGGCGTTCTTCTGGCGGTTCTGCGACGACTACATCGAGCTGGTGAAGGAGCGCGCCTACGGCAGCGGGCCGGCGGCGGACTCGGCCCGGGCGGCGCTGGCCGGCGCGCTCTCGGTGCAGCTGCGACTCTTCGCCCCGGTGCTCCCGTACGCGACCGAGGAGGTGTGGTCCTGGTGGCGGTACGGCTCGGTGCACCGAGCGCCGTGGCCCACCACGTACGAGGTGGGGCGGACGATCTCCGGCGAGGGTGACCCGGAGCTGCTGCGCCTCGCCGGGGACGCGCTCAGCCAGGTGCGCCGCGCCAAGTCGGAGCGGAAGCTGTCGATGAAGGCGGAGGTGCCGCTGGCCGAGGCGCTCGGCCCGGCCGCGCTGCTCGACCAGCTCACCCTCGTCGCCGACGACCTGAAGGCGGCGGGGCGGATCGGCAAGCTCGACCTCCTCCCCGACCGCACCCCGGAGCTGGTCATCGCCTGCGCCTTCTGACCGGCGAGATCCGCGCTCCCTCACGGCCCTGAGCGCGTCGAGGGCACTCCTTCGGTGAAGGAGTGCCCTCGACCGGAGCGGCGGGCGCCGGGTCAGCTGGTTTCGCCGGCCACGCTGAACGAGCGGAGGCGGTCGATCGCCAGAGCGGTGAAGCCCACCGCGATGAGCGCGCTCATCACGGTCGCGACCGGCACCGACACGTCCGTGCTGAGCAGCTCGGTCGGTGCGAAACGGTCGGCGAGCGCGATCACGTACTGCTGGATGGAGAGCTGCTTCGTGCCGCTCACGAAGTTGCCGAGCAACCCCTCCCAGATCAGCACGTAGACCAGGCCGAGCAGCACCGGCCGCCGGGTGACCAGGCTGAGCGCCACGAAGAACGCCGAGTACGCCAGCGCCCCGATCGCGGCGGCGGCGGCGAGCGCCAGACCGAGGCGTACCGAGTCGGCGAGCACGCCCGCGACGTAGATCGGCACGGCGACGGTGACCGCGGTGACCCCGGCGGCGACCGCGAGCTTCGGCAGCACGATCTGCCAGCGCGGCAGCGGCTTGGTCAGGATGTGCACCACCGTGCCGTCGTCGATCTCGGCGCCGAGCACGCCGGTGCCGACGATCAGGGCGACCACCGGCAGCACCACGGCCAGTCCCAGGCCGACCAGGACCGGCGGGCCCCACTCGCCCGGGTCCACCCCGAGGGAACGGGACAGCACGGCGAGCAGCACCAGCAGCGCCGGCAGCGGAAGCAGCAGGAGGAAGCGGCGCCGGCCGAACAGTCCACGCGCCGTGATCCAGGAAACGGTAGACATCAGGCCTCCACCAGGTAGGAGAAGACGCTCTCCAGGGACTCGTCCTCGGGCACGAGCTGCCGGACCCGGATGCCCTGGGCCAGGGCGACCTTCGGCAGCGCGCGGGTGAAGGAGCCGTAGTCGCCCGCCCGCACGGTCAGTTCCGTGCGGCCCAGTTCCACGCCGGTCACCGACGGCTCCGCCATCAGTGCCACCGCCAGGGCCCGGTCGTCGGTGGACCGGATCGCGAAGACGTGCGGCCGGTTGGTCATCAGACGGCGGATGGTCCGGAAGTCCCCGGAGGCGGCGAGCCGGCCGGCCACCATCACCTGGACGGTGCCGGAGACCTGCTCGACCTCCTCCAGGATGTGCGAGCTGAACAGGATGGTCCGCCCGGCGGCGCCGAGGCGGTGCAGCAGGTCCATCATGTGCAGCCGCTGCCGCGGGTCCATGCCGTTGAACGGCTCGTCGAGCAGCAGCACCTGCGGGTCGTGGACCAGTGCCGCCGCCACCCGGGCGCGCTGCCGCATGCCCTTCGAGTACGTGCCGATCCGGCGGGACTGCGCACCCTCCAGCTCGACCAGCGCGATCGCCCGGCGGGCCGCCTCCTCGGGATCGGGCAGCCGGTGCAGCTTGGCGCTGGCCAGCACGAACTCGTACGCGGTGAGGAAGGTGTGCACGGCCTCCCGCTCGCTGACCAGGCCCAGCCGCCGGTAGACCTCGGGGTTGCGCCAGGTCGGCGACCCGTCCAGCGTCACCGTGCCCCGCGACGGCGACAGGAAGCCGGCCATCATGTGCAACAGGGTGGTCTTGCCGGCGCCGTTCGGGCCGAGCAGGCCGGTGACGCCCGGGCCGAGGGCCATGCTGACGTCGTTGACGGCGACCACGTTGCCGTACCAGCGGGAGACGCCCTTCAGCTCCAGGGTGCTCGTCGTGCGGGTGGGGGCCGGCGTCCGCTCGGCACTGATCGCGCTCATCGGGTGGCCACCTTCCGGTACCGGGCCAGCAGCAGGGTGACGCAGGCGGCGACGAGCAGCACGGCGGCGAGCGCGTAGACCGGGCCGAAGTCGCCGATCAGGGAGCCGGCCGCCTCGGCGGCGTCGTCGGTGATCAGCAGATCGCCGAGGGACCAGACCCCCACCCCCTGCACCAGGGTGGACGGTGACGCGAGGAAGGCCAGCTCGTTGACGGCGCGGGACGGCATGATCGACAGGACGCCGACGATGGGCGTGGTCATCAGGAAGACCGCCACGATGCCGCCGGCGGCGAACGCCCGCTTGCCGGTGAGCGAGGCGACCAGCAGGCCGATCGAGGCGAACACCACCGCCCAGAGGCCGGCGTAGAGCAGGCCCGGCAGCAGGTCGAGCAGCTCGTTCCACACGCCCCGCATCCCGTCCTTGGTGGTGAAGGCGGCGCCGAGGAACATCACCAGCTGCGGCCCGCCGAGCAGCAGCCACAGCGCGGTGACCAGGGCGAGCAGCTTGGCCAGCGGGTAGTCCGACCGGGGCAGCGGCCGGGAGAAGTACAGCGGCAGCACGCCGCTGCGCAGGTCGCGGCTGACCAGCTCGGGGGCGGCGACCGCGACGAAGAAGATGACCAGCCAGCTCATGTTGTCGGCGAACTGCGCGTACGTCATCACGACCTCGCCGATCTGGCTGCGGACCGCGGCGGCACCGGCGGCCACCACCGTCACGATGCCGACCACCAGCCAGGGGAAGATCTTGGCCTTGGCGCTGCGGCCGAAGCCGAAGACCGTCCGCAGCCCGTGCAGGTACAGGGCCCCGAACACGGCGCCCCGGCTCAGCCGGGGGCCGGTGTAACGCTGGTACCCGATGTCGTGGATGACACCGGCCGGCTCAGACATGGCTGGGCTCCCTCGTGGCGAAAAGCTCGGCCACCCGGTGCCGCCGCTGGTCCAGCCGGTGCAGCGGCAGGTCCAGCTCGGCGACCGCGCCGAGGATCAGGTCGTAGGTGGCCTCGTCGGCGAGCGGGACGAGCAGCAGCCGCCCCTCCCGGCTGACCGGCAGGCGGTACGCGGCGAGCCGGGCGGCCAGTTCCTCCGTGCCCTCGCTGACCTCGACCGCGAGGACGTCGGTGGCCGTGGTCATCGCGGAGATGTGGTCGGCGCGCAGCAGCCGGCCCCCGTCGATCGCGACGAGCGTGTCGCAGATCCGCTCCACCTCGCCGAGCAGGTGCGAGCAGACGAGCACGGAGATGCCGAACTCGGTGCCGATCCGGTGGATCAGGGCGAGCATGGCGTCCCGCCCGGCCGGGTCGAGGCCGTTGGTGGGCTCGTCGAGCAGCAGCAGGTCCGGGTCGTGCACGAGCGCCTGGGCGAGCTTGACCCGCTGCTTCATGCCGGTCGAGTAGCCGCCGACCGGCCGGTAGCGCTCCTCGTAGAGCCCGACGTGCCGCAGCGCCTCGCTGGCGCGCTCCCGGGCGACGGTGCGCGGCAGGCCGCTCATCCGGCCCAGGTGCGTGACCAGCTCGGCGGCGGAGAGGTCCGGCGGGAGGGCGTCGTGCTCGGGCATGTAGCCGACCCGGGCGCGCACCTGGTCGGACTGCGTGGTCGGGTCCAGGTCGAGGACCCGCACCCGCCCGCTGGTGGGAGGGAGCAGGCCGAGCAGGATCTTGATCAGCGTCGACTTGCCGGCGCCGTTCGCGCCGACCAGGCCGATGATCCCGGGCTCGACCGCGACGGTCAGGTCGGCCAGCGCGGTGACCCCACCCCCGTACGTCTTGGTCAGCGACTCGGTCGCGATGAGTGTCACGCCGACAGCCTAGGCAGGTCACGCACCTCCCCGGCATCCGGCGCGCCCCTGATCCGCCCACTAGGGGTAGGCGGTGTAAGGCGTTGGTAATCCCTCCGGCGGCCCCGGGGCGGAAGACTGTGCGGCATGCTCCTCCGACTGCTGCGCGCTCCGCTCACCTGGGTCGCGGTCGCCGTGCTCGCCGCCGGCGCCGCGTTCGGTCTCTGGTGGTTCCAGCCGTGGAAGCTGGTCACCGACACCGAGGTGGACGACGACCTGGCCGTGGTGGTGACCGCGGCACCGCCGTCCGCCGCCACCACCCCACCGTCCGGCGCGACCACCGCCCCGGCGGGTCCGGTGATCGTCCGCAGTGGTGAGTTCGTCACCCACGAGCACGACACGACCGGCACCGCCCGCGTCGTCCGCGCGGCCGACGGCCGGCTGCGGCTGGAGCTGGTCGGGCTGGACACGTCCAACGGGCCGGACCTGCGGGTGTGGCTGACCGACCAGCCGGTCCGCGACGGCACCGCCGGGTGGCGGGTGTTCGACGACGGCCGCTGGGTGGAGCTGGGCCGGCTCAAGGGCAACCGGGGCGACCAGGCGTACGACATCCCGACCGACGTGGACCTGGCCGGGCTCACCAGCGTGTCGATCTGGTGCAAGCGGTTCGCCGTGTCCTTCGGCGCGGCGCCGCTGGCCCCGGCCTGACCGGTCACCGTCCCGCCACCGGGCCGTCACCCGGGACCCGTCGCGCCGGTCACCCGCGTCTCCCCCGACACCGGGAGTGGCACTCGACCGATCCCGGTGCGGGCTGAGAAACTGTGTGCCGGTCAGCGGGTTGGGGGATTTGATGAGCAACGGCTGGGTGCTGCCGGACGAGCTGCTCCGGGACGCGCCGGCGTACACGCCGCGCCCCGGCGAGCTGGCGGATCTGGAGCTGTTGCTGACCGGGGCGTACGAGCCGCTGACCGGGTTCATGACCCGGGCCGACCTGGTCTCGGTGAGCCGGCGCGGCCGCCTCGCCGACGGCTCGACCTGGCCGGTGCCGGTGACCCTCCAGGTGCCCGCGGCGCTCGCCCAGGGGCTGGACGTGCGCGACCCGGCGCGCCGCACGCTGGTGTTGACCGACGGCGAGGGCGCTCCGGTGGCCGCGCTGGAGGTCACCGACGCGTGGCAGGTCCGCGACGGGGTGGCGGGCGTCGGCGGGCCGGTACGCCGGCTGGGCGACGGGGGCCACGGGCCGTTCCAGCGGCTGCGCCGCACCCCGGAGGAGGTCCGCGCGCTGCTGCCCCCCGGGCGGGTGCTCGGGGTGATCGCCGACCGCCCGCTGCACCGGCCGCAGCTCGCGCAGATCGCGCACGCCGCCCGTACCCTCGGCGCCCACCTGCTGGTGCTGATCCCGGTCGGCGAGGACGGCGGCGCCGGTGGGCTGCCGCCGGAGGCGCTGGTCCGCAGCGTCTTCGCCGCCCGGGACCGGATGCCCCCGGCGACGCTGGTCGCCGTGCCGCTGTCCCGCCGCCGGGAGGAGATCAGCGACGCGCTGCTGCGGGCCCGGGTGTCGGCGGCGTACGGGGTGACCCACCTGCTCTCCACCGGCGAGATGCTCTCCGGCGCCGGGCTGCGGGTGCTGGTGCCCCGCGAGCTGGCGTACGACAACCGGGACGGCCAGTGGCGCTGGCGGGAGGACATCCCGCCGCGCAACCGGCGGCTGGCACTGAGCCAGGCGGAGATCGACGACCTGCTGGACCGGGGTTTCCCACTGCCCGAGTGGCACACGCCGCCGGCGGTGGCGAAGGAGCTGGTGCGGGCCCGCCCGCCCCGGCGCTACCGGGGTCTGGTGATCTTCCTGACCGGCCTCTCCGGCTCCGGCAAGTCCACCATCGCCCGGGGTCTGGCGGACGCGCTGCGGGAGCAGGGCGAACGGACGATCACCCTGCTCGACGGTGACGTCGTCCGCCGGGAGCTGTCGGCCGGCCTGGGCTTCAGCAAGGCCGACCGGGACGCGAACGTCCGCCGGATCGGCTGGGTGGCCGCCGAGATCGCCCGGCACCGGGGCGTGTCGATCTGCTGCCCGATCGCCCCGTACGCACAGGCCCGGGCCACCGCCCGGGAGATGGCGCTGGCCGCCGGGGCGGGCTTCCTGCTGATCCACGTCGCCACGCCGCTGGAGGTCTGCGAGCAGCGGGACCGCAAGGGCCTGTACGCGCGGGCCCGGGCCGGCCTGCTCAGCGGGATGACCGGCATCGACGACCCGTACGAGGAGCCGACCGACGCCGACCTGGTGATCGACACGACCGATCTGCCGGTCGACGAGGCGGTGCGGTCGGTGCTGCACCACCTGACCGAGACGGGCTGGGTCGAGCCCCGCCACCCGACCGTCTAGACCGGCTGGACCACCCCTTCCCTTTCGTGGGTGACACCCGCGCGCTAGTGTTCATTCTTGTTGGAACACGTTCGACCGCGTGAGAGTGCGCGGTGACAGGTGCGGAGGTGCGGCGCATGCTGGCGCAGCAGCGGCAGGCGGCCATCCTCGACCGGGTGCGCGCCGCCGGCGGGGTACGGGTGACCGAGCTGGCGGCGGAGTTCGGCGTGTCGGACATGACCATCCGACGCGATCTCGACCTCCTGCACGAGCGCGGGCTGCTGGCCAAGGTGCACGGTGGCGCGACGGTCGCGGGGCCGGGCTCCACGGACGAGCCGGGGTTCCGCGCCAAGTCGGTGCGCCAGCTCGCCGAGAAGGCCGCCATCGCCAGCCGGGCCGCCGAGCTGGTCCGGCCCGGGGCCGCGATCGCCCTCTCCGCCGGCACCACCACCGCCGAGCTGGCCCGGCGGCTGGTCGACGTGCCCGGCCTCACCGTGGTCACCAACTCCCTACCGGTCGCCGAGATCCTGCACGCCGGCGGCCGGCCGGACCAGACGGTGGTGCTCACCGGCGGTGTCCGTACGCCTTCCGACGCGCTGGTCGGGCCGCTCGCCGTCGGCGCGATCCGCTCGCTGCACCTGGACCTGCTGTTCCTCGGCGTGCACGGGATCACCGAGCGGGCGGGGTTCACCACGCCCAACCTGATGGAGGCCGAGACCGACCGGGCCCTGGTGACCGCGTCCGACCGTCTGGTGGTGCTCGCCGACCACACGAAGTGGGGCACGGTCGGGCTCTCGTCGATCGTCGAGCTCTCGGCGGCCGACGTCGTGGTCACCGACGACCGGTTGCCGTCCGACGCCCGGCGGGTACTCGACGAGCAGGTGGGCGAGCTGGTGGTCGTCAGTGGCGCGGGCCGGACCACGCCGACGGGTGGAGGGGTGGCGGAGTGAAGCGCACCGCGATCGAGCTGGCCGACGGCCGCGAGCTGATCTACTTCGACGAGCGGGACGACGCCGTCCGCGACCAGCCGGACCGCCGGGAACTGCCGCCGCCCCCACCGGCGTCACAGCTGCGGTACGACCCGCTGACCGACGAGTGGGTGGCGGTCGCCGTGCACCGGCAGACCCGTACCTTCCTCCCCCCGGCCGACCAGTGCCCGCTCTGCCCGTCCACCGCCGACCGGCTCAGCGAGATCCCGGCCCCCGACTACGACGTGGTGGTCTTCGAGAACCGCTTCCCGTCGCTGAGCGGCCGGATCGCCGAGGAGCCGGCGGAGATCACGCCGTTCACCCCGGTCCGGCCGGGGCAGGGCCGGTGCGAGGTGGTCTGTTTCACCGACGACCACAACGCCTCGTTCGCCAGCCTCTCCCCCGGCCGGGTGCGGACCGTGCTCGACGCGCTCGCCGACCGCACCACCGCGCTGGCCGAACTGCCCGGCGTGGAGCAGGTCTTCCCGTTCGAGAACCGGGGCGTCGAGATCGGCGTGACGCTGCACCACCCGCACGGGCAGGTCTACGCGTACCCCTTCGTGACGCCGCGGACCCGGGCGATGCTGGCCGCCGCCCGCCGGCACGCCGACCGCACCGGGGGCCGCAACCTGTACGCCGACGTGCTCGCCGCGGAGCGCGCCGACGGGGGCCGCGTGGTCGCCGGCAACGAGCACTGGACGGCGTACGTCCCGGCGGCCGCCCGGTGGCCGTTCGAGGTGCACGTGGCGCCGCACCGGCCGGTGCCGGACATCCCGGCGCTCACCGACGCGCAGCGGGACGCCTTCGGGCCGCTGTACCTGGACCTGCTGCGCCGCTTCGACGGGCTGTTCGACGTGCCGATGCCGTACATCGCGGCCTGGCACCAGGCTCCGGTCCGCGTCGACCGGGAACTGGGCCACCTGCACCTTCAGCTGTTCAGCATCCGGCGGGCGAAGGACAAGCTGAAGTACCTGGCCGGGTCGGAGTCGGGGATGGGCGTGTTCATCAACGACATCGCCCCCGAGCGCGCCGCCGAACTCCTCCGCGCCGCCTGAGAGGGAGAACGTCGGCAGCGCCGGACCTGCCGCGCCGCACTGCGGACAGGGCGCGGGGGGCCCGGGACAGGGCCCCCCGCTGGGAAGGGACGGCTGGCTGCGCACGACAGCCGGGAAGGCTGGCTGATCGGCACGCACGTCGCGAGGCGACCGCGTCAACCTTCCTGGACGTGACTGGCATCTCGTCCACCCAGGTCAACGAGGCGCGCCGGGCAAAGTGACGCAAACCGGCGTGTCGCCTGCCCGACACGCCGCCCGCCCTCGTCGAAGGTGTGAGGAAGGGCCCCTGTGCAACGCGAGGCGTTGACAGGGCCCCTTCCTCACACACGTCAGGCGAGCTTGCGGGCCAGGTTCTCGTCCAGCGCGTTCATGAACTCGTCGGTGGTCAGCCACGGGGCGTCCCGGGAGATGAGCAGCGCGAGGTCCTTGGTCATCTGGCCGCCCTCGACGGTCTCGACGATGACCTGCTCCAGCGTGTTGGCGAACTCGGTGACCGCCGGGGTGTTGTCGAGCTTGCCCCGGTGGGCGAGGCCGCGGGTCCAGGCGTAGATCGACGCGATCGGGTTCGTCGAGGTCTTCTCGCCCTTCTGCCACTGCCGGTAGTGCCGGGTGACCGTGCCGTGCGCGGCCTCGGCCTCGACGGTCCGGCCGTCCGGGGTCATCAGCACCGAGGTCATCAGGCCCAGCGAGCCGAAGCCCTGCGCCACGGTGTCGGACTGGACGTCACCGTCGTAGTTCTTGCAGGCCCAGACGAAGCCACCCTCCCACTTGAGCGCGGCGGCGACCATGTCGTCGATGAGCCGGTGCTCGTAGGTGATGCCGGCGGCGTCGAACTCGGCCTTGAACTCGTTCTCGAAGACCTCGGCGAAGATGTCCTTGAACCGGCCGTCGTACGCCTTGAGGATCGTGTTCTTGGTCGACAGGTAGACCGGGTAGCCACGGTCCAGGCCGTAGCGCATGGAGGCACGGGCGAAGTCCCGGATCGACTCGTCGAAGTTGTACATGCCCATCGCGACACCGCCGCCGGGGAAGTTGGCGACCTCCATCTCGACCGGGGCGGAACCGTCGGCCGGGGTGTAGGTGATGGTCACCGTGCCCGGGCCGGGGACGACGAAGTCGGTGGCCTTGTACTGGTCGCCGTGGGCGTGCCGGCCGATGATGATCGGCTTGGTCCAGCCCGGGACCAGCCGCGGCACGTTGGACATGATGATCGGCTCGCGGAACACGACGCCGCCGAGGATGTTGCGGATGGTGCCGTTCGGCGACCGCCACATCTTCTTGAGGCCGAACTCCTCCACCCGGGCCTCGTCCGGCGTGATGGTGGCGCACTTGACGCCGACGCCGTGCTCCTTGATGGCGTTGGCGGCGTCGACGGTGACCTGGTCGTCGGTCTCGTCACGGTGCTGGATCGACAGGTCGTAGTAGTGCAGGTCGACGTCGAGGTACGGCAGGATCAGCTGCTCCCGGATCTGCTTCCAGATGATCCGGGTCATCTCGTCGCCGTCGATTTCCACGACCGGGTTGTTTACCTTGATCTTCGCCATCGGCCGGCGCTCCTCTCGGGGGACACGTGCTCAAGCAGTACGAGCGTACTGGAAACAGGCCGGCGGCCCCCAGGCGGCCTCACCGGTCGGGGCGGGCGGCGCGGAGGTCACTGGCAGGCGTCGCCGCGTGCCACTGAGCCGTACCCCTGGGTCTATCACGGCCGCCGCCCCGCGGCAGCGGCGAGGGCGGCATTGCGTACGGCGTCGGGAACGGCGGAGGGCCGCCAGCGACGCCGGCGGCCCTCCACGGGGATCGGTCAGCTCACATGTTGGCGACGTCGGCCTGCTTGGCGCGGACGGCCTCGGCGGCCTCCTTCAGGGCGGCCAGCTCGTCGGCGTCCAGGTCGGTCTCGACGACCCGCTTGACGCCCTCGGCGCCGATCTCGGCCTCCACGCCCAGGTAGACGCCGGAGATGCCGTACTGGCCGTCGACCCAGGCGCACACCGGCATGACCTCGCCGGAGTCCTCCGCCACGGCCTTCGCCATCCGGGCGGCGGCCGCCGACGGGGCGTAGTACGCGGAGCCGGTCTTCAGCAGCGCGACGACCTCGGCGCCACCGTTGCGGGTCTTGACGACCAGTTCCTCGATCTGCTCGGCCGGCATGACCTCGCGCAGCGGCTTGCCGTCCACCGTGCTCTTCGAGGGGACCGGGACCATCGTGTCGCCGTGCGAGCCCAGGGTCAGGGTCTTCACCGACTTCACCGGTACGTTCAGGGCCTCGGCCACGAAGTTGGTGAACCGGGCGGTGTCCAGCATGCCGGCCTGGCCGAGCACCCGGTTCTTCGGGAACTGGGTGGCGAGCTGGGCCAGCGCGGTCATCTCGTCGAGCGGGTTGGAGACGACGATGACGACGGCGTTCGGGGCGTACTTGGCGACGTTCTCGGAGACCTGGCGGACGATCTTGGCGTTGGTCTCCAGCAGGTCCATCCGGCTCATGCCCGGCTTGCGGGGCAGGCCGGCGGTGATGACGACGACGTCCGAGCCCTCGATGGCCTCGTAGCCCTCGCCGTTCGGGCCGGTGGTGACGCCGACGACCTTGGTCTCGAAGCCCTCGACCGCGCGCGACTGGTTGAGGTCCAGGGCGAGGCCGGCGGGCTTGCCCTCCACGATGTCGGTGATCACGACGGTGTCGAAGACGTCGTACTCGGCCAGGCGCTGTGCGGTGGTGGAGCCGTAGAAGCCGGCCCCGACGACAGTGACCTTCTTACCCATGGTCGTCCCACTCCCTGATACCAGTCGGTTTTCCGGACCGTATCAGCCATCCTGGCACCGTTCCGGCCAGGGGCGGACGGTTATGACCTCGATGGGTGGGACGTCTCAGAGGCTGCCGGGGTTTCCGGACGGCCGCTCAGTCGCGCTCGGCCCGCTCGACGACGTTGGTCAGCAGCATGGCGCGGGTCATCGGCCCGACGCCGCCGGGCATCGGCACCAGGGCGCCGGCCACCTCGGCCACCTCCGGGTCCACGTCGCCGGTGTAGCGGCCCTTGCCGTCGGGACCGATCACCCGCGTGATCCCGACGTCGACCACGACCGCGCCGGGCGTCACCATGTCGGCGGTGAGCAGCCCCGGTACGCCGGCCGCGACGATCACGATGTCCGCGGCGCGCGTGTGCGAGGCGAGGTCGAGGGTGCCGGTGTGGCAGAGGGTGACGGTCGCGTTCTCGCTGCGGCGGGTGAGCAGCAGGCCGAGCGGCCGGCCCACCGTGTTGCCCCGACCGACCACGGCGACCTTGGCGCCGCGCAGCGCAACGTCGTGCCGGCGGAGCAGCTCGACGATGCCGCGCGGAGTGCAGGGCAGCGGGCCCGGGTAGCCGAGCACCAGCCGGCCCAGGTTCACCGGGTGCAGGCCGTCGGCGTCCTTGTCCGGGTCGATCAGCTCCAGCACCCGCTGGGTGTCCAGGTGGGCGGGGAGCGGCAGCTGGACGATGTAGCCGTGACAGGCCGGGTCCGCGTTCAGCTCGGCGAGGACGGCGTCGACCTGCTCCTGGGTGGCGTCCGCCGACAGCTCGCGCCGGATGGAGGCGATGCCCACCTCGGCGCAGTCACGGTGCTTGCCGTTGACGTACGCCTGGGAGCCGGGATCGGTGCCGACCAGGACGGTGCCGAGCCCGGGCGTGACGCCCCGTTCCGCCAGAGCCTTCACCCGGGTCCGCAGCTCGTCCTTGATCTCGGCCGCGGTCGCCTTGCCGTCCAGAAGCGTCGCCGTCACGCCCAGATCGTCTCACGCCCGACCCGCCGCGGGCCGACGACCCGGCCAGCGGCCGCCGCACCGTCCGCGCCAGTGGACAGCGTGACGGTGTGTGACGTGGCTTTGGTCACCGTATGTGATTTGACGGGGCCGGCTGGCGGCGGTCATCCCGACGACCGCCGCGCGGCGGGGAGGATCGGGACAGCCGGGCGGACGGCTCGCAAGCGGCACCAAACGGTCCCATCTCGCGATGCGGCTTGCCGGTCATAAACCCTGGTGAGATGCCATTCCGGGGCTCGGCGCACTACCAGCACGGCGAGCCGGACGCAAGCCCCGACCTCACACCCTGTTATCGGTTCGCAACGGCATCGTTGTCGATCGCGATTGCGCGACCTACCGTTGCCCATCGTTGCGCAGCGTAAACCCAGCGCCGGGCCCGACTGCGCAGTGTGAGGAGATGAGGAGACTTCATGCGCGTTCGTAGGCTCGCCGCCTGGACCGCCCTCCCGCTCGCGGTGACCCTGGGCCTGGTGGCCTGCGGCTCGGGCGGCGACGGCGGATCCGGCGGGACCAACCCCGACGCGGCGGTGCGAATCGAGATCGCCGAGCCGCAGCACCTGGTGCCGACCAACACCACCGAGACGAGCGGCTCCCAGGTGCTCGCCGCCCTGTTCAGCCCGCTGGTCGACTACGACGAGGCCAACAAGGCGTACGAGGTGGCCGCCGAGTCGGTGACGTCCGAGGACAACAAGACCTGGACGGTCAAGCTGAAGGACGGCTACACCTTCCACAACGGTGAGAAGGTGACCGCCGACAACTACATCGACGCCTGGAACTACGGCGCGTACGCCCCGAACGGCCAGAACGCCAGCTACTTCTTCGAGAAGATCGCCGGGTACGAGGACCTGCAGGGCGAGCAGCCGAAGGCGAAGACGATGTCCGGCCTGAAGAAGGTCGACGACCTGACCTTCACCGTGGCGCTGTCGCAGCCGTACACCGAGTTCAAGACCATGCTCGGCTACACCGCCTTCTACCCGATGCCGAAGGCCGCGTTCTCCGCCCCGGGTGTGCTGGCCGAGGGCTACGAGCAGGCGCCGATCGGCCAGGGCCCGTTCAAGATGAAGGGCACCTGGCAGCACGACGCCAAGGTCGAGGTCGAGAAGTACGACGCCTTCCCCGGCGAGAAGCCGAAGGTGGCCGGCGTCGAGTTCCGGATCTACCAGCAGCAGACCGCCGCGTACGCGGACGTGCTGTCGGACAACCTGGACGTCATCAAGACGATCCCGACCGAGAACCTGTCGACCGCCGCCACCGACCTGGGCGACCGCTTCAAGACGAGCCCGGCGTCGACCTTCCAGTTCCTCTCCTTCCCGACGTACCAGAAGGAGTTCAGCAACCCGGACGTCCGGAAGGCGATCTCGATGGCGATCGACCGCGAGGAGATCACCAAGTCGATCTTCAAGGACTCACAGACGCCGGCGCGCTCCTTCGTCTCCCCGGTCGTCGCGGGCTACCGCACGGACACCATCGGTGAGGCCGGCAAGTTCGACGCGGCCAAGGCGAAGGCGCTGTACCAGGCCGCCGGCGGCCCGAGCCGGATCGAGCTGTCGTACAACGGCGACGGTGGCCACAAGGACTGGATCGACGCCACCTGCAACCAGCTCAAGGCGAACCTGGGCGTGGACTGCGTCGGTACCGCCGAGCCGAAGTTCGCGGACCTGCTGACCAAGGTCAAGGCGAAGCAGCCGGTCGGCCTGTTCCGGATGGGCTGGGTCATGGACTACCCGTCCATGGAGAACTACCTCGGCCCGCTGTACACCACCAACGGCTCGTCGAACTACTACGGCTACAGCAACCCGGAGTTCGACAGGCTGGTCGCCGAGGGCTCGGCGGCCGCCACCGAGGAAGAGGCGATCAAGAAGTACCAGCAGGCCGAGGAGCTTCTGGCCAAGGACATGCCGGTGGTCCCGCTCCGGTTCGGCCAGAACAACTTCGGTCACTCGACCAAGGTCACGAACGTCGAGGTGGACCTCTTCGACCGGGTCGACCTGGTGAAGATCGAGGCCGTTCAGTAACACGGCGCGACGGGTCGGGCCACTGCCAGTCGGTGGCCCGACCCGCCATCCTGTTCGCCCTTTTTCAGAGAGACTTCCTAGTATGTTCCGCTTCATTCTGCGGCGACTGCTCCAGATGGTCCTCGCGTTCTTCGGGACCACACTGATCGTCTACGCGCTGATGTTCGCCGGTCAGGGCGACCCGATCCAGGCACTCGCCGGCGAGCGCCCGGTCACCGCCGCCCAGCGGGCATACCTGACGGAGAAGTTCCACCTGGACAAGACCGGGATCGACGGCTTCTTCTACCGCTACTTCGACTACGTCACCAACCTGCTCCAGGGCGACCTCGGCCAGTCCCTCACCGGACGGCAGATCGGCGACATCCTCGCCGCCGCCTGGCCGGTGACGATCAAGCTGGCGCTGATCGCCATGGCGGTCACCATCCTCGTCGGGGTCACCGCGGGCGTGCTCGCCGGCATCCGGCGGGCCAGCATCTTCGACAACTCGACGCTGCTGCTGACCCTGCTGGTGCTCGGCATCCCGACCATCGTGCTGGCCCCGCTCGCCCAGTACTTCCTCGGCGTCAAGTGGCAGCTCTTCCCGCCCACCGCCGGCGCCGAACCCGACCTGTACGCGCTGCTCCTGCCCGGCATCGTGCTCGGCTCGCTCTCCCTGGCCACCGCCCTGCGGCTGACCCGGACCTCGGTGGCGGAGAACCTGCGCGCCGACTACGTCCGCACCGCCCGGTCCAAGGGCCTGGTCAAGCGGCGCATCGTCGGGATCCACGTGCTGCGCAACTCGCTCATCCCGGTCGTCACCTTCCTCGGTGTCGAACTGGGCAACCTGATGAGCGGCGCGATCATCACCGAGGGCGTGTTCAACATCCCCGGCGTCGGCTTCAACCTCTTCCGCGGCATCCGCACCGAGGACGGTCCCCTGGTGGTGGGCATCGTGAGCGTGCTGGTCGTGGTCTACCTCGTCTCCAACCTGGTGGTGGACGTCCTGTACGCCGTACTCGACCCGAGGATCCGCTATGAGTGAGCGCAGCGAACGAATCAGCAACGCAGCGTTTCGCGGCTCGCCGCGTCCCGGAGCGCAGCGAGGGGACGCGGCGACAGCGCGCAGCGAACGAATCAGCAACGCAGTGTGCTCGGTCGCTCAGGTCCGCACCGAGCGGAGCGAGGTGCGGGCATGAGTGACTTCGAAACCGTGGCGGCGTCGGAGGACCAGGCCGCGCGACGCGGGCCCTCCGGCGAGCCGGGCGCCCCGAACCAGGTCGGCGGCACGTCGACCGTCACCGGCCGGCCCCGCAGCCTGGCCGGCGACGCCTGGCGCGACCTGCGCCGCAAGCCGATCTTCTGGATCAGCCTCGCGCTGGTCGTGCTGTTCACCGCGATGGCCGCGGTGCCCGCCCTGTTCACCAGCAACGACCCGACCAACTGCGTCCTCGCGCGGCAGCACGCCGCACCGTCCGGCGGGGCCATCTTCGGGTACGACTTCCAGGGCTGCGACACCTACGCCCGGGCCGTGTACGGCGCCCGCGCCTCGCTCCTGGTCGGCGCGCTCTCCGCGCTGCTGACCGGGCTGATCGCGCTCACCGTCGGGATGCTCTCCGGCTACTTCGGCCGGTGGGTCGACGCGATCCTCTCCCGAGTGATCGACATCGTGCTCGGCATCCCGCTGCTGCTCGCCGCGATCGTCCTGCTCAAGCGGGTCGCCAGCGACAGCTCGACGGTCCGGATCGCCTCGGTGATCTTCGTGCTGGCGGTGCTCGGCTGGACCACGGCGGCCCGCGTGGTCCGCTCGTCGGTGATCACCGCCAAGGAGCAGGACTACGTCGCCGCCGCCCGGATGCTCGGCGCGAGCAACGGCCGGATCATGTGGCGGCACATCCTGCCCAACGCGCTCGCCCCCGCCGTCGTCGTGCTGACCATCGCGCTCGGCTCGTTCATCGCCGCCGAGGCGACGCTCTCCTTCCTCGGCATCGGCCTGAAGGAGCCCACGATCTCGTGGGGCATCGACATCAACAACGGCCGGGTGCACATGCGGGAGTCGGCGACCCCGCTGATCGTCCCGTCGACCTTCCTCGCGCTGACCGTGCTGGCGTTCATCATGCTCGGCGACGCCATCCGTGACGCCTTCGACCCGAAGCTCCGGTGAGGCCCTCATGACCCAGTCCGCTGTCCACCCCACCCCGGCCTCCCCCACCCCGGAGGGCGGTCACCTGCTCGAGGTGCGGGACCTGCACGTCGAGTTCCGCACCACCGAGGGCGTGGCGAAGGTGATCAACGGTGTCTCGTACCACCTGGACGCCGGTGAGACCCTCGCCGTCCTGGGCGAGTCCGGCTCCGGCAAGTCCGTCACCGCGCAGGCGATCATGGGGATCCTCGACACCCCGCCCGCGGTGATCCGCTCCGGCCAGATCCTCTACCGAGGCCGGGACCTGCTCACCCAGCCCGAGGAGCAGCGCCGGCAGGTACGGGGCAAGGAGATCGCGATGATCTTCCAGGACGCCCTGTCCGCGCTGAACCCGACCTTCCCCGTGGGCTGGCAGATCGGCGAGACGCTGCGCCAGCGCGCGGGGATGTCCCGGGGAGACGCCCGCCGCCGGGCGGTCGAGCTGATGGACCTGGTGAAGATCCCGGCCGCGGCCACCCGGCTCGGTGACTACCCGCACCAGTTCTCCGGCGGCATGCGGCAACGCGTCATGATCGCCATGGCGCTGGCGATGAACCCGAAGGTCCTCATCGCCGACGAGCCGACCACGGCGCTGGACGTCACCGTGCAGGCCCAGATCATGGACCTGCTCGCCGACCTGCGCCGCGACCTCGACATGGCGATGATCCTCATCACCCACGACCTCGGCGTGGTCGCCGGCGTCGCCGACCGGATCGCCGTCATGTACGCGGGTCGCATCGTCGAGCACGCCGACGTGCGGTCGCTGTACAAGGCGCCCGCCCACCCGTACACGAAGGGGCTGCTGGAGTCGATCCCGCGGATGGACGTCCGCGGCCAGCAGCTGTCGACGATCCGGGGTCTGCCGCCGAACCTGATGCGGATCCCGTCCGGCTGCCCGTTCCACCCCCGGTGCCCGTACGTCCAGCAGGTCTGCGTGGACGTCGTCCCGCACGACCTGGTCCTCGGCGACGGCCGGACCAGCGCGTGCCACTTCGCGCAGGAGGTCCGTGATGACAGCGCCCGCTAGCCCGACCAAGGTCCGGGGCGAGACGATCCTCGCGGTCGAGAACCTGGTCAAGCACTTCCCGATCACCCGCGGCGTCGTGTTCCAGAAGCAGATCGGCGCGGTCAAGGCGGTCGACGGGGTCAGCTTCGAGCTGCGCCGCGGCGAGACGCTCGGCATCGTCGGCGAATCCGGCTGCGGCAAGTCCACCCTGGCCCGGCTGCTGATGCGACTGGAGAAGCCGACCTCCGGCAAGGCGACGCTGGAGGGCCGGGACCTGTTCAAGGCCTCGGGCGCCGAGCTGCGCCGCCTGCGCCGCAACATGCAGATGGTGCTCCAGGACCCGTACACGTCGCTGAACCCGCGGATGACCGTCGGCGACATCATCGGCGAGCCGTTCGAGATCCACCCGGAGGCGGCGCCGAAGGGCAGCCGGCAGCGGCGGGTGCAGGAACTGCTGGACGTGGTCGGCCTGAACCCCGAGCACATCAACCGGTACCCGCACCAGTTCTCCGGCGGCCAGCGGCAGCGCATCGGCATCGCCCGCGCGCTCGCGCTGCGACCCGAGGTCATCGTCTGCGACGAGCCGGTGTCCGCCCTGGACGTGTCGATCCAGGCCCAGGTGATCAACCTGCTGGAACAGCTCCAGGACGAGCTCGGGCTCTCGTACATCTTCATCGCCCACGACCTGTCGGTGGTGCGGCACATCTCGGACCGGGTCGCGGTGATGTACCTGGGCCGGATCGTGGAGATCGGCACCGAGGACGAGATCTACGAGCGCGCCACCCACCCGTACACCCAGGCGCTGCTGTCGGCGGTGCCGGTGCCCGACCCGGAGCTGCGCGACAGCCAGAAGATGATCCGCCTGGTCGGCGACGTGCCGAGCCCGGCGAACCCGCCGAGCGGCTGCCACTTCCGGACCCGGTGCTGGAAGGCCCAGGAGGTCTGCGCGGTCGAGGACCCGGCCACGGTGCCCCGCGCCGCCGACCCGCACCCGTCGGCCTGCCACTTCGCCGAACTCCGGCCTGCCGCCGCCTGACGCCGCGACAGTGACGGAGGCCCCGTCCCTCGAGAGGGGGCGGGGCCTCCGGCGTCGGGGTCCGTCAGTGGAAGAAGTGGCGGGTGCCCGTCAGGTACATGGTCACGCCGGCCTCCTTGCAGGCCGCGATGGTCTCCTCGTCCCGGATCGAGCCGCCGGGCTGGACGATCGCCCGCACACCCGCGTCGATGAGGATCTTCGGGCCGTCGGCGAACGGGAAGAACGCGTCGGAGGCGCACACCGCCCCGCGCGCCCGCTCGGCGCCGGCCCGGTCGACCGCCAGGCGGGCCGAGTCGACCCGGTTGACCTGGCCCATGCCGACGCCGACGGTCGCGCCGTCCTTGGCGAGGAGGATCGCGTTGCTCTTCACCGCCCGGACCGCCCGCCAGGCGAAGGCGAGGTCGTGCAGGGTCGCCTCGTCGGCCGCCTCGCCGGTGGCCAGCCGCCAGGTCGCCGGGTCGTCGCCCTCGGCGTCGACCCGGTCCCGCATCTGCACCAGAACGCCGCCGGTGATCTGCCGCCACTCGGCCGGCAGCGGGGCGTACGCCGGGGCACGCAGCAGCCGGATGTTCTTCTTGCCCTGGAGGACCTCGACGGCGCCGGGCTCGAAGTCCGGCGCGACGACCACCTCGGTGAAGATCTCCGCCACCTGCCGGGCCAGCTCCACACTGACCGGGCGGTTCACCGCGATCACCCCGCCGAACGCCGAGACCGGGTCGCAGGCGTGCGCCTTGCGGTGCGCCTCGGCGACGTCCGCGCCGACCGCGATTCCGCACGGGTTCGCGTGCTTGATGATCGCCACCGCCGGCTGGTCGGCGAAGTCGTTCGCGGCCCGCCACGCGGCGTCGCCGTCGAGGTAGTTGTTGTACGACATCTCCTTGCCGTGCAGCTGCTCGGCCTGGGCGAGCCCGGCCGGGCTGGACGGGTCGGCGTAGAGGGCGGCCGCCTGGTGCGGGTTCTCGCCGTACCGCAGCACGGCCTGCCGGCGCAGCGCCAGACCGGCGAACTCCGGCCACCAGTTGTCCTCGACGAGCTCCTGCGCGCACCACTCGGCGACGGCCACGTCGTAGTCGGCGATCACCGCGAACGCGCGGGCCGCGAGCGCCTTGCGCTGCGCCAGCGTGAACCCGCCGGCCCGCACGGCCTCCAGCAGCACCGGGTACGCGGCCGGGTCGGTCACCACCGCGACCGAGGCGTGGTTCTTGGCGGCGGCCCGGACCATCGCCGGCCCGCCGATGTCGATCTGCTCGACGCACTCGTCCTGGCTGGCGCCGGAGGCGACGGTGGCCTGGAACGGGTACAGGTTGGACACCAGCAGGTCGATCCCGGCGATGCCGTGCTCGGCGAGCTGCGCGGCGTGCGACTCCTTGCGCAGGTCGGCGAGGAGCCCGCCGTGGATCTTCGGGTGCAGCGTCTTGACCCGGCCGTCGAGAATCTCCGGGAAGCCGGTCACCGACTCCACCGCGGTCACCGGTACGCCCGCACCGGCGATGGCCGCGGCGGTGCTCCCCGTCGAGACGATCTCCACGCCGGCGTCGTGCAACGCCCGGGCCAGCTCGACCAGGCCGGTCTTGTCGTAGACGCTGACCAGCGCCCGCCGGATCGGGCGGCGCTCGTCCTGACTGGAACTCACGGAACCGTGACCTTTCTTCCGGTGATCGTCCAACCTTCGCGGACCAGGCGGCCCACCTGCTCGACGAGCTGGCGCCGCTCGGCTTCCTTGATGCGCTCGGTGAGCGTCTCCACGTCGTCGTCGTCGAGCACCGGCACGGCCACCTGCGCGACGATCGGGCCGGTGTCCATCCCGGCGTCGACGAAGAAGAGGGTGGCCCCGGTGATCTTGACGCCGTAGGCGAGCGCGTCGCGAGGCCCGTGGATGCCGGGGAACGCCGGCAACAGCGTGTTGTGCGTGTTGAGGTAGCGGTCGCCGAACGCGGCGAGGAAGTGCGGGCCGACCAGCTTCAGGAAGCCGGCGGAGATGACCAGGTCCGGCTTGTGCTCGGCCACGCGCGCGGTGAGGGCGGCGTCCCAGTCCTCGCGGGTCGCGTGGTCCTTGACCCGCTCGACGAACGTCGGCACCCCCGCGGCGGCGGCCCGGTCCAGCCCCGCGATGCCGTCCCGGTCGGCGCCGACCGCGACCACCCGGGCCCCGTACGCCGGGTCGGCGGACGCGTCGAGCAGTGCCTGGAGGTTGCTGCCGGAGCCGGAGACGAGGACGACGATGCGGGCGACGGACGCGGGCTCGGTCACCGGACAACCCTATCGGGACGGCGGCGGCGTCCAGCCGCTGGGCGGCGCGCCGGTCACGGACGCCCTGACTGGCACGAACCGGGTACGCTGCCGGTCGCTCTGGCCGGCGTGTGCCCGGCCGTCACGATCCGACGCCCCCGGCGTCGACCCCCCGTTGAGGAGTTACCAGAAGATGCAGCCCGGATACCCGCCCCAGCAGCCGGCCCCCGTCGACAACAACATGACGATGTCGATCGTCTCGATCTTCCTGTTCTGGCCGCTGGCCATCCCCGCCATCATCAACGCCAGCAAGGTCAACCCGCTGCTCCAGCAGGGCGACTACGCGGGCGCCCAGGCCGCCGCCGCCGAGTCGAAGAAGTGGTCCAAGTGGGCGCTCATCGTCGGCATCGTCATCTGGGGCGTCACCATCCTCTGCTGCCTGGCCTCCTTCGCGCTGAGCGGCAGCACCACCAACAGCCTCTGACCGGACGCGGTGACACACATGCAGCCCGGCCCGGATCCGTACGGTCCACGGCCGACGGACCCCACCGCCCCGCCACCGCACGACCCGTACGCGCCGCCGTACGGGTCGGCACCCGGCCAGCCGCACGACCCGTACGGCCCGCCGCCGGCCCAGCCGTACGGCGCACCACCCGCCGCGCCGTACGGCCCGCCGCCCGCCGCGCCGTATCAGGACCCGTACGGCGGGACGCCGATGTACCCGAACGCGGGCTACCCGTTTCCGCAGGGGCAGCAGAACACGCTCGGGCTGATCTCCATGATCCTCGGCATCGCGTCGGTCCCGCTGGTCTGCTGCCACCTCGGCCTGCCGCTGGGCGTCGCCGCGCTGGTGACCGGTTGGCTCGGGAAGCAGAAGGCCGACCGGGGGTTGGCGGGGAACTCGGGTCAGGCCATCGCCGGAATGGTCTGCGGCGCGTTCGGGGCGGTGCTGGGCCTGGCCTGGGGCGCCCTGGCGATCGTCGGGTTCACCCTCTCCGGGCCGTGACCGGCGTACCCGTGACGCCTTCGGCGGGGGCGCCCGGACGATCCGGGCGGCCCCGCCGCCGTCTCGGCGCCGGGGCCGGTCGCACCGGACGGTGACCCGGCCGGCCACCTCGGCGCGTCGGGGCGGACCGGACGGCAGGATCGCCGCGGGCGGCGGCGTCAGGGGCGGGACAGGACCCGGGTGGCGGCGGCGCCGAGCAGCACACCGACGCCGGTCACCACGGTCGCGACGGCCGCCACGTGCCACGGCACCGGGCCGATGTCGGCGAGTCGACCGCCGCCCAGCGGCCCGGCGGAGGCCGCCGCGGCGAGCCCGGTCAGCAGGCCCGCGACGGGCCCGGCGAGCACCGCCGGCCGCAGCAGGGGCGCCCAGGGCAGCGGCGTCTTCTCGTCGGCGGCGGACCGGATCACCCGGCGGGCCAGCAGGCAGCCCGCCACCATCCCGGCCAGGACCGGCACCGCGAGCAGCGCGCCGGCGGGCCCGTCGACGGGCCCGCCGGGAAGCCCGGCCACCAGGGGTACGGCCGGCAGCGCGCCCACCGACACCTCGCTCGTCCGGACGGCGGTGTCGGTGCCGACGGCGAAACCGGGACCGAGCAGGTAACTGGCCGACCAGACGGCGGCGTTCGGTGCGTACGCCAAACTGACCAGCGTGATGCCCGCCTGGCCGGCCACGCCGGTGCGGTACGCCCCGATCAGGTCGGCCGCGTCACCGCCCCCGGTCGCCACCGCCAGGCCCGCCGCACCGGCGCCGCCCCCGAGCAGCAACAGCCCGGCGACCAGGCCGGCCCGAACCCCGTCGCGCAGCGGCAGCGGCGCCCGCTCGGCGAGCAGGTGGGCGACGCCGGTCGTTCGGGCGGCACCGACCAGGGCGGCGAGCGTGCCGACCACGGCCAGGGTCACTCCCGCCCGCACCGGCGACACCCCGGGCCCGCCGGCCGCCACCAGCAGGGCAGCGAGCACGCCGAGCACGGCGTACGCGACGCCGACCGCGCCGGCGGCGACGAGCGCCCGGCGTGGGGAGCGGCTGCCGCGGGCGCCGATCGCGCGGCTCGTGTGCACGCCGGCCCGGGTGAGCCGCCAGACGGCGAGCAACGTCATGGCCAGCGGGGCGAGCCCGAGCGGCCCGGCGTCGGTCGTCAACGGGACACCGTGCCCGAGGAGCCAGCCGGCCAGCCCGGCACGGACCGCGGCCGGCACGGTCGCGGCTCCCTCACTGAGCTGGAAGAGCCAGAGCACCACCGCCACCGGCAGCCAGGAGGTGAACGCGGCACCGGCGGCGGCGACCCCGGCGGCGACGGCGAGCGGCGGCCGGCGGCGGGGCGGCTCGCCCGTGCGCGGCGCGGGGATCCGTCGGGCCGCGCCGGGGCGCCCGGGTGGCCGCGGGCCCACCTCCGTGGGTCGGCTGGGCTGATCGGGGGTGACGAACGACATCGGGTCTACTCTGGCACGCCGCACCGCCGATGGCAGTCCGATACCGCGCCCGGACGGCGGCGAGTTCCGTGATCCACCGTTCCCCACCTCGGATCGGGTCTAGCCTCGGCCACAGGACCGTGATCGCGACGCGGAGGAGGCACGCCGTGAACGCTCCCTATCCACCGCCCCCGCCGCCACCGGCGGGCGGCCGGGACCGGACCACGCTCTGGGGTGTGCTCGGCATCATCACCGGCCTGCTCTGCTGCGGCATCCTGGGGATCGTCTTCGGCTACCTGTCGATCCGCGACGCCCGGCGCTTCGGTCAGTCACCGGTGCTGGGCTGGCTGGCCATAGCCTTCGGCGTGATCAACATCATCGGCAGCGGCATCCTCTGGGCCGGCGGCAACTATCCGCTCTACAACGACTAGGGCCTGTCCTGCCGATCATGTCGAGCCGAGGCCGGGATCCGGAGACGACCGAAGGGGCCGACCGTGAACGGTCGGCCCCTTCGTGACGATCACCGAGGGCTCAGCCCGCGGACATGATCTCCCGCATCAGCTTCGCGGTCTCGGTCGGGGTCTTGCCGACCTTGACGCCGACCGCCTCCAGCGCCGCCTTCTTGGCGTCGGCCGTGCCGGCCGAGCCGGAGATGATGGCGCCCGCGTGACCCATGGTCTTGCCGGGCGGCGCGGTGAAGCCGGCGATGTAGCCGACCACCGGCTTGGTCACGTTCGCCTTGATGAACTCAGCGGCCCGCTCCTCGGCGTCGCCACCGATCTCACCGATCATGACGATCGCGTCGGTCTCCGGGTCGGCCTCGAACGCGGCCAGCGCGTCGATGTGGGTGGTGCCGATGATCGGGTCACCGCCGATGCCGACGCAGGTGGAGAAGCCGATGTCGCGCAGCTCGTACATCATCTGGTAGGTCAGCGTGCCGCTCTTGCTGACCAGGCCGATCCGGCCGGTGCCGGTGATGTCGGCCGGGATGATGCCGGCGTTGGAGGCGCCCGGCGAGGCGATGCCGGGGCAGTTCGGGCCGATGATGCGGGTCCGCTCCCCCTGCGCCACGTTGTACGCCCAGAAGGCGGCGGTGTCGTGCACCGGCACGCCCTCGGTGATCACCACGGCCAGCGGGATGGCGGCGTCGATCGCCTCGATCACCGCGCCCTTGGTGAACTGCGGCGGCACGAAGATGACCGTCACGTCGGCGCCGGTCTCCTTCATGGCGTCCGCGACGTTCGCGAAGACCGGCAGCTCGGTGCCGCCGAAGTCGACGGTGGTGCCCGCCTTGCGCGGGTTCACGCCACCGACGACGTTGGTGCCCGCGGCCAGCATCCGCCGGGTGTGCTTGGAACCCTCGGAACCGGTCATCCCCTGAACGATGACCTTCGAGTCCTTGGTCAGCCAGATCGCCATGTGTCAGACCCCCGCAGCGGCCAGCTCGGCGGCCCGCTCGGCCGCGCCGTCCATCGTGTCGACCCGCTGCACGAGCGGGTTGTTCGCGCCGTCGAGGATCGCCCGACCGGCCTCGGCGTTGTTGCCGTCGAGGCGGACGACCAGCGGCTTGGTGACCTTCTCGCCACGCTGCTCGAGCAGGGCCAGCGCCTGCACGATGCCGTTGGCGACCTCGTCGCAGGCGGTGATGCCGCCGAAGACGTTGACGAAGACGCTCCTGACCGACGGGTCGGACAGCACGATCTCCAGGCCGTTCGCCATCACGGCCGCGCTCGCGCCGCCGCCGATGTCGAGGAAGTTGGCCGGCTTGACGCCGCCGTGCCGCTCACCGGCGTACGCGACCACGTCGAGGGTCGACATGACCAGACCCGCGCCGTTGCCGATGATGCCGACCTCGCCGTCGAGCTTGACGTAGTTGAGGTCCTTCTCCTTGGCGGCCTGCTCCAGCGGGTCCACCGCGGCCTGGTCGACCAGCGCCTCGTGGTCGGGGTGCCGGAAGGCGGCGTTCTCGTCCAGGGTCACCTTGGCGTCGAGCAGCAGCAGCTTGCCCTCGCCGGTCTTGGCCAGCGGGTTCACCTCGACGAGGGTCGCGTCCTCGGCGACGAAGGCCTTCCACAGGCCCACGGCGACCTCGACGACCTGGTCGGCGACCTCGGCCGGGAACCCGGCCGCGGTGACGATCTCCCGCGCCGTGGCCTCGTCGACGCCGGTGTTCGCGTCGATCGGGGCCTTGACGACCTTCTCCGGGGTCTCGGCGGCGACCTGCTCGATGTCCATGCCGCCGGCGACGCTGGCGATGCAGAGGAAGGTGCGGTTCGCCCGGTCCAGCAGGTAGGAGAAGTAGTACTCCTCGGCCACGTCCGCGGTCACGGTGATCATGACCTTGTGGACGGTGTGCCCCTTGATGTCCATGCCGAGGATGTCGGTGGCCCGGGCCACCGTCTCCTCCGCGCCCTCGGCCAGCTTCACACCGCCGGCCTTGCCGCGGCCGCCGACCTTCACCTGCGCCTTGACGACCACCCGACCGCCGAGGCGTTCGGCGATCGCGCGGGCCTCCTCCGGGGTCGTGGCGACGCCGCCGGCGAGCACGGGCAACCCGTGCCGCTCGAACAGGTCCCGCCCCTGGTACTCGTACAGGTCCACGATTGCGCGTCCCGTCCCGTCTCCGCGGCGCGCCGTCGCGCCGCCACCAGCGATATGGAAAACAGTTTGACGCCTGTCATCAGTTGAAGCAGGCCATTGGGCGCAGCCTAGCGAGGTCGACACCGCTGGCAACCGAGCGGGTGCGCGGTGTGCGGTAATGCACAACCGCCCCGCCGCAACCCGCCGGTCACCCCCGCGTCAGCCTTCTGGGCGATGTTGTCGGGGGTGCGTAACCCCTCCGGAGGGGCGTCGTTGAGTCAGGTGTCGGAGCGCTGGTTCGGCGCGACGACGGGAGACGGCCGATGCCCTGTCGGTCGAGGGGTGGCGGCGGGGCATCGTGCATAGAGGGGCCGGACGTGTGAGGGGTGCGTCCGGCCCCTCCCCCTGTCCGGGTACGGCCGCGGGCCGACGGTCTCCGCCGGCCCGGCGCGGAGTCGATGCGCCTCAGCTGACGGGCTGCGCCACGTTCTGCCGGACCCACTCCACGATCGACTGGGTGGTCGCCCCCGGCGTGAAGATCTTGGCGACTCCGAGCTTCTCCAGCTCCGGGATGTCGGCGTCCGGGATGATGCCGCCGCCGAACACGACGATGTCCCGCGCGTCCCGCTCGCCGAGCAGCTCCAGCACCCGACGGAAGAGCGTCATGTGGGCCCCGGAGAGAACGGAGAGCCCGACGGCGTCGGCGTCCTCCTGGATCGCGGTCTCGACGATCTGCTCGGGGGTCTGGTGCAGCCCGGTGTAGATGACCTCCATACCGGCGTCCCGAAGGGCACGCGCGACGACCTTGGCGCCACGGTCGTGGCCGTCCAGGCCCGGCTTGGCGACGACGACCCGAACACGAGAGCTCATCTGCGCATCCCTTTCACCGGCTCCGCGGCTTTACCTGAACGAACGGTAACCCGACCGGGCCGGGCCCGGAAATCCGGGCCGCATCACATCGGGCGGACGACGGACACCGGTGCGTGGCCGGGCAGTGACAGACAGGGCCTCGGTCGTCAAGCGGGACGACTCCGCCGATCGGTCACGGTGCGCGACGAACGGTCGGTATCGGGGCACGTTCACCGGGTCACGAGGTGCCACAATCAGGGACGCAATCGGACAGATCGCAACACCAATTCGGCGATGCGGCTTGTGACGGGCGTGGCGGTTGGCTAACGTGTCCACGGTTGTCATCAGGTCCATGGACGGGTGGCGACGCGGTCAGCGGAGGTTCAGCAGAGCTTCACGAACGCCCCGGGCCGCTTCGGTACCCCGACAACGGAGGGTGTGCGTGCGCCAGCGCCTGTCGTCTGAGCCCGATCGATATCGCGGTCGCCGCCGCGTACCCACCCCGCCGCGGAGCCGCTACGCCGCAGTCGTCACCACCGCTTTCGTCGGTGCCGGCGGAGTCGCGCTCCTCGCGGGCGCCCTGCCGGACGCCAAGAGCGTCAGCCCGTCGGTCCTCGACGAGCTGAAGGCCGCGTCCACGCTGAGCCAGGACGCCGCCGACCGCGCCGACGCCGCCGCCCGGGCCGACCGCTCCACCCGCGGCGGCGCCGAGGCCGAGCCCGAGGTCTGGCTGCTCCCCCTCCAGGGTTACGACTTCAACTCCCCGTACGGGGTGCGCTGGGGCAAGCTGCACACCGGCGTCGACCTGGTCGCCCCCGAGGGCACCCCCTACGTCGCCATCCACGACGGCACGGTCGAGAAGGCCGGCTGGTTCGGCGGGTACGGCTACACGGTGATCGTCCGCCACGCCGACGGCAGCGAGGCCATCTACGGCCACTCCTCCGCGGTGACGGTCAAGGAGGGCCAGCAGGTCAAGGCGGGCGACCAGCTCGGCCTGGTCGGCAACACCGGCCACTCCTACGGCTCCCACCTGCATCTGGAGATCCATGTCAAGGGCGAGCCGCTCGACCCGGTGCCCTGGCTCAAGGAGCGCGGAGTGGACATCAAGCTCCAGGTGGAGGCAATCTACAACGAGGTGGCCGCGTCCTGACGCTGCGTCACGCCCGATGACCGCCCGGATCGCTCGATCCGGGCGGTTTTTCCTTGGGCGTCCCGACCTGAAAGTGTCTCCGGTCACGTGGCGTGATGTGACCAAGGGCACGGCCGGCCATGATCACTTTTGCCGGCATTCCGGACGTCGACGGACATAGGGTCGCCGACTACATCGGACCCGACCGCAACTCCCCCGATCCCCTTACCCGGCCTGATCTGGACCGACACCAGTATTTCGAGGTCACGTGTCCCTCGATCAGTGAAGGTCCGTAGTGCAGGACGACAGCTTCAACCCGACCGAGAACATCGCCCCCGCCCGGCATCGCAGGCGGGCCAGCACCCGTACCCGCGTGCTGGTGACCACGGCGGCCGCGGTGGCCGGGCTCGGCCTCGGGGGCGTCGCGGTCGCCGCCACCGGCAACGACGACGCCACCGTGCCGGCCGCCGCCGCGATCGACGCGCAGGCCCGCGCCGACGCCGCCGCCCGGGCCGACCGCTCCACCCGCGAGTCGGCCAGCCCCACCCGGGCGAGCCCGACCCCCGGCCCGTCCACCAGCCCCTCCCCGAAGGCCACCGCCAAGCCGAAGGTGACGGCGAAGCCGACGCCGACGAGGACCACCAAGCCGAAGCCGACGTGGGTGATCCCCATGAAGGGCGCGGAGATCACCTCCTGCTACGGCCCCCGCTGGGGAGTCCTCCACGCCGGCATCGACTTCGCCATGCCGGCCGGCACGCCGGTCCGCGCCGTGTACCGCGGCACCGTGGAGAAGGCCGGCGACGCCGGCGACGGCTACGGCATCTCCGTCGTGGTCAACCACGGCAACGGCTACCTCACCCACTACGCCCACCTCAGCACCGCGAAGGTGAACGTCGGCGACACGGTCGGCGCCGGGGAGACCATCGGCCTGGAGGGCTCCACCGGCGACTCCACCGGTCCGCACCTGCACTTCGAGGTGCACAAGGGCCAGATGTGGAACCAGATCGACCCGGCGCCGTTCCTGCGCGCCCGGGGCATCGACGTGGCCTGCTGACGGCCACGGCACGAGGAGGGGCCCGGCCCGGCGCTCAGCCGGACCGGGCCCCGCGGCGTTGCCGGCCCGGCCCGGGGCGCTCGTGGCGGGACCGCCTGGGCGACCTCGTACCTGCGGCCCCGGCCTCCCGGACCGGCCCCGACCGACTCAGAGCTTGTCGATCGGGGCGTGCCGCAGGACCAGCCACATCGTCTGGTCGCCGAAGTCGATCTGCGCCCGCGCCCCCGGACCGTGCCCCTCCACGGCGAGCACCCGGCCCAGCCCGTACCGCTGGTGGTTGACCCGGTCCCCGACCGCCACCTTGGGCGCCTGGGGCAGCTCGCTGGCCGTGGCCAGCCGGCTGCCGTCCACGCCGAGGCGCCGCGCGAGCTGCGCCGCCTTCGGCGTACCCCCGGTGAAGCCGCCACGGCCGCGGTCCGGTCGGTCCGCGCGGCCGCCCACGCCCCCGCCACCGCCGGCCCACGACGTGTACGAGCCCTCGGTGCGCTCCCAGCGCACCAGCTCCGTGGGAAGCTCCTCCAGGAACCGGGACGGCGGATTGTAGGCCGGCTGCCCCCACGCCGAGCGGGTCACCGCCCGGGACAGGTAGAGGCGCTGGCGGGCCCGGGTGATGCCCACGTACGCGAGGCGCCGCTCCTCCTCCAGCTCCCGCGTGTCGCCGAGCGCGCGCAGGTGGGGGAAGACGCCGTCCTCCAGGCCGGTCAGGAACACCACCGGGAACTCCAGGCCCTTGGCGGTGTGCAGCGTCATGAGGGTGACCACGCCCTGGTGCTCGGGGTCGTCGCTGGGGACCTGGTCGGCGTCGGCGACCAGCGCGACCTGCTCCAGGAAGCCGGCGACCGTGGCCCGCTCCCCCTCGGCGCCGAGCGCCTCGACGCGCTCCGTGTACTCCCGGGCGACGCTGACCAGCTCCTGGAGGTTGTCGACCCGGCCGGCGTCCTGCGGGTCGAGGCTCTCCTCCAGCTCGGTCAGGTAGCCCGAGCGGGTCAGCAGCGCCTCCAGCACCTCCTCGGGCGTCCCCGTCTCGGCCAGCTCCCGGGCGCCGTCGAGCAGCGCGACGAACTCGGCGATGCCGTTGGCGGCCCGGGTGGAGATGCCCGGCGCGTCCTTGGCCCGGCGCAGGGCCGCGCCGAAGGAGATCCGGTCCCGGCCGGAGAGCGCCTCGACGCACGCCTCGGCCCGCTCCCCGATGCCCCGGCGCGGCGTGTTCAGGATCCGGCGGAGGCTGACCGTGTCGTCGTCGTTGACCACCGCACGCAGGTACGCCAGGGCGTCGCGGACCTCCTTGCGCTCGTAGAAGCGCACCCCGCCGACCACCTTGTACGGCAGGCCGACGCGGATGAACACCTCCTCGAAGACGCGGGACTGGGCGTTGGTGCGGTAGAACACCGCCACGTCCCCCGGGCGGGTGCCCCCGTCGTCGACGAGCCGGTCGATCTCCCGGGCCACCCAGTCCGCCTCGGCGTGCTCGGTGTCGGCGACGTAGCCCACGATCGGGTCACCGGACCCGGCGTCGCTCCACAACCGCTTCGGCTTGCGGGAGGTGTTGCGGTCGATCACGGCGTTGGCCGCGTTGAGGATGGTCTGGGTGGAGCGGTAGTTCTGCTCCAGCAGGATCGTCCGGGCGTCGCTGAAGTCGCGCTCGAACTCCAGGATGTTGCGGATCGTCGCGCCCCGGAACGCGTAGATCGACTGGTCGGCGTCGCCCACCACGCACAGCTCGGCCGGGTCGAGCCCCTCGGTGCCGGAGACCAGCTCCTTGATCAGCACGTACTGGGCGTGGTTGGTGTCCTGGTACTCGTCGACCAGCACGTGCCGGAACCGGCGGCGGTAGGTCTCCGCGACGTGCGGGTGCGACTGGAGCAGGTGCACCGTCGTCATGATCAGATCGTCGAAGTCGAGCGCGTGCGCCTCCCGCAGCCGCCGCTGGTAGAGCGTGTACGCCTCGGCGAGCGCCCGCTCGTTGGGGCCCTTGGCCCGGGCGGCGAACGCCTCCGGGTCGACCAGCTCGTTCTTCAGGTTGGACACCTGGGCCGCCAGGCCGCGTGCCGGGTAGCGCTTCGGGTCGAGATCCAGCTCGCGGGCGACGAGCTGCATCAGCCGGCGGGAGTCGTCCGCGTCGTAGATCGAGAACGTGGACTTGAGGCCGGCGTGCTCGTGCTCGGCCCGCAGGATGCGGACGCAGGCGGAATGGAACGTCGACACCCACATCAGCCGGGCGCGCGGGCCCACCAGCGCGGCCACCCGGTCCTTCATCTCGCCGGCGGCCTTGTTGGTGAAGGTGATCGCGATGATCTGGCCGGGGTGCACGTCCCGCGCCGCCAGCAGGTACGCGATCCGGTGGGTCAGCACCCGGGTCTTGCCCGAGCCGGCGCCGGCCACGATGAGCAGCGGCGACCCGGCGTGGGCGACCGCGTCCCGCTGGGGGCCGTTCAGCCCGTCGAGGAGCTGCTGCGGGTCGAGGCGCACAGCGGCGGACCGGCGCGGCGGGGCAGGCGCGGGCGCGGGCGGGGACACGGGGATGTCGAAGAGAGGATGCATCGCACGGCGAGTCTATGCCGCCGCCCCGACGAAACCCGCCACGCACGCCTGGGGTGTAAGGAAGGGCCCCTTCGCCACGCATCCGGTCGTGGAAGGGCCCCTTGTTGACAGCTTTCCTTGCGCCGGCCGCAGCGCCCACGGCATACTCGACGGCGTGTTCGGTCAGCGCTTCTACTTTTACTACGGCTCCGGGAGTCCGGCAGCCGTAGGTCGCGCCTGATCAACCAGACCTACGAAAGCCCCGGGCTCCGAGAGCCCGGGGCTTTTCCGTCCCGGGATCCGGGCACCGGGCCCGACATCCGGAGGGTACGGCGATGATGACAGACGTGGCGGAGCAGAACGGGAGCCGGGCCGAAGCGGGCGGGGCCGGCGGATCCGTCGATCCCCGCACCGGCACCCAGGAGCCGATGGCGGCGGCCCGGATCGCGGAGATCCGCCAGCGCATCGACGAGATCGACCAGGCGCTGATCGAGCTCTGGCAGGAGCGGGCCCAGCTCTCCCAGCAGGTCGGCGCCACCCGGATGGCCTCCGGCGGCACCCGCCTGGTGCTCTCCCGCGAGCAGGAGATCCTGGAGCGGTTCCGGTCGGCGCTCGGCGCGGACGGCACCCAGTTCGCCCTGCTGCTGCTCCGGGCCGGCCGCGGCCCGCTCTGAGCCTCTCTCGTCGAGGGGGGGAGACGAGGACCGGGGCGCCGGCCGTGGTGCGGCCGACGCCCCGGATCACTGAGGAGGCACTACCTTCACCGCCGGCCCGGTCAGGGTGGTCGGGCGACGGCGTCTGCAGGGCTACTCGACCGCGTGCACCACGTCGCGGACCTCGGCGAAGTGGCAGGCGCTCGGGTGCGCCGACTTCTCCCGCACCGCCAGGGCCGGTTCCTGCTGGGCGCAGATGTCCTGGGCCTTCCAGCAACGGGTCCGGAACCGGCAGCCCGACGGCGGGTTCGCCGGCGACGGGACGTCGCCGGTGAGGACGATCTGGTCCCGCAGGCCGCGCAGCTTCGGGTCCGGCACCGGCACCGCCGAGAGCAGCGCCTGGGTGTACGGGTGGGTGGGGTTCTCGTAGATCTGGTCCTCGGTGCCGATCTCGACGACCTTGCCGAGGTACATCACCGCGACCCGGTCGGCGATGTGCCGGACCACGGACAGGTCGCGGGCGATGAAGATGTACGACAGACCCAGCTCGTTCTGGAGCTTCTCCAGCAGGTTGATCACCTGCGCCTGGATCGACACGTCCAAGGCGGAGACCGGCTCGTCGCAGAGGATGATCTCCGGGTTGAGCGCGAGCGCCCGGGCGATGCCGATGCGCTGGCGCTGGCCGCCGGAGAACTGGTGCGGGTACCGGTTGATGTGGTCGGGGTTGAGGCCGACCAGCTCCAGCAGCTCCTGCACCCGCGCCCGCCGCTTCGACTTCGGCAGCACGTCGGGGTGCACCTCGAAGGGCTCACCGACGATGTCGCCGACGGTCATCCGCGGGTTGAGCGACGTGTACGGGTCCTGCATGACGAGCTGGATGTTGCGCCGGCCACGACGCCGCTCGGCGGCGCCCACCTTCGACATGTTCTTGCCTTGGACGAACAGGTCACCGGAGGTCGGGGTCTCCAGGCCCACCAGCATCCGGGCCAGCGTCGACTTGCCGCAGCCGGACTCGCCCACGACGCCGAGGGTCTCGCCCCGGCGCAGCTGCAGGTTGATCCCGTCGACCGCGCGGACCGCGCCGATCTGCTTCTTGAAGACGACACCCCGGGTCAGCGGGAAGTGCTTCACCAGGTCGCGGGTCTCCAGCACGATGTCAGACATCGCCCTTGACCTCCTTCCAGAAGTGGCAGGCGGCGGTCCGGACCGGCGACACCTGGTACAGCGGCGGCGCCGGGTCCTGACGGCAGACGTCCTGCGCGTAGCGGCACCGCGGGTTGAACGCGCATCCCTTGGGGATGTTCGTCAGCGCCGGCGGCAGCCCCTTGATGGCGGAGAGCTCCTGGCCCTTGAGGTCCAGCCGCGGGATCGACTCGAGCAGGCCCTTGGTGTACGGGTGGGCCGGGCTCGCGTAGATGTCGTCGACCGGCGCCTCCTCGATGACCCGACCGGCGTACATCACGGAGATCCGGTCGGCCACGTCGGCCACCACGCCCATGTCGTGCGTGATCAGCACCAGGCTCATGTTCCGCTCGCGCTGGAGCTCGGCGAGCAGCGACATGATCTGCGCCTGCACGGTCACGTCGAGGGCGGTGGTCGGCTCGTCGGCGATCAGCACCTCGGGGTCGAGCGCGAGCGCCATGGCGATCATGACGCGCTGGCGCATGCCACCGGAGAACTGGTGCGGGTAGTCGTTCACCCGCTGCTTCGCCGCCGGGATCTTCACCAGGTCGAGCAGCTCGACCGCGCGCGCCTTGCCGTCCTTGCGGGACATGCCGCGGTGCTTGCGGAACAGCTCACCGAGCTGGAACCCGACGGTGAAGACCGGGTTCAGCGCGGACAGGGCGTCCTGGAAGATCATGGCGATCCGGTTGGCCCGGACCTTGCGCCGCTGCGCCTCGGGCAGCTTGAGCAGGTCCACACCGCGGTACAGGATCTCGCCACCGGTGATGAAGCCGGGCGGGCTGTCCAGGATGCCCATGATCGCCTGGGCGGTGACGCTCTTGCCGCAGCCGGACTCGCCGAGGATGGCCCGGGTCTCGCCCGGCCGCAGGTCGAAGCTCACGCCGTTGACCGCGTGGGCGATGCCGTTGCGGGTGCGGAACTCGACGTGCAGGTCCTTGACCTGGAGCGGCATGGCGTTCGGGTCGAGGCCGGGCAGGGCGTCCAGCTTGACGTTCACATCAGTGCTCATGGGACTCACCGGAACTTCGGGTCGAGGGCGTCACGCAGGGCGTCACCCATGAGGATGAAGGACAGCACCGTGCCGACCAGCAGACCACAGGGGAAGAGCAGCAGCCACGGGTCCTCCAGGAAGTAGACCTGGTGGTCGGAGATCATGATGCCCCACGACTCCTCCGGCGGCTGGAGGCCGACACCGAGGAAGGTCAGCGTGGCCTCCGCGGCGACGAACGCGCCGAGCACGATGGTCGCGTACACGAGCATCGGGGCGATCGCGTTCGGCAGGATGTGCCGCCACATGATCCGGCCGTTGCTGGCGCCCACCGCCTTGGCCGCGTGCACGTAGTCCAGGTCCTTCGAGGAGATGACGCTACCCCGGATGATCCGCGCGATCGTCGGCCAGCTCAGCAGGAACAGCACCAGGGCGATGGTCAGGATGTTCTGCCGCTTGATCACGGTGAGGAACACGATCGCGCCGAGCAGGAACGGCAACGAGAAGAAGATGTCCATCAGCCGGGAGATGATCGTGTCGACCCAGCCGCCGTAGTAGCCGGCGAGCAGGCCGAGCGCGCCGCCGACGACCACGATCGCGCCGGTGGCCATGATCGCGATCACGATCGACGGGCGAGCCCCGTAGATGGCGTGCGAGTAGTAGTCGCAGCCCAGGATGTTGAAGCCGAACGGGTGGTCCCCGCTCGGGGCGAGGCGCGACCGGTCGGTGCTGCAGTTGCGCGGGTCCTGGCTGGTCCACAGCGTCGGGAACGCCGCCATGGAACCGACGACGAGGACGTAGACGAAGGCGAGCATGAAGACCGGGTCGCGGACCAGCTGCCGTCGGGCGTCCGCCCACAGGCTCGCGCTGCGCTCCTTGCCGCCGGTGGCCGGCGCATCCGGCACCGGGCCCTCGGCGCCCACCGGTGCGCCGCCGATGGCGGTGCCCGCGCTCGTCAGGTCGCTCATGTCCACACCTCGTTTCGCTTCGCCCTGCCAGGGACGGTCGGGGTCGCCGGCCGCCGCACGCTGACCATGGTGCCGTCACTCATAGCGGATCCTCGGGTCGAGGACGGCGTACAGGATGTCGACCAGCAGGTTGGCGACCAGCACGACCAGGACGAGCATCGTCACCACGCCGATGACGACGGAGGACTCGCCGGTCCGTGCGGAGAGGGTCACCAGCCGGCCGATGCCGGGCACGTTGAAGATGGTCTCGGTGACCACCGCGCCGGCCATGGCGGCACCGATGTCGACGCCGAGGAAGGTGATGACCGGGATCAGCGAGTTGCGCAGCGTGTGCACGCCGATGACCCGCTTGTTGGCCAGGCCCTTGGCCCGCGCGGTGCGGACGTAGTCGGCCCGGATGTTCTCCATGATGCTGGTCCGGGTGAGCCGCGCCGTGGTGGCCAGGGACACCGCACCCAGCACCATGCCGGGGATGATCAGGCTGGCGAAGGGGTAGTCGGGCTTGAAGCCCGGGCTGAACATGCCGTTCGAGATGACCTCGGGGATCCAGGCCTGGTCCCGCAGGACGTTGCCGAACTTGACCCCGACGAACTCCCGCACCACGACGCCGAGCACGAAGATCGGCACCGAGATCACGAAGACCGTGCTGATCTTGACCAGGTTGTCGGCGAAGCTGCCGCCCCGCAGACCGGCCCACACACCCGCGGCGATACCGACGACCGCCTCGAAGACCATCGCGATCACCAGCAGCTTCAGCGTGAACGGGATGGCGTCGGCCACCAGTTCGGTGACCTCACGCTGGCGCAGGTTGATGCCGAAGTCGAAGCGGAGGAAGACGTCGGCCACCCGGTCGAAGAACAGCCCGAAGCAGGGGTTGCCCCGCTGGTCCAGGCAGGGGTCGGCGTAGCCGAGCCGCTCGGTGACCGCCTCGAGCAGAGCCGGCGGCGGGGTCCGGTCGCCGAAGAGGGCGCGGACCGGGTTCCCGCTGAACTGGATAGCCAGCGAGGTCATGTAGTGGAGCAGGAACATGGTGCCCAGCACGGTGGGGATGAACTGGAGCAACCGTCGTATGACGTAGCGCCCCATGTCGGGGTCTCCTCTCGGCGCTGACGTGGCGGCAACGATCGCCCTGGTGGGGTGATCGTTGCCGCCACGTCGTGTTACGGCTGGATCAGGGAACTGAAGCTCAGTTCTGCTTCAGCGAGGTCGCACCGTAGTCGGCGTCCGAGACAGCGTTCCAGACGAACTTGTCCACGTTCTCACCGTAGACCGCGCCGACCTTGCCCCACCACATCGGGATGACCGGCAGCTCCTCGACCAGGATGTCCTCCGCCTTCTGGTAGAAGGGGATCGCCTCGTCGATGGACTTGGCCGAACCACCCTGCTGCAGCAGCGAGTCGAACTCGGGGTTGCTGAAGGTGGAGTTGTTGCTGTCGGCACCCGTGCTGTACAGCGGACCCAGGTAGGTCTCGAGGTACGGGTAGTCCGGGCCCCAGCCGAGGCGGAACGGACCGGTGAACTTCTTGCTGTCCGCGGTCTCCAGGTACTCGGCGAACTGCAGGTTGACCTTCAGCTCGTAGTCGATGCCCAGCGCGGCCTTGATCTGGTCGCCGACGGCCTGCAGCCACTTGTCGTGACCGGCACCGGCGTTCGCCCACAGCTGCAGCTTCTTGCCGGCCGGCCAGCCGCCAGCCTCCTGCAGGAGCTGCTTGGCCTTCTCGACGTCCTTCTTGCAGTAGGTGCAGACGTTCTCGCGGGCGCCCTGGAAGGACGGCGCGATGTAGCCCGTGGCCGGGGTGAACCGGCCGTCGAAGACGGCGTCGATGATGGACTGCCGGTCGATCGCCAGCGAGAGCGCCTGGCGGACCCGCTTGTCCTTGAACTCCGGCATGTAGATCGGCATGCCGACGTAGGTGAAGTTGTCACCCGGCTGCTCGTACAGGCGGTCGCCGTAGGTGGCCTTGGCCTCCTTGTAGCGGGCCGGCGGCAGGGTGTACATCACGTCCAGCTCGCCGGCCTGGAAGGCGGCGTAACCGGCGTCGACGTCCGCGAAGATCCGGTAGGTGATCTTGTCCGGCTTGCCGGCCTCACCCTTCCAGGTGTCGCTGCGGACCAGGTTGATGGCGACGTTGTGCTGCCAGCTGCCCTCGATCTTGTAGGGGCCGTTGCCGATCGGGGTCTCGTTGCACTTGTCGGCAGCGTCGACGCACGCCTGGGCCATCGGGAAGAAGCCCGAGTAGCCGACCGTGGTCGGGAAGCCGGAGAACGGCTCCGACAGCTCGACGGTGAAGGTCTGGTCGTCGACCTTCTTCAGGCCGGACAGCTCCTTGGCCTTCGGCTCGGGAGCCTTCTTCGGGCCCTCGCCGTCCGGGTCCTCGGACGAGACGTCCTTGATGCCGGCGATCCGCTTCATGAAGTAGCTGTTGTTCTGGGCGTTCGGCCCGTAAGCAGCGTAGTTCCACGAACGGATGAAGGCGTCGGCGTTGACCGGCTCACCGTTGTCGAAGGTGTAGCCGCTCTTGATCTTGATCGTCCAGGTCTTCTGGTCGTCCGAGGTGATCGACTCGGCCAGGTCGTTCTCCGGGGCGCCGGTCTCGGCGTTGTACTTGACCAGACCGCGGTAGAGCTGGCGGATCACGTAGATCGACGGCTCGTCGTCACCGGCGGACGGGAGCAGGAACGCCGGCTCCGCCGCGTAGACGCGGAGCTCGCCACCGGCCTGCCCGGCGGCGTCGTCCGAGTCATTGCCGCCACCGCTGCAAGCAGTGGCCAACATGGCGGTGGCGGTCGCCGCGACCGCCACCTTCAGGAATTTCCCGCGCATGGGAGTGCCTCCTCAGGGCGCTCGGCTCACGAGGGGGTTGTGAGGTGCCTGCCACTGTAACACCCGATGCGTCCTGGCGGGAAGGCGTGTTATCAACCCGATACCCGGCCGGGACGGCGCCGACACCGATCCGGAGGTGACGTCGACACGCCCGGCCAGGCATGGTAAGAGCTGCGAGAACGCCGCCGCCGGGCCGATTCGCGACGGGTAGGGTCGATCCACGATGACCTTTCCGCCCTCCGCCACGCCCCTGGCCGACGTGCGCCGGGCCCTCGCCATCTTCGCCCATCCGGACGATGTCGACTTCGGCTGTGCGGGCACCGTGGCCACCTGGACGGACAACGGGATCGAGGTCGCCTACCTTCTGGTCACTCAAGGTGACGCCGGGGGCTACGACGGGACGCCGCGGCCGGAGCTGGTGCGGCAGCGCGCGGAGGAGCAACGCGCGGCGGCCGCCGCCGTCGGCGTCCGGCAGGTCGACGTCCTGACCGGGTACGCCGACGGCACGCTCGCGCCGACACCGCAGCTACGCCGGGACCTCACCGCGGCCATCCGCCGGTTCCGCCCGGACCGGGTGCTGACCAGCTCGCCGCTGCGCCGGTGGGAACACATCGCCGGGCCGGGCCACCCCGACCACCAGGCGGTCGGCGAGGCGGCCACCTGCGCCGTCTACCCGGACGCGCGCAACCCGTTCGCGTACCCCGACCTGCTCGCCGCCGGCCTGGAGCCGTGGGTCGTGCGGGAGGTCTGGTACGCGGGCGGACCGGCACCCGATCACACCGTCGACGTCACGGACAGTTACCACCGCAAGGTCGCCGCGATGCGCGCCCACCGGTCGCAGACCGCCCACCTCGACGTGGACACCTGGGTACGCGACCAGCTCGCCGCCATCGCGGCCGACGCCGGCCTGCCTCCGGGCCGCCTGGCCGAGGCGTTCACCGTCCTCCGGACGGAGTGAGCGGCGGCCGGGCCGGGCACCCGGCACGATCAGACGAGGCGGCGGTCGGCCGCCCAGCGGGACAGCTCGTAGCGGTTGGACATCTGGAGCTTGCGCAGCACGTTCGACACGTGCGTCTCGACCGTCTTTATCGAAATGTACAGCTCCTTGGCGATCTCCTTGTACGCGTACCCCCGGGCGAGCAGGCGCAGCACCTCGCGCTCGCGGTTGGTGAGCTGGTCCAGTTCGGGGTCGGACACGGGCGCGTCGGGCCGGGCCGCGAACGCGTCCAGCACGAACCCGGCCAGCCGGGGGCTGAACACGGCGTCCCCGTCGGCGACCCGGCGGATCGCCGCCGCCAGCTCGTCGGGTGAGATGGTCTTGGTGACGTAGCCGCGGGCGCCGGCGCGGATCAGCCCGATCACGTCCTCGGCGGCGTCCGACACGCTCAGCGCCAGGAACCGCACCTGCGGGTGCGTACGCCGCATGGCCTCCAGCACCGCCCGGCCGCCGCCGTCGGGCATGTGCACGTCGAGCAGCACGACGTCGGGCTCGGTGGCGGCGATCCGGCTGACCGCCTCGGCCACCGTGCTCGCCTCACCCACCACCTCGACGTGCGCGCCCAGCTCGGCGCGTACCCCGGCCCGGAACATCGCGTGGTCGTCGACGAGGAAGACCCGCAGCCGCTCCGGGGCGGCCTCCGTCTCCTCGACCGGGCCCGTCGTCTGGTCCACCATCACCTGTCCCTTTCCGCCGTGGACGAGTCCCGGGAGATCGGCAGGATCAACCGGACCTCGGTCCCCTCCCCCGGCTCGGACCGGATCTCCGCCCGGCCGCCGTGCCGCTTCATCCGCCCGATGATCGAGCCCCGGACGCCGTGCCGGTGGTCCTCCACCGTATCCGGGTCGAAGCCCTTCCCCCGGTCCCGGACGAAGACGCTGACCTGTTCCGGCTCGACCTCGGCGTACAGCGAGACGGTCTGCACGCCGGCGTGCCGGGCGGCGTTGACCAGGGCCTCCCGCGCGGCGGCCACCAGCGCGCCCACCCGTTCGTCGGTCTCCCGGTCACCGACGACCACCGTCTCCACGGTGATCGCGAAGGTGTCCTCCACCTCGGCCGCCGCCTGCTCGAGGGCCGCCGCGAAACGCTCCGTCGGGGAGCCGGTCGGCTTGTAGAGCCAGTTGCGTAGCGAGCGCTCCTGACCCCGGGCGAGCCGTTGCACCGTTTTCACGTCACCGGCGTTGCGCTGGATCAGCGCGAGGGTGTGCAGCACCTGGTCGTGCACCATCGCGGCAAGCTCGGCCCGCTCCTGTTCGCGGATGCGCCCCTCGCGCTCCGAGCGGAGCTGGTTCCACGTCCGCCAGAGCACCGGCGCGGCGACCACCCCGACGCCGGCGAGCCCGACCAGCGCGAAGATCACGCCGTTGAGCACCGCGTCGAAGTTCTGCGCCGGGGAGTAGACGGCGGCGACGCCGATGATGCCCACCGCGACCAGCACGCCGCCGCCGATGAACCGCAGCACGAACGCCCGCCGGTCGCTCTCCTCGACCACGGCGCTCAGCCAGGGCACCGGCATCGCCTCGCCCCACTGCCGCCGCCGCTCCGGGGCGGACTGGTGCCAGATCACCCCCGCGCCGACCGCGATGATCGCCACCAGCCAGCCGGCGGTGCCGGCCGCGCCCACGGAGTCGAAGAGCACCATCTGGAGCAGCAACACCACGAGCCCGATCGCCACGAACGGCAGCAGTTGCGCGACGTCGCGGCGCGGGGGTACGGCGGTGTCGCCCGGGCGCAGCGGCACCACCGCCCAGAAGGCGGCGTAGAGGAGCAGACCGAGGCCGCTCAGCCCGAGCAGCACCATGAAGGCGACCCGGACGCGGAGCACCGAGATGCCGAGGTGCTCGGCGATGCCCGCGGCCACCCCGGCGGCCATCCGGTGCTCGGGGGCGCGGTAGAGGCGAGGGGGCTGCGTCACGGTGCTGATCGAGGGCTCCCTGGTCACGACGGGTACGGTGTGGGCGACCGTCCGCTGCCGGCGCCGGTTCGATCGTCACACGGCACGCCGCCGCCCGGCCACGGGGACGCCCCGGACATCCGGGCCTCCCGGATCTCAGGGTGGCGTCAGGGTCTCCTCCTGAGGTCGCCGACGCGACGCGGGGAGCAGGATCGAGGACATGACCGAGGAAGCCGCCCAGCCCCCGACGCCCGGGGCGACGCCGCCACCCGCGGCGTCCCCGCCGGCCGGCGGGCCGCCGCCCCCGCCAGGGGACCCGACCGGCGCACCGCCCACGGCGGGCGCCACCCCGCCGCCGGGTGGGGGCACCAGCTTCACCTCACGGTACGGGCTGGTCCGCCCGCACGACGGCCGCTACCTGGCCGGCGTGTGCGCGGCCATCGGCCGGGCGACCAACACCGACCCGGTGCTCTGGCGGGTGCTGCTGGCGGTGCTCGGCTTCTTCGGCGGCATCGGCATCCTGGTGTACGTCTCGGCCTGGCTGATCATCCCGGGCGAGGGCGACAGCGCCTCGCCGGTCGAGTCGATGCTGGGACGCGGGCGGTCCAGCATGTCCCCGGTCACCGTGATCGTCCTCAGCATCCTGGTGGCGGTCAGCTTCGCCTTCATCGTCACCGACGCGTTCCGGGCCGTGCTGCTCGGCGCGGCCATCCTGGTCTGCGGGGCGCTGCTGCTCAACCGGGAGCGCCCCGGTGGCCCGCCGGTCGGCGCCGCGCCGCCCGGTGCCGTTCCCGCGCCGCCCGGCCCGGTGCCGCCGGTCGCCTACCCGGCCCCGGTCGGGTACCCGGCGCCGGCGGACGCGACCCTGGCGGCCGGCGCCGTTCCACCCGCCGCGCCGGCGGAGCCGGCCGGGACGACGACCGTGCCGCTCCCGGTGGCCGCGTCCGGGACCGCCGAGCCGACGGCCGAACTGCCGACAGCGGCACCCGCGGGCGTGGCCCCGCCGGCGTGGGGGGCTCCGGTCACCGGTACGCCGGCTGCGCCGGCCTGGCCCCCGGCGCCGTCCGGGCCGCCGACCGCACCCCGGCCCCCGGGCGGGTACCGGCCGCCGTTCGCCCCGCACGGCCCGTACGCCGGCCGGCCGGCGGCACCGCCCGCACCGGCGCCCCGGCCGCCGAAGCGGCCACGGGAGCGGTCCGCACTCGGTGCGGTGACCTTCTCGCTGATCTTCCTGACGCTCGGCGTGGTGACCGTCCTCGACCTGCTGGACGTCTTCCCGGTCGGCGCCTCGGCGTACTTCGCGGCGGCCCTGGCGACCATCGGTCTCGGCCTGCTCGTCGGCACCTGGTTCGGCCGGGCCCGGTGGCTGATCGCGCTCGGTCTGGTGACCGCCGCCGCGCTGACGGTGGCGACCGTCGCCGAGTCGTACGACCACATCCGGGGTGTGGACGGCGCGGTGACCTGGGCCCCGGCCAGCCACGCCGAGCTCGCGACCCGGTACGAGAACAGCTTCGGCGACTCGGTGCTCGACCTGCGCGCGGTGGACTTCAACGGGAAGGACACCGAGATCGTCGTCGCGGTCAACTTCGGCGAGGCGACCGTGGTGGTGCCGCCGGACGTCGACGTGACCGTCCTGGCCGACGTCAACGCCGGTGACGTGGTCGTCTTCGGCCGCCGGTCGGGGACGCTCGACGAGCGCGCCGGCGGTGTCGACGGGCCGCTGCGCGAGACCACCGACCTGGGTGCGAACGGCCCCGGCGGCGGGAAGCTGCACCTCTACATCCACGTCAACGCTGGCAAGCTGGAGGTGACCCGGTGAGGGCGCATCGCACGGACCTCGTGTCCCTGGCGTTCGGGCTGCTCTTCGTCGGCCTCGCCGCCTGGTGGCTGATCGCCCGGCTGCTCGGGTTCGTCCTGCCGCCGGTCGGCTGGTTCCTGGCCGGCGCGCTGCTGCTGGTCGGCGTACTCGGTCTGGTGGGTGCGCTGCGCGCGGCGCGCTCGCCCCGCCCGGGCGCCGCCGACAGGACCGCCGCGACGGACGGGACGGTCGGCCCGACCTCCGGGCATCCGGATCCCGAGGTGGCGGCCTGGGAGACCGGCAGGGCGGACGACACGAACGGATGGCCGGTGCCCGACCAGCACGACCGGGACGTGTCGGCGCCCCTGTCGGGTGCCCCGGCGACCGGGAACGCCGGTCGGGAGGAGGCCGACGAGTGGCCGACCGAGGCGGTCACCGATCGCCGTGACGAGGCCGTCGAGGACCGGTCGGCGGACGTTCCCGAGGACTGGCCGCCGGCCCCGCCGGTCGGAGGCGACCGTCGCTGACCGCGGCGGTGCGTCGCCCGTACGGCGGCGCATATGCTGGCCGGTGGAGACCGTCCCGGCCGGCCGCCTCACGCCCGCGCCGGCCCGCACGCGGCCGAGCCGGCGCCAGCCGTGCCGGAATTCCGCCTCAACCGTCGTCCCGACCCCGTCAGGAGCCCGCCCGACATGACCCAGTCCCCCGCCGTGCGCCCCTCCGGCCGGTCCGGTCCGGTCCGCATCGGCGAGCGTGCCGCCCGTACCCTCGTTGCCGAGTTCGCCCGGATCAACGACCCGAAGGCCGCCCTCCTGGTCGGTGCCAGCCCGGAGTCCCCGGTGCTCGCCGCGGCGATCGAGGCGCTGCTGCCCGGTGACACGCTCACCGTGGTGCCGGCCGCCTCGATGAGCGCCACGCTGCTGCGCGAGCACGTCTCCGCGCAGGGCCGCTGGGTCGCCGACCGGGTCCGCGTCGTCGACACGCTGGCCGAGGCCGAGGTCGCGGCGGTCGCCATCGTCGGTGAGCCGTTCACCGGCACCGCCGAGGAGACCCGCGCCGCCATCGAGGGCCTGGGCAAGTACCTGGCCGACGGGGCGGTGCTCAGCGTCGCCGCACCGGTCGCCCCGGGTCGCAGCGCCGGCGCCGCCGACGAGTTGGACCGCCAGGGGGCGCTGTACGGCGTCGGCAGTGACCTGGTGCTGCGCAACAACCCGCCGCTGCGGGTGCACCGGCTCCGGTTCACCCCGGTGGACGCCGCCGCGGCCGCGCGGCTGGCTCCGGCGTACCGGCCGTCCAGCGTGCCGCTGACCCGCACCATGCACATCGACTCCAACGGCGTGGCCGCCGCGGGCATCGCGCTCGGCCTGGCGGGGCTGGCCCGGCTGACCCGGCCGAAGTCCAAGCTGTGGCTGCTGCCCGCGCTGGCCGCGGCACCGGTGGCCGCCTTCTTCCGCGACCCGGAGCGGGACGTGCCGGAGGACCCGTCGGCCGTGGTCGCCGCAGCCGACGGGCAGGTGCTCTCCGTGCAGCGGCTGCACGACGAGCGGTTCGGCGAGGGCGAGTGGCTGCGCATCGCGGTCTTCCTGTCGGTGCTCGACGTGCACGTCAACCGCTCCCCGGTGGCGGGCAAGGTGGTCGACTACTTCGTGGCCGACGGCGGCTTCGTCAACGCGATGAAGCCGGAGGCCGAGCACAACGTCGCCGCGTACACGGTGCTGGAGACCGCGCACGGCACGGTGGTGGTGGCGCAGCGCACCGGGCTGATCGCCCGGCGGATCGTGCAGCGGGCGCCGATCGGTGCGCTGCTGGCGAAGGGCGAGCGCTTCGGGCTGATCCGGTTCGGCTCACGCACCGACGTCTACCTGCCGGCCGAGGCGGCGGAGCCGCTGGTCGGGCCGGGCGACAAGGTGGTCGGCGGATCGACCGTCATCGCCCGCTGGAGCTGAGCACGACACGCGAAAGGGGCGCCGCGGATCTTCCGCGGCGCCCCTTTCGTCGTCAGAGGGATCAGACGGCGCGGCGCTGGCGCAGCCAGAGCACCGGGCCGCTGAGCAGGTAGCCCGCGACGATGACGGCGAACGTGAGCCGGACGTCGATCAGCGCGCCGAGGACCGGGGCCAGCCACACCCACGCCGGCAGCTTCACCAGGCGGGCGAGCTTCGCGTACGGGAAGCTGGAGACCATGGCGAAGGCGAGCAGCGCCACCCCGCCGACCAGCACCAGCCCCGACACCGGCAGGCCGATGGCGACCGTCAGCGCGAGCACGGCGGCGGCCATGGTGGTCGGCACGCCGCAGAAGAAGCGGCCGTCCTTCGGCGAGACGTTGAACCGGGCGAGCCGGATCGCGGCGCAGGCCGCGACGAGGGCGCACGCCACCGCCGCGGCGGCCGGCGGCACCGAGCCGGCCAGGGAGGCGTAGACCACCACCGGGGCGGCGAGGCCGAACGAGCACATGTCGGCCAGCGAGTCCATCTGTGCGCCGAACGGGCTGGCCACGCCGAGCTTGCGGGCCAGGGCGCCGTCGAGACCGTCGAAGGCGACGCAGGCGATCAGGCAGAGGGCCGCCACCCGCACCTCACCCTGCATGGCGAGGAAGATCGCCAGCATGCCCAGCATGAGGCTGGCCAGGGTGCACGCGTTGACCACCGCGAACTTCATCCGGCGGGCGGCGGTCCGCTCGCCGGGGAGCAGCGGGATCGACATCGCCGTCGGGTCGTCGACCGGCGACGCGGGAGCGAGGGCTGGGCTGACCGGGACGACCGCCTCGATCTCGGCGTCGTACCGGCCGTACCGGGGCTCCGCGTACCGGCGCTCGGCGAGCGCCACGTCGGTGCGGGCGCGGAGGTCGCCGTCACGGCGGCCCACCCGGACCAGCAGCACCTGGCGGGCGAACGTGCTGCTGCGGCGCAGCCGGCCCGCCCATCGACGCCCTGCGGGGCGCGGACTGTCAGTCGTACGACGCCGGCGCCATGGGGCTCTCGGCACGTTTCCTCCATCACCGGATCGGCTTACCGCCTGGGCGGCGGGTGCCCGGCTGTCTCGTGCCGGACCTTCCTGGCCCGGCAGCCGTTTTGCGGAGTACACCATCGCATAGGGGAACGGGGATTGGCGATAGCTGCCGGCGGTACTTATATCTCCCTTAAACCGCGCGAACCGCTCTCATATTCCCATCCCGGGCCGCATCGCCCGTTTCACCGCCAACTCCCACACTTGAATGTACCGGACCTGGGCGAGGTCGTCGCGACGAGCGGGTTCGGGCATCCCCGCTGACCGATGTGTACGATTTGTCGTCACCGGCCCCGCTCCCTGTCGCCACCTGCGGCTGCGCGCGGCGGACGGTTCAGCCAACACGCTCCGTGAGTGCGCGGGTGGCGATGTCGGTGAGCGGGAGGCCCGCGAGTTGCCCGACGTCGAACCACGCCGCCTGCTCGGTCGACCCCCCGGCCAGCTCGGTGACCCGCGGCTCGGTCGGCTCGTCGACCGCCACCCGGTAGATCACCCGGACGCCGTGCCAGTCGAGCGGGTACCCCTCCGGCCCGAGCGCGGCCGGGTTGTGCAGGTTGTCCACGTCGATCAGCCCGACGACGCGCCCGAGCTGGCCGGACTCCTCCACGAGCTCGCGCAGCAGCGCGGGCTCCGGCGCCTCGCCGTGGTCGGTCCCGCCGCCGGGCAGGTGCCAGCGGCCGGCGCCCGGGTAGCCGTCCGCGATCCGGGTCAGCAGCACCCGCCCGCGCGGGTCGGTGACCAGCCCGTACGCCCCGAAGCGCTGCCGCCGGCCGGCCGGAAGCGGGGCGGCCTGGGCGGCCGGCAGCGTCGTGGGGAGCCCCGGCGGCAGGGGTGTGACGGCCAGCCCGAGCAGCTCGGCGGTGAAGGGCATCAGCGGGACGGTCGCCGCCTCGGCGGGCGTGAACCAGCCCAGCTCGTCGCTGCCGCCGGCCGGCTCCGGCCGGAGCGCGCCACCCTGCGCCGTCACGTCGAACACCAGCCGGTCGGTGTGCACGGTGATCCCGGCGTCGGCGAAGGTGGCCACGTCCGCGACGGCCGCCCGGATCCCCGCCACCGCCACGACCAGCCCGGTCTCCTCGGCGAACTCACGCACGACCGCGTCGGCGGGGTGCTCGGCGTGCGTCAGCCCGCCGCCGGGCAGCTGCCAGACGCCCGGGTACGGGCACGCGGCCGACCCCCGCGCGAGCAGCACCCGCCCGTCGGCATCCCGCAGGACCCCGTACGCCGCCACCCGTCGCCGCTGCTCCACGAACCCGCTCCCCCCGCCCCGCACTGCGTCGATCATGAAGTTATCGCCGTCGACACCGGTGTGTCCCGACAATAACTTCATGATCAGCGCGTGCGGTGCCCGGCGGGCCCGCGGGTGGGAGCTCAGGTCAGGTGGGCGGCCTGGACGGCCTCCGCCGTCACCTCCGTGAGGCGGTCGGTCGGGAGGGCGCCGAGTTCCTCGCGGGCGAACCAGCGGGCCTCGCAGGTGGAGCCGCCGACGTCGGCGACGGTCGGCGGGGCGGGCTGGTCGACCACGACCCGGTAGAAGGCGCGGACGCCGTGCCAGTCGATCGGGTACCCCTCCGGCCCCAGCGAGGCGGCGTCACGGTGGCTCGCCACCCCGAGCAGCTCGACCAGACGCCCGGTCTGCCCGGTCTCCTCCACCAGCTCCCGGATCAGCGCCGCGCCCGGCTGCTCGCCGTAGTCGGTGCCGCCGCCGGGCAGGTGCCAGCAGCCGGCCCCCGGGTAGCCGTCGGAGACGCGGGTGAGCAGCACCCGCCCGTCCGGGTCGGTGACCACGGCGTACGCGGCGAAGCGCTGCGCCCGGTGCAGGCCGTCCGGCCCGGGCACCGCGTAGAACGAGGGGAACTCGGGCGGCTCGTCGGGCACGACGTCCGCCGAGGAGGCCGGCAGGCCCAGGGCGCGGGCGGTGAACGAGCGCAGCGGCAGCTCGCGGGCCTCGTCGAGGGTGAACCAGCGGGCCAGGTCGGTGGGCCGGTCGACCCGGTCGGTGAGCGTCCCGCCACGGACCGACACGTGGTAGAGGAGCCGGTCGGTGTGGATGGTGATGCCCCGCTCGGGCAGCGCCCGCATGTCGGCCAGGACGTCCTTCAGGCCGGCGACGCTGACCGAGAGCCCGGTCTCGGCGGCCGTCTCCCGGACGACGGTGTGGTGCGGATCCTCGCCGTGGTCGACCGCGCCTCCGGGCAGCGACCACGTGCCGGGGGTGCCGGAGCGCTCCGATGCGCGGACCAGCAACACCCGACCGACTGAGTCAGTGCAGACTGCGTACGCCGCGATCCTGCGGAGCGGCTCCAGCATGGTGGTCACGGAGCCAAATTCTCCCCGCAACCGGTTACCGGCATCGAAAAGAGTCAGATTCCTGACTTTAGGCTCCCGCATCAGGGACGGGTCAGGGTATGGATCCGGGCGGTCACCGAGGTCGATCGGACGCCCGGCGCGGACCGTGGAGACATGACGACCACCGGTTTTCCCCAAGCCCCGTACAAGCAGCTCCGCCGCCCCGTCACCGACCGGATGGTCGCCGGGGTGGCCAGTGGCGTCGGCCGCTACTTCGACGTCGACCCCACCCTCGTCCGGGTGATCTTCGCGGTCACCGGCCTGCTCACCGGCGGCCTCGCGCTGCTCGCGTACCCGATCATGTGGTTCCTGATGCCCGAGGAGCCGGCCGGCGCGCCCGCCTGGCCGCACCCGACGGCCGCCGCGCCCACCACGCCGACGGCCGGGACCGGGACGCCCGCCCCGACGGCCGGGACCACGCCGACCGGCGCGCCCGCGCAGCCGACCCCGTGGCCGGCCACGACGCCCGAGCCGACCACGGCGCCGGTCCCGGCGCCGGAGTCCCGGCCGGCGCCTCAGCCGCCCGCGCCGCCGACGGCGTGAGCCCGGCTCACTCCCACTCGATGGTGCCCGGCGGCTTGCTGGTCACGTCCAGGACCACCCGGTTGACCTCGGCGACCTCGTTGGTGATCCGGGTGGAGATCCGGGCGATCACCTCGTACGGCAGCCGGGACCAGTCGGCGGTCATCGCGTCCTCGCTGGAGACCGGGCGCAGCACCACCGGATGCCCGTAGCTGCGCCCGTCTCCCTGGACGCCCACGCTGCGCACGTCCGCCAGCAGGACCACCGGGAACTGCCAGACGCCCCGGTCCAGGCCCGCGGCGGACAACTCCTGCCGGGCGATCAGGTCGGCCTTCCGGAGCACGGCCAGCCGCTCCTCGTCCACCGCGCCGATGATCCGGATGGCCAGGCCCGGCCCCGGGAACGGGTGCCGCCAGACCATCGCCTCGGGCAGGCCGAGCTGGAGGCCGAGGGTGCGGACCTCGTCCTTGAAGAGCGTGCGCAGCGGCTCGACCAGGGCGAACTTCAGGTCCTCCGGGAGCCCACCGACGTTGTGGTGGCTCTTGATGTTGGCGGTGCCGGCGCCGCCGCCGGACTCGACCACGTCCGGGTAGAGGGTGCCCTGCACCAGGAACTCCACGTCGCCGTGGGCGGCGATCTCCCGGGCGGCGGCCTCGAAGACCCGGATGAACTCCCGGCCGATGATCTTGCGCTTCTGCTCCGGGTCGGTGACCCCGGCGAGCGCGCCGAGGAAACGCTCCTGCGCGTCGACCACCTTCAGCTTGATGCCGGTGGCGGCGACGTAGTCCTTCTCCACCTGCTCCGCCTCACCGGCCCGCAGCAGGCCGTGGTCGACGAAGACGCAGGTGAGCTGGTCACCGACGGCCTTGTGCACCAGCGCCGCGGCGACCGCGGAGTCCACGCCGCCGGAGAGGCCGCAGATGACCTCCTTGTCGCCGACCTGCTCGCGGATCCGGGCCACCTGCTCGTCGATGATGTTCTCGGACGTCCAGGTGGGCTCGATGCCGGCGATGTCGTACAGGAAGCGGGTCAGCATCTCCTGACCGTGGGCGGTGTGCCCCACCTCCGGGTGGAACTGCACGCCCGCGCGGCGGCCGGCCAGGTCCTCGAAGGCGGCCACCGGCGCGCCCGCCGACTCGGCGGTGACCGTGAAACCGGCGGGGGCCTCGGTGACGCAGTCGCCGTGGCTCATCCAGACCGGCAGGTCGTCGGGGAGGTCCCGGAGCAGCACACCGGCCTCGGGGCGGGTGTGCAGCGGGGTGCCGCCATACTCCCGGTTGCCGGTCTTCGCGACCGTGCCGCCGAGGGCCTGGGCCATCGCCTGGAAGCCGTAGCAGATGCCGAACACGGGCACCCCGGCGTCGAACATGCCCGCGTCGATCCGGGGCGCGTCGGGCGCGTAGACGCTGGCCGGGCCGCCGGAGAGGACGATGGCGGCCGGGTTCTTCGCCAGCATCTCGGCGACCGACATCGTGTGCGGGACGATCTCCGAGTAGACCTTCGCCTCGCGCACCCGGCGCGCGATGAGCTGGGCGTACTGGGCTCCGAAGTCCACCACCAGGACGGGGCGAGGCGTGCTCATGTGCAGAAAGCCTACCCACCGTCACCGCCGCCCCGCCCCGCGACCCGCGGCACACCCCCCGATCTCCGCGATCTTGCGGTTATGGCCTCCGTTTCGCGGCTTCTGCACCCTTTGCCGGGGCATGAAGTGCAAGATCGCGCGCGAGGGCGGAGGGCGGGGGTCAGGGGTGGAGGGCGCCGGGGGCGTCGGCCGGGACCGCCGGGTGGTGCGGGGGGACCGGCGTTAGGCGGGTGTAGCGGGAGCCGAGGGGTGGGCGGGGGTCGGGCTCGTCCTTGTTGGGCCAGAAGGACATGGCGCGTTCGGCCTGGGCGGTGATCGTCAGGCTCGGGTTGACGCCGAGGTTGGCCGAGACCGCCGCGCCGTCGACCACGTGCAGGCCCGGGTGCCCGTAGACCCGGTGCCAGGGGTCGATCACCCCGTCGTCGGGCGTGGCGCCGATCACCGCGCCGCCGAGGATGTGCGCGGTCATCGGGACGTTGAACGGCTCGGTGAGCGCGCCGCCCGGCACCCCGTCGATCTCCTCGGCGAGCAGCCGCACCGCCTGGTTGCCGGCGGGGATCCAGGTCGGGTTCGGGGCACCGTGGCCGGGGCCGGAGACCAGCCGCCGGCCGAGCGGCCCGCGCCGCATCCGGGTGGTGAGGGAGTTGTCCGCCGACTGCATGACCAGGGCGATCACCGTACGCTCCGACCAGCCGCGGACCGACAGCATCCGGGCGGCGACGCCCGGCTGCCGCACGATGGAACCCAGCCAGCGGCGCACCCGGTGCGGGCCGCCGTCGACCAGCAGCGACTGGAGCAGCCCCATCGCGTTCGAGCCCCGCCCGTAGCGGACCGGTTCGATGTGGGTCTGCGGGTCGGGGTGGAACGAGCTGGTGATCGCCACCCCCTCGGTGAAGTCCGTCCCGTCCGCCCGGGCCCGCCGGCGGGGCACCGACGCGCCCAGGATCGCCTCCGAGTTGGTCCGGGTCAGCTCGCCGAGGCGGGGCGAGAGCCGGGGCAGCGCTCCGCTCGCCTTCATCCCGTGCAGCAGCCGCTGGGTGCCGAGCGCCCCCGCCGCGAAGACCACCTGGTCGGCGTGGATCACCTGGCGGCGCTTGCGCAGCCAGGCCCCGGTGCGGACGGTGTGCACCGCGTACCCGCCGCCCTCGACCGGGCGTACGGCGGTCACCGTCGTCAGCGGGCGCACGTCGGCACCGAGCCGCTCGGCGAGCCACAGGTAGTTCTTCACCAGCGTGTTCTTGGCCCCGTGCCGGCACCCCGTCATGCAGGCGCCGCAGTGCGTGCAGCCGGTCCGCTCCGGGCCGGCGCCGCCGAAGTACGGGTCGGGCACCCGCTGCCCCGGCCGGCCGATGTGCACCCCGACCGGGGTGGCGTGGAAGGTGTGCCCGACCCCCATCCGCTCGGCCACCGACCGCATCGCCCGGTCCGCGCCGGTGGTGACCGGGTACGTGGTGACGCCGAGCATCCGCTTCGCCTGGTCGTAGTGGCGGGCCAGCTCGTCGCGCCAGTCGGTGATGTCCCGCCACTGCGGGTCGCTGTAGAAGGCGTCCAGCGGCTCGTACAGCGTGTTCGCGTAGACCAGCGAGCCACCGCCAACCCCGGCACCGGAGAGCACCATGACCCCGCCGCCGGCCTTCCGGTCGGCCGCCCGCAGCAGGGTGATCCGCTGGAGGCCGTAGCACCCCAGCCACGGCGCCCAGAGGAACCGGCGCACCCGCCACGAGGTCTCCGGGAACTCCTCGTCGGCGAAGCGACGCCCGGCCTCCAGGACACCGACCCGGTAGCCCTTCTCGGCGAGCCGCAGCGCGGTGACGCTGCCGCCGAACCCGGACCCGATGACGACCACGTCGTACCGCATGAACGCATCATTACCAGCCGGTAGCCGTCGCGCCAGGGGCAGTTTGCCGCGATCATGGACCCCGTTCGACGGACCGCCGAGCCCGGGCTGCAACCCGGTGCCCCGTCCGCACGTTTCATCAGGTACGGGGGAAGGGGTCGCCGGATGGTCGTCGGGTCGGAAGGACGCCGTGGGTGGCGCCTCGCCCTGATCGTGGTCGCCGCCGTCCTGCTCACGGCCGGCGGGGTGGCGGTGGTCCGCACGCTGGCCGACCGTGGCCCGCAGCGGCCCGTGCCCAGCGCGAGCACCCCCGGAGCCACCCTCACGCCGACACCGTCGCCCTCCCCGACCGGTCCGCCCCCGGGCGCCGCCGCCATCACCGGGCCGCTCAACCTGCTGCTGGTGGGAGTGGACACCCGGGTGAGCGACCCCGCCTGGGAGCCGCACTCGGACGCCGTCCTCCTGCTGCACGTGCCGCGCGGGCTGGACCGGGCGTACCTGTTCTCGCTCCCCCGCGACCTGCTGGTGGACATCCCGGCCTTTCCCCGGGCCGGCTACCGCGGCGGACGCACCAAGCTGACCCACGCCATGGGCTACGGCAGCCGGGTGCCCGGCCGGCCGGGCAAGCCGGACCCGGCCCAGGGGTACGACCTGCTGCGCAGCACGGTCAGCGGCTACACGGGCCTGCGGATCGACGCCGGCGCGGTGCTCACCTTCGGCGGCTTCGACCGGCTGGTGGACACCCTCGGCGGCGTGGACCTACGGGTCGACCAGCGGGTGGTGTCGCTGCACCGCCAGCCGGACGGCAAGCACCGCGCCCCGAAACCGGGCGGCGGCGGGTACGTCGGGCCGCAGATGGTGTACGAGCCGGGGGTACGACACCTCAACGGGTGGCAGGCGCTGGACTACGCCCGCCAGCGCTACATCACCGGGGGCGACTACGCGCGCCAACGCCACCAGCAGCAGCTGATCAAGGCGCTGGTCGCGAAGATCCTCGACGAGAATCTGGCCCGGGACCCGGCCCGGGTGGAGCAGGTGGTGGCGGCCCTCGGGGACACGCTGATCTACGCCGGCGGGCCGCGGATCGTCGACGTCGCGTACGCCCTCGGCGGCCTGGACCCGGACCGGCTCGTCCTGGTCGGCCTCCCCGGTACCTCCGTCGGCCGGGGCAGCGGCTACCGCGGCGAACAGCTCACCGAGGTCGGCCGCGGGTTCCTCCCGGAGCTGCGGGCCGGCCGCGCGGACGCGTACCTGGCCGCCCACCCCGAGCTGCGGCAGAAATCCTGAGCCCGCCCCGCCACCGAGCGGCGGCGGGGCGGGGACGACCTCAGAGCGGCTTGGGGGCGGTGGGCTTCTTCGTGCCGTACAGCCACGCGTCGAAGAGCTTGTCCAACTGCTTGCCGGAGATCCGCTCGGAGAGCTCCACGAACTCCTCCGTGGTGCCGGTGGCGTTCCGCTGCTCCTGCACCCAGGTCTTCAGGATCTCGAAGAACGCCTTGTCGCCGACCGACACGCGGAGCGCGTGCACGGTCATCGCACCGCGCTCGTAGACCGATTCGCTGAACAGGTTCTTCACCCCGGGCTTACCCGGCGGGGACCGATGGACGATCACGCACCCGTCACGGCAGGGCCGGCGCGGTCCGCCCGCTCAGCCAGGCGTCGAAGAGCGGCCGCAGGCTCTTCCCCGAGACCCGCTCCGCGAGCGCGACCAGGTCGTCGGTGGTGGCGTTGCCGCCGCGCCGCTCGGTCGTCCACGTGCGAAGGATCGTGAAGAAGGCCTCGTCACCGACCGTACGACGCAGCGCGTGCACGGCCAGCGCGCCGCGCTTGTAGACGGCGCTGCCGAACATCTGCCCCCGTCCGGGGTCGAGCGTCGGTCGCGACCAGTCGGTCATCGCGTACTGGAGCTCGAAGTTCCGCTGCGCGGTCCGGCCGCCGTCGTGCTCCTCCCACAGCCACTCGGCGTACGTGGCGAAGCCCTCGTTGAGCCAGATGTCGCGCCAGCGGGCCACCGCGACGCTGTTGCCGAACCACTGGTGCGCCAGCTCGTGCGTGACCACTGCGGGGTTGGGCTGCCCGCCCCGGAAGAAGCCCGGCCCGTAGACCGGCCGGGACTGGGTCTCCAGCGCGTACCCCACCCGCGGGTCGGTGACCACGATCCCGCCGTACGACTCGAACGGGTACGGCCCGAACCGGCCGGCCAGGAAGTCGGCGATCTCGGCGGTGCGGGCCAGCGAGGTCGCCTCCGGCCCGGTCGCGGCCAGCCGTTCCGGCACCGCCGTGACGATCGGCTTCCCGGCGTGGGTGCCGCTGGTCACCCGGTACTCCCCGATCACCAGCGTGCTCAGATAGCTCGCCATCGGCGTGCGCTCGGCCCACCGCCACGTCGTCCGGCCGCCCGTGCTGGTCCGTTCGCCCGGCACCCCGTTGCTGAGCGCCTCCAGCCCGTCCGGGACGGTCACCTCGATCTCGTACGTGGCCTTGTCTGCGGGGTGGTCGTTGACCGGGAACCAGGTGGCGGCCGAGTACGGCTGGCCGAGGGCGATCGCCCCGTCGTCGGTGTGCAGGAAGCCGCCGCTGCCCAGTTGCCCGTCGGGTCGGGCGGTGGGGACGCCGGCGTACGCCACCTCGACGGTGAACCGGCTCCCCCGGGCCAGCCCCCGCCCCGGGGTCACCACCAGCTCGTCGCCGTCGCGGCGGTGCTCGGCCCGGGTGCCGTCGACGGTCACCGTGGACACGTCCAGCCCGACCAGGTCCAGGTTGAACCGGGACAGCGGCTCGGTGGCGGTGGCGGTGACCACGGCCCGGCCGGAGAGCCGGTCGCTGGGCGGGTCGTAGTCGACGGCGAGGCGGTAGCTGTCCACGTCGTACCCGCCGTTGCCGGCCCCCGGGACGTACGGGTCACCGATCTCGGCGGCGCCGGGGTGGAAGCGGTCGTCGTCCCGGCCGGACGCGAGGCAGCCGGCGAGCACGACCGCCGCCGCGACGGCCACGGCCAGAGCCGGGCGAGCCGGGGCAGAAGTACGACGCACCGGTCGAGCCTATCGGCGCGACCGGTGCGTACGGTGCTTCTCGGGTCAGCGGTCCAGGACCAGGCCGACCTTCTGGAACTCCTTGAGGTCGCGGTAGCCGCACTTGGCCATCGCGCGGCGCAGCCCGCCGAACAGGTTGAGCTGGCCGTCCGGCTCGTCGGCCGGGCCGAAGAGCAGCTGCTCCATCGAGCCGAGCGGCTCGCCGGCCACCTCGAACGCGCCGCGCGGCAGCGACGGGTGGCTGGCGGCCGAGTGCCACCACGCGCCACCGGCCGGCGCCTCCGCGCACAGCGACAGCGGCTCGCCGAGCATCACCGCGTCCGCCCCGCAGCCGAGGGCCTTGGCGATGTCGCCCGAGGTCATGACGTCGCCGTCGGCGATGAGGTGCACGTACCGGCCGCCGGTCTCGTCCAGGTAGTCGCGCCGCGCGGCCGCCGCGTCGGCGATCGCGGTGGCCATCGGCACCCGGATGCCGAGCACGGAGTCGGTCGTGGACCAGTCGTCGCCGCCGATGCCGACGATGACGCCGGCCGCGCCCGTACGCATCAGGTGCAGGGCGGTCTTGTAGTCGGTGCAGCCGCCGACGATGACCGGCAGGTCCAGGTCGGCGATGAACTCCTTGAGGTTGAGCGGCTCCTCGGTCGTCGAGACGTGCTCGGCGGAGACGATGGTGCCCTGGATGACCAGGATGTCGACGCCGGCGTCGAGGATGACCGGGGCGAGCGCGAGGGTGTGCTGCGGGGAGACCCGAACGGCCACCGTGCCGCCGCCGGCGCGCAGCTCGCGGACCCGCTCGGCGATCAGGTCGGGGCGGATCGGCTCGGCGTACACCTCCTGGAGCCGCTTGGTGTGCCGCGCGTCCTCGTTGAGGCCGGCCAGCTCCTCAAGGACCTTGGTCGGGTTCTCGTAGCGGGTCCACAGACCCTCCACGTTGAGCACGCCGAGGCCGCCGAGCTGGCTCAGCTTCACCGCCGAGGACGGGCTCATCGTCGCGTCGGACGGGTGCCCGACGCAGGGGATGCCGAACTGGTACGCGTCGAGCTGCCAGGCCGTGGAGACGTCGTCGACGTCCCGGGTGCGGCGGCTCGGCACGATCGCGATGTCGTCCAGGTGGTAGCCGCGCTGCGCGGTCTTGCCCAGCCCGATCTCGACCACGTCACGCATGGGGGACTCCAGGTGGTTGGGGGTGGTGGGTCAGCGGGAGTGGTAGTTGGGCGCCTCGACGGTCATCTGGATGTCGTGCGGGTGGCTCTCCTTGAGGCCGGCCGCGGTGATGCGGATGAGCTGGCCACGGCGGTGCAGCTCGGGAATGCTCTCCGCGCCGACGTACCCCATCGCCGCCCGCAGCCCACCGATGAGCTGGTGGGCGACCTGGGCCAGCGGGCCCCGGTACGGCACCTGGCCCTCGACGCCCTCGGGGACCAGCTTGTCCTCGGCGAGCACGTCCTGCTGGAAGTAGCGGTCCTTCGAGTACGACTTGCCCTGGCCCCGGGACTGCATGGCGCCCAGCGAGCCCATCCCCCGGTACGCCTTGTACTGCTTGCCGTTGATGAAGATCAGCTCGCCCGGGCTCTCCTCGCAACCGGCCAGCAGGCTGCCCAGCATGACCGTGTCGGCCCCGGCGACGAGCGCCTTGGCGATGTCGCCCGAGTACTGGATGCCGCCGTCGCCGATCACCGGGACGCCGGCCGGCCGCGCCGCCCGCGCCGCCTCCATGATCGCCGTGATCTGCGGTACGCCGACACCGGCGACAATCCGCGTCGTGCAGATCGCGCCCGGGCCCACCCCGACCTTGACGCCGTCCGCGCCGGCCTCGACCAGCGCCTTCGCGCCCGCGTACGTGGCGATGTTGCCACCGACGATGTCGATGGCGACGTCCTTCTTGAGCCGGGCGACCATCTCCAGCACGGCCCGCTGGTGGCCGTGCGCGGTGTCCACGATCAGCACGTCGACACCGGCGTCGACCAGGGTGCGGGCCCGCTTGTACGCGTCCTCGCCGACGCCGACCGCCGCGGCCACCCGGAGGCGGCCCGCCTCGTCCTTGGTGGCGTTCGGGTACTGCTCGCTCTTGGTGAAGTCCTTGACGGTGATGAGCCCGCGCAGCTTCCCGGCGCCGTCGACGATCGGCAGCTTCTCGACCTTGTGCTGGCGCAGCAGGCCGAGCGCGTCCTCCTTGCTGACGCCGACCGGGGCGGTGATCAGCGGCGGGCGGGTCATGATCTCGTGGACCGGGGTGGCGGGGTCGGACACGAACCGCATGTCGCGGTTGGTGACGATGCCGACCAGTTGCCCGTCGCCGTCGACCACCGGCACGCCGGAGATGCGGTACCGCCCGCAGAGCGAGTCGACGTCCCGGAGCGTGTCGTCCGGGCTCGCGGTCACCGGGTTCGTGATCATGCCGGACTCGGAGCGCTTCACCAGGTCGACCTGGAGCGCCTGGTCCTCGAGGGAGAGGTTGCGGTGCAGCACGCCGATCCCGCCCTGGCGCGCCATGGCGATCGCCATCCGGGCCTCGGTCACCGTGTCCATCGCGCTGGACAGCAGCGGGACACTCAGCTCGATGGTGCGGGTGAGCTTCGTGCGGGTGTTCACCCGGCTGGGCACGACGTCCGACTCGCCGGGCTGGAGCAGAACGTCGTCGAAGGTCAGCCCGAGCGGCACCACCCGCGCCGAGCCGGCGGGCAGCTCCGGCAGGTGACCGCCCAGCTCGCCGTCGTCGGCGCCGGTCGGATGAGCCGTGCTGGGCGAAATTTCCACGATTGCTCCCCTGAGCTGCTCGGACGGGCTTCAGCGAGGTGGCGCGGGCGGGCACCGGCGCACGCCGGGTGACGGCGCGTCGCCCCATCGTACCCAGTGACCCGCCCCGCCCCCGCCGGTGGCGGGGCAGGTCACGCACGGCCCGGGGGCAGGCGTCGGCGAGGTGTTGGGTCTACGGTGAGGGGGTGCACGACGAGCCCATCGACCCCTTCAACGGCGACCCGGCCGATCCGGCAGCGGGCCTGCACGACCCCGGCGACGAATCGCTCGACCCGCTGAGCGACGTCGAGCGGCAGGACGTGCTTGAGGACCTGGCCGACCTGGAGATCTACCAGGCCCTGCTGACGCCGATCGGGGTACGCGGGCTGGTCATCGAATGCGAGGACTGCCGGGAGCCCCACTACTTCGACTGGGACCTGCTCCGGGGCAACCTGCGCCACCTGCTCAGCTCCGGCCGTCCCCGGGTGCACGAGCCGGCGTACGACCCGGATCCGGACCACTACGTCAGCTGGGACTACGCCCGCGGGTACGCCGACGGCGTGCACGACACGCTGAGCGAGGGCTCGGACGAGGAGCCGGGCTCGGGGCGCTGACGCCCGCTCAGGCCACCAGCCCGGCACGGAAGCCGGCGGCCACCGCGTGGGCGCGGTCCCGCGCGCCGAGCTTGCGGAAGAGCCGCCGGGCGTGGGTCTTGACCGTGTCCTCGGAGACGAACAGCTCGCGCCCGATCTCGGCGTTGCTCTTGCCCTCCGCCATCCCCAGCAGCACCTGCAGCTCGCGCTCGGTCAGTCCGATCGCCGCCCGCCCGTTCCGGGCGGCGGAGCCGTTGCGCTGGTTGCCCGGCACCGCCCCCTCCGGCTCGCCGGCCGGCTCGGCGGGATCGTCACCGCGCTGAACGGGCACCACCGCCGGATGCCCGCCGGCCGGGTCGGTGGAGTTGGCCGACCAGGCCGGGGGCGGGTCGGTGGGGGCCCGGCCAGCCGGCGTGGAGCGGGCCGGCCCGCCGACGGAGGCGGCGTCCCGCGCGGGGTCGGTGACCCGGTGCCGGTTGGTCCGCCCGGGGGCGGAGAGCAGCAGCAGGGCCTTCGCCACCGCGCTGGTGAGGTCGTGGTCGGTGCCCTGGATGAGTCCACGGGCGCCGGCGCTGATCGTCGCGGCGGCCGCCTCGGACTCCTCGGCGCCGAGCAGCAGCACGGCGGCCTGCGGCGCCCGGGCGAGCACCCGGCGGACGAACCCGGCGCTGTCCGGCCGGGTGAGCGCCGTGTCGGCGAGCACCACGTCGGCGGGACGCTCCGCGAGCCGCAGCATCACCTCGGGATCGGAGACGGCGGTCCGCACCGCACCGGACAGTCCCAGCCGCGCCGCCGCGGAGGTCAGGTGCTGCGCCGCCAAGGGCGTCCGAACGCACACGAGAACCGTACGCACAGTGATCTCCTCTCCGCTCATGAGCAGACCATGAGCGGTTCCCCTCGGGAGGAGGTTCCGGGCAATCCTCCGAACTTTTCCGACAGTTGGGGCATATGCCGCGAGTTGTCCGAGGTTTTGGATCACAGAAGTGTGAGCCGCGCCGAGCCCGGGTACCGGGACGTCGAGCCGGACACGGCGCGCCAGCGTGGACGCCGGTAACACAGCGAACTCCGCGGTGCCGCGCGGAAGGAGGGGTGCTGATGTCGAACGTACGTAGACTTCCCGGACCCATCGTCGACCTCTGGGACTGGCAGCGTCTCGGCGCGTGCCGAGGTCGGGACAGCGCCCAGTTCTTCCACCCGGACGGCGAGCGGGGCTCCTCCCGCCTGCGCCGGGAGTCGGGCGCCAAGGCCGTCTGCCGCACCTGCCCGGTCCGGGCCGAGTGCGCGGCGCACGCGCTCTCCGTCCGCGAGCCGTACGGCGTGTGGGGCGGCTTCAGCGAGTCCGAGCGGCTGCGCCTGCTCGCCCTGGGCTGGGAGGACCTGGCCGACCGCCGGCAGACGCGGGTCGACGTCGCCCGGCTGGAGGCCCGCCTGGGCCGGCCGCACAAGTCGACCGTCCCCGCGCAGCGCAAGATCGCCTGATTCCGGCCCGAGAACCGTTCCGACGCCGCGCCCCACCGGGGCGCGGCGTCGTGGTGGGGAGGGCACTCGCCCTCGGTTCGTCCTCCGGCCCGCCCCGCCCGCCCGCATGCTCAAAAGGGCGTGGGCGGGGTGCCGGGGTGTCCGCTGTCGGGTGGCGGACCGGCACCGGTAGGGGCACCGGCGAACCCGTCCCGACCGCCGGCGGTCGGTGCCGTGCCGGACGGTCAGCGGACGGTCACCCGGACCGTGTGCCAGCCGGTCGCACCGTCCGGGGCCACCCCCGTCCGCCGGGCGGTCTGCGTCTCGCCGGTCGAGTCCGTGGCCCGCACCTCCAGCTTGTGCTCGCCCGGCGTCGCGTCCCAGCGCCACGACCACTGCACCCACGTGTCCACCGAGACCGCCGGGGCGAGATCCGCTTCCTGCCACGGGCCCTCGTCGACCCGGACCTCGACCCGGCGGATGCCCCGGTGCTGGGCCCACGCCACACCGGCGACGGTGATCCGTCCGGCGGTCAGCCGGTTGCGCGGGCGCGGGGTGTCGATCCGCGACTGGGTCTTGATCGGCCCCTGGGCGGACCAGCCCCGCGGCACCCAGTACGCGTCGAAGTCCGCGAAGCTGGTCAGCTCCAGCTCGGTGACCCATTTGCAGGCGGACACGTACCCGTAGAGGCCGGGCACCACCACGCGGGCCGGGAAGCCGTGCTCGACCGGCAGCGGCTCCCCGTTCATGCCCACCGCCAGCAGGGCGTCCCGCCCGTCCCGCAGCACCGCCGTCGGGGTGCCGCACGTCCAGCCGTCGACCGACCGCCCGACGACCTGGTCGGCGCCCTCCTCCGGCTCCGCCTCGTCCAGCAGTTCCTTCAGCGGTACGCCCAGCCAGCGCGCGTTGCCGATCAGGTCGCCGCCGACCTCGTTGGAGACGCAGGCGAGGGTCACGTAGCGCTCGACCATCGGCCGGGCCAGCAGGTCGTCGAAGGTGAGCGTGATCGGGTTGCGTACCCGGCCGTGGATGCGCAGCCGCCACGTGGCCGGGTCCACCTGCGGCACCACCAGGGCGGTGTCGATCCGGTAGAACCCGGTGTTCGGGGTGACGTACGGCGCGAGCTGCGGCACGCTGAGGTCGGCGCCGGCCGGCACGGCGGGCGCCGGGGACGCGGGCGGCGGCAACGTCACCGCGTCGCGGGCCGCCGACACTCCACGCCGGCCGGCCAGCCAGCGGCCGCCGAGCCCGGCCACCCCGGCCGCACCGAGCAGCAGCCCGGTGGCGGCGAGAAAGCGCCGCCGCGACTCCGGGCCCGGCGGCGCGGGCTCCGCGGCGGCCTGCCACCGGCCCGGGCCGTCCGGAGCCGGCAGCACGGCCGGGCCGCCCGAGGCCGGCGGCGCCGCCGGGCCAGCCGTGGCGGGAGCAGCCTCGGTCACCCCGGGCGCGGCCGGCGGCGGGGGCGCGGCGGGTGGCGCGGGTGGGGACCAGGGCCACGGGTCCAGCTCCAGCGGGCCGGCGACGAACGCCCAGAGCACCACCGCGCCGAGGCCGCCCCCGACCAGCGCCGGCAGGGCGTCGGCGGCGTTCGCGCCGGACCGGGTCAGGGCCGCCCCGACCCCCAGGGCGGTGAACGCCGCGACGCCGGTGAGGCCGTAGGCCAGCCGGCGCCGGGACACCACGCCCAGCAGCGCGGCGAAGCTGGCCAGCAGCAGCGCCGTCCCGACCAGCAGCGCGATCTTGTCGTACGTGCCGAACAGCGCGATGCCGAGCTGCTTGAGCGGCTCGGGCACGGTGTCGACGACCAGGCCCCCGACGGCGACCAGCGGCGCCGAGCGCGGGCCGGTCAGCACCGCCACGAGTTCCGCCGACCCGAGCGCCACCGCCGCGGCGGTCACCCCGGCCAGGGCGGCGTGGCGCCTCGTCGTCGTGGTCACGCCGCCCAGTGTTTCCGATCGGAGCGGCGGCCCGGTAGTGCCGTCAGCGTTCCGTAAGCACACCCCGGAAAGCGCGTCGGGGCGCACCGCCTGCGTGGCGGTGCGCCCCGAGCGGGCGTACGACGTGGGTCAGAAGCCCGGGCCGTGCTGGTGGCTGTGGCCGTGACCGTGGCCGTGACCGCCCGCGGCTGGCTCCGCCTCCTTCGGCTTCTCCACCACGAGGCTCTCCGTGGTGAGCAGCAGACCGGCGATGGACGCGGCGTTGGTGACCGCGTTGCGGGTCACCTTCACCGGGTCGAGGATGCCGGCCTTGGTCATGTCGACGTACTCGCCGGTGGCCGCGTTGAGGCCGTGGCCCCACTCCTTGCCGGCGACCTTCTGCACCACCACGTAGCCGTCGTGGCCGGCGTTCTGGGCGATCCAGCGCAGCGGCTCGACCAGCGACTTGCGGACGATCGAGACACCGACCTTCTCGTCACCGGTGAAGCCGAGGTCGTCGTCGAGCACCGGCAGGATCTGGGCCAGGGCGGCACCGCCGCCGGGCACCGTACCCTCCTCCACCGCGGCCTTGGTCGCGGCGATGGCGTCCTCGATGCGGTGCTTGCGCTCCTTCATCTCGACCTCGGTGGCCGCGCCGGCCTTGACGACGGCGATGCCGCCGGAGAGCTTGGCCAGCCGCTCGGCGAGCTTCTCCCGGTCCCACTCGGAGTCCGAGGCCTCGATCTCCTTGCGGATCTGGGCGACCCGGTCGGCGACGTCGGCGGCCTGGCCGCCACCGTCGACGATCGTGGTGTTCTCCTTGTCGACCACCACACGACGGGCGGTGCCGAGCACCTCGAGGCCGACCTGGTCGAGCTTGTAGCCCAGCTCCGGGGCGACCAGCTCGGCGCCGGTGAGGATCGCGATGTCCTGGAGCATCGCCTTGCGGCGGTCGCCGAAGCCGGGGGCCTTCACCGCGCAGACCTTGAGGGTCTTGCGGATCGCGTTGACCACCAGGGTGGACAGCGCCTGACCCTCGACGTCCTCGGCGATGATGAGCAGCGGCTTGTTGTTCTGGAGGACCTTCTCCAGCAGCGGCAGCAGCTCCTCGATCGCCGAGATCTTCTGCGTGGTGATCAGGATGTACGGGTCCTCCAGGACCGACTCCTGCGCCTCCACGTCGGTGACGAAGTTCGGCGAGACGAAGCCCTTGTCGAACTGGAGACCCTCGGTCACTTCCAGCTCGGTGGCGAGGGTGGAGCCCTCCTCGACGGTGATGACACCGTCGCGGCCGACCTTCTCCATCGCCTCTGCGATCAGCTCACCGATCGTCGAGTCCTGTGCGGAGATCGTCGCGACGTGCGCGATCGCCTTCTTGTCGACCACCTCGACGGCCTTGCCGAGCAGCGCCTCGGAGACCTTCGCGGCCGCCGCGTCGATGCCCCGCTTCAGGCCGGTCGGGTTGGCGCCGGCCGCGACGTTGCGCAGGCCCTCGCGGACCATCGCCTGGGCCAGCACGGTCGCGGTGGTGGTCCCGTCGCCGGCGACGTCGTTGGTCTTGGTCGCCACCTCCTTGACCAGCTGCGCGCCGAGGTTCTCGTACGGGTTGGTGAGCTCGATCTCCTTGGCGATCGTCACGCCGTCGTTGGTGATCGTGGGCGCACCAAACTTCTTGTCCAGGACGACGTTGCGCCCGCGGGGGCCGAGGGTCACCTTGACCGCGTCCGCGAGGGCGTTGACACCGTGCTCCAGCAGGTGCCGGGCGTCGTCCGAGAAGCTCAGGATCTTCGCCATGAATGTCCCTTCGAAGCGACGTTGCCCCGGCCCGGCGAGCCGGACCGGGGCAACGACACTGATCGGTTGCTTACTTCTCGATGACCGCGAGGACGTCGCGGGCGGAGAGCACCAGGTACTCCTCGCCGGCGTACTTGACCTCGGTGCCGCCGTACTTCGAGTAGAGGACGGTGTCGCCGACCTTGACGTCGAGCGGCACGCGGTTGCCCTTGTCGTCGATCCGGCCCGGGCCGACAGCGAGGACGGTGCCCTCCTGCGGCTTCTCCTTGGCGGTGTCGGGGATCACGATGCCCGACGCCGTGGTGGTCTCAGCCTCGTTCGCCTGGACCACGATCCGGTCCTCGAGCGGCTTGATCGCAACCTTGGTCGCGGTAGTCACGGGCATACCCTCCTGGGGTACTGGTTTCGTTACCGGCCGGCAAGCCGACCAGCGCAATCTGCCACATGCCACCGGGCGGGGCCGTCGTCGCGGGTGCCGGTCCGCCTGGCGTTCACCTCCCGGACACCGGGGCCCGGGGGTTGGCACCCTCAGGGTGAGAGTGCTAATCGCAGGTTATTCCTCGGCTAGCACTCCGTCAAGGAGAGTGCCAACGGGACACCCGGCGCGTCGCCACACTCTCGCCACTCTTCACCGCAACACGCCGGCACACCCTTCCTCAGCCGGTGAGCGCGCCCTTACGTTCCGGCATCGGTCGGAACGCAAAGGACGGGCGGATGATCAAGGTACCGACACTGGCATTCGTGCGCGACCAGTTGCGCCGGGCTCGCCAGGCACGCGGGCTCAGCCAGGAGGAGCTGGGCAAGCTGGTCAGCTACTCGTCGTCGTACGTGAGTGCGGTTGAGACGGGTCAGAGTCCGGTCAAGCCGGACTACCTGGCTCGGCTCGACTCGGCGCTCGACACCGGCGGCCTCTTCGTCGGCATGCTGGAGCTGATCCGCTTTCACGCCGCGCCGGAGTGGTTCCGCCCCTGGGAGGAGAACGAGCGGGAGGCGGCGGCACTGCGCTGGTACGACCCGACGGTGATCCCCGGCCTGCTCCAGACCGAGGGCTACGCCCGGGCGATGCTCGGTGTGATCGGTGAGCTGACCGCGGAAGAGGTGGAGACGCGCGTGGTCGCCCGGCTCGCCCGGCAGTCCCTGCTGACCGCCAACCCGCGCCCGCACCTTGTCGCAGTGCTGGAGGAGCACACGCTGCGGCGGCAGGTCGGCGATCGGGAAACCATGCGTGAGCAGCTACAGCACCTGCTGGTCGTCGGCACCGAGCCGAACGTGCAGGTCCGGGTCGTGCCGGCGGACTCCCCCTGGCACATCGGGCTCCACGGCCCGTTCGTCCTGGCCCGACTCAGCAGCGGCGCCGCGTTGGCCCACCTGGACAACCAGCTCCGGGGGCAGACCATCGACGGCCCGAACGACGTTGCCGCCCTGGAGCGACGCTGGGAGACTGTGACCGGTGAAGCGCTGCCATGCCGGCAGTCCGCCCGCCTGATTGAGGAAGTGGCTGAGACATGGACCTGACCCGCGCCGCCTGGCGCAAGTCCACCCGAAGCAACGCCAACGGCGGTGCCTGCGTCGAGGTCGCCGACAACCTGCCTGACGTGATCGCGGTGCGGGACAGCAAGGACCCGGCCGGACCGGTGCTCGCCTTCACCCCGGCGAGCTGGCGATCCTTCGTCGCCGCCTGCCCGACACCTCGCTGACACCGCAGGCGCCCCGCGCCTGCCCATCGCCGGTCCGCCGGATGCCGAGACTCGGGGCACGCAGAGCTCGGACTGGTGGGGCGGCCCGGGCCTGACGGAACAACCGTGATCGACTCCGTGTCGGCGGCATCGCGGCATACCGGGGTGCCGAATGCCGCGATGCCGGCGGCATGAAGCGGATCATGCGGATCGAGGTCCGAGCCGCGTAAGCGGGACAGCGGCGGCCCGACTCCTCGCCCTGCCCCGGCCAGGCGGTCCTGGTCGCCCGGCCGGGGCGAGCCACCCCTGCGCCGCCTTGACATGATCCACTCGAGTTCCTGGATGTCGGGGTGTCCACGCGAGCGGGACACCCCGATGTCATGGAAGGCGAGTCGATCATGCATGGGCCGGCCCGTGCGAGCCCGGGCTCCCCTGCCCGCCCGGTCTGGCCGGGCAGGAAGAATGGCCCGGGTGGACCTGGAACAGCTGGCGGAGCTGCGTACGCCCGAGGGGTCGGCCGCGCTCGCGGCGGCGGCCGAGGTGGCCGGCGGCGACCCGCTGGCCGCGGCGGCGGCGCTCCGCTCGGCCGGGGTGCCCGCTGGGCTGGCCGCGGCGGCGCTCACCCAGGCCGAACTGCGCCGCCGCGCGGTGGGCAAGTTCGGCCCGGTAGCGACGCGGATGTTCTTCACCCGCGCCGGGCTGGAGCAGGCCACCCGGGGCGTGGTGGCGCGCCGGCGCGCCGACCGGCTCCGCGCCGCCGGTGTCACCACCCTGGCCGACCTCGGGTACGGTCTCGGCGCCGACGCGCTCGCCGCCGCCCGTGCCGGCATCCGCGTGTACGGAGTGGAGGCCGACCCGCTCACCGCCGCGATGGCCGCCGCGAACGCCGAGGCGACCGGGCTGGCCGACCGGTTCACCGTGGAGTGCGGCGACGCGACCGCGTTCGACGTGGACCGGGTCGACGGAGTCTTCTGCGACCCCGCGCGCCGGGCGTCCGGCCGGCGGATCTTCGACCCGAACGCCTACTCGCCACCCTGGGACTTCGTGGTCGGGCTGGCCGAGCGGGTGCCGCGCACGGTGGTGAAGGTGGCGCCCGGGCTGGACCACGCCCTGATCCCGCCCGGCGGGGAGGCGGAGTGGGTGAGCGTCGACGGCGACCTGGTCGAGGCCGCCCTGTGGTGCGGCGAGCTGGCAGCCGTCGCCCGCCGGGCGACCGTGCTGACGGAGAAGCCCGGCACGTCCGGAGTCGGGGAGCCGGCCGTGGCACACGAGCTGACCGGTTCGGGCACGGTCGAGGCGCCGGTCGGGCCCGTGCGCCGGTACGTGTACGACCCGGACCCGGCCGTGGTCCGCGCCCACCTCGTCGCCGAACTGGCCGGTGAACTCGGCGCCACGCTTGCCGACCCGGCGATCGCCTACCTGTACGCCGACTCCCCGACGCCGACGCCCTTCGGCCGCTGCCTGGAGGTCACCGACGTGCTGCCGTTCTCGCTGAAGCGGCTGCGCGCGCTGCTACGCGAACGCCGGGTGGGCCGGGTGGAGATCCTCAAACGCGGCTCCGCCCTCGAACCGGAGAAACTCCGCCGCGACCTGAAGCTCACCGGCAACGAGCCGGCGAGCCTCGTGCTGACCCGGGTAGCCAACGCCCCGACAGTCCTGATCGCCCGCCCGCTCCCACCCCGACCGCCCCGCCCGGGTTGATCAAGAAGATCTGGTCACGACACGCCCGTGCAGACGCCCCGAACCTCTTGATCACCCGGGCTGGACGGAACGGACCGTGGCGGGGACGGCCGACGAATCCGGCTGGCCGGGTGGGATCGGTGGCACTAGGTTGGCGGGCGTGGCGGGACAGGGGACTCCGGCGACCGCGCTGCTGGCGAAGCGGAAGGTCGCGCACCGCACCCATCCGTACGACGTCTCGCCGGAGGCGCCGAACTACGGGGCGCTGGTGGCGGCGGCGCTCGGCGTGCCCCCGGAGCGGGTGTTCAAGTCCCTGGTGACCGAGGTGGACGGCGTGCTCACCGTCGCGGTCGTGCCGGTGACCGGCGAACTGGACCTGAAGGCTCTGGCCGCCGCCGTGGGCGGCAAGCGGGCCGCGATGGCCGACCGGGTCGTGGCCGAACGCGCCACCGGGTACGTGCGGGGCGGCATCAGCCCGCTCGGCCAGCGGCGCCGTCTGCCCACCGTGCTCGACGAGACGGCCCTGCGCCACGACACCGTGTACGTCTCGGCGGGCCGCCGGGGCCTCCAGGTGGAGCTGTCCCCGCAGGATCTCGCGGCCCTCACCGACGCCACGAGCGCGCCCATCGCCTCCGCCTGATTCCGGGCGTTTCAACCGGCTCACCCCGCTGATCCGGCTTGCCCCGGCTCGTCCGAGCTGCTCGGCGAGATCGACCTCTCCGCCGGCTTCGCCAGCGGCGTCTGCGCGGCGATCCTCGCCAACGTGGTGACCGTGCTGGGCTACCCGTGGTACGTCGCGGTGCTCGCCGCGCTCGCCACCGGCCTGGTCATCGGCCTGACTCTCGGCTTCCTGGTGGCGAAGGTCGGCATCCCGTCATTCGTGGTCACCCTCGCCGGCTTCCTCGCCTTCCAGGGCGTGGTGCTGCTGCTGATGAAGGAGGGCACCAACATCTCGATCGGCGACGAGGTGATCATCGCGATCGAGAACCGGTGGGTGCCGCCGCTGATCGGCTGGCTCCTCTTCGCGGTCGCGGTCGCCGGGTACGCGACGGCGCAGCTGCTCCAGCACCGCAACCGCACGGCGCGCGGCCTGGTCACCGACCCGATCCTGGTGGTCTTCGGCCGGATCGCGGCGCTCGCGCTGGTCCTCGGCTTCGCCGTGTACGTGCTCAACCAGGAGCGCAGCATCAACCCGCTGATCAGCTCGAACAAGGGCATGCCGATCGTGGTGCCGATCCTGGCCGTGCTCCTGATCGGCTGGACGTTCGTGCTCAACCGCACGGCGTACGGCCGGCACCTGTACGCGGTGGGCGGCAACCGCGAGGCCGCCCGGCGGGCCGGCATCAACGTCGACCGCATCCGGATCTCCGCGTTCGTCATCTGCTCCACGATGGCGGCGGTCGGTGGCATCATCGCGGCCAGCCGGGACAGGTCGGTCGACCCGAACACCGGCGGCAGTAACGTGCTGCTCTACGCGGTCGGCGCGGCGGTGATCGGCGGTACGAGCCTCTTCGGCGGCAAGGGTCGCATGATCAACGCGGTGCTCGGCGGCGCCGTGGTCGCCGTCATCATCAACGGCATGGGCCTGCTCAACCTCAGCTCCGGTCTGAAGTACGTCTTCACCGGCGCGGTTCTGCTGCTCGCGGCCGGTGTGGACGCGCTGTCCCGGCGCCGGTCCGCCGCCACCGGCAACCGCTGACCAGCTTCGCCCGAAGTAGCACATCGCGATGCGCGTAGGACCGAGCCAGGACGAGATCCGCCGGCAGAACCTCGGGGCGCTGCTGCGGCACGTCCACGTGCACGGGGCGACGTCACGGGCGGAACTCACCACCGCGCTCGGGTTGAACCGAAGCACCATCGGCGCACTCACCACCGACCTCGCCGCGGCCGGACTGGTGAGCGAGGGGGCGCCGAAGGAGACCGGCCGGGCCGGACGACCGTCGCTGGTCGTCCGGCCCGAGTCGGCCCGCGTGCACGCGTACGCGTACTCCATCGAGGTGGACCGGCTGCGGGCGGCGCGGGTGGGTCTCGGCGGTGAGGTGCTCGACCGCCGGGAGCTGGAGCGGCCCCGCGGCCTCACCGCCGCGGAGGCCGCCCCGCTGCTCGCCGGAGCGGGCAAGGAGATGCACCAGGCCGTGCCCGCGGACGCGATCTGCGTCGGCGCGGGCGTCGCCGTCTGCGGCATGGTCCGCCGCGACGACGGCCTGGTCCGGCTCGGCCCGACGACGGGCTGGGTGGACGAGCCGATCGGCGCGGCGATCGGCGCGGAACTGGGCCCCGACCTGCCGGTCAGCGTGGGCAACGTGGCCGACGTGGCGGCCTTCGCGGAGCACGCCCGGGGCGCGGCGGCCGGCTGCGACAACGTCATCTACCTGTACGGCGACGTCGGTGTCGGTGCCGGCATCATCGCCGGCGGGCGGCGGCTGACCGGGCACGGGGGCTACGGCGGCGAGGTCGGTCACATGGTCGTGGTCCGCGACGGCGCCCGCTGCGAGTGCGGGTCCCGCGGCTGCTGGGAGACCGAGATCGGCGAGCACGGCCTGCTGCGCGCGGCCGGCCGCTCGGACGCACGTGGCCGCGACGCGCTGCTGGCCGTCTTCGACGCCGCCGACCGGGGGGACGCCCGCGCCCAGACGGCGGTACGACAGGCCGGCGACTGGCTCGGCTTCGGCGTCGCCAACCTCGTCAACATCTTCAACCCGGAGATGGTCATCTTCGGCGGCACCATGCGGGACCTCTACCTGGCCGCGGCGGCCCAGGTCCGCAGCCGCCTCAACTCGATCGCGCTACCGGCCTGCCTGGAGCACGTCCGGTTGCGGACCCCGAAGCTCGGTGACGACGCCCCCCTGATCGGCGCCGCCGAACTGGCCTTCGAACGCCTCCTCGCCGATCCACTCGACGTCGGCTGATTCGCGAATCGCCACTGAACTGATCCGGCGCTCAATCCGTACCTGAGGACGGACGGGCGGCCGGCGGGGTGCGGCTGCCCGGCCGAAACGTCTACCGGCCCGGAACCCAGGAGGCACCGCAGACATGGCACCGCGCAGATCCGCCCGTCGCCAGGGCCACCGGACCCGTCGCCTGGCGGTCCTGCTCATCGCGCTCGCCGCCGGGCTCGGGGTGCTGCCCGGCACCGCCCTCGCCGCGCCGGCCGGCCAGCAGCTCAACGCCGCGGACGCCGCGCTGCTGGCCGGTGTCCGGCTGGCGGGGCTGTGGGAGATGCCCGCCGGCCAGATGGCCGCCGAGAAGGGCCGGTCGCCGCGGGTGCGGGAGATCGGCGCGGAGATCGCCAAGCAGCACGAGGAGCTGGACCGGCTGACCGTGGAGGCCGCGAACAAGCTCGGCGCGACCATCCCGACCGACCCGACCCCGGAGCAGAAGGGGTGGCTGACGGAGATGAAGAACGCGCGTGGGACGCAGTTCGACCAGATCTTCGTCACCCGGCTGCGGGTGGCCCACGGCAACATCTTTCCGGTGATCGGCGCGGTGCGGGCCACCACCCGCGACCCGATCATCCGGGAACTGGCCGAGGCGGCCAACACGTTCGTCAACAACCACATGCAGATGCTGGAGAGCACCGGGCTGGTCCGTTGGGCGGAGCTGCCGCCGGCCGCGCTGCCCGCCCCGGGTGAGGACGGTCTGCTCGCCGCCGCGTCGGCCAACACGGCACCCCAGTTCGGGGTCAGCAGCGCGCTGGTCTGGCTGGTCTTCCTCGCCGCCCTCGGCACCGGCGGCGTCGCCACCTGGCGGATGCTGCGACGCACCTGACGCCCGCCGCGCCCCCACCGCCGATGCGGATGACATGCACCAAGGAATCCCCGCCCGGACGTATCCGGGCGGGGATTCTCCTCGGGCTCGTGCTGGCCTGCCTGTGCCTCACCGTGATCCCGGCGAGTCCGGCCGCCGCGCACGCCGTCGTGGTCGCCACGACCCCGCAGCGCGACGACGTCGTCGGCTACGCGCCCCGGGAGGTGGTGATCACCTTCAGCGAGCCGGTGGCGCCGGTCCCCGGCCGGGTCCAGGTGCTCGCCCCGGACGGCCGGCGGATCAACCTCGGCGAACCGGAGGTACGCGGAGCGGCGCTCCGCATCCGCGTCCGGGTCCCCGACCGGCCACTCGGCACCTACCTGGTCAGCTATCGGGTCATCTCGGCGGACAGCCACCCGGTCGCCGGCAGCTTCGTCTACTCCGCCGGAGCGCCCTCCAGCGCCCCGCCGCAGCCGGGGCGGGACGACGCGTCGCCCGGGAGCCTGCTGGTGCCGGCGGCTAAGTACGTCGGATACCTGGGCCTGGTCGCGGCGGTCGGTCCGACGCTGCTGGCAGTCACGATGTGGCCCCGCCGGCTCTCCCGACGGGGTGCCCTCGTCGTGGCGTGGACCGGGCTCGGGCTGGTCGCCGCCGCCACGGCCGCCACCTGGGTCGGGCAGGCCGCCGAGGCGGTCGGCGTACCGGTCGGCGACCTGTCCCCCGCGGACCTCCGGGCGGTCGGCACCGGCACGGTGGCGGTGGTGTACGCCGTCCGGCTGGGGTTGGTCGGGGTCGCCGCCACGCTGCTGCCCGCCGTCGTCAGGGGAACCGCCGGCCGTCCGCGCGCCCGGGCGCTGGCGGTGGTGGGGCTGGCCGCGTCGGTGACCTGGCCGCTCGCCGGGCACCCCGTCGCCGCGCCCCTGCCACCGGTGAGCATCGCCCTGGTCACCGTCCACCTCGCCGCGGTGACCGTCTGGCTGGGTGGGCTGCTCACCCTCACGGCCTTCCTGCTGCGCCGGACCCACCCGCGGGTCCTCGCCCGGATCCTGCCGGCCTGGTCGAGGTGCGCCACCCTCGCGGTCTGCTGGCTGGTCGTCACCGGTCTGGGCCAGGCCGCGATCGAACTCGGCCGGCCGTCGGCACTGCTGGGCAGCGCGTACGGCCGGCTGCTCTGCGCGAAGGCCGCGCTGCTGGCCGCCGTCCTCGCCGTGGCCGCGTGGCAACGGCGCCTCGTCCGGCGTCGGGTCGCCGCCACCCGCCCCCGCTGGGTCGCCGGTGCGGCCGGTGTCGAACTCGCGGCGACCGCGGTCGTGCTCGCCCTCACCGCGGTGCTCGTGCAGACCCCGCCGGGCCGCAACGCCGGTACGGAGGCCGCCCGGGTGGCCCGGGAGGGCGTCGCGCGGTCCCTCAGCACCGACCTGCTCACCGTGCAGTTCGACGTGTACCCCGCACAGGCCGGCGCCGTGAACAGCCTGCACGCCTACGTCTACACGCCCACCGCGAAGCCGCTGCCGGTCGTCGAGTGGACGGTCACCGCCGCGCTCCCGGCCGCGGGCGTCGAGCCGATGGCCGTCCCGGTCGACACCCCGGAGCCGCACCACGCCAGCGCGGAGATGCGCTTCCCTGTGCCCGGCGAGTGGACCGTGCGGATCACCGCCCGGATCTCCGACGTCGACCAGTCCACCGTCACCGCCACGGTGCCCGTCCGGTGACGGCTCGGCGGTCGGCTGCGCCGGGGGCGTCGGGCCGCCGCTCCGGCGCGAACGGGGTCAGCGGTCGACCTGGGTGAAGTCCCACGAGTGCGGCGGGCGGGCGACCAGCGTCACCGGCGGGTCGGGCAGCGGCCGCGGGTTGCCGCGCCACTTGGAGATCACCACCACCCGGTGGTCGGTGGACGAGAACACCTCGCTGGACAGGTGCATCGGGTCGTGGTCGAAGTCGGGCAGGGCGCTGTCGCACACCCACGTGATCAGGTCGGCCACCCCGTACGGCTCGGCCCGCACCTCCCACATCCGGACGATCACGTCGGCTCCTCCCCTCACACGCTGACCGTGGTCAGCGGCATCGCCGAGTCGGCGGGCAGGTCCAGCCGGCTCGGCGCGACACCGGAGGCGACCAGGTGCGAGCCGAGCGCGGCGACCATCGCGCCGTTGTCGGTGCACAGCTTCGGCCGCGGCATCCGCACCCGGACGCCCCGCTTCGCCGCGCGCTCCTCGGCCATCGCCCGCAACCGCGAGTTGGCCGCCACTCCCCCGCCGATCACCAGGGTCTCCACCCCGTTGGCGCGGCACGCGTCGAGCGCCTTCCCGACCAGCACGTCGCAGACCGCCTCCTGGAAGGACGCGGCCACGTCCGCCACCGGGACCGCCTCGCCGGCCCGCTGCCGCGCCTCGACCCAGCGGGCCACCGCGGTCTTCAGGCCGGAGAACGAGAAGTCGTACCGGTGCGCCACCAGGTCCTTCGCGGCGGTCAGCCCGCGCGGGAACCCGATGGCCGCCGGGTCACCGGCCCGGGCCTCCCGGTCGATGTAGGGGCCACCGGGGAAGGGCAGGCCGAGCAGCCGCGCCACCTTGTCGAACGCCTCGCCGGCCGCGTCGTCGATCGTGGCGCCGAGCGGGGTCACCCCCCGCGCGAGGTCGTCGACCAGCAGCAGGGACGAGTGCCCGCCGGAGACCAGCAGGGCGACCGCCGGCTCAGGCAGCGGCCCGTGCTCCAAAGTGTCCACGGCGACGTGGGCGGCGAGGTGGTTGACCCCGTACACCGGCTTCTCGGCGGCGACCGCGTACCCCTTCGCGGCGGCGACGCCGACCAGCAGCGCGCCGGCCAGCCCGGGCCCGGCGGTGACCGCGATGGCGTCGACGTCGGCGAGCGTCACCCCCGCCTCGGCCAGCGCCCGGTCCATCGTGGGCACGATCGCCTCCAGGTGCGCCCGGCTGGCCACCTCGGGCACCACGCCGCCGAACCGGGCGTGCTGCTCGACACTGCTGGCGAGCGCGTCGGCGAGCAGGGTGTGGCCGCGGACGATGCCGACCCCGGTCTCGTCGCAGGAGGTCTCGATCCCGAGGACCAGGGGTTCGTCAGCCATCGCTCCACTCCTCGTGCCGCTGCATGACCAGCGCGTCGGTGTTGCTCGGCTGGTAGTAGCCACGCCGTACGCCGATCACCTCGAAGCCGTACATCGCGTAGAGCTTCTGCGCGGGCGCGTTGTCCGCGGCGACCTCCAGCAGCGTGCTGCGGACGCGCACCCGTGCCGCCTCGGCCAGCAGCGCCTCCAGCAGCAGCCGCCCGACGCCCCGGCGCTGCGCCTCCCGCCGTACGGCGATGTTCTGCACCCACGCCTCGTCCGGCGGTGCGGCGGTGAGGCCGGCGTAGCCGAGCACGGTGCCGTCGTCGTCGGTCGCGACCAGGTAGTGGTGCCCGTTGGCCAACTCGTTCCAGAACATCGCGGCGGACCACTGCTCGGCGCCGAACAGGTCCGCCTCGATCGGCAGCACCTCGTCGATGTGCCACCAGCGGAACCGCTCCAGCCGCACACCGCTCACGGTGTCACCTCGGTTCGCGACTGCGGGGCGCGCAACCCCGGCTCACTCCTCGCGCTCACGGTAGGACCGGCTTGCGCGCGGTCGCCGCGACCGCGTCCGGCCGCCGCAGGTAGAGCGGGGTGAGCGGCTCGCCGGGCGCGCCGGCCCGGATCCGCTCGGCCGCGAGCACCGCCAGCACGGCCGCCTCCGGGTAGCGCGGCTCCGCCCCGACCGGCAGGGCCAGCGTCTCCGCGTACCGGTGCGCGCCGTCGCCGACCGCGAGGGTGACGGCCAGGCTCCGGGCGCGCTCGGCGGCCACCGCCGGGGCGGACACCTCGGGGCCGACGATCCGCTGGCCCGCGCCGTCGTAGACCGCCCAGTAGATCTCCCGGCGCCGCGCGTCGCTCGCGGCCAGGACCGGCTCGCCGGCGGCCGCCGGGTGGCCGATCCCGTCCAGCGAGCAGACACCGTACGTGGGGATGCCGAGCACCTGCCCCATCGTGGCGGCGGTGACCAGCCCCACCCGCAGCCCGGTGAACGGGCCGGGGCCGAGACCCGCGACGATCGCGGCGAGGTCGGCCGGACGCGCGCCCGCGTCGGCGAGGACCGCGTCCACCTGCGGGGCGAGCAGCTCACCGTGCGCACGGGCGTCGACGGTGCGGCGGTGCGCCCGGGTCTCGACGCCGGCCGCCGAGACCTTCACCAGCGCGGCGGTCACCGCGGGCGTCGAGCTGTCCACCACCAGTACGAGCACGGTGAACCAGCCTAGTGCGGGTCTCCGGCGGCGTTCACCGGGTCCCCGGTGCGGCTTGTGAATCCGCGCCGTTCGGGCGACCCCCGCTCCACGGCTCCCTACTCGTGGTGAGCATCGGGGTGGCCCGGCCGCGCGGACGCGACCGGGCCACCCGCGGTGTGCTCAGCCTCCGAGACTGGCGGCGGCCGACTGGATCGCCGATGCGAACGTGCTCACCTGGGTGTAGACGCCGGGGTAGTTGGGCCGCGCGCAGCCGTTGCCCCAGCTGACGATGCCCACCTGAATCCAGGCGTTCGAGGCGTCCCGGCGGAACATCGGACCGCCGGAGTCACCCTGGCAGGTGTCGACGCCGCCGCTCGCGTAGCCGGCGCAGATCTCCTCGTTGGGGATGATCTGGCCGCCGTAGTAGCGGTTGCAGGTGGTGTCGTCGACGAACGGCACGGTGGCCTTGAGCAGGTAGCGCTGCTGCGGCCCGCCTTCCCGCGCCGCGCCCCAGCCGGCGACCGTGAAGGTGCCGTTGTCGTACGCGTCGGTGGTGGCGATCTTGAGCGTGGCCAGTGAGGTGACCGGCGTGGCGAGCCGGATCAGGGCCCAGTCCTTGCCGTTGCCGTTGTAGCCGGGCGCCCGGTAGACGTAGTTGGAGCGGACCCGGATCCGGCTGGAGGACTGGAGGTCCACCACGCCAAGGGTGGCGGTGATGCTGGTGTTGGGGCCGGTACGGCCGACACAGTGAGCGGCGGTCAGGACCAGTTGCGCGCTGTACAGCGACCCGCCGCAGCCCATGGAGAGCCGGACCATGAACGGGAACTCGCCTTGCGCTGCCCGCGTGCCGCCGACGACGAACGGGGTCATGTCCCCGGTCGGCGCCGCGGAGGCCGGTGCGACCATCGTGAGCGTTCCTGCCGTGACCGCTGCCAACACGGCCGCCAACCGGCTGAGGTGTCTGCGCCAACGCACCATGGGTCCCTCCAAACCTCGACGGCGTGCCTCCTGGCTGCGCCGTATCCGCGGTGGCAGGGAGCCTATGGGCTTCTATTGATGAACGGCAATGTATCGATGTCATACCGTCTTCGTCATACGCCGTCCCGCTGCCCTTGTCGCGTGGCATCACCCGCTCCGCGGGTGAGGAGGGTGACCGTCAGGCCGGGCGCATGAACCAGATGGCGTCCCCGGTGGCCCGGGTCAACTCGGCGTGCGGAACTTCCGCAGGAAGGCCGGCAGCAGCCAGGGGCGCCGCCCGCTGACGCGCACCCGGCCGGTGAGCACCGCCCGGGCCCGGCTCACCCGGCCGAACATCATCAGGTTGAGCGTGCCCGGATCGTGGTCGATCCGGGCGTCCGGCCGGGCGTCGGGGTCGGCGAACGACACCCGCCCCCGGTGCAGGAGGAACCGGACCGGAGGCGCGTACGCCGAGCGGAACTCGACCACGACGCGGCGCTCGCTCGGCGGCGCCCCGCCGTCGATCAGCCGCCCGTAGCCGTGCCGGACCACCCCGGCCAGGAACAGCTCGAGGAACAACGCGGCGTCGGCGCCGGGGACCGGCCACGGCCGACCGGTGGCGCGGGCCACGTCGTGCCCGTGGATGAGCAGCTCGTTGACCAGGTGCGCGCAGAGCCCGGCGAGCGGGACCCGGGCCCCGCCCAGCCAGGGCACCGTCTCGTCGGGGCGCCGGCCCTCGCAGATCGCCAGAAGCTGCTTGACGTCGGCCCGCAACCGGTCGAGCAGGGGCTGCGGCTCCCGCTCGGTGAGGTGCCGGAGCAGCACGTCGTTGAAGTCCGCCACGGTGTCGACGGTGGTGCCGGGAAGCTGCGCGGACAGGCCGGGCACCGGCAGCGGCGGGTGCTCCCGGTCCACCAGGCAGACGTAGTACCACGCCAGGGAGTGCACGTGGGCGAGCGTGTCGGCGACCGACCAGTCGGCGGTGGCCATGGCGTCCGGCGGGGCGTCGCGCACCAGATCGGCGAAGCGGTCGGTCTGGGCCGCCAGCGCGGTCCGCGCCGCCCGCCACCGCTCCTCGCTGACCGCCGCCATCGTCACCTCCGGCTCGCCGACCGCTTCCGGTGGCACAGGCTACAGCGGACGGTCACGACCCGGTGACCCGCAGGATTGCTCTTTTCTGTGTCAGCCCGCCGTGCGCTCCCAGTCGATCGTGGGCAGGCCGGCGTCGGCGAGCGCCTTGTTGGCGGCGCTGAACGGGCGGCTGCCGAGGAACCCGCGCGGGTTCATCGGGCTGGGGTGGCCGGCCTCCAGCACCACGTGGCGCGGGTTGGTGACCAGGGCCGCCTTCTTGCGCGCGTACCCGCCCCAGAGCAGGAACACCACCCGCGTCTCCATCGCGTCCAGGGCGCGGATGGTGGCGTCGGTGAACTCCTCCCAGCCGGAGTTCGCGTGCGAGCCGGGGGTGGCCTGGCGCACGGTCAGCACCGCGTTGAGCAGCAGCACGCCCTGCGCGGCCCAGCCGCTGAGATTGCCGCCGGCCGGCTTCGGCACACCCAGGTCCTCACCCAGCTCCTTGAAGACGTTGCGCAGCGACGGCGGCACGGCCACCCCGTCCCGGACGCTGAAGCTCAGCCCGTGCGCCTGCCCGACCCGGTGGTACGGGTCCTGCCCGAGGATCAGCACCCGGCAGTCCGGCGGGGCGCAGAGCCGGTAGGCCGAGAACAGGTCCTCGACGGGCGGGAAGACGGTCTGCGTGGCGTACTCCCGGGCGACGAACCCGGCGAGTGCCGCGGTGCGGGCCGGGTCGAGGTGCGGGGTGAGCACCGTGCGCCACGCCTCCGGCAGCAGCGCCAGCAGGTCCAGGGTGGGAGCGTCGTCGGGCATCGGCGGCCTTTCCGGTCGGGTCGGTCCCGGGCACTCTAGGCCGCCGGTGCGACAGCCTCTCGCCGCAGGCTCAGGCCAGCACGGCCAGCCGGGACGCCCAGTCCCCGCCGACCGGCTCCAGGTCGACCACCCGGGTGTCGTCGTCCCGGCGGTCGATCCGGACCCGCAGGTGGGCGTCGACGAGCTGCTCGACCAGCCCCTCCCCCCACTCGACCACGGTCACCGACTCGTCCACCGAGGCGTCCAGGTCCAGGTCGTCGATCTCGGCGCGCGGGTCGGCCGCGTCCCCCAGGCGGTACGCGTCCGCGTGCACGAGCGCCACCCGCCCGCCCAGGACCGGGTCGGGACGGTGCACCCGGGCGATCACGAAGGTGGGTGAGGTGACGTCCCCACGTACGCCGAGCCCGGCGCCGATGCCCTGGGTGAGCGCGGTCTTGCCGGCGCCGAGCGGGCCGGTCAGCAGCAGCAGGTCACCCGCGCGCAGCAGGCCGGCCAGCCGGCGGCCGAACGCGTGCGTGTCCTCGACGGTCGGCAGCGTGACCCTCACGACGACCCCCGGTCCACGACCGCGGGGCTCCGCCGCCACGCCCTGACGCTCACAGCGCCTCCAGGAAGCGGGCCAGCGCGGCGTTGACCTCGTCGGCGTGCTCCAGCATCACGACGTGCCCGCTGTCGGGGATCTTGACGAACTCGGCGTGCGGCAGCCGCCGGACGATCTCCTCCGAGTGCGTGACCGGGGTGATCATGTCCTTGTCCCCGACGATCACCAGCACCGGCGTGCCGCTCAGCGCGGCGAGCGCCGGGAAGCGCGAGTGGGTGGCGAGCGTGCGCAGGTAGCGGGTGACCGTGTCGGCGGACGTCCGGGAGTTCATCTCCTCCACGTACGAGACCAGGGCCGGGCTGGGGCGGCGGGTGCCGAAGCCGTACTTGCGGGTGAGCAGCCAGGCGACGTTGGTGGTGGACTTCCGCGCCCGGTCGATCACCGTGCCGCCGTAGCGGGTGGCGTTGCTCATCATGTAGAGCACCGGCGCCCCCACCCGGCCGAGCATGGCCGGGGCGACCAGCTTGGTCTCGGCCAGCAGGCCGCCCGAGGTCGCCATCAGGACGGTGCCGACCACCCGGTCGCCGAACAGTTCCGGGTAGAGCTCGGCGAACGCCATGATCGTCATGCCGCCCATGGAGTGGCCCACCAGCACCAGCGGGCCCTCCGGGGCGGTGCGGTCGATCACCGCGCGCAGCGTCCGGCCGAGGGCGGCCAGGTCGTAGTCGCCGGTCTCCAGCCGGCCGGACCGGCCGTGGCCGGGCTGGTCGTACGCGACGACGCGGTGCTCGCCCCGTTCGACCAGCGTCTTCCGCTGGAAGTGGAACGTCCCCATGTCGAGGCAGAACCCGTGCACCAGCACCACGGTCGGGTTCCCCGGCACCGGCCGGGTCGGCTCGACCACCTCGACGTGGATGTCCGTGCCGTCCGGCATCTGCACGCACAGCGCCTCGTCGTACCGCTGCTCGCCGAAGACCTCACCCGCGTACGGGTCGGTCGGGTCGGCCTTGAACCGGCGGACGAGGGCGCGCTCGGTCGCGACGCCCGCGGCCAGGCCGGCGGCCGCGACCCCGACGGCGGCCAGCGCGCCGACGGCGGCCCGGGCGGGGCCGGAGCGGGGCAGCGGGATCCGGGGGCGGGACGACGTCACGGGCGCTCGCCGTCGTAGACGCGGGGCACCCGGGTGCTGCCGAAGCGGGTGACGATCTCGTAGTTGATCGTGTCGACCGCCTCGGCCCAGTCGTCGGCGGTGGGCTCGCCGTCGGCGCCGCTGCCGAACAGCGTGACCACCTCCCCGGCCGCGACCGGGTCGTCGCCGCAGTCGAGCACGAACTGGTCCATGCAGACCCGGCCGGAGATGGTCCGCCGGACGCCGCCGAGCTGGACCGGGCCGCTGTTGGAGGCGTGCCGGGGGACGCCGTCGGCGTACCCGAGCGGCACCACCGCCAGGGTGCTCTCCCGCTCGGTGGTGTAGGTGTGGCCGTACGAGACGCCGGCCCCCGCCGGGACGCGCTTGGTGAGCATGACCCGGGCGCGGGCGGTCATCGCCGGGCGCAGCCCGAAGCGCTCGCCGACCACCGGGGAGAGGCCGTAGACGGCCAGGCCGGGGCGGACCAGGTCGAAATGGGTGTCGGGCCGGGTCAGCGTGGCCGCCGAGTTGGCCAGGTGGCGGTAGCGCGGGCGCAGCCCGGCCTTCTCCGCCATGCCCAGCCCCTCGTGGAACACGGCGAGCTGGCGGTCGGTGGTCGGGTGGCCGGGTGAGTCCGCGTACACGAAGTGGCTCCACACGCCGACGACCTCGACCAGGCCGTCGGCCTGCGCCTTCGCGGCGGCGTCCAGCAGGGTCGGCCAGTCGGCGACGGTCGCGCCGCCCCGGGACAGGCCCGTGTCGATCTTGAGGTGGAGGCGGGCCGGCCGCCCGGCGACCCGGCTCGCCTCGATCATCTCGTCGAGCTGCGGCAGGCTGGCCGCACCGAGGTCGACGCCGGCCGTCACCCCCTCGTGCAGCGGCAGCCCCGGCGCGAGCAGCCATGCCAGCACCGGCGCGGTGATCCCCGCCCGGCGCAGGGTCAGGGCCTCGTCGAGGGTGCAGACGCCGAGCCAGTCGGCCCCCGCGTCCAGCGCGGCGCGGGCGGCCGGGACCATGCCGTGGCCGTACCCGTCGCCCTTGACCACCGCCATCAACTCGGCGGCGGTGCCGGACCGGAGCCGGCTCACGTTCTCGCGGATCGCGTCAAGATCGACGCGTACCTCGGCCTGCCACATGCCTCCAGACTACTGAGCTGATCACCGGGGCCTCCCCGCCCACGTCGATCCGGGTGACTCGCGTCGCCCCCTGTGCTCTGCTCACCTCCACGCAACGCTTTTCGACCGGTTCTGATGCGTGGGTTGAAGCAGAGCAAAGGGACGTCCGGTCAGGTGCTCCGGCGCCGCCGGCGGCCGCGGTTCACCCGGGCCGGGCAGCGCTCAGCGAGACCGGCCGGGCGACGGTCTCAGGCCAGCCCGGCCGGGCGACGCGCTCAGGGGAGGCGGGCCAGGACCGGGCGCAGGGCGGTCGCCACGTCGGACGCCGTCACCGGGCCGCCCAGGGCCGCCTCCCGGCCGGCCAGCCCGTGCAGGTACGCCGCCGCGGCGGCGGCCCGCTCCGGCGCCAGCCCGGCGGCGAGCAGCGAGCCGAGCAGCCCGGCCAGCACGTCTCCCGTGCCCCCGGTGGCCAGCGCCGGGGTGCCGGTCGGGTTCACGTACGCCCGGCCGTCCGGCGTGCCGATCACCGTGCGGTCACCCTTGAGCAGCACCACCGCGTTCATCCAGGCGGCCAGCCGCAGGGTGGCCGCCACCCGGTCGGCGCCCGGCGTCTCCCCGCAGAGCCGGGTGAACTCCCGGTCGTGCGGGGTGACCACGATCGGGGCGTCCCGCCGCCGGAGCTGCTCGGCGAGCGAGCCGTCCACGAGCAGGGTCAGCGCGTCCGCGTCGAGCACGGCGGGGACCGGCGCCGCCAGCACGGCGCGCAACTCGGCAGCCGCGTCCTCGCCGGTGCCGAGCCCCGAGCCGCAGACCCACGCCTGCACCCGGCCCGCGTCGGCGACCCGCCCGCTGGCGATCACCGACGGGTGGTGGTGCAGCACCTCGTCGCGGGCCCCACCCGCGTACCGGACCATCCCGGTCGGGCCGGCCAACGCACCGGCGACCGAGAGCACCGCCGCACCGGGGTACGTGGTCGAGCCGGTGGCCACACCGACCACGCCCCGGCTGTACTTCTCCGACGCCGCACCGAGCCGCGGCCACCAGTCGACCACGTCCGACCACTCGGTCACCCGTAGTGCCGGGGTGCCGCGCAGCCACGGCTCCAACCCGATGTCGACCAGCTCGACCTGGCCGGCCAGTGCCGCGGCAGGGCCCACCACCAGGGCCGGCTTCAGCGCGCCGAAGGTCACCGTCACGTCGGCGCGTACGGCGCTCGGCCGCCCGGAGGCGGTGAGCGGCACGTGGCCCGTGTCCACCGCCACTCCGCTGGGCACGTCCACCGCGACCACCGTCGCCCGCGCGCCGTCCCGCCCGCAGTGCCGCACCAGGCTCGCCGCGAGCTGGTCCGCCGTCTGCCGGAGGCCGCCGCTGCCGCCGATCCCGACGATGCCGTCCAGCACCAGGTCGACCTGGGCGGGTGGGCGCTCGACCAGCCGGCCGCCGGCGGCCCGGAAGGCCGCCAGGCCCTCGGCGTGCGCCCGGCCGGGGGTCAGCAGCAGGGCCGACACGGCCGCCCCGCGGCGGGCCAGGTGCGCGCCGGCGAGGAGGGTGTCACCGCCGTTGTCTCCCGAACCGACCAGCAGCAGCACCCGGGCGGCGTAGACACCGCCCCGGTCGGCGAGGAGCAGCGCGCACCGGCGGGCCAGCCCGGCGGCGGCGCGCTGCATCAGCGTTCCCGGCGGAAGCGTGGCCATCAGGCCCGCCTCCGCGGCCCGTACGTCCGCCACCCGCCACACCGGTCTCATGCGACTCCCGTCCCCGTGCGTGGCGTGCCCGGCACGCCACCGATCAGCGTTCCGCGACCACCATCGCCGAGGCGATGCCGCCGTCGTGCGACAGCGAGATGTGCCACCGGTTGACCCCCCGCTCGGCGGCTGCCGCCGCGACCGTGCCGGACACGGTCAGCCAGGGACGGCCGTCCGGATCCGGCACGATTTCGCAGTCGTGCCAGCTCAACCCACCCGGCGCGCCGAGCGCCTTGGCCACCGCCTCCTTCGCGGCGAACCGGGCGGCCAGCGACTCGGGCGAGCGCGGGTTGCCGGAGCTGGTGTAGCGCTCGGCCTCGGTGAAGAGCCGGTCGGCGAGCAACGGCGTCCGCGTGAGGGCCCGGGCGAACCGCTCCACCAGGACCACGTCGATGCCGACCGCGACGATCACGGGCCCACCCTACCGGCGCGGGCCGCCGCACATTAGCCGTCGGCTCCGCGCCGGGCAACGCCTGTGGACAACCCGGCGGTACGGCGGCGGCTCGTCGTCCACAGGGCACGCGCGGCGGAGCCGCCGCCCCCTAGCGTTCCGCCCGTCGATGTCCGACGGGTGCCACGGGGGCGGGGATGAGCGAGGAGATGTTCAGTGTCCGGCCGGACGCGCTGCGCCGGAGCGCGTCACGGCTCACCGACGCCGCGTACCGGCTGGCGCACGGGGTGGCCGGCGTGTCCGGGCTGGTGGTGCCGGCCCCGCAGTGGGCGGCCGGGGCGGCGCTGGCCGGGTGCGAGGCGGCGGTGCACGCCTGGTTCGGCGAGCTGGGCGCGCGGGTGGCGGCCACCGGCGAGGCGGTCCGTTCGGCGGCCGAGGCGTACGACGCGGTGGACGACCGGGCGGCGGCGCGGCTGACCGGGGCACCGCGATGACGGCTCCGGCCGGGCCGGGGTACCGGGAGCTGTGGGCGGCCGACCCGGGGGCGTGGCGGGCGGCCGGAGCGGGCTGGCGCTCCGCCTCCACGCTGGTCGAGCGTCGCGCCGGGGAGCTGGCCGCGGGAACCGCCACGCTGCGGGGCGCCTGGTCCGGTCAGGCCGCCGGCGCCGCGGACGCCCGCCTCGGCGGGCTGCGCAGCGAGCTGCTCGCCGGCCGGCCCGGGCTGATCGAGGCCGACCAGGTGCTGGCCGAGTTCGCCGGCCGGCTCGCCGCCGCCAAGGCGCGGCTCGGCACGGCGGTCACGCTGGCCGACCACTCGGGCGTACGGGTCGACCGGCGCGGCCAGGTCAGCGCCGACCCGTCCCGCCCGGCGACGCCCGGCACCGGGCGGGCGGTCGCGGAGGTGGCCGCGGCCATCGGTGCCGCACTCGACGCGGCGCGGGCCGCCGACCGGGACGCGGCCGGCCGGCTTGCCGAGCTGACCGGTGCGGCGGCCTCCGGCTGGGTCAGCCCGCCCCCGCCCGGCCGGCCCGGGCCCGACTCCACCCCGGCGGCGGTCCGAGCCTGGTGGGCGGGGCTGAGCCCGGCGCAGCGCCGCTGGCTGGTGGCGTACGAGCCGGAGCGGGTCGGCCGACTCGACGGGGTGCCGGTGGCCGCCCGAGACCAGGCCAACCGGCTCCTGCTCGGGCGGCACCGCGAGGACCTGCTCGCCGAGCGGCGGCGGCTGCTCGCCCGGCTGCCGCCCGGGCCGCTCGAACTGGCCGGGCTGCGCCGGGTGGACGCGGCGCTCGCCGGCCTCGACTCGCTGGCCGGCCGCCTGGCGGCGCCCGAGGGCCCGCGGGCGTACCTGCTGACGCTGGCCACCCATGGGGAGGGACGGGCCGTCGTGGCGCTCGGCAACCCCGACCGCAGCGGCCAGGTGCTCACGTACGTGCCGGGAATGACGGCCGGCCTGGACGACGTGACCGGCGAGCTGGACCGGGCGGGCCGGGTGCTGTCCCGCTGCACGGCCCTCGCCCCGGGCGAGGAGACGGCGGCGGTGCTCTGGCTCGACTACGACGCCCCGGACTTCCTCCACGAGGCCGCGTGGCCGGGGCGGGCGGGGGACGCGGGGCCGGCGCTGCACCGGTTCCAGGAGGGTCTGCGCGCCACCCACGAGGGCCCGGACGCCCGGCTGACCGTGCTCGGGCACAGCTACGGATCGCTGGTCGTGGGCTCCGCCGCCCGGGACCACGGCCTCGCCGCCGACGCCGTGGTCTTCGTCGGCTCACCCGGCGTCGGGGTGGACCACGCCCGCGACCTGGGCCTGCCGCCGGGTCAGGTCTGGGCCAGCACGGCCCCGGACGACGTGATCCGGTTGGCTCGCCCCGCGGACGAGCTGCTGCGGCGGCCCCTGCTGGGCGCGTCGCCGATCGGCGTGGCGGTCGCGCTGCTCGACGGGCCGGACCGGGAGCTGTGGTTCGGGCGCGACCCGTCCGACCCGAGGTTCGGCGGCCGCACCTTCCCCAGCGGCCGGCACGGCCACACCGGCTACTGGGAACCGGGCAATCCGGCGCTCGACGGCATGGCGCACGTGGTCCTCGGCCGGTCGTAGGTGCTCAAGACCCGGACGGCGGCCCCCCTTTCAGGGGGTCGCCCCTTGGCACGGACATGCGACGGGCCCGCCGGACCGACGGGAAGCGGTCCGGCTGGCTCGTCGTCCACTCACTCCACCGTGACGGACTTGGCGAGGTTGCGGGGCTGGTCGACGTCGTGGCCACGGGCAGCGGCGATCTCCGCCGCGAGCACCTGGAGCGGCACGGTCGTGACCAGCGGCGCGAGCAGCGTCGGCGTACGCGGGACGTAGATCAGGTGGTCGGCGTACCGGACCACGGCCTCGTCCCCCTCCTCCGCGATCACGATGGTCCGGGCGCCGCGCGCCCGCACCTCCTGGATGTTGGAGACGACCTTGTCGTGCAGCATGCCCCGGCCGACCGGCGACGGCACGATGCAGATCACCGGCGTGCCCTTGTCGATCAGCGAGATCGGGCCGTGCTTCAGCTCGCCGGCGGCGAAGCCCTCGGCGTGCATGTACGCGAGTTCCTTGAGCTTCAGCGCGCCTTCGAGCGCCACCGGGTAGCCCACGTGCCGGCCGATGAACAGCACGGTCGGCTCGGACTTCAGCTCACGGCCCAGCTCGCGGACCGGCTCGATCCGGTCCAGCAGCTCGCGCAGCTTGCCGGGCATCTCCTGGAGCTGGGCCACCACGGCGCCGACCTCGTCGGCGAACTTGATCCCGCGCACCTGGGCCAGGTGCAGCCCGATCAGGTAACACGCGACGACCTGGGTGAGGAACGCCTTGGTGGACGCGACCGCGATCTCCGGGCCGCCGTGCGTGTACAGCACCGCGTCGGACTCCCGCGGGATGGTGGAGCCGTTGGTGTTGCAGATGGCCAGCACGCGGGCCTTCTGCTCCTTGGCGTGGCGCAGCGCCATCAGCGTGTCCATGGTCTCGCCGGACTGCGAGATCACCACGATCAGGGTGGACCGGTCCAGGACCGGGTCGCGGTAGCGGAACTCGCTGGCCAGCTCCACCTCGCAGGGGATGCGGGTCCAGTGCTCGATGGCGTACTTGGCGACCAGGCCGGCGTGGTAGGACGTGCCGCAGGCCACGATGAAGATCTTGTCGACGTCGCGCAGGTCCTGGTCGCTGAGGCGGACCTCGTCGAGCATGATCTCGCCGGACTCGGTGAGCCGGCCGAGCAGCGTGTCGGCGATGGCCTGCGGCTGCTCCTCGATCTCCTTGAGCATGAACCAGTCGTAGCCGCCCTTCTCGGCGGCCGACGAGTCCCAGTCGATGTGGAAGTCCTTGCCGGTGGCGGGCTGGCCGGCGAAGTCGGTGATCTCGATGGTGTCGCCGGTGATCAGGACGATCTGGTCCTGACCCAGTTCGATCGCGTCCCGGGTGTGCTCGATGAAGGCGGCGACGTCACTGGCGAGGTAGTTCTCACCGTCGCCCCGGCCGACGACCAGGGGCGAGTTGCGCCGGGCACCGACCACCGCGCCGGGGATTCCGGCGTCGACGGCGAGCAGGGTGAACGCGCCCTCCAGGCGCTGGCAGACCACCCGCATGCCGGCGGCGAGCAGCTGCGGCCCGTCCGGGTGGCCGGCGGCGCGCAGGTCGGCGAGCGCGGCGGCGAGCAGGTGCGCGGCGCACTCGGTGTCGGTGTCGCTGGCGAACTGGACGCCGTCGGCCTCCAGCTCGGCGCGCAGCTTCGCGAAGTTCTCGATGATGCCGTTGTGGATCACGGCGACCCGTCCGTCGGGGGCCAGGTGGGGGTGGGCGTTGCGGTCGGTGGGACCGCCGTGGGTGGCCCAGCGGGTGTGGCCGATGCCGGTGGTGCCGTCGCCGATGCCGATCGGGCTCGCGCCGCAGGACGCCGGGTCCTCGGCGGCCCGCTCGGACAGCACCTTCTCCAGGTTGGCCAGCTTGCCGGCCTTCTTCTCGGTCAGCAGCTCGTCGTCGCACACGATGGCGACGCCGGCCGAGTCGTAGCCGCGGTACTCCAGCCGCCGCAGCCCGTCGAGCACGATGCCGAGTGCCGGGCGCGCGCCGGCGTAACCCACGATTCCACACATGGGTGGCAGCCTAACCCAGTTTCGCTCATCGTGCGTGCTCGGAAGACCGGTAAACGATCAGCAACTTTGAGCGAAGGGAGCGAGTCGCTACGGAGAGTCACGAATCGCCATCGACGGCCGCGACGGGTTGAACCGGCACGGCGAGTCCGTAGGCTGGCGGGCGTGACGACCGCCCACGTCGATCCCCTGGTGGCCCGGATGCGCCCGTTCGGGACGACGATCTTCGCCGAGATGTCCGCTCTCGCCGTCCGCACCGGGGCGGTCAACCTCGGTCAGGGCTTCCCGGACACCGACGGGCCGCCGGAGATGCTGGCCGCCGCGGCCGAGGCGCTGCGCACCGGTCAGAACCAGTACCCGCCGGGCCCGGGGATCCCCGCCCTGCGCGCCGCCGTCGCGGCCCACCAGCGCCGCTTCTGGGGGCTGGAGTACGACCCGGACGGCGAGATCGTGGTGACCGCGGGCGCCACCGAGGCGATCGCGGCAGCGATCCTCGGCCTCTGCGAGCCGCGTGACGAGGTGGTCTGCTTCGAGCCGTACTACGACTCGTACGCCGCCTCGATCGCCCTGGCCGGCGCGGTCCGGCGACCGGTCACGCTGCGTCCCGGCCCCGACGGCCGGTACGCCTTCGACCCCGACGCGCTGCGTGCCGCCTTCGGGCCCCGCACCCGGCTGGTCCTGCTGAACTCCCCGCACAACCCGACCGGCAAGGTCTTCACCGCCGACGAGCTGGCTCTGGTCGCCGAGCTGTGCCGGGAGCACGACGCGTACGCGGTCACCGACGAGGTGTACGAGCACCTGGTCTTCACCGACGCCGCCTCCGGGCACGTTCCCCTCGCCACGCTGGCGGGAATGCGCGAGCGGACCCTACGGATCTCCTCGGCCGGCAAGACGTTCTCCTGCACCGGCTGGAAGGTCGGCTGGGTGAGCGGCCCGGCCGCGCTCGTGTCGGCGGTGCTACGGGTCAAGCAGTTCCTGACCTTCGTCAACGCCGCGCCGCTGCAACCCGCGGTCGCGGTGGCGCTGGGCCTGGGCGACGACTACTTCACCGCGTTCCGGGACGGGATGCGGGCCCGCCGCGACCAGTTGGTCGCGGGGCTCACCGATGCCGGGTTCGAGGTGCTCACGCCGGAGGGCACGTACTTCGTCACCGCCGACGTCGCCCCGCTCGGCGGCCGCGACGGGGTGGAGTTCTGCCGGTCGTTGCCGGAACGCTGCGGCGTGGTGGCCGTGCCGACCCAGGTCTTCTACGACGACCCGGAGGCCGGCCGGCGACTGATCCGGTTCGCCTTCTGCAAACGCCCGGAGGTGCTGACCGAGGCGGTCGCCCGGCTCCGCCGGCTCGGGACGGCACGGTGAGCGGCCCGCAGGCCGACCGGCTGCGGCGGTTGGCCGCGCTGCGGGGCTGCGACGTGGTCCTGTCCGGGGCGCGGCCGTCGACCGTGGGCGAGCGGCTGGACGCGATGCGGGCCGCGCTGCCCGAGGACACCCTCCCGGACATGTACGGCGAGGGCGGCGTGGTCGAGCACGTCGAGCACCGGATCGCCGAACTGCTCGGTGCCGACGCCGCCGTCCTCTTCCCCACCGGCACCATGGCCCAGCAGGTCGCCCTCCGCCACGGCGCCGAGCTGACCGGCCGGGACGCGGTCGCCCTGCACCCGCTCAGCCACCCCCTCCTCCACGAACGGGACGCGTACGCGGTGCTCACCGGCCTGCGCGCCGTCCGCACCCCGGACGCCGGCCGGTTCCCGACCGCCGAGGAGGTCGCCGACCTCGCCGAGCCGTTCGGCACCCTGCTCCTCGAACTCCCGCTGCGGGACGCCGGGTTCCTGCTGCCCACCTGGGACGAGCTGGTGGCGGTGGTCGACGCGGGCCGCGCCCGGGGCGCCCGTGTGCACGTCGACGGTGCCCGGCTGTGGGAGTCGACCGTGCACCTCGGGCGGCCCGCACCGACGGTCACCGCCCTGGTCGACAGCGTGTACGTCTCGCTCTACAAGTCCCTCGGCGGGGTCTCCGGGGCGGTGCTGGTCGGCGACGGGGAACTGGCCGCGTACGCCCGCGCGTGGCGGCACCGCTACGGCGGGACGGTCTTCCAGCAGTGGCCCGCCGCACTGGCCGCGCTGCACGGGCTGGACCACGAACTGCCGCGTCTGCCCGGCTACGTCGCCCACGCGCGGCTGGTCGCCGAGACGCTCGCCACGGTGCCGGGGGCCCGGGTCTTCCCCGCGCCACCGCACACCCACCAGTTCCGTTTCTGGCTGCCGTACCCCGCGGACGCACTCAACGACGCCGCCCTCGCGCTCGCGGAGGAGGAGAAGGCCTGGTTCGTGGGCCAGTGGCGGGACACCGACGTCCCCGGGTTGGCGTTGGCCGAGGTGACGGTGGCCGACCCCGCCCTGGAGCTGGACGCCGACCAGATCACCGACCTCGCGCACCGCTTCCTGCGCCGCGTGCCGATCAGCTGACCAGCGGCCGGCTGCCCGCGTGGACCGCCGGGCCCGGTCTGATGCCCTTGCCCGGCCACAAGGCGGATGGGTGTCGTCGCCCTTTGGAGCTGATGTCGTCAATGAATCAGCGTGGGTCAGGCGCCTGATGTCGTGAGTGAGTCAGCTCCAAAGGCGGCCAGCGGGTGTACCAGCCGGAAGCCGGTGGACCGACCACGCGCGGACGCCCACGCCGGCCCACCCAGCCGGAAGCCGGTGGACCGACCACGCGCGGACGCCCACGCCGGCCCACCCGGCCGGAAGCCGGCCCGATCGGTACCGGTCAGGCGACCGGGCTGGCGCTGCGGACCTGCTCGGCGATCCGCTCGGCCGTCGAGCGGGCGGTCGCCTCGGTGGCGGCCTCGACCATGACCCGCACCAGCGGCTCTGTGCCGGAGGGGCGCAGCAGCACCCGGCCGGTCTCGCCCAGCTCGGCCTCGGCCCGCTCGACCTCGGCCCGGACGGCGGGGGCCGCCGCGCCGACGCTGCGGTCGCCGACCGGCACGTTGATCAGGACCTGCGGCAGCCGGGTGATCACCCCGGCCAGCTCGGCGAGGGACTTCCCGGTCGCCGCCATCCGCGACATGAGGTGCAGTCCGGTCAAGACGCCGTCGCCGGTGGTCGCGTACGCGGGCATGACGATGTGCCCGCTCTGCTCGCCGCCCAGCGCCAGGCCGGACGCGCGCAGCTCCTCCAGCACGTACCGGTCGCCGACCTTGGTCTCGACCAGCCGGATGCCCTCCCGGGACATGGCCAGGCGCAGGCCGAGGTTGCTCATCACCGTGGCGACCAGCGTGTCCCCGGTGAGGGTGCCGGCCTCCCGCATGGCCAGCGCGAGTATGGCCATGACCTGGTCGCCGTCGACCTCGTCACCGTCGGCGGTCACCGCGACGCACCGGTCGGCGTCCCCGTCGTGGGCGATGCCCAGGTGCGCGCCGTGCTCGACGACGGCCTGGCGCAGCGCCTCGATGTGGTTCGAACCGCACTCGTCGTTGATGTTGAGGCCGTCGGGTTCGGCGTGGATCGCGATCACCTCGGCACCGGCCTCGCGGTACGCCGCCGGGGCCACCTCGGCGGCGGCGCCGTTGGCGCAGTCCACCACGACCTTGATCCCGTCGAGCCGGTGCGGGACCGTGCCCACCAGGTGCTGCACGTAGTGGTCGGCGCCGTCGAGCAGGTCGTGGACCCGGCCCACGCCCGCGCCGATCGGGCGCTCCCAGGCGGTGGTCGCGTTCGCCTGGACGGCCGACTCGATCTGCATCTCGATCTCGTCGGGCAGTTTGTGCCCGCCGGCGGCGAAGAGCTTGATGCCGTTGTCCGGCATCGGGTTGTGCGACGCCGAGAGCATCACGCCCAGGTCGGCCTTGGCCTCGGCGGTGAGGAACGCCACCGCCGGGGTCGGCAGCACGCCGACCCGGACGACGTTCGCCCCGGCGCTGGTGAGGCCGGCCACCACGGCGGCCTCGAGCATCTCGCCGCTGGCCCGGGTGTCACGGCCGACGACGGCCAGCGGGGGATGGCTCCGGTCCGACTCGGCGAGAGTGTGCGCGGCGGCCACCGCCACCGCGAGCGCCAACTCGGGCGTGAGATCCGCGTTCGCCCGCCCGCGTACGCCGTCCGTGCCGAACAACCGGCCCATACCCGCCAACCTCCGATGGAACTGCCGATGATGGAAAGCGGAACGGCCGGGCCACCTCCCGTCGTGGGGGAGGCGGTCCGGCCGTCCGTCAGAAGTACAACGTGCAGCTGATGGTCAGCGCTTCGAGTACTGAGGAGCCTTGCGGGCCTTCTTGAGGCCGTACTTCTTGCTCTCCTTGACCCGCGCGTCCCGGGTCAGGAAGCCGGCCTTCTTCAGCGCGGGACGGTCGTCCGGCTCGCTGACGATCAGGGCCCGGGCGATGGCCAGCCGCAGCGCACCGGCCTGGCCGGTGGTGCCGCCACCCCGCAAGTTCGCGATGACGTCGAACGCCTCGGCCTTCTCGGCGGTGACCAGCGGGTCCTTGATGAGCTGCTGGTGCACCTTGCTCGGGAAGTAGGCCTCGAGGTCCCGGCCGTTGCAGGTGATCTTGCCAGAGCCCGGCACGATGCGGACCCGGACGATGGCCTCCTTGCGGCGGCCGACGGTCTGGATCGGCCGGTCACCACGGGGCGCGCGGGCGACGGGCGCCGGCGCCTCGGTGGCCTCGGGGGCGACCTCGGTGGCGGTGATGTCGGTCATGCTGCTTCCTTCGCCCGCGCTCACTGCGCGATCTGCTTGATCTCGAACGGCACCGGCGACTGCGCGCCGTGCGGGTGCTCGGCACCGGCGTAGACCTTCAGCTTCTTGATGAGCTTACGGCCGAGCTTGTTGTGCGGGAGCATCCCCTTCACGGCCAGCTCGATGGCCCGCTCGGGACGCTTGGTCAGCAGCTCGTCGTAGCCGACCTGCTTCAGGCCACCCGGGTAGCCGGAGTGGCGGTAGGCGATCTTCTGCTGCCGCTTGTTGCCGGTCAGCGCGACCTTGCCCGCGTTCACGATGACGACGAAGTCGCCCGTGTCGACGTGCGGCGCGAAAGTCGGCTTGTGCTTGCCGCGCAGCAGCGTGGCGGCGTGGGTGGCCAGGCGGCCCAGCACGACATCAGAGGCGTCGATGACGTGCCACTGACGCTCGATCTCACCCGGCTTCGGGCTGTACGTACGCACAGGTCTACCTTGTCTCGTCGTCGGTCTGGGGTCGCGCGCCGGGTGACCAGGCGCGCACGAACGACCAAGCGTACCTCAGGTGGCACGCCTCTAGATGTCGCACAACAGCAGGTAACGATACCCAACGGCTTGCGGGCCGGTCAAAACGGGGCCCGGCGCGCACGCCGGGCCGGTCGGAACGGGGGCCCGGCGCGCACGCCGGACCCCCGTTGAATGGTGGGGCTCACACCCGGGCACGGGCCATCCGCGCTCCCGGCCGCAGGTACGCCGCCCAGGTCACCACGATCATCACCAGGAAGAACCCGACATAGAACCGCAGAGCCGGCTGGATGCCCCCGTAGGTCGACTTCGCCCAGGCGTAGCAGATCGGGACGAGGAACCCACCGAACGCGCCGACCGAGGAGATGATCCCCAGCGCCCCCGCCGCCTGGCGGCGCATCGCCAGCATGATCTCCGGCGTACCGCCCAGGTCCTCCCCCTTGACCTGGAAGATCCGGGAGATCATCCGGTAGGTCGAGCCGTTGCCGATGCCGGTCGCCACGAACAGCAGCATGAACGCCAGGAAGAAGACGCCCAGCCGGCGCTCCTCCACCGACCACAGCGCCAGGTACGCCCCGCCGGCCATCAACACGAAGCTGGCCACGGTGATCCGCGCGCCGCCGATCACGTCGGCGAGGCGACCGCCGAACGGTCGGCAGACCGAGCCCACCGCCGCGCCCAGGAACGCCCAGCTCAGCGCGATGTCCGGTCGGCCGAACACGCCGTTGAGCAGGGTCGGGAAGGCCGCCGAGTAGCCGATGAACGAGCCGAAGGTGCCGATGTACAGGAACGACATGACCCAGGTGTCCCGGTGCCGCAGCGACGACCAGACCGGCCGGACGTCCGCCTTGGCCTCGACCAGGTTGTCCATGAACAGGTACGCGCAGACCGCCGCGATCACCGCGAGCGGGATGTACATCAGGCCGGCCCGGGCCAACGCGAGTCCGCCACCGAGGACGATCACCTGGGGCACCAGGAACTGCACGACGGCGACGCCGATGTTGCCGCCCGCCGCGTTCAGGCCGAGCGCCCAGCCCTTCTCCCGTTCCGGATAGAAGAACGAGATGTTCGCCATGCTGGAGGCGAAGTTGCCGCCACCGAAGCCGGCTGTGGCGGCGATCAGCAGCAGCGGCACGAACCCGATCTCGGGGTGCTGGACCGCCCAGGACAGGCCCGCGCACGGGATCATCAGCAGCAGGGCCGAGACGATGGTCCAGTTGCGGCCGCCGAAGACCGGCACCGCGAACGTGTACGGCAGCCGCAGCAGCGCGCCGACACCGCTGGGCACGGCGGTCAGCCAGAGCGCCTGGCTGGTGGTCAACTGCCAGCCGACGTCGTCGAGCCGGACGACCACGATGCTCCAGAGCAGCCAGACGGAGAAGCCGATGTGCTCGGCGAAGATCGAGTAGATGAGGTTGCGCCGGGCGATCCCGCGGCCGACGGTCCGCCAGAAGTGGCCGTCCTCCGGGGCCCAGTGCCCGATCCACCGGCCCGGCCGGCGTTGCAGGTCGATCTCCTCCGCGGTGGTGGCGGGCACGCTCGTCGTCGTCATCAGGCGCTCCTTCCGGCCGGTCCATGTCGTGGCTCGCACGACCCACCGGTCCGGCCGGTGTCGAGCGATCCCGGCTGAAAGCTAGGTAGCCGCCGTTTCCGGAGCGTTTCGTCGACCGAGTCGGGCAGGCAACGGTGATCGCACCGCGCCGGATGACAGTCGGTGAGAAGGAGCGCTCAGAGTTGTTGCAGGATGCGCAGCGCGCGGCCCACCCGCTGCATGGTCTCCGTGTCGGCGACGTCCACGCACTCGGTGAACCACTTCTTCATCGGAGACGAGAGCCGATCGGGCATCACCACCCGGTCCCCCATCGGGACGGCCAGGGGCGAGTCGCGCAGCAGCGCGGCCTCGACCACCTCCGCCACGATCACGATCGGCACCGCGGTGGAGTTGTAGACGTCGGAGCTCACGACCAGGCCCAGCCGTTCCCGGGCGCCGGCGATGCGCCAGACCTCGCCCCTACGCAGCACGCGGAGGCCCGCCGAAGAGCAGGTCGTCGACCATGCCCACCTCGCGGGCGTCGGCGAGGGCGGCGGACTCCAGGTCGATCCCGGCCCGGCCGACGGCGGCGGCGTGCGCCGAGAAGACCTCGCGCAGCGCCTTCTCCCGGGCGGCCTGGTCCATCCAGGCGGACAGGGACAGGCCCTCGCGCTTGGCGAACCGCCGGGCCTCCTCGATCGTCTCGTCCGAGAACGACAGGGTCACCTTGGCAGTCATGCCGGTCAGACTACCCACCGGTGTTACCGACAGTCATCCCTCCTGGCGCCGGTCGACAAACCGGTCAGACCGCCGCACGGCCCCCGAACACCGCGAATCGCCACGCCTTGAAGAAGCAGTCCACGTCCACCAGGCCGGCCTCGACGAGCCAGTCGCACTGGGCGGCGACGGGCGCCGGCCGGTCGTACGCCATCCGCTCCCGCGCGGCGGCGATCTCCGCGTCGTCGGAGCCGAGCGCGGTGGCCTGGGCGACCCACACGTCGTCGTAACGCCGGTCCAGGTCGGGACTCGGGCCGGCGACCTGCTCGGCGTTGACGAGGACGCCACCCGGGACGAGCGCGCCGGCGGCCCGCCGGTACAGCGCCCGCTTGGCGTCGTCGTCGAGGTGGTGGATGGCGAGCGCGCTCACCACGGCGTCGTACCGGCCCGCCGGGAGCGGGTCGGTGAGGTCGGCGTGGACCGTGCGGTGCGGCACGCCGGCCGCCCGCAGCTGGTCCGCCGCGACCGCCAGCATCGCCGGCGCGGCGTCCACGACGGTCACCCGCACTCCGGGCACCGTGGCGGCGACCAGCAGGGAGAGCAGCCCGGTGCCGGCGCCCAGGTCCAGCACCTCGGGGGTACGCCCCGACGCGAGCGCGGCCCGCAGCGGCGGAGCGGCCACCTCGACCGCCGTCCCGTAGAACTGGTCGAAGCAGGGCACCAGCCGGCGCCGGGCCTCGTCGTACCGGCCCGCCACGGCGTCGAACGCCTCCGCCACACCCATCCCGGCCTCCCAATATTCAGGAAATCTTTCTCACATCGTAGACGAGGCGGACCCGCTCACTGCCCGGGTGCGGTGTGAGCCCCTCTTGACAGGACCGAAACAAACGGGACCCGGACCGGAAATCCCCTGCCGGCACGCTTCTCGGGCATGACAGACGGTGCGCGACCTGCGACTGCACCGGGGCCGACACCCCGGGAGGCGGCGACGCACTGCCCGTACTGCGCCCTCCAGTGCGGCATGACGCTGCGCGAGGAGGACGGCCGGGTGGCGGTGCTCCCCCGGCAGTTCCCCACCAACCGGGGCGGGCTCTGCCAGAAGGGCTGGACCGCCGCCGAGCTGCTCGACCACCCCGAGCGGCTCACCACTCCCCTGCTGCGCGACCCGGCCAGCGGCGAGCTGCGGCCGGCGACCTGGGACGCCGCCCTGGCCCGGGTCGCCGAGGGGATCCGCGACGTCCAGTCCGGACACGGTCGGGACGCGGTCGCGGTCTTCGGCGGCGGCGGCCTCACCAACGAGAAGGCGTACGCGCTGGGCAAGTTCGCCCGGGTGGCGCTGCGGACCCGGAACATCGACTACAACGGCCGGTTCTGCATGTCCTCGGCGGCGGCCGCCGGCATGCGGGCCTTCGGCGTCGACCGGGGCCTGCCGTTCCCGCTGTCCGACCTGGGCCGCGCCGACACCCTGCTGCTGGTCGGCGCGAACCCGGCCGAGACGATGCCCCCGCTGGTGCGGTGGCTGACCGAGCAGCGCCAGCGCGGCGGGAAGCTGATCGTGGTCGACCCCCGGGTCACCGCCACCGCCCGCCTGGCCGACCTGCACCTGCAACCGCTGCCGGGCACCGACCTCGCGGTGGCGAGCGCGCTGCTGCACATCGCGCTCACCGAAGGCCTCGTCGACAAGGACTACATCGCCGCCCGGACCAGCGGCTTCGAGGAGGTCCGCCGGGCCGTCGCCGCCTGGTGGCCGGCACGCGCCGAGGTCCTCTCCGGGGTGCCGGTGGCCGACCTGGAGGCGACCGCCCGGGCCCTGGGCACCGGTGAGCGGGTGGTCATCCTGACCGCCCGCGGCGCCGAGCAGCACGCCAAGGGCGTCGACACCGTCACCGGGTTCGTCAACCTGGCGCTCGCCCTCGGCCTGCCGGGTCGCCCCGGCTCCGGCTACGGCTGCCTGACCGGGCAGGGCAACGGGCAGGGCGGCCGGGAGCACGGGCAGAAGGCCGACCAGCTCCCCGGCTACCGGCGCATCGACGACCCCGCCGCCCGCGCGCACGTCGCCGGGGTGTGGGGCGTACCGGCCGACGACCTGCCCGGGCCCGGGGTGCCCGCGTACCGGCTGCTCGACTCGCTCGGCACCCCGGACGGTCCGAAGGCGATGCTCGTCTTCGGCTCCAACCCGGTGGTCTCCGCGCCCCGGGCGGCCCGGATCGAGGGCCGGTTGCGGGACCTCGACCTGCTGGTGGTGGCCGACTTCCTGCTGTCCGAGACGGCCGCCCTCGCCGACGTGGTGCTGCCGACGGCGCAGTGGGCCGAGGAGGACGGCACGATGACCAATCTGGAGGGCCGGGTGCTGCGCCGCCGCGCGCTGCGCGAGCCGCCGGCCGGCGTCCGCACCGACCTGGCGATCCTCGCCGACCTCACCGCCCGCCTCGCCGACGGGCGAGGAGATGACGCTTCACCGCCACGAGGCGATGAGAAGGGCTCCTTCCGCACACCTGAGCCGCAGGCGGTGTTCGAGGAGTTGCGGCGGGCGTCGGCCGGCGGGATCGCCGACTACGCGGGCATCACCTGGGAGCGGATCGACGCGCACGACGGCGCGTACTGGCCCTGCCCGGACCCCGACGGGCCGGACACGCCGCGGCTCTTCGCCGAGCGCTTCCCCACCCCGGACGGGCGGGCCCGGTTCCACGCGGTCGAGCACCGGCCCGCCGCCGAGGAGGTCAGCGCCGCCTACCCGCTGCACTTCACCACCGGCCGGGTGCTCGCCCAGTACCAGTCGGGCACCCAGACGCGACGGGTGCCGGCGCTGCGCCGGGCCGCGCCGGAGGCCTTCGTCGAGCTGCACCCGGACCTGGCCGGGCGGCTCGGGGTGGCCGACGGCGAGCCGGTCCGGGTGGTCTCCCGCCGGGGCGAGATGGTCGCGCCGGCCCGGCTCAGCGCGGCGATCCGGCCGGACACCGTGTTCGCGCCGTTCCACTGGGGCGGCGCGGCCCGCGCCAACTCGGTCACCAACGACGCCGTCGACCCCATCTCCGGGATGCCGGAGTTCAAGATCTGCGCCGTGCGAGTCGAGAGGGTGGAGACGCCGTGACCGAACGGATCGTGATCGTCGGAAACGGGATGGCCGGAGCCCGGCTCGCGAGCGAACTGCACGCGCGCGACGGGGACCGGAAGGTCACCGTGCTCGGGGCGGAGCCGCACCGGGCGTACAACCGGATCATGCTCTCCACGCTGCTGGCCGGCAAGATCGGCGAGCCCGACGTGGAGCTGGCCGAGGTGGCCGGGCAGGGCGTCGACCTGCGGACCGCGGTGACCGTCACGGCGGTCGACCGGGCGGGCCGCACCGTCCGCACCCACGACGGCGACCGGATCCCGTACGACCACCTGGTGCTCGCCACCGGCAGCCGGGCCATCGTGCCGCCCCTGCCGGGGCTGGACGGCCCGGAGCTGCCCGAGCGGGTGGTGCCGTTCCGCACCCTGGACGACTGCCGGCGGATCCTCGCCGTCGCCGAGGGTGCACGCCGGGTCCTGGTGCTCGGCGGCGGGCTGCTCGGGCTGGAGGCGGCCCGCGGGCTCGCCGCCCGGGGACTCGACGTGGCCGTGGTGCACCCCGTCCCGTACCTGATGGAACGCCAGCTCGACCCGGCCGGCGCCGCGGTGCTCGCGCGGACCCTCGCCGGTCTGGGTGTGACCACCCACCTGTCGGTCTCGGCCACCGCCGTGGCGGCCGACGCCGACGGCGTACGCCTCGACCTCGCCGACGGCCGGTCGCTCGACGCCGACCTGCTGGTGGTCTCCTGCGGAGTACGCCCCGACACCGCGCTCGCGGCGTCGGCCGGGTTGGCGGTCGAGCGGGGTGTGCTCGTGGACGACCGGCTGCGCACCAGCGACCGGTGCATCTCCGCGATCGGCGACTGCGCCCAGCACGACGGGGTGCTGACCGGGCTGGTCGCCCCGGCGTGGGCGCAGGCGCGGGTGCTGGCCCAGGTGCTCACCGGCGAGGACCCGCTGGCCCGCTACCGGCCGAAGCCGGTGGTGACCCGGCTCAAGGCGGCCGGCATCGACCTGGCCGCCATGGGCGACCCCGCCGGCGACGGGCCCGGTGAGGAGCTGACCTTCACCGACCCGGCGCGGGGCACGTACGCCCGGCTGCGCATCCACGACGAGCGGCTGACCGCCGCGATCCTGCTCGGCGACAACCCGGCCGTCGGCACGGTCATCCAGCTCTTCGACCGGGGGCAGCCGGTCCCCGCCGACCGGCGGTCCCTGCTGCTCGGCCGGGCGTTCGGCGCGGCACCGGCCGAGCCGGCCGCGACGCCGGCGCTGATGCCGGACGCGGCGACGGTCTGCCAGTGCAACAACGTGAGCAAGGGAACGCTGGTGAGCTGCTGGCGTTCCGGGGCCCGGACAGTCGACGCCGTGGTGGCGGGGACCCGGGCGGGTACGGGCTGCGGCGGCTGCCGGGACGCGGTCGCCGGAATCGTCGAATGGCTGTCCAGCGTGGACTCGGTGGAGGTGGCGCGATGAGCGAGCGAAGCGAGCGAATCAGCAGGCTCAGTGCGATGGTGCCTCATGGCGGCACTGCAAACAGTCCGATCCCAGGCCGAGGTCCCCTCGACGTTGCCGGTTGCGCCGGCGCGGCCGGGGCTCGGACCGTTCGGCGAAGCGGAGTGCCGGCATGAGCTACGGCAGGCTGGTCGTCGTCGGAAACGGCATGGTCGGGCAGCGGTTCGTGGACGCGTTGCGCGCCCGCGACACGGACGGTCGCTGGCGGGTGACCGTGCTCGGCGAGGAGACCCGACCGGCGTACGACCGGGTGCGGCTCTCGGCCTTCTTCGACGGGGTGGGCGAGGACGAGCTGAACCTGCACACCCCCGACGACGGCGTCGAGCTGCGGCTCGGCGAGCCGGTCACGGCGATCGACCGGGACCGGCGCGTGGTCACGACGGCGGCCGGGGAGTACGCGTACGACGCGCTGGTACTGGCCACCGGGTCGTACGCCTTCGTCCCGCCGATCGAGGGGACGGACCTGCCGGGGGTCTTCGTCTACCGCACGCTGGACGACCTGGCGGCGATCCGCCAGCACGCGGACGGCCGGCGTACCGGCGCGGTGATCGGCGGCGGCCTGCTCGGCCTGGAGGCGGCGAACGCGCTGCGGCTGCTCGGGCTCGCCACCAGCGTGGTGGAGTTCGCGCCGCGGCTGATGCCGGTGCAGGTGGACACCGCCGGCGGCGCGATGCTCCGCCGGTACGTCGAGGAGCTGGACGTGAGCTGCCACCTCGGGGTGGCCACCAGCGCCCTGCGCGCCGGCCCGGACGGGTCGGTGGCCGCGCTGGAGCTGACCGACGGCGCCCGGGTCGACGCCGACCTCGTCGTCGTCGCGGCCGGCATCCGACCCCGCGACGAGCTGGCCCGGGCCGCCGGCCTGCCGCTCGGTCCCCGGGGCGGGGTGCTCGTCGACGACACCTGCCGGACGGCGGACGAGCGGATCTGGGCGGTCGGCGAGTGCGCGGCGGTCGACGGGACCTGCCACGGCCTGGTCGCGCCGGGGTACGCGATGGCCGAGGTGGTCGCCGACCGGCTGGTGGGCGGCGCGGCGACCTTCCCCGGCGCGGACACCGCGACCAAGCTCAAACTACTCGGGGTGGACGTCGCCTCGTTCGGCGACGCGCACGGCACCACCGAGGGCTGCCTCGACGTGACGTTCACCGACCCGGCCACCCGGGTGTACGCGAAGCTGGTCCTCTCCGACGACGCGAGCACGCTGCTCGGCGGTGTGCTGGTCGGCGACGCCAGCGCGTACCCGACGTTGCGGGCGAGTGTCGGCGGGCCGCTGCCCGCTCCCCCGCTGGCGCTGCTCGCGCCGGCCGGGGGCGGCGCCGGGGCGACGACGCTGCCGGGTTCGGCGCAGGTCTGCTCCTGCAACGCGGTCACCCGCGACGACATCGACGCGGCCATCGCGGGCGGCGCCACCGACGTGCCGGCGCTCAAGGCGTGCACCCGGGCCGGCACGAGCTGCGGTTCCTGCGTACCGATGCTCAAGCAGTTGCTGGACGCCGCCGGGGTGAAGCAGTCCACGGCGCTCTGCGAGCACTTCGACGCGAGCCGGCAGGAGCTGTTCGACATCGTCCGGGTCCGTGGCATCCGCACCTTCTCCCGGCTGATCGCGGAACACGGCCGGGGTCGCGGGTGTGACATCTGCAAGCCGGCGGTGGCGTCGATCCTCGCCTCCCTCGGCAGCGGGCACATCCTCGACGGCGAGCAGGCGTCGCTGCAGGACACCAACGACCACTTCCTGGCCAACCTGCAACGCGACGGCAGCTACTCGGTGGTGCCCCGGATCCCCGGCGGCGAGATCACCCCGGAGAAGCTGATCGTGATCGGCGAGGTGGCGCGGGACTTCCAGCTCTACACGAAGATCACCGGCGGGCAGCGGATCGACCTGTTCGGCGCGCGGGTCGAGCAGCTGCCGCAGATCTGGCGCCGGCTGGTCGACGCCGGCTTCGAGTCCGGTCACGCGTACGGCAAGGCGCTGCGCACGGTGAAGTCGTGCGTCGGGTCGACCTGGTGCCGGTACGGCGTGCAGGACTCGGTCGGGCTGGCCGTGGCGCTGGAGCTGCGCTACCGCGGCCTGCGCGCCCCACACAAGATCAAGTCTGCGGTGTCCGGCTGCGCCCGGGAGTGCGCCGAGGCCCGCAGCAAGGACTTCGGCATCATCGCCACCGACACCGGCTGGAACCTCTACGTCGGCGGCAACGGCGGTTTCCGGCCCCGGCACGCCGACCTGTTCGCCAGCGACCTCACGACGTCCGAACTGGTCACCCTGATCGACCGGTTCCTCATGTTCTACATCCGCACCGCGGACCGGCTGCAACGCACCGCCGCCTGGATCGAGGCGATGGACGGCGGGCTGGACCACCTCCGCGCGGTCATCGTCGACGACTCGCTCGGCCTCTGCGCCGAGCTGGACGAGGCGATGGCCCGGCACGTCGCGTCGTACTCGGACGAGTGGCGGGACGTCCTCGACGACCCGGTACGGCTGCGCCGGTTCACCTCGTTCGTCAACGCGCCCGACGTGCCCGACCCCTCCATCCAGTTCACCGAGGAACGCGGCCAACCGGTGCCCGCCCCGGCCGGCACGGCCGGCACCCGGCAGCCGGTGGCCCTGGGAATGCCGGAGGTACGCCGATGAGCACCGCGACCATGGGAGGTACGCCGATGAGCACCGCGACCGTGGGGATCGCCCAGCCGGGCAACGCGACCCGATCGCGCTGGACCCCGGTGTGCCCGCTGGACCGACTGGACCTGGACCGGGGTGTCGCCGCGCTGGTCGACGGCGTGCAGGTCGCGCTGTTCCGCACCGCCGACGGCCTGTTCGCCACCGACAACCTCGACCCGGTCGGCGGGGCGTACGTGCTCTCACGCGGGATCGTCGGCAGCCGGGGCGGGGTGCCGACGGTGGCCTCCCCGCTGCACAAGCAGGTGTACGACCTGAGCACCGGGCGCTGCCTCGACCTGCCGGGGGTCGCCGTCCGGTCGCACGAGGTGCGCTGCCGGGACGGGCTGGTCGAGGTGCGGCTGCGACAGGAGGGGTGAATGCGCGACGAACTGGCCGGCTTCACCATCGGAGTGACCGCCGACCGGCGACGGGACGAACTGGCGGCGCTGCTCCAGCGGCGGGGTGCGCGGGTGGTCCTCGCGCCCGCCCTGCGGATCGTGCCGCTGGCCGACGACACCGAGTTGCGCGAGGCGACCCGGGCCTGCCTGGACCGGCCGCCGGACATCCTGATGGCCAACACCGGCATCGGGATGCGCGGCTGGCTGGAGGCGGCCGAGGGCTGGGGGCTGGCCGAGCCGCTGCGCTCGGTGCTCGGCGAGGCGTACGTGGTGGCACGCGGGCCCAAGGCGCGGGGCGCGATCCGCGCCGCCGGTCTGCACGACCAGTGGTCCCCGGCCTCGGAGAGCTGTGACGAGGTGGTCGACCACCTGCGCCGGCGCGGAGTGGCGGGGCAGGTGATCGCCATGCAGCTGCACGGCGAGCGGCAGCCCGAGTGCACGATGGCGCTGGAGGCCGCCGGGGCGACCGTGATCGAGGTACCGGTCTACCGCTGGGCGCCGCCCACCGACCCGGCGCCCCTGCACCGGCTGATCGACCTGGTCGCCGGCCGGCTGGTCGACGCGGTGACGTTCACCTCCGCCCCGGCCGCCGAGGCGATGCTCCGGGCCGCCGGGGACCGCACCGACGCGGTGCTCGACGCCTTCCGCGGCGACGTGCTGGCCAGTTGCGTGGGCGCGGTGACCGCCGAGCCGTTGCTGCGGCGCGGGGTCCCGGTCAGCGCGCCGCACCGGGCGCGGCTCGGTGCCCTGGTCCGCACCATCGTCGACGAACTGCCCCGCCGTACGGTCACCCTGAAGGTCGCCGGCCATCTGCTCACCCTGCGCGGGCACGCGGCCATGGTCGACGGGGACCTGCGCCCGCTGGCGCCGGCCCCGATGGCGGTGCTACGGGCGCTGGCGGCCTCCCCGGGGCGCGTCCTGTCCCGGACCGCCCTGCTGCGGACACTGCCACGCGGCGCGGACGAGCACGCGGTGGAGATGGCGGTGGCGCGGCTCCGCGCCGGCCTGAAGGCGCCCCGGGTCGTGCAGACCGTGGTGAAGCGGGGCTACCGCCTGCGCGTCGACTGACCGCGCCGTCCGGCGGCCCGCCGCGGGTCTGCCGCGCGGGACCGCCGGCCGGCGGTCAGCCGACCGGCGCCGGGTGGCCCCGGTCGTGCTCGGCCTGCAGGCGCGCCATGGCGTGCTCGACGACGGTCACCAGCACCTGCTTGACGGCGTCCCGGCGCCGGGCGTCGGTCATGACCAGCGGCACGTCCGCCGGGATGGCGAGCGCCTCCCGCACCTCGTCCAGCTCGTACTCGGGGGCGCCGTCGAACTTGTTGAGCGCCACCACGTACGGCAGGTTGCGGTTCTCGAAGTAGTCCAGCGGGGCGAACGCGTCGGTGATGCGGCGGGTGTCCACCAGGACCGCCGCGCCCACCGCACCCCGGATGATCTCGTCCCACATGAACCAGAACCGGGTCTGGCCGGGCGTGCCGAACAGGTACAGGATCAGGTCCTGCGCCATCGTGATCCGGCCGAAGTCCATGGCGACGGTCGTGGTCTCCTTGCCGGGCACCTTGGACGGGTCGTCGATGCCGACGCCGGCCGCCGTCATGACCGCCTCGGTGGTCAACGGGGTGATCTCCGAGATGGCGCCGACCAGCGTCGTCTTGCCGACGCCGAAACCGCCCGCGATGACGATCTTCGCGGAGATGATCTCCCGGCTGCGGCTCGCCCCGGCGGGGTCATAGTTCGCGAAGTCCACTTAGCACCCTTCCAAGCAGGTTCATCCGCTCCTCGTACCCCACGGCGGGAGCGGCGGTGTGTAGCGTCAGCAGGCCCTCGGCCACCATGTCGGCGACCAGCACCCGGGTGACGCCCAGCGGCATCCGGGTGTACGCGGCGATCTCCGCCAGCGACTGCGCCCGGCCCTCGCAGACCGTCGCGATGCGGTGCTTGTCGTGCCCCGCGAAGCGGGACTCGGCGACCGCGGTGGCACTCGCGGACAGCACCGCCTCCAGGGCGATGTCCTGCCGCGGTTCGGTCCGGCCCCGGGTGACCGCGTAGGGGCGTACCAGCTCGCCACGCGGGTCCGCACGCCGCTGATCCATCCGCGGTCACCTCCCCTCTGCCGGTCCGGAGCCCTCCGGCACCGGATCACCTGTCCCAGATCGGCGCGAGCCTGTGCGCCGCGTCCCCGGGCTACGAACGCACCGCGTCCCGGGGCAGCGGCACCAGTGCGGCACCGACCCGTTCCACCAGGAGCGCCATCTCATACCCCACCTGGCCGACGTCGCAGCTGCGGGCCGCGAGCACGGCCATCGACGAGCCGTCGCTGATCGACATCAGGAACAGGTAGCCGCTGTCCATCTCGATGACCGTCTGGAGCACACCGCCGGCGCTGAACATCCGGGCCGCGCCCTCGGTCAGGCTCACCACACCGGAGGTGATCGCCGCGAGCTGGTCGGCCCGGTCCGCGGGCAGGTCCCGGGAGGAGGCGAGCAGCAGCCCGTCGGCGGACACCGCCACCACGTGGGCGATGCCCGCCACGCTGTCGGCGAAGTTGGTGAGCAGCCAACCCATGTCCTGCATGGCCGCTGGCCTGTTCATCGGCTCGTCTCCTTGGTAGAGGTGCTGTTCGGATCCGTGCCGGCCGCCCGCCCGCGCTGCACACCGCGGTGGTAGGCCGACAGGAGACCACGTACGTCGTCCGGCGTCCGCCGGGTGCGCTCCTGCGCGCCCCGCGGCTCGATGCCGCCGGGAACGAGCTGCGCCTGCGGTACCCGCTTCGGCAGGCCGGAGCGGGTGGTGGCGTCGACGGCCGGCTCGGCGGCCCGGCTGGCCCGGGTCCAGCCGTCGTCGGCCGCGGTGCGCCACGCGTCCGCGTCGGCCGCCGGCGCCGCCGCGGCCGTCTCCGTGGCCGCCGTCGCGGCGGCGGGCGGCTGACCGGTCGTCGCGGCCGGCGGCGTGTACGACGGCGGCGCGGCCAACGTGCCGGGAACCCGGGTGGGCAGCGTCGGCCGGGCCGATGCCTCCGCCGCCGGGCGGTCCCCCGCCGGACGGTCCCGGGCCGGCGCGGCCGGCGAACCGAAGTCCGGCCGGGCGAAGATGGCGGTGGCGTCGTCACCGTGCGACCGGAACCAGACCGCCTCCATCTCCCGGAAGATCGGTGCCTCCGCCGGCAGGTCGACCGGTGGCGTGATCGGCGGGGTCGGTGCCAGCGACGCGGTGGCCGCCAGCCCGGCACCGAGCCCACCGCCGAAACCGCCCCCACCCGTCGGCGCGGCGCCGGAGGCGGTGCCCGTCGCGGCAGCAGTACCGACGGTGGGGAAGGCGCCCGTGGCGGTCGCGGCGGGGGCATCGGCGGCGGAGCGCCGGGGCAGCGGGTCCAGCGTCGCGTACGCGGCGGTCGACGCACCCGTCGAGAGGCCACCGGCGAACGCGGGTTGCACCGGGGCGACCGTGGGTTGCGCCCCGGTCCGGCCGCCCCCCTGCACCGGGGACGTGGTGTCGCGAGCCTGCTCCGGCGCCTGCCACGGTGCCGGCGGCGCCTGGTCGGTGCGCCACGGGTCCGGGAGGGTGGCGGTCCGCGTCGCGCCGGCCAGCGGTTCGCCGAGGCCGACCGGGGTGAGCGGCGTCTGCTCCACGGCGAGCGGCTGGCGCGGCCGGGCGATCGACTCCCGTCCACGGGTGGGCAGGACCACCGTGGCCGTCGGCAGGGTCACCTGCGCGACGGTGCCGCCCTCGACGTTGCGGCGCAGCTCGACGCGGATGCCGTAGCGGGCGGCGAGCCGGCTCACCACGGCCAGGCCCATCAGCCGGAACGCCGCGACGTCGACGGTCGGCGGCTCGGCGAGCCGCCGGTTGAGCGAGTCCAGTTGCTCGTCGGACAGGCCGAGGCCGCGGTCCTCGACCTGGATCAGCACGTAGTCGCGGATCCGCCGTGCGTCGGCGACCACCGTCGTGTTCGGCGGGGAGAACCGGGTGGCGTTGTCGAGCAGTTCGGCGACCAGCCGGACGACGTCGTTGACCGCGTGGGCGGCCACCGAGACGTCGGTGTCGACCGTGCCGAACTCGATCCGGTTGTACAGCTCCACCTCGGACTGGGCGGCGCGCAGCACGTCCACCAGCAGGGCGTCCTCCCGGCGCGGTACGGCCGAGTCGGCGCCCGCGAGGACCAGCAGGTTCTCGTCGTTGCGGCGCATCCGGGTGGCCAGGTGGTCCAGCTCGAAGAGCCGCGCCAGCCGCTTCGGGTCCTCCTCGCCGCGCTCGATCGCGTCCAGTTCGCCGATCATCCGGTCGACCAGCGTCTGGCTGCGGCGGGCCAGGTTGAGGAACATCGCCGAGACGCTCGTCCGCAGGGCGGCCTGCTCGGCGGCGACCCGGACGGCCTCCCGGTGCACCACGTTGAAGGCGAGCGCGACCTGGCCGACCTCGTCGCGGTTGGCGAGCCGGATCGGGTCGCGTACCTGCTGGACGATCTCGTCGACACCGCCGTCGCCCACGGTCTCCATGCTCTGGAGCCGGCGCACCGCTTCCGGCAGGTCGTGGTTGGCCACCGCGAGGGCACCCTCACGCAGCCGGTGCAGCGAGTGGTTCAGCGAACGCGCCAGCACCACGGCGAGGGTGACCGCGATGAGGAGCGTGAGGAGCACCAGGAGCGACTCGACCACGGCCTGCCGGAGGACGTCCGCGCGAGCCTGCTCGGCCTGGGCCAGCAGCTCGTCCTGGAGCCGGATCTCGGCCCACCGCATGAGGTCGTTGACCGCGCCGATCGCGGCGCTCGCGTCGCGCGCGCCGACCAGGGGCCGCTGCCCGACCGAGCGGGTGACGTCGGAGGCGACCCGGTCGGCCAGCGTGACCGCGTCACCGGAGACGGTGCTGTCGACCAGGGCGCGCTGGGTCGGGCCGGCCGCCAGGGAGAAGGCGAGCAGCGCCTCCTGCTGGCTGGTCAGGGTCGCCACGAAGGAGGAGAACTGCTCCTCGTCGATGCGGCCGACGCTCAGCGCGGTGTAGACGACCGACTCCTCCTCGGCGACGGCCGCCTTGGCGCGGGCGAAGGCGGCGACCGCACGGCGGGCGTCCGCCAACCGCTCCTCGCCCGGCAGCTGGGCCAGGCCGTCGCCGTACGCGACCAGGTCGGTGAGGATGACCCCGTACCGCAGCGACGCCTCGGCGACGGCCATCTGCCGGCGGTCCAGCACCTGCTGCCGGGTCGCGTCGAGGGTCTCGAGGTGCTCGTCGATGGTGGCCAGGCGGTCGCGGACCGCGGCCGGCGCCTCGCCGACGCGCTCGCGCTCCTCCCGGTACGCCTTCACCCGCTCGTCGGTGCTGCGCACCCGCAGGTTGTACGCGTCGACGCGCTCCTGGGGCACCGCCAGATAGGCGGACGCGGCCATACGCTCGGCGTGCAGGTCCTGGGTCAGCGCGGAGACGTCGACGGAGAGCTCGGTGAGCGCCTCGGCGCGGGAGGCGTCGTACGCGTCCGCACCGACGGCGACCAGGCGGACCGCGGCCAGCGCGATGACCGCGGCGACCGGCACGACCAGGATCAGCGCCAGCTTGGACCGGATCCGGGCGTCGCGGAGCCGGGGCAGGCGGCGGCGCCTCGACTGGTCGCGGTCGCCGCCTGCGGGCAGGGTCGTCGGTCCGGTGCTCACGACATCGCCTCCGTTGTTTCCTCCACGCCTGACCGCCGACCCGTGCCTGGTGCAGCGGAGAGCCCACGCGCGGCACGGCCGCGATTTCATCAGACGGGATCTTGTTTGGGAAGCCGCAGTGGGGCAGGAAACGGTCGGACGGCACCGAACAGGCCGTGGCGACCCCCCGATCCGGGCCACTCCCCGACGCTCTGAACAGGCATTGTTGACGGCGAGTTGCGAGCCGTGCCGGATCGGTGAGCGTTTGCAAACTTTGTGTTACCTCAACATGTGGGATCGGCGTCCCGAAAAGCCTCCCCACTGCCCGCTTGACCGCAGCGCCCGACATTGGCAAGGTTTTGCAGGCTTTCGCGCTCACCGTACGGCAGAACAGTTCCGTCCCTGACGAACGGACGGTCGATTCCGGCGGTGCCCGGGCCGCGCCCACGTCCACCTGGAGGACAACGTTGAGCCCCATCCGCTCCGCGACCGCCGCGGCACTCGCCTCGGCCGTCCTGGCCACCACGCTCACCGCCTGCCAGTTCGGCGGGGAGGAGCGGGACACCAGCCCCATCGTCATCGCCGCCGACCTCGAACTCTCCGGGGCCTCCGCGGCCGTCGGCAAGGCGTACCAGCGAGCCCTGGAACTGAAGGTCGAGCAACTGAACTCCTCGGGCGCGCTGAACGGCCGGCGCGTCGAACTCACCATCAAGGACAATCGCTCCGACGCGAGCGAATCGTTGCGGAACATCAACGATTTCGGTGACGACGCCAAGGTCAGCGCGATCATCATGGGCGGCTGCAACGAATGCGCGGTCGGCGCCGTACGCACCATCGACGAAAAGCGGGTGCCCACCATCGCGCTGGCCCCCTCCGGCGCCGTCACGAACCCCGTCGGGCAGCGCCGGTACGTGTTCAAGCTGGCCCCGAACGCGGCCGACAACGCGGCCGCCCTCACCGGCGAACTGCGGCGCGGCGGCGCCACCGAGGTCGGCGTGCTGCACAGCGACGACGACTACGGCCGGGAGGGGCTCGCGGCGCTCCAGCGCGAGTTCGGCAAGGCCGGCGTGAAGGTACGCCGGGTGGAGCGGGTCCGCGCCACCGACACCGACGTCGCCCGCCAGGTCACCGCGGTGACCACCGGCGACCCCGACGCCCTGGTGCTCTGGACGCCCCCGGAGCAGGCGAGCCTCGCCGCCGTGGCGGCGCAGTCGGCCGGCTTCGACGGCTCGCTCTACCTGGACGCCTCGGCCGCCGGGGACCTCTTTCTCGGCCAGGCGGCGCGGGCCACCGAACGCGCCACCCTGGTCTTCACGCAGACCATGGTGATCGACGACGTCATCGCCACCACGCCGGCGAAGGCCGCACGGCGGCAGTGGTTCCAGGACTACACCGCCCGGTTCGGCGGTTACCACGGCTCGTCCTCGTTCGCCGCTGACGCCGTCCAGTTGATCGCCGACGCCGCGCTGCGCGCGGGTGGGAAGCCCGGCGCGGTCAACCGGGACGGCATCCGGGACGTGCTGGAGACGTCCCAACTGGACGGTCTGTCGGGACCGATCCGGATGACCCCGGACAACCACTCCGGCCTGATGCCGCAGGCGCTGACCACCCTGGTCGCGCGCAACGGCCGCTGGCGCCTGGCCGGCTGACCGCCGCCGTACGGCCCGGTGGGCGCCGGCTCACCGGGCCGATTGGCCTCGGCTCACCGGGCCCGTCGGCGTCCGGTCACCGGCCCGCGCTCACCGGGCCGTGGTCGCGCGTACCCAGGGCAGGGCGAGGCGCTCGACGAAGGAGAGCGCCGAGTAGAGCGCGATGCTCATCGCGGCGATCAGCACGATCGCGGCCCACGCCGTCGCGGTGTCCCCCACGCCGTTGTACTGCAGGATCTGGTACCCCAGGCCCGGCTTGTCCGAGTAGAACTCGCCGATCACCGCACCGATGGCGGCCAGCGGCATCGCCACCTTCAACCCGACGAAGACCTGCGGCAGCGCGGCCGGGAAGCGCACCTTTCTGAACGACTGCCACCACGAGGCGTTCAACGACCGGGCCAGCTCGGCCAGGTCCGCCGGGGTGGTGGTGAGGCCGGTCGCCGTGGAGAGGACGATCGGGAAGAAGCAGAGCAGGAACACCATCGTCAGGATCGGCTTCTCGCCCCAGCCGAACGACACCACCAGCAGCGGGCCGAGCGCGATCTTCGGCACCGCGTTGACCGCCACGAGCAGCGGGGCGAACATCCGCTCGGCGCGCCGGGAGGCGGCCAGGGTCATCCCGATCAGCACCCCCGCGACCGTCGAGATCAGGAAGCCGAGCACGGTCATCAGGGTGGTGATGCCGAGGGCCGGCAGCAGCACGCCGCGGGACAGGGTCAGGGAATCCCAGACGTCCTGCGGCGGTGGCAGCGACACCGGGTGCACGAGGCCGAGCCCCGAGGTGACCAGCCACCAGAAAGCCAGCGCGATCACCACCCCGAGCAGCGGCAGGCCGACGTTCGCCGGCCGCGTCCCGCGCCACCGGCCGGCGACCGGCGGTGTGGCGGGAACGGTCGTCGGGGATGCCTCGACGGATTCCTCCGACGGCCGCCGCTCGGGCCGGGTACCGGTCACCTCGGTCACGGGAACCTCCTGTTCTGCCGGCTGACGACCGGCACGCGGCGGGGGTGCGGCCCACGGACGGCGTCCATGGGCCGCACCCCCGACCGTCGGCGATCAGGCCTTCGGCGCGAGGCTGAAGTCGATGATCTGGTCGGGCGTGATGTTCTGCTTGAGCGCACCGGCGCCCTGGAGGATCGCGATGCTCTTGGCGACCCGGCCGCTGTCCAGCGTGCCGAGCTGGGTGCCGGTGTTGCTGGACCGGACGTAGCCGGCCATCAGCTCCAGCTCGGCCTTCGCCGCCGCCGGGTTCGCGGCGGGCACGTTCTTCTTCAGGATGTCGGCCGCCTCCTGCGGGTTGGCCAGCGCGTACTCCAGGCCCTTGAGCAGGGCGTTGGTGAACCGCTTGACCATCTCCGGGTTCTCCTTGGCGAGCTTGGAGGAGGTGATCAGCACGTTGCCGTAGAGGTCCTGCATCACGTTGCTGTACGGCAGCAGGACCGCCCTCTTCTTGGTCACCGCCTCGATGGTCGGCTGGCCGACCACGAACTGCCCGATGCCGTCGACGGTGCCGGAGGCGAGGGTGCCCATCAGCGTCTGGGCGTCACCGTTGACCCAGGTCACCTTGCTCGCGTCGACACCCGCCATCTTCGCGTACGTCGGGAAGAGGTTGCGGACGACGGACCCCTGGGTGTCGGCGAGCTTCTTGCCCTCCAGGTCCTTCGGCGAGGCGATGTTCTTGCCCTCGACGGTGGCGATGGCGGCCATGGTGCGCTGCTGGATCGCGGCCACCGCGACGAAGTCCTTGGCCACGCCGTTGCCGAGCTGGAGCAGACCGCCGGTGAGGTCGATCGGGCCGAACTGGGCCTGCCCGCTGACGACCGTCTGGATGACGCTGCCGGTGCCCTGGCCCGGCTTGATCTCCACGTCGAAGCCGGCCTCGGTGAAGAAGCCCTTCTCCTTCGCGACCCAGGCGTACGAGTCACGGCCGAAGTTGCCGAACGACGTGAGGTACGTCACCTTCTCCACGGCGCCGCCGTTGCCTCCCTTGGCGTCGTCCGTGGAGTCCGAGCCGCTGCTGCAGGCCGCGACGAGCGCGAGGGCGGCGGCCATCGAGGCCGCGGCGACCGTACGGGTCAGCCTTCTCATCAGTGCACCTTGTCCTTTCCGACCGGGGCCGGCGGGCCTCCGGAGGGGTTGTCTGGTGGCGCCGGCGGGAGGGGGGTGGCCGACACCACCGTCGTGAGGGGACTCTTCGCGGGCACAGCGTACGAGAATTCCACCTTTCCGACGCCAGGCGTATCGGGTTGCGAAACGGAAACGGACTGACGTCCAACCCGGACGGTGCGATTGAGGCACGAGACGGATACTCTGTCCCGCGGATTGCTGACCGCCGACTCAGGGAGGCCCGCGGGATGATCCGTCTGTCCGGCGTATCCCGCACCTTCGACGGCCGGTCCGGTCGCGTGGAGGCCCTGCGCGGCATCGACCTTGAGGTCGCCGAGGGCGAGTTCGTCGCCGTCGTCGGCCGCTCCGGCTGTGGCAAGTCCACCCTGCTGCGGCTGGTCGCCGGCCTGCTGCCGGTCACCGCCGGGGAGGTCACGGTCGGCGGCACGCCGATCATCCGGCCCCGCCGGGACGTCGCCATGCTGTTCCAGCGGCCGGCGCTGCTGCCGTGGCGCACCGTGCTCGACAACGTCCTGCTCCCGGTGGAGATCTTCGGCTGGAAACGGGCGAAGCACCACGACCGGGCCCGGCAGCTGCTGGAGGTGGCCGGCCTGGCCGGGTTCGAGAAGCGGCTGCCCCACGAGCTCTCCGGCGGGATGCAGCAGCGGGTGGCGCTGTGCCGCTCCCTCATCGGTGAGCCCCGGGTCATGCTCATGGACGAGCCGTTCTCCGCGCTGGACGCGCTCACCCGGGAGGAGCTCTCCGGTGAGCTGCAACGGATACACATGGAGACGTCGGCGACGGTCGTCTTCGTCACCCACTCGATCGACGAGGCCGTCCTGCTCGCCGACCGGGTGGTGGTGCTCAGCCCCCGCCCCGGCCGGATCCGCAGCATCGTCGACGTGACCATCCCCCGGCCGCGCACCCTCGGCCGCAACGCGCATTTGGCGGACGTCGCCCGGGTCAGCGCCGACCTGCACGAGCTGCTGATGGAGAAGGACATGCCGGTGGCGGCGGAGGACCGATGACCATGCGGGTGTCCCTGTTCACCGAGCCGCACCGGGGTGCCAGCTACGACGACCAGCTCCGGTTCGCGCGCCTCGCCGAGGACTGCGGGTACGAGGGCTTCCTCCGCGCCGACCATTACCGGGCGATGGGCGACGAGCCGGCGCTCCCCGGCCCCACCGACGCCTGGTTGACGCTGGCCGCCCTGGCCCGGGAGACCAGGCGGATCCGGCTCGGCACCCTGGTCACCTCGGCGACGTTCCGGCTGCCCGGGCCCTTGGCCGTGATGGTGGCCCAGGTGGACCAGATGAGCGGCGGCCGGGTCGAGCTGGGCATCGGCGCCGGGTGGTACGAACGCGAGCACACCGCGTACGGGATCCCGTTCCCCGGTGTCGCCGAGCGCTTCGACCGGCTGGCCGAGCAACTGGAGATCGTCACCGGGCTGTGGCGCACCCCGGTGGACAGGACCTTCAGCTACACCGGCGCCCACTACCGTCTCGTCGACGCACCGGCGCTGCCGAAACCGGTGCAGGTGCCGGGCCCGCCGGTGATCGTGGGCGGGCGCGGCCCGAAGCGCACTCCCGAGCTGGCCGCCCGGTACGCCGACGAGTTCAACATGCCGTTCACCACCGTCTCCCAGACGGCGGCCGCGTACCAGCGGGTCCGCGAGGCGTGCGAGTGGGCCGGGAGGGCCGAGTCCGGGCGGCCGCCGCTGGTGTTGTCCGCCGGGATCGTGGTGGCGATCGGCCGCACCGACGCCGACGCCCGGCACCGGGCCGCGCCCCTGCACGTGCCGAGCGCCCTTCCGCCCGAGGATCCGGTGGTCGGCTCGCCCGCGCAGCTCGTCGACCGCATCGGCGAGTTCGCCGCGATCGGCGCCGGCCGCGTCCACCTGCGCCTGATCGACCTCGCCGATCTCGACCACCTGGAGCTCATCGCCGCCGAGGTGCTCCCCCAACTGGACGGAGTCCGATGACCGACACCGACCTCGAGCTCGGCCCGGTGGGCCAGGAGATCGTGTACGAGAACGACCGCGTCCGGGTCTGGCACATCAAGCTCGAGCCGGGCGAGCGGCAGCCGCTGCACCGGCACGACCACCCGTACCTGGTGGTGGCCATCCAGGGCGCGAAGAACGTGGTGCAGACCGTCGACGGCACCCGCGTCGACGCCGACGAGCCGACCGGCGGCGTCGTCTTCCGGGACCCCGGGGCGGTGCACATGCTCACCAACGTCGGCGACACGACGTACCTGGCCCGGCTGGTCGAACTCAAGTAGACCCGCCGCCGGCAGGGCTGTCGTACCGCACGGCGTGCCGGTGGCGATCGGGCGCACCGGACCGTAACGTGCCGGACATGGCCAATCGGACCTGGGGCAAACTGCTGCTCACGGCGCTCGGGGTGAGCCTGCTGGCCGGAGCCGGTCAGCTCGGCATCGCGTTCGGCTTCGGCGTCGTGCGGCTCACGGGCGCCTTCACCGGTGGCACCGTCAACCAGTGGCCGGCCCAGCTCGCCTGGATCGGCTGGTTCGCGGCGAACGCCGCCGTCGTCGGCGCCGTACTCACCGAACGCCTGGCCCGTCGGGACGGGCCGCTGACCGGCACCGGGCGGCAACTGGCCGTCGCGGGCGCCGCCGCGCTGGGCGCCACGGTCGTCGCACCGCTCTGCATGCAGCCGGCCCGGGCCGCCGAACTGATCTCCGTGGATCCGGTCTGGGCCGTCGCCATCTGCGCGGCCCTCGGCACGGGGGCGGGCGCGGGGGCCGCGCTCGCCGTGCTGGTCCGGCCGCCGCTGGGCTGGAACATGGCCCTGGTCGCCGGGGTCGTCTGGCTGCTGGCCCTGGTCTCGGTCGTACCGTCCGTCACCGCCACCGGCCCGCTGACCACCGTACGCCTCGGGGTGCTGGAGCCGGCGTGGCTCAGCGCCGCGGCGGCGCAGCGCCTGGCGCTGCTGATCCTGCCCCTGGTGGCGCTGCTGGCCGGGGCGACCACCGGCGCCGTCGCCCGCTGGCGCGGGCATCCCCCGCTGATCGGCGGTCTGACCGGGGTGGCCGGGCCGGCGCTGCTGGCGTTCGCCTACCTGGCCGCCGGCCCCGGCGGTGGCGTCGACCGTTACCAGACCACGCCCTACTACGGCGCCGTGCTCGCCGTGGCCGCGGGCGCGCTCGGCTCGGCCGCCGCCGCCCTGCTGCGCTGGCCGCTCGTGGAGCGCACGGCGGCGGGAAGCGCGGGCATCCCGGGCGCCGCCGGCGCGATCGAGCCCACCGACATCCTGCGGCCGCTGCCGACCGGTCCGGCCCTGCCCCGGACCGCCGCGACCGCGCCGTCCGCCGGTACGGCGGGCGACGCCGGGCGCCTGACCGGCGGCACCGGTACGCCGGCCGGCGCCGGTGACGACGCGGCGGGCACCACGCGGGGCGGACGGACACCGGAGACGCCCGGCGGTCCCACGCCGGCCCACTGGGACTGGCCGGCGCCGGGTGGCACCTCGGCCGGTGCCGCGGCGGCCACGACCGGTTCCACCGGGACACCTGTCCCCGCCCCGGTAGACCCCGACCCGCTCGCCGGGAACGTCCGGTCCGACCGGCACCGCGCCTCAGCACCGGCACCCTCCCCCGTGGAGGTCGCCGGCGACGGCGCCGCGTCATCCGGCGCAGTGTCATCCGGCGCCGCATCACCCGGCGCCTCGGAAGCCGCCGGATCCGCCGGAATCGTCGGCACCGGCCTGACCGGATCCGCCGCCGCAGCCCCGTCGACGCCGGCAGCCGCCGCATCCAGACCCTCGGCCGGGCACGCGGCACCCGCAGCGCCGGCGGGCCCGTCGACGAAGCGGGCCCGGGCGGCCAGGCCGGCGGACGGGGCAGCCAAGCCGACAACGGGTACGGCTGACGCGGCCGGGCCCGCCACACCGGCGGGCGGGGCGGCCAGTGCGGTAGCACCTGCCGACGACGAAGCCGGGCGGGCCACACTGGACGACGGCGCGGCCAAGCCGACAACGGGTGCGGCCGACGCCAGGATGCGGACCGCCAGGGACCGTGCGACCGCGGCCCGGCCGGACACGCTCCGGGACGAGGCGGCCCCGCCGGCCACGCCTCAGAACGAAGCGGCCCCGCCGGCCACGCCGCAGGACGGACCGGCCCGGCTGGACAGGTCAACCGACGACGCAGCCGGGTCGGTCGTGCCGGCCGGAGATCCGGGGCGAACCGGGGGCCGGGCGAAGGCCACGAAAGGGACGGCGCCGGCGGAGACGCCGGACACGGCTCCGGCAGCGGGTGAGACGGCACCCCGGCCACGCCGTGGCCGCCGGACGAAGGCCACGCCCGCCAAGGCGACCGGTGCCGCTTCCCGCACCGCGGACGAGCCGGCAGCCACCGACCGGCCGACCACCCCACTCCTGGACACCCCGCCGTCCACCGCGGACCGGCCGACCACCGCCCCTTCGGGCACCCCGCTGGCGGCCACCGGCCGGGCGTCGGTCGCATCCGCGGCGGGGCCGGCTCCGACCGGCGCGTTTCCCACAGCGGCGAGCCCGGCACCGACCGGCGGCTCTCCCGCACCGGACATCAGCGACCCCGGCCGGAGCGACCCGGCACCGGCCGCCGGGCGTGCGCCCGTACCGTCCGGACCCCTGCCCACGCCGCCGACGCCCGCCGTTCCGGCACGACCGGCGCCCGCGCAGCTGGGGCCGGATCCGTTCGCCTCGTCGCGGCCCGACCCCACCCCGGTCACGCCACCCCGGCCCACTCCCACCCGGGTCGGGCCGGAGCCGTTCGCCGCGCTGCCGCCGCTGACACCGACGCAGCCGACGCCGCGTCCGGTCGCCTCGGATCCGTTCACCCCGCCGGCGCCGGGTTCCGCCCGCCCTGACGACGACGGGGCGGCCGAGGCGGCCCCCCGGCCCCGGCACCGGGCTCCCCTGCCGGACCTGAACAGCCCCCACGCCTGGGACGCCTTCGGCACCGCCCGGCGCGGCGGCCCGACGGAGGCCCGTCCGGTGGAGAGCCACCCGACGGGAACCGACCCGGCCGGTGGTGAACCGACGCCGGGAGCCGCGACCAGTCCGGTGGGCGCGGCGACCGGAGAGGATCCCACGCCGTCCGTGGCCGATCGGCTGGCCGCCGCGTTCGCGGGCGCCGACGGCCGTCCGACCGGCACCTCGTCACCGACGGCCGGGCAGGTCGCCGGCGAGGACACGCCGGCCGATCACGGCGGGCCCGAGCAGCGGCCCGAGCCGAAGCGGCGCGGCCTGTTCCGGCGGAACCGGTCACGGTCCGACCAGGCCGACGCCTCGACGGACGCGGAGCCGCTGCCGGCGCAGGACGAGGAGTTCGTGGACTGGGTCACCGGGCTGAGCAAGCCGCTGCCGGACAACGAGCCGGAGCAGGAGAGCGGCCGCCGCTCCCTACGCTCGACCGGTCGCCACCACCGCGACTGACACACCACCTGCCCCCTTTGCTCTGCTTCGACCCACGCAACAGTTTCCGCCCGATGTCGTTGCGCCCGTTGAAGCAGAGCAAAGGGGCGGAGCACACTCCCGCCCGCCGCCCGGCGTATCGCGTTGACCATGAGAGCGTCAACGCGATACGCCGGGTGTCGACGGGCTGACCGTGTCACGACCGGCCGCCGGGCGGCGGGCGGCGGGCTCGTGGTGAGTCAGGCCAGGGGCAGGTAGACGCGGCCGCCCGAGGCGACGAACTCGTCGGACTTGTCCTTCATGCCGCGGGCCGCGTACTCCTTGAGCTCCTGCGTGATCCTCATGGAGCAGAACTTCGGCCCGCACATCGAGCAGAAGTGGGCCGTCTTCGCCGGCTCGGCGGGGAGCGTGGCGTCGTGGTACGCGCGCGCCGTCTCCGGGTCCAGCGAGAGGTTGAACTGGTCCTCCCACCGGAACTCGAAGCGCGCCTTGGACAGAGCGTCGTCCCACGCCTGCGCGCCGGGGTGCCCCTTGGCCAGGTCCGCCGCGTGCGCCGCGATCTTGTACGCGATCACGCCGGCCTTCACGTCGTCCCGGTCCGGCAGCCCGAGGTGCTCCTTCGGCGTGACGTAGCAGAGCATCGCCGTGCCGAACATGCCGATCATCGCCGCGCCGATGGCCGAGGTGATGTGGTCGTACGCGGGCGCGATGTCCGTGGTCAGCGGCCCGAGGGTGTAGAACGGGGCCTCGTGACACCACTCCTGCTGGAGGTCCACGTTCTCCTTGATCTTGTGCATCGGCACGTGGCCCGGGCCCTCGATCATCACCTGGACGTCGTGCTCCCACGCGACCTTCGTCAGCTCCCCGAGCGTACGCAGCTCGGCGAACTGCGCCTCGTCGTTGGCGTCGGCGATCGAGCCGGGTCGCAGGCCGTCGCCGAGCGAGAACGTCACGTCGTAGCGGGACAGGATCTCGCACAGCTCGGCGAAGTTGGTGTAGAGGAAGTTCTCCTCGTGGTGGGCCAGACACCAGGCCGCCATGATCGAGCCGCCCCGCGACACGATGCCGGTCACCCGGCCGACCGCGAGGGGCACGTACGGCAGCAGCACACCGGCGTGCACCGTCATGTAGTCGACGCCCTGCTCGGCCTGCTCGATGACGGTCTCCCGGAACACCTCCCAGCTCAACTTCACCGGGTCACCGCCGACCTTCTCCAGCGCCTGGTAGATCGGCACCGTGCCGATGGGCACCGGCGAGTTCCGCACGATCGCCTCGCGCGTCTCGTGGATCCGCTTGCCGGTCGACAGGTCCATCACGGTGTCCGCGCCCCACCGCGTCGCCCAGGTCAGCTTCTCCACCTCCTCGGCGATCGACGAGGTCACCGCGGAGGTGCCGATGTTGGCGTTGACCTTGACCAGGAAGGCCTTGCCGATGATCGCCGGCTCGCACTCCGGGTGGTTGACGTTCAACGGCAGGACCGCCCGGCCGGCCGCGATCTCGTCGCGCACGAACTCCGGTGCCATGCCCTCCCGGATCGCCACGAACTCCATCTCCGGCGTGACGACGCCCGCCCGGGCGTACGCGAGCTGCGTGGGCCGCTTGCCGTCCCGCCCGGCCAGCGGGGTGCCGGCACCCCGGACCGGCGCCACGTCACCCCGCTCGGCGATCCATGGTCCGCGCAGCGGCGGCAGTCCGACCTCCGGGTCCGAACCCGGCCCGGACGTGTCGTAGAGCCGCACCGGCGGGTTGTCCCCGGTGAGGTCGACCTCGGCGAACGGCACCTGGACGTCCGGCCGCGAACCCTCGACGTAGACCTTGCGACGTGCCTGCATGACAGCCTCCCTGTCGCTCAAGCGGACCAGCCGAAGTGGTCCAGCGGGCCGTGTCCCGCGCCCAACTCCCAGTCCCGGGCGCCGGTCAGCGCCCGGGTGACGTACTCCTTGGCGGTGGCGACGGCCGCCGGCACCGGATCGCCCAGCGCGAGCCGGACGGCGACGGCCGCCGAGAACGAACATCCGGTTCCGTGGTTGTGCCGGGTCGGCACCCGGGGCGCGCGGAGCAGGGTGGTGACGCCGCCGCCGTGCAGCACGTCGACGGCCTCGCCGTCCGCGTCCACGTCGCCGCCGGTGACCACGACGTGCTCCGGGCCGCCGGCGGCGAGAGCCTCGGCGGCGGCCACCATCTCCTCGACCGTGGACACCGGGCGTCCGGTGATGGCCGCGGCCTCCGCGCAGTTCGGCGTCGCCACCCGCGCGTACGGCAGCAGCCGCTCCACCGCCGCCACCACGCCCAGCGCGTGCCCGCTGGTGGCGACCAGCACCGGGTCGACGACGAGGTGCGGCAGCCGGCCGTCCTTCGCCGCGTCGGCGACGACGTCGGCGACCGCCGGGGTGCCCAGCATGCCGGTCTTGACCGCCCGGACGGTGAAGTCGGCGAGCACGCTGTCCAACTGGTCGGCGACCGTGCGCGGCGGCAGCGGCAGGACGGCGTCGACACCCCGGGTGTTCTGCGCGGTGACGGCCGTGAGGACGCTGGTGCCGTACGCCCCGAGCGCGGCGAAGACCTTCAGGTCGGCCTGGATGCCGGCGCCGCCGCCGGAGTCGGAGCCGGCGATGGTGAGGATGGTGGGTGGCGTCACTTGGCTCTCTCCGTGGTTGCGGTTGAGGGCTGCGGCCGACCGTGCCCACTCCGGGCGGTCAGGCTTGATCCCTCCGTGGGCGCGGTCGGCCGCAGCCCTGTCGTGGGGACCGCCGTCGTTCGCCGCCGGCTTGGTGGTCTCGGGTGTGCCGCCTTCTGTCGGGTGGCCTGGTCGAAGGCCGTTGTCAGCGTGGTGGCTGCCTCGGCGGGGTCGTCTGAGCGCATGACGGCACCCAGCACGGCCACACCCGCCGCTCCCGCCTCGACACAGTCCTGCACCTGCTCAGCGGTCTCGATGCCGCCGAGGGCCAGGACCGGCACGGGGCTGGCTCCGATCAGCGCTGCCAGCCCTTCCGGATGGAGGGGTGGGCCGTAGCCGGGTTTGGTCCGCGTGGGGTAGACGGGTGAGAGGGTGACGTAGTCCTCGGTGGTGAGTCGCGCGAGCTCGGTGTGGTCGTGGCAGGAGCGGCCGACCAGGCCGAGGCGCGGCGGCGGGTACGGGCCGGCGGCGGGCAGGTGCACGGCGTCCCCGTCGAGCGGGTCCGGGCCGGCGACGACCAGGGTGCCACCCACCTGGGCGAGGACGGCGCGCAGCTCGGCGGCGAGCGCGGCACGGTCGGGGCGGGGCAGGTCCTTCTCCCGCAGTACCACCCACCGCACTCCCCCGGCCACCGCGCCCGCCACCACCTCGACGAGCGGCCGCCGCGCCACCCGCCGGTCGGTCAGCACGACGACGCCGACCGGCCCGCTGACGATCGTGGACGTCCGCGGTCCTTCCAGGGACCGGTCCGCGTGGCCACCACCAGGCGCCACGAGACCTGTCGCTCCCCGCCGTGTCACAGGTCCGGCCGCCCCTCGTCCGGGGTGGAGGCGAGGGCGTGGAAGCGGCGCGGTATGCGGCCGGCCCCGTACGCCAGGCGGCCCGCCTCGACCGCGTACCGCATCGCCGTCGCCATCGCCACCGGGTCGGCGGCGCGCGTCACCGCGCTGGCCAGCAGCACCGCGTCGCAGCCCAGTTCCATGGCGAGGGCCGCGTCGGACGCGGTGCCGATGCCGGCGTCCAGGATCACCGGCACGTCCACGCTCTGCCGGATGAGCCGGATGTGGTGCGGGTTGGACACCCCGAGCCCGGATCCGATCGGCGACCCGGCCGGCATCACGGCCGCGCAGCCCACGTCGGCGAGGCGGCGGGCCAGGATCGGGTCGTCCGACGTGTACGGCAGCACGGTGAACCCGTCGGCGACCAGTTCCTCGGCGGCGCGCAGCAGTTCCACCCCGTCGGGCAGCAGGGTGCGCTCGTCGCCGATCACCTCCAGCTTCACCCAGTCGGTGTCGAACGCCTCCCGCGCCAGGTGGGCCACCTTCACCGCCTCGCCGGCCGTGTAGCAGCCGGCCGTGTTGGGCAGCAGCCGCACTCCGCAGCGGTCGAGGAGGTCCAGCAGGCCACCCGAGCCGCCGGAGGTGTCGACCCGGCGCAGGGCGAGGGTGACCAGCTCGGTGCCGGACGCCCGGATCGCCTGCTCCAGCACGTGCAGGTTGGCCGCCCCGCCCGTGCCGAGGACCAGCCGTGACGTGAACGTGACGCCGCCCAGCTCGAAGCTCACGCCGGTCACCCGCCCTGCGCGGCGCTGAGCACCTCGACCCGGTCGCCGTCCCGCAGCAGCGTCGCCGACCAGCCACCACGCGGCACCACCTCGCCGTTGACGGCGACGGCGAGGCCGCGCTCCTGGTCGGTGACGGCGCGGACCAGGTCCGCGACGGTCGAGCCGCCGGGCAGGGTACGTCCGGCCCCGTTCACGGTCAGTTCCACCGCTCCTCCTTCATGGTCGCACCGCCGGACGCGCGCGCACCGGCCACACCCGGCTCGTCCGGTGTGACCAGCCCGAAGCGGTCGGGCGTGAACGGGGCGAGCAGCGGGTCCGGCTCGCCGGTGAGGATCAGGTCGCTGATCAGGTCGGCGGTGACCGGGGTGAGCACGATCCCGTGCCGGTGGTGCCCGGTGGCGGCGAGCACGTCCGGCCGGCCGGTCAGCGGGCCGAGGATCGGCGCGTTGTCCGGCGTGCCGGGGCGCAGCCCGGCGAGCGTCTCGACCAGGTCGTACTCGGCGAGCTCCGGCACCAGGTCGACGGCCGCGCGGAGCAGGCGCAGCACGGCTCCGGCGGACACCGTCGTGTCGGTGCGCTCCTCGACGGTCGCCCCGACCACCACCTCCCCGCCGGCCCGGGGGACGAGGTAGACGTGCTCGCCGTCCGCGTACCCCCGGATCACGTGCCGGAAGCCCGGCGCGACGCCGCCGGGCGCGCGGAGCCGCAGCACCTGGCCCTTCACCGGCCGGACCGGCAGCCCGGTCAGCGCGGCGGCGCCGCAACCGGCCGCGACCACCGTGACGCCGGCGGCCACGTCGGACAGGCGGCGGACCGCGCCGGCCACCAGGGTCGCGCCGGCCCGCTCGGCGGCCGTCCGCAGCGCCGGCACCAGGCGGCGCGGGTCGACCTGGTGGTCGGTGGCGGCGAGGGCGCCACCGCGCACCCGGGGCGCGAGCGCCGGCTCGCGGTCCCGCAGCTCCGAGGGGCGCAGCACGGCCACCGGCAGGCCGAGCCCCTGCTGGTACGCCCACAGCCGCCGCGCCTCGGCCAGGTCGTCGGCGGTGAGCCCGACCATGAGGGTGCCGTCGGCCCGGTAGCCGAGGTCGGCGCCGGAGACGTCGGCCAGTTCGGCGGCGAACGCCGGCCAGCGGGCGGCCGAGGCGGTGAGCAGCCCGGTCAGCTCGTGCTCGCCGAAGTACGCCTCGGCGACCGGCGCGAGCATCCCGGCGGCGACGTGCGCGGCACCCGATCCCGGGGCCGGATCGTGCACGACGACGCGCAACCCGCGCGCGGCGCACCGCCAGGCGATCGCGAGCCCGACCGGCCCGGCCCCCACCACCGCCACGTCGGGAGGGAAGGGGACACCGGCCGGCTGGGCGGGCCCCCCGGTCAGCACGTCAGCGCCTTCAGCAGCTCGGCGGTGGCGCGGGCGGGGTCGGCGGCCTCGGAGAGCGCGCCGACCACCGCCACCCCGTACGCGCCGGCCGCCCGCAGGGCGGGCACGTCCTCCGCCGTCACTCCCCCGATGGCGATCACCGGCACGCTGACCGACACGGCGACCGCCCGGACTCCGGCCACGCCGATCGCGGCCGGGAGCCCGTCCTTCGTCGTGGTGGGCCGGTACGGCCCGACCCCCAGGTAGCTGGCCCCGGCGGCGACCGCCTCGGCGGCGGTGCCCGGGTCGCGTGCGGTGGCGCCGAGGACGGCCGCCGATCCCAGCACCGCACGGGCCGCGCCGACCGGCAGGTCGTCGGCGCCCACGTGCCCACCCTCGGCGCCCACCGCCAGGGCCACGTGGAGGCGGTCGTTCACCAGGCAGGTCGCCCCGTGCCGCGCGCACAGCGCGACCACCCGGCGGGCCAGGTCGTACGCCTCCCGGTCGGTCGCGTCGTCGGTCACCCGGACCTGGACGACCAGCTCGGCACGGGCCACCGGCAGGGCGGCCCGGACGACGGCGAGCGGATCCCGCCCGGGTCGGGTGTCGGTGATGAGATGCAGTCGACCGAGGGACGGCACGGCAACACTCCTCCCTGCGCCGGCATTACCCGGATCAGGTTCGACGGTCGGGGGCTCACAGCCCCCCTCTCAGCCCGGTCCACCGGGCTCCCGTGGGTTACTTGCGTGTCACCGTACGACAGATGCGCCGGGCTGCCAAGACGCGGTCCCCGGGGCGGGCGCTTTGCACGGTCCTGGCTGGAATGTCGCCCGGCGTTGTCGAAACGTTACCCATCGAGACCTTGCCATGAACCGATGCAGCCGAATTAATTTGTTCAGCGATTCGACATAATGCCGGAACGAACGCCCTGGCACGGCGTCCGTCCGGCTCCACCTGGGACGGTCTTCGGCGAGCCGGCCCCCGCGACCCCTGTCCAGTCAGGACAAAGGAGACCGGAGTGTCCCGACCACGCCGTGCCCGCGTACCCGTCACCGCCACCCTCCTCACACTCGGCCTCGCCGCGGCCACGCTCGTCGGCGTCCCCGCCGCGCAGGCCGCGCCCGCCGTCCAGGCCGCGCCGGTCGCGGCGCCGGAGGCCGCCGCCGACGAGCCGTTCTCGGTCCTGGTCTTCTCGAAGACGGCCGGCTTCCGGCACGACTCCATCCCGACCGGCATCGCCGCGATCCAGCAGCTCGGCGCCGCCAACGGCTTCACCGTCGACACCACCGAGGACGGTGCCGCGTTCACCGACGAGAACCTCGCCCGGTACCGGGTGGTCGTCTGGCTCTCCACCACCGGTGACGTCCTGGCCCCCGACCAGCAGGCGGCGTTCGAGCGCTACATCCGCGCCGGCGGCGGGTACGCCGGCATCCACGCCGCCTCCGACACCGAGTACAGCTGGGCCTGGTACGGCGACCTGGTGGGGGCGCACTTCGCCAGCCACCCCGCCAACCAGCAGGCCACCGTCAAGGTGGAGGACCACGCGCACCCCTCCACCGCGGAGCTGCCGGAGCGCTGGTCCCGGTTCGACGAGTGGTACAACTACCAGTCCAACCCGCGCGGTGACGTGCACGTGCTGGCCACCCTCGACGAGACCAGCTACTCCCCCGGCGCGGGCGCGATGGGTCACGACCACCCGATCGCCTGGTGCCAGGACTTCGACGGCGGCCGGGCCTGGTACACCGGCGGCGGGCACACCCGCGAGTCGTACGCCGAGCCGCAGTTCCTCGCCCACCTGCTCGGCGGCATCCGCACCGCCGCCGGGGTGCAGGACGCCGACTGCGGCGCCTCGCTGACCGAGAGCTTCGAGAAGGTGGCGCTGGACAGCAACACCAGCAACCCGATGGAGCTTGACGTCGCCCCCGACGGCCGCGTCTTCTACATCGAGCGCGACGGCCGGGTGCAGATCGTCAAGCCGGACACCGGCAGCACGGTCACCGCCCTCGACCTCGACGTCTTCACCGGCAAGGCACCTGAGATGCGCATCCGCAAGGCGGTCGCCGCCGTGCTCACCGGCCTGGTCCTGGCGTTCCTCGCCGCGGCCCCGGCCACGGCGCACAGCGGGAAGCTCAAGCTGACGGTGGCCGGCGACGGGGCCGGTGGCGTCACGATCCAGGCTGCGTACGCCGACGGCCACCGCCTGGACAAGCTGGTCCGGCTGACCCTCACCGCCGCCGGTTCCGGCGGCCGGACGGTCGGCCCGCTGCAACTGGAACCGGCGGCCGAGGGGCAGGGCTCCTACACCACCGGTCCGATCCTCTCCCCCGGCACGTGGACGGTGCGGGTGACGGCACCCGCACCGCACTCCGGCGCGGCGACCGCGAAGGTGCGGGCGCGAGCGCCGCAGACACCGTCGCTGGCGCCGGTCGCCCGGGACGTGTCGCCGGCCCGGGCGGACCGGTCCACCGGGGACGGTGCCGCGCCCGGGTGGTGGCGGCCGGTCGCGGTCGGCGTCGCCGTGCTCCTCGTCGTGGCGCTGACCGCACCGGTGCTGGGCCGGCTGCGCCGCGGCCGGTCGTAGGCCCCGGTCGGACCACGGCCCGGCATCCCGCCACTCCCACGGCGGGGTGCCGGGCCGTTCCCGATCAGGGACTTCGACGCACGCCCTAGAC
>NZ_JAATEO010000013.1 GCF_012034245.1 Micromonospora thermarum | reverse complement strand
CTCCGACGTGAACAGCCGCCGCCCCGGGCGGTCGGCCGGCCCACCGGCGACCACCGGCCCGGTCATGGGTGCGTACGTCAACGGGACTCCTCGGGGTGCGCGCTTCCGTCCTACGGCGGTCGATTCTCGCGAGCCCCGGTCAACGCTGGCTCAAGGCGACCGGACGCCCGGTCCGACGCGCCCGTTTTGCACCGGAGCGACCCGGGTACCGCGTCGGCATGGACACGAACACGACAGCCCACCTGATCGGTGGCCCCCGGGACGGCAGCACCCTCGACACCACCGACGCCCTGGTCGAGGTGGAGATCGACGGCATCACGCACCGCTACGTGCGCAGCACGAAGCAGGACGACGACGGGATCCGGTACGCGTACGACGGCATGGTCGCCCCGGACGGCGGCGAGCCGGGCGTCGAGGATCCGGCGGCGCGGGTCGCCTCCCCGAAGGCCGACGCCGAGGGGCACGGCGGCACGCACTGACGGCTCGGGTCGGCGGCACCCGGACCGACTGCGGTCCCTGACGACCGCCGGCGGGCACCGCACGGCCGGCGACCGCGCCGCGGCGCGCCGGCGGGGATGATCCGGGTCACGCCGGGTATGCGCCCGCCGACCTAGTGGGAGGACGACGGGGTCGCGGCACCCCGCGACGGACGCGCGGGCGGGCGGCGGATCGCCGACCCGCCCGGGCGTCCCGGGAACACGGCCCAGGGCCTGTGTCAATGTCCCGGGCCGGGCCTGCGGCGGGCCGGCCGCCTCGGCTCGACCGAGGAGTTCGACACCGGGGACCTCGACACCGGCCCTAGTTGTTGGTGATCCAGTTCCAGGCCGAGACGACCCACTCCGTCTGCTGGAGCCAGGCGATGCCGAGGCCGGCCAGGAAGACCGCCGTCACCAGGTGCGCGCCGCGCGCGCTGCGCCGTACCCGGCCCAGGCGCTGCTCCAGCACCACCCGACCGACCAACCGGGCGAGCGCGAACAGGCCCGCCGCGACGAGCAGGCTCAGCACGAAGATCAGCAGCGGGGCGACGAGGTCGCCGCCGCCGGAGATCGCCCAGATCCCCCAGCAGACGAACGCGAAGAGCACCCCGGCGGCGCTCCATTCGGCGCCGCGACGCAGCTGGGCCATATGCCAGCTCATCGGGCGGCGCGGGGCCGCCGCGCCGGGCCAGCCGGTGCCGGTCGGCTCCTCGACCACCGGGAACGGCTCGGTGCGCGACGTCCCGGATCGCCCGACCGGAGCCACCCCCCGCCGGAAGGCGTCCCGCTGCTGCGGCACGCCGACCCCCGGCTGCGGCGGCACCTCGACGGTCCGTTCGGCCCACGGCTGTGTCTGGTCGGCCATGTCGTCCCCTCCCCTGGACCGACGGGAACCAGCGGGCCCCGTCTGAGTATCGAGGGTAGCCAGCGCTCAAATCGGTCGTCGGTCGCGCACCGGTCGACTAGACAGAGCACCATGACGAATCCCCCACTGCGCTTCACGATTGCCCGGGAAGAGGAGTTCGACGAGCTGGGCGAGCTTCTCGGAACACTCTTCCACGGCGGCTTCGACGCCGAGTCGTGGGCGGTCGAGAAGACCCTCCTGGAGCCGGAGCGCACCCTGCTCGTCCGGGACGGCCCCGAGCTCGTGGCGAGCGAGGGCCGGATCTACCCGCGCTTCGGCTACGGCCTGGCCGCGCAGCGCCTCATCGTCGAGGCCGAGACCACGGAGCTGCGCCTGCCGGACCCGGCGTCCGCCGAGGGCCGGCTCCGCCTGGCTCGGGCGGTCGACTGCCGCGCCGAGCTGGCCCGGGTGTACGAGGGGGTACGTCCCGACCGGCCCGGCCGGTCCAGCCGGGGCGAGGTGTGGTGGGACTACGTGCTGGCCGACCCGCCCGCCCATCGCGGCGGCGCCACCGAGCGCCGGGCCGTTCTGCACGAGGGCCCGGACGGGGTGGACGGGTACGCGCTCTTCCGCACGAAGAGCGACTGGGGTGCCACCGGCCCGAACGGGCTCACCACCGTCGACGAGGTGGTCACCGGCAGTCCGGCGGCGTACGTCGCGATGTGGCGGCTGCTGCTCTCCCTCGACCTGACCCGGCGGCTCACGTACCGCGCCGGTGCGCTGGACGAGCCGCTGCTGCGCCTGGTCAGTGGGCGCCCTCGCCACGGCCGGCCGCGTCCGCGAGCTGCGGCCCGGTGCGCTGGCGACGGCCGGGCCGGCCTTCGGCTGGCACCTCGCCCCCGCCGGCATGGAGGTGTTCTAGGGCCGGTGTCGAGGTCCTCGGTCGAGCCGAGGCAGAGTCCAGGTGGCGTCCGGCAAGGCGGAGTTTCGTCCGGATACCGGTGTTGTATCCGGACGAAACTCCAACGCCGCCGGTCGTCGCCTGGGCCCGCCGCAGGCCGGCCACGGACTTCGACACCGGCCCTACGCGGTACGGTCGGCGGATGGGTGACGTGGAACGACGGCGACGCCGGCACCGGCACCACGCCGACGGTGGCGCCGAGGGGCCGAGCGCGACGACGTCCGGGGTGCATGACGGCGACGGGCCGCCGCGCACCCGTCGCGGCGGCCCGGAGGAGGGGGAACGCGGCCTGCGGGGCCTCGTCGGCTCGGGGTCGTCGCAGGTGAGCGTGACCGCGGCGATGCGCGCGCGGGACGCCGCCCGCCCGACCGAGCAGGACCTGGCGGAGGCGGAGGCCCGGGTGGTGCTGGTCCGCCGCAACTGGACGCCTCGGGAGGACCTCCCCCGCCGCTGACCCCGGGCCCGACGCAGGTCAGGGCAGGGGCGGCAGCGTCCGGGTGTTCTCGTAGTCGGCCACCTGCCCGATGCGGCGGGCGTGGCGCTCGTTGCCGGAGAACGAGGTGGTCAGGAACGCCTCCACGATCGCGGTCGCCTCGTCGAGGGTGTGCTGCCGGGCGCCCACCGCGACGATGTTGGCGTCGTTGTGCTCGCGGGCGAGCTGCGCGGTGTCGATGTTCCAGGCCAGCGCCGCCCGCACCCCGGTGATCTTGTTGGCGGCGATCTGCTCGCCGTTGCCCGAACCGCCGATGACGACACCGAGGCTCCCCGCGTCGGCCACCACCCGGTCACCGGTGTGCAGGCAGAACGCCGGGTAGTCGTCGTCCGGGTCGTAGGCGTGCGGGCCGACGTCGACCACGTCGTACCCCTGCTTGGCCAGGTGGTTGGCCAGGTGCACCTTCAGCTCGAAACCGGCGTGGTCGGATCCCAGGTAGACGCGCATAACGCGCAGTCTGACAGGCCCGCCTCCGTGCCGGCGCGCGGGCGGCGGCACGGAGGCGGATTCGTCACAGCTCAGTGCGCGACGCGCTAGTGTGCCAGCTCGGCGACGACCAGGCCGCCGCGCGCCTTCGGGGTGAACCAGGTGCTCTTGCGCGGCATCTTCTCCCGGGCGAGGTTCACCGCGACGAAGTCGTCGACGGTCACCGGCGCGATGAGGACGGCCAGCTCGGCGCGGCCGGCGTCGACCTCGCCGGTCAGCCAGCTCGCCGGGTAGTCCCCGCCGACGTAGGTGATCCGCTTGTCCCCCGGCTCCAGCCCCAGCGCGTCCCGCAGCAGCAGGCGCTCGACCAGGGCGTGGTCCAGGTTCTCCAGGCGGCCCGCGCCGACGTAGGGCAGGCGGACCGCGTACCCCGAGTCGGGGAGCCGGAGGTGGACGGTGCCGCCGGCCGCCGGGACCTCGACCGGGCCGGTGATCGGCGTGACCTCGGCACCGGCGGCGCGCAACCGGTCGAGCAGTTCCTCCGGGCTGGTCGTGAGTTCGCTGACCAGCCGGTTGTACGGCTGGATGGCCACCGAGGCCGGCGTGGTGACCACGGCCAGGAAGCGCGGCAGCCCGCCGGTCTGGGCGGCGAGGCTGCGGTGGTTGCCGTCGGCGACGACCAGCTCGCCACCGCCGGCCAGGGCGGTCAGCTCGTCCTGCCGCCGGCCCGGGCCGACCAGCCAGATGGCGTGCGTGCGCCCGGCCTGGTCGGTGTCGGTCGCGGCGGGCGCCCCGGCCGCGTCGGTCGCCGCCGCGAGCGCGGCGTGCAGCTCGTCGCCGCGCCCGGTCTGGAGCAGGAGTACGGGCGAGAGCAGGTGCCCCAGCGCGTCGGCCAGGGCCACCCGCTCCCGCACCTTGGCGATGAAGACGTCCTCGTTGCGGATCACCAGGCCCGGCTCGTCGGCCCGGGTCGAGATCTGGTCGGTGTCGACCATCGCGAACAGCCCGTACGCGGGCTCCTCGCCCGGAGCGCTGATCCGGTAGAGGACCACCACCTGCTCGGCGGGCGTGTAGCTGCCGTCCGCCTTGGCCTCGGCGAGCCGCGCCACCGCGTCGGGCAGCGCGTCCAGGAACGACTTCCCCAGGCTCTCCGGCGCCCGGTGCGGCATCTCGATGCCGAGGGCACTGTGCGGGTTCGCCTCGATGATCGCGGTGATCTCCGCGTCGTCGGCGAACTCGTCGTAGTTCTGCGCGCCGGTGCCGCCGGTGGTGATCCAGGCCCGGGCGATCGGATGGACGACCGTCATGTCCGAAGACGCTACCGGTGCGGACCGTCGCCGTGTCCCGGACCCACTCCCCGCCCACCAGGTGAAAGGCGAACGGGCTGCGGGCGCTGCGGTTGTCAGTGGTCGAGGGCCCGACGGTGCCGGCCGGCCGGCACCACCGGCGTGACCGGCCGGCGGGGAGCCACGGCGGGGCGGGCACGGTCCGCCGGCTTGACGCCGGGCGGGGTCAGCCGGGACGTGGCCGGTACGCGGGCCACGCCGACGACGATCGGCGGAGCGAGCAGGTCCACCATGTGCGTGGGGAGGTCGGGACGGACCGCCGGCCAGCGGGAGTCGTCGACCGACCAGTACGCGGGGTCGTCGCTCGCCTCCTCGCGGATCGACGGTTCGTCACCGGACGCACGGTGCTTGGCCATGAGGAATGCCTCCACGAGCTGCGGGGTGCGGCCCCTGCGGGTCGATGCGGCGGACATGGAGGCCAACGAATCCGCCCGAGGGCGGGTGACGGCGGCTCGACGGGCGTTAACAAGGGCCCCTTCGACAACGCGCGGCGTTGAGAAGGGGCCCTTCCTTGTCCACGTCAGTCGAAGATGGGGCCGAGTTCGCGGGAGCGCTTGAGTTCGTAGAAGCCGGGGGTACCGGCGACCAGGAGCACGCCGTCCCACAACCGGCCGGCGGCCTCGCCCTTGGGGGCCGGGGTGATGACCGGGCCGAAGAACGCGACCGGGGAGCCGTCCGGGCCCGGGGCGTGGATGACCGGGGTGCCGACGTCGGTGCCGACCGGCCGCATGCCGGCTTCGTGGCTGGCGCGCAACGCCTCGTCGTACCCGGCGTCGTCGGCGGCCTCGGCCAGCGCCGGGTCCAGGCCGGCGTCGGACAGCGCGGCGGCGAACAGCTCCGGGGAGAGCTTCTCCTGCCCGAGGTGGATCCGCGTGCCGAGCGCGGTGTAGAGGTCCCGGAGCGACGCGGTGCCGTACCGCTGCTCGGCGGCGATGCAGACCCGCACCGGCCCCCAGCCGGTGCGCATGAGCTCCTGGTACTGCTCGGGCAGGTCCCGGCCCTCGTTGAGCACCGACAGGCTCATCACGTGGAAGCGGATGTCCACTTCCCGGACCCGCTCGACCTCCAGCAGCCAGCGGGACGTGATCCACGCCCACGGGCAGATGGGGTCGAACCACATGTCGACGGTGACACGCTCGCTCACGGTGAGGTCCCTTCACGACAGGTGACGCCGGTCCTCGGCGCCTGCACCGATCTTCACCCCGGCGTCCGGCCACCGACACCGGAATGAGAGCGTGAGCTGGCCCACCGTGGGGCTCGCGCGCGTGCAAGACTCGATCGGCGCGGCCGTCACGAACGGTCGCCGGACGGCGCCGCGGTCGACGTACGGCGAGACGAGAGATGGAGACGAACAGTGCCGGGAGTGCGCAACCTGACCCAGGTGGAGGCCACCGAGCGGGGCCGCCTGCTCGACGTGACCGGGTACGACATCAGTCTGGACCTGTCGACCGCCGTGCAGGCCGATGGTCGCACCTTCCGGTCGACGACCGAGATTCGGTTCCGGTGCACCGAACCGGGTGCCAGCACGTTCATCGAGGTGGCCGCCGACTCGGTGCGGTCCGCGACGCTGAACGGCACCGCGCTGGACCTGAGCGGCTGGTCGGCGGAGAAGGGCCTGACCCTGCCCGGGCTGGCCGAGGAGAACACGCTCGTCGTCGACGCGGACTTCGCGTACTCGAACAGCGGGCAGGGGCTGCACCGCACGGTGGACCCGGTCGACGGTGAGACCTACCTGTACAGCCAGTTCGAGACGGCCGACGCCCAGCGGGTGTTCGCCGCGTTCGACCAGCCCGACCTGAAGAGCGTCTACACGTGGCACGCCACGGTGCCGGCGCACTGGAAGGTCGTCTCCAACATGCCGGTCGACCGTGAGGAGCCGGCTGGTGAGGGGCTGAAGACGATCCACTTCGTCGAGTCGGCGCGGATGAGCACCTACATCACCGCGCTCTGCGCCGGGCCGTACCACGAGGTGCGGGACAGCCACGACGGCATCGACCTCGGCGTCTTCTGCCGAGCCTCGATGGCGCCGCACCTGGACTCCGACGACCTGTTCCTCATCACCAAGCAGGGCTTCGACTTCTTCCACGAGAAGTTCGGCGTGCGCTACCCGCTGCCGAAGTACGACCAGCTCTGGGTGCCGGACTTCAACGCCGGCGCGATGGAGAACTTCGGCTGCGTCACGCACGCCGAGTCGCACTACATCTTCCGCTCGCAGGTCACCGACTTCGAGTACGAGCAGCGCGCCAACACGATCCTGCACGAGATGGCGCACATGTGGTTCGGTGACCTGGTCACCATGCGCTGGTGGAACGACCTGTGGCTCAACGAGTCGTTCGCCGAGTGGGCCAGCCACTGGTGCAACACCAACGCCACCCGGTTCACCGACGCGTGGACGACCTTCCTCTCCATCCGGAAGAACTGGGGCTACCGGCAGGACCAGCTCTCCTCCACCCACCCCGTCTACACGGAGATGCCGGACCTGGAGGCGGTCGAGGTCAACTTCGACGGCATCACGTACGCCAAGGGCGCGAGCGTGCTCAAGCAGCTCGTCGCGTACGTCGGCGAGGAGCCGTTCCTGGCCGGCCTGCGGTCGTACTTCGGCAAGCACGCCTGGGGCAACGCCACCTTCGACGACCTGCTGTCCGAGCTGGAGGCGGCCTCCGGCCGGGAGCTGCGCAAGTTCGCCGCACAGTGGCTGGAGACCGCGCAGGTCAACACGCTGCGCCCGGAGGTGACGATCGGCGCCGACGGCACCTACGAGCGGATCGTGGTCCGCCAGGAGGCGCCGGCCGGCCACCCGACCCTTCGGACGCACCGCATCGGCGTGGGCCTGTACGACCTCACCGACGGCCGGCTGGTCCGCCGCGAGCGCGTCGAGGTGGACGTCACCGGCGAGGCGACCGAGCTGACCGAGCTGGCCGGGGTCCGCGCGGCGGACGTGCTGCTGCTCAACGACGACGACCTCACGTACGCGAAGCTGCGGCTGGACGAACGGTCGATGGCGACCGTCGTGCAGCACATCGCCGGTTTCGAGTCGTCGCTCGCCCGGGCGCTCTGCTGGACCGCGGCCTGGGACATGATCCGCGACGCGGAGCTGGCCGCCCGCGACTACGTGGCGCTGGCGCTCGCCGGCCTGCCCGCCGAGACGGACATCAACCTGGTCACGGCCACCCTGCGCCAGGCCACCACCGCTCTCACCTTCTACGCCGACCCGGCCTGGGCGCCGATCGGCTGGGCGGAGCTGGCCCGGACCGCGAAGACCACCCTCGCCGCCGCCGAGCCGGGCAGCGGCTTCCAGCTCGCCTGGGCCCGCGCGTACGCCTCGGCCGCCCGGTCGTCGGAGGACCTGGCGACGCTGCGCGGCTGGCTGGACGGCGCCGGCGTGCCGACCGGCCTGACGGTCGACACCGAGCTGCGCTGGACGGTGCTCGCCGCGCTGGTGGCCAACGGCGCGGCCGGCCCGGCCGACGTCGAGGCGGAGCTGGCCTCCGACCGCACCGCGAGCGGCGAGCGGGAGGCCGCGTACGCGCACGCGCTCGTGCCGACCCCGGAGAACAAGGCGGCCGTGTGGGCGCAGCTGACCAGCCCGGAGCCGCTGCCGAACTGGCGGCACCGGGCGCTGCTGCAGGGCTTCGCCCACCCGGCCCAGGTGGAGTTGGTCCGGCCCTACCGGGAGCGGTACTTCGCCACCGTCGCGCAGGTCTGGGCCAGCCGGGACAGCGAGCCCGCGCAGGAGTTCGCGCAGCTCGCGTACCCGGCGTACCTGGTCGAGGATGACACCGTCGCGGCGACCGACGCCTGGCTGGCCGGCGAGGGCCACCCGGCGCCGCTGCGGCGGCTGGTCGCCGAGGGCCGCGACGGCGTGGTGCGGGCGTTGAAGGCCCGCGCCAAGGACGCGCAGAGCGCCTGAGGCAGAGGCACACGACGAAGCCCGGTCCACGCAGAGCGTGGACCGGGCTTCGTCGTACGGTGGGGTCGCTCAGCCCTTGCCGGCGTGGCTGGCGAGCTGGTCGAGGCCGGTGATGATGCCGCCGGTCAGGTCGCCGCCGCCGAAGGCCGCGACCATGGAGAGCGCGGCGAGCTTCGCGTACGTGTCGGGGATGCGCTTGCGCGCCTTCTTCCCGGTGACGATCTCCAGCTTCCGCTGGTTGGGGGAGACCGCGATCAGCACGGACCGGTCGGGCTCGGCGAGCTGGCGGTGCAGCCGCTCGGCGTGCTCCCGGATCGGCTCGTCGAGGCCACCGACGAAGACCGAGAAGACCAGACCCGTGCCCTGGTCGGCCAGGCGCAGCGCCTCGTCGATGCGCAGCAGCTGACGGGTTGAGAACGGCCCGTCCAGGACGTCCGGCGGGTTCCCCGTCGCGGACTGTGGCTGCATCTCACCAACGGTCACTTGCGCCTCCGGTTCCACCGGCCGGCGCCTCGATGCCGGCCTTCTCCTGCTTGCGGCCGGTCAGCGCGGGGGCCTGCGCACCCGCGGCCAGCGCCGTGCCGGCCGAGTCGGCCAGCTCCTCCGGGCGGCTCAGGAACCAGACCGGAGTGAAGTCGAAGGGCCGGCCCGGCCGGTAGCGCTTCCCGCCGCCGCCACCACCGCCGGCGCGGTTGCCGGCGTACGCCAGACCGGCGATCACCAGCACCGCGGCCGCCGGGATGCCGACGAAGACCAGCAACGTCTCGGTTACAGACAATCCCAACGCCCCCAGGCGAAAGAGAGACCAGGAAATCCGGGTCGGGTCGACGATCAAGCAGACGATTCCCCGACTCCGCTTGTGGTATTCACGTTAGCGGAGCCGACGGCACGCCAGATTGCGGGGTGGCGGTCCCACCCGCCACCGTAGTGCTCCAGTTGCGCAGCGGTGGCGAGGAGCCGTGCGTCGTCGCCGTACCGGCCGCTGAGCAGCACCCCGACGGGCAACCCGTCAGCGGTGACGCCGACCGGCAGCGACACGGACGGATCGCCCGTCACGTTGAAGATGGCGCAGTACGGCGAGAACCGCCGTTGCCGGTCGAAGTCCTCCGCCGGGTCGCGCCCCTCGCTGAACCAGCCGACCGACGCCTGCGGTGCCGCGAGGGTGGGGCAGAGCAGCAGGTCGCAGCCGGCGGTGCGGCGCACGCCGAGGCGGACCTGGGCCTGGAGCTCGCCGAGGGTGGCGGTGAGGGTGGCGGCGGAGATCGCCGCGCCCCGCTCCCGCAGCAGCCGGGTCAGCGGCAGCAGCTCGCTCTCCCGCTCGGGCGGCACCGGGGCGAGCGCCAGCACGTACCAGACGATCTCGAACAGCGGCCACGCCGCCGGGGTGAGCGGCGGCAGCACCTCGACCACCTCGTGGCCGGCGGCGGTGAGCAGGGCGGCGGCCCGGTCCACGGCGGCGACGCAGTCGGGGTGCACCGGCTCCTCGGCGAGCATCGGGGTGGTGAAGCGCCCGATCCGCAGCCGTCCCGGCTCGGCGGCGCGAGCGGCGGCGAGCCACCCGCCGGCGGGCGGAAGCGGCGCCAGGTAGGGCTCCCCCGCCACCGGCTGCGCCAGGACGTCGAGTAGCGCGGCGACATCGGCGACCGTCCGCCCGATCGGGCCGCTGGTCGGCAGGCCGTACGCCCCGAAGCCGATCGGCCCGCCGGAGACCAGCCCGCGGCTGGGCTTGTAGCCCACCAGCCCGCACAGCGACGCGGGGATGCGCAGCGAACCGCCGCCGTCGGAGCCCTGCGCCACCGGCACCAGCCCGGCCGCCACCGCGGCCGCCGCGCCGCCGCTGGAACCGCCCGCCGTGTACGCGAGGTTCCACGGGTTGCGCGCCGGCGGCGCGACCAGGCCCTCGGAGTAGAGGGAGCAGCCCAGCTCGGAGGTGGTGGTCTTGCCGAGGCTGACCAGGCCGGCGGCGCGCATGAACTGGACCACGTCCGCGTCGACCGGCGGGATGAAGTCGACGAAGGCGGCCGAGCCGAAGGTGGTGCGGACGCCCGCGGTGAGCGTCAGGTCCTTGATCGCGGTCGGCACCCCGTGCAGCGGCCCCCGTGCCTCGGCCGGGACCGCGTCGGCCGCGTCGGCGGCGGCGAGCGCCGCGTCCGGGGTGACCGTGACGAACGCGCCGACGGTGTCGCCGAGCGCGGCCACCCGGGTGAGGTGGTGCTCGACCACCTGCCGGCTGGTCAGCTCGCCGCTCGCGATCGCGGCGGCCTGCTCCAGCGCGGTCAGGTCGTGCGGCTCGGCCATGACCTCATCCTGCCCGGCGGCCGACCCGGACGCACTCGTCACGCGCCGAAGCGCTACGGCTGGTCACGCCGACACCGGCGAACCGCGGACGCGAGCGGCCGGCGGTGACAGGCATCACCGGCGCGCCCACAGCCGCGGACGCGGGCGCCGGCCGCCGCGGTCTCAACCGTGCAGGAAGCGCAGCGCGTTGCCACCGAGCAGCTTGTCGCGCTGGTCGGCGGTGAGGAAGTCGGACCGGTGCACGACCGCGCCGACCGGCCGCTCCCCCAGCGGGTACGGGTAGTCGCTGCCCACCAGCACCCGGTCGACCCCCATCGTGTCGACGAGCAGCCGCAGCGCCGCCGGCTCGAACACCACCGAGTCGACGGAGAACCGGTCGACGTACGCGCTGGGCGGCGCGGCCGAGGCGCCGCGGACCAGGTCGCCGCGCCGGTGCCAGGCGTTGTCGGCGCGGCCCAGCCAGAACGGGAAGCTGCCGCCACCGTGCGCGAAGCAGATCCGCAGCGTCTCCGGCACCTTGTCGAAGACCCCGCCGAGGATCATCGCGAGGACCGACAGGTGGGTCTCGGCGGGCATCCCGGTGAGCCAGCGGGCCATCCAGCGGTCCAGCCGCGGCCCGCCCGGCATGTCCCACGGATGGACGAAGACCGGCGCGCCCACCTCGGCGCAGTGGGTCAGGAACTCGACGATCCCGCCGTCGTCCAGGTCGCGGTCGCCGACGTGGTTGCCGATCTCCACGCCGGCGTGCCCGGCGGCGAGGCACCGGTCCACCTCGGCGCAGGCGGCCTCCGGGTCCTGCAACGGCACCTGGCAGAACGGCACCAGCCGCCCGCCGCCGGCGGCGGTGACCTCCAGCGTCAGGTCGTTGAAGATCCGGGCGACCTTGACCGCCTGGTCGGCGGGGCGGTCGTAGGAGAAGAAGACCGGCGTCGGCGACACCACCTGGACGTCGACACCATCGGCGGCCATGTCGGCCAGCCGGGTGTCGGCGTCCCAGCACTCGGCGCCGACCGGCCGGAACTCCGTCTCACCGACCATGATCATGGCCGCGCGTTCGGAGTCGACCCGCAACCAGGGCCAGCCGGACCCGCCGCACGCGACGCCGAGGTCCGGCCACCCCTTCGGTACGACGTGCGTGTGCACGTCGACGACAGGTCCGGGCATCAGCCCTTGCCCGGGTGCAGCGCGCCGCAGTTGTCGCAGGTGCGCGCCTTCTCGTCGGCGTAGAACGCCTGGAACACCGGGGGCAGGTCGGCGGCGATGTCGCGGACCTGGAGCTCCACCTCGTGGACCTTGGCGTGGCACGACGGGCAGTACCACTGGAACTTCTCCAGCGTCCCCTCCTCACGCACCCGCTCGATGACCATCCCGATCGAGCCGGCCTCCGGGCGCTGCGGCGAGTGCGGGGTGTTGCGCGGCAGCATCCACATCTGACCCTCGCGGATGTGCACCGTCCGCGGCCCCTCGGGGAGCATCAGGTTGACGTGCATGTTGCCCTTGACCTGGTAGAAGAACTCCTCGTACGGGTCGACGTGGAAGTCGGTGCGCTGGTTCGGGCCGCCCACCACCATGACGATGAAGTCGTCGCTGCCGGGCAGCATCTCCTTGTTGCCCACCGGCGGCTTCAGCAGGTGCTGGTTCTCCGCGATCCACCCGGGGAAGCTGAACGGCTCGGCGATCTCACTCACGACTGACCTCCTTGGGGGAGCAGGGCGACGGCTTGCATCTCGATCAGCAGGTGCGGGTGCGGCAACTGGTGGACGGCCACCGTGGTCCGGGTGGGCCCGGTCGCGTCGAAGAACTCGGCCCACACCTCGTTGTAGCCACCGAAGTCGTTCATGTTCACCAGGTAGGACGTGACCTGCACGAGGTCGGCGAGGTCCGCGCCGACCGACCGCAGCAGGTCGCGGATGTTCTCGACGACCGCCCGCGTCTGCACCCGGATGTCCAGGTTGGTCGTGCCGAACTCGTCCACCTCGACACCGGCGAACGTGTTGTCCGGCCGGCGGGAGGACGTACCGGAGACGAAGACGAACCCGCCGGCGACCTTGACGTGCGGGAACGCCCCGCGGGGCACGGCCTTGCCGGCCACCACCCGGGCGGTCGGGGTACGCGATTCGGTGCTCACGCCGCCGCCTTCAGTGACGCGGTGCCGAGCTTTTCCACGACGGCACGGACGTGCGCGCCGGGCCGCAGCGGGACGGCCGCCGTCGCGGCGCCCGCCAGGAAGATCCAGCCCTGGTGCAGCCGCACGCCGTGCCGGCCGGCGAGGCGGATGCCCTCGTCCAGCGCGCGACGCGGGTCGCCGAGGATCGCGGCGGTCGAGCCCACCTGGGCGATCCGTCCGTCGATCTCCAGCAGCACGCCGAGGTTGTCGAGGCCGTCCGGCACCGGGCACCACGGCCCGACCACGAACGCGCCGGCCGAGGTGTTGTCGGCGATGACGTCGGGCAGGGAGAAGGTGAAGTTCGCGTACCGGGAGTCGATCAGCTCGATCGCCGGGGCGACCGCCCGGACCGCGTCGGCGAAGTCGGCGATCGGCTCGCCCGGCTCGGGCAGCCGGTCCAGCAGGAACGCCACCTCCGGCTCGACCCGGGGGTGGATGAAGTCGCCGACCGAGACGGTGCCGCCGTCCGGGACCAGCATCACGTCGGTCAGCCGGCCCCAGATCACCTCGTCCACACCGACCTGGGCCATCTTCGCCTTGCTGGTCAGCCCCATCTTGAGGCCGACGAGCCGCTCGCCCCGGTCGAGCCGGCGCTGGAGCAGGGCGGTCTGCACCGCGTACGCGGTGTCGACGTCGAGCCCGGTCTCGGCGGCGAGCTGCGGGATCGCGGTGACGGTGTCGGCCGCCGCGCCCAACTTCCCGGCGATCCCGGTGATGTCCGGCCCGATCACGCTTCCTCCTTGCCGGCGAGGTCCAGCGCCACGTCCACGATCATGTCCTCCTGGCCGCCGACCATCCGGCGGCGGCCCAGCTCGACCAGGATCGAGCGGACGTCCACGCCGTACTTCGCCGAGGCCCGCTCGGCGTGCCGCAGGAAGCTGGAGTAGACGCCCGCGTACCCCAGGGAGAGGGTCTCGCGGTCGACCCGCACCGGCCGGTCCTGCAACGGGCGGACCAGATCCTCGGCGGCGTCCATCAGCGCGAACACGTCGCAGCCGTGCTTCCAGCCGTGCAGTTCGGCGACCGCGACGAACACCTCCAGCGGCGCGTTGCCGGCGCCGGCGCCCATGCCGGCCAGCGAGGCGTCCACCCGCACGGTCCGCCCGTGCGCGGCGTCCGGACCGGCCGGCGTGGAGCCGAGGACGCGACCGTGCTCGACGGCGACGACGCTGTTGGCCACCCCGAGGGACAGGTTGTGGTGGGCGTGGATACCGATCTGCGTCTCCGGTTCCAGGACCTGCCGGTACGCGTCGACCCGCTCGGCCACGTCGGTCATCAGCAGCCGCCCGCCGGAGTCGGTGACGTAGACGCAGTGCGCCCCGTACGACTCCATGAGCTTGGCCTGCGCGGCCAGCCCGGCCGGGTCGTTCATGTGGGACATCATGAGGAAGCCGGAGACGTCCATGTCGTTCTCGCGGGCCCAGGAGATGTGCTGGGCGGAGATGTCGGCCTCGGTGCAGTGGGTGGCGATCCGCACGCTGGTCACGCCGAGCGCCTTCGCGGCCTTCAGGTCCGCGATGGTGCCGATGCCCGGCAGCAGCAGCGTCGTGAGCCTCGCCGTCGTCAGCACCTCGGCCGCCGCCGCGATCCAGTCGGCGTCGCCGGCCGCACCGTGCCCGTAGTTGACGCTGGACCCGGCGAGCCCGTCACCGTGCGCCACCTCGATGGCGGCCACCCCGGCGGCGTCCAGGGCGGCGGCGATCGTCCGCACCTGGTCCACCGTGTACCGGTGCGCGATGGCGTGCATGCCGTCCCGCAGCGTCACGTCCTGGATGTACAGATCCGTCATGCCGTCACCGCCGAACGCAGGGCGACCAGGCGCTCCGCGGTGCGCAGCGCGGCCGAGGTCATGATGTCCAGGTTCCCGGCGTACGCGGGCAGGTAGTGCCCGGCGCCGGAGACCTCCAGGAAGACCGAGACCTGCAACCCGGTCAGGTGCCGGCCGAGCGACGGCACGTACGTGTCGACCCGGTCGAACTGCACGTCCTGCTTGAGCCGGTAGCCGGGGACGTAGTCCTGCACGCTCGCCACCATGGCCGCCACCGAGGCGGCGATCGCGGCCCGGTCGGCGTCGGCGTCGGGGCAGAGGCAGTAGACCGTGTCGCGCATCAGCAGCGGCGGGTCGGCCGGGTTCAGCACGATGATCGCCTTGCCGCGCTCGGCGCCGCCGACCACCTCGATGGCCCGCGCGGTGGTCTCGGTGAACTCGTCGATGTTGGCCCGGGTGCCCGGGCCCGCCGACTTCGAGGCGATCGAGGCGACGATCTCCCCGTACGCGACCGGGGTGACCCGGCCGACGGCCGCGACGATCGGCACCGTCGCCTGCCCGCCGCAGGTGACCATGTTGACGTTGGTCTCGTGCAGGTGCTCGTCGAGGTTGACCGGCGGCACCACGTACGGGCCGATGGCCGCCGGGGTCAGGTCGACCACGGTCCGGCCGTGGGCGCGCAGCACCGCGTCGTTGTGCCGGTGCGCGCCGGCCGAGGTGGCGTCGAAGACCAGCTCCACGTCGGCGAACTCGGGCATCGCGACGAGCCCGTCCACGCCCTCGGCGGTGGTGGCGACGCCGAGGCGGCGAGCCCGGGCCAGCCCGTCCGACGCCGGGTCGATGCCGGCCATCGCGACCATCCGCAGGGTGTCGCTGAGCCGCAGCACCTTGATCATCAGATCGGTGCCGATGTTGCCGGATCCGATCACCGCCACACCCGTGCTCACTGGCCACCACCCTTCGAGAAACAGGTCCGCACCGAGCCCAGGCCGGAGATCCGGGCCTCGTACGCCGCGCCGGGCGTCACCGGCACCATCGGGCCGAGCGCACCGGAGAGCACCACGTCGCCGGCGCGCAGCGGGTCGCCGGAGCGGGCGAGGGTCTGCGCCAGCCACGCCAGCGCGTGCAGCGGGTTGCCGAGGCAGGCCGCCCCGGCGCCCACCGAGACCGGCTCCCCGGCGTGTTCCAGGACCATCCCGGCGAGCCGCAGGTCGACGTCGGCGAGCCGGCGGGGCGTCGTGCCCAGCACGAACAGTCCGCTGGACGCGTTGTCCGCGACGGTGTCCACGATGGAGATGTCCCAGCCCGCGATCCGGGAGTCGACGATCTCGATGGCCGGCAGCAGGTGGTCCACGGCCCGGGTCAGGTCGGCGGTGGTGATCCGCTCGTCGGGCAGGTCCGCGCCGAGCACGAAGGCGATCTCGGCCTCCACCCGGGGCTGGAGCAGCCGGTCGAACGCCACCTCGACGCCGTCCGGCACCGCCATCTCCTCGGTCAGCACGCCGAAGTCCGGCTGGTAGACGCCGAAGCTCTCCTGCACCGCCCGGGAGGTCAGGCCGATCTTCGCGCCGACCCGTCGGTAGCCGCGCCGCAGCCACTCCCGCACCTGCAACTGCTGCACGAGGTACGCGGAGGTGACGTCCCCCTCCGGGAGCAGCCGCCCGCGCAGCGGCGGGCAGGGCTTGCCGCTCTCCCGGGCCTCGGTCAGCTCGCGCGCCGCGAGTTCGTAGTCAACGCTCATGAGAGATCCACGCAGACGTTGGTGAGTTCGGAGTAGAAGTCCAGCGAGTGGACGCCGCCCTCGCGGCCGATGCCGGAGGCCTTCACGCCGCCGAACGGGGTGCGCAGGTCACGCAGGAACCAGGTGTTGACCCAGACGATGCCGGCGTCGAGCCGGGCGCCGGCCCGGTGGGCCCGGCCCACGTCGCGGGTCCAGACGGCCGCCGCCAGGCCGTACTCGGTGCCGTTCGCCAGGGCGTACGCCTCGTCCTCGTCGTCGAAGGGCGCGACATGCACGACCGGGCCGAAGATCTCCTCGCGGTTGGTCCGCGCGTCCGGCCCGAGCCCGGCGAGCACGGTCGGCTGCACGTACGCCCCACCGTCGCGGGCGTCACCGAAGCGCGGCGTGCCGCCCCCGGCGAGCACGTCGGCACCCTCGGCACGGGCCAGCTCGTAGTGCCCGAGCACCTTCTCCCGATGGGTGTGCGAGATCAGCGGCATGTTCACCGTCGCCTCGTCGGCCGGCCACCCGTACGGCAGCTCGGCGGCCCGCTTCGCCAGCCGGGCCGTGAACTCCTCGAAGACCGGGCGCTGCACGTAGATGCGCTCGGTGCAGAGGCAGACCTGCCCGCCGTTGGTGAAGCTGGACCGCACCGACCCGGCCACCGCCGCGTCCAGGTCGGCGTCGGCGAAGACCAGCCCCGCGTTCTTGCCGCCGAGCTCGAAGGAGACCGCCTTCACCCCGTCGGCGGCGGCGCGCATGATGGCCCCGCCGGTGGCCGACTCGCCGGTGAAGGTGATCGCGTCCACGCCCGGGTGCCGGGTGAGGAACTCCCCCGCCGACCCCGGCCCGAACCCGTGCACCAGGTTGAACACGCCCTCCGGCACACCGGCGGCGGCCATCACCTCGGCGAGCAGGGTCGCCGAGGCCGGCGTCTCCTCGCTGGGCTTCACGACGACCGCGTTGCCGCAGGCCAGCGCCGGCGCCACCTTCCAGGTGAGCAGCAGCAGCGGCAGGTTCCACGGCACGATCACCGCGACCACGCCGACCGGCTTGCGGACGGCGTAGTTGAGCGCCCGACCGCCGGTCGGGGTGACCGTGGTGAACGACTCCGTGGGCGCGGTGGCGACGATCTCGGCGAAGGCGCGGAAGTTCGCCGCGCCGCGCGGGATGTCCAGCGTCCGGGCCTGCGAGATGGCCTTGCCGGTGTCCGCCACCTCGGCGGTCACCAGGTCGTCGAAGCGGCGTTCCAGCTCGTCGGCGACCCGGCGCAGCACCTCGGCGCGTTCCCGCTCACCCATCCGGCCCCACGGGCCCCGCAGCGCCGCCCGCGCGGCGGAGACCGCGTCGTCCACGGTCGAGCCGTCCGCCTCGACGACCTCGAACACCGGCTCGCCGGTCACCGGGCTGCGCTTCGTGAAGCGACGGCCGACGTCGACGAACTCACCGGCGACGAAGTTGCGCAGCAGAGCCGGCCCGTCCGGCGCGTGCCCGGCCATCAGTCGCGGGTCCCACCCGGTCATCGACGCCTCCCTCGGCGCAGCACTGACCCGACCGCCCCGGCCAGCAGCAGCGCCGCCCCCACGCCGGCGGCACCGAGCATCCGGTGCCGCCAACGGACCCGGCGGCGCACCTCCGCGTACGGGGTGGTCGAGAAGGACACCAGCTCGTACCGGGAAACGTACCGGCCGGGCAGGGCCCGCTCCAGTGCGTGTTCCACCCGGCGGCCGAACTGGAACAGCGGCGAGGCGACCTTGTCGCGCATCTCCACGAAGTTGGCCAGGGCCATCTGGGCGATCGCCTCCGCGTTGTCCTGCCGGCGCCGCTGGAACAGCGGCAGCGCGGCGGACCAGTCGTCGGCGCACTCGTCGAGGCAGCGGTCCAGCTCCACCACGTCCTCGAACGCGCAGTTCGCGCCCTGGCCGTAGAACGGCACGATGGCGTGCGCCGCGTCGCCGAGCAGGCCGACCCGCCCGGTCACCTGCCACGGGTCGCAGCGGACCGTGCCGAGCACCCCGACCGGGTTGTGCTGGTAGTCGTCGACCAGGTTCGGCGCGAGCGGCAGCAGGTCCGGGTAGTGCTGCGCGAAGTGCCGCTCGATGGCCGCCGGGCTGCCCAGCGACGCGAAGCTCGCCGTGCCGTGGGTGGGCCAGAAGAGCGTGCAGGTGAAGGAGCGGTCCGGGTTGGGCAGGGCGATCATCATCGACGTGCCCCGCGGCCAGATGTGCAGCGCCTCCGGGTCGAGCGCGAAGTCCCCGCCGAGCGGCGGGATGGTCAGTTCCTTGTAGCCGTAGTCGAGGAAGTCCACGCTCTCGCGCAGCAGCCCGTGCCCGAGGAGCTGACCGCGTACGGCGGAGCCGGCGCCGTCGGCGCCGAGCACGACCGGCGCGGTGGCCGTGACCTTCCCCTGCGGCGTCTCGAAGGTCATCTCACCGGTGGCCGGGTCGAGGCCGACCAGCCGGTGGTCGAAGGCGACCCGCACGCCGGGCAGCGCGGTGGCGGCGTCCAGCAGGGCGTTGTTCAGCGCGCCCCGGCTGATCGAGTTGATCGCCCGGTCGCCGGCCGCGCTGTACGACTGGAACTGCGGCTCCCCCGCCACCGGGTGGATCATCCGGCCGCGCATCGGCAGCGCGTCGGCCATCACCTGGGTGTCCAACCCGATACGGCGCAGCGCGTCCAGCCCGCGCTCGGACAGCGCCAGGTTGATCGACCGGCCCCGCTCGACCTTCCCGGTGCGCGGGTCCGGCCGGCGCTCGTAGAGGGCGACCCGGTAGCCGCGCCGCGCCAGGAAACAGGCGAGCAGACAGCCGGCGAGCCCGGCGCCGACGACGGCGATCTCGTCCCGTTCGAGGGTCATGAGGAGACCTCCACCGTCGCGGCCAGCGCCTCGGCCACCCGCCAGCAGTCGTGGTACGAGCAGTAGAGCGGCACCGGGGCGAACCGGACGATGTCCGGCTCCCGGGCGTCGGCGATCACCCCGTGCTCGTGCCGCAGCCGCTTGGCCAGCCCGGCGGCGCTGCCGGTGCCGATCCGCACCGAGAGCTGGGCGCCGCGCCGGGCCGGGTCGCGCGGGGTGACCACGGTCAGCGGCCGGCCGGGGGTCACCTCGTCCAGCAGCCGCTCCAGGTAGCCGGTCAGCCGCACGCTGCGCTCCCGCAGCGCCGGCATGCCGACCGCGTCGAAGAGTTCCAGCGAGGTGCGTACCGGGCCCATGGCGAAGATCGGCGGGTTGGACACCTGCCAGGCCTCCACGGTGGCCGGCGGCCGGGAGACCGGCGTCATCTCGAAACGGGTCGCCGCCTCGGTGCTCCACCAGCCCTCGAAGCGGGGCAGCGCCGGGTCGCCGAGGTGGCGCCCGTGCACGAACACGCCGGACAGCGCGCCCGGCCCGGAGTTCAGGTACTTGTACGAGCACCAGGCCGCGAAGTCCACGTCCCAGTCGTGCAGGTGCAGCGGCACGTTGCCGGCGGCGTGCGCCAGGTCCCACCCGACGACGGCGCCGGCCGCCCGGCCGGCCGCGGTGATCGCCGGGATGTCCATCAGTTCGCCGGTCAGGTAGTTGACGCCGCCGAGCAGCACGAGCGCGACGGTGTCGCCCTCGGTCGCGAGGAAGTCGAGCACGTCGGCGGTGCGCAGGGTGTCCTCGCCGGGACGCGGGCGCAGCCGCACGACCGTCGTGTCCGGGTCGAGGCCGTGGAAGCGGGCCTGGCTACGGACGGCGTAGCTGTCCGACGGGAAGGCGCTGTCCTCGATGACGACGCGGGTGCGGGTCCCGGCTGGCCGGTAGAAGCTGACCATCAGCAGGTGGAGGTTGACGGTGAGGGAGTTCATCACCACGACCTCCGCGGGCCGGGCGCCGACCAGTCGCGCGGCGGGCCCCGTCAACAGCTCGTGGTACGGCAGCCAGGGCCGCTCGGCCTCCAGGTGCCCCTCCACGCCCAGCCGCCGCCAGGCGTCCAGGTCGCCGAGGAGCTCGTCCCGGGTGGCCCGGGGCTGCAGGCCGAGCGAATTGCCGGCCAGGTACGCGGCCTCCGGGTAGCGGCCGCCGTCCGCGGGCGGGACGTGGAACAGGTGCCGGTGACCGGGGTCGTCGGCGTCGAGGCGGAGGGCCTCGTCTTCGGTGGTCGTCACGGGGTGTCTCGTCCTTCGGTCACATCGCGGTCCGGGCCGACCACAGCTCCGGGAAGACCACCCGGGCCATGCTGCGCTGAAGCCACGCCAGGCCGGCCGAACCGCCGCTGCCGACCTTGGCACCCATCGTGCGCTGGACGGCCTTGATGTGGTTCCACCGCCAGTCGCCGAACTGCTCGGCCACCTCGGTCAGCGCCTCGCCGAGCAGGCGGAGGTGGTTGTCCGGGCCGGCCTGCTCGTCGTAGATCCGCACCCAGGCCGCCTCGACGGCGGGGTGCGGCTGGTGCTCGCCGGTGACGTCCCGGTCGAGCAGCTCGGCGGGCAGGTCGTGGCCGTGCCGGGCGAGCAGGGCGACCACGTCGTCCCAGAGGCTCGGGGCCGCCAGGGCGGCGCGCAGCTCGGCGTACACCTCGGTCTGGCGGCGGAACGGCCGGATCAGCGCCTCGTCGCGGAGCCCGAGCAGGAACTCCAGGTGGCGGTACATCGCCGACTGGAAGCCGGAGCCCTCCCCGAGCAGGTTGCGGAACCGGTTGAAGTCGGCCGGGGTCATCCAGCGGAGCCCGTGCCAGGCCGCGTTCAGGCCCTCCAGGTGCAGCGCGGCGCGGCGCAGCGGCGCCAGGGCGTCCCAGATCCGGTCGGCCCGCAGGAGGCGCTGGGCCTCGCGCAGCTCGTGGCAGGTCAGCCCGAAGTACAACTCCATGATCTGGCTGACCATGAGAAACGACATCTCACCCGGGTCGTCGCTCAGCGGCGTCTGCAACCGGTGCAGCGTGCTGGCCTGCACGTACGCGTCGTACGGGACCCGCCCGGCGAACTCCAACGTCGGCTCGCCACCGTTGCTGGCGGCGCGCGCGGCCCGCTGGCGCGGGGTAGCCGGCCGCACCGCCGCCCGGGTGGCCGCCCGCAGGTCCGTCCGTTCCACCGGTCCGCTCCCTCCACTTGCCGCTCGACCGGCGACACTGCCGGATGACCGACATGATGCCGTGGCGGGAACGGCGAACGGAATGCCGGATCAACGGCTCTGCCGCTCTGTCGCCTGCTGATCACAAGGCGATGGCGCAGATTCGGTTGGAGAACGTAAGGTCGGCGCGTGGACGATATGGACTGGGCGCTGCTGCGCGAACTGCAGGCCGACGCCCGGCTGTCGTACAGCGAGCTGTCCCGGCGGGTGCACCTCTCGCCGCCGGCGGTGGCGGAGCGCGTACGCCGGTTGGAGGAGTCGGGCGTGATCACCGGCTACCACGCGCACGTGGACCTGAGCCGGGCCGGGCGGACGGTGGTGGCCCTGATCCGGATGTCCTGCTACGGCGCCCGCTGCATCCTGCACGACCCGGAGGTCGCCGACTGGCCGGAGATCCTGGAGATCCACCGGATCACCGGGGACGCGTGCAGCGTGCTGAAGGTCGCGGCCGGGTCGATCGGGGAGTTCGAGGCGGTCATCGACCGACTCGCCCCGTACGGCCAGCCGTCCAGCACGATGGTTCTCTCCACGCCGCTGGACTGGCACCCGGTCACCCCACTGCCCCCACCCACCCCGCCCGCCCGGCGCTGAGGGCACGCCCCGGGGTTTGCCCCCGGGCCAGCGGGAAAACAGGGCCGGTCACCCGGGGAGGGGTTCCGGTGGTCGTCACCGGAAGGGGGAATCATGCGGGGTCATCGCGTACTCGCCATGCTGGCCTTGGTGGCGGTGTTCGTCCTGGTCGGAGCCGCGCCCGTACGGGCCGGCGAGAACGCCTTCGTCGAGGTGACGCCGAACCCGGCGCAGGCGGGCACCCGGGTCAGCATCCGGGCCAGCTGCGACAACAACAACAACCGCCAGGCGACGGTGCAGTCGGACGCCTTCGGACGGGTCGTCCTCCGGCCGGACAACGGCTTCCTCACCGGGCAGGTCACCATCCCCGGCAGCAAGGAGCCGGGTGACTACCGGGTGGACCTGCGCTGCGACAACGGCAACACCGCGAACACGACGCTGACGGTGTTGAACATGCAGCAGCCGACGAAGGGTCCGGCCACCGGGGGCGGCGGCACCGCCGGCGGGCCCGGCTCGCTGCTGCTGATCGGCGGCATCGCCGCGGTGGCCCTCGCCGTCGGATTCGGCTTCTTCGGCAGCCGCCGTTCCGGGGCCGGCGCCTGACCTCCACCACCCGCCATGGCCGGAGCGCACAGGCGTACCCGATCAGGCCGGGCCCGGGCGACCACCCGGCGGGCCCGGGCAGGGGCCACCACCCGGCGGGCGCTGCGGGCCTCCGCCCGGCTGGCCGGCGCGACCGCGCGCCGGCTGCGGCGGGTCGCCGGGCAGACCGTCGCCGCCAGCGTCGCCACCACCGACCCGGCCGCCGGGCCGCTGCCCGCGCGCCCGCGGCACCGCTGGGCGACCGCCGGCCGGCGGCTGGTGCCCTCCCGGCACCCGGGAGTCCCGGTCCTGGTGATCGGGACGCTGATGGTATTGATCATCGCGATGCTCGGGGTGGAGCGGATCACCGGGATGAGCGTGCTGCCGGACCGGTTCACCGCCGGCCTGCGGCCGCCGCCGAAGAAGTTCCCGGTGCTGCCCGCGAGCCCGCCCGTCGCCATCGAGATCGAGGCGATCGACGTGGCCGCCCCGGTGCACACCGTCGGGCTCGCCCCGGACGGCACCATCGCCGCCCCGGACGCCCACCGCGCCCAGGAGGCCGGCTGGTACGACCAGGGCCCGACCCCCGGCCAGTACGGCCCGGCCGTCATCGTCGGGCACGTGGACACCACCACCGGGCCGGCGGTGTTCCACGGGCTGCGCACCCTCGACGCCGGCGACCAGGTGGAGGTGACCCGCTCCGACCGCACGGTGGCGGTGTTCGAGGTCAACTCGGTGGAGCGGTTCGACAAGGAGAGATTCCCGGCCGACCAGGTCTTCGGCGACTTCAGTCGCCCCAACCTGCGGTTGGTGACCTGCGGCGGCCGGTGGGTCGGCGGCCAGACCGGCTACGCGGACAACGTCGTGGTGTTCGCCTCGCTGGTGGACTCCCGGCCGCGGTGAGCCCGGCCCGCTCAGGCCGCCTCGGGCTCGCGCAGGTCCAGCCAGTCCGCCCAGCGGGGGTCGGGCGCCCGGTGGCCGAGCACGCGCCACGCGGTGCCCTTCGGGGCGGCCGGCAGGGCGTGCAGCCGCCAGCCCAGCTCGGCGGGGGTCTTGTCGCCCTTCGTGTGGTTGCACCGGGCGCAGGCCGCCACCACGTTCTCCCAGGCGTGCCGGCCGCCCCGGCTGCGGGGGAAGACGTGGTCGATGGTCTCCGCCGGGCCCCGGCAGTAAGCGCAGCGCCAGCCGTCGCGGGCGAAGATCGCCCGCCGGGAGAGGCCGACGTGCGTGCGGTACGGCACCCGGACGAAGCGGGTGAGCCGGACGACCGAGGGCACCGGGAGCGAGTTGCGGGCGCTGTGCAGGATCCCGTCGCCGTCGGCGACGCAGACGGCCTTGGCGGAGAGCACGAGGATGGCGGCACGACGGACGGACACGACGCACAGGGGCTCGTAGGTGGCGTTGAGGACGAGCGCGCCGGAGCCCACCGTGGGTCGTATGTCAGGCATCGCGCTCACCCTCCCGGTTCAGCGGCCCCTGCTCACCACCGCCGGTCGGAAACGGGCGCAGCGACCCACCGACCGACGCCGGCCCGGATCACCGACGTCCGTGCGCCAATCGTCCCTGATAAGACCCCGGATTGCACGTACGAATCTTCAAGCGGCCGAACGGATCACCCGCATTGGGGCAGATCCGAGCTCCGGCCTGGGTGAACTCTTCCGTCGCCTGACAGCGGTTGACGCCTCTAGTCGGTACAAGTTGTGCCCGGCATGTGCCCGATGATCTTGCTCCGGCTCCTACCGGCCTGCCGCTGCGATCCGGTGTCGACGGCTGCATCGGGCAGGCATCCGGCACAGCAACCGCTCGATGCGACGCAGCCATCGTGGCTTCCATGCCTCCGGCCCTCCTCCCGGTTCCTGACATTCCGACCGGCTGTAACGGAATCTGCTTTGGCGTCGCCTTCAATGGAGACCGGCGTTGCCGAGCCGGTCGGCGGCCGGGGTGGCGCACCTTCCCCCCAACAGGTCACCCCACCCACCCCGGCCACCTTTGCGGTTGTCAGGCTGTCGTCGGAACCGGGCGACAAGGGATGTAACGCCCGGCGACCGGCAACGCCTGTCAATGGTGGAAGGTCGAGTGCCCGGCCTTCATGACCGGGCGGGAGCCGCCGGCCGACCCCGCGCAGCCCCGCCCGGTCCCAGCCCCAAGCAGCGTGAGCCGTCGGAGGGCGTTCATGATGGCAGGGTCGACTACCCGCACTCCGCCGCAGGTGTGGCCGGATCGCCGCCAGGTCGTGGTAGCACCTCCGGCCTGGAACCAGCCAACTCAGCCTCTCCCGCAGCAAGGCCAGCGCCCCCGCGAGTGGTGGCCGTCCGTGGTGTTCGCTGGGACCGTCCTGCTGGTCGGGTTCGTCGCCACCTTGGTGACCGTGCCGGCCCAGTGACCCGGACCTTCCTGACCGGCGTCCAAGGGGAGCCGCGGAGACGGTTCACCGTCCTTCCGCCCCTGGTGGCCCTCACTTGGGCCGAACTTGGGTCAGTCGATCTTGGCCGTCCTCGACTTCGCAACTCTTAATGATCTTGTTGGCTACGGCTTGCCGATCTCCTCTCGCAGCCGGCGCGCACGCTCGGTCCGCTCTGGATGGAGATGATCCGGCAGCGGGTGGCCCACCACGTTGATACAACGCTGGCCAGGCATCGCGTCGCACATGGGGCACCGCACGAACTCCCCGGTGTCCGGGATCGGGATCCCGACAGCCATGGCCGCCTGACCCACCACCTGGATCGCCTGAAACAGGGTCTTGTTACCCGTGGTGGTTGCGACGTTGGCCACGCAGCGCATGCCGTCCCAGAACTGGGCGGCGGCCTGCTCCTGGCTCAGTCTCTGGTACTCCACGGGCGCTACTCCCCGCTCACGGGCCAGACAAACCTTGCGGCGGCTCCCGGCTCTTTGGCCCTAAGCCATCCCGGAGTGCCCGAGCGCCCCGCCGGAGGCACGCCCTGGTCGTAACTCTCAACACCGAAGCCCCGGAAACTGCCCATCATCAGGCGGTCCGGGGCTTCATTGTTGGTCGCGCCGCCGAGTGCTGGTGGAGATGAACGTGACGGAGCAGCGGTATCGCGTTGTGCCCGATGATCTTCGCGGGACGTTCTTGCACGTCACGACGGGTATACGGCTTTCCGGGACTTCACGTACTAATCCGGCGTCCCCCACCGAAGCTTTCCCCGCCCCTGCCACCGATGACCGGTTCGCCCTGATCACACGACCCGTCCCCGAGCCCCGGGTCACGCCCGGGCGGGTCGCCGGGCAGCGGTCCGGCCGCTTGCGGTACGAAGACAGGGTGGATGCCGCCATCGTGTCGACCGTCGCCGCGCCGACGCCCGCTCCCGACCAGTCGCCGAGCCCGGAGTGCCTCGACGAGCCGCTCTGCGAGGGCGCCTGGGACCTGACCGGGTCCGTCTGGTTCGCCGAGGGCAGCTACTGGATCCTGGTCAAGCCGCTGCGCATCATCCTGATCGTGCTGCTGGCCGTGGCGGCCCGGTGGCTCGTGCACCGGACGATCAAGCGGCTCGTCCGCACCACCACCGACGCGGGCGTGCCCACCATGCTGCGGCCGCTGCGGGAGCGGATCCCCACGGCGGCGGCCGAGCCGGGCGAGTTCGTCCCGGAGCGGCGGCGCCAACGGGCCGAGGCGATCGGGTCCGTGCTGCGCAGCCTCTCCACCGCGTTCATCTTCGGTATCGCGCTGCTGATGGTGCTCAAGGAGTTCAGCTTCGACCTGGCGCCGCTGCTCGCCAGCGCGGGCATCGCCGGCGTGGCGCTGGGCTTCGGCGCGCAGAGCCTGGTGAAGGACCTGATCGCCGGCCTGTTCATGCTGATCGAGGACCAGTACGGCGTGGGCGACACCGTCGACCTGGGCGAGGCCACCGGCGTGGTCGAGTCGGTGGGGCTGCGGGTGACGACGGTCCGGGACGGGCGGGGCGTGCTCTGGTACATCCGCAACGGCGAGATCATCCGGGTCGGCAACAAGAGCCAGGGCTGGGCGCTGGTCGTCGTCGACCTGCCGATCGGCTTCGCCAGCACCGAGGAGGCGACGGCGGTGCTGCGGACGGCGGCCGCCTCCGTCGCGCTGGACCCGGAGCTGGCACCGGAGATCGTCGAGGCGCCGGAGGTGCTGGGCGTCGAGCAGATGACGGTGGAGGGCGCGGTGATCCGTACGGTGGTGAAGACGACGGCGGACGGGCAGTTCGCGGTCGGTCGGGAGCTGCGTCGCCGGCTGGCCGAGGCCCTGGAGAATTCCGGGATCACCGCCAAGATCGCCGCCGCCCGGCTCTACCCGGGCCTGCCGGCACGGGCCCCCGGTGAGACCGGGGTCGGCGGCGCCACCTGACGGAAACGGCAGGGTTCCCGCCGGCCGGCCCCTCGGGTATCGTCCGTTCGTTCAGTCGGCGATGCGACGATCAACCCGTCCGGCCTAGCCAGTTGTCGGACTTTCGGGCAGAATCCGGTGCACACGCTCCCCCTCGGAGCGTGGTCACGTCCTCGCTGATCGGCAGATCTGACGACGGTTCCCAGGCCGGACCATCACGAGTGGCCGCCAGCGGAACGATGGAGGCGACGGTGTCCGACGAGCGACCTTCTCCGGAAGGGCCGGCCACCTTCCGCGAGGTGTTCGCGCAACGCGAGTACCGGGCCGTCTTCACGGCGAGCACGCTGGGCTGGATCGGCGACTACATCGCGAAGGCCGCCGTCACCCTGCTGATCTACCGGGAGACCGAGTCGGTGGCGCTCTCCGCCGCCGCGTTCGCCGTCAGCTACCTGCCCTGGCTCGTCGGCGGCCCGTTGCTCGCGACGCTCGCCGAGCGGTACCCGTACCGGCGGGTCATGGTCACCTGCGACCTCGTCCGGATGGCGCTGCTGCTGGTCATCGCGATCCCCGGGATGCCGAGCCCGGCGATCCTGGCCCTGCTCTTCCTCGCCACCCTGGCCAACCCGCCGAGCCAGGCCGCGCGGTCGGCGCTCATGCCGCTCATCCTGAGCGGTGACCGCCTCGTGGTCGGCCTGTCCGTGAACGCCAGCGTCGGCCAGGCCGCGCAGGTCGTCGGCTACCTGGCCGGCGCCGCCATCGCCGCGGCGAACCCGGCCGCCGCCCTGCTGGTCAACGCGGCGACCTTCGGCGCGTCGGCCGTCCTCCTCCGCCTCGGCGTGGCCGACCACCCGCCCGCCATGACCGCCGCCCACCGCAGCCACCTGTTCCGGGAGACCGGTGAGGGCTTCCGCATCGTCTTCGGCACCCCGGTGCTGCGCGCCATCGCGATCCTGGTGTTCAGCGCGATGCTGTTCTCGATCGTCCCGGAGGGCCTCGCGGCGGCGTGGGCGGGACGACACGCCGACGACATGGGACGGGGCGCTGCCCAGGCGGTCATCATGGCCGCCAACCCGGTCGGGTTCATCCTCGGCGGCCTGATCGTCGGCCGCGCGATCGCACCGGCCCGGCGGCTGGCGCTGATGCGGCCCCTGGCCGTCCTGGCCCCCCTGACGCTGGTCCCCGCCCTGTTCGACCCGCCACCGCTGGTGGTGGCGTTGCTGGCCGCCGCGTGCGGGTTCGCCGTCGCCGGCATGCTGCCGATGGCCAACGGCCTGTTCGTGCGGGCCCTGCCGGACGGCTTCCGCGCGCGGGCCTTCGGCGTCATGGCGACCGGCATCCAGGTGATCCAGGGCCTGGCGGTCCTGGTGACCGGCCTGCTCGCCGACCGGTTCTCCATCCCGCTCGTGGTCGGGGTGTGGAGCGCGGCGGGCGTCCTGCTGATGACCCTCGCCGCGCTGAGCTGGCCGAGCCCGGCCACCGTCGACGCGGCGGTCACCGCCGCCCAGCAGGGTGGCCGGCCGGCGACCGAGCCGGACGGCACGACGCGCGCGCCGCGACCCGATCCGCACCCGTCCCGCTCGTCCGGAGGGCCGGGCCGGTCCCCGACGGGCGGTCGCGGTCCCGGCGAGCAGCCGGACGGCGGCCGGTCGGGCGAGTCGGGGCGCCACTGGCACGTGGTGACCTGACCGGCCCCGCGACGGCGGTGATCCGGCCCACAGCGGGCGGCGCCGGACCGGCACCGGGGCACCTGGCAGGATGGAACGGTGAATCCCACAGCTGAGCCCGGTGCGCCGACGACCTTCTTCGAGGCGGTCGGCGGGGAGCCGACATTCCGCAGGCTGGTGGACGAGTTCTACGCGGGCGTCGCCACCGACCCCCTGCTGCGCCCGATGTACCCGGAGGACCTGGGGCCGGCGGCGGACCGGATGACCCTGTTCCTGATGCAGTACTGGGGCGGCCCGAACACGTACTCCGCCCAGCGGGGGCACCCGCGCCTGCGGATGCGGCACGCGCCGTTCCGGATCGGGGCCGCCGAGCGCGACGCGTGGCTGAAGCACATGCGGCACGCCGTGGACCGGCTGGACCTGCCGCCCCATCTCGCCGCCGCGCTCTGGGAGTACCTGGAGCGGGCCGCGTACTTCATGGTGAACGTGATGGAGGACCCGGCCGAGCCGGCGTGACCCGAACGGGTGGGGTGGCGACGACCGCCCCTCAGAGCAGGGCGCCCTCGTCGTGCAGCCAGTCGACGAAGCTGGTGGCCACCGCCGCCCCGCAGTCGAGCATCTCGACCAGCAGCGCGTCGTGCGCCCCGGCGCTGAACGGCACCTGGAGCTCCGCGTAGATCGGGAGCTGGCCGCGCTCGGTCGGGTCGCCGATGTACGCCTTGCAGAAGCGGCGGGTGTGGTTCCACTCGTTGACCACGCGGTAGGCCCGGTCCTCCCAGTCCGGCGGGACCGTCGCGTGTGGACGTGCCCGCATCACCAGGATCTCGTCCTCCGGGCCCTCAAGGGTGACCAGGACGGCGTGCCGCTCCCACATCGCCAGCAGGTTCCCGTCGCCGTCGGCCAGGTAGCGCACGTCGAGCAGGTCGAGCGCGTCGCAGACCCGGCTGAGCGTCACCGGTGCGACGGTCGCCGGCATGTCGGCGATCGGGGGACGGTCGGCACCTGGGCAGTTGTCGCCCGGCTGACGGGGGGTCGGAGGCCCGACCCGGACGGTGCCCTCCACTGTGATCCCGCTACGACTGTCCGGGTCACCGCCGCCGTTGGCGGGACCGGGGCGCCATGACCACCACGGCATCGCTCGCGCACCTCACTCCCCAGCGGATCCGGACGCCTACGGTGCGTTGGATCCGAGGATGGACGGTACCCGGACAGCCGGGAGGAAGCATCCCCCCAACGACAGCCCCAGGACAGAAGGATGATCTGGGATCATCCGAACGGGTGATTGGCGACCGCCCGGACGGCAAGATCCGTCGCCGTCTGCGACCATGCGGCTCCGTACGGGCCGACCAGGCCGACCCACCGGCCGGTGGCGCGCACCTGCACCCCGCCGGCCGTCTCGTCGGCGCCCAGGAAGCCCATGCGCACCACGCCCTGGACCAACCGCTGGGAGACCTCGACCGGCTCGCCGGGCGGGTCGTCCGGGGTGACGACCACCGGCACGTGGTCGAGGAGGGCGTCGCGCAGGGCGCGCTGCCCGACCGCGCGTCCGCCCACCCCGTGCGCCGAGGCGTCCCGCAGGGCGTCCGCAGCCGCCGCCGCCACCCGGCGCACCTCGGCGGACGGCAGGGTCTCCACCCGCCGGCTCGCCGCGGGCGGCAACGGCCAGCGCCAGTCGGCGTCCCGCCCGCCGGGCAGCGCCGCGCCGCCGGCGGTCAGCTCCGCCAGCAGCTCTCCGGCCGCCACGGTGACGTCGCCCGGGCCGGTTCCGGCGACCGTGCGGACGACCAGCACTCCCCACGGCAGGCGTCCCCAGAGGGTGGTGCGGTCCCCGGTGCCGGCCGGCCGCAGCCGGACCAGCGCCGCCCGGTCCAGCCGGACCAGCCGGGCCAGGAACGCGCCCGCGTCGGCGACGCCGGCCAGCCCGTGACCCGCGACCGCCGCCCCGGCGGCCTCCCGGCCGGCGGCGTCCCGACCGGTCACGCCGGGCCGCCCTCTGGGGCGTACGTGAGGAGGAACTCGCGCTCCTCCGGCGACAGCCGCCGGGGCAGTTGCAGGGCGAGGTCGAACGGCACCAGCACCGACCGGGCGCGGCTGACGAGACGGTCGCCGTCGTACATCTCGTAGGCGACGGTGAAGGCCGCGGCACGGATCTCCGCCACCCACATCTCGATCCGCACCGTCGGCGCCGCCTCCGCGGTGGCCCGGCCGAGGGCGTAGTCGACCGGCCGCAGGTAGTCGACCTCGTGCCGGCGGATCACCACTCCGTCGGCGAACGAGCCCACTCCCCACGCCCGGCCGCCGGCGAACATCAACGCCACCCGCGCCTCCTCGTACAGCGTGAGGAAGCGCGAGTTGTTGACGTGGCCGTACGCGTCCAGGTCGGACCACCGGAGGGTGCAGTGGTAGACGAAACGGTCCGCCATGCTCAGTCGCGGGTCAGCTTGCGGTAGGTCACCCGGTGGGGCCGGGCGGCCTCCGCGCCCAGGCGGTCGATCTTGTTCTTCTCGTACGCCTCGAAGTTGCCCTCGAACCAGAACCACTTCGCCGGGTTCTGGTCGTCGCCCTCCCAGGCCAGGATGTGCGTCGCGACCCGGTCGAGGAACATCCGGTCGTGGGAGATGACCACGGCGCAGCCGGGGAACTCCAGCAGCGCGTTCTCCAGGCTGGAGAGGGTCTCCACGTCCAGGTCGTTGGTCGGCTCGTCGAGCAGGATCACGTTGCCGCCGATCTTCAGCGTCAGCGCCAGGTTGAGCCGGTTGCGCTCGCCGCCGGAGAGCACCTTGGTCGGCTTCTGCTGGTCCGGCCCCTTGAAGCCGAACGCGGCGATGTACGCCCGCGACGGCATCTCGACCTTGCCCACCATCAGGTGGTCCAGGCCGTCGGAGACGACCTCCCAGACCGTCTTGTCGCCCGCGAGGCCCTGCCGGCTCTGGTCGACGTACGACAGGGAGACCGTGTCGCCGACGCGGACCGAGCCGGTGGTCGGCTCCTCGAGCCCGACGATGGTCTTGAACAGCGTGGTCTTGCCGACGCCGTTCGGGCCGATCACGCCGACGATGCCGTTGCGCGGCAGCGAGAAGCTGAGGTCGTCGATCAGCACCCGGTCGCCGAAGCCCTTCGTCAGGTTCTTCGCCTCGATGACCGTGCTGCCCAGCCGCGGGCCCGGCGGGATCTGGATCTCCTCGAAGTCCAGCTTCCGGGTCTTCTCCGCCTCGGCGGCCATCTCGTCGTACCGGTCGAGGCGGGCCTTGGACTTGGTCTGGCGGGCCTTGGCGTTGGAGCGGACCCAGTCCAGCTCCTCGGAGAGGCGCTTCTTCAGCTTGGCGTCACGGCGGCCCTCGACGGCCAGCCGGGCCGCCTTCTTCTCCAGGTAGGTGGAGTAGTTGCCCTCGTACGGGTAGGCGCGGCCCCGGTCCAGCTCCAGGATCCAGTTGGCGACGTTGTCGAGGAAGTACCGGTCGTGGGTGATCGCGATCACGGTGCCGGCGTACTTGGCCAGGTGCTGCTCCAGCCACTGCACGCTCTCCGCGTCCAGGTGGTTGGTGGGCTCGTCGAGCAGCAGCAGGTCGGGCGTCTCCAGCAGCAGCTTGCAGAGCGCGACCCGGCGGCGCTCACCACCGGAGAGCTGCGTCACGTCGGCGTCCGGCGGCGGGCAGCGCAGCGCGTCCATGGCCAGCTCGAGCTTGGAGTCGATGTCCCACGCGTCGGCGTGGTCCAGCTCCTCCTGGAGCTTGCCCATCTCCTCCATCAGCTCGTCGGAGTAGTCCGTCGCCATCTGCTCGGCGATCTTGTTGAACCGCTCCAGCTTGGCCTTGGTCTCGGCGACCGCCTCCTCGATGTTGCCGAGGACGGTCTTGGCGTCGTTGAGCGGGGGCTCCTGCGCCAGCATGCCGACCGTGTAGCCGGGCATCAGCCGGGCCTCGCCGTTGCTCGGCTGGTCCCACCCTGCCATGATCTTGAGCAGGCTGGACTTACCGGCGCCGTTCGGGCCGACCACACCGATCTTGGCACCCGGCAGGAAGTTCAGCGTCACGTTGTCGAGCACGACCTTGTCGCCGTGCGCCTTGCGCGCCTTGTCCAGGACGTAGATGAACTGGGCCACGGTGCGGGCTACCTCCGTCGGGTTGCGGTCGCGAGCTTGTGGCGGGCGCGGGCCGCGACTTCCGCCCGCCGCCGCCGGCCGGGAGCCGGCCGCACGCACGCCGTCGTCAATCCTGACAGGTACGCCGCGCTCCGCCCACATCACCCCGCCCTCTTCCAGGTACGGGGACCGCTGTCGGCAAGATCACGCCCGCGATTCGGCGGACGTGGGACGGGTAGGTAACTCCGACACGGGGCGCCAGACGCCGCAGCTACGCTCAGTACGCTCATCGCGGTGGACCTGTCAGCACCCGGAGGTGGCCGAACGTGACCGTCCGTAGCTCCTTTGTCGTAGTGGCCAACCGCCTGCCCGTCGATGAGGTGAGCACACCCGAGGGGCGGCAGTGGCGACGCAGTCCGGGCGGACTGGTCACCGCCCTGCACCCGGTCCTCGCCGAGCACAAGGGCACCTGGGTCGGCTGGGCCGGCGGCACCGGCGCCGCGCCCGAGCCGTTCGACCTGGAGGGGATCCGGCTGCACCCGGTGCCGCTCAGCGCCGACGAACTGGAGCGCTACTACGAGGGGCAGTCCAACGCCACGATCTGGCCGCTCTACCACGACGCGGTCGAGACGCCGGTCTACGAGCGACGCTGGCGGGAGGCGTACCGCCTGGTCAACGCCCGGTTCGCGGAGGCCGCGGCGGACGTCGCGGCCGAGGGCGCGACGGTGTGGGTGCAGGACTACCAGCTCCAGCTCGTGCCGGCGATGCTCCGTGAGCTGCGGCCCGACCTGCGCATCGGCTTCTTCCTGCACATCCCGTTTCCGCCGATCGAGCTGTTCATGCAGATGCCGTTCCGCACCGAGATCCTGCGCGGGCTGCTCGGCGCGGACCTGGTGGGCTTCCAGCAGCGGCTGGCGGCGCAGAACTTCGTCCGGCTGGCCCGGCACCTGCTCGGCCTCCGCTACGAGGGGCAGATGATCCAGGTGGACGGCCGCCAGGTGAAGGCGGGCGCCTTCCCCATCTCGATCGACACCAAGGAGATGGAGCGGCTGGCCACCGACCCAGCCATCCAGGCGCGGGCCAAGGAGATCCGCGAGGAGCTGGGCAACCCGAAGACGATCATCCTGGGCGTCGACCGGCTCGACTACACCAAGGGCATCGAGTTGCGGCTCAAGGCGTTCCGCGAGCTGCTGGCTGACGGAAAGTTGACAGTGCCGGACGCGGTTATGGTGCAGGTGGCGACGCCGAGCCGGGAGCGGGTGGAGCACTACCAGGCACTTCGCGTCAAGGTCGAGCGCGAGGTTGGTCGGATTAATGGCGAATTCGGCAGGGTCGGCGTCCCGGCGGTGCATTATCTGCATCAGTCGTACAGTCGCACCGAGCTGGCCGCGATGTACGCCGCCGCCGACGTGATGATGGTGACCCCGCTGCGAGACGGAATGAATCTGGTGGCCAAGGAGTACGTCGCATCGCGCGCCGACCAGGGCGGCGCGCTCGTGCTCAGTGAGTTCGCCGGCGCCGCCACCGAGCTGCGTCAGGCGTTCCTGTGCAACCCGCACGACCCCGACGCGGTCAAGGACGCCCTGCTACGGGCCGTGCACGTGGAGAAGCCGGAGGCCCGTCGCCGTATGCGGACAATGCAACGCCATCTGCGCACCCACGACGTGGGGCACTGGGCGAAGTCGTTCCTCACCGAGCTCGGTGTGCCGGAGGCGGACGCCTCGTGAACGCTGCCACCACCGACATCGTCACGTCCGCCGCCGGCAGCCTGGACCCGGAGCTGCGCACCGCCATCGGCCGGATCGCCCGCGTCCCGCAGCTGCTCATCGCCTGCGACTACGACGGCACGCTCGCACCGATCGTCGAGGACCCGAGCAAGGCCGTACCGCTGCCGGAGTCGGTGGCCGCGGTGCGCGCGCTCGCCGCGCTGCCGCAGACCACCGTGGCGGTGGTCTCCGGCCGGGCGTTGCGCGACCTGGCCGCGCTGTCCCGGCTGCCCAGCGAGGTCCACCTCGTCGGCAGCCACGGCTCGGAGTTCGACATCGGCTTCGTCGAGCGGCTCTCCCCCGAGCTGATCGCCGTCCGCACCCGGCTGCGCGACACGCTCCGGGAGATCGCCGCCGCCCATCCCGGGATCCGGCTGGAGCGCAAGCCGGCAAGCGTGGCCGTGCACACCCGCGGGGTCGACCCGCAGGTCGCCGCCGCCGCGATCGAGGCGGTCCGCGGTGGCCCCGCGACCTGGGACGGCGTCACCGTCACCCAGGGCAAGGAGGTCATCGAGCTGTCGGTGGTGGCCACCCACAAGGGCACGGCCGTCGACCAGCTCCGCACCCAGCTCTCCGCGAGCGCGGTGCTGTTCATCGGCGACGACGTCACCGACGAGAACGCCTTCGGCAACCTGCACGGTCCGGACGTCGGCATCAAGATCGGGCCGGGCGACACCAAGGCGCAGTACCGGGTGGCCGAGCCGATCGAGGCGGCCCGGGCCCTCGGGCTGCTGCTGGAGACCCGGCGGCACTGGCTGTTCGGCGAGCGGGCGGTGCCCATCGAGCGGCACTCGATGCTGGCCAACGGCCGTACGGTCGCGCTGCTCACCCCCGAGGCCAAGATCACCTGGCTCTGCAACCCCAAGCCCGACTCGGCGGCGATCTTCGCCGACCTGGTCGGCGGCAGCCCGGCCGGATACTTCAGCGTCGCGCCGGAGCGCGGCGGCATCCCGCTCGGCCAGCGGTACCGGTCGGGCACGATGACCGTCGAGACCCGCTGGTCCGGCCTGACCGTGACCGACTGGCTCGACATCCCGGACACCGAGACCACGCCGGAGGGCCCGGCGATCGTCAGCGCCGACTCGACCCTGGTCCGGGTGCTCACCGGCCGCGGCCGGGTCCGCCTGGAGTTCGCCCCCCGGCCCGAGTTCGGGCAGGTGGCCGTCCAGTTGCAACCGCTCGGCGACGGCCTGCTCGTGCTCGGCTCCAACGAGCCGGTCGCGCTCTACTCCCCCGGAGTCGAGTGGCAGGTCCGCGGTGACGGCGTGTACGAGACGGCCAAGGCCGTCGTCGACCTCTCCGCCGCCGGCGGACAGATCGTGCTGGAGATGCGCTTCGGCACCCACAGCCTGGAACACCACCGGTTGCCGATCCACGAGCGGCAGGCCGCGGCGGAACAGCCCTGGAAGGACTGGGTGGCCTCGCTGCGGCTACCGAACACCGCCCGGGACCTGGTCGCCCGCAGCGCGCTCACCCTGCGCGGGCTCTGCCACGAGCCGTCCGGCTCGATCCTGGCCGCCGCGACCACCTCGCTGCCGGAGGAGCTGGGCGGTGTCCGCAACTGGGACTACCGCTACTGCTGGCTGCGCGACGCGGCGATGACCGCCCGCGCCCTGGTCGACCTCGGCTCGACCGAGGAGGCGGAGGCGCTGCTGCGCTGGATCGACGGCGTCGTGGAACGCACCGGCGGGCATCCGGAGCGGCTGCACCCGCTCTACACGGTCGACGGCTACGAGCTGGGCGCCGAGGCGGTCATCGACACGCTGCCCGGGTACGCCGGCTCCCGGCCGGTCCGGGTCGGCAACCTGGCCAACCACCAGCTCCAGCTCGACGTCTTCGGTCCGATCGCCGACCTGATCGCCGCCGTGGCCGACGCGCGCGGCTCGGTCCGCGACGACGAGTGGCGGGTCCTGGAGAACATGGTCGAGGCGGTCCGCCGCCGCTGGCACGAGCCGGACCACGGCATCTGGGAGGCCCGCCTCCCACCCCGGCACCACATCTTCTCCAAGGTCATGTGCTGGATGACCGTCGACCGGGCACTGCACGTCGTGCGCCAGCACGGCGGGGAGGACCGGCCGGAGTGGGTCGAGCTGCGGGACCGGATCGGCGCCAACGTGCTGGAGTACGGCTGGCACGAGCACGCCGAGGCGTACAGCGTCGCGTACGGGCACGAGGACAGCGACGCGTCCTCGCTCTGGATCGGGATCTCCGGGCTGCTCCCCGGCGACGACCCGCGCTTCCTGTCGACGGTGCTGAAGATCGAGGCGGATCTGCGCAGCGGCCCGGTCGTCTACCGCTACCACTGGGACGACGGCCTGCCCGGCCGCGAGGGCGGCTTCCACATCTGCACGGCGTGGCTGATCGAGGCGTACCTGCGCACCGGCCGCCGCACGGACGCGGAGGAGCTGTTCGCCCTGATGATCGACACCGCCGGGCCGACCGGGCTGCTGCCCGAGCAGTACGACCCCCTCGCCGAGCGCGGGCTGGGCAACCACCCGCAGGCCTACAGCCACCTCGGCCTGATCCGCTGCGCCCTGCTGCTGGACAACATGCTCAAGCAGTGACCTGACCGACGACGACGGCGGCCGGACACGTTCCGGCCGCCGTCGCGCGTTCGACCGGGCTGAGTATCGGGCGCTCAGCCGGCCGCGGCGAGAACGGACACCACGTCACCGACGACGACCACCGCGGGCGGGCGCAGGTCCGCGGCGACCACGTCGGCGGCGACCGTGCCGAGCGTCGAACGGAGCACCCGCTGCGCGCCGGTCGTGCCCTCCTGCACCACGGCCGCCGGGGTCTCCGCCGGGCGGCCGTGCGCGACCAGCGTCGCGGCGATCACGGGCAGGTTCTTCAACCCCATCAGGATCACCAGCGTGCCGCGGAGCCCGGCCAGGTGCTCCCACCGCACCAGGGAGGCGGGCGAGTCGGGTGCGACGTGCCCGGACACCACGGTGAACTCGTGCGCCACCGCCCGGTGGGTCACCGGCACGCCGGCCGCCGCCGGCACGGCGACCGCACTGGTCACCCCGGGCACCACGGTCACCGGCACGCCCGCCTCGGCGCAGGCCAGCAGCTCCTCCCCGCCGCGGCCGAAGACGTACGGGTCGCCGCCCTTGAGGCGTACCACGACCTTCCCGCCGAGCGCCCGGTCGACCAGGATGCGGTTGATCTCCTCCTGCGCCCGGGACGGGCCGTAGGGGATCTTGGAGGCGTCCACCAGCTCGACGTCGGGCCGCAGCTCGTCCAGGAGCAGCCCGGGGACCAGCCGGTCGGCGACGACCACGTCCGCCTCGGTGAGCAGCCGCCACCCCTTGAGGGTGATCAGCTCCGGGTCGCCGGGGCCGGCGCCCACCAGCGCCACGCGACCGGGCGCGCCGGTCGGGGACGGGGGCGCGGAGGCCGGCGGCGCGGCCGGGGACGGGCCCTCCCCCGCCACCGCGGGCGTACGGGAGATCTCCGTCCGCGCGCCCAGCAGGTCGCGGATGGCGTCGCGCACGGTCATCGCGCGGCGCGGGTCGCCGCCGCCGAGGACCGCCACCGTCACCGGGCCGTGCCGGGTGACGGCGGGAGTCCAGGCCGTCGCCGCGGCCCGGTCGTCGGCCCGGACGCAGAAGATCCGCCGCTCGGCGGCCGCCGCGCTGACCGACGCCGCGGCGATGGGGTCGTCCACCGCCACCTGGACCAGCCAGGCACCGTCCAGGTCGTCCGGCGCGAAGCGGCGCCGCGCCCAGTGCAGCCGGGCGGCGTCGACGTGCGCGCGCAGCGCCGGGGTCAGCTCCGGCGCGACCAGGAACACGTCCGCGCCCGCGTCGAGCAGCGCCGGCACCCGGCGGGTGGCCACCGCTCCCCCACCCACCACGACCACGCGCCGGCCGGCGAGGCGCAGGCCGAGCGGGTACGGGTTCGGGCTCACGCCGCCGCCCCGCCCCGCTCCCCGGCGACGTACGACGCCGCGCGGCTGAGCTTCCTGGTCCGCCCGCTCACTTCTCGGCCACCCCCGCCGAGTCGAACGTCGCCACCTCGTGTAGCACCCGTACCGCGCCGGTGACCACGGGCAGCGCCAGCAGCGCGCCGGTGCCCTCGCCGAGGCGCAGCCCGAGGTCGATCAGCGGGGTCAGCCCCAGCCGGTGCAGCGCCACGGTGGCGCCCGGTTCGGCCGAGCGGTGCCCGGCGACCATCGCGCCGGTGGCGTGCGGGGCGAAGGCCGCGGCGGCCAGCGCGGCGGAGACCGCGATGACCCCGTCCAGCAGCACCGGGACGCGCCGGGCCGCGGCGCCCAGGATCAGCCCGGCCAGTGCCGCGTGCTCCAGCCCGCCCACCGTGGCCAGCACGCCCAACGGGTCCGCCGGGTCGGGGGCGTGCCGGCGCAGCGCGGCCCGCACCACCTCGATCTTGCGCCGGTACGTGGGATCGTCGACCCCCGTCCCGCGACCGGTCGCCTCGGCGGGGTCGACCCCGCCGAACGCCGCGACCAGGGCGGCGGCCGGCGTCGTGTTGCCGATCCCCATGTCACCGGTGAGCAGGATGCCCGCCCCGGCGTCGATCAGGTCGCCGGCGACCCGGATGCCGGTCTCGACGGCGGCCCGCGCCTCGGCGCGGGTCAGGGCGGCCTCGACCGTCATGTCCCGGGTACCGCGCCGGATGTTGGCCTCGACCAGCCGGGGACCGGTGTCCGCTGCCGGGGCGGTCACGGGCGGCGTGGCGACACCCACGTCCACCACGGTGACCGAGGCGCCGGCCTGCCGGGCGAACGCGTTGACCACCGCGCCGCCGGCCAGGAAGTTGCCGATCATCTGCGCGGTGACCTCCTGCGGCCACGGCGTGACGCCCTGGGCGTGCACGCCGTGGTCCCCGGCGAAGATCGCCACCGCCGCCGGCTCGGGCAGCGGCGGCGGGCAGGTACCGGCCAGGCCAGCGAGGCGTACCGAGAGCTCCTCCAGGGCACCGAGCGAACCGGCCGGCTTGGTGAGCCGGCCCTGCAGGTCCCGGGCGGCCGCCATCGCCGGCTCGTCGAGCGGTCCGATCGCCGCGATCGTCGTCTCCAGCATCACGCCTCCAGGATCTCCGCCAGTACCTCGATGAACGCGTCGGTCGTCGCCGGGTCGCGGACGGCGATCCGCAGCCAGTCCGGGCCGAGCCCGGGAAAAGTGTCACCCCGGCGCACCGCCCAGCCACGCTCCCGCAGGGCGAGCCGCACCGCGGCGGCACCGGGGGTGTGGATCAGGACGAAGGCGCTGGCCGGCCGGCCCGCGACGCGTACGCCGGGAAGGGCCGTCAGGCGCGCGACCAGATGGTCGCGGTCGGCCGCGAGCCGGGCGGCGATCGCGCGCTCGGCCTCGACCGCCTCGGGCGCGGCGCAGGCCGCGGCGGCGGCGAGGGCCGGGGTGGACACCGCCCACAGCGGCTGCACGGCGGCGAGCCGGTCCAGCAGGGCGGCGTCGCCCAGCAGGTAGCCGATCCGCAGCCCGGCCAGCCCCCAGGTCTTGGTGAGGCTCCGGACCACCAGCAGGCCGGGCAGGTCACGGCGGGCCGCGAGCGACTCCGGCTCGCCGGGGACGCCCGGGGCGGCGGTGGTGTCCGCGAACGCCTCGTCGACGACGAGGACCCGGCCCGGACGGGCGAGCGCGGCCAGGTCGGCGGCGGGGTGCAGCACCGAGGTCGGGTTGGTCGGGTTGCCGATCATGACCAGGTCGGCGTCGGCCGGGATACGCGCGGGGTCGAGCCGGAACCCCTCGGCCGGGTCGAGCAGCACCCGCTCGACCCGGTGCCCGGCCGCGTTCAGGGCGGCCTCGGGCTCGGTGAACTGCGGGTGCACGACCACCGGGCGGCGGACCCCGCGCAGCGCCTGGGCGATCAGCACGAAGCCCTCGGCGGCGCCGGCGGTCAGCAGCACCTCGGCCGGGGGCCGGCCGTGCCGGGCCGCGACGGCCTCCCGCGCCGGCCCGGCGTCCGGGTACGCGGCGAGGTCGCCCAGCGCGGCGGTGATCGGATCGGCCAGCCAGTCGGGCATCGGGGCGCGGCGCACGTTGACGGCCAGGTCGACCAGGCCCGGAGTGGCCTCGACGTCGCCGTGGTGCCCGAGGTCGGGCTCGTCCACGGCGGCGGCCCGGCCGGTGGGTTCCGTCGCACCGCTCGCGGCGGCGGCCCCGTCCCGCGGCCCGGTGGACGCACCGCTCGCAGCCCCGCCCCGCGGCCCGGTGGACCCGCGCCGGGGGCCGGGGAAGGTGAGCACCACGCCGGGGGGCGCCTCGCTCGCCCCGGGGTCTCCCGACTGCCTCTCACGCATGACCGCGATCCTGCCGGGAAGGTGGCGCACGGGACAGCGTCACACGGCGTGGGGCGCGTCACGGGGCACCGCGTTCATGAATACTTCTCAGGTACGAATCGGAAATGTCATAACTTGGCGGTGTGAGCAACCGACCCCTTGCTGCCGCCGGTCGTCTCGTCCCTCTCCTCCGCGCCGGTCTCATCGCCGGCATCGTGGTCGCCGCCGTGGCCTATCCCGTCGCCGCCGCCACCGGCATCGGCGCCAAGGTCACCGCCCACGCGCTGGAGCACAAGACGAAGATCCTCACGACCGCCCTGCCCGCCGAGACCTCGTACCTGTACGCGCCGGACGGCAAGACGGTGCTGACCATGTTCTACGAGGAATACCGGCAGTACACGAAGATCGCCGACATGTCCCCGAACATCCAGCAGGCGATCGTGGCGGCCGAGGACTCCCGCTTCTACCAGCACCAGGGCGTCGACCCGAAGGGCGTCGCCCGCGCGTTCGTGGCCAACGCCCGTTCCAGCGGCGTCTCCCAGGGCGCGTCCACGCTCACCATGCAGTACGTCCGGATGGCACTGCGGGACAGCGCGAAGACGCCGAAGGAGGTGCAGGAGGCGACCCAGCAGACCAGCATCCGCAAGGTCCGGGAGATGCGGATGGCTCTGGACCTGGAGAAGGAGCTGAGCAAGGAGCAGATCCTCGAGCGCTACCTCAACTCCGCGTACTTCGGCCACCGCGCGTACGGCATCTACGCCGCCAGCGAGATCTTCTTCTCGAAGACCCCGAAGGACCTCACGCCGGTCGAGGCCGCCACCCTCGCCGGGCTCGTCAAGTCACCGTCCGAGTACGACCCGGCCAGCTCGGACCAGAAGGACGCCACCGCGCGCCGCAACTACGTGCTGGACCGGATGGCCGCGCTCGGCTACCTCTCGCCGAACGCCGCCGCCGCGGCGAAGGCCGAACCGATCCGGCTGAAGCTGAGCTACCCCTCCAACGACTGCGCCTCCGTACCGGAGAAGTGGAACAGCTGGGGCTTCGCCTGCGACTACCTGAAGAACTGGTGGAGCGCCCAGCCCGCGTTCGGCGACAACCCGCTGGAACGGATGGACAAGCTGCGCCGGGGCGGATACCGCATCGTGCTGAGCCTGGACCCGAAGACCCAGGCGGCGGCCGAGAAGAACGTCGGCAGCAAGGAGAACACGGGCAGCCCGTTCGCCAACGGCATCGTGGTCGCGGAGCCCGGGACCGGGCGGGTGAAGGCCATGGCGGTGAACCGGACGTACTCGCTCAACCTGGACGAGAACCCGCCCAGCTCCAACCCGGAGGCCGGTCCCAGGGTCAAAGCCAACTACCCGAACACGGTGGCGCCCCTGCTCGGCGGCGGCGACCTACCGGGCTACCAGGCCGGGTCGACGTTCAAGATGTTCCCGATGCTCGCCGCGCTCGACGCCGGCATGACCCTGAACACCACCTTCAACGCGCCGCACCGGTACCGGTCGGAGGTCTACAACGGTTGGGCGCCGTCGAACGCCAGCGGCGCGATGTCCGGTACGCAGACCATGTGGTCCGGCTTCGGCAAGTCGGTGAACACGTACTTCGTCTGGCTGGAGGAGCAGGTCGGCGCGGACCGGGCGGTACGCCTCGCCGAACAGCTGGGCCTGCGCTGGCGCACCGACGTGGACCGGGACCACGCGTCCCCGGCGAAGGCCAAGACGTGGGGTGCCTTCACCCTGGGCGTCTCCGACGCCACCCCGCTGGAGATGGCCAACGCGTACGCCGCCGTCGCCGCGGAGGGCCGGTACTGCGAGGCGATGCCGGTGCAGGCCATCTACAACCGGGACGGCACCCCGGCGATGTACCGGACCGCCTCCGGGATCGAGCGGGAGGTCGCCAAGCCGCGCTGCCGCCAGGTGGTCAACGCCGATGCCGCCCGGGCCGCCACCGACGCCGCGCGGTGTCCCACCGGTGACACCCCGGCGAAGGGTGGCTGCGGCGGCTGGTCGACGGCCGACAGCGTCCGCGGCACGGTCGGCCGGCCGGTCGCCGGCAAGACCGGTACCACGGACAGCACCCGGTCGGCCTGGTTCGTCGGATTCACCCCGGAACTGGCCGCGGCGAGCTTCATCTCCGACCCGGACAACCCGTTCAACGCGGTCGGCGACGGCCAGTCGCAGATCCCCATCGCGGCGGTCTCCAACACCCTGAAGGAAGCGCTGAAGGGCAAGCCGGTACGCCAGTTCACCCCGCCGTCGGACGCGATCGTCGGCTGAGCGCGGCCGCCGCCGGCCCCTACTGCAGGTCGGCGGCGACCAGTGACCACAGCTCCAGGTCGACCCGGGCGCCCTGCACGTACCCGGCGTTGCGGAGCAGACCCTCGTAGCTGAAGCCGGCCTTCTCGGCGACCCGTCGCGACGCGACGTTGCCCGGCGCGACGCGCAGCTCGACCCGGTGGAAGCCGTGCTCCAGGAGCAGCGCGATGGCGAGCGCGTCCACCGCCTCGACGGCCAGCCCGAAGCCGCGGGCGTGCGGGGCCATCGCGTACGAGACCTCCGTGGACAGGGCGCCCCAGTCGGTACGCCGCGTCCAGAGGCAGCCGACCACCCGGTCGTCCTCCCGCCGGAGCACCGCGTAGTGGTCCCCGTCGCCGCTGTCGCGCCGCTGCCGCGCCAGGTCGGTGCACCAGGCGTGCCCGTCGATCTGGCCGGTCTCCTCGGCCACGGGCAGCCAGCGCTGGGTCTGGCGGTCGGCGAAGACCTCGTCCGCCGCCTTCGCGTCGGCCGCCGTCAGCGGCCGCACCTCCGTTCGCGGTGTGGAGACCGTCAGCTCCGGGAACCGGCGGACCGCCACCTGACCGATCACGCGGGCACCCCGCCGGCCGGGGACTCGGCGGGCACCGCCTGGGCGGCGGCGACCATCCGGGCGGCCAGCTGCGGATGCGCGGCCCAGTGCAGGGTCAGCTGCGAGGCGTGCACCCCCCGCCAGACGAAGCCCTCGGGGGAGCCGCCGTCCCAGGTCCAGGCCGGCCGCTGCCCGGCCCGCGGCGTAAGCACCGCCCGATGCTCCTTGTGCCCGGTCACCGTCGCGCCCGCCGCGGCCACCACGCTGTCGGTCGCCGCCGTCGCGGCACGGTAGCCGACCACGAGGCCGTCCCGGCTGCTGCCGATGGCGTCGAGCACCCCGCACATGGGCAGGCCGTCCAGCTCCCGGGCCAGCCACAGCAGCCCGGTGCCCTCGGCGACGACCGGGCGGCCGGTGCGGGCCAGCTCGGCGACCGCGATGCAGAGCCGGCGGTTGGCCGACAGGCGGTCGGCGCACGACTCGGGGAGGCTCCCGCCGACGACCAGCGCGCGGGTGCCGGCCGGCAGCGTCTCGTCGTGCAGCGGGTCCAGGGTCACCACCTCGGCACCGGCGGCCCGCAGCAGCTCGGTCGTCTCGGCGTGGCTGTAGCCCCCGCCGGCGCCCCCGGCCACCGCGATCAGCGGTCGCTCGCCGGTCGCCGGCGCCTCGGCGCCCCCCACCTCGGCCTCCGGCGACCACGCCGCCACGCTCAGCGGCGGGGCGGAGCGCGCCAGCCCCAGCAGCCGTTCCAGGTCGACGGTCGCCGCCACCGCCTCGCCGAGCCGGCGGACCGCCCGGTCGGCCTCGGTGGACGCCGTGACCACGGGGACCGTCCCGTGCCGGCGCGCCGGCAGCACCGGCGGCAGGTCCTGCCGGCGCAGGGCACCGTAGACCGGCACGCCGATGTCGTCCAGCGCCTCGCGCAGCAGCGCCTCGTGCCGGCCGGAGGCGACCCGGTTGAGGATCACACCGCCCAGCCAGAGCTGCTCGTCGTACGCCCGGAAGCCGTGCACCAGGGCGGCCACCGACTGACCCATGGCGGCCACGTCGACCACCAGCACGACCGGGCTGCGCAGCGCGGTGGCGACCGCCGCGGTCGACTCGGTCTCCGGGTGGCCGGTGAGCGAGTCGTACAGCCCCATGCTCCCCTGGACCACCGCGAGCCCGGCGCCGGCGGCACCGTGCGCGACCAGCGGGGCGATCCGCTCCGCACCGACCAGCCGGGGGTCGAGCGTGCGCCCGGGCCGGCCGGCGGCGAGCCCGAGGTAGGCGGCGTCGACCCGGTCCGGCCCGACCTTGAAACCGGCGACCGGCACCCCCCGGTCGGCGAGCGCGGCGAGCAGCCCGATCGCCAGCATGTTCGTCCCATGCCCGGACGAGGGCGCACTGAGCACCAGGCGCGGCACGACGGTCATCATCGACTCCCTCGCGGGCGGCGGCGGGTACGCGGGGTGGACCGACGGCGCGGTCCGCCCGCGTGACGATAGCGGACGGGACCGACGTGGGAGCGTCACCGGAGCGGCCGGTCGCGTCGCCACGGGGTCGCGCGGGCCGGTGGCCCAGGTCATACGGGTAATCTCGTGGTCGTGTACCGGTTCCTGCTGACGCCGCGCTGGCTGGGCGCGCTCGCGCTGACCCTGGTCGCGGCGGCGGTGATGGTGCTGCTGGGCAACTGGCAGCTGGACCGCTACCACGAGCGGACGGAGATCAACGAGCGGATCGACGCCGGCCGGCGGATGACACCGGTGCCGCTGCGCGACGCGGTGGCCGCCCCGACCGGGCCCGCCGGCACCGTCGGTCAGCCGCCGACCGACGAGAAGACCTGGACGAAGGTCACCGTCACCGGCCGCTACGACGACTCGAACGTGATCCTGGTCCGGGGCCGCTCGGTGGACCGTACGGTCGGCTTCGAGGTGCTGACCCCGCTGGTCCTCGCCGACGGCACCGCCGTCCTCGTGGACCGGGGCTGGATCCCGCCCGCCCCCGGCGGCGACGCGACCGCGCAGCCGGTGGTGCCGGCGACGCCCGCCGGTCAGGTGACCGTGACCGGCCGGGTCCGCCCCGGCGAGGGCGGCTCCGTCCCGGTCGCCCGGCGCGACGGCAAGCTGGAGACGCGCCGCATCATGCTGCCCCGGCTGGCCCGCGAGCTGCCCTACCCGGTGCACGGCGCGTACGTGCTGCTCGACGAGCAGACCCCGGCGGCCGACCCGACCTTCGCGGCGATCCCCGTCGGCTACACGAACAACTGGCAGAACTTCGGCTACGTCGTGCAGTGGTGGATCTTCGCCGGCATGACCCTGTTCGGCTACGGCTTCTTCGCCCGGCGGGAGGCCCGCCGCCGCGCCGGCGTGACGCCCGAGCGGCCCACCGACCGCGCCGCCGAGCCCGCGTCGGTCTGACCGCCGTCAGCCGGTGGGGCGACCGGCGTGGATCGCGCGCACCGCGTCGATCGTGTCCGCCTCGGCCGCCGTCTTGTCGTCCCGGTAGCGCACCACGCGGGCGAAGCGCAGCGCCACCCCGCCGGGGTAGCGGGAGCTGCTCTGCACGCCGTCGAAGGCGATTTCGACCACCTGCTCGGGGCGGACCCGCACCACCCAGTCGCCCTTCTCCACCGCCAGGTCGAGGAAGCGCTCGGTCTGCCAGCGCAGCAGCTCGTCGGTGAGCCCCTTGAAGGTCTTGCCCAGCATGACGAAGTCCCCGGTACGCGGGTCGCGCGCGCCGAGGTGCAGGTTCGACAGCCAGCCCTGGCGCCGCCCGCTGCCCCACTCGACGGCGAGGACCACCAGGTCCAGGGTGTGCCGGGGTTTGACCTTGACCCAGGCGGCACCGCGGCGGCCGGCGTCGTAGGGGGCGTCCGGGGCCTTCACCACCACGCCCTCCTGCCCGGCGTCGACGGCGGCCGCGAACGCCGCACCCGCCGCCTCCGGGCCGTCGACCTCCACCCGCCCGACCAGCAGCTGCGGGTCGACGGCGCCGGCCAGCGCGGCCCACCGTTCCCGGCCCGGCCGGTCGATCAGGTCCTCGCCGTCGAGGTGCAGCAGGTCGAAGAAGTACGGGGTGAGCACGGCCTCGCCGGTCGTCTCGGCGGCGGCGAGCACGGCCGGGGCGACCGGGGTGCCGCCGGTGGTGCTGGGTGTGGTGCGGCGCGCCGCCCGGCTGGAGGTCTCCTGGAACGGCAGCGGGCGCCCGGTCGCGTCCAGCCCGATGGCCTCGCCGTCGAGCACCAGCTCGCGGGCGGGCAGCGCGCGGACGGCGGCGACCACCTCCGGCACCCGGACGGTGATGTCGTCGAGGCTGCGGGTGAACACGGCGATGTCCTGCCCTGAGCGGTGCACCTGGATGCGGATGCCGTCGAGCTTGACGTCGACCACGGCGGGCACGCCGGTGGCGAGGAGCGCCTCGTCGACCGACGGGGCGCTCTGCGCCAGCATCGGTGCGAGCGGACGCCCGACCTGGAGACCGAACGCGGCCAGCGCGGCCGCGCCGCCGTCGAGCGCGGCCACCGCGACCGCGCGCAGGTCACCGGCGAGCAGCAGCGCCCGGCGGACAGCCGCGACCGGCACCTCCGCCGCGCGGGCCACCGCGTCGGCGAGGAGACCGGCCTGGGCACCCTGGCGCAGCTCCCCGCTGAACAGCCCGGTCAGCAGCCGCTGCTCGTCGGCCGTGGCGGACGCGTAGAGCCGATGCAGCAGCGCGCGACGGCGGGCCTGGGAGCCCGCCCCGCGTACCGACGAGATGTCCTCGATCGCCGCGTCGACCGCGGCCACGGTCAACGTCGGGGTGCCGGCCGGTGGCGGCAGGTCACGCAGGCTCGCCCAGCCCACCCCGGTCTGGCGTTGCCGGAGCTCGCCGGCGAGGTAGCCGGAACCGGCCGCCACCTCGTCCGGCTCGAGGCGCCGCAGCGCGTCGGCGAGCAGCTCCACCTTGGCACGACGACCGCTGGTCGCGGCGACGGCGGCGGAGGTGGCTGCCAGGTCCAGGAACCGCACGGGCTCCATCCTGCCAGCCACCCCCGACACCACCCGGGCATTGCCGTGCCCGGGCCGTCCGTACCCACCGCGCCGGCGCCGGCGGCTCGCGGCCGCGCGCAGAACGGGGCCGCTCCAGGCCGCGGCCGTCGAGGCCACTCCCGGGTCTCGCCCGGTCAGGACCGCGCCGGGTGTTCGCGCCGCCAGGACGCGCCGGTCAACGCCGGTCTCGCGGGGTCAGGCCGAGACGGGCTCCTCGATGCGCAGGCCACGGGCCCGCACCTCGTCGGCGACCCGGGACAGCAACGAGTCGAGCGCGACCAGGGCGGCGGACAGCTCACCGAGCTGTTCCTTGAGCGTGTCCTCGGACCACGCGGAGACGTCGACGTCCCCGAGAGCGCTGACGGCGGCCTCCAGGCGGGCCATCACCTCGTTCGTACTCATGTACGAAAGGCTATAACAGCCCCGCGCCCGACACACCGCAAACTCCCAGATGGACCAGGAAGTTACGGTTCCGACACCCGGCTCGACTCAGCTCACCCGCGAGCCGCTTCGGCCACGTTGCGCAGCAGCAGCGCCTCGGCGAGACAGACCCGGGCGAACTCGCCGAGGTGCAGGCTCTCGTTCGGGCCGTGGGCCCGGGCGTGCGGGTCCTCCACGCCGGTCACCAGGATCGCGGCGGCCGGGAACATCTCCTGGAACGTGGCGATGAACGGGATCGATCCGCCGACGCCCATGTCCACCGGGTCGGTCCCGTTCCAGGCGGTCCGGAACGCCGAGCGGGCGGCGTCGAACATCGGGCCGGAGGCGTCGATGACGCACGGGTCGCCGTCGTGCTCGAAGGTCACCGTCACCTGGGCGCCCCACGGGGCGTGCTTCTCCAGGTGGGCGCGCAGCGCCGCGTACGCCCGGTTGGGTTCGTCGCCCGGCGCGAGCCGCACGCTCAGCTTGGCCTTCGCGGCCGGAACCAGGGCGTTCGGCGCCTCGCCGGTGGCCGGCGCGTCCACGCCGAGCACCGCGAGGGCCGGCTTGTTCCAGAGCCGGTCGGTGATCCGGCCGGTGCCGATGAACTGCACGCCCTCGGCCAGCCCAGCCTCGGCACGGAACCGGTGCGTGGGGTAGTCCACGTTCGCGATCTCCCGGCGGACCAGGCCGTCGACGGCAACGTCACCGGCGTCGTCATGCAGGGTGGCGAGCAGCCGGACCAGCGCGGTGAGCGCGTCCGGCACCGCGCCGCCGAACATGCCGCTGTGTACGGCGTGGTCGAGGGTGCGCACCTCCACGAAGCAGTTGACGATGCCGCGCAGCGAGGTGGTCAGCGCCGGTACGCCGACGTCCCAGTTGCCGGAGTCGGCGATCACGATCACGTCGGCGGCGATCTCGTCGCGGTGCTCGGCGAGCAGCTGCTCCAGCGAGTCGGAGCCGTACTCCTCCTCGCCCTCGATGAAGAGCGCCACGCCGACCGGGAGCGCGTCGCCGAACGCCCGCAGCGCCGCGATGTGCGCCATGATGCCGGCCTTGTCGTCGGCCGCGCCGCGGCCGTAGAGCCGACCGTCCCGCTCGACCGGCTCGAACGGGTCGGACTCCCACAGCGACAGGTCGCCGACCGGCTGCACGTCGTGGTGGGCGTAGAGCAGCACCGTCGGCGCGCCGGGCGGGGCCGGCTTCGTCCCGATCACGGCCGGCTGGCCGCCAGCACGCACGATCTTCACGTCGAGGCCGCAGCCCCGCAGCAGCTCGGCGACCGCCTCGGCGGAACGCTCGACGTGCGAGTGGTCGAAGCCCTCGAACGCGATGCCGGGGATGCGGACGAGACGTTCGAGGTCGGCGCGGACGCCGGGCAGTTCCCGCTCGACGGCGGCCCGCAGGTCGGACTCGGACATGATCGGTGTGGTCATGACCGGCATCGTATTCCGGCCTTACCCGGGCCGCCCCGCCGCAGGTAGTAGCGGGACCGGTCGTGCGGCAGGTCCGGCGCCCCGTCGACCACCAGGTCCGCCCGTTCCTCGGTGCCGTCGGCGGCGAAGTGGGCCCGCTCGCCCGTGTGCCAGCGGCGCAGCTCCGGGAGGATGCCCGGGCCGTCCCGCGCCACCGCGCGGGTGAGCCGCAGCTCCGGCGGGGCGGTGACGAACACCGCCAGGCTCAGGTCCGGCACGGCCGCGGCGCGCGCCGCGCTCACCCCCTCCACGAGGAGCACCGGCGCCACCGGCACCGGCACCGGGCGGGGCAGGAAGTCCCGGCGGACCCAGCTGTACCGCCGGTACGCCCCCGGCCGGCCCTCACGGACCGGCGCGAGGACGCACTCCTCCAGGCGGGACCAGAAGGTGAGCTGGTCGTCCCAGCCGTCGAGCAGGTCGTCGGTGTGCACCACGGGCGGCCGCGCGCCGCCGGGCAACTCGGCGAGGGCGTCCGCGAGCCGCGCCGTGAACCAGCTCTTGCCCGCGCCGCTCGGCCCGTCGACGGCCACCAGCCGGGTCCGTCCCAACCGCGCCGGGGCCGCCCGCACCCGGCGCGCCAGCTGGGCGTACGCCTCCAGCACCGCCACCTCCACGCGCCGACCGTAGCGGGCGGCGCCGGGGCGACCGGCGGCCCGTCGCCCGTTCGGGCGGTCGTGGTGGGCAGCCGGACCGTTCGGGCGGCGGAGCAGGGGGCCGGGCGGGATGATCGGCTCGTGTCCCACAGCGTGATGAGTCCGGGCGTCGACGCCCTGCTGGAACAGGCCCGGGCCGGGGTGCGCCGGCTGACCCCGCACCAGGCGGTCGAGGCGGTCCGTACCGGGGCGTTGCTGATCGACACCCGCTCCGACGCGCAGCGGCGGGAGCAGGGCGACCTGCCCGGCGCGATCGTCATCGACCGCACGATCCTGGAGTGGCGGCTGGACCCGGCGAGCGCCTGGCGGATCCCCGAGGCCACCGGGTACGACCTGAAGATCGTGCTGGTGTGCCGCCAGGGCTACAGCTCCAGCCTGGCGGTGGCGAGCCTGCGGGCGCTCGGCCTGCACCGCGCCACCGACGTCATCGGCGGCGTGGAGGCGTGGCAGCAAGCCGGACTCCCCATGTCCGACCGCCCCGCCGACATCCGCTACTGACCCGCCCCACCCTTCCGCGATCTTGCACTTTCGGCCCTTCATATGCCCCTTCTGCGGGCATTGGTCCGGGCAGGAAGTGCAAGATCGCGGAGTCGAGGGGGCGAGGCACCCCGGCGTGCGGCCCGGTACGGGGTCAGGCGGTGGGGGCGCCGGGTGGGATGAACGGGAGGTCGGCCGGCGGGCCGGACTCGATGAGGCGCCACAGGGCGTCCGTGTCGAGGTGCTCCTCGACGAGGTCGCCGAGCAGGTCCAGCGAGCGTTCCCGGGCGGCGGCGAAGGAGGTGTCCGGGGCGACGCGGAAGCCGGCCCGCCCGGCCTGGCGGGCCACCTCGGTCAGGAATCGGCGGCGGAAGGCGTCCGACTCGAACGCACCGTGCCAGTGCGTCCCGTACACCCCGCCGGTCACCGCGCCCTCGCCGGTGCCGTCCGCGTACGCGAGCAGCGGGGTGAGGTCCGGGTCGGCGGACGAGACGTACCCGTGGTGGATCTCGTAGCCGTGGACCGGGACGCCGTCCCACGCCGTGCCGGCCGACTGGCGCACGGTCTTGCGCGGGTCGAAGGTGACCTCGATCGGCAGCAGGCCGAGGCCGGGCACGCTGCCCCGACGGCTCTCCACCGGGTCGTGGATCGCACGGCCGAGCATCTGGAACCCGCCGCAGACGCCGAGCAGGGGGCGGCCGGCACCGGCGTGGGCCAGCACCGCGTCGGCGAGCCCGGTCTCCCGCAGCCAGGCCAGGTCCGCCACGGTCGACTTCGAACCGGGCAGGACGACCAGGTCGGCGGCGGCGAGTTCGGCCGGCTCGACGGTGAGGCGCACCCGGACGCCGGGCTCCGTGGCGAGCGCCTCGACGTCGGTGGCGTTGCTGATCCGGGGCAGCCGGACCACGGCCACGTCCAGCCACTCGTCGCCGCGCGGGCCGGCCGGACGGCCCAGCACCCGCCCGTAGGCGAGCGAGTCCTCCGCGTCCAGCCAGAGGTCGAGCGCCCACGGCAGCACCCCGTACGTGGGGCGGCCGGTGACCTGGCGCAGCATGTCCAGCCCCGGCTGGAGCAGCCCGAGGTCGCCCCGGAACTTGTTGATGACGAAGCCGGCGACCAGGGCCTGGTCGTCCGGGTCGAGCAGGGCGACGGTGCCGAACATCGAGGCGAACACACCGCCGCGGTCGATGTCACCGACCACGATCGTGGGCAGGCCGGCGTGCCGGGCCAGCCCCATGTTGACGTAGTCGCCGGCCCGCAGGTTGATCTCCGCCGGGCTGCCCGCCCCCTCGCAGATCACCACGTCATACGCCGCCCGCAGCTCGGCCAGTGCCGCGTACGCGGTCTCGGCGAGGCGGGGCCGCAACTGCCGGAAGGTGCCGGCCGTGATCGTGTCCACGGCCTCGCCCAGCAGCACGACCTGGCTGGCGAGGTCGCTGCCCGGCTTGAGCAGCACCGGGTTGAACCGCAGGTCCGGGGCGAGACCGCAGGCCGCAGCCTGCATGGCCTGCGCGCGCCCGATCTCGCCGCCGCGCCCGTCCGGGCCGACCACCACGGCCGAGTTGTTCGACATGTTCTGCGCCTTGAACGGCGCGACCTTCACGCCCCGCCGGTGCAGCCAGCGGCAGATGCCGGCGGTGAGCACGCTCTTGCCCGCGTCGGACGTGGTGCCGGCGACCAGCAGGCCGCCGCTCACCGCCCACTCCCCCGGCCGCTCGTGCGACCCGGACCCACCGCGACCCGGCCGGCCCGGTCGGCGAGCCCCGCCGCGAGCCGGCGGCCGGCGGCACCCGTGACCCGACCGCTCGGGGCGCCCAGTCCCGCCGTGAGCCGCCGGCCGGCGGCACCGAGCAGCCGGCCGACGGTCAGCGGGTACGCCGCCGCGAGCCCGAGCGCGGCGAGCCCCACCGCACCGGAGATCCGGGCGGCCCGGGGCAGGTGGCGGGCCTCGGGCCGCGGCCCGTCGCCGAGGAAGGGGCGCACCTCGGAACGGCCGAAGTAGACGTTGCGACCGCCGAGCCGGACGCCCAGCGCCCCGGCCATCGCCGCCTCGCACTGCCCCGCGTTGGGGCTGGGGTGGTCGTCGCGATCACGGCGCCAGATCCGCCAGGTCCGCGCCCGGTCGCCGTGCGCCACCGGGGCGACGGCCACCGTCAGCAGCCCGGTCAACCGGGACGGGACGAGATTCAGCAGGTCGTCGAGGCGCGCGGCCGGCGTCCCGAACCGGGCGTACCGGGGCGAGCGGTGGCCGACCATCGCGTCGAGCGTGTTCGCCGCGCGGTAGCCCAGCAGGCCGGGCAGGCCGGCGACCGCGCCCCAGAAGAGGGGAGCGACGACCGCGTCGGAGGTGTTCTCAGCGACCGACTCGACGGTGGCGCGCGCCAGCTCGGGCTCGTCCAGCGCCGACGGGTCCCGCCCGCACAGGTGACCGAGGCGCTGCCGGGCCCCCGGCAGGTCGCCGTCGCGCAGCGTCCGGCCCATCACCGTGGCCTCGTGCCGCAGGGTACGCCCACCCAGCACGGTCCACGTGCCGGCAGCCACCAGGGCGGCGCGGGCCAACGGCCGCCGCCGGGTGGCGACCGTCGCCGCCGCCCCGAGCAGCACCGGCACGCCCACCGCCAACGCCGCGTACGCCGCCCCGGCCGTCCGCTCGGGCCGGTAGATCCGCCGTTCCAGGGCACCGGCCGCGCGGCCGAACCCCGCCACGGGGTGCCACCGGCGGGGGTCGCCGACCAGGGCATCCAGGGCGTAGCCCGCAACCAGTCCCGCCGCGGTCGCCACCGGCGTCGCCTGCCGCACCGGCATCACCTCCGGCCGGCCAGCCTAACCGAGCCCCACCCCTCCCCCTCCCGCCCACCGCCCCCGCCCATCACGTTCCGTGACTGCCACCGGGCGCCGCACCGGCCGCCCGTGATCGGACACGTCCCACCGACTCGACATGCCGCCACGACCGCCGCTGAGGCGTATCCGATCGTGACGACCGCCCAGAGCCCGGCCCGCCCGTCTGCGCTCGGGGTGACGGCCGTCAGCCACCGCCACCCCGCCCCCGTCGCACCAGCGGCCAGGCGCGGCTCTGCCCCCGGACACAGCCCACGGGCAGAGCCGTCACCGGGCCGAGCCGTCACCGGGCAGAGCGGCCACCACGCAGAGCCCGCCACCAGGCAGAGCCGACCCCGGTCAGGCCGGCGTCGGCGCCCGGCCGCGGCTTCGCCGGCCCCGGCCGCCAGCCACCGGCCCGGCCTCGGACCCGCCGACCCGGTCCGTCTCGCCGACCCCGTCCGCCTCCTCGATCAGGCCCGGCTCCCCGACCAGGTCCGCCCCGCCGAGCAGGTCGGTCCCGCCGAGCAGGTCGGTCCCGCCGAGCAGGTCGGTCCCGCCGAGCAGGTCGGTCCCACCCGGGCTCCGGTCGGGAGCACCGGCCGGGATCGCACCGTCGCCGGATTCGTCGGTCAGGTCGGGCTCGTCGTCCTCCGGGCCGGAGTCGCCCGGCGAAGCCTCCAGCGGACCGTCCAGCGGGTCCACCAGGCTGAAGCTCAGCGACCCCGACCGGGCCCGCGCCGCCGCGAACTCGGGCATCTCGAAGTCGTCGTCGAGCGGCTGGTGGTCGAGCAGGGCCGGGGCCTCGGCGGGCGGCACCGGCTCGGTCGGCTCGCCGTGGACGCGCTGCTCGGCCTCGGCGTCCTCCACGGCGCTTGTCGCCCTCGTCGGACGGTTGCGCAGGAACCGGCCGCGCCCCCGGGAGAGGTCGTGCCCCACGGCGACGGCCTCCAGCTCGTAGAGGGTGCGGTGGTTGCCGGCGTCGTCGGTCCAGTCGCGGGTGTAGAGCCGCCCGCACACGATCACCGGGTCGCCGACCATCACCGAGGCGGCCACGCCCTCGGCGAGCTTCCGCCAGCAGTTCACGCGGACGCGGAGGCTGTTTCCGTCGACCCAGCGCCCGCTGTCGCGGTCCAGCCGGCGGGCGGTGGAGGCGACCTTGAAGTTGGCCACCAGGGTCTGGCTCTGGGTGGTACGCCGCCACTCGGGTGTGGTGAGCACGTTGCCCACGATCGTCACGTAGGTGTCGAACATCGTCCCTCCAGGGGAGATCGGGCTTGCCATCAGCGAGTCGACTCGGGACCGAGCCTGGCCGCCGACCGCGTCCACCGCGACCCCGGAGCGTCGACCTGTGGACAGCGACGCCGCCTGTGGACAACAACCTGATCAAGGCCCCGGTGTGCTAGGGCCGCCGGCCGGGTGGTGGCGGCGAAGGCCAGCCGCGGGATCGATCACGTTCCGGAACGGAAGCCGTTGGGTATGGCTTTGATCAAGGCACAGCACCCCGAACGAAAGGTCAGCGATCATGACGACGACCACCACCGGCACCCGGCGGGTCCAGCGATGAGCGCCGTGACGAACCCGGCCACCGTCGCCGAGTGCCTGCGCGTCGGGGCGGGCTTCTCGCAGGGCGACCAGGCCGGGATAGCCGAGCAGTTCGCCACGCTCGACGCCCGGCTGGCCGGCTTCCACGCCGACGCCACCGAGCTCGAGGTGTCGGTCAAGGACCGCGCGGCCAAGGGCCAGAAGGTCACCCTGGAGTGCTGGATCGCCGGCCGGCAGAAGATCGTCACCACCTCCGCCGAGGAGGATCTGCACGCCGCGCTCAACGATGTGCGGGACGACCTGCGGCGCCGCCTGAACGACGCGAAGACCCGCCAGGAGCCCCGGCACAACAAGCACCTGCGCGACACCGGGCAGCAGTCGGACGACCAGCAGGTCGCCGACACCGAGCCGGTCCGCGCCGACGCCGAGACGGCCTGAGGCGTACGCCCTCCTCCGCCCTTCATGCGGAGGAGGGCTACCGCCGGGTAGCTTGCCGGCGTACCGTCGCTGTCGTGGAACCGGACGTGCTGGGGCCGCCGTACGAGCGGCAGACGATCGACCTGGGCACCGACGACGAGGGCCCGGTGGTGGCGACCCTGGTCCGCCGCCGCGCCGACCGGCCCACCGGGCGGGCCGTGCTCTACGTCCACGGCTTCGTCGACTACTTCTTCCAGACCCACCTGGCCGACTTCTTCGTCGAGCGGGGCTGGGACTTCTACGCGCTGGACCTGCGCAAGTACGGGCGCAGCCTGCTGCCGCACCAGACGCCGAACTTCTGCCTCGACCTCGACGAGTACCTCCCGGAGCTGGACGCCGCCGCGAAGATCATCCGCGAGGATGACGGGCACGACATCGTGCTCGGCATGGGCCACTCCACCGGCGGCCTGATCATCTCGCTGTGGGCGCACGCCCGACGCGACGCCGGCCCGGTCGACGGGCTCTTCCTCAACAGCCCCTTCTTCGACCTCAACCTTCCGTGGGTGCTGCGGCGGCCCGGCGCGGCCGCCGTCGCGCGCCTGGCCCGCAGCGCGCCGAAGCGCGTCATCCGCGCCGGCCTCGGCACGGTGTACGGCGAGAGCCTCCACGCCGACCACCGCGGCGAGTGGAGTTACGACCTGGCCTGGAAGCCGCTCGCCGGATTCCCGGTGCGGGCCGGCTGGCTGGCCGCGGTCCGCCGGGGCCAGCAGCAGCTCCGCGCCGGGCTCGACATCCCGGTGCCGGTGCTGGTCGCCGCGTCCACCCGCAGCTTCAAGGGGCTCAAGTGGCAGGACGGGGCCTCCCTCGCCGACGCCGTGCTGGACGTGGAGCACATGGTCCGCTGGGCGCCCCGGCTGGGCCGGCACGTCACCCTGGCCCGTTTCGACGGCGGCCTGCACGACCTCACGCTCTCCGGCCCCGCCGTACGTGAGAAGGTCTTCGCCGAGGTCGGCCGCTGGGCCGACGCCTTCCTCGGTGCCGGACCGACGGTCACCGACGAGGAGCGCGCGGCGGCGGACGGCACGCCACCGGCACCCCGCCGGCCGGAGGCGGAGACCGCCGTACCGCAGGGCTGAGACGCGCTCAGCCGGCGAGGTCGGCGACGGCCGCCCGGATGGTGTCGAACGTCGCCACCGGGTGACCGTCTCCGTCAGCAGGCAGCACCAGCCCCAGGCAGCTCAGCCCGACCTCGCCGTCGCTACCGGCCAGCACGGCGAAGACCGGCGCGCCCACGTACCCGTCGGGCAGGTCGGCGGTGAGCCGGACGGTGTCGCCCTCCCGCGCGTACCGTTCGATGGCCACCTCCAGCGGGCGCGTGCCGCCTTCGCCGACCCCCAGCGCGAGGACGATGGCCGACCCCGGCTCCGCGCCGAGTCCGGCGATCGCGTCGCTGTCGGCGGCGATCACCTCCGGCACCTGCTGGGTACGCCACCGCCAGCCCGCGCTCTCGGCCAGCTCGTGCAGCCCGGCGGTCGGCATGACCGCCGCACCGGTGCCCGGCCGGCACCATCCTCGGACGAAGTCCGGCACGGTGAGCGTGTCTCCGGCGACGTCCGCCGGCTCGGTCACGCTCGGCCGCAAACCGACATCACCGGTCGGGGCCCGCGTCAGCGCCTCCGACGTCAGCAGGTACTCCCCGCCGCCGGCCGTCGCGAAGAAGAACGCCGTCCCGAGGTCGTCGCCCGCGCGGACCGGCAGGATCGCGCGCCCGACGAGCTGGCACAGCTCGTACGCGACGTCACTCTCGGTGTCCGGATCAAGCAGCACGACGCCGAGCGTACGACGGGACGGCGGCGCGGCGGGCGGCCGGGACAATCCGGGTGGCCTGCGGCGGTGGCCTGTGGCAGGCTGGGCCGCCGACGTGGTCGGGGCCACCCGTTTCCCCGCTGACCGGGGGCGCGGCGGTACCCTTCTCGCGCGACGATCCACGGCACGCGCCCGTAGCTCAGCGGATAGAGCAGGGGACTTCTAATCCCAAGGCCGCAGGTTCGAATCCTGCCGGGCGCACTCTCTTGAAGCAGGACCGACCTGCTGTTTCTTGCCGCTACGCGTCACCGCACGGCCGGGCCGACCTGCTCGACACCGGCGGGCTGACCGCCCTGGTGGCCGGCCCTGCCAGAGGCGGCGTTCCCGGCGTAACGTCCGCGTGCCGTTGACCGTCCGGCCCCGCAGTCGACCCTGGCGGTTCAGCTCAGGGCCGGCAGGGTTCCCGTCGCAATGCCGCATCGGGCTGGTCGGCGGCATGCCACGCCGGATTGAGTGCTAACGGCAGGGGTGGCGCCTGCCATGCCCCGGCGAACCGCTGGAGGGCCGAGTACTCCCAACGGAGCAGGTTGCTCGGCGGCTTGCCGGTGAGGTGATCGGCCAGGTGGCGCAGTCCGGCTGGCCGGTCGATCAGGTGGCCATGGAAGCCGGGCATTTGGATCACGGGAATCTGGGCGTTGAGCTCTGCCGGGACCGTGATGGCGTCGACAATTGGCAACAGCGCGATCATCCGCACGCCCGGCACCGGGCAGAGCAGGCGGTTGCGGTAGAACGGCGCGTCGTCCAGCAGGGAGCGAATGAACGGCGAGTCGGGCGTGTCCGGCGCGTCGCTAGTGGCTTCCATCAGCTTGAACATGCCGCGCAGTTGCCAACCGGTGGCGACGCCCCAGCCCGAACGAGCCTGCGGCGGCGGGTAGTAGGCACGCCCGGCCCTCAGGATTGGGCTGTCCAGGACCACCGTGTCGACCGCGGGGTGCGGGTAGCGGTCCAGGTAGTAGCGGACGATGAGGGCGCCTTCGCTCTGTCCGACCAGCGAGACTGGTTTACCGCTACGCGAGTGAAGCTGATCCACCTGGGTGGCGAGCAGTTGGGCGCTGGTGGACAGCGACTGGTGGGTGTCGACCGGTGAGTAGAACACCGGCTTGCCGTGGTGGTCGGTGCCCCGGTACGAAAAGCGCACCACGGGAGGTTGGGATGCTGACGGGTCGCCATGATGGGCCGAGTTGTAACCGCCGAGGAAGATCACCGGATGGCCGATGTCCCCGAACTGCGGCAGGGCGTCGATGGGCTGCAGCGACTGGCCTGCGCCGCGAGCCCCCAGGTCCTCCACGTATTCGACCAACAGCAAGCTGCTCACCACCAAGGCGACGACCAGCGGCGTTACGGGCACTCGGGACCACCGCACCCGTTGCTGGAGCACCGTGGCGCGCACCTTTCGCTGCCACAGCAGGCCGTTGACCATTCCGGCCGCGGCGGCTGTCGGTACCGTCAACCAATCCGGGACGGACCAGACGAGCGCGGCGCCCGCGGTGAGGGTCACGAAGTTGAGCAGCGACCAGCCGACCGTGGCGGCCGACGGCAGGCCGCGCCACCAGTCCGGCACGATCCCGCCCCGCTGTAGCAGCGGGGCCAGGATCATCACCGGCACCAACTCAAGGAACTGGAAATAGGCCAGCGAAACGTCCGAGGCGACCACGGCCAGCGCGGTCCACGGCGAGAGAATCACGACGACGACGGCCGCGAAGACCAGGTTGCGACCGGCCAGCCGGCGAAACGACGGACACGGCCGCTCGGCCGGCCAGGCGAGCGCGACCAGTACGGCCGAGAAGAGGCCGCGGAGCACGATGGCGCCCAGCAACAGGCCGGCGAACATGGCCCAGGAGTTGTGATACACCAGCACCCAGCGCAGGTCGAAGAACGCCCCGTACGGCGAGATCGCACTGGCCTGGGGCGCCAGGCCGAACGCCGAGGTGAAGTTGACGGCGTACAACACGGCCGCCACGGCCGCCGCCGGCACGGCAGTCAGGACGAGCAGCCACAGCAGACGTATCCGCTCAGGGCGCACCGTTCCTCCCTTCCGTCGGCCGGGCGGAGGGCACGAGACCAGTTGGGGTCAATTTACCGTTCTGTGACTATTTCCGGACCAGATAGGCGAGCCCGGGTCGGCCTGCGGCACAGCACCTCCGGTCCCCTTGGGCTGCGCTCACCCGAATAGGGCAACTGACCCGTACGGCCGAGACGGGACAGTAGGGTGGGGCGGGGCGATCGGCCGACTGCTCATCCCGCTTGCCTAGGTCGGCCAGCGCCCGCGCCGCGGCGGTGCAGCCCACGGCGATGCTCTTCGCGACGAATTGACGGTTCACCCGACCCGCACATGGTCGGTGAGCGAGCGGCCGTGGACGTCCCGCCGACGACCCCGATGCGCGAGAGGTGCCGGGTGGCGCGTGCGGCTCCGGGGCGGTGCGCCGTCGAAAGAAGGAGAGCCGAATGCGTGTCACGCGGGCGGCGGCGATGGTCGCGGTTGCGGCACTCTCGCTCGCCACCGGCGCCTGCGGTGGGGGCGACAGCGGCCCCGGTGTCGTCGAGAAGGCCGCGAAGACAAAGACGCTCGCCATCGGCGTAATTCCCGACCAGCCGGGCCTCAGCCTGAAGACCGATGGCACGTACGTGGGCTTCGACATCGAGATCGGGAAGATCGTCGCCAGGGGGCTCGGCGTCGACCCGGCCAACATCCAGTGGAAGGACACCAGCTTGCCGGACCGCGAACAGGCCATCAAGGAGGGTACGGTCGACTTTGTCGTGGCCACCTACACGATCAACGACGCGCGCAAGAAGGAGATCAGGTTCGCCGGTCCGTACTACGTCGCCGGCCAGGACCTGTTGGTCAGAACCGACTCGACCATCAGGGGGCCGGAGGATCTCGACGGCAAGGTCGTCTGCTCGAACGCCGGCTCGACGTCGGCCCGGCTGATCCGGTCGCAGTACCCGAAGACCCGCTTGCAGCAGTACGACCAGGACTACAGGTGCCTGGCGGACCTCGAGTCAGGCGCGGTTGACGCGATGAGCACCGACGACGTTGTTCTCCTCGGCTACTCCATGCGCCCGGAGAACGTGGGCAAGTTCAAGCTGGTGGGCAAGACCTTCTCCGAGGAACCCTACGGCATCGGGATGAAGAAGAAGGACAAAGCCGGCTGCGAGAAGGTCAATGAAATCCTGAAGGCCGCCGCGCGGGACGGGTCGTACAAGGCGGCGTGGGACGCCACTTTGGGCAAGGGTGGCAAGCCGGTACCGACGCTGGACACCAGTAAAATGACCCACTGCCGTGCGTGAGCGACCCCAAGGCCGCTGGCGGCAACCGCCGCGATCAGGCCGCCGGGAGCCGGATGGTCCGGCGAGGATGGACGGGCTGACCGAGCGCGGAACGCCCAGCCAACCCGTCGGTCTGCTCGATGTCAGGGCGCGGCGGCGAAGTCCACGTCGGCGGTCTTGACCGTGCCGCCCGTGCGACCCGGCGCGGACTGGTACGTCCAGTAGAGGTTGGTGTGGGCGATCACCTGCGCCGGCGGCGGCGCACCCCACGCCGACTGGTCCTCCGTGGTGTGGGCGTCGCTGACGAGGGTGGCGTCGTAACCCCGGACCAGCGCGCCGTGCAGCGTCGACCGGATGCACGCGTCGGTCTGCGCGCCCGTGACGACGAGTCGCCCGACGCCCAGCCCGGACAGCACCGTCTCGAGGGTGGTGGCCTCGAAGGAGTCGCCGTAGTTCTTCTCGACGAGCGGCTCGGTGTCGGCCGGCTTCAACTCCGGGACGATCCGCCAGTCGTCGCTGCCCCGGGTGAGCCCTTCGTCGGAGTGCTGGACCCAGACGACGGGGACCTGCTCCCGCCGCGCCTTCTCGACGAGGCCGGCGATGTTGGTGACGACCGCGTCGCGCTCGTGCGCCCCCGCGACGACGCCGTTCTGCACGTCGATGACGAGGAGTGCGGTGTTGGGGCGGTTGCCCAAGGTGGCCATGGTCTCTCCCCCGGATCGGCTGCCTGCCCCGCAGACGTTAGCCCCACCCACCGACAGAATCAGTGCGGCGGATCCTCGCCGACCAGCCCGTCGACCGACTCCCGGATGAGATCGGCGTGGCCGACGTGGCGGGCGTACTCCTCGATCAGGTCGATCAGGATTCGCCGGAGGCTCGGAGTGTCGCCCTCCGGGCTGGTCCAGCGCGCCAACCCGTCCAGGCCGCCCTCGGCCAGCGCCTCCTCGACCATGGTCCGGGAGGTGGCGACGGTGTCTCGCCAGAGCGCCATGAGCTGCTCGGGCGAGTCGTCGGCGGCGGACCGCCACTCCCAGTCCGGTTCGGCGTCCCAGTCCACGGTGTTCCACGGCGGCCCCGGGTCCCGGCCGCGCAGGCGGAGGCTGAAGTAGATGGCCTCGACGGCGGCCAGATGCTTGAGCAACCCGCCGAGCGTCATCGTCGAGGCCCCGACCGTCGCGCGCATGCCCTCGGCGTCGAGGCCACCGCACTTCCACGCCAGGGTCCGGCGCGAGCGTTCCAGAGCGCCCAGGAGGGTGGCCGTCTCGTCGCCGGCCAGCGGAGGCCCCTGCAGCACCGTCACGGGGCCGACCCTAGCCGTGCCCCGGGCCGACCGCTGCCCCTGAACCGGCAGATCGTGGAAGCGCGCGGCCCCTGGGAGGGGCTGAAATCCTCCACGGCCCAGGACGCCCCGAGCTCACACCTGCTGACCGTCGCCCGGGTCCCGACGGCGCGACCGGCATGATGGCCGGATGGCACATCTGGGACTGGTCGCGCTGGTGGTACGCGAGTACGACGAGGCGATCGCCTTCTACACCGAGCGGATCGGCTTCGAGCTGGTCGAGGACACGCCCCGGCCGGACGGCTCCCGGTGGGTGGTGGTGCGGCCGCGCGGGGCACGGGAGACCGCGATACTGCTCGCCCGCGCGTCGACGCCGAAGCAGCGGGCCCGCGTCGGGGACCAGACCGGTGGGCGGGTGGGGCTGTTCCTGTACACCGAGGACTTCGCCGCCGACCACGCCCGGATGAGCGCGGCCGGCGTGCGGTTCCTCGAGGAGCCACGGCACGAGGCGTACGGGTCGGTCGCGGTCTTCGAGGACCTGTACGGCAACCGGTGGGACCTGATCCAGCCACGACGGGACTGACCGGCCGGCGACACCCCGCGTACCGTGGGTGATCGCGGCCCTCGGGCGTGTTATTCTCCGGCGTCGATTTCTGCCGACCGGACCCGTATCGGTCGTTTCGGAAGGACCTCCCGCCCGATGCCGGCCGTTCCCGCCGCGACCGCGCCACGCGGCACCGCGCAGGCCGCCACGACCGCGCCGCCCGGCGCGGTGCCAGCCGGCACGATCGCGGCATCCGGCACCCTGGACACGCCGGCCGGTGGTGCCCTGACCCTCATCTTCGCCACCATCCCGGCCCTGCTCCGGCTCACCTGCGGGGTGGTGGGCGCGGTCGTGGCGCTGTGGGTGCGTACGCCGCCGGTCGAGCCGGCGCTGCTGCTGCCGGCCGTCGCCGCACTGACCGCCTGGTCGTTCTGGTACGCGGTCCGCGTCCTCCGGCACGGGGTCACCGCCCCGCTGGTGGCCGGCGACGTCACCCTGACCACGGTCGCCTGCCTGGCGATCCCCGTGCTGGTGGCACCGGAGGTGCTGCCCGGCGAGGGGAGCTGGATCGCGGTCCTCGCGAGCACCACGATCATCAACGCCCAGGCGACCGCCCCGACCCGCTGGTCGGTCCCGGCGGGGCTGCTGGTGACCGCCGCGTACGCGACCGGCGCGCACGCCGCGGGCGATCCCGTCGAGGCGGGCGCCCACGCGGCGACGCTGCTGGCGCAGACCGCCTGCACGGCGGTGATGGCCGGCGTCATGCGCCGCCGGATCGGCCGCGCGGACCGGGCGTTCGTGGACCACCAGCGGCTGGCCCGGGAGAGCCGGGTCGCGCGGGCCACCCGGGAGGCCGAGCGGCAGCAGAACCGCGACCTGCACGACACCGTCCTGGCCACCCTCACCATGGTCGGCCTGGGCGCGGTGTCCGGTTCGTCGGCGGCGCTGCGCGACCGGTGCGCCGGTGACCTGCGGACCCTCGACGCCCTCGCCGACGGCCGCGCGGCGGGACGGGACGGCCCGCTGGACGAGCGGCTGCGGCAGGTGCGGGCCCGGCTTCCGGAGCTGCCGGTCACGGTGGAGCTGGCCGCGTGCGAGGTGCCGGCGGCCGCCGCCGAGGCCCTCGCCGAGAGCACGTACGCGGCACTGTCCAACGTGGTCCGGCACGCGCCGGGTGCGACGGCCGCACTGCGCCTGACCCGGGCCGGCCGCACCGTCGTGGTCGAGGTGGCCGACGACGGTCCCGGCTTCGATCCGGCGACGGTGCCGGCCCACCGGTACGGGCTGCGCGAGTCGGTCCACGGCCGGATGGCCGCTGTCGGCGGGCGGGCCGCGGTCGACTCCCGCCCCGGGGCGGGCACGCGGATCCGGCTGGAGTGGTCCGATGTCGACTGAGCTGACGGTGCCGCCGGTCACGGCGGTGCCCGTACCGCGTACCCCCGGGGAGAGCCGGACCGGCGCGGACGCGGCGGCCGCGGTGGCCCGCGCCTCCGACCGCGGCGCGCGGATCGTCGTGGTGGTGATCGCGCTGGCGTGGCACACGGCGATCGGCCTGCCGGCGGTGCTGTCGGCCCGCGCGGACCTGGCGGCACCGGCGGTGGTGCTCGGCGGTTGGCTGCTGGTCGCGGCTCTCGGCGGCGTCGCGGGGGCGGGCCTGCTGCGCGGCTCCCCGCTGCCGGCCTGGCCGCTGGCGGGGACGTTGCTGGCCGTCGACGTGGTCGTCTTCGCTGCCGTGGGCGAGCGGCAGCTCTTCACCGCCGCGAACTGGGTGTGGGGCACCATCGCCTGGTTCTTCGTGCTGGTCCTGTGGGGGCGCCGGCTGGTGGGGCTGCTGTTCCTGCTCACCGCCCACTCGACGATCGCGCTGGTGGCCGTCCTCGGGTACGGCGCGACCACCCCCGCCGACCTGGCGCGCTGCGTGATGTACGTGTACGGCACGTCCTCGCTGCCGGTCGCCGTGTTCGCCGGTGGCGCGGCGATCGCCGCGCTGGCCCGACAGCGGGCCGCGACGGCGGCCGCGGCGTACGCCCTGGTGGCCGAACGCGAGGCGGCCGAGCTGGCCCGGCGCGAGCGGCGGGAACGGCTCGCCCTGGCCGGCGCCGCCGCCCGGGAGGTCCTCGCCGAGCTGGCCGGTGGCCGGGCCGACCCGAGGGACGCGGACGTGCAGCGCCGGTGCGTGCTGGCGGCGGCGCGGCTGCGCCGGCTCATCGCCGAATCCGACGACGTGCCCGACCCGCTGTTGCACGAGCTGCGGGCGGCGGCCGACCTGGCCGAGCGGAACGGCCTTCCGATCGACCTGGTGACCATCGGCACGCCGCCGCCGCTGCCGGTGGAGATCCGCCGCCGACTGGCCGACCCGCCGACCGAGACCCTGGCCGAGGCCCGGGACTGGGCCCGGCTGACCGTCGTGGCCGGGCCGGACGAGGTGGCGGTCAGCCTCGTCACCCGGGACGGCGAGCACGCCGACCCTCCGCCCTCCGACGACAGGTCGCCGTCGTCCGACGCCGGTGATCCGGTGCCGGACGGCGGTGGCGGCCGAGTGGAGCACCTCGACGAACGGGACGGGGAGATTAGATGGACGCAGACCCGGTGGCGGCGGTGAGCGCGCAACGGCCGGTCGGGGTGGCGATCGTCGACGACCACCCGGTGGTCGTGGACGGGGTGCGGGCGTGGCTGGCCAGCGAGCCGCGCCTGGAGGTGGTCGCCACCGGGGACGACCCGGACGAGGTGCTGCGCGAGGCGCCGCACGCCGACGTCGTCCTGCTGGACCTGCGGCTGCACGGCCGGATGGCGCTGGAGAAGCTCGCCGAGCTGGCCGCGGCGGGCTGGCGGGTGGTCGTCTACTCCGAACACACCGACCCGGCGACGATGCTCGCGGCGCTGGACGCCGGAGCGGTCGCGTTCCTCGCCAAGCACGAGGGACGGGAGCACTGCGTGGCGACGGTGCTGGCCGCCGCGAGCGACCGGCCGTACGTGTCGCCGGCGCTGGCCGGCGCGTTGGTCGGCGACCCCCGCCCGGACCGGCCGGTGCTGTCCGACAAGGAGCGGGAGGCGCTGCTGCTGTGGTTCCAGTCGATGTCGAAGGCGTCGGTGGCCCGACGGATGCGCATCAGTGAACACACGGTCAAGCAGTACGTCGACCGGGCGCGGATCAAGTACACCCGGGCGGGGCGGCCGGCCGCCACGAAGGCCGCCCTGCTCGCCCGCGCGATCGAGGACGGCCTCATCCGGCCGGAAGAGATCGGCACCTACCGGTCGCAGGCGTGGTCCGACCGGCCGACCCCCTAACGGGCGTCATGACACTGGTGGTGGAGGTCGGCGAGGCTGCACGGTGAACAAGGGGTGATCCGGCCGCCCCATCGCCGTCTGCACGAGAGGTCGTGACGATGCACGATGACGCGTCCCCCTTCTTCATCGCCCCGCACCGCTTCGACGCGGCGGACGATGCCGGGCCGGTGCTGGACCGGCGGCACGAGCTGGTCCCCGAGCCCGGCGAGCGGGTGCTCGGGCGGTACCGGCTGCACGCGGCGGGCTACCTGCTGGGCCCGACCGAGGCCTGGCGGCGCTGGACGTTGCCGGCGACGGTGGCGGTGACGGTCACCGACCGGCGGCTCGCGTACGCCGGGACGGGCTCGCAACTGTCGGTGGTGGACGGTGGCGCGGGTGAGCGCCGCCACCGGCGCGGGGTGCGGGTGCCGGGCCTGGTCAGCGGGCAGATCCGCTGGCAGTGGCCGTCCCGGTTGGAGATGGCGCCGTCCGGCTCCGGACGGCCGGGGCAGGTGCTGGTCGTCTGTGACGCGCTGCGGACGATCCACCAGCCGGCGCTCGCCCTCGGCGCCCTGGAGGGGGTCGTCGACCTGGCCCGGCAGATCCGCCGGGCGGTGGCCGCGTTCCGGCTGGCCCACCCGGAGCTGGTGGACCTGTCCCCGCCCGAGCGGGACGTGCTGGCGCTGCGCGCCAACGCCGGCCCGCTCACCGGCGAGGGGCGGGTCACCCTGCCCGGATCGCTGCCGGTGGAGTTCCGCTCCCGGGACGACTACTACCGGCGGGACCGGTCCGAGTGGGTGTGGCCCGGGCCCGCAGCCGGCGCAGCATCCGGGCATCGGTGAACCCGACCGCGTGTGCCGCCGCCTCGACGGTCGCCCCGTGCCCGATCAGGTGTTCCGCGCGCTCGACCCGCAGGAGCTGCTGATAGCCGAGCGGGGTCAGGCCGGTGGTCTGCCGGAACAGCCGGGTGAGGGTCCGCTCGGCCACCCCCACCTCGGCGCAGAGGTCGGCGAGCGGCAGCGGCCGGTCGTACCGGGCGTCGTTCAGATCCTGCGCCCGGTGCACCGCGTCCGAGAGGTGCGACCGGTGCCGCATCATCGCGCTGGCCTGCTGTTCGTGGCCGTTGCGGCGGGCGTACACCACCAGGACGCGGGCGATGCGGGCGGCCGCGGCAGGCCCGTGCCGGGTGGCCATCAGATGCAGCGCCACGTCGATGCCGCTGGCGATGCCGGCCGAGGTGACCACCCGGTCGTCCACCACGTAGAGCACGTCGCGGACCACCCGCGCCGCCGGGTGGCGGCGGGCCAGGTCGTCCTGCACCTCGTGGTGGGTGGTGCAGCGCCGGCCGTCGAGCAGGCCGGCGCGCCCCAGGGCGTACGCCCCGGCGCACACGCTGGCCACGGTGCCGCCGGCCGCGTGGTGGTCCGCCAGGCGCCGCAGGTCGTCCGGGCCGACCGGTCCCTCCGGGCCGTGCGCGCGGGGCCGCCATCCGGGTACGACCACCAGGTCGTCGCGGGTCAGCTCGGGCCACTCGCGCCCGGCCACCAGCGGTACGCCCTGCACGGTCGGCACCACCTCGCGGTCGGCGACGTAGTGCAGCTGGTAGTCGTACCCGAGGTCGGCGGCGGTGGAGAAGACCTGGGCCGGCCCGGCGAGGTCCAGCAGGTGCACCTGCGGGACGAGCAGGAAGACGACCCGGGCCATCCGGTCAGCCTCGCACGCCGGCGGGTTCGGGCTGCGCCGCACCCACGCCGGTCCCGTCGCCGGCGGCGGCCCGGTCCGTGCCGGTGACCTCCTCGACGGTACGGACGGTGGCGAAGCGGCCGGCGAGCGCGTACTCGGTACGGGCGGTCATCTCCCCGACCGACAGGGTGCGCGGGTCGGCGAGGATCTCGGCGAGGGTGGCGGTCGCCGGCAGGTCCCGGTGCGGCGTCGGGAAGGTGACGGTCGCGTCGGTCACGAACGTCATCTCGTAGCCGAGGTCGCAGCCGACCCGGGCGGTGGTCTCCACGCACTGCTCGGTGCGGATGCCGCACACGGTGATCTCGCGGATGCCGGCGAAGGTCAGCAGTTGCTGGAGGTTGGTCGTGGTGAAGGCGTTGTGCGACGTCTTGACCAGCGTCGGCTCTCCCGCGACGGGGGTGAGACCGTCGATCAGCCGCACGTGGCCGTTGGCCGGGTCGAAGACGCCGCCGCTGCCGGGCTCGGCGTGCAGGACCCAGACCACCAGGTCGCCGCGTCGCCGGGCGGCGGTGACCAGCCGGTCGACCTGGCCGACGATGTCCGGCTGCGAGGCGTACGCCCAGATGTCGCGCTGCCGGAAGGACTCCTGCACGTCGATGACGACGAGTGCCGCCCTGCTCATGACCTGACTCTGCCCCCGCGCAGCCGGCCGGCACGAGACACCATCCCGCCCGACACCGGACCGATCCGGCCACGCGCCCTCCCCGCCCCCTCCCCCGCGATCTTGCAGTTTCGGCCCTCGTTACGCGGCATTCGTGGCGGTACGCCCGGGCCGGAAGTGCAAGATCGCGCAGAAGGGTCAGGCGCGGTCGAGGGTGGCAGCCTGCTCAGGGGTCGGGGCGGTGCCGCCGAGGTGGGCGGGGAGCCACCAGGTGTCGTCGGGGCCCGACGGGCGGTCCGGGTACTCGCGCTGCGCACGGTCGACCAGGGCGGCCAGCCGGGTCTTGAGGTCGTCGGCCATCACGTTGGCGTCGGGGTAGCCGGCCGGGTCCATCGGCTCCCCCACGAGGATGGTGATCGGGGTGTGCCGCCTGGTCAGGGTGCGCGGGCGGCCCTTCGTCCAGAGCCGCTGGGTGCCCCACAGCGCCACCGGCAGCACCGGCACGCCGGCGTCGCGGGCCATCCGGGTGGACCCGCTCTTGAGGTCCTTGACCGTGAACGAGCGGCTGATCGTGGCCTCCGGGAAGACGCCGACCACCTCACCGCGCTTCAGCGCGCTGACCGCCGCGGCGTACGAGCCGGCGCCGGCCCGCCGGTCCACCGGGATGTGCCGCATCCCGCGCATGAGCGGCCCGGAGACCTTGTGCGTGAAGACCGACTTCTTCGCCATGAACCGGACCAGGCGCTTCGACTCGTGCGCGCCGAGCCCGCAGAAGATGAAGTCCAGGTAGCTGACGTGGTTGCTGGCCAGCACGGCCCCGCCGGTACGCGGGACATGGTGGGCGCCCTCGATCCTGATCTTCAGGTCGAGGACCCGGAACATCGTCTTTGCGGCGGCGATCACGGGCGGGTACACGAGCTCCGGCATCCGGTGACTTTACCCCGAGTAAGTTACGCAACCGTAGGGCGGAGGGCCGGGGAGTTCCCCGGGTCGGCGAGGGCCCCGTCCCGACGTCGAACGCCGGGACGGGGCCCTCCGCACACGTCAGACCGCGAGCTGATGCAGGTCGAGGCGGCCGCGGGCGAACGCGTCCACCCGGCCCCAGCGGCCCGGGATGTCCAGCACCTCGATCCGGCCCATGCCCGCCGGCAGGCGGGGCTCGACAGCCAGGTGGCCCTCGTGCGGCTCCAGGCCGAGCATCGTCCGCAGGAGCAGCAGCGGCGCCCCGGTGGACCAGGCCTGCGGGCTGCACGCCGTGGGGTACTCCACCGGGAACTTGGTCAGGTCCCGCGGGTAGCCGCCGAAGGCCTCCGGCAGCCGGCCGTCGAAGTACCGGGCCGCGTCGAGGATGCCGCTGGCGATCGTCGCCGCCTCCTCGGCGAAACCGTAGTTGCGCAGGCCCCAGGCGATGAAGGAGTTCTCGAACGGCCAGATCGTGCCGTTGTGGTAGCCGATCGGGTTGTAGCGGACCTCGCCCTCGGCGAGCGTCCGCACGCCCCAGCCGGAGAAGAGCCGCGGCCCGACCAGGTGGTGGGCGATCTTCTCGGCCCGGTCGGCGTCGACGATGCCGCTCCACAGCAGGTGGCCGATGTTGGAGCTGAGCACGTCACACTGCCGGCCGTCCGGGTCCAGCGCGAGCGCGTAGTACTCGCCGTCCGCCACCCACCAGTCGTGGTTGAACCGCTCCTTCAGGGCGGCCGCCTCCCTCTCCAGCCGGTCGGCGAACTCCGGGTCGCCCCAGAACTCGCGGGCCAGCCGGGCGGCGCGGACCTTCGCGTCGTACGCGTACCCCTGCACCTCGCAGGTCGCCCGCGGGAACGGGGGCAGCTTGCCGTCGCGGTACGAGATCGAGTCCCAGGAGTCCTTCCAGCACTGGTTCTCCAGGCCCGTGTCGGCGTTGCGCCGCTCGTACCAGATGTAGCCGTTGCCGACCAGGTCGGCGTAGTCGTCGATCCACTTCAGGGCCGCCCGGCACTCGGCCTCCAGTTCCTTGACCAGCGCGGCGTCGCCGCTCCACTTCTCGTACTCGTCGAGCAGCACGATGAACAGCGGCGTCGCGTCCACCGAACCGTAGTACGGCGAGTGCGGCTGCTCCTCGAAGGCGGCGGTCTCGCCGTACCGCATCTCGTGCAGGATCCGGCCCGGGTCCTCGTCCCGGAAGTCGTCGAACCGGGTGCCCTGGAGGGCGGCGAGGATGCGCAGCGTCGTCTTCGACAGCTCCGGCGTGAACGGCAGCACCTGCAGGCAGGTCAGGATGCTGTCCCGGCCGAACATCGTCATGAACCACGGCAGGCCGGCCGCCGGCAGCGTCGCCCCGCCCAGGGACAGCGGCGAGAAGCGCAGCGCCGCCAGGTCCACGAGACAGCGCCGGTACGTCGTGGCCAGGTCCTCGTGCTCGGTGTTGACCTTCGGCGCGTTCGCGATCCACTCCTCCAGATCCTGCTGGAGGGCGAGCCGCTCCGTGCCGTGGGAGCGCACACCCATCCGCAGGTCCCGACCCCCCGGGCCGATCGCGTGGGTCTGCACGTCGATCCGGGCCGTCCACTGCTCGTTGGGTTCGAGATGGACGGTGTACCCGAAGCCGCCCTTGTCGTACCGGGCCGGCACGGACGACGCGATCACCGTCTCCCGCTTGAAGCTGCCACGCCGGTAGCCCAGCCGCAGCCGGTCCGGCTCGACCTCGGCGTAGATCTCGCCCTTCTTGTTGAGGATCTCGTCCTTGACCTGGAACAGGTCGGCGAAGTCGGACGCGACGTCCATCCGGAGTTCCAGGTCGACCGGCTTCTCGTCGTGGTTGAGGATCGTGATCGTCTCCCGGAAGCTGCCTCCCACCGCCCGTTCCCGGATGATCGACAGCTTGGCGTCGATGTAGTGCGTCGCCAGTCCCGGCACCAGGAAGAACCGCGCCTCGTAGTACTGGAGGTCGTCGTACGAGAGCGGGTTGAGCCGCTCCCCGTTGACGGTCAGCACCCAGGTCGACAGGAACCGCGTGTCGAGGGAGAAGAGCCCTGTCGGTTCGCTCGGCGTCGCCTCGATGTCGCCGGTGTCCTCGGAGACCACGAAGGTGTTGCCGTCCAGGATCCGGATGTGGTTGCTCTTCGACATCAGTCCACCTCCCTGTGGAAGAACCGTCGCGGACCACGGGAGTGGGGATCGCCGGGGAAGAGCCGCTCGACCTGGACGATCAGCCGTGGGTCTCCGGAGACCGTCACGTCCCCGCGCAGGATGGCCGCGATCCCGTGCTCCCGACCGGCGGCGAGGTCCTCGAACAGTGCCGGGCTGACTCCGACGACCGTGTCCGCCTCCCGGTCCTCCTGGGTGACCCGCAGGTTCCCCCGGTCGATCCGGACCATCCAGTGGTGCGTGTGCGCTCCCTCTTGCAGATCGAAACGCAGGGTCCCCGAGGTCTTCGCCAGCAGGGGTTCGTACCCCCTCCGGTCGAGATCCTCGAAGAACCGCGTGGTCGCGTCCGCCATCGGGTCCTCTCCTCCCCGTCGGTCGTGTCCCCCACCGACCGGGGCGACGGCTCCCGCCCGGTCGGTGACTCGACGTCCGGACACGGGTCCCCGTCCGCGGCGTGGTCAACCTAGCCCGGATCGGGTGAGTCGGCGGGTGGAAGCGTCGGACGGCGGCGGTAGCCTGCCGACGACGGAGGGGTGCGATGACAGCGGTCGACCGCCGGCGGATCCTGGGCTACCGGGCCGCTGCCCAGGAGCTGGACCGACCGGGTGGCCAGGCGGCCGACCTGGCGGTGGCGGGGCTGGGCGTGCAGGACACACCGTACGGGTCGGCCCGGCTCGCGCTCGCCGTCCGCGGGGTGCCGCCGGAGGACGACCGGCTGGAGCTGGTCTGGTCGATGCGCGGCGCACCGCACCTGCACCGTCGCGCGGAACTGCCGTCGCTCGCCGCCGCTCTCTGGCCGCTGTCCGACCCTGACGCCACGCGGCGCAGATCCGCGCGGGTGCCGCGCTGGGCATCGCCGCGTTCACCGCCGCGGCCGCCGCGTTCGCCGAGGTGGTCACCGTGCCCATGCCCAAGGGCGAGGTGAGCCGGGCGCTCAGTGACCGGGTGCCGGCCGAGCTGACGTACGACTGCAGGGCGTGTGCGGCGCGGCACATCTCCGGATCGCTCTTCCAGCAGGCGGGCCTGGCCGGCGGCGTCCGCCTGGCGGTCGCCGGGCGGTCCACCACCCTGGCGCCGATGCCCGGGTGGCCCGGCCCGCCGGTGGTGGCCGAGGGCACGACGGCCCTGGTCCGGGCGTACCTGCGGCTGCTCGGCCCGGCCACCCCGGCCGACGTCGCCGGCTTCCTGGGCACCTCGGCGGGCGAGCTGCGGTCGGTGTGGCCGACGGAGCTGGCGGAGGTGCGCGTCGACGGCCGACGAGCATGGTTGGCACCGGAGGACGTGCCCGCGCTGCGGTCCGCCGAGCCCCTGCCCGGCGTGCGGCTGCTGCCCCCGGGCGACCCGTTCCTCGCGGCCCGCGACCGCGGGGTGCTCGTGCCCGAGAAGGCCCACCAGGCGCAGGTGTGGCGGATCATCGGCAACCCGGGGGCGTTCCTCGTGGACGGCGACGTCGCGGGGACGTGGCGGGCGAAACAGGCCGGCCGGGGCACGCTGGAGATCACGGTGAGCCCGTTCGCCGGCCGGCTGTCCGCCCGGTACGGGGCCAGCTCGACGCCGAGGCCGCCCTCGTCGCCGGCGCCCGGGGCGCGACCGGTGCCCGGGTCCACGTCGACACGCCGTGACACCGGCCCCCATGCTGCGGGGGCCGGCGTGTCCGCGGCGGACGTCAGTTGTTCGGGTCGTCGGCGCTGATGTCGGCAAGCACGGACTGGGGTTCGCGCTCCACCGCCAGGTCACCCATCGACACCAGGCCGACCAGCCGCCCGTCGTCGACCACCGGCAGGCGGCGCACTGCGTACGTCCGCATCAGGTCGGCCGCGGCCACGGCGTCGTCGTACTGGCTGACCGTGACGACGTCCTTGGTGGTGATCTGGTTCAGCTGGGTCGAGGCAGGGTTCATGTTCTCCGCCACGGCACGGACGGTGATGTCGCGGTCCGTCACGATGCCGACCACGTTGTCACCGTCGGTCACCACGACGTCCCCGATCGCGCTGTCCCGCATCTCCTGCGCCGCCGCGACGAGCGTGTCGTTGCCGTCCATGGTCACCAACCGGGTCGTCATGAACTCTCCGACCGTTGTCATGGTGCTCCCCTCTCGGTGTCGGCACCGCCGTCTACCCGCGGCCGCACGGCAGGTAACGCGGCTCGGGCCGGGGGGTGACGGGAGGGGCGGTCAGCCGCGCGGGGGCAGGCCGTAGACGCGCTCGACGTGCAGTCGCAGCACCAGCCGGCGCTCCGCGACCATGGCGCGGCGGTAGTCGTCCCAGTCGGGGTGTTCGCCTCCGATCGCACGGTAGAGCGCGACCAGTTCCTCGACGGTCGGGTCGTCCGGGCGCTCCGCCACCGGGGTCAGCTCGGCGCGCGCCTCCGCCACCGCGTACGCCCAGCCGTCCCCACTGCTGACGTGGAAGCTCGCGCGGGGGTCCCGGCGCAGGTTGGCGGTCTTGGCCCGGCCGTCGGTGACCGACACCCGGATGACGTTGCCCGGGCGGTCGTACGAATAGATCACAGTGGACAGCTGGGGCGGCCCGTGCCGCTTGAGTGTCGCCAGCACGCCCAGCCGGCCGGCAGCGATGAGATCGGTCAGTGCCGCTTGGCTCCGGTCGTCGGACACGCACCCTCCCAAGTCGAGTCACCACCCATCCAAGCACGCGAACGGATCGCCGGCGTCGTCCGGCGGTGGGAGGATGCGGAGGTGCCGCGGGAACTGGTGCCGCCCGGCGGGGCGCTCGCCCCGTACCTCGCCGGAATCGGCTGGTGGGCGACCGACCTGCCGGCGGGTCGGGAGCGGCGGCTGCCCACCGGCGGGATGCAGCTGGTGGTCAACCTCGCAGCCGACGAGGTCCGGTGGTACGACGCCGACGGGCGGGAACACCGGCGCGGCGGCACCGTGGTCTGCGCGGCCACTCCCGGCCCGGTCACCGTCGACACCGCCGACCAACGGACGGTGATCTGCGTGCCGTTCCGGCCGGGCGGCGCGCATCCCGTGCTCGGCGTGCCCGCGACGGCGCTCGACGATCCGGTCGTGGAGCTGGCGGCGCTCTGGGGCCGCGCGGCCGTGACCCTGCGCGCACGGCTGCTGGCGGCCGGCGGGCCGCGCGCGGCCCTGTGGGAGCTGCGCCGGACGCTGGCCCGGCGGCTGGACCGCGGGCCGGGCAACGATCCGGCGGTGCCCGCCGCGGCAGCCGCCCTCGACCGTGGGATGGCGGTGGCCGACGTGGCGGACCGGCTCGGCCTGACACCGGCCGGCCTGCGCCGCCGCTTCGCCGTCGGGACGGGGCTCACGCCGAAGGACTACTCCGCGCGGACCTACCTGGTCCGCGACCCGGGCGGCAACAGTTGGTGCTTCTGGCAGCCGCTCGACCGCCCGGTGCGGCTGCGTGACGGCTGGCGCGAGATGCGCCCCGAGCCCGTCACCGCCCGCCGTGGCGAACGGTGACGGGCCGGCGATCCTAGCGGCGCTCGGCGGCGACCAGCTCGGCGAGCTGCACCGCGTTGAGCGCGGCGCCCTTGCGGAGGTTGTCGTTGGAGCAGAAGAGGGCGAGGCCGTGCTCCACGGTCTCGTCGGCCCGGATCCGCCCCACGTACGTCGGGTCCTGGCCGGCGGCCTGGAGCGGCGTGGGCACGTCGGAGAGCGCGACGCCGGGCGCGCCGTCGAGCAGCTCGCGGGCGCGCTGCGGGGTGATGGGCCGGGCGAACCGGGCGTTGATCTGGAGCGAGTGGCCGGTGAAGACGGGCACCCGGACGCAGGTGCCGGAGACCTTCAGCCCGGGAATTTCGAGGATCTTGCGGCTCTCGTTGCGCAGCTTCTGCTCCTCGTCGGTCTCGTCGGAGCCGTCGTCGACGATCGCCCCGGCGAGCGGGAGCACGTTGAACGCGATCGGGCGGGCGAACGAGCGCGGCGCCGGGAACTCCACGGCGGCGCCGTCGAAGGTGAGGCCGCTGGCCTGCTCGACGACCTTGCGGACCTGCTCGTCCAGCTCGGCGACGCCGGACAGGCCGGCACCGGAGACGGCCTGGTACGTCGACACGACGAGGCCGACGAGCTGCGCCTCGGCGTGCAGCGGACGCAGCACCGGCATGGCGGCCATCGTGGTGCAGTTGGGGTTCGCGATGATGCCCTTGGGGCGGTCGGCCGCGGCGTGCGGGTTGACCTCGGCGACGACCAGCGGCACCTCCGGGTCCATCCGGAACGCCGACGAGTTGTCGATGACGACCGCGCCGGCCGCCGCGACCCGGGGGGCGAGTTCCTTGGCGGTGCCCTTGCCGGCCGAGAAGAGGACGATGTCCAGCCCGGAGTAGTCGGCGGTGGCCGCGTCCTCCACGGTCACCTCCCCGCCCCGCCACGGCAGGGTGCGCCCCGCCGACCGCGCCGAGGCGAACAGCCGCACCTGCTCCGCCGGGAACTCCCGCTCCGCCAGCACCTGCCGCATCACGCCACCGACCTGGCCGGTGGCCCCCACAATGCCGATCCTCATGACCGCGAGGCTACCCAGGGGAGCGGGCCGACCGGGAACGCTTTCCCACCGCCCGGGCCACCGTCACACCGCCCGCGAGGCCCCCTGGCCTGGTCAGGGCGGCACCGCCGACCCGGCAACCCCACCGCCGATCGACCCGGCGCACCGGAAAATCGCGGGCACCGGGCCCACCTGACCGCAGCATCGCCGACCACCCGGGCCCACACCGCCCCGCACCGGAACCCGCTCCCCTGCCCGGGGACGCGACCGACATCACACCGGCCGCCGCCGAAGTGGCCGCAATTTCACGGAAAGAGTGGGCTCCGGGCGCGAGGCGCGGAATGGGCACTCTTTCCCTGAACGTGCGCGGATCTTGGGGGTGCCTGCGCGGCCGCGCCCCCGGCGCGGTCACGGGGTTGTCGTGACGATCTCCCCCAGGCCGGTCGCCACGAGGTCGTCGCGGATGAGGGCCGCGTCGCCCTCGATCACCAGCGTCAGCGACCCGGGGTGGAGGTGGGTGGCGGCGGCCGTCGAGACCCGGTCGACGTCCGCGGCCAGCAACTCCTCGCGCAGCCGGGCGTGGTAGTCGTCGGGCAGGTCGTGGACGACCAGGGTGGCCAGTGCCGAGGCGATGGCGCGCGGGGTCTGCAACTCGACCGAGAGCTGACCGGCCCGCCAGGACCGCGCGACCGCCAGCTCCTCCTCGGTCACCCCGGTCTCCTGGGTACGGGTGATCTCGCCGACCGCCTCCACCAGCGCCGGCGCGGTCACCGCCGTCTGCACCCCGGAGGCGACCGCGAACCGCCCGAACCGGCGGGACGCCGCGAAGTCACCCCGGATGCCGTACGTGTAGCCACGCACCTCGCGGATCAGGTGGTTGAGCCGGGAGGTGAACGCGCCGCCGAGCACGGTGCCGGCGAGGGTCGTCGGCACGTGGTCGGGGTGGGCGCGGTGCGGTGACGGATGCCCGAGCCGCAGCGTCGACTGCACCGAGCCCGGCCGGTCGACGAGGACGATCCGGCGGCCGTCGCGCGGGACCACCGGGATCGGACCGCCCCGGTCCACCGGGCCACCACCGGTGCCGGCGAAGGCGGCGGCGCCGAGCGCGTCCAGGTCGAGCCGGTCCAGGTCACCGGCGACGACCAGGGTGCCCGGCCGGATGAACCACTCCGAGTGGAAGACCCGGACGTCCTCGACGTCCAGCGCCGCGACCGAGTCCGGGTCGCCGTAGAGGGGGCGGCCCCAGCGGTTCTCCCCGCCGAACAGGTCGGCCCGCAGCGCCGCGTCCGCGCGTGGGCCCGGGTTCGCCCAGTCCATCCGCAGCGCGGTGGCCTCGTCGTCGCGGACCCGGCGGACGTCGTCCGGGTCCAGCCGTGGGGTCCGCACCGCCTCGGCGAGCAGCTCCACCGCGGCGGGCAGCCGGTCCACCGGCACCTGCACGCTCACCTGGAACGAGTCCCAGTCCAGCCCGGTCACCAGCTCGGTGCCGAGCGCCTCGATCGCCAGGGCGTACGCGGTCGCGTCGCGCTGGGCCGTCCCTTCCTCCAGGGCCTTGGCGAGCACCGCGCCGAGCCCCTCCTTGCCGCCCGGTTCGCGGCCGGCGCCGGCGTCGAGCAGCAGCAGGGCGACGGCGAGGGTCTGCCCCGGCAGGTGCGCGGCGACCACCTGCCCACCGGCCACGCCGCGCCGGACCACCTGGGGGAACCGGTACGGGCGGGCGGCTCCCGCGCCGGGACGGGTGGTGATCAGCGTCATGACGTCTCCTCGGACACGTAGGTCAGGGTCACCCGGTCGGGACCGGCGAGCACGTCGGCGGCGACCTCCGCGATCTGCTCGGCGGTCACCGCCAGCCAGGCCGGCAGCCGTTCGGCGGCCTTCCTCGGGTCGCCGAACTGGGTGGCGTACCGGCCGAGCACGTCCGCCCGGCCCTCCACGCTGGACATCTGGCGCCACCAGGCGGTGCTCAGCAGGGCCTTGGCGCGGTCCAGCTCGGTGGCGGTGACCGGCACCGTGGCCAGCTCGTCGACCACCTCGGCCAGCCCGGCGCCCAGCCGCTCGGCGGTCACGCCGGGCCGGGCGGTGGCGGTGGCGATCAGCGGCGCCGGAGCGTGCGCGAGGTCCACCCCGTACGCCCCGACCAGGTCCGGCTGCGCGATCCGCTCACCCTCGGCGAGCCGCTGGTAGAGGCGGCTGCCCCGGCCGCTGCCGAGGACGGTGGCGAGCACGGTCACGACGTCGTACCCGGGGCTGCCGAAGGCGTGGGTGCGGTGCGCCACGTACACGCGGGGCGCGGGCACGTCGGTGACGACCCGCTCCACCGCCGGCTCGCCGGTGGCCGGGACGTGCCGGCCGTCCGGCGCGGGCGGGATCTCCGGCCGGGGCGGGATCGCGCCGAAGTACTTCTCGGCGAGGGCGAAAACCTCGGCGGCGGAGGCGTCACCGACCACGGTGAGCACCGCGTTGTTCGGGGCGTAGTACGTCGTGTGGAAGGCCTGGAACGTGGCGAGGTCGGCGGCGTTCAGGTCGGCCATCGAGCCGATCGTCGCGTGGTGGTACGGGTGCCGCGGCGGGTACAGCAGCGGCAGCAGGCGCAGCCACGCGTCGCCGTACGGGACGTTCTCGTAGCGCTGCCGCCGCTCGTTCTTCACCACGTCCCGCTGGTTGTCCAGCGTCTCCTGGGTGAGCGCCGGGACCAGCCCGCCCATCCGGTCGGCCTCCAGCCAGAGCGCCAGCTCCAGGTGTTCGGCGGGGACGGTCTCGAAGTAGTTGGTGCGGTCCGGGTTGGTGGTGGCGTTGAGCGACCCGCCGCAGCCCTGCACGAGCTTCATGTGCTCGGTCTTGGCGACGTTGACCGAGCCCTCGAACATGAGGTGCTCGAAGAGGTGGGCGAAGCCGGTCTGCCCCTCCGGCTCGTGGCGGGAGCCGACGTCGTACCAGAGGTTCACCGCCACGGCGGGGGCGCTGCGGTCCTCGCTCACCACCACGCGGAGGCCGTTGTCCAGTCGGGTCGTCTCGATGGGCCAGGGGTAACCGCTGTCGGGCATGGCACGACGCTATCCGATCTCGCCGGCGGAAACGTGACGCGCCGACACGGGGCGGGCCCGCCGGTAGGTCGGCGGCGGCCCGCCCGGACGGCGGCGGGCTCGCCGGGACGGCGGCGGGCTCGCCGGGACGGCGGCGGGCTCGCCGGGACGGCGGCGGGCTCGCCGGGACGGCGGGGAACACCGTGGGGCGGTGCCGGGGCGACAGTATCGACGGCGGGCCGTCGGGTACCGGGAGGGGCATGCCGCCTGCCGCCGCCCTGGACCGCGCCGCCCTCGTCGTGGACGGGCTCACCGCGCGGCGCTGGCCGACCCGGAGTCGGTGGACGTCGGTCTCCGCCTGGCGGACGTGGCCGCCGCGACCCGCTCGGACGCGCCGGGGTTCAGTCCGGCGGTTCGCTACGGGTGACCGTCTGATCAGACGTGCGGTGCTCCAGGACGGTGTCCTCCGCGACGTTCCGGTCCTCCCGGATGTCCGAATCGGCAAGGATCGCGTCGGCCTGCGCCTCCGCGTTGTCGCTGCCGACGGCCGACTCCTCGGGCAGCAGGTGCGCGCGGGACTCGATCCGCTCCTGGTCGCTTCGCTCGTCACTCATGCCGGCCCTCATACCCCGACCGGCGCTCACGCACGCGCGGCCCGGGACGGAACCGGCCGCCGGGTGCGCCGGCGACCGGTTCACGCCCGACCGTCAGGAGCGGAACGGCCCGCGCACCTCGTACGTGATGCCGCCGGAGGACGAGCCGGACGTGCCCCGCTGCGACGAGAAGTAGAACCGGGTGCCGTCGGGCGAGAACGCCGGGCCGCAGATCTCCGACGAGGACTGGCCGGTGATCCGCAGGAACGGGGCCACCACCTCGGTGGGGGTGATGATGTTGATCTCCATGTTGCCACCGTCCTCGGCGACGAAGAGGTCACCGGAGCGGGCACCGGTGATGTTGTCCACACCGGTCAGCGGCGCGGTCCCGGAGACGAGTGAGTCGTCGTACGCGAGGTCGATGCGCTGGTTGACCGCGTCGTACGCCCACACCCGATTGTCGCCCTTGGTGGTGAACCAGCAGGTCCCGTCGGCGTACCAGCAACCCTCGCCGCCGTTGAACTTCTTCGCCCCCGAGACCTGGTTGCGCGTGTACGTCGGCGAACCGTCCGGGTCCGGCACCCGCGCCCAGGTCACCGGCCCGCTGGTGGCGGTGCCGGCCACCAGGACCTCCAGCGTGCCGGAGGAAAGGTTGCCCCAGGTGGTCGGGCGGAACCGGTAGAAGCAGCCGCTGGTCTCGTCCTCGGTCAGGTAGATCACCCCACGGACCGGATCACAGGCGGCGGCCTCGTGCTTGAACCGGCCCATCGCCGGGCGCTGCACCGCTGCCGTGCCGCCCTGCGGGTACGTCTCGTACACGTACCCGAGGCTCACCTCCTCGCAGGAGAGCCAGGTCCCCCACGGCGTCGCACCGCCCGCGCAGTTCTGCCGGGTGTTCGACAGGATCCGGTACGCCGAGGCGATGCTGCCGTCGGAGTTGAACCGCACCGCCGACGCACCGCCGCCGGGGTTGATCTCGGAGTTGGAGACGTAGATCCAGCCGGTGCCGGCGGCGAAGCAGGCGCCGCCGTCGGGCGCGTCGTGCCAGATGTACGACGTGCCGGCGACGGCCTGCCGGGACCGGGCGACGATCCGGCTGGTGAAGCCGGCGGGCAACTGGATGCCCCGGGCGTCGGCCGGCTGGAGCGGCCCGTAGGGGCTGGCGCCGGGCTGGGCCGGGGCGGCCATCGCGGCGCCGGCCCAGAGGCTGCCGGAGAAGGCGGCGGCGCCGCCGGCGACGCCGGCGCGCAGGAGAGTACGACGGTCCATCGGGAGACCTCCGGGTGGGAGCAGCTGGCGGTAGCGCCGACGTTACCGGCGGTCGCATCGACGGGGGTGAACACGAGACGAGGCTTACCGGACGAGGGGGTGAGCCCCGTCCGTCGGATCGGGTACGCTGGCTGACGTGACGCGGTCGTATCGATGGTTTAGGCAGCCGGCTCGCCAGCCGGTGACCTCATCGTGATCTGACGTCACCGCACACGAGCCGGCCGGGCAGGAGCTTCCGTTCCTGCCCTTTTGCGTACGAGCAGCCGGCTCGTCCCGGGCACCGGCCCCGGGCACGGTCGGCGGAAGGATGCCCACCGTGACGACCCCGGAGACCGACCGGGTCAGCGATCAGCGGATCGACCGCGTGGTGCCGCTGACCACCCCGGCACTGCTGCACCACGACCTGCCCCTGGACGACGAGCTGGCCTCGGCCGTGCTCACCGGCCGGCGCGCGGTCGGCCGGGTGCTGGACCGCGCCGACGACCGCCTGCTGGTGGTGGTCGGCCCGTGCTCGGTGCACGACCCGGCCGCCGCCCTCGAGTACGCCCACCGGCTCCGCGAGGCCGCCGAACGGCTCGCCGACGACCTGCTCGTGGTGATGCGCGTGTACTTCGAGAAGCCGCGTTCGACGGTGGGCTGGAAGGGCCTCATCAACGACCCCGGGCTGGACGGCTCCGGCGACGTGAACACCGGCCTGCGGAAGGCCCGCGCGCTGCTGCTCGACGTGCTGCGGCTGGGGCTCCCGGTGGGCTGCGAGTTCCTCGACCCGATCACCCCGCAGTACATCGCGGACACGGTGGCCTGGGGTGCGATCGGCGCGCGTACGGTCGAGAGCCAGGTGCACCGGCAGCTCGCCTCCGGCCTGTCCATGCCGATCGGCATGAAGAACCGCCCGGACGGCAGCATCTCCACGGCGGTCGACGCCATCCGGGCAGCCGGCGTGCCGCACGTGTTCCCCGGCATCGACGTCTCGGGCACCCCGGCGATCATGCACACCCGGGGCAACGCGGACGGCCACCTGGTGCTGCGCGGCGGCGGCGGCCGGCCGAACTACGACGCCGAGTCGGTGGCGGGCGCGCTGGAGCTGCTGCGCGCGGCGGGGCTGCCCGAGCGCCTGGTCATCGACGCCAGCCACGCCAACAGCGGCAAGGACCACCGCAACCAGCCGCTGGTCGCCGCCGACGTGGCCGCCCAGCTCGCGGCCGGGCAGCGCGGCATCGTGGGCGTGATGCTGGAGAGCTTCCTGCTCCCGGGCCGCCAGGACCTGGACCCGACCCGCGAGCTCACCTACGGCCAGTCCATCACCGACGCCTGCCTCGGCTGGGACACGACCGACCAGGTCCTCACCGACCTGGCCGCCGCCGTCCGCACCCGCCGCCGCGTCCCCACCCGCACCCCCGCCCTCCCCTGACTGTCCCGCGTCCCACCCACCCCTCCCAGGGGTGGGTGGGGGCGTTTGGGGGGAACGGCGGCGGGTAGGTGGGCGGCGTGACCGATAACCCACCTGTGACCGAGGCAGCGGGCACCGAGTCGGCCGTCCGGCGCCTCGACGACCTGCTCGAGGACCTCTACCGCGGTCAGGAGCGGATCAGCCAGAGCGACATCTACCGGCGGGCCGTCGCCGCGGAGCTGCCGGCGGAGCTGCTCACCCGGATCGCGGCGCTGCCCCAGGGCGAGTACTCCGTCGACGAGGCGGCCGACCTCCTCGGCGGTTCGGTCACCTGACGCGGGGCCCGCTCCCCGTCCGGGCGGGACCGCACCCCCAGCCCCCAGCTCGACGCGAAGGAGACCGACATGTCCCACCACGAGGAGCAGCACGAGGAGCGCCACGAGAAGCTCGCGGCACTCGGCCAACCGGCGGGCGGCCGGGACACGCTGCCCGAGCCGGACTTCGCCCGGGAACACGACGCGACGGCGGTCGACCGGAACATCATCACCGGCGAGGACGCCGACGAGCGCGAGGAGGAGTCCCCGCGGGGTTGGTCCGGCGAGGAGAGCTGACGGTAAACGTGGAAAGGGGGCCCGCGCTGGCGCGCCGGCCCCCTTTCGCGTACTCAGTCCTCGTCGTCGCCCTCGGCGGCCTGCTGCGCCACGGCGTACGCCATCTGGAGGAAGTCGGACGCCGCCACGGCGGTGAGCGCGGTGGCGACGAGGCGGGTCAGCCGGGGCGCCAGCACCAGCCCGCCGGTCAGCCCGGTCGCCACCCACACGGCCAGACAGAACGGGCAGCTCAACAGCTCCCCAATCGCGTGCCGGGTCGGGCTGCCCGAGTCGCGGACCTCCTCCATCACCTCGCCGCTGCCGATCGGCCGCTCGTACCGCGTGAACGGCGCCCGCAGCGGGCTCGTCACCGCGTCCTTCGCCAGCAGCCGGCTGAGCTTGTGCGTGGCGATGGACAGCAGCACCACGTCGGAGGGCGCCGGACGCTCCGGCACCTGCCGGCCGGTGCCCTTCACCACCGCCGCGATCGCCGCGGCCACCCCGGTGTACGTGCCCATTGCCACGAGATAGCCGCCAAGCGGTCGGTGCTCGTGCGGCGCGTACGCCCGGCGCAGTCGCGCCACCTTCTCATTCAGGTCGGTCACCCGGTCTCCCTCGGTACTGGTTTTCGCGGACCGGCGCCGCCGGCCCGCACTGGCGCCGGTCGGCTCCGGGGCCGGCCGGCGCGGGGCACCGGCTGAGCCGGTCTGGGACCGGCTGTCTCAGCCGGCCTGGAGGTTGTCCGCCACTTCGCGGGCGAGGCTCGCCAGGGCCTCGTCGGCCAGCCGGTCGGCGGCGGCGCCACCGGTCAGGTCGAGCCGGGTCCGGGCGCCACCGGCGTCGGCCGGATCAACCCGGAGCTCGGCGGTCCAGTCCCCGGCGGCCCGCCAGCGGGCCGTCAACTCCTCCTCGCTGACGTGCTCGGCCGGCGTCCCGTCGCCGCGCAGCGGCTCGGGGAGCCACGCCGACGCCCGGGCCGGGTCGGTGGCCGTGTTGAACACCACCTCCGGCGGCGCCGACATCCCCCGCTCGGCGGACGCCATCAGGCGTCCCTCAGCCGGCTCGGGTCGACCTCCCGCCCCGGGTGCCGGGCCAGGTACTCGGTCTCCAGCTCGGCCGTACGCCGCAGGTGGTGCGCGAGCGCCGAGTCGGTGGCGTGGCGCAGGGTGTCGAGCCGGGTGCGGTGCAGGCTCTGCATCTCGCGGATCAGGTCGTCGTCGCCGAGCTCGGCGGGGTCGATTCCGAGCAGCTCACCGTCGGTGTCCACGTCACCGCTGGCCATGTCGTGCACATGGTCCCCGTCCCACTCGGGCATCCGCTGCTCCGGGCTCGGGAAATCGTCCTGTCGTACGGATCCGGTCATCGTCGCCCCCCTGGTCTGGTTTGGGCTGGCGTCTAGACGGTTGCCCACACCGGGTGTCACCAAACCCGCCCCGACTACGACACCGCGTCGGAGACCGTCTCCCGCCCCGGTACCCTCGATGCCATGAAGCGGCTCTGGTCCCCGGCGTGGATCGTGCGCCACGTGGCCATGGTCGTGCTGGTCGGGGCCTTCCTCGGCCTGGGGTGGTGGCAGCTCAGCCGCGCGGCCGGCGGCAACGCGATCAGCTGGGGCTACGCCGTGGAGTGGCCGGTCTTCGCCGGCTTCGTGGTCTTCGTCTGGTGGCGGGAGGTCCGGCACGCGCTGCGTGACCCCGCCGGGCCGTCCGACGATCCGGCGGCCGCCGCCGACCCGCGACCGGCCGGGGATTCCCCGGCCGCCGCGACGCGTCCGGCGGTACGCCGACCCGTGCGGGTCACCCGCACCGCGGCTCCCGTGCCGGGCGGCGAGGACGCGGACCTCGCCGCGTACAACCGCTACCTGCGATGGTTGAACGACAACCCGGGCGCCCGGCCCGGCGACTACCCCGGCTGACGCCGGGTCGGAAGGACGGACGACGGTGGGCGCAGCCCTGACCCGGTACCGCGTGATCGCCTGGATCGTCGGCGTGGCGCTGATCCTGCTGGTGGTGATCGGCATGCCGCTGAAGTACGGCTTCGACAACCCGGTCGTGGTGGAGACGGTGGGCCAGGCCCACGGCTTCCTCTACATGGTCTACCTGGTGGCCACGTTCGACCTGGCCCGGCGGGCGGGCTGGCCGCTGAAGCGCATGATCCTCGTGATGCTGGCCGGCACCGTGCCGTTCGTCTCGTTCTTCGCCGAGCGGCGGGTGAGCACCTGGGTGACCGAGCGCTCCGAGACGACCCCGGAGCCGGTCGCCGGCGCGCCCACCCGCTGACCGGTCAGCGCGCCGGCCGCCACGGGTCGACGGAGGCGAGTGGGTCCTCCCAGCCGCCGTACCGGTTCATCTCCACGGCCCGGCGCAGCGCGCGGGTGACCTGTCCGAACTGCCGCTCGTCGTCGCTGGAGAAGAGCAGTTCGTCGACGCCCCGGCGCCGGCCCCACAGCTCGTACGCAGGCGGCCGCCACCGGTCGCCCGCGAGCGCCAGCAGCACCGGCAGCAGGAACACCGCCCCCAGGGTCAGGTACGCCCCGGCGGTGAGCCGGTGCAGGCCGCCGGTGAAGCCCAGGAGCAGCCCGACACCGGTGACCATTCCGCCGGTGACGACGACGGCCCGGACGGCGACGCGGTCGTGCGGCCCGCGCGTGGTGTGCAGGTGGGTGAGTTCGGCCACCGGCCAGCTGCTGCGGCCGACGGTGAACCGGTCGACGGTGACGACGATCCCGGGCCGGGCGTAGAGCAGCCTGGAACGCGGCCGGCTGGCGCTGGTCGGTGACGACTTCGGTCGTGTGGTGGTGTTCGGGTCCACGGCTGTCCTCCCGCGGCTCGGGGCCGGGTCGGTGACACCCGCCGTGGGCGGTATTGCCGGTCGGCGGGACTCCCGGTTCCGGGCCCCATTGTGTGGCCCCTCCGCCAGGAGCCGGATCGATTTGTCGGGGCCCTGGTCGTCCCCGAGGAGGGCCGCCGCCGGATAGAGACCGGCAAGTCCGGCTTGTCGGGCATAGCGCGCCACGCACCGACAGCATCCGCCTAGAACGACGAAGACGGCACATCCGGCCGACAGGACAAGTCGTCCGACCCGTCCCGCGCGTCAACCACGTTCCGTCACGACACTCACGTTCACTTACTGCTGTTTCGCAACATTCGCCCCTGCTTCCACTGCGGACGACTCCTGCCCCGGGTTACCTTGTCCGGGCCGGCCCTGTCGACCGCCGTCCACCCGGACGGCACGGGTCCGGCACCGCCGGGGGCCTCAGCACACCCTTGGTGGTGGTGGGAGAGGAGCCTCACGCTCTTGTCGTCCATCCGGAAAGCGCTGCGCGCCCTCGCGGTCGCGGTGGTGTCGGCCGCACTGGTCGCACCGGCCGTGCCCGCCCGGGCCGAACCGACCCCCGCCGAGTTGACCCGGCGGATCGAGAGGGCCTCCGCGGAACTGGAACGCGTCGTGGAGGCGTACAACGCCCTCGCCGAGCAGATCAAGGCGAACAAGGAGACGGTGGCCCGATTACAGGAGCGGATCGGGCCGCTGCAACAGCAGGCGGAGCAGAGCCGCGCCGCCGTCAGCGAGCTCGCCGTGACCGCGTACAAGACCGGCGACATCGGCACCGCGGCCGCGCTGCTGCGCCCGGGTGACGCCTCGTCGCTGGTGGACCGGCTCGCCACCGTCGGTCACCTGACCCGTGAGCGGCAGCAACGGATCGCCGCGTTCACCAACGACCAGCGCCGCCTGGTCGAGGAGAAGACCCGCCTGGACGTCACGCTGGAACGGCAGGCGGCACAGGCACGGGAGCTGACCAACGCCCGCAAGCGGATCGAGCGCGACCTGGCGTCGCTGTACGAGCTGCGCCGGCAGGCCTACGGGCGGGCCACCGAGGCTCCGGCGGCACGCCGGGACAGCGCACAGCAGGCACCGGCGATCGCCGGGTCCGCCGGTGTCGCGGTCCGCTACGCGTACGGCGCGCTGGGCAAGCCGTACCAGTGGGGCGCGGACGGCCCCGACGGGTACGACTGCTCGGGGCTGACCTCGGCGGCCTGGCGCGCGGCCGGAAAGTCGTTGCCGCACAACACCCGGATGCAGTGGGGCGTGGTGGCGCACATCAGCCGCGCCGAGCTCCGCCCCGGTGACCTGGTCTTCTACCAGGGTCTCGGCCACATGGCCCTGTACGTCGGCGGTGGCCAGATCATCGACGCGCCCAGCGCCGGCCGCAACGTGCTCAAGCGCGACATGGACATCATGCCGATCGCGGGCTACGGCCGGGTCCGCTGATCCCGTCCCGGTACGAGGAACGGCCGGCGTCCCCCTATCGGACGCCGGCCGTTCCTCGTCATTCCTATCAGTTCACCCCTGGTCTGGAGCCCTCCGGCCCAGCTCAGGCGGCCTGGGAGCCGCTCGGCCTCAGGCGGCCTGGAGCCCCTCGGCCCGGGCCAGCTCGCGCAGCCGGCCGAGAGCCTGGATCTCCAGCTGCCGGATCCGCTCCCGGGAGAGCGAGAACCGCGAGGCCACCTCGGTGAGCGAGTGCTCCCGGCCGTCCTCGAGCCCGTACCGCGCCCGCATGATGCCGGCCGACCGGTCGTCGAGGTGGTTGAGCAGGCCCTCGATGCGCTGCCGCTCCAGCCCGGTGAGGACGATCTCCTCCGGCGACGGTGCGTCGCTGTCGGCCACCAGGTCACCGAGGTTGGTGTCGCCGTCGTCGCCGACCGGCGTGTCCAGCGACACGGTGTCCTGCGACCAGCGCACCAGCTCGTTGACCCGCTCGACGGTGACGCCGAGCGCCGCCGCGATCTGCTCCGGCTCCGGGTCGCTGCCCAGCTCGCGGGTGAGCTGCCGGGCCACGTTGCGCATCCGGTTGACGTCCTCCACCAGGTGCACCGGCAGGCGCACGGTGCGCTCCTGCTGGGCGATCGCCCGGCTGATGGCCTGGCGGATCCACCAGGTCGCGTAGGTGGAGAACTTGAAGCCGCGCTCGTAGTCGAACTTCTCGACGGCCCGGACCAGACCGGTGTTGCCCTCCTGGATCAGATCCAGCATGGGCATCCCGGAGCGGACGTACCGCCGGGCGATCGATACGACCAGCCGCAGGTTGGCCCGGATGAACAGGTCCTTGGCCCGCTCACCCTCGGCGACCACCCGCTCGAGTTCCTCCCGCTCGACACCGGCCGGGACGCGGTCCTCGTCGAGCAGGTGCTCGGCGTAGAGGCCGGCCTCGATCGCCTTGGAGAGGTCGACCTCGGTGGCGGCGTCCAGCAGCGGCGTCCGGGAGATCTCGTGAAGGTAGACGCCGACCAGGTCGCGCTCCTCGGCGACCTCGTCGGTCCGCATGCCGATGTTCTTGTCCACGTTGCCCACGGTCCCCTCGCTCGCGCCGGTTGCCCGGTTCCTTGCCATCGCCACGTCCGTCAGCTCCCTCCCCGTAACTTCCGCTGTGCCCGTCGGTGCTGACACCTACACAACAGATGAGACGCGTCGGGGATTCCATGTCGTGAGTCGAAAGTGTCACGAATGCCTGATAATCAGCTGAGAGCACGGTCCATGTTTGCTGTCAGCACCCCATGTGCCGGCTCTCTGGCGGGCACCACGTACGGGCTGGTGGATCGACGGTTCACCGTCCCCCTGTGTCCATGGCAGCACTGCCCGGCCCAGGGGCACAGCGACCCGGGTCACCACCGAGCTGCGATCCTGGTCACTGCCAGATACGCGTCGGTGGACCGGTCGGTTCATCCACGCCCGTGGTAATACCCCACGCCCCGATGAACAATCCGGAGGGCGGATCTATGCCCGGGGCCCCGCGGGCCGGCGCGGGGTCAGGACGCGAGCAGCGCGAGGGCGTCGCGGACGTGGCGCTCGGAGCGGGCGAGAGCGGCCCGGGCGGCGTTGACGCCCGCCCCGGACACGAGGGAGACCAGGGCGGTCTTCAGGTCACCGTCGGCCTCGTGCAGCGCCCGCCGGGAGATCTCCTCGCTGCACCCGGTGGCCTCCATCAGGATCGAGATCATCCGGCCCCGGAGTTTGGCGTTGGTCGCCACCATGTCGATCATGAGGTTCGAGTAGACCCGGCCCAGACGGACCATCACCGCCGTCGAGAACGTGTTCAACACCAGCTTCTGCGCGGTGCCCGCCTTCATCCGGGTCGACCCGGTGACCACCTCGGGTCCGGTGTCCACCCCGATGAACACGTCCACCGACCGGGCGGCCTCGGCCTTCGGGTTCGCGCACAGCAGCACGGTCGAGGCCCCCTTGGCCCGCGCCGCGGCGAGCGCACCCAGCACGTACGGGGTGCGCCCGCTCGCGGCGAGCCCGACCACGACGTCACCGGCGTCGACACATTCGGCCGCCTCGGCCGCGCCGCCCCGGTCGTCGTCCTCGGCGTTCTCCACGGCCCGCCACATCGCGTCCGTCCCGCCGGCGAGGTGCGCGCAGAACCAGTGCCGGGGCGAGTTGAAGGTCGGTGCGAGCTCCGCCACGTCGAGCACGCCGAGGCGGCCCGAGGTCCCGGCACCGAAGTAGTGCACCCGGCGGCCGGCACGCAGCGCGGCCACCGCCAGATCCACGGTGGTGGCGATCCGGTCGAGGACGGCGGCGACCGCCGACGGCACCCGCCGGTCGGCCTCGTTGATCACCGTGAGGACGTCCCGGGTCGACATGAGGTCGAGGTCGACACTGCGCGGGTTGCGCCGCTCGGTGGGCGCGCCGACCAGGATCGCCGGCGGCGCCGTATCGGCCACCTCGTCCGGCTCCACCGCGGTCATGCCCGCCTCCGGGCCGAGCCGACCCGGTGCGACTGGACCGCCTCGGCGGTCACCTCCAGCGCCTTGCGGGCCCGGGCGCGGTTGCGCGCCGCCACCCCGACGAAGAGGCAGTCGACGACGGTGAGCTGCGCGAGCCGGCTGGCCATGGCACCCGAGCGGTACGTCGTCTCGCGGGCGGCGGTGGTCAGGACGAAGTCGGCGACCTCGGTGATCGGCGAGCGGGGGAAGTTGGTCAGGGCCACCGTGGCGGCACCGCGGGCACGGGCCTGCTCCAGCACCTCGATCACGTCCGACGTGGTGCCGGTGTGCGAGATGCCGACGGCGACGTCGCCGCGCCCGAGCAGCGCCGCCGACGTGAGGGCCGTGTGCACGTCCGGGAAGTAGAAGGCGGTGCGGCCGATGCGGTGCAGCTTCTGCTGGAAGTCGGAGGCGACGAAGCCGCTGGCCCCGGCGCCGTAGACGTCGATGCGGCCGGCGGCGGCGATCGCCTCGACGACCTGCTCGCAGACCGCCGGGTCCAGTTGCTCGGCCGTCTCCTCGACGGCACGGGCGTCGTTGAAGGCGATGGTGGCGATGATCTGCGCCAGGTCGGCCCCGGGCGGGATGTCACCGCCGACGACGCGGGCGTCCGGTGGCTCGACCCGGCGGGCGGCCTCGGCGGCGAGCCGGATCCGCAGCTGCGGGTAGCCGTCCATGCCCACCGACCGGCAGAACCGGATGACGGTCGCCTCGGAGGTCTCGGCGGCGGTGGCGAGGTCGGTGATCGTCCGGCGCGCCGCGTCGGCCGGGTCGGCCACGACCAGCCGGGCGACCCGCTGTTCCGCGGGGGACAGCGACGGCAGGAGCCCGCTGATGTGGACGATCAGTCCACCGGGCTCGTGACTCGCAGAAATCTTCGGACTCTTCGCCACGGATGAAACTTACTTTCATGAAGCGTGAGCGTCAACCATCACCGCTCGTGTCGGGGAAAACACCACCGACCGGTGGACGCCGTTCGCGGCCCAGCGTGCCACGCACCCGGTGCCGGCGCCTCCGCCGGGCGGCCGGGCGGTGTCGCCGGACCGGCCGTCCGACCAGGCCCGGAGGGCGACTCCTCCGGCCGCACAGGCCGGTGGGCCGCCCGGACGGGCGTCGATACGACGGTACCGTCGGGGCCCGGCCCCCGGGACCCCGGGCGGGCCACTAGCGTGTGGCGCATGGCGGATCGGAGTGTGCTGGTCACCGGAGGCACCGGCGGGCTCGGCGGAGCGGTCACCGACGCCTTCGTCGAGGCGGGCTGGCGGGTGGTCGTACCGTCGCGGGAGGCCGCGCCGGGGCCGGACCCGGCGGCCGGCGACGTGGTCCGGCTGACGGCGGACCTGACCGACCCGGTGGAGGTCCGGCACGCGGTCGAGGTCGCGGCCGGCGACGCGGCCGCGCCGCTGCGCGCGGTGGTCAACCTCGTCGGCGGGTACGCGGCCCGCGGCCGGGTGCACGAGACCCCCGTGGCGGAGCTGGAACGCATGCTCACCCTCAATTTGCGCCCGACCTGGCTGGTCACCGCCGCCGCCCTGCCGCACCTGGTGGCCGCCGGCGGCGGTGCCGTGGTCTGCGTCTCGTCCCGCGCGGCGGTCGCCCCGTTCCGCGGTGCGGCGGCCTACGCCACCGCGAAGGCGGCGGTGCTCGCGTTCGCCAACGCGGTGGCGGTGGAGTACCGGCCGGACGGGGTGCGGTGCAACACCGTCCTGCCGAGCGTGATCGACACCCCGGCCAACCGGGCCGCCCAGCCCGACGCCGACCACTCCCGCTGGGTCACGCCGGCCGAGATCGCCCCCGTCGTCCGGTTCCTCGCCTCCCCCGAGTCGGCGCCGACCAGCGGCGCCAGCGTGCCGGTGTACGGCCGCGCCTGAGCCGCCGTCACGCCCGCAGCGGCACCGGCCCACCGTCGGCAGCCCGGGGCGGCACCGGCTCCGCCGGCGTGACCGACCCGGCCGGCGTCGCCCGGCCGGCGGCCGCCAGCCAGCCGTCGAGGTGCCCCCGGATCTGCCGGGCCACCTCGTCGGCGGGGCGGCCCGCGTCCACCAGGACGAACGTCGGGTACTCCGGCAGCGTCCGGTACGCGTGGTCGGCCGCCGTCAGGTAGGCCATGCTCTCGTGGTCGGTGCCGCGCCGCTCGATCCGCCGGTACGCCTCGGCCGGGTCCACCGACAGCAGGAACGTCACCTGCGGCCGGGGGAACATCCGGTAGCCGAGCCGGGCCAGCCGCTCCCAGTGGCGCCCGCCATGTGCCCGGATGCTCGCGTACTGGCAGACGGAGTAGCGGTCCATCACCGCGATCCGGCCGGTCAGCAGGTGACCGAGCAGCGCGGCGGCGATGGCGAGCCAGCGCAGCACGGACTCCGCGGCCAGCAGCCCGGTCCGTCCGAGGAGACGCTGGGCGTCGGCGCGACCGAGCCGCTGCGCCACCCGGCCGAGGAACCGGCGGCCGCCGGCGTTGCGGTGATAGGTGGCGGGGTGACCCGCCGCGGTGAGCGCCTCGGCGAGCCGGTGCGCCTGCGTCGTCTTGCCCGAGCCGTCGATGCCGATCAGGGCGACGGCGCGCAATCGGGCCCTGCCGCGCCGCGCCACCTTCGATCTGGCCACCCTGCCCAGGCTAGCCGACCCACGCTCGCCACTCCGGCGGTATGTCCCGTTTGGGGATGGTTGCTAGCTACCCGCGCGCCTGCCAGGTGTGGCCGACGGCGATGCCGGGTACCCGACTTCGACGCCTTCCCCCTGACCACCACGACGGGAGACACAGATGGCCGAGCGCGGGGACGAGACCCTGTTGCACACCTTGAAGAAGGTCGCCGCCGTGCTCAAGCAGGAAGACATCCCGTTCGCGCTCGGCGGCAGCTTCGCCGTCTACGCCCACGGCGGCCACTCGAGCGAGCACGACGTCGACTTCCTCGTCCGCGAGGTGGACGTCGACCGGGCCCTGGAGGCCCTCGTGGCGGCCGGGTTCACCGCCGAGCGCCCGCCGGAGGACTGGCTGGTCAAGGTCTTCGACGACGGCCGCATGGTCGACCTGATCCACCGCCCCATCGAGACCCCGGTGACCGACGAGACGTTCGGCGACACGGTGGTGCGCCCGGTCGACGCGATCCACATGCCGGTGCTCTCGGCGACGCAGCTGATGGTGCACAAGCTGCTCAGCTTCTCCCAGCACTACTGCGACTTCGCCCGCGGCCTGCCACTGGCCCGCTCCCTGCGGGAGCAGATCGACTGGGAACGGGTACGGAAGGAAACGCAGCACTCGCCGTACGCCGAGGCGTTCCTGGTGCTGCTGGACCGGCTGGAGGTGGTGCCGTACGCCGGCACCCCGGAGGGAAAGGGGACACCGTGACCGAGCATCGCGACGTCGCCACGGGACCACCCGACGAGTACGTGGAGGCGGAGATCCACCGGCTGCTCACCGAGGACCCGGCCGTCGCCGAGCAGGGCATCACCGTGGCCCGCAAGGAGCGCGGTCTCGTGCTGTCCGGCGAGGTGGAGAGCCCGCACCGCCGCGAGGAGATCCTGCGCCGGGTGGCCGAACGCTTCCCGGACGTACGGATCACCAGCGACATCGGGGTCATCCGCGCGCAGGCGCCCACGGAGATCGAGCAACTGCCCTGAGGGAGGCACGATGGTGATCCGGATCGCCGCCGTGGGCGACGTGCATCTGGACGAGGACGTGGTCGGCCGCTTCCGGCCGGCCCTGGAGGAACTGCCCGACTGCGCCGACGCGCTGCTGCTCGCCGGTGACCTGACCCGCCACGGCACCGAGGCCGAGGCGCGGTGCGTGGCACAGGAGTTCGGTGGGCTGGGCGTACCGGTGGTGACCGTGCTCGGCAACCACGACCACCAGTGCGACCAGGTGCCGCAGGTGGTCAAGGTGCTGGAGGACGCCGGGATCACCGTGCTGGAGGGCACCGGCGTGGTCCTGGAGTGCGCGGGCGGGCGGCTCGGGATCGCCGGGGTGAAGGGGTTCGGCGGCGGGTTCGCCGGACGGTGCGCGAGCGACTTCGGGGAACCGGAGATGAAGGCGTTCGTGCGGACGACCACCGACAGCTCGGACGCGCTCGCCGCCGCCCTGCGCTCCCTCGACTGCGACGTGCTGGTGGCGCTCACCCACTACTCCCCGGTTCCGGACACGCTGGCCGGCGAACCGCTGGAGATCTACCCGTTCCTCGGCTGCTACCAGTTGGGGCAGGCCATCGACTCGGCACCCACCGCACTCGCCCTGCACGGGCACGCCCACCACGGGACCGAGCGGGGGACCACGCCCGGCGGCGTCCGCGTCCGCAACGTGGCGCACCCCGTCATCAAGCAGGCGTACAGCGTGTTCCACCTGGGTGATCACCTCGAACCGGGCGAGGTTTCCCGGATCGCTGCCTCGGGTACTCGATGACCATGGAGCTGATTCTCTGGATTCTCGCAGTCGTACTGGTGGTCGCCGGCGTCCTCGCGCTGTTCCGGCGGCAGATTCTCTGGGGCATCGTCCTCATCATCGTCGGGCTGCTGGTCGGGCCGGGTGGTGTCAGCATCTTCAACTGAGACGGCGGCTCGCCGCCGCGCCGCCGGCGCGCCGGCCGACGCCGCCGACCGAGGGACCCGCCGGGGTCGTCGCGACCGGAAGCTCCGTCCTCCCGACAGGAGCAGGCCGGATGCGACGACCCCGGCGCCGTCTGTCCCCGTTTCGACCCGCTCGCCGGAGGAAAATATCTCGACCATGGAGATTTCTCGGAGTGTCCGGCGCACCGGCGGCGCCCGCCAGTGGTGGGCCCTGCTCGGCTTCGGCGCGGCCGTCCTGGTGGCCGCCGCGATCGGCGGCCTGGGCGTACGCGGCACCGCCGCCGAGTACGCGAACCTCGACCAACCCTCCTGGGCCCCGCCGTCCGGGCTGTTCGGGCCGGTCTGGACGGTGCTCTACGCGATGATCGCCCTGGCCGGCTGGCTGGTCTGGCGCCGCGTCGGCTTCGGGCCGGCCGTCTGGGCCTGGACGGCGCAGCTCCTCCTCAACGCCGTCTGGACCCCGCTGTTCTTCGGCGCCGGCCGGTACGGGCTGGCGTTCGCCGAGATCGTGCTCCTGTGGCTGGCGATCGGCGTGACGGTCGCCCTCTTCTGGCCGGTCTCCGGGGCCGCCACTGCGCTGATGCTCCCGTACTGGGCCTGGGTGACCTTCGCCGCAGCGCTGAACCTCGCCATCTGGCAACTCAACAGCTGATCCAGCGCCGGCCACCTGTCGGGGCGGAACGTCCTGGTGACCGGCCGGATCGGCAACACCACAGTTTCCGGATTGTTACTGGGTCGTGTCGTCCCAGGGGTGGCGTGTGCCACATGCAAGCGCTTACATGTGACCACGCCCATCGGACCGGCGCCCGGGACCCAGCGCCGGCAAGGAAGGAGGACGGCATGGCGGTCTTTGCCAGACCACGCCAGGCCTTCGTGATCGCCGGCGTACTGGGGCTGGCGCTCAGCGCCACCGCCTGCGGCACCGGCGGCAACGACAGCGACAGCAAGGCGGACTCTCCGGAGTGTGCGCCGTACGAGAAGTACCAGGGCCACGACGGCAAAGAGGTTTCGATCTACGCCTCGATCCGGGAAGTTGAGGCGGATCTTCTGGAGCAGTCGTGGAAGCAGTTCACCGACTGCACCGGCATCACAATCGACTACGAGGGCAACGCCGAGTTCGAGGCGCAGCTGCCGGTACGGGTGGACGGTGGCAACGCACCGGACATCACCTTCCTCCCGCAGCCGGGCCTGTTGAAGCGGTTCGCCGACGCCGGCAAGCTGAAGGGCGTAGGCGCGGACACGAAGGCGATGGCCGAGCAGAACTACCCGGCCGACTGGCTGAAGTACGCGACCGTCAACGGCACGCTGTACGGTGCCCCGCTGGGCTCCAACGTGAAGTCGTTCGTGTGGTACTCGCCGAAGACGTTCAAGGAGAAGGGCTGGACGGTCCCGACCACCTGGGACCAGCTCATCGCGCTGAGCGACCAGATCGCGGCGAGCGGCACCAAGCCGTGGTGCGCGGGCATCGAATCCGGTGACGCCACCGGTTGGCCCGCCACCGACTGGATCGAAGACCTGATGCTGCGGACGCAGACCCCCGAGGTCTACGACCAGTGGACCAGCCACGGCATCCCGTTCAACGACCCGCGGGTGGCTGAGGCGCTGGACCGGGCCGGCACCATCCTGAAGAACGAGAAGTACGTCAACGGCGGCTTCGGCGGGGTCAAGAGCATCTTGACGACCTCCTTCCAGGAAGGCGGCCAGCCGATCGTCGACGGCAAGTGCGCGCTGCACCGGCAGGCGTCCTTCTACGCCAACCAGTGGCCGAAGAACGCCAAGGTGGCCGAGGACGGCGACGTCTTCGCGTTCTACTTCCCGGCGATCGATCCGGCCAAGGGCAAGCCGGTGCTCGGCGGCGGCGAGTTCGTGGCGGCCTTCACCGACCGGCCGGAGGTCCAGGCGGTGCAGACCTACCTCGCCTCGGGCGAGCACGCCAACAGCCGGGCCAAGCTCGGCAACTGGGTGTCGGCGAACAACAAGCTCGACATCGCCAACGTCGCGAACCCGATCGACAAGCTCTCCGTCCAGATCCTTCAGGACAAGAGCTCGATCTTCCGCTTCGACGGTTCCGACCTGATGCCGGCCGCGGTCGGCGCCGGGACCTTCTGGAAGGGCATGGTCGACTGGATCAACGGCAAGGACACGGCCACGGTGCTCCAGGGCATCGAAGGCAGCTGGCCGAAGTGACCTTCCGACGGTGGGCCGGTCCGCGACGCGGGCCGGCCCACCGTCGGAGCCGAGCCCCGAGGGAGGGTGGATGAACTTCGACTTCGCCGACGAACAGCCGAAGCTCCTGATGCTCATGTACGGGCTGATCGCGTTCGTCGCGGTGGTGGGGGGCCTGCTCCTCCTGCTGGACGTCGTACCGGCCCGGTTCGCCCAGCGCCAGGAGGGGAAGCTCGTCGCCGCGTCCGCGAGCGGCGCACCGCTCCCCCGCCGGCCGAAGCAGCGGGAGTACCTGTTCGGGCTGTTCTTCCTGCTGCCCACCGTGCTGTTGCTGCTGGTCGGGCTGGTGGTGCCGGCGATCCGCACCGTGCTGCTGTCCTTCATGGACTCCAGCAGCACGGACTGGGTCGGCCTTCGCAACTACGTGTGGATGTTCGACGAGGACGCGATCGTCCGGGTGCTGACCAACACGCTGATCTGGGTCATCCTGGTGCCGCTGCTCGCCACGTCGTTCGGGCTGCTCTACGCGGTCATGGTGGACCGGGCCCGGTTCGAGGCCGTCGCCAAGTCGCTGATCTTCATGCCGATGGCGATCTCGATGGTCGGCGCGTCCATCATCTGGCGGTTCGTCTACGCCTACCGTGGCGAGGGCGAACAGCAGATCGGCCTGCTCAACCAGATCGTGGTCAGTCTCGGCGGCACGCCGCAGGCGTGGCTGCAGGAGCCACCGCTCAACACGTTCCTGCTGATCGTCATCATGATCTGGATCCAGGCCGGCTTCGCGATGGTGGTGCTCTCCGCGGCGATCAAGGCGATCCCCGCCGACATCGTCGAGGCCGCCCGCCTGGACGGCGTGACGCCGTGGCAGATGTTCTGGCAGATCACCATGCCGAGCATCCGGCCGGCGGTCATCGTCGTCGTGGTGACGCTGTCGATCGCCACGTTGAAGGTCTTCGACATCGTCCGGACCGCGACGAACGGCAACTACGACACCAGCGTGATCGCCAACGAGATGTACAACCAGGCGTTCCGCTACGGCGAGAACGGCCAGGGCTCCGCGCTGGCGGTCTTCCTGTTCATCCTGGTCGTACCGATCGTGTTCTATCAAATCCGTAACCTGCGCCAGCAGCGGGAGGGCTGAGATGACCACCGCCACGCCCACCGTCGCCGTCGGCACCCAGCAGGTGGAGAAGTCCCCGGGCCGGGCGGCCCGCATCCGGAAACGGCTGAACACGCGCACCGCCACGCTCGTCTCGATCGTCATCGCGCTGCTCTGGACGGTCCCGACCCTCGGCCTGCTGATCTCGTCGATCCGGCCCGAGGACCAGATCAAGACCACCGGTTGGTGGACGTTCTTCAGCGACCCCCAGTTCACGCTGGAGAACTACCAGGAGGTCCTGTTCGGGCGGTCATCGTCGTCCGGGCAACTCGCCAGCTACTTCCTCAACTCGCTGGCGATCACCATTCCCTCGGTGCTGTTCCCGCTCGCCTTCGCGGCGCTGGCCGCGTACGCGCTGGCCTGGATCAACTTCCGGGGCCGGGACTGGATCTACATCGGGATCTTCGCGTTGCAGATCGTCCCGTTGCAGATGGCGCTGGTGCCGCTGCTGAAGTTCTTCTCCACCGGGGTCACCCTGGCCGGCATCACCCTGCTGCCGGCCTGGGATCTCGACGGCTCGCAGAAGTTCGCGCAGGTGTGGTTCGCGCACACCTGCTTCGCGCTCCCCTTCGCCGTGTTCCTGCTGCACAACTTCATCTCGCAGCTGCCCAAGGACCTGATGGAGGCGGCCCGCGTCGACGGTGCCACCCACCCGAAGATCTTCCGCACGATCGTCCTGCCGCTGATCACCCCGGCGCTCGCGGCGTTCGGCATCTTCCAGTTCCTCTGGGTCTGGAACGACCTGCTCGTCGCGCTGATCTTCGCCGGGGGCGGCGACGAGACGGCCCCGCTCACGGTCCGGCTCGCCGAGCTCGCCGGCACCCGGGGCAACGAGTGGCAGCGGCTGACCGCCGGCGCGTTCGTGTCGATGGTCGTACCGCTGATCGTGTTCCTGTCCCTCCAGCGCTACTTCGTACGCGGGCTGCTCGCCGGCAGCGTCAAGGGCTGATCCGCGCTCCCGCCACCGCCGACCGGCGGTGGCGGGAACGGGAGCGGAGAAGGCGTGGCGAAGATCGATGATGTCGCCCGGTTGGCGGGGGTCTCCACGGCCACCGTCTCCCGGGCGCTGCGCGGACTGCCGACGGTCTCAGCGGCGACCCGTCGGCGGGTGCTCGCCGCCGCCGAGCAGTTGCAGTACGCGGTGTCGCCCAGCGCGTCGCGGCTGGCCGGCGGGCGCACCGGCACGGTCGCGGTGGTCGTCCCCCGGATCACCCGCTGGTTCTTCGGTGTCGTCGTCGAAGCGGTCGAGGGTTTCCTCCATCAGGCCGGTTACGACCTGCTGCTGCACAACCTGGGCGGGCGGGAGCGGACCCGCCAGCGGGTGCTGCGCACCGCCGACCTCCACAAGCGCGTGGACGCGATCATGCTCGTGGCCACCCCGCTGCTGGCTCCGGACCTGGCCGCGCTGACCGCGCTGGACCTGCCCGGGGTCACCGTCAGCTCCGGCACGGCGGTGCCGGGCTGGCCGCGCGTACGCATCGACGACGTGGCGGCCGCGCGGACCGCTACCCGGCACCTGCTCGATCTGGGGCACCGGCGGATCGCCCACATCTCCGGCGACCCCGACGACGAGCTCGCCTTCACCACCCACGTGGACCGGCGCCGGGGCTACCAGGAGGCGCTGCGCGCCGCGGGCGTACGCCCGGACCCGAGCCTGGACGTCGAGTCGCGGTTCGACATCGACGGGGGCACCCGGGCCACCGAGGAGCTGCTGCGCCGGGGCGACCCGCCGACCGCCATTCTCGCCGCCTGTGACGAGATGGCCATGGGCGCGCTGACCGCGCTGCGCGACGCCGGCCTGCGGGTGCCGGACGACGTCAGCGTCATCGGCATCGACGACCACGCCCTGGCCGGTGTGCTCGGGTTGACCACCATCGCCCAACCCGCGACGGACCAGGGACTGCTCGCCGCGAAGATCCTGCTCGGCCCGCTGGGCGGCCGGCCGGTCGATACGCTCGGCGTCGGCCCGGCGGACGGCCCGGTGATTCTGCCCACTCGGCTGGTCGTGCGTGAATCGACCGCACCACCACGGGCACACTAACGGCAGACCGCCAGCCCGTACGGCTCGATCATGGGAGAAGGTCCTGAACAGCACACCGACGCATCTGGAGCAGTCCGCCGGCCCGGCCACCGGCTGGTGGACCGAGGCCGTCATCTACCAGATCTACCCGCGCTCCTTCGCCGACTCGAACGGCGACGGGATCGGCGACCTGCCCGGCATCACCGCCCGCCTCGACCACCTGGTGGAGCTCGGCGTGGACGCCGTGTGGCTCTCCCCGTTCTACCCGTCCCCGCAGGCGGACGCCGGGTACGACGTCGCCGACTACCGGGACGTCGACCCGCTGTTCGGCACGCTCGCCGACGCGGACAAGCTGATCACCGAGGCGCGCTCGCGCGGCCTACGGGTCATCGTCGACCTCGTCCCGAACCACACCTCGTCGGCGCACCGGTGGTTCACCGCCGCCCTCGCCGCGGGCCCCGGCAGTCCGGAACGCGACCGGTACGTCTTCCGGGACGGCACGGGCGCGGACGGCGACCAGCCGCCCAACGACTGGCAGAGCGTCTTCGGCGGGCCGGCCTGGACCCGGGTCACCGAGCCCGACGGCCGTCCCGGGCAGTGGTACCTGCACCTGTTCGACCCCGGCCAGCCCGACCTGAACTGGGACAACCCGGACGTGCGGGCGGAGTTCCTCGACGTGCTGCGGTTCTGGCTGGACCGGGGCGTCGACGGGTTCCGCGTGGACGTGGCGCACGGCCTCATCAAGCAGGCCGACCTGGCCGACTGGCAGGAGCCGCAGGAGATCCTCTCCGGCCGGGAGGTCGACAAGCCGCGGCCGCCGATGTGGGACCAGGACGGCGTCCACGAGATCTACCGGGACTGGCGCGCGCTGCTCGACAGCTACCCCGGCGAGCGGATCCTGGTCGCGGAGGCCTGGGTCGAGCCGGCCGAACGGCTGGCCCGGTACGTGCGGCCGGACGAGATGCACCAGGCGTTCAACTTCGAGTACCTGCTCGCCTCGTGGACCGCGCCCGCCCAGTACGCGGTCATCACCCGCTCGCTGGAGGCCACCGACACGGTCGGCGCACCGACGACCTGGGTGCTGTCCAACCACGACGTGGTCCGGCACGCCTCCCGGCTCGGCCTCCCGGTCGGTACCCCGCGACCGCACGGCATCGGCATCGGCGACGAGCAGCCGGACACCGCCCTCGGCCTGCGCCGGGCGCGGGCGGCCACCCTGCTGATGCTGGCCCTGCCCGGCTCGGCGTACCTCTACCAGGGCGAGGAGCTGGGCCTGCCGGAGCACACCACGATGCCGGACGAGGCCCGGCAGGACCCGACCTGGGAGCGCAGCGGGCACACCCTGCGCGGCCGGGACGGCTGCCGGGTGCCCATCCCGTGGGAGGCCGACGCGCCGTCGTACGGCTTCGGGCCGACCGACGCGAGCTGGCTGCCCCAGCCGCCGCTGTGGGCGGAGTTCGCGCTGGACCGGCAGCGCGGGGTGCCCGGCTCGACGTACGAGTTGTACCGCACGGCGCTGCGCCTGCGTCGTGAGCACGGGCTGGGCCGGGGCACGCTGGCGTGGCTCGCGACCGGGGACGAGGTGTTGAGCTTCCGCAACGACGGGCTGACGGTGCTGACGAACTTCGGCCCGGCCGCCGTGCCCGCGCCGGCGGGTGAGCTGGTCGCCACGAGCGCCCCGCTCACCGACGACGGTCTGGTGCCCACCGACGTGACGGTGTGGGTGCGCTCCGCGTGACCGGGTCAGGAGGGGCCCCTTCCACAACGCCCGGCGTTGACAGGGGGCCCCTCCTCACCTCCGGCCGGCGCGGGTGCGCAGCAGGTCCCGCACGTCGGCGATGTCGCGCGGCGACGTCCGCGCCGCCAGCCAGTACATGATCCCGGTGGGCACGAAGAAGAGCTGGAAGGCGGCGAGCCCGACCGCGTAGTTCAGCGGCGGCGGGAAGGCGGCCCGCAGGCCGTGGAAGGCCACCCCGACCAGTCCGTTGCCGGCGGCCCGTCCGACGCCGTTGACCAGGTTGCCCAGGCTGTAGACGGTCCCCCGGTGCTCGGGCGGGTTGACGTCGGCGATCAGCGCGAACCAGTTGGGCGAGTTGGCCGAGGTCAGCGCGAGCGCCAGCAGCGCCGCGAGCAGGCTGAGCCCGACCGTCGGCTCGGTCAGCACGCTGGCCAGCACCGCACGGACCACGGCGCCGCCGCCGGCGCCGTCGGGCACGTCGATGCGGATCGGCACGAAGAAGAGCACCAGGTAGAACGGGAGCGCCGCGAGGATGCCGACCGCCGCGACCAGCGCCCGGCCGGAGGGCGTACGCCGTTGCAGCGCGTCCCCGACCAGCCCGCCGACGATGGAGAAGACGCCGCCGAGCTGGAACAGGGTGGCGAAGACACTGCCGACCACGACCGCCGTGGCGGTCGAGTAGCCCTGCGCCTCGGCCCGCTCGGTGAAGAGCACGGGCAACCACACCAGCGACCCGAACGCGGCCTGCGCGGTGAGCCCCTGGAGGATCAGCCAGCGGTTCGTCCGCCGCCCCAGGATCCTCGGCAGGTCGGCCCGGCTGATCCGGTAGTCGTACTCCGCGCCGCCGGCGAGCACCTCGGCGAGTTCCGGTTCGCTCTGCCCGCGCCGGATGTCGTACGTGAACAGGTACGCCGCGGTGGCGGCGAGGCCGACCACGGTCAGCACCAGGAAGGGCCGCCGCCAGTCGGCCGCGCCGAGCAGGCCGCCCACCAGCGTGCCGGCCAGCGTCCCGACGCCCTGGGAGAGCCCCCAGAAGCTCATCACCAGGCCCCGCCGGCGCGGCGAGATGAGGTCGGTGACCACCGAGAACCCGACCGACCCGACCGCGCCCAGCCCGATCGCCCCGATCAGCTGGGCGGCCAGGAACGTGGGGTACGTCCCGGCGACCGCGCTGCCCCCGGTGCCCACAGCCCAGATCAGGGTGCCGAGCATGAGCAGTGGCTTGCGGTTCGCGCGGTCCCCGACGTACGCCCAGCCGACCGCCGCCACCGCGCTGACCAGGAAGCTGACGGCGGTGACCAGGCCGAGCAGGCGCTCCGGCACCTCGAACGCCTCGGCGATCGAGCCGTACAGCGGGGGAACCAGGCCGATCGCCACGTTGTCCAGCGAGGCGAGCAGCACGAACACCACCACGCTGTAGAACCGGTGCCCCGCGCCGCCGCCCCAGGCGCGTACCGTGCCGTCCCTGGCCACCGTCATGCCCGGCAGCCAATCAGGACGAGATCACGGCCCGGTCACCGGGGTCGGCGGCGCCTCACCTCCAGCGGTTCAGGACGTGCTCGCGGGCCTGCGCGTACCGGTCGCGGATCGCGGGGACGGGATCCGCCTCGTACGTCTCCGCGTCGCCGGGTGTCCACAGCGGCGGCTCCGCACCGCCCAGGGCGACCCAGGCGGCCTGGCGGGCAGCGCCGTCGGCGACGTACTCGCCGGGTGGCGGGACGACCACCGGGACACCGAAGACCTGCGGGGCGATCCGCCGCACCGCCGCCGACCGGGCCCCACCGCCGACGAGGATCACCCGGCGGACGGTGGCACCCTGCGCGACGAGCGCGTCCAGGCCGTCGGCGAGGGCGCACAGCATCCCCTCGACGGCCGCCCGGGCCAGGTGCGCCGGCGTCGAGGTGCGCAGGGTGAGCCCGTGCACCGCGCCGGTGGCGTCCGGCCGGTTCGGCGTCCGCTCCCCCTCCACGTACGGCACCTGGACCAGCCCGTCCGCGCCGGGCGGCGCGGCGAGCGCCAGATCGGCCAGTTCGTCGAGGTCGACCCGGAGCAGCCCGGCGGCGGCGTCGAGCACCCGCGCGGCGTTGAGCGTGCAGACCAGCGGCAGGAAGCGGCCGGTGACGTCGGCGAAGCCCGCGACGATGCCGCTCGGGTCCGCCGCCGGGGTGTCCGCGACGCTGAAGACCGTGCCGGAGGTGCCGATGGAGACGACCACGTCGCCGGGGCCGGCGCCGGCCCCGAAGGCCGCGGCGGCGTTGTCGCCGGCACCGGGACCGAGCAACGCCGGGGCGGGCCCCGCGGCCGCGCCCCCGAGGACGGTCCGGTCGAGCTGACCGGCCGCCTCGGCCGGGCCGAGCACCCGGGGCACCGCCACGACCCGGCCGAGCGCGCGCTCCAGCAGGTCCGGGCGGTACTCGCCGGTCGCCGGGGACCAGTAGCCGGTGCCGCTGGCGTCGCTGCGGTCGGTGCGCAGGGCGTCGAGGCCGGGGGCGCCGGCCAGCCGCCAGGTGAGCCAGTCGTGCGGCAGGCAGACCGCGGCCACCCGGGCGGCGTTCGCCGGCTCGTGCCGCGCCAGCCAGCGCAGTTTGGTGACGGTGAAGCTGGCCACGGGCACCGCGCCGACCGCGTCGGCCCAGAAGCGGCGGCCCTCCTCCCCGCCCCCGGCCTCGGCGACCAGGTCGGCGGCGGCGCCGGCCGAGCGGGTGTCGTTCCACAGCAGCGCCGGGCGGACCACCTCACCGGCCGCGTCCAGGCAGACCATGCCGTGCTGCTGGCCGGCCACGGAGACCGCCGCGACGTCGCCGAGCCCGCCGGCGCCGGCCACCGCGTCCCCCAGCGCGGACCACCACGCGGACGGGTCGACCTCGGTGCCGTCCGGGTGCGCCGCCCGGCCCTCGCGGACGAGGACGCCGGTCTCCGCGTCCCGGACGACCACCTTGCACGACTGGGTCGAGGAGTCGACCCCGGCCACGAGGGGCATCAGCGGGCGCCGAGCAGGTGCTCGACGGCGAGCTGGTTGAGCCGGACGAAGCCGAAGCCGCGGGCGGCGGCCGCGTCGACGTCGTACTCCTCGAAGGCGGACCGGTCGGCGAGCAGGTCGGCGTAGCTCTCGCCGTCGGCCAGCGTCGGCGTGGCAAGCTCGCCCACCCGGCTGGCGGCGAGGGCCTCGGCCACCTCCGGGTCCGCCCGGAAGGCGGCGGCCCGCTCCTTGAGGAGCAGGTACGTGCGCATGTTCGCCTCGGCCGAGGCCCACACGCCGGTCATGTCCTCGGTGCGGGAGGGCTTGTAGTCGAAGTGGCGGGGTCCGTCGTACGCCGGGCCGCCGTTCGGGCCGCCGTGCTCCAGGAGGTCGACCAGCGCGAAGGCGTTGAGCAGGTCGCCGTGGCCGAAGACCAGGTCCTGGTCGTACTTGATCCCGCGCTGGCCGTTGAGGTCGATGTGGAACAGCTTGCCCTGCCAGAGGGCCTGCGCGATGCCGTGCGCGAAGTTCAGCCCGGCCATCTGCTCGTGGCCCACCTCCGGGTTGAGGCCGACCCGCTCCGGGTGGGCCAGGGTGGAGATGAAGGCGAGGGCGTGGCCGACGGTGGGCAGCAGGATGTCGCCGCGCGGCTCGTTCGGCTTGGGTTCGAGGGCGAAGCGCAGGTCGTAGCCGCGGTCGACGACGTACTGGCAGAGCAGGTCGACGGCCTCGCGGTACCGGTCCAGGGCGGAACGGACGTCCTTGGCGAGGTCGTACTCGGCGCCCTCGCGGCCACCCCACATGACGAAGGTGCGGGCACCCAGCTCGACGGCGAGGTCGACGTTGCGGAGCACCTTGCGCAGCGCGTACCGCCGCACGTCCCGGTCGTTGCTGGTGAAGCCGCCGTCCTTGAACACGGGGTGGGTGAAGAGGTTCGTGGTGACCATCGGCACCACCAGCCCGGTCTCGTCCAGCGCTTTGCGGAAGCGGGTCAGGTGGGCGTCCCGGGTGGCCGCGTCCGCGCCGAAGGGCACCAGGTCGTCGTCGTGGAAGGTGATGCCGTACGCGCCGAGCTCGGCGAGCCGGTGCACGGCCTCGACGGCGTCCAGCTCGGGCCGGGTCGCGTCGCCGAACGGGTCACGGGCCTGCCAGCCCACCGTCCAGAGGCCGAAGGAGAACTTGTCGGCGGGGGTGGGACGGGGTGCCATGACAGACCTCCGGGGATGTCGTCCACTATTTGTTCAGTGGTTGAATTATTTGACCGGCGTATGGCACTGTCAAGGGGTGAGCCGTACCGCCGCCGTACCCGTCGGGGCCGCCCGGCAGGGCAGTCTGCGCGAACTCAACCTCGCGCTCGTGCTCGGCCGGATCGCCGACGCCGACCGCCCGCCCTCCCGGGCCGACCTCGCCGCCCGCACCGGGTTGACGCGCGCCACGGTCTCCGCGGTCGTCGAGGACCTGCTGCTCGGCCGGCTGGTGGCCGAGGTGGAGCCCGCACCGCGCGCCGGCGCCGGGCGACCCGCACGCGGGCTGGTCCTCGCCGGCGACGGCCCGGCCGGGCTGGGCCTGGAGGTGAACGTCGACTACCTCGCCGTCTGCGTGGTCGACCTCGCCGGCCGCGTGCGGCACCACACGGTCGAACGGGCCGACCTGCGCCCGGTCCCGCCCGCCGAGGCGCTCGGCCGGCTGGCCGCCCTGGCGGCGGCCGCCCGCGCCGACGCGGCCGACCAGGGCCTCACGCCGGCCGGCGCCGCCCTCGCGGTGCCCGGGCTCGTGGACGACGCCGGCCTGGTCCGCCTCGCGCCCAACCTGGGCTGGCGGGACGTGCCGGTGCCCGCGCTGCTGGCCCGGCACCCGGCGCTGACCGAGCACGTCGACGGCGTACCACCCCTGGTGGTCGACAACGAGGCCAACCTGGCGGCGCTCGGCGAACTGCACGCCGGCCCGTCCGGCGCGGCGAGCTTCCTGCACATCTCCGGCGAGGTGGGCATCGGCGCCGGCATCGTGCTGGACGGGAGGCTGTTCCGGGGCGTGCGCGGCTGGAGCGGAGAGATCGGCCATGTCCCGGTCCGTCCGGACGGGCGGCCGTGCCGCTGCGGCGGGCGCGGCTGCCTGGAACGGTACGCGGGCCAGGAGGCCGTCCTCGCCGCCGCCGGGCTGGCCGGGGCCGACCTGCCGGCGGACACCGCGGCGTACCGCCTGGCCGAGCTGGCGCGGGCCGGTGACGCGGCCACCCTGGCCGCGCTGCACGACGCCGGGACCGCGCTCGGCGTGGCGGTGGCCGGCGTGGTGAACCTGCTCGACCTGGACACCGTGGTCCTCGGGGGCGGATACGCCCCGCTCGAGCCGTGGCTGCGCCCGCCGGTGCTGGCCGAGATCTCCCACCGGGTTCTGACCGCCGCGTGGTCGCCGGTGACCGTGCGACCCGCGACCCTGGGCACCCAGGCAGCGGCCGTCGGCGCGGCCGGTTCGGTGGTCCGCCGCATCCTCGCCCGGCCCGGCGGCTGGCTGGCGCACCGGTCCTGATCCCAGCGGCCCGCGTCGATGTGCCGGCGCGAGCCGCCGAGACTCAGGCGGCGATCCGGCACGGCCGGGCGGTGCCATCGACACCGGCCCGGAGTCCGCCGTGGGCGTACGGCCGCGCGCCTCGGTACCCTTGCTGTCGAGCAACGACATCCACCCGAGGAGTGCACGACCAGCATGCGCACAGGTCGACGGACCCGGGCGCCCGGCGCCGCACGGTGACCAGGCCCCCGCGTGGGGGCGTCACCGGCCCGGTCGGCACCCGCGGGCGGACCGCCCGCCACGACGCTCCGCGCTCCCCCGGGATCTCCCTGCCGACCGACTCCGGACTGGCCCGGGAGCTGCTGGACGGGCTCACGGACGCCGTGGTGACGGCCGACGACACCGGGGTCGTGACGTTCGTCAACGGCAGGACGGCGGAGCTGCTGCCAGAGATCGTCCCGGGCACCGACCTGGCCGCCGGCGTCCTGCCCGTGCTCGCCGCGGCGGAGACGTTCGACGCCGAGCATCGCGGCCGGCGGCTGCGGGCGGTGCGGCGGTGCCTCACCGGCGGCCGGTACGCCTGGTACGTACGGGACGTCACCGACGAGTACGCGCGGACCGCAGCCCTGCTGGCGGAACGGTCGCGGACGGCGTTCCTCGCCCGGGCCGGCAGCCGTCTCGGGCTGTCGCTGCACCGGGACCACGCGTTACGCACCGCGGCCACGATCGCCGTTCCCTACCTCGCCGACCTGGCGCTGGTCGTGCACCGGCCGCCCACGCCGGCGGAGAACCTGCTGCCGCACTGGCTGCGGTACGCCGACGGCGACCCCGCCCCGGTCACCGGCGTCGCCCCCCTGGGCCGTGACGAGCGCCCTGCCCGGCCTCCGGGAGGCGTTCGCCGGTGCGGCCACCGACCCGAGCCCCTGGCCCCACGCCGACGTGGCCGACCTGGCCGACCTGCTCCCGGCCGGATTCGGCCGGCCCCGCACGGTGCTGGTCAGCCCGATGCTCGCCGCCGGCCGTCCCGCCGGGGCGCTGGTGCTGGTCCGCCGGGCCACCACGTTCGACGCGCGCGACGTCGAGGTCGCCCGGGAGTTCGCCGCCCGGGCCGGCGCCGCCCTCGCCACCGCCGACCTGTACGGGGAACAGGCGCACCTGGCACGCGTGCTGCAGGCCAGCCTGCGCCCGCCCGAACTGCCCGCCGTACCGGGCATCGCCCTCGCCGGCGGATACCGCGCCGCCGGGGACACCCTGCGGATCGGCGGCGACTTCTACGAGGTCTTCCCGACCGCCCGGGGCGCCATGTTCACCCTCGGCGACGCGTGCGGCAAGGGCGTCGGCGCGGCCGTCCTCACCGGCCGGGTCCGCCAGTCCCTCCAGACCCTCCGTCTGGTCGAACAGCGCCCGCTGGAGCTCATCCGGCTGCTCGACCGGGCGCTGCTCGACACCCCGGACGCGGCCCGCCGAAGCCAGTTCACCACGCTGCTGCTCGGCACGCTCGACCGGGAACCGGACGGCGGGCTACGGACCACGATCGCCGGCGGTGGGCACCCCTCCCCGCTACTGGTACGGCCGGACGGCACCGTCGAGCCGGTCCCGGTCGGCGGGATGCCGGTAGGTGCGCTCGCCGCCGCCCGCTTCGGTCAGGCCACCGTCCGGCTGGCCCCCGGCGAGCTGCTCCTCGCGTACAGCGACGGGGTGACCGAGGCGCGCGGCGGGCCCCGCGACGCCGAGATGTTCGGCGAGGGCCGGCTGGGCCGCGCGCTCGCCGCCGCCGCCGGCCTGCCCCCCGCCGCGCTGGTCGACCGGCTGCTCCAACTCGTCGACGAGTGGGCGGGCGGCCAGCGTCAGGACGACATCGCGATGCTCGCCGTGTGCGCGTCGCCCGGTTGACCCGGCAGGTCCACCACCCGCACCCCCGGCGGCGCCACCGGGCGGCAGACGGCGGCTCAGGCCGCCGCTCAGGCCGTCCGGGCCGCCGGCGGCTCTCCTGCCGTCCACTCGGCCGGCGGCGGCTCGACGTCCGCGGCGGGCCAGGGACCCGGCGGTTCGGCGTACGCGATCGACTCGTCCTGCCGGCGCGCCGCCTCGTCGAACTCGCGCAGGCCCCGCAGCAGGGCCTCCCGGCCCTCCTCGCTCATCCCGGCGAGGATCTCGGTCAACTGGCGCCGCCGGTGCTCGCGGAGCTCGGTGAGGAGGCGGCGGGACTCCACCGTCAGGTGCAGCGAGATCTCCCGCCGGTCGAGGCGGCCCGGCTCGCGTTCGAGCATCCCGGCCGCCACCAGCCGGTCGCAGAGCCGGCTGGCCGAGGAGAGCAGCATGCCGAGACGGTTCGCCAACCTGCGCAGGTTGATCCCGTCGTGCTGCTCCACCACCATGACCACCCGGAGCTGCGCTCCGGAGACCCGGCTGGTCGTGCTCTCCCGCGCCGTCTCCCAGACGGTCAGCAGGGCTTTCGCCGCGGCGTCGACCTCGGCAGCCATACTCGTCTGTGGTCCCGGCGGACCCTGTACTTCGACCATGGTGCGCCCGAGCGTACTCCGCCTTCGGCGATAAGCGGGCCTGTGATCAAGGAGCGGTGATGAGCGAACCGGTCGACCGGGCACGAAGCGTGCTCATTCAGGCCCCGGCCGACCTCCTGCTGAAGGGCATCACCGAGGTCATGGGTCAGGCGTACGGCATCGAGCGGGTGGAGCTGCTCCAGGTCGACTACCGCATGTCGGTGCTGATGCCGCTGGCCGAGGGTGAGCCGGTCACCGCTCCGGGTCACCCGGCGTGGCGCTGCTTCGACCACCAGGTCCCCATCGTCGCCGACGGCCACGCGTACCTGCCGGTCTCCATGCGGGGCGAGCGGCGCGGGGTGCTGCGGGTGGCCCCGGCGCCGGACGACGGTGCCGTACTCGCCGAGCTGGCGGAGATCGCCACGGCGCTGTCGCACGAGATCTCCGCCGTCACCGAAGGCACCGACGTGTACCGGGTCGCCCGGCGCAGCCGGCGCCTCACGCTCGCCGCCGAGATGCAGTGGGAGCTCCTGCCGGGCCGCAGCCGCGTCCGCTCCACCTTCAGCCTGGCGGGGCAGCTGGAGCCGGCGTACGCGGTGCGCGGCGACAGCTTCGACTGGTCCGACGACGGCGACCGCCTGTGGCTGGCCACGATCAACGGGTCGGGCACGGGGGTGGCGGCGTCGCTGCTGACGTCGCTGGCCACGTTCGCCCTGCGCAACGCGCGGCGGGCCGGCCTGTCCCTGGCCGACCAGGCGGCCCTCGCCGACCAGGCCGTGTACGAGGTGCACCGCGGCGAGCGGCACCTTGCCGTGCTCCTGATGGAACTCGACCTGCGCTCCGGGGTGATGACGGTGGTCGACGCCGGGTCACCCCGCCTGCTGCTGCTGCGCGACGGCGAGGTCCACGACCAGCCGCTGGACAAGCAGTTCCCGCTGGGCATGTTCGAGGACACCGACTACCGGGAGCAGCGCTTCGCGCTGCGCCGGGGCGACCGGCTCTTCGTGGTCAGCGACGGCGTGGTCGAGGCGACCGGCCACGACATCCGGTACGGCGAGACGGCCCTGGACCGCTTCCTGCGGCGCACCGGACCGATGCAGCCGTTGGACGCCGTCCGCTCGCTCATCGGCGACCTGCGCGCCTTCGTCGCCGGCGACCTGGTGGACGACGCGGTGGTGGTGTGCCTGGACTGGACCGGACCCCGGATCTGACTCGGCGTCAGTACGCGCCGCGGCTGTTGATCACCGCGCCGAAGGTTTTCCACAGGATCGTCAGGTCGGCCGCGAGCGACCAGTTCTCCACGTAGTAGAGGTCGAGCCGGATCCCGTCCTCCCAGCTCAGGTCGGACCGGCCGCTGACCTGCCACAGACCGGTCATGCCGGGCTTGACCAGCAGGCGGCGGGCCACGTCGCCGTCGTACCGGGCGACCTCCGACGGCAGCGGCGGGCGCGGGCCGACCAGGCTCATCTGGCCGAGCAGGACGTTGACGAGCTGGGGCAGCTCGTCCAGCGACCACTTGCGCAGCAGCCGGCCGATCCGGGTCACCCGCGGGTCGTCGCGCATCTTGAACATCAGGCCGTCGGTCTCGTTGCGGGTGGACAGCTCCGTCAGCAGGGCGTCCGCGTTCACCACCATCGTGCGGAACTTCCAGACGCCGAACTCCCGGCCCCCCTGCCCCACCCGGGTCTGCCGGAACAGGACGGGCCCGGGGCTGTCCAGCCGGATGGCGGCCGCGATGACCGCCAGCAGCGGCAGCAGCATCGCCAGCGCGAGGAACGCGGCGGAGCGGTCGACGAAGCCCTTGACGAGCTTGCGGGCGCCCCGGAACTCGGGCGCCTCGACGTGGATCAGCGGCAGGCCCGCCACCGGCCGGGTGTGGATGCGGGGGCCGGCGACGTCGGTCAGCGCCGGGGCCACCACCAGGTCCACGCCGGTGCCCTCCAACTGCCAGCCGAGCCGGCGCAGCCGGGTGGCGGTCAGCTCTCCCGAGGCGGTGACGGCCACGGTGTCCGCACCGATGGCGGTGGCGGCCTCCGGGATCCCCCGGAACGAGCCGACCACCGGGACGTCGCCCAGCCGCTGCGGGACCGGGGCGAGCAGCGCGTCCGGGATGCATGCTCCGACCACCTGGTAGCCCGCGTACGGCTCGCGGCGCAGTGTGTGCACCAGTTCCAGCACGTGTGCGGTGTCGCCGACCACGAGCACCTTCCGGGACCAGCCGCTGCCCCGCGAGCGGGCCCGGTGCAGGCTCTTGCGGGCGGCGAACCGGGCCACCTCGAGCCCGAGCGTGCCGACCGCCGCGGAGATGCCGAGGAACCCGCGCGAGACACCGACGTCGAAGATGTAGCCGGCGATCGCGATACCGCCGGCGAGCCGCAGGCTGGCCGAGCTCACCCGCCGGTACTCGTCGGCGCCGTACCCGAGGACGCGGTCGTCGTAGCACCGCAGGGCCTTCAACGAGATCAGCCAGGCCAGCACCAGGCCGGGCGCCACGACGACGTACGGGATCTCGGCGCCGCGCGGCAACTCGTCGCCGAAGCGGGCCACGTACCCCACCAGGACGGCGACGATCAGCACGGCGGTGTCGAGGACCACCAGCGCACGGACGTAGGACCGCTCAGCGGTGCGTGCCGCGGGCCGGGACTGTGGGCCACCCGCGGCCGACGATGCCCGGGCGGGGGTCAACAGCGTCGCCGACACCGGCCCTCCCCACTTCACCGTCACCGGCCGTAACAGGCCGGACCGGAGACAACCCGGTCGCCGTCCGAAGCACGACGACATCCTGCCCCGAGAATTATGGCGGCCGATTGCTTCGGACGTATTGCCGTCACTTTTCCCGGCCCGCAAGGAGCCGGAAAGGGGCCTGTCGTACGGAATTCACCGCCACGACAGGCCCCCGTCGCTGAGCAACCGGTCAGGCGCCGGTCTTCCGGAGCGCGATGGCCTTCAGGAAGATCGTGCTGATACCGGTCGGATCCTCGGTCACGAACGACCCACCGCCGGTGATGTCGGTGATCGACTTCAGCTCCGCCTTGCTGACGTCCCGGCCGATGCCGATCAGGACGACCTGCACCGGACGCTCCGGGTCCTTGATCCGCTCCAGCTCGGCGAGCAGTTGCTGCTGGCTGATGCCGTTGTCGTCGTCGTTCTTGCCGTCGGTGAACAGCACGACCGAGTTGACCTGGCCCGGGTCCCAGTCGCTCTGGACCGCCTTGTACGCCGCGAGCACCGTGTCGAACAGGCCGGTGTCGCCGTTGGACGACCGCATCCGGGCCAGCGCCTGCTCCAGCGGGGCGCGCTGCCTGGTCAGCGGGCCGATGTCGACCAGCTTCCGGTAGTCGCGCGGCCCGTCCAGGGTCGTGGAGAACTCCCAGAGGCCGATCTCCCAGCGGTCGTCGAACAGGCTGAGGCCGCGCCGGGCGGCGTCGACCGTCACCTGCTGGCGGGTCGCGCCGTTGGCACTGGCCACCTTCTCCTTCATCGAGCCGGAGACGTCGATGACGCAGAGCATCCGGCCGGACGCGGTGGCCACCGACCAGCTCGTCACCGCCTGCTCGACATTCCTGGGATCGAGGTCGCCGGCGGCGTTGCCGCCACCGACCTGCTGGGCCGACGCGCCGCCGGCCTCCGGGCTCGGCGCGCCCGGCGGGGCGCTGAACCCGGCACCCCAGTTGCCGTCCGGCGCGCGCAGCGACAGCGGCGCCAGCCGGTTCTTGAAACTGGAGTTGGTGAGCACCTCGAACAGCACCCGGGCCGCCCCCGCCTTGGCCGGCTCGATGCCGGGCAGCACCGCGTACGGGTAGTCCAGCGGCATCGCCGCCGGCTGGAGGTAGAGCGCCGCCAGCGGGACCGCCGGCTTCTTGCTGTTGTACGAGATCACGTCCTCCTCGGACAGCGCCGCGGCACCGAGGCTGCGGGCCACCGTGGTGGGATCCGCCGCGGTCGGGAACTTGGCGAGGAGGTCCTGACGGAGGTTGGAACTGCCCGTCGACAGCGCGCGGAGCGCGGCGACCCTGTCCTTGTCGGCGTCCTGGCTGGTGGCGGCGGCGGCCGTGGTCAGCGAGAGCAGGCCCGAGAGACCGGCGGCGTCGCGGGTCGGGTTGACGATGCCGGCCTTCAGCGGCTTGGAGTTGTTGACCTGACTGACGAGCTGCGCCCAGGTCAGCTCCTTCTGCGGCCAGCCGAGCCGGGAGGCGATCGGCTCGGGCATCGCCACGACCACCGGGCTGCGGGCGATGGACTTTCCGTTCGCCGGCTCGAAGGCGGTCGCGCCACCGGTCTTCAGCCGCAGCAGCCAGGTGGAGGAGTCCGGGACCCAGACGTCCGGGCTGACCGCCGTGCCCGGGGCCTGCCCCACGCCGGCGAGGATCGCGCCGTGCTTGGCCGCCACCGTGGCGGCCACCTCGACCGGGTCGGACGCGGAGACGTTCACCTCGATACAGGTGCCGCCGACCGCCGCGCCCTCCTTCTCCCAGTCGGTCGCGGCGGCGTCGACCGCCGGAGCGAGTTCCGTCGCCACGGCGACCGAGAGCTCGATCTTGCCCGAGCAGTCGGGCGACGCGAGCTGCTGGTAGCCGAAGTACCCGCCGGCGGTGACGACGAGTACGCCGACCGCTGCTGCGGCTCCGGCGGCATGGATGTTCGTGCGCATACGATGGCGGCCTGCTGACACGGAGACCATCTTGCGGACCCGATGCGAGCAACGCCACGTCCGTTCGGACGAAAGTTACGCAGAAGCAACAGTTGATCGCAGATTTGTGACACTGTGTGACCAGTCAGCCTCGGGCCGTTGCCCTGGACGGCGACTCAGGGTAGAACGCACGTGGGACTCGGCACCACCACGGGCTCGCCCACCGGGGCCGGCACGCCGTTCGTCGGGTCCACCCGGAAGACGCGGATCATGTCCGCCCGCTCGTCGGCGACGTACAGGTGCTTACCGGTGAGGGCGAAGTGCCGGGGCCACTCCCCGCCGGTGTCGACCTCGGCCACCGGCCGCGGCAGCGCGCCGTCGAGGACGAAGACCGCGATCGTGCCGACCCCGCGGTTGGCGACGTAGAGGAACCGCCCGTCCGGCCCCACCGCGATCTCGGACGGCTGTACGTGGCCCGGCCGCTCACTGGCGTCCACTCGGCCCTGCTGGTGCAGCGCGCCGTCGGCGGTCAGCTCGTACGCGAGGACCGAGCCGTCCAGCTCCCCGACCAGCCAGCAGCGCCGCCCGTCCGGGTGGCGGGCCAGGTGCCGGGGACCGGCGCCGGCGGGCGTCCGCACCCGCGGCGCCCGGGGCACCAGCCGTCCGGTCGCGGCATCAAGGTCGTACCGGTAGACCGAGTCGGTGCCGAGGTCGACCGCGAGCAGCGCGCCGCCGTCCCGGTCCGGGTTGACCATGTGGGTGTGCGCCTGCTCCTGCCGGTCCGGATCCGGGCCGTGGCCCTCGTGCCGTACCAGGTCGCTGCGCTCGCCGGGGATGCCCTGCTCGTCGAGCGGGAACACCGTCACGCTCCCGCCGCCGTAGTTGGCCACGAAGAGGTGCCGGCCGTCCGGGGCGACCGCCAGGTGGCACGGCTCGGCCCCGCCCGTCGGCCGCGTGCCGAGCAGGCTCAGGTCGCCGTCGGGGGCGACCCGGAACGCGCTGATCTCGCCGGTGGTCAGCTCGTTGACCGCGTACAGCACGGGCAGGCGGGGGTGCCGGGCCAGGAACGACGGTGAGGGCGTGACCGCGACGGTGCCGAGCGGGGTGAGCGCGCCGGAATCCGGATCCCGCCGGGCGGCGACGATGCCGCTGCCCCGGCCGCCGCTGGCCGCGGTGTAGCCACCGACATGGACGATCATGCCCTGACCTGTCACGGGTCCGCCCTCCGTCGATTCTTTCCCGATCAAACCAGAGGCTTCCCGGTCCGCCGGGTCGTCACGCCCGAAGTCGACCCCGATTTCGGTGCCGGCCGACCGCCGGGGGCGGGCTCAGGCCGCCGGTACCGGCTCGCCGCGCTGGCGTGCCACGTGCTCGACGAGCGCGATCAGCACCTGCTTACCCGACTGCCGGTCCCGCGCGTCGCAGAGCAGCAACGGCACGTCCGGGTCCAGGTCCAGCGCCTGGCGTACGGTCTGCAGGCCGAACCGGCGCGCCCCGTCGAAGCAGTTGACGCCCACCACGAACGGGATGCCGCGCTGTTCGAAGTAGTCGATCGACGGGAAGCAGTCGGCCAGCCGCCGGGTGTCGGCGAGCACCACCGCGCCGAGCGCCCCGAAGGCCAACTCGTCCCAGAGGAACCAGAACCGGTCCTGCCCCGGTGTGCCGAACAGGTAGACCTGGAGGTCCTCGTTGATGGTGATCCGGCCGAAGTCCATCGCCACCGTCGTCGTGGACTTCGCCTCCACGCCCGAGATGTCGTCGGTGCCGATGCCGGCCCCGGTCAGCACCTCCTCGGTCTGGAGCGGTCGAACCTCGCTCAACGCGCTCACCAGCGTCGTCTTCCCGGCGCCGAAGCCCCCGGCGATGAGGATCTTCAGCGCGACCGGGATGCGCGTACCGGTTCCCGCCAGGTCAGAGCGCACGGAGTCCACTGACCACCGCCTTGAGGATGTCGTTGTCGGGCAGGTACGGGTTGGCCGGGGGCTGGTGCACCGTCACCAGTCCCCGGTCCACGAGGTCGCCGAGCAGCACGCGGACCACCCCGACGGCGAGGTCGAGGTCGGCCGCGAGTTCGGCCACCGGCACCGGGCGGGCGGCCAGCGCCACCAGCTTCCGGTGCTCGGGGTGCAGGTCCCGGTGCGCGGCGGGGTCGGCGTCCCGCTCGGCCACCACGTACGCGACCAGGTCGAAGCCGTCGACGGCGGACCGGACGCGACCGCCGGTCAGGGTGTAGGGGCGCACCACCGGGCCGGCGTCGTCGTCCAGCCACTCGTGCGGCGAGCCCCCCTCAGCCCGCATCGCCGGTGCCCGCCGTGGACCGGGCCGGGGCGCTCATGTTCTCCCCGACGCGGGTGACCAGCATGGCCATCTCGTACGCCACCAGCCCGATGTCGGCGTCCGCGTCGCACACCACCGCCAGGCAGGCGCCCTGCCCGGCCGCGGTCACGAAGAGGTACGCCGACTCCATCTCGACGACCGTCTGCCGGACCGGACCACCCGCGACGTGCCGGCTCGCGCCCCGCGCCAGGCTGGAGAAACCGGAGGCCAGCGCGCAGAGGTGCTCCGCGTCCGCCCGCTCCTGCCCGGCGGACGCACCGAGGAGCAGCCCGTCCGCGGAGAGGAGCACCGCCTGTCGCGCGGACGGCACCCGCTCCACCAGTTCGTCGAGCAACCAGTCGAGATCGGCACTCTGCCTCGTCGATTGCAGCATCACGCGTCCCTCTCAGTCACGGTCGGGTTTTCGGGGTCCGCCGGCGCCGCGCCCGGCGCGGCGGACCGGGCCGGCCCGGCGGCCGACGGGGCCGGCGCCGTGCCTGGGGCCGGCGCGGCGGGTGGTGTCGTGGGCACGGTGACCGGTGTCGCGGCGGACGTGGCCCCGTCACCGCCCCGGGGCGCGGCGGCGGCCCGTCCCCGGGCCGTGCCCGCCTGCAGGGCCGACATGACCCGGCGCGCCTCCTCCGGCGTGCGCGGGGTCGGGTCGGCCGTCGGCGCCCACCAGGCGGGGCCGCCGACGGCGGGCTGCCGGAGCGTGGGGCCGTCCACCGCCGGCCGGCGAACCTCGACGGTCGTCTCGCCCGGACCCGCCACGTCCGCCGAGGTGGTCCGCGCCGACCCGCCGCGGGCGGTGCCGTCGGCCGGCGGGTCGCTCCCGTCGTGCCCGGGCGCCGCGGTGACCGTCGCGTCGGGCACACCGGCGTCGCCGTGGGCCGTCACGTCGCCGGCCGTCCGCCGGCCGCCGGGACGCAGTGGGGCGACCGGGCCACGGCGGCGGACCCGGCGGGGCAGCCCGTCGATCTCACCGGCCACCTCGGCCCGAGCAGGGCCGCCGCCGGGCAGGGTGTCGGCGGGCAGCGGGTCGGCGGGCAGGGACGTGGACGCCGCCGCGGCACGCGGGCGCCGGGGGCGCGGGAGCGTCTCCCGCCGGCCGGTCCGCCGCCCGTCCGGCGCGGGGTGCGGCGCCCCCACCGGCATCAGCGGCGGTTCCTCGGTGACCAGGTCGTTCGGGACGAGGACCACGGCGGTCAGGCCGGCACCGCCGGACGGGCGGAGCCGGACCCGTACCCCGTGCCGGGCGGCCAGCCGGGCCACCACGAACAGGCCGAGACGGGCCGTCCGGGTCGGGTCGAACTCGGGTGAGGACTCCAGGCGCCGGTTGGCGTCCTCCAACGCCTCGGTCGGCATGCCGAGCCCCTGATCGGTGATCTCCACGACGTAGCCGTTGGGCACCCGCTGTCCGGAGACCCGGACCCGGGTGTCCGGCGGAGAGAACGCCGTCGCGTTCTCGACCAGTTCGGCGAGCAGGTGGATCAGGTCACCCACGACGCGGCCGGCCGCACCCACGGGCTGGACGTCGGCGATGTCCACCCGGTCGTACGCCTCGACCTCGGAGATCGCACCCCGGATCAGGTCGACCATCGCGACCGGGTTGCGCCACCCGCGGCCCGGCGCCGCGCCGGCGAGGATCACCAGGTCCTCCGCGTGCCGGCGCAGCCGGGTCGCGAGGTGGTCGACGCGGAACAGCTCGGCCAGCTCGTCCGGGTCCTCGGTGCGCCGTTCCATCCGGTCGAGCAGGGCGAGCTGCCGGTGCACGAGGCCCTGGCTGCGCCGGGCGATGTTGAGGAACACCTCGTTGAGGCCCCGGCGCAGGTTGACCTCGTCCTCGGCGGCCCGGATCGCGGTCCGCTGCACGGACGTGAACGCCCGCCCCACCTGGCCGATCTCGTCCGCGGCGTACTCCCGGTGCGGCGCCTCGCGGGCGAGGTCCACGACCTCGCCGCGCCGCATCCGCGCCACCACCTCGGGCAGCCGGCGCTCCGCCCGCTCCAGCACGGTGCGGACCCGGGCGAGCCGGTACGCGAGCGAGCGACCGACCCGCAACGCCACGACGAGCGAGACGACGACGGCGACCAGGCCCAGCACCCCCGCGACGGCCAGTCGCACCAGGATCCGCACGGCCGTCGGGACCGACCGTTCGGCGAGGCCGTCGGCCTGGTCCAGCTCGAACTCGCGCAGGGACTGCTGGACCGTGTCGTAGTCGGCCAGCCACGTGTTCCCGTCGACCGGCGGCCGGGACGCCCCCGCGGCGATCAGGTCGTCCTGCATGGACCGCAGCCGGTCGAACGCCTCGCGCTCGGTCAGCCGCTGGTACGCCGCGCGATCCGCCTCGGGCAGGTCGGCCACCGCGGCCTGTACCAGGAACCGCTGGTTGGCGATGGTCTGCACGATCTGGGTGTGCTCGCCCTCGGCGAAGCGGCCGGACACGAACACCCCGGCCAGCAGGGCGTCGGTCTGACCGAGCAGTTCGCGGGAGCGGCCGAGGGCGGTGACCGCCAGCGCCTGCCGGTTGAGTTCCGGGTCGGGCAGCGCCGCCATCGCCGCGAACGCCTGGAATGCCGACGAGATCATGCCACTGTAGAGGCCGAGGGCACCGGCCCGGTCCACCGCCCGCCGGTCGATGAACTCCCGGCCGGCCGGCAGTGCCTCCAGAGCGGCGACGAGCTGGTCCAGCCGGGCGTCCAGCAGGTCCCCGGCGGCGTCGCGCAGGTCCTCGCCGGCGACGCGGCGGCGCAGCTCGGCGATGGCGCGGTCGGTCCGCTGCCGCTGCTCGGCCAGGCCGGGCAGGTCACGTCGGGTGGACAGGTGGACGACCGAGAGGCGGCGCTCGCGTTGCAGCTCCGCCACGACCGCCTCACCGGGCCGGCCGAGGTCGTACAGGAGCGTCCGGGCGGAGAGCAGGTCCAGTGCGGGTCCGAAGGTGAGCGTGGTGGCGAAGAGCCAGAGCGCGAGCAGCGCGGTCAGCGGCACCACGACCAGCGCGGTCAGCTTGGAGCGGATCGGCCAGTCGCGGGTGTTCACTCAAGACCTCGCCCGGAAGGTGTGGCTGCGGGGGCGCCGGCACCGGCCGGGCACGCCCGACGGGAGCGCGCCCGGCTGTGACGCCGGGACGTCATCGACGGACGCCTTGGGCAGGATACGTAATCAGCGCCGGTTGCACTACCGTCCGTCCATCATGCCGCAGCAGTGCGGACTCGCGGCTGTCCCGGCGCGCGCGTTGCCACCGTGGACGGCCGGCGGCGGGTCAGCTCCGACCCTCGGCGGCCGACCTGCGGAACGGCCCCCACGCGACGAACCGGTCGAACAGCTCGCGCGGGCGCGGCCCGTCGTGCGGGTTGAGGTGGTAGAGGTCGTGCATGGCCTCGTAGAGCAGGCCGGCGAGATAGATCGAGAGGCTGGGCAGCCTGCCCTCGAACTCGGCCTTCAGCAGGAGCCGGGCTTCGGCGCACGGCCACGGCTGACCGCACGACCGGCACGCCCACATCGGCCGCAGCGAGGTGTGCGGGGGCCGGGTCTCGGTGCGGTAGCGCGGATACTCGGGGTGCGGCCCGAGTCGGGGCTGCGGAAGCTGGGCGAAGATCACCACCGGCCTCCGTTCGCCCGCCACCGCTGGGCGGGGGTCAGCCAGCCGGCGCGGCCGGGCCGCGGGTACGCCTGGGTCGGCTCGGTCATCCAGGCCGGCAGGTTCCGGCCCCGGACCCGTCGCGGCAACTCCGGCGGTTCTTCGTCTCGGCACCGGAACCAGCTGATACGCACATCGACCTCCTCGACGGTGGGAAGGGGCCGCCCCGCCCGGGGGTGCGGGGCGGCCCCGGCAGGACCCGCCGCACCTCACCCCTCGGCGGAGCGGGTCCGCATGGGTGACAGTCTGCTGAGGACATCGCTACCCTCGGAAGGCATCGACGCAGGTCGCGGCGGGGGTCTGGGGATCACACACCCCGGCTGGCGACGGCTGGCGATCTTGACGGCTCTCTGGAGGTCCGGTGGAAGGCGAGAAGAACGCCGATCTGATCCGCGCCCAGCTCCGCAGGCAGCGGACGCTGGTCGGCATGAACCAGGAGGAGTTCGGCAAGCGCGCGAACTACTCGGCGTCGACGGTGTCCGCGGTGGAGACCGGCATCCGGCCATCGACCTGCCGTACGCCCGGCGAGCCGACGAGATCCTGGAAACCGGCGACCTCTTCGAGTCCCTCCTGCGGTCGGCGCAACGGGACGGCCTGCCGACGTGGTTCAAGCCCTGGCTGGAAGCCGAGCGCGAAGCCCAACAGCTCCGGTATTTCAACCCACTGTTGATCCCGGGTCTGTTCCAGACGGAAAACTACGCCCGCGCGGTGTTCCGGCTCGTCGACACCCGCCCGGAGCAGGAGGTCGAGCAACACCTGGCCGCCCGGCTGGAGCGGCAGGAGATCCTGACCAGGGAACACCCGCCCCAGGTCGTCGCCGTGATCGACGAGTCCGTGCTGCGCCGGGCCGACGCCATCATGGGGGAGCAGCTCGCCCACCTGCTGCGCATGGCTGAGCTGCCCTACGTTCACATTCATGTCGTCCCGGCGGGCGCCGGCCTGTACATCGGCCTGGACGGGCCGCTGGCTTTGGCTATGCTGCCGGACGGCGGCTGGGTCGGATGTCTCGACCACCAGGCCGGCAGTGCGGCGGTTGGCACCGAGGAAAAGGTGGCTACGCTGCTGGCCAGGTGGGAAGGCGTGCGCGGCGCGGCCCTTCCCGAAGCGATGTCGGTCGCCCTGGTAAAGGAAGTAGAGAGCCAGCATGGACCTCAGTAACGCCCGGTGGCGGACGTCCACGCGGAGCACCTCGGCAGGCGGCGAGTGCGTCGAGGTGGCTGACAACCTGCCCGGCGTGGTGGCCGTCCGCGACAGCAAGGACCCGGCGGGCCCGGTGCTCGCCTTCGAACCGTCGGCCTGGCAGGCGTTCGTCAGCCACGCGAAGCGACACTGACCGACTGACACGACAAAGCCCCCCAGCTCACGACTGGGGGGCTTCTTCGTGCCGGTACCCGACCGGACGTCCGCCTCCGGAAACCGCCCGGAGCGGGAGGTTTCACCGCCGCCGAGGAAAGTGCCCCGGATCGGGATTGGCGATCAGCAGGAAGAGGGAATACCGGGGGCGAAGGAGGAGCCATGTCGCCCACGCAGGTAATCGTCATAGTCGTCGTCGTACTGGTGGTCGTGGCACTGGCCGTCGCGGGCCGGACGTACGCCCGCCGCCGGGCCCTGCGGTCCCGGTTCGGCCCCGAGTACGACCGGCTCGTCGCGGAGCAGGACAGTCGCACGGCAGCCGAACGGGAGCTGCGCGACCGGGAGCGCCGCCACGCCGAGCTGACCCTCGTCCCCCTCTCTCCCGAGAGCCGCGCCCGGTACGCCGCCGCCTGGGAGGAACTCCAGGTCCGCTTCGTCGACTCCCCCGGGGAGACCGTCGGCGACGCGGACGAACTGGTCACCCGGCTCATCGCCGAGCGGGGCTACCCGACCGGTGACTTCTCCGACCAGATCGCCCACCTCTCCGTCGAGCACGCCCGCACGCTGACGCACTACCGCGACGCCCACGACATCCACCTGCGCAACTCGCGAGGCGAGGCGAGCACCGAGGAGCTCCGCCAGGCCGTCGTCCACTACCGCGCGCTCTTCGCCGACCTGCTCGGCGAGGACCCCGTCGGGCAGCACGACGAACCGGACGGGCACCGCGCCCACGCCGAGGAGCCGGCCGCGCACCGCACGCCCACCGACGAACCCGACGGGCACCACGCCCGCGACGAGAAGCCGGCCGGGCACCGCCTGCCCGAGCAGCGGGACCCCGAGCGCCCAGACGTCACGAGCCGCTGAGGAGACCACCATGCGTCAGGACGAGCAGCAGGCGACCGACCACCCGGAGGCCGTACGCTCCGCACCCGTACCGGTGCCGCCGCCCGGCGACCGCGCCGGCACGGCCGACACGGGCGGCAAGGCCGACACGGCGGACCGGGCGGACGTGCCCGAGGACGCCCTCGACGACCGCGGGACGTTCGACGACCCGCGGGTCGCCGGCGACCGGGACACCGGCGACCGCGACCGGGACCGGCGGGCCGATGCCGAGGGGCGCCCGGAGTTCCACGAGCCCGGTCCGGTGCCCACCGCCTTCGGCGCCACCACGGTGGGCGGCGCGGTCGCCGCCTCCGCGCTGGCCAGCGGCCGCCCGGAGGACGAGCCGGACCCGCGGACGGAATCGACCGCGCGGCCCGGCGACGGCGCCGAAGGCGGCGAGCGTGAGGGCTGGCGCGCGGACCCCACCGCCGAGTTCCGCGGTGGCCCGGGCTGGGAGGAGCGGCGCGAGCGGGCGGCGGCGTTCGACGGCGACGAGACGACGGGCACGGCCACCGTGGTGCCGCCGGGCGCCACCGAGGGGCGCCCGGAGCGGCGTGCCGACCTCACGACCTGGGGTGGCGACCCGGACGCCGCCGCGGCGGGGGCGGCCGGGTACGGCAGCGCGACCCCGAGCATGGTCGACCCGGACTCCGTCTCCCCTGACGCGGACCCCGCGCTGGCCGGCGCGAGAACCGACATCGACGCCGCCCGAGCCGGCGCGAACGGCTCGCTGGAGGCGGCCGGGACGGCCCGGCCGGCCGGGTCGACGGTGGCGGCCGAACCGGCGACGCTCTTCGAAACCGGCGTGGCGCAGGGCTTCCGGGACCGCTGGCGGGACGTCCAGCTGCGCTTCGTCGACGACCCGCGCGCGGCGGCCGGCGAGGCGCAAGCGCTTGTCGACGAGGCCATCCAGGCGCTCGCCTCGGCCCTGTCGGCACAGAAGCAGAAGCTCGGCGCCTGGCAGAGCGCCGGCTCGGCGGACACCGAACAGTTGCGGGTGGCGGTGCGGCGGTACCGGGACTTCCTGGACCGGGTGCTCGGACGCTGAACCGTACGGCGGGACGGGCGCCCACGGTCGGGCGCCCGTCCCGCCGTTTCCGGCGCACGGTCGGACCCGCATCCACATGAAACTTCGCAGTGGGGGTAATTGGGCGCGCACGTCCGGTGCGGGGCGGGTGCGACGAAGGGCGGACGAGGATGGACGGCGGCGGGCTCCGGCTGAACATGAACGTGCTCGACTACGGCCTCCTCGCGCTGTACTTCGTCACGGTGCTCGGCGTCGGCTTCGCCGCCCGCCGGGCGATCCGGACCAGCGTCGACTTCTTCCTCTCCGGCCGGGCGCTGCCCGCGTGGGTCACCGGCCTGGCGTTCGTCTATCGGCATCGTCTTCGGGCTGGGCTTCGTGCTCTCGTTCGGCTACTGGACCACGAACTTCGCGGAGGTGCAGCGGGCGCTGTCGGCGAAGGACATGAGCGCCGCCCGGCGGACGCCGATCATCGCCGCGTACCCGAAGCTACTGATCCCGGTCGTCACGGTGATCCCCGGCCTGGTGGCCCTGGTGACCGTGCAGGGGCTGGGCGCGGAGAGCGGCGACCTGGTCTACAACAAGGCGATCCCGCTGCTGATGCGGGACCTGCTGCCCAACGGTGTGCTCGGGATCGCGGTGACCGGACTCGTCGCCTCGTTCATGGCCGGCATGGCGGCCAACGTCAGCGGCTTCAACACGGTCTTCACGTACGGCATCTGGCAGGCGTACGTGCGGCGGGACCGCCCCGACGAGTACTACATCCGCATCGGGCATGGGCACCCTCGCCGCCCTGGCGACGTACCTGCTCTACAAGGGCGGCGTGATCCACTTCAACTCTGACCTGGAGGAGAGCTTCTGGGGCGCGGGGATCGCGTTCGTGACGGTCGCGGTGGTCGCGGCCGTGGTCACCCCGCTCACCGCGCCGAAGCGGGACGACGACCTGCGCGGCCTGGTGTACGGCCTGGGCGGCGTCGACGTGAAGGGCGACGTGCTGGCGGCGGACCGGGTCTGGTGGCGGTCCCCGGTGCTGCTGGGCGTGATCGCCCTGGTGCTCTCCGCCCTCCTGTACGTACCGGTCTTCTAGGGAGAGGTGCTCGGTCATGGCGATGGACAACCTGAACCCCCGCGGGCACGACAGGATGGTCGAGGCCACCGAGGAGGCCCGCCGCCGGTCGGCCGCCGCGCGGCTGTTCGACATCCGCCGGGTGATCGGTGGCCTCTTCGTGGTGTACGGGGTGATCGTCACGGTGATCGGCCTGTTCGACGGTGCCGCCGCCGTGGACAAGGCGCAGGGTGTGCGGATCAACCTCTGGGCCGGGCTGGGGATGCTGGTGTTCGGCGTGGTGATGCTGGTGTGGCAGTGGCGCAACCCGGCCGAGCCGCCGGCGACGTCGGAGGAGCGCCCGGACACGCCGCGGCCGACCGGGCACTGAGCCGGCACGCGTGCACCGGCCGGGCCGGGCCGCGCATGGCGTCCGCCGCACGGGGTACGCGAGGAGGCAGCGAACGCGCGTGCGGACAGGAGGGCGACACCATGACCGATCGTGACCGGGACCGACCGCTGGAGGAGAGCCCCGAGGTGGCCGCGGCGGTCGAGGACGACACGGGCGTCCCCCAGCTGATGACCGGCGGCGCCGCCGACCGGGACAATCCGGCCTTCACCGAGCCCGGCGACCGCCCCATCGGGGGCGGCGGGCCGGACGACATCATCGGCGACCCGTACGCCGCCGGCACCGGCGCGACCGGCACCGGCACGGGCGCCGGCGGGGACAACATCCGCACCGGCGCCGAGCAGCCCTGGGAGCCGGAGGACCTGGTGGCCGCGCGCGGTCAGGACCTGACGCCGGAGAACATCGAGAAGGCTCGCCGGGATCTGGCCGAGAAGGGCCGGGCGGCGATCGAACGCACGGTCCCCTGACCGGTCCGGCCGTACCCGTCGGGACGCCGGCCGGCGGCCGGGACGCACGAGGGGGCCCCTGGCCCGACCGGGACGGTCGGACCAGGGGCCCGGGGAACCTGCCGCCGGAGCGCCTCACCTGAGTCCAGCGGCGGGTGGGCGCCGGGGGTCAGGACAGCGGCGGGTAGGCGTTCTGCATGAGCTGCTGGAACTGCGCCGGGAACCAGGCCCCGGAGATCGGCGCGTCGGGCAGGGCGCCGCTCGGGTTGTTGCCGTTGCGGGCGTTGCCGCCGTACGTCGGGTCGCACATCCGGTCGAAGCCCTTGCCCTCGTTGTTCGGGATCTCCTTGCTGGAGCCGTCCGACTCGCCCGGGGGCTTCACCCAGACGTAGGCGTCGATGCCGGGCTCCGGCGCGGCCTTCGGCCGCTCGCCCAGACCCGCCCCGGCCTGGTTGCACCAGTTGCCGAGGTGGAGCCGGCGGTCGACCCGGCCGCCGTTGACGTAGGCGTCCACGCTGGTGGACGGGCCGGGGCCGGTCGGCCGGGCACTGCCGCCCCAGCCGTTGCGGGACGTGTCGATCAGCATGCCGATGTTGGCGTCGAAGCCGACCTGGACCAGCTTGTTCCGGAACGCCTGGGCGAAGGACAGCTCGTCGACGTACTGGTTCCAGTCGATCCACTTGGACTGCCGCACGCTGGTGCCGTTCACCGTGTCGGTGATCTTGACGTACGGCTCGCGCAGCGCCGAGTAGTTGGCGGTGTTGACGATGAAGCCGTGCACGTTCGCCACGGTGCTGCCGGAGGCGACGGCGGCCGACTTCAGCATGTCGGCCGTGGGACCGAAGTTGCTGTCCCACCCGATCCAGCCGTGGTGCGCGGCATCGATGTAGTTGTAGACGTTGGGGATGGCGCCCAGCTTGGCGAGGGCGTACCCGACACCGTTGACGTACGCACCGTTGGCCTTGACCGTGTCGCACATCACGGTGCCGCCGGCGTTGCCAGAGGTGTTGGTCACCAGGTTCGGCAGCGAGTCGATCTCGATGATGTTGATGATCCGAAGGTTGCGGTACTTCGCGTCACCCTGGATCGCGGCGATCGGGTCGATGTACTCCGCCTTGTAGCGGGGCAGCTCGTCGGGGCCCAGTTCACCGTTGGAGGCCAGCGCGGCGCAGTCCCGGCCGGGCAGGTTGTAGATGACGAACTGGATGTAGTTCGCGCCCTGCCCGAGCGCCGCGTCCAGGTGGTTCCGCACGCCCATGGCGCCGTTCGAGCTGCTGTCCGGCGTGCCGTTGATCGCGGCGATCCGGTCCAGCCAGACGGCGGTCGGGTTGTTCGACACCCGGTTGCCGCCGGCCACGGACTCGGCCTTGGCCTTCCACTCCGGGTTCACGTACCCCTTGGCGTTCAGGTACGGGTTGTCGACCCGGGAGCCACCGGGCGGCGGGGTGGTCGGCGGAGGCGTGGTGGGCGGCGGGGTCGTGGGCGGCGGGGTCGTGGGCGGCGGGGTGGTGGGCCCACCACCGCCGTTGCAGGTGACCCCGTTCAGGGTGAACGAGGTCGGCTTCGGGTTGCTGCCGCTCCACGAGCCGTTGAACCCGATGCTCACGGTGGCACCGTTCGCCACCGACCCGTTGTACGACTCGTTCTGCGCGGTGACGTTCTGGCCGGACTGGGTGTACCGGGCCGACCAGCCCTGCACCACCCGCTGGGAGCTGTTGGGGAAGGTGAAGCCGAGCGTCCATCCGTTGAGCGCGTCACCGACGTTCTTGATGTTGACGGTGGCGGTGAACCCGCCCGGCCAGTCGTTGGTCGTGTACGACACCTCGCACTGCGTCGCCGCGTGGGCCATGGTGACCGGTAGCGTCACCAACCCGCCCGCGACCAGGGCGCCCGCGCCGGTGAGCGCGAGGGCCCGGCGTGGGCCGGAGAGCCTTCTCCACACATTCATGCCACAGATCTCCTTGGGCGAGACCGGGACCGTCGAACGGCCCGGCGGGAACGGCCCGGTCGGCACGGACGGCCTACCGGCGCCATCGGGGGATGTCTTTCGGGGGTGCCCGACCCGGACGGGCGGTGGTGGTGCCGCGGACCGGCGACGCGACGACGGTCGGCCGGCGGGATCGTCGTCCGGCGGACCGGTTGCCCTCGACTCCCTGCCAATTTGCGGTGGCTCCCCGCGTTCGACGATTCTTGCATGGGAGCGCTTCCATAGCAATGCTCCGATGCGTCGCGCTCAGCCGGGCGGGACGTTCCCTCCTGAGCCGGCCCGGTCGGCACCGGTCCTCTCGACCGGTCGGGAACGGCCCATTTGCCGGCAGATCGGCTGGGGAGCCACTAAGGGCGTGTACCCCGCGGAAGGCCCCTGATCTCCATAAAATGGAAAACACGAATCTTTCCCTTCATATGTCGTGAACCGGTCTAACGTCGGTCGTAGCTCGGATGTCGCCGAGACAAGGACAAGAGGGATGGAGTGACGCAGGTCATGGCAAACAAGATGCTCGGGAAGGTCGTTGCGGGCGCGGCTCTCGGTGGCGCCTCCCTGCTCGTGTTCACGCCGGGAATCGCGTTCGCGGACGACAGCGACCACCACCGCCACGACAAGGACGGCAAGGTCATCGCCAAGCCGCACGTCGTCAAGCCGGGTGACGAGGTCAAGCTGCTGCAGATCTGCGAGGAGCCGCAGAAGCACGCGTTCGTCTGGTCGAAGGTGACCGGCAAGGTCAAGCTCAAGCCGGTCGACGACCGGAAGCATGACAAGAAGGACTGGAAGGACGAGCACGACAAGAAGGACTGGAAGGACGAGCACGGCAAGAAGGACGACCACGGCAAGGACCGCGAGCACGACGGCAAGAAGGACGACCACGGCAAGGACCGCGAGCACGACGGCAAGAAGGACGACCACGGCAAGGACGACGGGTACGGCTACGGCGGCGGCGCCGCCGACGACCGGGAGCGGGACCACAAGGACTGGAAGAGCGACGAGCACGGCCAGGACGGCGAGTACGGCCGTGACTCGAAGGACCACGAGGACAAGTCCCGCGACTACGGCTACGAGAGCGACGAGTACGGCAAGAAGGACGACGGCAAGAAGGACGACCACGGCAAGGACCGTGAGCACGACGGCAAGAAGGACGACCACGGCAAGGACGGCTGGGAGCACAAGAAGGACTTCGTCTACTACGGCGAGGCCAAGGTCGACAAGTGGGCCAAGCCGGGCGAGTACAAGCTCAAGGGCTCCTGCGGCGACGGCAAGCTGTACGTACTGCCGAAGGGCGGGGTCGACGGCGGTGACGGTGGCATGACCGCCGGCACCGACCAGGGCCTGGCCGCCGGTGGGGCGAGCCTGCTCGGCGCTGCCGCCCTGGGTGGCCTGGTGCTGCTGCGCCGGCGTCGGACCGATGGTGCCCTGGTCTGACGTGACGACGACAAGGGCCGGCGGCCGCCACGGATTTCCGTGGCGTGCCGCCGGCGCCGCTGTCGTCGTCCTGCTCGCCATGGTGGGCTCGGGCCTGATCGGGGCCTCGCTCAAGAGCGCGCCCGCTCCCCGGCCCCCGCAGCCGCTCGCCCAGGCCGGACCCGCCACCACCGGCCCGGTCGAGGCCGAGCCCGATGCCACCGGCCCGGTCGAGGCCGACCTTCCGGCCGAGGGCACCGATCCGGACGTGGCCGCCTCGCCGACCCCCTCCGGACTGCCCCGGTCCGCCCCCACCCGGATCGCCATCCCCCGGATCGGCGTCGACGCGTCGATCATGAAGCTCGGGACGAACCCGGACGGGACAGTCGAGGTGCCCCCGCTGGAGCAGGCCTACCTGGCCGGCTGGTACGAGCCGGGACCCAGCCCGGGCGAGGTCGGCAACTCGGTGATCGTCGGGCACGTCGACTCGGCCGCGATGGGCCCGGCGGTCTTCTTCTCGCTCGGCGCGTTGCAGCCGGGTGACCGGATCAACGTCACCCGGGCCGACGGGCGGCAGGTCGCCTTCACCGTCGAGCTGGTCAAGGCGTACCCGAAGACCGCATTCCCCACCGAACAGGTCTACGGCCCCAGCGACACGGCCGGGCTACGGGTGGTGACCTGCGGCGGCATCTTCGATCGGGCCGCCGGCAGCTACCCCGACAACATCGTCGTCTTCGCCCGTCGGGCGGAGTGACGCGCGGCGCGACGCGGCCCGGCCGTCGGACGAGCCGACGGCCGGGCCGCGTGCGACGTCAGGCGGCCGCGGAGGTCCGGACCAGCGTCCGGATCTGGCGCAGCAGCACCGAGAGGGCCGCCAGGTCGGCGCGGGACTCGTCGAACTCACCCATCGCCCGCTGCGCCCGGTGGATGGACGTGGCGTTCGACTGTTCCCACTGGTGCACCCGCTCGTGCGGCGGCAGGGTGTCCGGTGTCGAGTCCAGCACCTCGGCGGTGAGCGCGGCCAGCGCGGCGTACAGGTCGTAGCGCAGCGCCATCCGGGCCAGCGTCTGCCAGCGGTCCTCCCGCGGCAGCAGGGAGATCTTCGACAGCAGCGAGTCCACCCGGAACCGGTCGGAGAGCACGAAGTAGACCGACGCTACCTCGCCCACGTCCCGGCCGCTGCTCGCCGCCGTCTCCACCACGTCGAGCAGGCCGAAGCTGTACATCAGCCGGACGGCGTGCTCGGCCAGGTCCCGCGGCAGACCCTTGGCGGCCATCGAGTCGATGTGCGCGGCGATGGCCTCCCGCTCGCTGCCGTAGAAGAGGGTCTCCATCTCGGGCAGGAGGCGGGCCACCCCGTCGCGCAGACGGGCGATCTCCGCCGGCACGTCGATCGGCGAGCGGCGGTTGGTCACCAGCCACCGCACCGCCCGGTCGAGCAGCCGTCGGGTGTCCAGGTAGACACCCGTCTGGAGCTCGGGGGCGACCTTGTCGTCCAGAGCCTCCACCGCGGCCCACAGGTCACGCAGCCCGAACACCTCACGGACCACGACGTACGCGCGGATCACGTCGGCGGCGCTGGCGGCGGTCTCCTCGACGACCCGAAAGACGAACGAGATGCCGCCCCGGTTGATCGCCTCGTTGACCAGCACCGTGGTGACGATGTCCCGGCGCAGCCGGTGCCGGCCCATCCGGTCGGCGAACCGCTCCCGCATCGGGGTCGGGAAGTAGTTGACCAGGACGTCGGTCGCCCACTCCTCGTCCGGGAGCCCCTCGGTGAGGATCTCCTTCTCCAGCGCGATCTTCACGTACGCGAGCAGCACCGCGAACTCCGGCGCGGTCAGCCCGGACTCCGTCCGGATCGCGAGTTCCTCGTCCGGTGGCAGCGCCTCCAGCGCGCGGTCCAGCGCACCGGACCGCTCCAGCTCGGTGATCATCCGTCGGTGCACCGGAAGCAGCGAGGCCGCCTGCGCCTGGGCGTTGTTGATCGCCCGGGCCTGGTCGTAGTTGTCCCGCAGCACCAGGTCGGCGACCTCGTCGGTCATCTCGGCGAGCAGCTCGTCCCGCTCGGCGACGGTCAGCTCCCCGTCCGCGACCGCCGTGTTCAGCAGGATCTTGATGTTCACCTCGTGGTCGGAGCAGTCCACCCCGGCCGCGTTGTCGATGAAGTCGGTGTAGATCCGGCCGCCCGCCAGGGCGTACTCGATGCGCCCGTGCTGGGTGAAGCCCAGGTTGCCGCCCTCGCCGACCACCCGGCACCGCAGGTCCTTGCCGTTGACCCGGATCGCGTCGTTGGACTTGTCGCCCACCTCGGCGTTGGTCTGGCTGGACGCCTTCACGTAGGTGCCGATGCCGCCGTTCCAGAACAGGTCGACCGGCGCGGTCAGGATCGCCTTCATCAGCTCCTGCGGCGACATCTGGGTGACGTCGTCGTCGAGGCCGAGCACCGCGCGGACCTGCGGCGTGATCGGCACCGACTTGGCGGTACGCGAATGCACCCCACCGCCCGCCGAGATCAGCTCGGCGTTGTAGTCCTCCCAGGACGAGCGCGGCAGGTCGAACAGCCGCTTCCGCTCCTCCCACGAGGTGGCGGCGTCCGGGTCCGGGTCGAGGAAGATGTGCCGGTGGTCGAACGCGGCCACCAGCCGGATGTGCCTCGACAGCAGCATCCCGTTGCCGAAGACGTCGCCGGACATGTCGCCGACGCCGACGACGGTGAAGTCCTGCGTCTGGGTGTCGTGTCCCAGCTCGCGGAAGTGCCGCTTCACCGACTCCCACGCGCCGCGGGCGGTGATGCCCATCTTCTTGTGGTCGTAACCGGCGGACCCGCCGGAGGCGAAGGCGTCGCCCAGCCAGAAGGTGTGCGCGGTGGAGATCTCGTTGGCGATGTCGGAGAACGTCGCCGTTCCCTTGTCGGCGGCGACCACCATGTACGGATCGTCGCCGTCGTGACGGACCACGTCCTCCGGCGGCACGATCTCGCCGCTGACGATGTTGTCGGTGACGTCCAGCAGCGCGGAGACGAACTCCTTGTAGCAGACCACCGCCTCGTCCCGGTCGCCCGGCTTCTGCTTGAGCACGAAGCCGCCCTTCGCGCCGACCGGCACGATCACCGCGTTCTTCACCATCTGCGCCTTGACCAGGCCGAGCACCTCGGTCCGGAAGTCCTCGCGCCGGTCGGACCAGCGCAGGCCGCCACGGGCCACCGGCCCGAAGCGCAGGTGCACGCCCTCGAACCGGGGCGAGTACACGAAGATCTCGAACTTCGGCCGGGGTGCCGGCAGGTCCGGGATCGCCTGCGGGTCGAGCTTGACCGCCACGTACGACTTCGGCCGCCCGTCGGCCCGCTTCTGGTAGAAGCTGGTCCGCAGGGTGGCCTGGATCACCGTCAGGTACGACCGCAGGATCCGGTCCTGGTCGAGGCTGGCCACGTCGTCGAGCGCGGCGTGGATCTCGCTCACCAGCTCCTTGCTCTGCTGCTGGCGCTGCTCGGCGCTCGTCTCCCCCGGCGCGAACCGGACCTCGAAGAGCCGCACCAGCAGGGCCGCGATCCGCGGGTACGCGATGAAGGTGGACTCCATGTAGTCCTGCGAGAAGACCGTGCCGGCCTGCCGCAGGTACTTCGCGTACGCCCGCAGCACGACCACCTGCCGCCAGGTGAGGCCGCCACGCAGGACCAGCTCGTTGAACCCGTCCACCTCGGCCTCGCCGCGCCAGGCCGCCGCGAACGCGTTCTCCACGTGCGGGCGCACCTCGGCCAGGTCGTGGTGTCCCTCGGGCAGTTGCAGGCCGAAGTCGTACAGCCAGATCCGGCCGTCGACGCGCTCCACCTCGTACGGGTGCTCGTCGACCACCTTCACGCCGAGCGAGTGCAGCACCGGGAGCACCGCCGACAGCATCATCGGCTCGCCGTACCGGTAGACCTTGAACCGCACGTCCATCGACTCGTCGGTGTCCGTACCACGGCCGGCGCGCGGCGCCAGCTGCTTGCGGAACAGGTGCATCTCCAGCTGGCCGGGCTCCTCCAGCAGCTCCAGCTTCGCCAGGTCCTTCATCGCCTCGTACGGCGTGTGCCCGTCCTTGTAGCCCTCGGGGAAGGCGTCGGCGTACCGGCTGAACAGGTGCTTGGCCTGCTCGTCGCCGAGCTTGCGCTCCAGCACCAGCCGGTAGTCGTCGTCCCAGAGGCGGGTGGCGTCGGCCAGCTCCTCGGCGAGCAGGTCGGCGTCGATGTCGCCCGGCGGCTTGGTCGGGTCGGTACGGACGATGAAGTGCACCCGGGCGAGCATCGACTCGGTGACCCGGGTGGTGTAGTCCACCCCGACACCGTTCAGCTCCCGCAGCAGGATGTCCTGCATGCGGAGGCGGTTCTGGGTCGTGAACCGGTCCCGTGGCAGGTAGATCAGGCAGGAGATGAACCGCCCGTACGCGTCCCGCCGCAGGAAGACCCGCAACTGGCGGCGGCCGGCCATGCGCAGCACGCCGATCACCGCGTGGTACAGGTCGTCGGTCTTGATCTGGAACAGCTCGTCGCGCGGGTAGGTCTCCAGGATCTGGAGCAGGTCCTTGCCGGAGTGGCTGCGCTGGCTCAGGCCGGACCGGTCGAGCACCTCCGCCACCTTGCGGCGGACCACCGGCAGCTCGCGCACGCTGGTGCGGTACGCGGCGGTGGAGAACAGGCCGAGGAAGCGCCGCTCCCCGACCACCTCGCCGGCCTCGTCGAACACCTTGAAGCCGATGTAGTCGAGGTACGCGGAGCGGTGCACGGTGGCCCGCGAGTTCGCCTTGGTGATGATGAGCAGGCGCTTCTCGGTGACCTTCTCGTGCGCCTCCGGTGTCATCGACGACAGCGCGCGGGCCTCCGTGGAGTCCGAGCGCAGGATGCCGAGGCCGGTCCCGAGGACGGCCTGCAACGCCTTGCCGTCGCCCTCGCCGGGCGCGTCCACCAGGCGGTACTCCCGGTACCCGAGGAACGTGAAGTGGTCGTGGGCCAGCCAGCGCAGCAGCTCGACCGAGTCGGTGATGTCCTTCTCCGGAACCGGCGGCCGGTTGTCGCTGGTCCGGGCGGCGGCCAGCTCGTCGGCGAGGGCCAGGGCGCGCTGGCGCATCTTCGGCCAGTCCTCGACCGCCTCGCGCACGTCGGTGAGCACCCGCTGGAGCTCCCGGCGCAGCTTGTCCCGCTCGCCGGCGTCCCGGACCGGGTCGATCTCGATCCGCATCCAGCTCTCGACCAGGTCACCGGCGATCGCGTCGTCGGGCTCCACGTCGGCGGCCACCTCGACCAGGCGGCCGAGCGGCTCGCGCCGGACCACCAGCAGCGGGTGGACCAGCAGGTGCACGTCGAGGTGGTGCGAGTTGAGCAGGGCGGTCACCGAGTCCACCAGGAACGGCATGTCGTCGGTGACGATCTCCACGACCGTGTGGTGCTGGTCGGCGTCGGGTGAGTGGATCCGCAACTTCAACTCGCCCGGTACCCGCTGCTCGGCCAACTCCCGGTGGGTGCGGGCCGCGTCGAGCATCTCCTCGGCGGTGAAGCCGATCAGCTCCTCGTCCGGCGCGAACCGCCAGTAGCGGTCGACCAGGGTCGCCAGGTCGTGATCGTCGCCGGCGTGCGCGACCGCCTGGGCCACCAGGCGCTCCGCGTTGGGTACCGGTTCGTCGAGTTCCGCGTCCTCCACGTCCTCGGCCAGCGCGTCGGCGGGCAGGCCCAGGTCGTAGATCGTGTCGACGCTCGAACCGGTCAGACCGGTCACGCCGGTGTCGACCTCGCCGTAGCCGTCGGAATCGGTTGCCGAATCGAAGTTGTCGTCCCGGCCGGTGTCAACCTGCCGGAGATCGGGTTCCGGTTTAGTAGCCGGACGCCGGTCCATCGGTGCCACTCCCCTCGACCCACCGCGTTGTGGGTCACTCTGCCGCCAGCCTAGGCCCTGCCGATACGCGCCTTGGTCGGCGGACCATGGTGCAGACGTCCGGATCGGGACTGTCGTCCTTTCACCTGGTTGCGGGTACGCGGTTGGCCCGTCCCGGGGATACCCCGCCGCGGGATGTTCATCACACCGTCACGGGTCCGTCTTTCCGCCCAGGCACCCTGTCCGGGGACGATGCGGACGGCGGGGCCATACTACGGTGCAGGCAGTCCATACTTCGGGGGATCATTCCATGCGCCTGTCGTACCGCCGCCGTCACCGTCCGTCACACTCCCCGTTCGCGCTCCTCGCCGCCGCCCTGCTGCTCGCCGGCGGGCTCACCGCCTGCTCCGGCGAGGACGGGCCGGCGCGCAGTGTCGACGCCTTCCTGAAGGGCTGGCGTACCGGGGACCTGCAGGCCGTCGGCTTCGTCGACGCGACCGGCGCGCGGGTGCCGGCGGCCGACGTCGCGCGGGAGATCAAGGAGCTGTCCGGTGAGCTGGCGGCCACCCCGCCGGAGCTGCGCCGCACCGGCGAGCCGACGGTCACGTCGGGCACCGCGACGGTCACCGTGCGCGTCGAGTGGACGCTGCCCGGCGACACCCGCTGGGCGTACGACCGCCCGGTGCGGCTCACCCGGGGCGGCGGCGACGAGTGGCAGGTGATCTGGGAGCCGCAGGTCGTGCACGAGCAGCTCACCCGGGGCGACCGGCTGGGCCTGCGCCGGGAGTCCGGTCCCCGGGCGGCGGTGCTGGACGGGGCCGGCCAGCCGCTGGTGGCTCCCCGGCCGGTGGTCCGGGTCTCCCTCGTGCCGCAGGAGGTGAAAGACGTACCCGGGGTCGCGCGGAAGCTCGACGCGGCGTTCAAGGCGATCCGGCCCGCTCTCGTCCCGCCGGTGGACCTCGCCGACCTCCCGAAGCGCCTGGCCGAGGCCGAGCCCGACGCGCTGGTCGAGGTCGTGACGCTGCGCGACGAGGCGTACCGGCAGATCAAGCCCCGCATCTACGAGCTGCCCGGCACCCGCTTCCCGACCGACAAGCTGGACCTCGCGCCGACCCGCGAGTTCGCCCGCGCGGCGCTCGGCACGGTGGACCCGGCGCAGGCCGACGACCTGGCCAAGCACCCTGACCGGTACGTGCGCGGCGACCTGGTGGGCCACGGCGGCCTCCAGGGCCGGTACGACGAGCGGCTGCGCGGCACGCCCGGCCTCACCGTCGTCGTCAACCGCCCCGGCCCGGAGGGCACGCTGGCCCCCACCGGCACCGAGCTGTTCCGCCGGGAGTTCCGCCCGGGCGAGCCGCTGAAGACCACGCTCGACGTCGCGACCCAGAAGGCCGCCGACACCGCGCTGGGCACCGAGAAGCGCCGCGCGGCCCTGGTGGCCGTCCGCGTCAGCGACGGCGCCGTGCTCGCCGCGGCCAACGGCCCCGGCCCGGCCGGTGAGAACCTCGCCTTCACCGCCCAGGTCCCGCCCGGCTCCACCTTCAAGATGGTCAGCGCGCTGGCCCTGCTCGACCGGGGCGCGGTCACGCCGGACCAACCGGTGGAGTGCCCGAAGACCCGCGAGGTCGACGGCCGGTCCTTCAAGAACGCGGACGACTTCGCGCTCGGATCGGTCCCGTTCCGCACCGACTTCGCGAAGTCCTGCAACACGGCCTTCGTGGCGCTGGCGCCGCAGCTCGGCGCGGACGGGCTCGCCGTCACCGGCCGTGCGCTGGGCCTGGAGGGCACCTGGGACGTCGGCCTGGACGCGTTCCCGGGCAAGGTCTCGACGAACGGCGGCCCGACCGAGCAGGCCGCCGCGGCGATCGGTCAGGGCACCACGGTGGTGAGTCCGCTGGCCATGGCCTCCGCCACCGCGGCGGTCGCCCGGGGGCGGTTCGTCCAGCCGAAGCTCGTGCTCGACCCGGCCCCGGCGAAGCCGGCCGCCGACGGGCCGGAGCTGAAGGCCGAGTCGCTGACCGCGGTGCGGGCGATGATGCGCGAGGTGGTCACGGCCGGCAGCGGCAGCGCCCTGGCCGACGTGCCGGGCGGCCCGGTCCACGGCAAGACGGGCACCGCCGAGTACGACGACAACCCGAAGAACACGCACGCCTGGTTCGTGGGTTGGCAGGGCGACATCGCCTTCGCGGTCTTCGTCGAGCGGGGCGGCTCCGGCAGCGGCACGGCGGTACCGATCGCCGAACGCTTCCTGCGCGCCCTCCCCCGCTGACCGGGGAGCGGTCAGGCGGTGCCGGCCGCCGCCTGCGGCGGGTCGTCGTCCGTCGCCGGCCGGCCGTCACCGTCCGGGCCGAGGCCCGGCGGCAGCGTGCGGCGCAGCAGGCCGGGCCCGGCCGAGGCGGGCGGCCCGACCGGCTCCAACCGGTCGGCGTGCGGGATCTCCGGGACGCCGGGCAACTCCCGCCGCTCACCGTCCGGGACGGCGGCCGGCTGCTGCCGGTCGACGCCCGGCTCCGGAACGGCCGGCGACTCCCGCCGGGCACCGTCCCGGGCTCCCAGGACCGCGGGCCCCAGCGGTGGCACCGGATCCGGGCCGGCGACGGCCACGGGACGTGCCGTACCTCGCCGTGGAGCGGGCGCGGCGGGCGCCTCGGCCAGCAGCCGGGGCGGCACCGATTCCGGGGCGGAGACCGGACGCAGGCCGGCCACCAGGGTGTTGACGATCTCGGCGGCGTACGACCCGTCCGGGTCGTAGTCGGGGTCGAAGACGGTCAGCTCGACACCGAGGCAGTGCGGGGTGTCGACCAGGCCGGCGAGCAGGATCTCCAGCTCGGCGAAGGCGATGCCGCCCGGGTCGGGGGCGTCGACCGCCGGCATCACCGCCGGGTCGAGCACGTCCACGTCGACGTGCACCCAGTAGCCGGCGCAGTCGGCGAGCTGCTCGTGCGCCCACTGGGCCGTACGGGCCGCGCCCTCGGCGCGCAGCGCCGGCACCGGCCGGGTGGTGATCCCGGCGGCCTGGAGGTCCAGCCGGTACTCGTCCTGGGCGCGGATGCCCAGCACCACGACGTCGATGTCCCGGAAGTACGGGCGCCGCCCCTCGACGGCCGCCAGGTCGGCCTGGCCCCGGCCGGTGACCAGGGCCAGGTCCTCGCCGGCCGCCGCGCCGACGTACGAGGCGTTACCCGGGTGCCGGAAGTCGGAGTGGCCGTCGACGAAGACCAGCCCGATCCGGCCGCCGACCGCCTCGCCGAGCCGGTGCATCGCCAGCGCCGAGCCGAGCAGCACCGAGCAGTCACCGCCGAGCACCAGCGGGAACTCCCCCCGGTCGATGATCGCCCCGATGCGCTCGGCCAACGCCACCGAGTAGTCGGCGATCTCCCGGGCGTGGCAGACGCCGTCGCCGGGCCGCCAGTCGCCGGGGTCGTAGCGGGGTGGGGTCAGGCAGCCGGCGTCACGCGCGCGGAGCCGGGCGAGCAGCCCGTGGTCGCGCAGGGCGCCGGGGGCCTTGGCGCAACCCGGCACCGAGGTGGGCGTGGGCGGGCGCAGGCCCAGGTTGCTGGGCGCGTCGAGGACGGCGATCCGGCGCATCATGGGCTCCCGTCCTCGAGGTGTCGAGGCGGGCCGGCCGGGGTGCACCGGCCCGCGCTGGCGTGGTCAGGGTCAGAACAGGGCGCTGGCCAGTGCCCGGCGGGCCGAGGCCACGGCGGGGTCGTCGGGGCCGGCGATCGTGAAGAGGCCCACCAGGTGCTGGCGTACCTTCTCCCGCTCGTCGGCGGCGGTGCGGCGGACCAGGCCGACCAGGCGCTGGTAGGCCTGCTCCGCCATGCCGCTGAGCACCTCGATGTCCGCGGCCAGCAGCTGCGCGTCGACGTCGTCGGGGGCCGCGGCCGCGGCGGCGAGCGCCGCCTGCGGGTCGGCGCCGGCGACCCGGCGGGCCAACCCGACCTGGGCCAGCCCGGCCTCCGCCGCGACGTCCGACGGGGTCTCGGCGAGGATCTTCCGGTACGCGCGCTCGGCGGCGTCCAGGTCGCCGCTCATCAGCGCGTCGTCGGCCTCGTCCAGCCGGGGGTCGGTCGGCTCGGCCATGGTCACGCCGCCGGCCTTGAGGATCGCCTGGATCCACTGCCGCAGCTGCGCCTCCGGCACCACCCCGGAGAACGCGTCGACCGGCTGGCCGCCGACGACCGCGTACACCATCGGGATGCCCTGCACGCGGAACATCTGCGCGAGCCGGGGGTTGGCGTCCACGTCGACCTTGGCGAGCACCCAGGCGCCGCCGCCCTCGACGGCCAGCCGCTCCAGCACCGGGGAGAGCTGCTTGCAGGGCTCGCACCACTCGGCCCAGAAGTCGACCACGACGGGTGTGCTGAGCGACCGTTCGAGGACCTCGGCCTGGAAGGTCGCCTCGGTCACGTCCACGACGGTGACGGCGCTGGCGGGGGCGCCGCCGGGCGCGCCGGCCGGCGGGCCGGACTGGACGGGTGCGGACGCCGGGGCGGGGGCGGGGGCGGGGGTGCGCAGCGCGCTGAGGTCGACCGCGCCGCGGGTGAAGATCGACGAGGTGATCCGTGGGTCGCTCATGGTTATCTAGTCTCGCACGCGCTACGCCGATCGCCCTTCATCGGCGACGCCGAAGGTCACAGTTCTCACCCCAGCTCAGGGCACTGCCGCCCCACCCCCGCGATCTTGCACATTCGGCCCCTGGTTCGCGGCGTACGCGGCTTTTGCCGGGGCAGGAAGTGCAAGATCGCGGTGAGCGGGGGCGGGGGTCAGAAGCGGGCGGGTTCGCGGTAGACGCCCCATTCGGCGCGGAGGGCGTCGCAGATCTCGCCCAACGTGGCCTCGGCGCGGACGGCGTCGAGCATCGCCGGGATCATGTTCTCGTCGGTACGGCTGGCCGCCACCATCCGGTCGAGCGCCGTCTTGACGGCCGCCTCGTCCCGGGTGGCCTTCCGCTCGGCGAGGACCCGACGCTGCTCCAGCTCCACCTCGTGCGAGATGCGCAGGATCTCCAGGTCCTTGGCGACCGTGTTGGTGTGGCAGTTGACACCGACGATCTTCTTCTCGCCCTTCTCCAGCGCCTGCTGGTACGCGAAGGCCGACTCGGCGATGTGCCCGGTGAACCAGCCGTCCTCGATGCCGCGCAGGATGCCGGACGTCATCGGGCCGATCTGGTGCGGCCCGTCGCCGCCGAGCTGCTTGATCCGGGCGAAGATCTCCTCCGCCTCGGCCTCGATCCGGTCGGTGAGCGCCTCGACGTACCAGGACCCGCCGAGCGGGTCGGCCACATTGGTCACCCCGGTCTCCTCCATCAGCACCTGCTGGGTCCGCAGGGCGATCTCGGCCGACTCGTCGGTGGGCAGCGCGAGCGTCTCATCGAGGGCGTTGGTGTGCAGCGAGTTGGTGCCGCCGAGCACCGCCGCCAGGGCCTCCACGGCCGTACGGACGACGTTGTTGACCGGCTGCTGCGCGGTCAGCGAAACCCCGGCGGTCTGCGTGTGGAACCGCAGCCACTGGGCCTTCTCGCTGGTGGCGCCGTAGACGTCACGCAGCCAGCGGGCCCAGATCCGGCGGGCTGCCCGGAACTTGGCGATCTCCTCGAAGAAGTCCACGTGGGAGTCGAAGAAGAAGCTCAGGCCGGGCGCGAAGACGTTGACGTCCAGCCCTCGCGAGAGCCCCAGCTCGACGTAACCGAACCCGTCGGCGAGGGTGTACGCGAGTTCCTGCGCGGCGGTCGAGCCGGCCTCGCGGATGTGGTAGCCGGAGACCGAGAGCGGCTTGTAGCGCGGGATCTCCCGGGCGCAGTACTCCATCAGGTCGCCGATGAGGCGCAGGTGCGGCTCGGGGTCGAAGAGCCACTCCTTCTGCGCGATGTACTCCTTGAAGATGTCCGTCTGGAGCGTGCCGTCCAGCTTCGACAGGTCGGCGCCCTGCCGCTCGGCGGCGACCAGGTACATGCAGAACACCGGCACGGCCGGCCCGGAGATGGTCATGCTCGTGGTGACGCCGGCCAGGTCGATGCCGTCGAAGAGCACCTCCATGTCGGCGGCGCTGTCGACGGCGACGCCGCAGTGCCCGACCTCGCCGAGTGACTGCGGGTCGTCGGAGTCGCGGCCCATCAGGGTGGGCATGTCGAACGCGACGGACAGCCCGCCACCGCCCGCGCCCAGGATCATCTTGTAGCGCTCGTTGGTCTGCCGCGCGTTCCCGAAGCCGGCGAACTGCCGGATCGTCCAGGTCCGCCCGCGGTAGCCGGTCGGGTGCAACCCCCGGGTGTACGGGAATTCGCCCGGCCAGCCGATCCGCTCGAAGCCCGGCCAGGCCATCCCCTCCGGCGGCCCGTAGACCGGGTCGACGGTCATCCCGGAGAGGGTGGTGAAGTCGGCGTCCCGCTTGCGCGCGGCGTCGTAGCGGGCCTGCCAGCGTGCCCGTCCGGCGGCGATCTCGTCGGCGTTCATCCGCGGGGCTCCTCCTCGAGTCCTCGAACTGCACCCCGAGTGTAGAGCGCCGACCTGAACGATCGCTAAGGAAGTTCGTACCGGTGGGTAACGTGACCCGCCGTCAGGAGGCGATCTGGGTCAGCAACTGGTCGGCCGCCGCGTACGGATCCAGGGAGCCCTCCGCCACCTTGGCGGCGAGCGCCGGCAGCTCCGTACCGTCGCGGAGTGAGCCGATGCGGTCGCGCAGCGCGCCGAGCGCGATCGCCTCGATCTCGGCGGCGGCCCGCGCCTCCTGCCGGCGGCGCAGCTCGCCGTGCTCGACCAGCCAGCCGCGGTGCTTGTCGATCGCGGCGGCGATGTCGTCGATCCCCTCGCCGCGCGCGGCGACCGCCCGCACCACCTGCGGCCGCCACTGCCCCGGCCCCCGCTCGCCCAGGGCGATCATGCCCTGGATGTCGCGGACCGTGGCGTCGGCGCCGTCCCGGTCGGCCTTGTTGACCACGAAGACGTCGGCGATCTCCAGGATGCCGGCCTTCACCGCCTGGATGGCGTCGCCCATGCCGGGCGCGAGCAGCACCAGCGTGGTGTCCGCGAGCGAGGCGACCTCCACCTCGGCCTGGCCGACGCCGACCGTCTCCACCAGCACCACGTCGCAGCCGGCGCCCTCCAGCACCCGTACCGCCTGCGGTGTGGCCGCCGAGAGCCCGCCGAGGTGACCCCGGCTGGACATCGAGCGGATGTAGACGCCGGGGTCGGTGGCGTGGTCCTGCATGCGGACCCGGTCGCCGAGGATCGCCCCGCCGGTGAACGGGCTGGACGGGTCGATGGCCAGCACCCCGACCCGGTGGCCCCGCGCCCGCAGCGCCCGGACCAGCTCGTTCGTGGTGGTGGACTTGCCCACGCCGGGCGAGCCGGTCAGGCCGACCACCTGGGCCTGACCGGCGTACGGCGCGAGCGCCGCCGCGATGCGCGGCAGCGTCTCGTCGCCGGACTCGACCAGCGTGATGAGCCGGGCCACCGCGCGGGGGTCACCCGCGCGGGCCCGCTCGACGAGCATGGGTACGTCCCGGCTGCGGCGCACGGGCGTCGCCGCGGCCGGAACGTGGTCGACGGCGTCAGTCACCGTGCCTCTTCCGTATCAAGCCTGCGGGACTCGCAGGACCGTGCTCACTGCTCGCTCTCGGCCCCGGCCGGGACGTGGATGATCAGGGCGTCGCCCTGGCCGCCACCGCCGCAGAGCGCCGCCGCGCCGGTGCCGCCACCACGCCGCTTCAGCTCCAGCGCCAGGGTCAGCACCAGCCGGGCACCGGACATGCCGATCGGGTGCCCCAGCGCGATGGCGCCGCCGTTGACGTTGACCTTCTCCGGGCTGACACCGAGGTCCCGCGTGGACTGGATGCCCACCTGGGCGAACGCCTCGTTGATCTCGATCAGGTCGAGGTCGTCGACGCTCAGGCCGCCCTTGCGCAGCGCGTGCTGGATGGCGTTGGACGGCTGCGAGTGCAGCGAGTTGTCCGGGCCGGCGACGTTGCCGTGCGCGCCGATCTCGGCCAGCCAGGTCAGCCCCAGCTCCTTGGCCTTGGCCTTGCTCATCACCACGACGGCGGCGGCGCCGTCGGAGATCGGCGACGAGCTGCCGGCGGTGATGGTGCCGTCCTTGGTGAAGGCCGGCCGCAGCTTGGCCAGGGACTCGGCCGTGGTGTCCGGGCGGATGCCCTCGTCCTCGCTGATCACCAGCGGGTCGCCCTTGCGCTGCGGGATGACCACCGGGGTGATCTCGTCGGCGAAGTGGCCGTTCTTCTGGGCGGCGGCGGCACGCTGGTGGCTGGCCGCGGCGAAGGCGTCCTGCTCCTCGCGGCTGATGCCCTTGGTGGTGCCGTGCCGCTCGGTCGACTCGCCCATCGAGCAGCAGTCCCAGGCGTCGGAGAGACCGTCGAGCGCCATGTGGTCCTTGATCACCACGTCGCCGTACTTGTAGCCGTCGCGCTGGCCCAGCAGCAGGTGCGGGGCGTTGGTCATCGACTCCATGCCACCGGCCACCACGATGTCGAACTCGCCGGCCCGGATCAGCTGGTCGGCCAGCGCGATCGCGTCCAGCCCGGAGAGGCACACCTTGTTGATGGTGAGGGCCGGCACGGACATCGGGATGCCCGCCTCGACGGCCGCCTGGCGGGCCGGGATCTGGCCGGCGCCGGCCTGGAGCACCTGCCCCATGATCACGTACTGGACCTGCTCGGGGGCGACGCCGGCGCGCTCCAGCGCCGCCTTGATGGCGACGCCGCCGAGCTTGGTCGCGGGGAGGTCCTTGAGGTTGCCCAGCAGGCGCCCCATGGGGGTCCGAGCGCCGCTGACGATCACCGAAGCCATACCTGCCTCCGAGGGGGGTGCCGACCTGTACGCCTTAACGATTGTTCGGCCAGACTAGCGCCATGGCTGAGAACTCCCCCGTCGAGTCCGCTGCGGACTACATCACAGACATCGGGCTGCGCCGCATCGACCACGTCGGTGTCGCGGTCCCCGACCTGGACGCCGCGATCGACTTCTACCAGCGCACCTTCGGGATGCGCTGCGTGCACACGGAGACGAACGAGGAGCAGGGCGTCCGGGAGGCGATGCTGGCGGTCGGTCCGACCACCGAGGGCGGCTGCGTGCAGCTGCTCGCCCCATTGAGCCCGGAGAGCACGATCGGGCGGTTCCTCGACCGTAACGGGCCCGGGGTGCAGCAGGTGGCGTACACCGTGGCCGACATCGACGTCGCCTGCGCGAAGCTGCGCGAGCGCGGCGTACGGCTGCTGTACGAGGAGCCGAAGCGGGGCACCGCGAACTCCCGGATCAACTTCGTCCACCCGAAGGACGCCGGTGGCGTCCTGGTCGAGCTGGTCGAGCCCGCCGCGAGCCACTGAAAGGAAGGGCCCCCTGTTAACGCCTCGTGTCGAGCAGGGGGCCCTCTCGACAACCCGCCGAGCACGGCGCTGCGCGGTTCACCGCCCACCCGGGCAGCTTCACGCATCGACCGATGCAGTTTTTCACAGAGGACTTCCGACTCTAGCTACCGTTCAGTAACGTCCGGCCCCACAGCAACGCGGCCGGTGCCGGATGTGTCGGATGCCGACATGGTGGGCGGGCCGCACCGGCGCCGACGATGGCAGCACCTGTGCCCGCGACGCGCGGGTGCGGACGAACGGGAGGTCGACGTGCAGGACATCCTCGAAGCGATCATGGCGGCGGAGGGCTCGGCGCAACCGGAGCGCGAGCTGGCCGGCGTCGCCGGACTTCCGGTACCGGAGTCCTACCGGGGCGTCGTCGTGCGCGCCGACGAGGCGCGGACGTTCGACGGGATGGCGTCCCGGGACAAGGACCCGCGCAAGGCGCTGCACGTGCAGGAGGTGCCCACCCCGGAGCTCGGCCCCGGTGAGGCGCTGGTCGCCGTGATGGCGAGCGCCATCAACTACAACACCGTCTGGACCAGCATCTTCGAGCCGGTGTCGACCTTCAAGTTCCTCCAGCGCTACGGCCGGCTCTCCGAGCTCACCAAGCGGCACGACCTCCCGTACCACGTGGTCGGCTCGGACGCGGCCGGCGTCGTCCTGCGCACCGGCCCGGGCGTGACCCGGTGGAAGGCCGGCGACGAGGTCGTCGCGCACTGCCTCTCGGTGGAGCTGGAGGACGCGGCCGGCCACGACGACACGATGCTCGACCCGCAGCAGCGGATCTGGGGCTTCGAGACCAACTTCGGCGGCCTCGCCGAGCTGGCCGTGGTCAAGGCCAACCAGCTCATGCCGAAGCCCCGCCACCTGACCTGGGAGGAGGCGGCGAGCCCGGGCCTGGTCAACTCGACCGCGTACCGGCAGCTCGTCTCCCACCACGGCGCCAACATGAAGCAGGGCGACGTGGTGCTGATCTGGGGTGCCTCCGGCGGCCTCGGCAGCTACGCCACCCAGATGGCGCTGAACGGCGGCGCGATCCCGGTCTGCGTGGTCTCCTCGCCCGACAAGGCGGAGCTGTGCCGGAAGATGGGCGCCGAGCTGGTCATCGACCGGGCCGCGGAGGGCTTCCGGTTCTGGAAGGACGAGCAGACCCAGGACCAGGACGAGTGGCGCCGCTTCGGCGAGCGGATCCGGGAACTGACCGGCGGCGAGGACCCGGACATCGTCTTCGAGCACCCGGGCCGGGAGACCTTCGGCGCCAGCGTCTACGTCACCAAGAAGGGTGGCACCATCGTCACCTGCGCCTCGACCAGCGGCTACCAGCACCAGTACGACAACCGTTACCTGTGGATGCACCTGAAGCGGATCGTCGGCAGCCACTTCGCCAACTACAAGGAGGCGTGGGAGGCGAACCGGCTCGTCGCGCTCGGCAAGATCCACCCCACCGTCTCGAAGACGTACGCGATGGAGCAGACCGGCCAGGCCGCGTACGAGGTGCACCGCAACGCGCACCAGGGCAAGGTCGGCGTCCGCTGCCTCGCCCCGGCCGACGGGCTCGGCGTCCGCGACCCGGAGTTCCGGGCGCGGCACGAAGAGGGGATCAACCGGTTCCGCGGCCACTGACCGTTCGGACGACGCGCCGGCGACCATTGCGGTGACGGTGATTGCCTTTCCACCGGCTGCACCGGGCGCCCATTCGAGTGATACCCGGTCACGACGAGAAAGGGCCGCGGGGTGATCCCCGCGGCCCTTTTCCGTGCCGGGCCGCGGGCTCCCCGCCGCGGCCGGGAGCTGCCAAGATCGCCGGCCGGTCCGGCCCACGGGACGCCACCGAGTTGACCATGTAAAGAGGACCCGAAAGCTCCGGGACGCTCTTGCGAAGGACCCCGGGGCGTCTGCCAGTATGTCCCAATGCCCCAGCAGCAGTCCTCCCCTCTTGCGTTCTTCGATAACGCGAACACCCAGCCCGATTTCACTGTCGGCCTCCGCGGTTACAACACCGGCCAGGTGGACGACTTCATCGGCCGGCTGACCGCCGCCCTGACCCAGTCGGAGCAGGCGCGGGCCGAGGCCGAGCAGCGGATGAACGACGCCCAGCGCCGGCTGCGCCAGGCCGAGCAGCGCATGAGCGCCCTGGAGCAGAAGCTCACCGAGACCAACAAGCAGCTCGAGGAGAACAGCCGGCCGACGCTGTCCGGCCTGGGCACCCGCGTCGAGCAGATCCTCCGGCTCGCCGAGGAGCAGGCCAACGACCACCGCAACGACGCCAAGCGGGAGTCCGAGGGCATCCTCTCCGCCGCCCGCCTGGAGGCGCGGGAGATCACCGACAAGGCGCGCGCCGAGGCGGCGGCGATGAAGGCCACCGCCGAGCGCGAGGCGGGCAGCGTCCGCACGGCGGCCGAGCGGGAGGCGGCCGAGGTCCGCGTCCAGGCCCGCCGCGAGGCCGACACGCTGCGCGCCGACGCCGAGCGGGAGACCAAGCAGCTGCGCACGGTCACCGCGCACGAGGTCGCCGAGCTGAAGTCGACGGTCGAGCGGGAGGTGGCCACGCTCCGCGCGACGGCCGAGCGGGAGATTACCCAGCAGCGGGCGAAGGCCGCCCGCGAGGCCGAGGAGAAGCGCGCCGAGGCGACCAAGCTCCTCACCGACGCGCGGGACAAGCGCGACAAGGACCTGCAGGCCCTGGAGCTCCAGCTCGCGGAGCGCCGCGAGAAGGCCGAGCGGGAGGAGTCGGAGCGGCACGCCGCCCAGGTCGCGCAGACCCAGAAGCTGGTCAGCGAGGCGGAGCAGCGGGCGCGGGCCGCGCAGGAGCGGGCCAAGGAGATCGAGCAGCGGGCCGAGGCCCGCCGGGTCGAGTCGGAGCGCACCTCCAGCGAGACGGTGGAGAAGGCGAAGGCGCTCGCCGAGAAGACGCTCAGCGAGGCGAAGGCCGAGGCGCAGCGCCTGCTGACCGAGGCCCGCACGGAGGCCGAGCTGACCACGCAGGCGGCTCGCCGCGAGGTCGAGGACCTGACCCGCCAGAAGGACGCCGTCACGTCCCAGCTCGGTCAGATGCTGTCCGGGCTCGCCGGCATCGTGCCCGGCGTGCCGACCGCGAAGCCGGAGACCAAGACCGAGGGTACGGAGGCGCGGGCGACCGCCGAGGCGTCCAGCTGACCGGCCCGACCGGGGCATGATTCACGGCGCGGGGTGACACCGGGTGACCGGTGCCGCCCCGCGCCGTTACGCGTTTCCCAGCAAGTGAAACCGGCGCAGTGAAGCAGCTCCCATCCGGCGCGTCCGTATCGCCCCAGGAGGGCCCGTTGCGTGTGAGGATGGGGGCATGTCGCACGGCGAGGAACTGTTCGCTCTCGGCGGGGATGTGACCACGGAGCCCAGCTTCGAGTCCGCGCTGCGGGGATACGAGAAACGACAGGTCGACCGGTACGTCGCTCGCGCCGAGCACGAGATCGCCACCCTGACCGCCGAACGGGAGCAGGCCTACACCCAGATCCACAAGTTGGCCGGCCAGGTCGAGGTGCTCCAGCGGGATCTCGCCCTGGTGCGCAAACAGGTGGGCGTCGTCGACCGCGCCGCGTTCCGCCACCTCGGCCCGCGGGTCGAGCAGATCCTGAGCCTGGCGGAGGAGCAGGCCGAGGACATCCTCGCCGCCGCCAACGAGGAGATCGAGGCCCGCCGGGCGGCCGCCGAGCACATCATCGACGAGGCACGGGAACAGGCGGCCAAGGCCCTCAAGGACTTCGAGATCGCGCTCGCCGCCCGGCGCGCCGAGGAGGAGCGGCAGACCGCCGCCCGCCGGGCCGAGGCGGACGCCGCGGTCAAGGCGGCCACCGAGGAGGCCGCCCGGCTGCGCAAGGCCGCGCAGGAGGCGCTGGCGAAGGCGCAGCAGGAGGCGACCCACCTCCGGGACACCGCGAAGGAGATCCACACGCGGGCCCAGCAGGAGGCCACCAAGCTGCGCGAGGCCGCCAAGGAGGTGCACGCGAAGGCCCAGCAGGAGGCGACGGACCTGCGCGAGGCCGCCAAGGAGGTGCACGCCACGGCACAGCAGGAGGCCAAGCGCCTCGTCGAGCAGGCCACCGAGGCGAGCCGGGCCACCCACGCCAAGGCGCAGCAGGAGGCCAAGCAGATCATCGACGACGCCAGCACCGCCGGCCGGGCCACCCGCAACAAGGCCCGCCAGGAGGCGGAGCGGCTCACCACGCAGGCAGCGGAGGCCGCGAAGCGCCAGCGCGCGGAGATCGAGGCGTACGTCCAGCGGATGCGCACTGAGACCGAGACGTACGTGCAGCACGCCCGCGCCCAGACGCAGCAGGAGCTGGGTGCCTGGCGGGCCGGCGTGGAGAAGGAGGTCAACAGCCGTCGCGAGGCGGCCGACCGCGAGCTGGTCCAGCGGCGTACCGCCGCCGACCACGAGTTCGCCGAGCGCCGCGACGCGCTGGAGAAGCAGTACAAGTCGCGGCAGGTCGAGCTGGAGAAGCAGCACAGGTCGCGCCAGCAGGAGCTGGAGTCGGGCTTCACGGCCCGCAGCGCCGAGCTGGAGTCCGGCTTCGAGACCCGGCGCGCCGAGCTGGAGTCGCGGTACACCGCGCTGAAGAACGAGATCGAGGGCGCGGCCGCCGACATCCGCCGGTCCGCCGAGCAGGACGCGCTGACCATGCGACGCGAGGCCGAGGAGGAGGCGGCGGCGCTGCTCGGCCGGGCCGAGGAGGAGGCCACCGAGAAGCGTCGCAAGGCCGACGAGCACGTCGCGATGTCCCGGCGGCAGTTCGAGGAGTACGCGGCCACGACCCAGCAGGCCCTGGCCACCACGCAGCAGCACCTCGCCGCCACGCAGCAGGAGGCGGCGGCCGGCCGCCAGCAGCTCGCGCAGGTGATGCTGGAGATCGCCCAGGCCCAGCAGCAACTCGCCGACCTGCGGCAGGAGACCTGGCGCTCGCGGCAGGAGTCCGACGAGCTGCAGCGGCAGGTGGCCGAGCTGCGGCTGGAGCTGGCGGGCGCCCCGGGCCGTCCGACCGGCGCCGCGACGCCCGGCGCCGACGGTGTGACGGCGGCGGTCACGGTCCGGCCCCCGACGCCGGCCTCCGGTGACGGTGCGGGCCCGGCGAAGGCCGTCACGGCACCGGCCACCGGCAACGGCGCGAGGCCGGCGAAGGGTTCGGCGGCGGTGGTCGCCGGTGACGGCGCGGGCCCCGCGAAGGGTTCCGCGGCGGTGGTCGCCGGTGACCGCGCCGGTCCCGCGAAGGGTTCCGCGACGCCGGCCGCCGCCGGAGCCACCACCACCGCACCCACCGACGTGCGGGGCACCTCGACAGCGAAGCCGGAGGCCGCTGCACCGGCCGGCCGGGCCGGGTCGGGCGCCGGAAAGGTCGAGCCGGCCGAGGCCGGTCTGCCCGCCCGGGGACGGATCGAGCCGGCAACCGGAGAACCGGACCGGGAGAAGGTGGCGTCGGTGACCACCAAGGACGGTGGGACCGCCAGCGCCGGAGTGGACGGCGAGTCGACCGTCGCGGCCGTGCCGGGCGAGGGCGGCCGGGACGCCGCACGCGCGAAGATCACCAGCACCGGTGAGAACGGCAACCGCCCCGCGAAACCGACCGCCGACGAGCGCAGCGCCAAGCCGAGCAAGGTCGTCGTCGAGAAGGACTGAGCCGTCCGGGCGGGTCGGGCCCTCCGGAGGCCGTGACCGTCCACGGTCTGCTGCTGGCCGGCCGGGGCGGCTACGCTCCCGGTGGGACCCGCAGTCGCGGGCCGGTGTCGGGTTCTCCGGCGGCCGCCGGAGCCTGGTCTTCGGGAGGTCCGGTGGCACAGCGCGAACCGGAGTCGCACGAGCCGGCCGACCGGTCCGATCGTCAGCCGTCGGGGCCGGACTGCACCGGCGGCCCGGCCCGGCGGTCCGCCCCTCCGCCCGACGACCCGCCGCACCCCGACCCGGAAGCCGGCCCGACGCACACCGCCGACTCCGATCCGGGTGACTCGGACCCGGACGACAGCCTGGGCTCGACCCGCGCCGGCGGCTCCGCGCCCACCGGCCCGGACGACCCGGACGACACCCCGCCGGACAACGGCTCGGGACGGTTCGGCACCCCGGGGCGGCCGTTGCGGCGCAGCAGCTTTCTGGTCGGGTTCACCGGTGGGCTCGGCGTGCTGTTGGCGTACGCGCTCTTCCTGGGGCTGCGTAACGCCGCCGGCGTCCTCGTCCTGGTGGTGATCGCCCTCTTCCTCGCGGTCGGGCTGTACCCGGCGGTGGCGCGGTTGCGCCTGCTCGGGCTGCCGCACGGCCTCGCGGTGGCGGTGGTCGCCCTGACCGTCCTGCTGCTGCTCTGCGGTGGCCTGTTCGCCCTGGTGCCGCCGGTCGTCACACAGTCCGGCCAGTTCGTGGAGCAGCTCCCGAGCTACCTGGAGTCGCTGCGGCGCAACGAGACGATCAACGACCTGGTCGAGCGGTACGGCCTGATGGAGCGGGCGCGGAACGCGGCGAGCGCCGACATGGTGGGCCGTGCCCTCGGCGGGGTGCTCGGCGGTGCCCAGCTCATCTTCGGCACCGTCTTCCGGACGCTGACCGTGCTGGTGCTCACCATCTACTTCCTGGCGTACTTCAACCGGCTCCGGGCACTCGCGTACGCGCTGGTGCCCCGGTCCCGCCGGCAGCGGGTCCAGCTCATCGGCGACGAGATCATCACCAAGGTCGGCGCGTACATGGTGGGCGCGCTCGCCATCGCCGTGCTCGCCGGGACGGCCACGTTCGCGTTCGCGGTGATCGTGGGGCTGCCGTACCCGTTCGCGCTGGCCGTGGTGGTGGCGGTGACCGACCTGATCCCGCAGATCGGCGCCACCCTCGGTGCGGTGATCGTGACCCTGGTCGGTTTCGCCACCGACCTCCCGGTGGGGATCGCCTGCGCGGTCTTCTTCCTGATCTACCAGCAGTTGGAGAACTACCTGATCTACCCGAAGATCATGCGCCGGTCGGTCCAGGTCAACGAGGTGGCCGCCCTGGTCGCCGCGCTGCTCGGCGTCGCGCTGCTGGGCGTGATCGGGGCCCTCGTCGCGATCCCGACGGTCGCGGCGATCCAGCTGATCCTGCGGGAGGTGGTCCTCCCCCGCCAGGACCGGCGCTGAGTCAGCTCGCCCGGCCGGCCTCCGGGCCGGGCACCGGACGGTCGGCGAAGGCGGCGACCGTGCGGTCGGCGTACGCGCTGACGTCGCCGGTCTCCATCGGGCCGTCCCAGGTGGTCGGCAGCGGCAGCGGGGCGGCCGGGTTGACCCGCCGGACGATCTCGTCGAGCGCGGTCTCAGCGTCGCCGACCCAGAGGTGCTTCGCACCGGGCACACCGACCACCTCGGCCTGCGGGACCGCCGCGAACCGCTCGCGGGCCTCGTCGGGCCGCAGGTAGTCGTCGAACTCGGGCACCAGCGCGGTGAGCGGCTTGCCGGAGGCGGCCCACTGCGCCAGGTCATCCGGGGTGGAGTAGCGCAGCGGCGGGGAGAGCAGGATGGCCCCGGTCACCGCCGGGTCGCAGCCGTACTTCAGGGTCAGGTCGGTGCCGAACGACCAGCCCAGCAGCCAGATGTCCGGCAGCTCGTGGAACTCCGCGTACTCGATGGCGGCGGCGACGTCGTACCGCTCGCCGACCGCGTTGTCGAAGGAGCCCTCGCTGGTGCCGCGCACGCTGCTGGTGCCCCGGGTGTTGAACCGCAGCACCGCCAGGTCGGCCAGGGCCGGCAGGCGCCAGGCGGCCTTGCGGAAGACGTGGCTGTCCATCATCCCGCCGTGCGTGGGCAGCGGGTGGAGGCAGACGAGCGTCGCCACCGGCTCGCGGTCGGCGGGGCGGGCCAGCTCACCGACCAGGCGCAGGTCGTCGGCGGTGTGCAGCTCGATCTCCTCCCGGCGGCCGGGCAGGATCGACGAGGCGCGGATGGGTGTGCTCACCGGTCCAGTCTCCCGCGCCGCCGGTGCGGCCGCCCGTCCGGGCGGAAACACGGTGATCCAGATCGCCCGCTCAGCCGTACCGCGGCGCGCCGCGACCGCGCTGCACGATCGGCGCCCGCCGGTCCCGGGCCCGCCAGCAGCCGCTGTGCCAGTGCCGGTGGTCGGTCAGGTCGCCCCGCCCGTCCGCCGGCCAGGCCACCACGTGCGCCACGCCCGGCCGGATCTCCTGGTCGCAGCCGGGGCAGCGGTACGTCTTGACCGACGCACCGCCGCTGATGCCCCGGACCTGCCAGTCCCCGTCCCGCCACTGCTGGACCGACGCGACGCCCTGGCGCGCCCGCTCGGAGTCCAGGTGCGCGGTCTCGTCACGGCGGGGTCGGTTGCGACGGGGACTCACGCATCCCAGCGTACGGCCCCGGGGGCGCCGGACCGGCCACGCGGCCGGCAGGGGCGGCGCAGCGTACACCCGACGCCGGCCGGCCCGGTCAGCGGCGGGTGTGGTCGCGGAAGCCGCGGCCGGTCTTGCGGCCGAGGTACCCGGCGGTGACCAGGTGCTCCAGCAGCGGCGCCGGCGCGAAACCGGGCTCGCGCAGCTCCAGGTACAGCTCCCGCTGGATGGCCAGCGACACGTCCAGGCCCACCACGTCGAGCAGCTCGAACGGGCCCATCGGGTAGCCGCAGCCCAGCTTCATCGCGTGGTCGATGTCGTCGGCCGTCGAGTAGCTGGCCTCCAGCATCTTCACCGCGTCGTTCAGGTACGGGAAGAGCAGCGCGTTGACGATGAACCCGGACCGGTCCCCGCAGACGACGCCGGTCTTGCCCAGCTTGGCGCAGACCGCCTTGGCGGTGGCGGTGGTCTCCGTCGACGTGCGGATGGTCTGCACGATCTCCACCAGCGGCATGATCGGCGCGGGGTTGAAGAAGTGCAGGCCCACCACGTCGGCCGGCCGCTGGGTGGCCATCGCGACGTCGATCACCGGGAGCGACGAGGTGGTGGTGGCCAGCACCACCCCCGGCTTGCAGATCTCGTCGAGGCTGGCGAACAGCGCCTTCTTGACGCTCAGCTCCTCGACCACGGCCTCGACGACCAGGTCGACGTCGGCCAGGTGCTCCAGGGTGGCGGACCAGGTGATCCGGCCCAGGGCGGCGTCCCGGTCGGCCTCGCTGAGCTTGCCGCGCACGACGCCCTTGTTGAGCGAGGTCTTGACCGACTCGAAGACCTTGGCGGACTTCTCCGCGCCCCGGGTCACCGAGACGACCTCGTACCCGGCCTTGGCGAACACCTCGATGATGCCGGTGGCCATCGTGCCGGAGCCCACCACGCCGACCTTCGCGATGCCGCGCGTGCCGTCGGCGAGCGCCGACTCCGTGGTCACCGGCGTCTGCTCGTCGGGTACGACCACGGGCGAGCCCGGTCGCTCGTAGGTGTAGAAGCCCCGCCCGGACTTCCGGCCGAGCAGCCCCGCGGTGACCATCTGCTTGATCAGCGGCACCGGGGCGTGCCGGCGGTCCCGGCCACCGCGCCGGTACATCGTGTCGAGGATCTCGTACGCGGTGTCCAGGCCGATGAGGTCCATCAGCGCGAGCGGGCCCATGGGCAGGCCGCAGCCGAGCTTCATCGCGGCGTCGATGTCCTCGCGGGTCGCGTACCGCGACTCCAGCATGCTGACGGCGTGGTTGAGGTAGCCGAAGAGCAGCGCGTTGGCGATGAACCCGGCCCGGTCGCTGATCGTCACGTCGACCTTGCCCAGCCGTTCGCAGAGCGCCTCCACGTCGGCGACCACCTCGGAGGAGGTGACCACCGTACGGACGATCTCCACGAGCTTCATGACCGGCGCCGGGTTGAAGAAGTGGATGCCGATGACCTGGTTGGGCCGGGTGGTGGCCACCGAGATCTCGGTGACCGACAGCGACGACGTGTTGGTGGCGAGGACCGTCTCGGGCTTGCAGACGCGGTCCAGCTCGGCGAAGATCCGCTGCTTCAGGTCGAGGTGCTCGGGGACGGCCTCGATCACCAGGTCGACCGAGTGCAGCGCGTCCAGCCCGACCTGCCAGGTCACGCGGGACAGCAGGGCGTCCCGGTCGGCCTCGGCGAGCTTGCCCTTGGCCACCGCCCGGTCGGTCGAGCCGGTCAGGGTGGCCCGGCCGCGCTCCAGCGCGGTCTCGGAGATCTCGACCGCGACGACGTCGATGCCGTTGCGGGCGAAGACCTCGACGATGCCGGCACCCATGGTGCCCAGACCCACCACACCCACACTGGTGAACTCGCGCGCCACGACCGGCCTCCCCTGGTTCGCTCCGCGCAGCCGACATGAACGGCCGCTAAGTTAAGCGGAGTCTGCCACGTGACGCACAGTTGTCGAGACGGCGTGGGATATTTCACGGCTCCGTCGCCGTCGATGAACGCCGGCCGTCACAACCGGTCCCGGTCGGCTCCGCCGGCCGGGTTCCGGCCGGCGGAGCCGGCCGTCCGGTGCCGCCGATCGCGGTCGGCCGGCGTCAGCGCCGGCGGTCGACCAGGGCGAGCAGTTCGGCGACGAACTCGACCGGGCACTCGATGTGCGGGCTGTGACCGCAGCCGGGCAGCACCACCTCCCGGTACGCGCCGCCGGCGGCCGCGTACCGCTCCAGCACCGCGCGGGTCTGCCCGACCATCGGCTGCGGCGGGCAGTCCGCCTCCCCCGGCCAACCGGACACCACGCCCAGCGCCCCCAGGTACGCCAGGTCGAACAGCGAGGTGTCCGAGACGATCACGTCGGCGTCTCCGCGGACCCAGGTGACCGGCGGCTTGCCGGCGACGGCGACCAGCTCGTCGGCGACCCGGAAGTACGCCGGCGCCAGGGCGTTGAGCACACCCCGCCGACCGGGCGCGGTCCCCGGCCAGTTGGCGGACGGCTCGGCCGTCCCCGGGTAGTTGTCCTCGCCGGTGGCGGTGGACAGGACGGTGTCCAGCAGCAGCTCCTCGTCGTCCCCGAGCGACGACGGGTCGGCGACGTACGCGCTCCGCAGCACCGCCCGCGGGCTGGTCGGGGCCTCGTCGCCACGGTCCTTGGCGGCCAGCCGGCGGACGAAGTCCGCGCTGGCGGTGCCGGCGCCGGTGCCCGCGAAGTCGGGCGTGGTCGGCGCGCCGTCGAGGTCGCGGGTGCCGCCGAAGCCGTACGGCGAGACCGGCGCCGACAAGAGCAGCCCGGCCACCCGGTCGGGGCGGTCGACCAGCAGCCGCATGGCCACTCCCGCGCCCAGCGAGTGCCCGACGACCACGGGCCGCGCGCCGGCCGGGAGCAGCGACTCCTGGTCGAGCAGGGCGGCGACGTCGTCCGCGAAGTCGGCCAGCCCCCGTGTCGCGTCGACCGGGGCGGTGTCGGTGTCCCCGTAGCCGCGCAGGTCCGGCGCGATCACCCGCAGGTGGCCGGGCAGCCGACGCACCAGGGGCTCCCAGAAGAGGGCGGACGAGCAGTTGCCGTGGATCAGCAGCACCGGTACGCCGTCCGGCGGCCCGGCCACCCGTACCGCCTGGGTGATCCCGTTCGCCGACACGACCTGCTGCTGGCTCTCCATCCGCGGCATGCTGCCAGGCCGTCGGCCCGCCCGTCCATGGCCCTCATCGACATGACACGGGTGCCGGACGTGTGGCGCCGGACGCTGCCGGCGGCGTCCCGCCGCTGCTCAGGCCGAGACGGCGTCGGCCGGCTCCGGGACGGGGGCGACCGGCTGCGCCACGACCGGGAACTCCGGCGCGACCGGCTGCGCCGCGATCGGGAGTTCCGCAGCCACCGGCTGCGCCGCGACCGGAAGCTCCGGAGCGACAGGCTGTGTCGCGACCGGAAGCTCCGGTGTGGCGATCGGCAGCGGGAGGGTCGGCCGGTGGTCCCGGCGCGCCAGGCCGAAGGTCAGCCCGACGGGGTCGGTCCGGGCCACCCCGGGGTCGTAGACCCGGAGTTCGGTGCGGCCGATCCGGATCACGTCACCGTCGGCGAGCCGTTCCACCCCGGTGATCCGCCGGTCGTTGAGCCAGGTGCCGTTGGTCGAGCCGAGGTCGGCCACCGACGCTCCCTCCGGATCCAGCCACATCTCGGCGTGCCGTCGGCTCAGGTGCGCGTCGGCCAGGACGACGTCCGCCGTCGGAGCCCGCCCGATCACCAGCCGGCCCCGCCCGAGCCGGAAGCTCAACCCCCGCATCGGCCCGCCGGCCACCGTCAACAACGGCAGGAACTCCGGATGCTCCTCCATGGACAGTCCGCCCTCCACCCCGCACGATCACCCCGCGCGTCAGCTTGCCACCACACGGTAGTCGCCCCCACCGCCCGGGCGGCCATCTCCCTGTCGCCAGCCGGACACCTCGTGTTCGGTTCTTCGGTCCCCGGTGTCCGGTTTCGAGGGGCGTACACCTCACCCGTCGCGGCCCCGCCCCCTGACACGGGGCGGGCGCCCGTTCCGTTCAACGGCTCGGCACCATCGGGTGTCACCGCCCCACGCGACCCCTACCGGTGAGTAATCCTCGGGTCTAGACTTCCGCCATGACGGCTGTGCATGTCCCGGGGACCCCGATCATCGAGGACGGGCGGCTCGTGTCGACGAGCCCGGCGACCGGCGCGGAGGCCGGCCGCTTCCCCGTCGCGAGCGTGGCGGATGTCGAGGCGACGGTGGCCCGCGCCCGTGCCGCCGCCCCCTGGTGGGCCGGGCTGGGCTTCACCGGTCGCCGGGAGCGGCTGCTGCGCTGGCGCGCCCTGCTCGCCAAGCGGATCGAGGAGCTCGCCGAGCTGGTGCACGTCGAGGGCGGCAAGCCCATCGCCGACGCGATCGTCGAGATCGTCACCGCCATCGAGCACGTCGACTGGGCCGCCCGCAACGCCCGGCGGGTGCTCGGGCCGCGCCGGGTGCGGTCCCGTCTGGTGCTGGCGGAGTTCTCCGCCCACCTGGAGTACCAGCCGCACGGCGTGGTCGGCGTGATCGGCCCGTGGAACTACCCCGTCTTCACCCCCATCGGCTCCGTCGCGTACGCCCTGGCCGCCGGCAACAGCGTGGTGCTGAAGCCCAGCGAGTACACGCCGGCCGTCGGGCAGTGGCTGGTCGACACGTTCGCCGAGGTCGTCGACGAGCAGCCGGTGCTCAGCGCGGTGCACGGGCTCGGCGACGTCGGGGCCGCGCTGTGCCGGTCCGGAGTGGACAAGGTCGCCTTCACCGGCTCGACGGCCACCGGCCGGAAGGTGATGGCCGCCTGCGCGGAGTCGCTCACCCCCGTCCTGATCGAGGCGGGCGGCAAGGACGCGATGATCGTCGATGCCGACGCCGACCTGGACGCCGCTGCCGACGCGGCGGTCTGGGGAGCCCTCACCAACGCCGGCCAGACCTGCATCGGCATCGAGCGGGTGTACGCCGTCGAGCCGGTCTTCGACGCCTTCGTCGACAAGGTGGTCCAGCGGGCCGGCCGGCTCACCGTCGGCGCCGACGGCGCGGACATCGGGCCGATCACCATGCCGAGCCAGCTCGACGTGATCCGCCGGCACATCGACGACGCGCTGGCCCGGGGAGGCCGCGCGGTGCTGGGCGGGGCCGAGGCGGTACAACCGCCCTACGTCCGGCCGACCGTCCTGGTGGACGTCCCCGAGGACTCGGCGGCCGTCCGCGAGGAGACCTTCGGCCCGACGCTGACCATCAACCGCGTACGCGACGCCGACGAGGCGGTGACGCTCGCCAACGCCCTCTCGTACGGTCTGGGCGGTTCGGTCTTCGGCCGGCGGCGGGCCGTGGCGGTCGCGCGGCGCCTGCGCTCCGGGATGGCCTCGGTGAACTCGGCCCTGACCTTCGCCGGGATGTCCACCCTGCCCTTCGGCGGTGTGGGCGACTCCGGCTTCGGACGCATCCACGGCGAGGACGGGCTCCGTGAGTTCGCGCGGGCCAAGGCCATCACCCGCCGTCGAGCCCGGTCGCTGCTGCCGGCGATGACCTTCGACCGCACCGACGCCGACGTCGCCCGCCTGGTCAAGGTCGTCAGGATGATGTACGGGCGCTGAGCCGCGCCGGGGCGCGGCGGGCGGGTCAGAACAGGGTCAGCTCGTCGCGTTCAATGCCGCGGAGCTTGTCGTAGTCCACCACCACACAGCGGATGCCGCGGTCGGTCGCGAGCACGCGCGCCTGCGGCTTGATCTCCTGGGCCGCGAAGACACCGCTGACCGGGGCGAGCAGCGGATCCCGGTTCATCAGCTCCAGGTAGCGGGTGAGCTGCTCCACGCCGTCGATCTCACCGCGCCGCTTCACCTCGACGGCGACGGCCGCGTTGCTGGCGTCCCGGCAGAGCAGGTCGACCGGCCCGATCGCCGTCATGTACTCGCGGCGGACCAGCGTGAAGCCCTCGCCCAGCGTCTCCGGGTTGGCCGCCAGCAGCTCCTGGAGGTGCGCCTCCACGCCGTCCTTGCGCAGCCCGGGGTCGACACCCAGCTCGTACGACGTGTCCTGGAAGACCTCCTCCAGGGTGATCCGCAGCTCCTCGCCGGCCTTGTTGACCACCCGCCAGACGCCCGGTGCCTCCTCCAGCCGGCACGGCGGGCTCATCCAGTTCAGCGGCTTGTACGCCCGGTCGTCCGCGTGGATCGACACCGACCCGTCCGCCTTCACCATGAGCAGCCGCGTGGCCGGCGGCAGGTGGGCCGACAGCCGTCCGACGTAGTCCACCGAGCACTTCGCAATCACCAACCGCACCCGACGAGGGTAGCGGAGGGCCGGCCCGGAGGCTGTCGGGCAACCCCGGGGCGAGTGAGGTTTCCCGACTGCCCCAAGCCCCCAACGCCACCGAGCGCCACTGGCGTGCCGGTGCGATGCTGAGATGGTGCTCGAAGTGCTCACCGGTACCGGCCTCGCCGCCTCGGCGGGTCTGAACGCGTACATCCCGCTGCTCACCATGGGTCTGCTCGCCCGCTACACCGCCCTGATCGACCTGCCCTCGGGGTGGCAGTGGCTCGGCAACGGCTGGGTGCTCTCCATCCTGGCGGTGCTGCTCGCGATCGAGGTGGTGGCCGACAAGGTCCCGGTGGTCGACCACGTCAACGACGTCGTCCAGACGGTGGTCCGGCCGACCGCCGGCGGTCTGGCGTTCGGGGCCGGCGCGACGTCCGAGACGGTCACGGTGAGCGACCCGGCGAGCTTCTTCTCCTCGAACCAGTGGGTGCCGGTGGCGACCGGCGTCCTGATCGCGCTCGGCGTGCACCTGCTCAAGTCCGCCGCCCGGCCGGTCGTCAACGCGACGACCGGCGGGGTCGGTGCGCCGGTCGCGAGCACCGCCGAGGACGCCACCAGCGTGGTGATGTCGGTGGTCGCCATCGTCCTGCCGGTCCTCGTCCTGGCGTTCCTGCTGGGCCTGGCGCTCGTCGTCTTCCGGTTCCGCCGCCGGACCGACCGCCGCCGCGAACGGGAGGCGGCCCGCGCCGCCGGCTTCCGCGTCTGACCCGGCCGGCCGGCGCCCCGTCGTCGGGCGCCGGCCGGGGCGTGGAGACGCCGCTGGCCGGCACCCAGGTTCGGGTGCCGGCCAGCGTGGTGTTCCGGGTCAGCTGTTCCAGTGCCCGGCGACGAGGTCGGCGGCCTGGGTCTCCCACTGCGCGTAGTGGAACGGGTAGGCCGAGACCTGCACGGTCTGGGCGGCCTCGGTCAGCGGCATGTCCTGCCAGCCGTCGACCTGCTTGAGACCCTTCAGGAACGCCATCGTCGAGTACTCGGGGTCGGTGATCTGCTCCACCGTGCCCCACCCGCTGGAGGGA
>NZ_JAATEO010000121.1 GCF_012034245.1 Micromonospora thermarum | reverse complement strand
GCAACGCCGTCGCGATCGCCACCACCGCGGCCCGCTCGTCCATGCCGGCCTTCTTCGTCGCCGCGATGATCGCCTTCACATTCGCGACCTGCTCGTCGTCCAGATCGATCCGCGACTGCTCGCCCTGCACACCGTGCGGGATCAGCGTGCCCTTGTCCACCTTGTCCGCGAGGACGGTGACCGCGACCGGCTTCGACTCCACCG
>NZ_JAATEO010000120.1 GCF_012034245.1 Micromonospora thermarum | reverse complement strand
TCGGAAGCTGTGCGACAGCCTCCCGGCTGCCCCGCCGCCGCACCGAAACCGAGCCGACCAGGCCCCGGACGACCGCCCGGACACCCCAACCGCCACCGCGCCGCCCGCCACGACGTCCACATCGTCACCGCCGCCACCAGCAACAAGCCGAACAACAGCACCACGAAAACGAGAACCTCGAACAACCCGAGGCCACGACGCACAGGTTAAAGATCAAG
>NZ_JAATEO010000012.1 GCF_012034245.1 Micromonospora thermarum | reverse complement strand
CCCTTCGGATCCCCGCAGCCGCCGCCGCGGCAGCCGCCCCCGCTCGGCGCGGGGGTGGGCGCGCCCGCCCCCGTGATGGGCGCGCCCGCCGTCGGTCGGGCCGGGTACGCCTCGGCGGACCCGGCCGGTCGGGCCGGTGCCGGCGGTGGGGCCGGTGCGGCCGCCCGCACGGTGGTCACCGGCGGCTGTCGCCGGGGCGGCCGGCGTGGTGGCGCCGGCTCAGCCAGCCACGGGCGGACCGATGCGGCAGGCTCCGGGCCAGCCGGTCGGCGGCGGCCTCGGCGCGCAGCTCGGCGGCGTGCGTACGGTGGACGGAGAGCAGGAACTCCGCGTCGTGGGTGAACATCTCGGGCTCCTCGTGGTCGTTGTCGTGTGCCGACTCTGACTCTCCGTCCGAAGGTGCCCCCGGGGCATGGGCGCGCCGCCTGATCTTCGCCCGCCCGCCCTCCTTACCTCGGCCGGTGACCTGCCCTGAGTCGGCGTAAGGTACTCAGCCGCCCGCGGATCACCGGGGGGTGCGCCGCCCACTAGACTCGGCGGCATGGCAAAGCCCCAGGAGAAGGTGTCGTTCGGCGAGCGGCTGAAGCAGATCGGGATGGTGTTCCGGTTCACCGCCAAGCAGGACAGGTGGTTCGCGCCCCTGGCCTTCGCCGCGGTGGTCATCCCGCTCGCGCTGACCGTGGTCGCGTTCCTCGTCTGGGGCTGGTTCGCGATCCCGCTCGGCATCCTGTTCACCCTGCTCTGCCTGCTGATCGTGCTCAACCTGCGGTCCAACCGGGCGATGATGAACGCGGCCGAGGGCCAGCCGGGCGCGGCGGCGCAGATCATGGAGAGCATGCGCGGCGACTGGCGGGTCACGCCGGCGGTCAGCTCGACCACCCAGATGGACATGGTGCACCTGGTCATCGGCCGGCCCGGCGTGATCCTGCTGGCGGAGGGCAACCCGCAGCGGGTGCGCGGCCTGCTCGGCCAGGAGAAGCGCCGGCTCGCCAAGGTGATCGGCTCGGCCCCGCTCTTCGACTACGTGATCGGCCAGGAGGAGGGCGAGCTGCCCATCCGCAAGCTGCGGATGACGCTGATGAAGCTGCCGCGCAACCTGACCGGCAAGGACGTCAACGCGCTGGACAAGCGCCTCAAGGCGCTCAGCGCCCGGCCGCAGTTGCCGAAGGGCGCGATCCCCAAGAACATGCGGCCCCCGCGCGGCGCCTTCCGCCAGTCCCGCGGCCGCTGACCCACGCCGTACGCACCGGGAGCCGGGCCCTGACGGGCCCGGCTCCCGCCGTTCCACGGCTCCTCACGCCCGCACCGCGCCCCGCACCCGCACCCGCACCCGCACCCGCACCCCCGCACCTAACCGCCGATCTTGCAGTTTCGGCCCCCGTTCTGCCCTTTTCGCCCGGTATGCCGGGGCACAAAGTGCAAGATCGCGGGGTGGGGGCGGGGCCCGGGGGTGGGGGCGGGGCCCGGGGGTGGGGGCGGGGGGGGTTAGCGGCGGGGGGCGGTGGTGATGACGGAGCCGGCGGCGCGGTCGTGCAGGCCGCGGCGGTTGACGTCCATGATCAGGGCGGGCACCACGAGGGCGAGCAGGACCCCGCGCAGCAGCCCGCGGAGTACTCCGATCCGGCCGCCGTCGGCCCAGGACACGCAGCGGACCCGGGTGATGAACATGCCCGGGGTCTGCGCGAAGAGGCCGAGGAAGAGGGCGTACTCGGCGATCAGCACCAGCACCGGCGCCCAGCCGTCGGTCACCGGGTCGGCGAAGCTCCCGGCGACCAGCAGGCAGAGCACCCAGTCGATCACCAGCGCCCCGAAACGCCGGCCCAGGCCGGGCGGGGTGAACGTGGGGTCCGAGGCGGGCGGTACGGGGCGGTCGGCCGGGGTCGTCACAACGGACAAGGGTAGTCAGGCGGCCCGGACGGGATCGGCCGCCCCAGGGCGCAAAAACGGACCAAGCGTCGCACTTGTCATTACACTGGCACAGCCGGACGCCTCCCACCGGCCGGCCAGGTGCGGTTGAGCCGCGCGGATGACCCTCCGCGAGGGACGTAACACGGCAGAAACACTGAAGACATGGCCGGGCAACCGCGCGGCCATAGCGTCGCCAGAAGCCTAGCCACCCAGTGGACGTGCCAGGAGGACGAGTGTTCGCCAACCCCGAGGAACTCCTGCGTTACCTCAAGAACGAGGACGTGAAGTTCGTCGACGTACGTTTCTGTGACCTGCCCGGCGTGATGCAGCACTTCAATCTGCCCGTCGAGTCGGTCGACGACGATCTCTTCACCGACGGCCTCGCCTTCGACGGGTCGTCCATCCGCGGTTTCCAGGCCATCCACGAGTCGGACATGCTCCTGCTCCCGGACGTCGCCACCGCCTTCATCGACCCCTTCCGCGCGCAGAAGACCCTCGCGCTGAACTTCTTCATCCACGACCCGTTCACCCGCGAGGCGTACACCCGCGACCCGCGGAACGTGGCGAAGAAGGCCGAGGCCTACCTGGCGGCGAGCGGCATCGCCGACACCGCGTACTTCGGCCCGGAGGCCGAGTTCTACATCTTCGACTCGATCCGCCACGAGACCTCGGCGCACCAGGCGTTCTACTACATCGACTCGATCGAGGGCGCGTGGAACACCGGCCGCGAGGAGGTGGGCGGCAACCGCGGCTACAAGACCGCGTACAAGGGCGGCTACTTCCCGGTGCCGCCGGTCGACCACTACGCCGACCTGCGCGACAAGATCGTCCGCCGGCTCGTCGACACCGGCTTCACCGTGGAGCGCTCGCACCACGAGGTGGGCACCGCCGGCCAGGCGGAGATCAACTACAAGTTCTCCACCCTGCTGCACGCCGGTGACCAGCTCCAGCTCTTCAAGTACATCGTGAAGAACGAGGCCTGGGCGAACGGCAAGACCGCCACCTTCATGCCGAAGCCGCTCTTCGGTGACAACGGCTCCGGCATGCACACCCACCAGAGCCTCTGGCTGAACGGCGAGCCGCTGTTCTACGACGAGACCGGCTATGCCGGCCTGTCCGACACCGCCCGCTGGTACATCGGCGGGCTGCTGCACCACGCCCCGTCGCTGCTGGCCTTCACCAACCCCACGGTCAACTCGTACCGTCGCCTGGTGCCGGGCTTCGAGGCGCCGGTCAACCTGGTCTACTCGCAGCGCAACCGGTCCGCCTGCACCCGGATCCCGGTGACCGGCAGCAACCCGAAGGCCAAGCGGGTCGAGTTCCGCGTGCCGGACCCGTCGGCGAACGTCTACCTGGCCTTCTCGGCCATGCTGATGGCCGGCCTGGACGGCATCAAGAACAAGATCGAGCCGCCGGCGCCGATCGACAAGGACCTGTACGACCTGCCGCCGGAGGAGTGGGGCGGCGTCAAGCAGGTGCCGGGCTCGCTGCCGGAGGTGCTCGACGCGCTCGAGGCCGACCACGACTACCTGCTCGACGGCGGCGTGTTCACGCCGGACCTGATCTCGACCTGGGTCGAGTGGAAGCGGGCCAACGAGGTCGACCCGGTGCGCCTGCGCCCGACCCCGCACGAGTTCGCGATGTACTTCGACTGCTGAGCGGCCGCACCGGCACGCATCACCTCAGCACCGGCCGGGCCGGCTCCGCGACACCGCGGGGCCGGCCCGGCCGTTCGTGCCTCAGCGAGCGAGCAGCGCGTCCAGCTTCGTGAAGGAGCTGCCCCAGCCCTGCTCGGCGCCCGACCGCCAGTCCGCCGGGAACGGGCCCTGCCGCAGCTCCAGCCGGGTCTTGCCGCCCGGCTCGTCGTGGAACTCCAGCCGCAGGGTCATCCGCGTGCCGTCCTCCAGGCCCGGCACACCCTTGACCTCCTCGTAGCCGACCAGCAGCTCGTTCTCGACGATCTCGGCGAAGGTGCCGTCCGCCGGGGAGGTCTTCGTCGGGTCGTCGTCGTTGACCATGGTGAAGCGCTGGTGCCCGCCCACGCGGACGTCGAAGTCGACCGTCTCGCGCGGCACCGACCAGCCCACCGGGCCGAACCAGGCGGCGAACTGGTCGGGATCGGTGAAGGCCCGCCAGACCAGCTCCCGGGGCGCGTCGAAGACGCGGGTCATGACGAGTTCGTTGGTGGTGTCGGTCATCGTGCTGTCCTCTCTCACTGCGGATCGTTCGTCGTCTGCGGTGCCTGCGCCTGGATCCGGCGCAGGTGGGCGTCGAGCCGGTCGAAGCTGGCGTCCCAGTGCCGCCGGTAGCGCTCCATCCAGGCCGTGGCCTCCCGGAGCGGTTCCGGGTTCAGGCTGCTGGAGCGCCACTGTGCGGTCCGGCTGCGGGTGATGAGGCCGGCCTGCTCCAGCACCTTCAGGTGACGGGAGATCGCCGGCAGGCTGATGTCGAACGGCTCGGCCAGCTCCGTGACGGTGGCGTCGCCGTCGGCCAGCCGGGCGAGGATCGCCCGGCGGGTCGGGTCCGCCAGCGCCGAGAAGATGACGCTGAGTCGATCGGTCGCCACTTTGCTTAACCACCTCGTTAATTAGCCGATGCGTTAAATGTAGGGTGACGGGACTCCCGGGTCAAGGAATTGCCGAGAATCAGCGCAGCCGGGCGTGCCGGAGCCGGGGCAGACCCCAGACGGCCAGTGCGACGACCAGGGCGGTCATCGCCACCGCGCCCGGGGCCTTGGCCAGCCGGGCGACGTTGGTGCCGTCGGGCAGCGCGAGGAAGGCCGCGACCGCGCACGGCAGCACGAACCAGCCGGTCCGCACCGCCACGACCGCCAGCACGGCCAGCGGCCAGGTCGCGTACCAGGGGTGGAACACCGGGGCCAGGGCGACCGTGGCGGCCAGCGCCAGCCCCGCCCCGAGCAGGGCCACCCGCACCCGGGCGGCGTCGATCCGCGCCACCCGCTGCCGGACGTCGTTCAACTCGCGCAACGCCGACCAGGCCCGCCACCACAGCAGCGCCAGCAGGGCGACCAGCACGGCCAGCGCCACCGCCCGCGCCACCGGGACCGCGGCGGGCTGCCGGCCGAACAGCTCACCGGCGTAGTCGACGACCATGCCGACGGCCGTCGGGGGCGACGTCCACTGCTCCGAGTCCCCGCTGCGGTTCAGCCCACGTACCCAGCCCAGGCCGAGACCGGAGAGCAGCGAGGCACCCGCCAGGGCGGCGAACGCCCCGGCGGCCAGCCAACCGCCGTCGCGCAGCAGCGACCGTACGGTGTAGCGGCCGAGCACCGCCGCCAGGACCGCGAACGGCAGCACCACCAGCGCGGTCGCCTTCACGCCCACCGCCAGCCCCAGCAGCACGCCGGCGACCAGCAGCGGGCGCGGCTTGCCGGGGAACCGGACCAGCACCAGCAGGCCGAGCAGCAGCAGCCCGAGCATCACCGCGTCGTTGTGGGCGCCGGCCACCAGGTGCACGCCGACCAGTGGGCAGGCCAGCGCCAGCCAGACCGCCCGGCGGGTCGGCGCGCCTGCCGCCCGGGCCAGCCCGAGCAGGCACAGCCCGGCGAGCAGCACACCGGCCACGGCGACCAGCCGCAGCACCACCACCGCGCCGACCAGCCCGCCGCCGAGCGTCACCGCCAGCGCCGCGAGCAGCACGAAGACCGGCCCGTACGGTGCCGGCGTGTCCCGCCAGATCGGCGCGACCGCGTCCACCCACGGGCAGCCGGCCGCCGCCACCCCGGTCGCGTACGGGTCGGCGCCGTGCGCGTACGCCCAGCCCTGGCAGGCGTACGAGTAGACGTCCCGGCTCCCCAGCGGCGGGGCGACGAGCAGCGGCAGCACCCACAACCCCGCCGTGCGGTACGCCCAGCCGGTCGACGGCGCGTCGTCGCGCAGCGCCCACCAGGCGCCGACGAGCAGGCCGGTGCCGAGCAGCCAGAGCGCGACGGTCAGCGGGCCGTCCGCGGAGTGCCACACCCGGTCGGCGGTGGTGCCGGGCAGCGCACCGCCCACGTAGCCGGCGACGGCCAGCAGCACGGCGCCGGTCAGACCGGCGTACCGCGCGACGAGCGCCCGTCCGGGCGCGGTCGGGCCCGGCGTTGCGCCGGGTCCGGTCACCGGCGTATCCCTCCCGACTCGGCGGCGGCCGGCCGACGGGCCGCCCGTGCCGACCGTACCAAGCGGACCGTCACCACGATCACCAGCAGCGTCATCAGCGGCGCGCCGGCGGTCTTGGTGTACCGGGGCAGCCCGGTGCCGTCCGGGAGCACCAGGAACGACGCGACCAGCGCGACCAGGGCGGCCCAGTCGGCCCGGCGGGCGGTCGCCGCGAGCACCGCGAGGGGCCAGGTCCAGTACCAGGGGTGGAAGAGCGGCGCGAGCGCGACCGTGGCGGTCAGCGCGAGCCCGGCGTGCCACAGCGCGTCCCGGTTCCGCGCCCGCCACCACAGCCACGGCAGCAGCAGGACGAGCACCGCCAAGCCGATCCCCCGGGTGGCCGGCAGCGCGTCGACGTGCCAGCCGAAGGGCAGCACCAGGTAGCCGAACGTCTGCCCGAGCGCGGTCGGCGGCGAGGTCCAGCCGATCACGTCGCCGCCGCGTTCCAGCCCACCGATCCAGCCGAAGTCCAACCCGGCGGCGAACGTCACCCCGGCGACGGTGCCCACCGCGCCGCCGACCACCCACCCGCCGTCGCGGATCAGCCCCCGGATCGAGTACGCCCCGGCGAGCGCGGCCAGCGCCGCGAACGGCACCACGACCAGCGCCGTCACCTTGATCCCGACGGCCAGGCCGAGCAGCACGCCCCCGGCCAGCAGCGGGCCGGGGCGCCCGGGCCGGGACGCCACGACCGCCAGCCCGGCGACGAGCAGCCCGACCATCAGCGCGTCGTTGTGCGCGCCGGAGACCAGGTGCACCCCGACCAGCGGGGAGCCGAGCGCCAGCCACAGCGCCCGCTCGGGCGCCACCCCGCACCGGCGGGCCAGCACCGGCAGCACGGCCGCGGTGAGGCCGACGCCGGCCACCGCGAGCAGCCGGAACACGACGATGCTGGCGATCAGCGAGTCGGTCGCCGCCACCACCGCCCCGGAGACCAGCACGAACAGCGGCCCGTACGGCGCCGGGGTGTCCCGCCAGATCGGCGAGATCGTGTCCAGCCACGGGCACGGCAGGGCGGACACCCCCTGCTCGTACGGGCTGAAGCCGGCCGCGTACGTGGCGCCCTGGCAGGCGTACGCGTAGACGTCCCGGCTGCCCAACGGCGGCGCGACCAGCAGCGGGACCAGCCAGAGCCCGACGGTGACCAGCGCCCACCGCGTGGAGGGCACCCGGTCGCGCACCGTCCACCAGGCCCCGGCCGACAGCACCAGGCCGACCACCCACAGTGCGATCAGCAGCGGCCCGTTCGGGCCCTGCCAGATGCGGACCGGGTTCGCCAGGTGCGACGAGGAGGGCAGGGCGCCGCCGAGGAAGGCGGCGACGGCGAGCATCGTCGAGCCGGCCAGGCCGGTCCAGCGCGCGAGGTGGAGAGGCACGGAAGGACATGCTGCCAGTACGGTGGTCGCGGTACGGAGGTGGGCATGCGGGACAGTCGGGTGGTGGCGCTGGCCACCGCGTCGGCCGTGGTGCTCGGGGTGACGTACCTGACGTTGCCGCCGACGGGTTCGGACCTGGCCGCCCAGGTGGCCCGGGCCGACTTCTTCGCCGCCCACGGCACCACCCCGGTCGACCTGCGCTGGTACGGCGGCGTGAACCAGTTCGGCTACAGCCTGGTCTCCCAGCCGGTGATGGCGGTGTTCGGCGTCCGGGTGACCGGCGTGCTCGCGCTGGTCGCGGCGGCGGCCGTGCTCGCCGCCCTGCTGGCACGGACCGGGGTGCCCCGGCCCCTGCTCGGTGCCCTGGTGGGCGTGGTCACCCTCGCCGGCAACCTGGTCGCCGGCCGGGTCACGTACGGCCTCGGGGTGGCCTTCGGCCTGGCCGCCCTGCTCGCTCTCACCCTCCCCGGCGGTCCGGACCGGGGGCCGGGCGGCCGCACGCTCGGGGGACGACGCGGACCACTCCGGCTCGGGCTGGCCGCCCTCGGGGCGCTGCTGGCGTCGGCGACCAGCCCGGTGGCTGGCCTGTTCGTCGGCCTGGCCGGCGCGGCGCTGCTGCTGTCCCGCCGGTACGCCGACGGCCTGGCCCTCGGGGTCGCCGCCGCGCTGCCCCTCGGCGTCACCGCGCTGCTGTTCGGCGACGGCGGCTGGATGAACATCAGCCGCACCGACACCGCCCGCGCGGTGGTGACCAGCCTGCTGGTGGCCGCGCTGGTGGCGTACCGGCCGGTGCGGGCGGGTGCGCTGCTGTCCGCGGCGGGGGTGTTGGCCGCGGCGCTGGCGCACACCCCGGTCGGGCTCAACGCCACCCGGCTCGCGGCGATGTTCGCGCTGCCCGTGCTGGCCGCCGCGGCACGCCCGCCGACGTGGCCGCGCGCCATCCGGCCCGGTCGGCGGCCCACCACTGCCCCGCCCACCTCGGAGGCGGCGGCGACCGGCGACCGGTCCGCCACCGCGCGCGGCGGGCGGGCGACGGCGATCACGCTCGCCGTGCTGCTGGCCGCGGTGTGCTGGTGGCAGCCGCCGGTCTCGCCGGCCGACCTGCGCAGCGTCACCGACCCGGCGGCCCGGCCGGCGTACTTCGCGCCGCTGCGGGACTTCCTCGCCGGTCAGCGCCTCACCGGCCGGGTGGAGATCCCGCCGACCCGCGACTACTGGGAGGCGGCGTCCCTCGGTGAGGTGCCGCTCGCCCGGGGCTGGCTGCGGCAGGCCGACATCGACCGCAACCCGCTGTTCTTCACCACCGTGCCGGGCGCCGCCGGCACCGGCGTGCCGTTGACACCGGCCAGCTACCGGTACTGGCTCGTCGACAACGCCGTGCAGTACGTCGCCGTTCCCGACGCCCCGCTGTCGTGGGTGGGCCGGGCCGAGGCGGAACTGGTCACCGGCGGCCTGCCCTACCTCACCCCGGTCTGGTCCGGCCCGCACTGGCGGGTGTGGGCGGTCGAGGGGTCGCGCCCCGTCGTCGGCGCCCCCGGCGAGCTGGTCCGCTCCGACGCGGCGTCGGTGACGTTCCGCACGGCGGCGGCCGGCACGGTCCCGGTCCGCGTACGCCACAACCGATGGCTGACGGTCACCGGCGGCGCCACGCTCGGCCGCGACGGCGACTGGGCCACGGTCACCGTGCCCGGCGCCGGGGAGTACCGGCTCGGCAGCTGACCCCGCCGTTTGCCGTTCCGGCAAAGAACCTTGCCGCTCCGTCGGCTCCCGGGGAACGATCGACGCGACGGGCCGTTCCGTGGCCCCGACCGGGAGCCGGCCCGACGAGGCGGCCCGCGGGGACCGACCTGAACGGGGCCGGGCACGACAGCGGGCCCGCCGGAGATCGGGCCGAGCAGTGAGGAGGAACGGTGCGGGAGAGTGCTGACCGCGCGCCGGACGACGTCCGGCCGCCGGACGTCGACGCGGAGGCCGCCCGGTTCTGGGACGAGCTCTACGGGCAGCGGGACCAGATCTGGAGCGGCCGGCCCAATCCGCACCTGGTCGACGTCGCCGGTCCGCTGCCGGCCGGCACCGCGCTGGACCTGGGGTGCGGCGAAGGGGCCGACGCGATCTGGTTGGCCGGACGGGGCTGGCGGGTGACCGCCGTGGACATCTCCGCCACCGCCCTCGACCGGGCCGCCGCCCGGGCGGACGCCGACGGTGTGGCGGCTCTGATCGACTTCCAGCGGCACGACCTCATCCGGACGTTCCCCGACGGCGCCTTCGACCTGGTGTCCGCGCAGTTCCTCCAGTCGCCGCTGGACTTCCCCCGGGAGGATGTGCTGCGCGCCGCGGCCCGGGCGGTGGCGCCCGGTGGCCGGCTGCTGGTCGTCGAGCACGGGGAGATGCCGCCGTGGAGCCGGCACGACCATTCACACGTACGGTTCCCCACGCCGGAGGAGACCCTGGCCGGGCTCGACCTGGACGCCGACCGGTGGGACATCGAGCGGGTCGACGGCGTACAGCGGCCCGCCACCGGCCCGGACGGGCAACACGCGGCACTGCTCGACAACGTCGTGCTGGTGCGCCGGCGGTAGGGCCGGCCGGTGGGGCCGAGGGCCTTCCGGGCGTCAGCTCTCCAGCACCCGCTCCATCGCGGCGCGGGACCGGCGGCCGGTGCGCAGGTACTCGTCGAGGAACTCGCCCGGGTCGTCGCGGCCGAGCAGCCGCACCACGCCGGCCAGTTCCACCCCATGCCGCGGGAGCTGGTCGCCGGCCCGGCCCCGCACCAGCATCAGCGCGTTGCGGACCTGCGCGGCCAGGGTCCACCCGGCCGCCATCGCCTCGGCGTCCGCCCGGTCGACCAGGCCCGCGTCCCGCGCGGCCGCGAGGGCGTCGAGCGTACGCGTCCCGCGCAGCGCCGGAAGTCGCCCGGCGTGCCGGAGCTGGAGCAGCTGCACCGCCCACTCGACGTCGGACAGCCCGCCCCGGCCCAGCTTGGTGTGGGTGGCCGGGTCGGCGCCCCGGGGCAGCCGCTCGGTCTCCACCCGGGCCTTGATGCGACGGATCTCGACGACCTGCTCGCGGGTCAGCCCGTCGGCCGGGTACCGCACCGGGTCGATCATCGCCTCGAACTCGGCGCCCAGGTCGGCGTCGCCGCACACGAACCGGGCCCGTAGCAGCGCCTGCGCCTCCCACACCTTCGACCAGCGGGCGTAGTACTGGGCGTACGCGGCGAGGCTGCGGACCAACGGCCCCTGCCGGCCCTCGGGGCGCAGGTCGGCGTCGACGCCGAGCGGCGGGTCGGGGGCGGGCATGCCGAGCAGCCGGCGCAGTTCCTCGGCGATCGCGTGGGCGGCGGCGCCCGCCGCGCCGTCGCTGACGCCGTCCGGCAGGTCGTAGACGAACAGCACGTCGGCGTCGGAGAGGTAGTTCGACTCGTACCCGCCGAGCCGGCCCATCCCGATCACCGCGAACCGCAGGCCCGGCACGGGTGCCTGCGACGCCCGGGCGGTCCGCAGGGCGGCGGCCAGCGTGGCGTCGGTGACGTCGGCCAGCGCGGTGCCCACGGCGGTCACGTCGGCGAGGCCCAGGGTTGGCGGTGACGTCCCGGCCCCGGGCGCGGCACGCTCCTCGGCGCGGGGTGGCGACGGAGTGAGGGAGCCGGCGCGACTCAGCACGTCGGCGCAGGCCAGCCGGACCAGCTCCCGGCGGCGCAGTGCGCGGACCGCCCGGGTCGCCTCCACCGGGTCGTCGACGTGCCGGGCGGCCGCCGCCGCGAAGCCCTCGCACAGCACGTCGCGCGGGCGCGGGGCCAGCTCGCTCTCCTCGGCGAGCAGGCGCAGCGCCTCCGGCTCGCGGGCGAGCAGGTCGGCCGCGTACCGGGAGGAGGAGAGCACCCGGGCGAGCCGGCGGGCCACCGGCCCCTCGTCACGCAGCAGCCGCAGGTACCAGGGGGTGCTGCCGAGCTTGTCGGAGACCTGGCGGTAGTTGAGCAGCCCACGGTCCGGCTCGGGGGCGTCGGCGAACTCACTGAGCAGCACCGGCAGCAGGGTGCGTTGGATCGCGGCGGTACGGCTCACGCCGCCGGTGAGGGCCTGGAGGTGCCGCAGCGCCCCGGCCGGGTCGGCGAAGCCGAGGATCTCCAGCCGGTTGCGGGCCGCCTCGGGGGTGAGCCGCAGCCCGTCGGCGGGAACCCGGGCGACCGACTCCAGCAGGGGCCGGTAGAGCAGCTTGGCGTGCAGCCGGCGTACCTCGGTGGCGTGGGTGACCCACTCGGCGCGGAACTCCTCGACGGCGCTGCGGCCCGGCGTGGCCGCGTAGCCGAGCGCGGCGGCCAGCCAGCGCAGCGCGGCCGGGTCGGTCGGCACGGTGTGGGTCCGGCGCAGGCCCTGGAGCTGGAGCCGGTGCTCGACGGCGCGCAGGAAGCGGTAGCCGCGCAGCAGCGCCTCCCCGTCGGCCCGCCCGACGTAGCCGCCGGCGACCAGCGCCCGCAGCGCCGGGACCGTGCCGGGCACCCGCAGCGTCTCGTCGACGCGGCCGTGCACGAGTTGCAGCAACTGCACCGCGAACTCGATGTCGCGCAGCCCGCCCGGGCCGCGCTTGATCTCGCGTTCCAGCTCCTTCGGCGGGATGTTGTCGATGATCTTGCGGCGCATGGCGCGCACGTCCTCGACCGCCTCGGGCCGCTCGGCGGCCCGCCAGACCAGCGGGGCGAGCTGGTCGATCCACTCCCGGCCCAGGGCCAGGTCGCCGGCCGCCGGCCGGGCCTTCAGCAGCGCCTGGAACTCCCAGGTCCGGGCCCAGCGCCGGTAGTAGGCGAGGTGGCTGGCGAGCGTGCGCACCAGCGGGCCCCGGTTGCCCTCCGGCCGCAGCGCGGCGTCGACCGGCCAGGCGACCAGCCCGCAGATGTGGATCAGCCGGGTGGCGATCGTGGTGGCCGCGGGGAGGTCGTCGTCCTCGGCCGCCACGAAGATGACGTCGACGTCGGAGACGTAGTTCAGCTCGTCCCCGCCGCACTTGCCCATCGCCACCACGGCGAGCCGCGGCCGGGATGTGCCCTCCGGCAACTCACTCACGGCGATCTCGTACGCGGCGGCGAGCGTCGCGTCGGCCAGCGCGGACAGCGCGGCCATCGTCTGCTCCAGCCCGCGGCCACCGGTCAGGTCGGCCGCCGCGATCCGCAGCAACGCCAGGCGGTACGCGGTCCGCAGCACCGCGATCGGCTGCCCCGCGCCGCTCAGCTCGAGCCGCCCGTCGGCGGGCGGAGCCAGCCCGTCCGGGGCGGTGCGCAGCGTCGCCCACTGGCCGGGGTTGGCGACCAGGTGGTCACCGAGCGCCGACGAGGCGCCGAGCACCGCGAGCAGCCGCCGGCGCAGCCCCGCATCGTCGTGCAACGCCTCGATCAGGGCGGATCCGGTGCCGATGCCGCCGTTCGCGCCTCCCGCCGGACCGGCACCTCCGGAATCGGCGGATCCTGTCCCCGCCGGACCGGGCCCGCCAGCCGGCCCGTCGGCCCGCGCCGGCCGGGCACTCCCCGCGCCGCGCGCCGCCGGCACCCCGCCCGCGCCGCGGACGGCCGCCACGTCGTCGCCGCCCGCCGCACGGCGCTCGGCCTCGACCAGCCGGTGCAGCTGGCGCAGCGCCAGGTCGGGGTCGGCGGCCCGGGACAGGGCGGCGAGCAGCTCCGCCGCCGGCTCGTCGGCCGGCTCCTGGGTGTCCGGCCGCCACAGGCCCAGCCCGTCGGGGCCGAGCAGGTCGGCGGCGCGGAGACCCACGTCACCGGCGCCGAACCCGTACCGGGCGAGCCGTCCCGCGGCCCTGGTCGGCCGGCTCATCAGTGCCCGAGCAGGGGCAGGCTGCGGCGGCTGCCCTCGTCCAGCTCGCCGAGGGCCAGGGCGGCGAAGCGCGCCGCGAACGGCTGCCACACCTCCTCGACGTCCCCCATCACCGCATCGCAGGCCGCCACCACCACCTCCGGGTCGTAGCCCAGCTCGGCGAGCAGCGTCGAGTCGGTGGCCCAGTCGGCGATCATCGCGGTGTCGCACTCGATGTGGAACTGGAGTCCCCAGGCCCGGTCGCCGAGGCGGAACGCCTGGTGCGGGTAGCGGGTGGAGGCGGCGAGCAGGGTCGCGCCGGCGGGCAGCTCGGTAATCTCGTCGGAGTGCCACTGGAGCACGTCCGGGATCAGCGGGACGTACCGGAAGAGCGGGTCCGCCTCGGCGGCGTCGCGGCGGCCCACCACGCCGGGGCCGACCTCCGGCCCGGACGGGCTGCGCTCGACGGTGCCGGCGTGCGCGGTGGCGAGCAACTGGGCGCCGAGGCAGATGCCCAGGGTGGGCACACGGTGCCGGACCGCCTTGCGCAGCAGCGCCTCCACCCGAGGGAACCAGGGCGCCCCGGGTGCCCCGTCGGGCAGCGGGTACGCCTGCTGCTCGCCGCCGAGCACCACCAGCGCCGCGTACCCCTCCAGGTCGGCCGGCAGTTCGTCACCGGCGTGCGCCCGGACCACCCACAGGTCCAGGCCGGCCTCGGTCAGCCACTCCCCCAGCCGGCGGGCGTCGTCGGTCGGGTCGTTCTCGATCACCAGCGCGGTTGCCACGCCGTCGAGGCTATCCGGTTCGCCCGCCGAAGAGCTGGTTAGGCTCGGCGGTTGTGATCACCGAAGACGTCGTCCGCCCGCCGGCGCTGCGCCCCGGCGACACGGTCATGCTGGTGTCGCCGTCCGGTCCGACGCGGCCCGAGCGGGTGGCCCGGGGCGTCGAGCTGCTCACCGGCTGGGGGCTCCGGCCGGTCCCCGCCCCGAACGCCTACGCCCGCCAGGGCTACCTGGCCGGCGCCGACGAGCTGCGGGCGGCGGACCTGAACGCCGCGTTCGCCGACCCCTCGGTGCGGGGCGTGATCTGCACCCGCGGCGGCTACGGCGCGCAGCGGGTGGTGGACGCGATCGACATGGCCGCCGTACGCCGGGACCCGAAGGTGGTCGCCGGCTTCTCCGACATCACCGCGCTCCAGTTCGCGCTGTGGCGGGGCGCCCGGCTGGCCGGCGTGCACGGCCCGGGGGCGGCCTGGCGGGACGAGCGGACGACGCTGGACTCGGCGCAGTCACTGCACACCGCGTTGATGACCACCGAGCCGGTGACCGTGGCGGCCCGCGACGGGGAGGAGACCTCCGGCGTCCGGGTGCCCGGCCGGGCCACCGGCCCGCTGCTCGGCGGCAACCTGTGCCTGATCGTGGCGTCGCTCGGCACCCCGGACATGCCGGACCTGACCGGGGCGGTGCTCCTCGTGGAGGAGGTCCAGGAGCCGCCGTACAAGATCGACCGGATGCTCACCCAGCTCCGCCGGGCCGGCGTGCTCGACGGCGTGGCGGGGGTGGCGGTGGGGCAGTTCACCGACTGCGCGGACGGGTGGGCGGTGGACGTCGCCGACGTCCTGACCGACCGCCTCGGCGACCTCGGCGTCCCGGTTCTCGGAGGTCTGCCGATCGGCCACGGGATCGGGCAGCTCACCGTCCCGGTCGGCACCGAGGCGGTCCTCGACGCCGACGCCGGCACCCTCACGGTCGCGCCCGCCGTCCGCTGACCACCCCGCGCATGCCGCCGGGCGGGCGCCCGCCGGCAACTTCGGGGAAGTTGCTGCCTCGGCGTGCGCGGAGGAGCAACTTCCCCGAAGTTGGGTGGATCTGGGTCTGTCCGGGGTCGGCCTGGGCCGTCTGTCCGGCCGGCTTGGCGGGCCGATTGCCAGCCCATTCATAGGCTCGGCACGGGTTTCCCCCAGCCGCCCTGGTCACCGTCGGTGAGGTCATCGCACCACCGACGAGTTGGAGGACGACATGTCCCGCACGATTCGCAAGAAGCACCTGCTGGCGGGGCTCGCCGCCGCGGGCGTGCTCGGCGTCGGGGTCGCGGCGCCGACCGTGGCGCTGGCCGCCGACACCACCTCGCCCTCGCCGGGCGCCAGCACCAGCGAGGACACCGACCGGCAGCAGCAGCGGGCCGACCGGCAGGCGGAGTTCGCCGAGGCCCTCGCGAAGGAGTTGGGCGTCTCGACCGACAAGGTGACGGCCGCGCTGGAGAAGCTGCGCGAGCAGCGGAAGGACGACCGGCCCGAGCGCCCGGACGCCGCCGACCGGCAGGCCGCGCTGAAGGAGCGGCTGGACCAGGCGGTCGAGGACGGCAAGCTCACCCGCGAGCAGGCCGACGCGATCATCGCCGCGGCCGAGGCCGGGGTCTTCCCGGGCCCGGGCGGGCGCGGCGGCCACGGCGGGCCGGGCGGCTTCGGCGGCAAGTGACGGACGCCGTCCGCCCCGGCAGCGCGGCCGGGGCGGACGGCACCGGCCTGCCACGAACCGATGTTCCCCCGCTGCCCGTCGAACCTGACGACAGCCGCCCGTCCGGAATGGACGATGCGGCCGGGGCGTCCCGCGGTCGGGACCGGACCGGTCAGGCGATGCAGGCGCAGACGATCAGGGCGGCGCCGAAGTGCGTGGCGGCGCTGACCCGGGCGGCCGGGTGCGGCTCGTCGGAGCAGATGATCGCGCCCAGCTTGCCGGGGGTGAGCAGGTCGAGCACGACGAACGCCAGGGCCATGATGCCGAGGCCGACCAGGCCGAAGATCACCGTGGAGGCCAGTCCCTTGGCGAAGTCGCTGTAGCTGGTCAGGATCGCGGTGAACACGATCCCGGCGATGCCGAGCTGGTTGGCGGCGAGCAGCAGCGCGGCGTTGCCGTTGCGGCGCTCCCAGATCAGCTCCCGCAGCCGGCCGGGAGTCAGCAGGTCGACCAGGACGAACCCGGCGGCCATCAGCCCCACGCCGACGACCCCGAACACCACGCTCTGCCAGGCACCACTGAGCAGATCCTCCAGCACCGAACGCCTCCCGACCTCCGGCGCCCGGCAGGGGTGCGGGCGCGGTGATCGAGACGATAGCGGCAGCGCGCCAGCCCGGCGATCCCCTAGAGACTGTCGGGGAGCCGCGGGGCGAGCGAGGCGGAGTCCAGGCGGCGATCCGGCAAGGCGGAGATCGGTTCGGATACCGGTGTTGTATCCGGACCGATCTCCAACGCCGCCGGTCGTCGCCTGGGCCCGCCGCAGCCGCCGTGCGGCTCCCCGACAGTCTCTTAGAGCGACAGGTAGCGCTGCCGCTCGTACGGGGTGACCTCGCGGCGGTACTGCTCCCACTCGGCCCGCTTGTTGCGCAGGAAGAAGTCGAAGACGTGCTCGCCGAGCACCTCGGCGACCAGTTCGGAGCCGGCCATCACGTCGATCGCCTCGGACAGGTTCTCCGGCAGCGGCTCGTACCCCATCGCCCGACGCTCGGCGCTGGTCAGCGACCAGACGTCGTCCTCGGCGCCCGGCGGCAGCTCGTACCCCTCCTCGATGCCCTTCATCCCGGCGCCGAGCAGCACCGCGAAGGCCAGGTACGGGTTGGCCGCCGAGTCGAGCGACCGGACCTCCACGCGGGCGGAGTTCGGCTTGCCGTACGCCGGGACGCGGACCAGCGCGGACCGGTTGAGGTGGCCCCAGCAGACGTACGCGGGGCTCTCGGTCACCCGGTCCGGCAGGGCCTGCGGGAACAGCCGCTTGTACGAGTTGACCCACTGGTTGGTGACCGCCGTGTACTCCCGGGCGTGCACGAGCAGGCCGGCGATGAACGCGCGGGCCACCTTGGACAGCTTCATCGGGTCACCGGCGTCGTGGAACGCGTTGCGCTCCCCCTCGAACAGCGACAGGTGGGTGTGCATCCCGCTGCCCGGCTGGTCGGTGAACGGCTTCGGCATGAAGGTGGCCTGCACGCCGGTGGAGAGCGCCACCTCCTTGACCACGTGCCGGAAGGTCATGATGTTGTCGGCGGTGGTCAGCGCGTCGGCGTACCGCAGGTCGATCTCCTGCTGGCCGGGGGCCACCTCGTGGTGGCTGAACTCGACCGAGATGCCGATCCGCTCCAGCGCGAGCACCGCCTGGCGGCGGAAGTCCCGGGCGACCGCGTGGGTGGTGTGCTCGAAGTACCCGCCGGTGTCGACCGGGGTGGGCACCGAGCCGTCCATCGGGCCGTTCTCCAGCAGGAAGAACTCGATCTCGGGGTGGGTGTAGAAGGTGAAGCCCTTCTCGGCCGCCTTGGACAGGGCCCGGCGCAGCACGTGCCGCGGGTCGGCCCAGGACGGGCCGCCGTCGGGGAGCAGGATGTCGCAGAACATCCGGGCGCTCTCGCCGCTGACGCCCCCCTCGAACGGGAAGACCTGGAACGTGGTCGGGTCGGGCATGGCGACCATGTCGGACTCGAAGACCCGGGCGAAGCCCTCGATCGCCGAGCCGTCGAACCCGATGCCCTCCTCGAACGCCGCCTCCAGTTCGGCAGGGGCCACCGACACGCTCTTCAGCGTGCCCAGCACGTCGGTGAACCACAGCCGGACGAACCGGATGTCCCGCTCTTCCAGCGTTCGGAGGACGAACTCCTGCTGACGGTCCACTTCTACCCCTCGCGACCCTGTTGTCCGCCTTCGACCGGGGGCGCCCCGGCCTGACCGACCAGTCTCCACCGGCCTCGTTACGCCGACGTTACGCGACCTGCCGGCGCTCGTCCCGCCCAGTCCCACCCCGGTTGCCGTCCCCCCGTCCGGGGGTGGCCGTCGTCTCCCGGGCGGACCGTGTCGGGTCCTGGCGGCTGGGGCAAGATGAGGGCATGCCCACCCTGCGTCTCGCCCTCTGCCAGGTCAACCCGACCGTCGGCGACCTCAGCGGCAACGCCGCGCTGATCCGGGAGTGGACCAGGCGCGCCGCCGACGCCGGCGCTCAACTGGTCGCGTTCCCGGAGATGATGCTGACCGGGTACCCGGTCGAGGACCTGGTCTTCCGCCGGTCCTTCGTGGCGGCGTCGAAGGCGGCGCTGGAGCGGCTCGCGGCCGACCTCGCGGCGGACGGCCTGGGCGACCTGCCGGTGCTCGTCGGCTACCTGGACGCGGACGGCCCGCCGCAGGTCAGCGGGGACGCGGAGCCGGGTCACGGTGCGCGCAACGCCGCCGCCCTGCTGCACGGTGGCGGGACCGTCGCCACCTACTTCAAGCACCACCTGCCGAACTACGGGGTCTTCGACGAGGACCGGTACTTCGTCCCCGGGAACATGCTGACCGTGGTCCGGATCGGCGGGGTGGACGTCGCGCTGACCATCTGCGAGGACCTGTGGCAGGCCGGGGGCCCGTTCGCCGCCGCCCGCCAGGCCGGCGTCGGCCTGGTCCTCAACATCAACGGCTCGCCGTACGAGCTGAACAAGGACGACATCCGGCTGCCGCTGGTCCGCCGCCGGGCCGCCGAGGCCGGGGCCACCATCGCGTACGTCAACATGATCGGCGGCCAGGACGAGCTGGTCTTCGAGGGCGACTCGATGATCGTGACGGCGGACGGGACGCTGCTGGCCCGGGCGCCGCAGTTCGTCGAGCACCTGCTCGTGCACGACGTCGAGCTGCCCGAGGCGACGCCCCGCGCCGACGACGACGCGGAGCTGGCCGACGCGCTGCGGGTGGTTCGCCGTACCGTCGGCTCGGTGCCGGCCGCCCCCGCGGGCCCGGCGGTGACCGGCGGTGTCATCGAGCCGGTGGCCGACGAGGCCGAGGTGTGGCAGGCGCTGGTGCTGGGCCTGCGCGACTACGTCAACAAGAACCGGTTCCCGTCGGTGGTGCTCGGCCTGTCCGGCGGCATCGACTCGGCGGTCTGCGCGGCCCTCGCGGTCGACGCGCTCGGCGCCGACCGGGTGGTCGGGGTGTCGATGCCGAGCCAGCACTCCTCCGTGCACTCCCGGGAGGACGCGGCGGACCTGGCCAAGCGCACCGGCCTGGACTACCGGATCGAGCCGATCCAGCCGATGGTCGACACGTTCCTGGCCAACATGTCCCTGTCCGGCGTCTCGGTGGAGAACCTCCAGGCCCGGGTCCGCGGGGTGATCCTCATGGCCCTGTCGAACCAGGAGGGCCACCTGGTGCTGACCACGGGCAACAAGAGCGAGCTGGCGGTCGGCTACTCCACCCTCTACGGCGACTCGGTCGGCGGCTTCAACCCCGTCAAGGACGTGTGGAAGACGCTGATCTGGCGGCTCGCCACGTGGCGCAACGGGGACGCCGCCCGGCGCGGCGAGACCGCGCCGATCCCGGAGAACTCGATCGGCAAGCCGCCGTCGGCCGAGCTGAGCCCCGGGCAGCTCGACAGCGACACCCTCCCCGACTACGACGTGCTCGACCCGATCCTGATCGGGTACGTCGACGGCGACCTGGGCCGGGACGGGCTCGTCGAGTCCGGCCACGACCCGGCGGTGGTGGACCGGGTGCTGCGGATGGTGGATACCGCCGAGTACAAGCGCCGGCAGTCCGCGCCCGGCACGAAGATCTCCATGAAGGCGTTCGGGCGGGACCGCCGGCTGCCGATCACCAACCGCTGGCGGGAGAACGGCTGACGCACCGGTGCCCGGTCGCGGCGCCGGCGCTCGCGACCGGGAGTGAAATCCTCCACTGGCCTCTGCCGCCGCCGGACGTCCGGTGCGACGATCGCGGCGGAGCCCGGGGACCGCGTACGCGGCCTCGAGGAAGGAGAGAACCATGGTGGAATCCAGCCCGCCCGAGGTGACCGCCCTCTACGGCGGACCGGCGACCCGGCGGGTCCGCACCCGCGACCTGATCGCCGCCAAGGAGCGCGGCGAGCGGTGGCCGATGCTCACCTCGTACGACCAGTACACAGCGGCCATCTTCGACGCCGCCGGCATTCCGGTGCTGCTGGTCGGCGACTCGGCCGCGAACAACGTCTTCGGCTACGAGACGACCCTGCCGGTGACCGCCGAGGAGCTGCTGCCGCTGGTCCGGGCGGTGGTCCGGGCCACCCGGCAGGCGCTGATCGTCGGTGACCTGCCGTTCGGCTCGTACGAGGAGGGGCCGCCGCAGGCCCTGCGCACCGCCGTCCGGTTCATGAAGGAGGGCGGCTGCCACGCGGTGAAGCTGGAGGGCGGCCGGCGCTGCGCCGACCAGATCGCCGCGATCGTCGGCGCCGGCATCCCGGTGATGGCGCACATCGGCTTCACCCCGCAGAGCGAGCACACCCTCGGCGGGTACCGGGTGCAGGGCCGCGGCGACGCCGCCGAGGAGGTGATCGCCGACGCCCGGGCGGTCGCCGAGGCGGGCGCCTTCGCCGTGGTGCTGGAGATGGTGCCCGGTGAGGTGGCCAAGCGGATCACGCACGAGCTGAGCATCCCGACCGTGGGCATCGGCGCCGGCCCGGACACCGACGCCCAGGTGCTGGTCTGGCAGGACATGGCCGGCCTGCGTACCGGAAAGGCGCCGCGCTTCGTGAAGCGCTACGCCGACCTGGCCGGCGCGCTGACCGACGCGACCCGCCGTTTCGCCGACGAGGTCCGCGGCGGCGATTTCCCGGCCGCCGAGCACACCTTCTAGGAGTACGGGAGGGCTCCCTGCCGGCGCCCGGCGGGCCGCAGGGAGCCCTTCCTCCTGGGCTGCCAGGCTGTCGGCGGGCCGATCGGTCGGGAGGGCCAGGCGTTACCCTCCAGCACCATGCCGGACGCCGACTTCGTCCGTGGGACCGCTGGCCGGACGTGTTCACCGAGTTCCATCGCGTTCTCGCACCGGGCGGCCCGGTGATGCTCGCCTTCCAGGTCGGCGACGAGCGCTACCACCGCGACGAGGCCTTCGGCAAGCCGATCCACCTCGACTGGTACCGGCACCGCCCGGACGCGGTGGCCGACCTGCTGCGGGACGCGGGCTTCGAGACGTGGGTGAGGGTGGTGAAGGAGGCCGAGGGGACCGAGCGGACCCCGCAGGCCTTCGTCATCGCGCGCAAGCCGGCCACGGCGGCGTAGGTCGCCGCGAGCCGTAGGGCTCGCTGTCGACCCTGCCGGGTCAGAGGTCGGTGACGCGGATGCCGGCGTGGGCCTTGTAGCGCTTGTTGATGGCGATCAGGTTCGCGGTGAGCGCCTCGACCTGGTGGGCGTTGCGCAGACGACCCGCGTAGATGCCGCGCATCCCCGGAATCCGGGCGGCCAGGGCGCCGACGATGTCAACCAGTTCCCGCTCCTCGGTGCAGATGAGCACGTCGAGCTCGATGCGGTCGATCTCCGGGTCGGCGAGCAGCGGGGCGCTGACGTGGTTGAACGCGGCGCACACCCGGGAGTCGGGCAGCAGGGCGGCGGCCTGCTGGACGGCGCTGCCCTCCTCGACGGTCAGGGCGTACGGGCCCTGCTTGTCGAAGCCGAGCGGGTTGACGCAGTCGACGACGATCTTGCCGGCGAGCGGCTCGGCGAGCGCGGCGACGGTGGCGGCGTGGCCGTCCCACGGCACGGCGATGATGACGACGTCGCTGCGCCGCGCGACCTCTTCGTTGCCGGCTCCGCTGACGTTGGCACCGGAGGCAACCCCGGGGAGGCCTGCGATCTCCTCGGCGGACTGGGCGGCCCGCTCCGCCGACCGGGATCCGATCAGCACGGTGTGGCCGGCCCGCGCGAACCGGTAGGCGAGACCCCGCCCCTGGTCGCCGGTGCCGCCGATGATGCCGACGGTGAGCCCGGACACGTCGGGCAGGTTGCTCGCGTCGTAAGCCATGGCGACATCCTCGCAAACCCGCCGGCCCGGCAGCAGCGGCGAGCGCTGTGACAAACCCCGCTACCGACGCCGCCGCAGGCCGCCCCGAGGGATACGTGCGGCCTCCCCCCGTCCGACGCCGCAACAGCCGCGGACGTGGGAAGACGCGGGCACCGCGCTGGACCGCGTGCCGTCAGGCACGCTCGAAGGCCACCGTGCGGGTGGTGGGGTCGGCGGTCACCAGGCGGACCCGGATCCGTTCGCCCAGCGGAAGCTCGCCGACGCAGCGGGCGCGGACCGGCGGGTCGTCCAGGGCCACCGTCCCACCCGGTGGACGGCCGGGCCGGGACCGGCCGTTCGGGGGCGCGTCGACGTCCAGCACCGCGGCGTCGAAGGTCTCCCCGACCCGGTGCTCCAGCAGCACCGCCTCGGCGAGTTCGATGGCGCCACGGGTGGCGGCGGAGGCGGTGCGGTCGGTCGCCGCCGTCACCTCGGGCAGCTTCGGCAACGCCGACCGCGCCCAGTCGGGTACCTCACGGCCGTCGTGCAGGGCCAGGCAGACCTCGGTGGCGTACCGGTCGGCCAGGCGCCGCAACGGCGCCGTGACATGGGCGTACGCGGCCGCGACACCGCCGTGCTCCGGCTGCTCCGGAAGAGTGCCGTCAAAGGCGGTGTACGCGGCGCCGCGCATCAGCTCGGCCGCCTGGTCGATGAACGCCGCCGCCCGGGGTTGCGTCGGGTCCAGCCCGGCGATCACCTCACCGGGGCCCACCCCGTCCGGCCAGGGCACGCCCAGCGGGGCGGCCGCGGCGCGCAGCCGCTCCACCGCCTCCGGCTTCGGCGCCGGCATCGTCCGCAACAGACCGACCCGTCCGGCGAGCATGATGTCGGCGGCCGCCATCCCGGTCAGCAGCGATATCTGGGCGTTGTGCTCCTCCAGCGGCACCGGCCCGCGCAGCACCAGCCGCCACCCGTCGCCGTCCGGCTCCACGTCCTGCTCGGGCAGCGGCAGGTTGACGGCACCCCGGCGCAGGCCACGCGCGGTCAGCAGGGCGCCGATGTCGGGCAGCAGGGCGATCGGCTCGGGCAACCGACCGGCGTCGGCGTCCGCCTGCACGCCGGCGTAGTCGAGCTGCGCCCGGCTGCGGACCAGTGCCCGCTCCACGTGGACCGCGATCGTCGCGCCGTCGCCGTCCAGGTCGATCGTCCACACGACGGCCGCCCGGTCGACGTCCGGCAGCAGGCTGGCCGCGCCCTCGCTCAGCGTCCCGGGGTGCAGCGGCACGGTGCCGTCGGGCAGATAGATGGTCTGCCCGCGCCGCCAGGTCTCCTCCTCCAGCGCCCCGCCGGGGCGGACGTGGGCGGCGACGTCGGCGATCGCGTACGTGACCCGGAAGCCGCCGCCCGCGCGGCGCGCGAGGTGCATCGCCTGGTCGAGGTCCCGCGAGCCGGCGGGGTCGATCGTGACGAACGGGACGTCGGTGCGGTCAACCGCCGATCGGGGCGGGTCGGCCGCCGCAGCGTCCGCCTCGCGCTGCGCGGCAGCGGGGAAACTGCCCGGGAGGTCCAGCTCGCGGCGCAGCGCGCCGAAGTCGATGCGGGGCGCGAGGACGCGTCGGATCACCACGGCGTCCATCCTGACAGCGCCCGGCCCGAACCGCTTCCCCGCAGCACCGGGCACCGCCCGCGCCACCGCCCTGACACCGGCTCGCCTGGCCGGGCTTTCGCCGGACGGGACCCGGGGCGTACCGCCGGAGGGGGCCGGCGCGTGGGTCAGCCGGTCGCCTTGCGGGCGACCGCCCGCGTACCCCGGGTGGTGGTGGTCCGGCCGGCGGCCGAGCGGGCCGGTGCCTTGCGGGCCGTGGTCTTGCGGGCCGTGGTCTTGGCCGCGGTGGTCTTCCGCGCCGGGGCCTTCTTCGCCGCCGTGGTCGTCGTCTTCGTGGCGGTGGCCTTCTTGGCCGGCGCCTTCTTCGCCGCGGTGGTCCGCGCGGTGGGGGTCGGACGGGTCGAGGTGACCTTCTTGGCGGGGGCCTTCTTCGCCGGAGCCTTCTTCGCCGGAGCCTTCTTCGCCGCGGTCTTCTTGGCCGTCGCGGTGGTCTTCTTCGCGCCGGAGGTCACCTTGCGGGCGGCGGTCCCCGTCTTCGCGGGGGCCTTCTTCGCCGCGGTGGTCGCCTTGGTCCGCGCGGCGGCGGTCTTCTTCGCGGCCGTGGTCTTCGCCGCGGCCGTGGTCTTCTTCGCGGTCGTGGTGGTCTTCTTCGCCGCCGCCGTGGTCTTCTTCGTGGCGGGGGTCTTCTTCGCCGCCACGGCGGTCTTCTTCGCCGTGACGCCGGCCTTCTTCGCGGCGGGGGCCTTCTTCGCGGGGGCCTTCTTGGCCGTGGGCTTCGCGGCGGTGGTCTTCTTCGCCGGGGCCCGGCCGGCGCCGCCGGCCGCCTTGGTGGCCGGGGCCTTCTTCGCCGCTGTCGAGGACGTCCGCGCCGTCCGGGTCGCCCCCGCGGTGCGCTCCGCCGCGGCGGTCTTCTTCGCGGCGGTACGACGGGCCGGGCGGGTGGCCTGCTGTGCTACGGCCATCTCGGTTTCCCTCCTTGGGGACGTGCCCGCACCGTCGCGGAGCACGCGGTACCTCGACGCGGGCCTCCCGCGCCGCCTATCTGTCCTCCCCGGCCCAGCGGGCGTCCTCGGCGTCCCATGCTTCGTTGCGCTCCCGCACCTGCTGGAGCGCGTTCTCGGCGTCGGCGGCTGAGGCGTACGGCCCGAGGACGTGCCGGGCGGGGCACACGTCGGCATCGGTCTCGACCCGGTGGTGTCGGGTGCACCAGTAGTAGTGCCCCCCGATTCCGCTGTCGCTCATGGGATCACTGTGCACCGCGATCCACCCGGCCGCCACCGGAACACCGCAAGTCGCCGATGATCTCCACAGTAGACGTGCTTCCGGCCGTAGGGGGCATGAACAGCGAAAACAGCCACCCACGGGACCGCGGCGACGCCACCGCCGCCGACCGGGGGCATCGGCTGAACGGCCGGTACCGACGCGGAGAGCCCGGGGATCGGCCGGCCCGCACCGATGCGGAGCCGGCGACGGAGTACGGGACGGTGCGCCGGCTCCTGGCCTGGTGGGCCCGGTTAAGGTCGCCGGATGGGCGTACCCGAGTACATCCGGCGGCTGCGCGCGCACGTGGGCCGCGACCTCCTGCTGCTGCCGAGCGTCAGCGCCGTGGTCCGCAACGACGCCGGGGAACTGCTGCTCGCGCAGCGCGCCGACGACGCGCGCTGGTCGGTGGTGAGCGGCGTCCTGGAGCCGGGCGAGCAGCCGGCGACGGCGGTGGTCCGGGAGGTCCGGGAGGAGACCGGCCTGGACGTCGAACCGGTACGGCTGAGCAGTGTCCTCGCGCACCCGCACACCTATCCGAACGGGGATCGGTGCGAGTTCGTCAACCTCGGGTTCCGGTGCCGGCTGGCGGGCGGTACGGCGCGGGTCAACGACGACGAGTCGATGGCCGTGGGGTGGTTCCCGCCGGACCGGCTGCCCGAGCTGGACCGGCACGCGCGGCTGGTCATCGGGTACGCGCTCGACGACGACCCGGCGGCGGGCTTCCTGCCGCCCGGGGTGGCGTGGGCGTGAGGGTGGACGCGGACGTCCGCCGCTACCTGACCGGGCTGGTCGCGGCCGGCCGTGCCGTCCTGGGGGACCGCCTGGTCGGGGCGTACGCGGCCGGCTCGGTCGGGCTGGGCGCGTACCAGCCGGGTCGCAGCGACGTCGACGTCGCGCTGGTCAGCGCGGACGCCCTCGACGCGGAACGGAAGCGGGCCCTGGTGGCGCGGCTGCGGCACGAGGCGCTGCCGTGCCCGGCCCGGGGCCTGGAGCTGGTGGTCTACCGGTGGGAGGTCGCCCGGTCCGGCACCGCCGAGCCCGGCTTCGAGGTCGAGCTGAACACCGGGGCGCGGATGGCGTTCCGGGCCACGTACGACCCGGCGGACCGGCCGGCCGTGGACGGCCACTTCTGGTACGCGCTGGACCGCAGCATCCTGCACCAGCACGGGTACGCGCTGCTCGGCCCGCCGGCCCGGGAGGTCTTCGCCGACCTGTCCCCCGCCGACCTGCGCCGACTCCTCGTCGACGCGCTCTCGTGGTGGCTCGCCCGGCCGCTCCCGCCCGGCGACGGGCCGGCGCCCGACACGGAGGACGCGGTGCTGGGCGCGGCCCGCGCGCTGGTGCGGTTCCGCCACGGCGAGTGGCTGTCCAAGGCCGACGCCGGGCGCCGGCTCGCCGGGGTCCTCCGCGAGGAACCGGCGTGGGGCGACGCCCCGGACCTGTTGGCCCGGGCTGTCGCCGCCCGGAGCGGTGGCGAGCCACCGCGCGGGCCGGAGGCACGCGCCTTCCAGCACCGGGTGCTGACCGAGATCGCCGCCGCCTGACCGGACCCCGGACGGCCCGCCCGGACGACGCCCGCCGGGCGAGCCGGTCGGCCGCCGCCAGCCCTCCCGTTGGTGCCGAGGGGTCAGACCGGGACCCGCTCCACCGGGATCCACAGTTCCGCGTCCGCCGTCGCCCCGTCAGCCGAGATCCGGATGCGGGAGATCTCCGGCCCCGGGCGGCTCCGGTACGGGTTGGACGGGAACCACTGCGTGAAGACGTCCCGCCACAGGTACTGGACGCCCTGCGGGAACGACCCGGAGGTGGTGAACACCGCCCACGTGCCGGCCGACACGGCCATCGCGTCCAGGTCCTCCGGAACGTCGGCTCCGGTGACCGTCCCGTGCCAGTAGTCCAGCTCGGTGCCCTCCTCCCGACCCTCGGCGACGTTGGCGCTGACGTTGACGATGCCCCGTGGTTCCTGGTCGGACAGCGCCTCGATCCGGGTCACGGTCGCTCGGTCGATGCTCCGGACGAACTCGACGATCGCCGGGTTCATCCCCTCGTGCACGAGCGGCACGCGGGCCCGGCGGCCCACCAGGTGGAAGCTGTCCTTCTCGACGATCCGGTACTCCATGCTGCTGCTCCCTTCGACGGTGAGGCGGAAGGACATCCGGGGCTGGGCGCGCAGCGTCGCCCCCGTACGCCGGGCCTCGCCCGGGCCCACACCGTGTACGGCCTGGAACGCCCGGGCGAACGCCTCCGCGGAGCCGTAGCCGTGCCGGACCGCGATGTCGAGCAGCGACCGCTCCCCCGCGACCACCTCCGCCGCCGCGACGGTCAGCCGCCGGCGGCGGACGTACTCGGACAGGCCGATCCCGGCCAGCGCGGAGAACAGCCGCCGGAGGTGGTACTCCGACGTCGCGGCGATCCGCGCCAGCGCGGCCACGTCGACCGGCTCGTCGAGGTGGCGCTCGATGTGGTCCATGACCTGGTTGAGCCGTTCCAGCACCCCGGCCCCTCCCTTCCTTGCGCCGACCACGCTAGGGCCGCCGGTGCGCCCCCGACCCGACAAGCTGTGCCCGTTCCGGTCGGGTGCTGGGGCGGTCGCGAGAACGGTGCGGCACCGAGGCCCGGCATCAGGGCCAGGTCTTCGCCTCGGCGTCGAAGACCTCCGGGGCGCTCTCCTGCGGCAGCACGCAGAGCAGGTGCCCGCCCGGCGCGCGCAGCACCCGGCACTCCTGCCGGCGCGCCACCTGCGTGGCGCCGAGGGCGGTCAACCGGGCGGTCTCCGCCTCGACGTCGTCGGTCTCGATGTCCAGGTGGAACCGTGGCGCGCCGTCGACGGACTGCACGGCGGCGACCAGACCCGGCAGGGCACCGTGCAGATCGGTGAACTGCGGCTCCGGGGCGTACGGCGCGGCGGTGGCACCGAGCGCCGCCGCCCAGAAGGCGCTCGCGGCCTCCGCCTCGGCCGATGGGGTGTCGATGATGAGCGCGTAGACACGGCTGCGATGCATCGACGCAGACTAGCGGGCAGGCGCGCTGGGACGTGCCCCCCTGCAGGTTCGGATCAGGGATCAGGCGCTCGGGTCGTGGGTCGGGATGATGCGGACCTGGTTCCGGACGGCGTGCAGCCGGTGCAGCGTACGGAAGGCCGCGTCGCGATCGTCGTCGACGAGCCACCCCGGGTACGGCGCCTTCTGCCGGACGTGTTCGATCTGCAGCCCGTGCCAGGCTGCGTCACCGGCGACCAGCACCGGTCCGTTGGCGGTACGCAGCAGGACACCGCTGCTCCCCGGCGTGTGCCCGGCAAGCTCGACCATGATCACTGACCCGTCGCCGAGCAGGTCGTGACTGCGCTCGAAGGTGAGCACCGGCGGCCCCTCCAACTCGTAGCTGTCCAGCCGGCGGCCCTGCAGCGCGGCTCGGACGCCGCCGGCTGGTGCGGTGTCGCCGCACATCATCCAGTCCCGTTCCCGCTCCCGCACCATGACCGGAAGTCCGGGAAGGTCGAGCAGTCCGCAGACGTGGTCCCAGTGCAGATGGGTGGGTAGCGCGAAGTCGATCGTGTCGGCCGGAATTCCGGCCCGTTCCAGCGCCGTCGTGGTCGGCAGCACCTGGTAGCGCGGCAGCACCGCCGGCCGCAACGTCCACGGCAGCTCGCCGATCACCCGGTCGCCGACGTCGGTACAGACCGACGGGTCGAGCAGCACGGTGACCTCCGGATGCCGGATCACGTACGTGGTCAGGGCGTTGCCGACGCGGCGCGGTTTCCGGACGGCCTCGGCGATCAGGGGCGTCGGCACCGACCGCACCGTCTGGTTCAGTGCGATCAGCTCGACCTCGACATCCCCGCGCGGGATACCGGCGTCGGACAGCCCGGCGAGGAAGCGCCGGTCGATCGGACGCGGCCGGATCAGGCGATACGGCACGGCAGCCAGCGCACCAGCCGCCACCGCGGCCTCACGGATCGTGTAGATCATGAGCTTCTCCCCCTACCCTGGCGCGTCGCGCGCCATGGGGTGCACCGTAGAAGTTCAGGTCGACCTGAAGTCAATCCGTGAGGAGCCTGCGTGACGACACGGCGAATCGGAGACGCGGCGGCGCTGGTCAGCGTCCCGACGCATGTGCTGCGGCACTGGGAGGAGGTCGGGGCGCTCGAACCGGCCCGGCTTGCCAACGGGCACCGGATCTACGACGACGAGACCATCACTCGGGCGCGTCTGATCCGGCTCTGCCAGCGGGCCGGCATGTCACTGACCGAGATCGGAGACCTGTATCGCGGCGACGGTCAGCGCCGCGCCGCGCTGGTGCGTGACCGACGGGACCGGATCGCCGACCAGATCCGCCGACTACACGCCGCGCAGGACTTCCTCGATCACGTACTCGCCTGCGCACACCCGATGGTGTCGACCTGCCCCGAGTGCAGCAGCTTCGCCGCCAGCTGAAATACCACTGGGTCGCAGCCTCGATCTGAGGCTGCGACCTGGTGGGCGACGGACGAGTCGACCTGTACGCCGGATTCTGTGCGCGGCGCGTACCCGGAGGTCGCGCCGGCGGCGGTCATCCATCTCGGCCTGCCGTCACCGACAGGCTCCAGCGGCCTACCCGCAGACATCGGGCGGGCCGCCCTCGAACGTCTGCGCGGACCGTCACCTCGCGGTGGCGACCCTTTCTTGGCCTTGCTCCGGGTGGGGTTTACCGAGCCACCCCGGTCACCCGGGGTGCTGGTGGGCTCTTACCCCACCGTTTCACCCTTACCGTCCCGTTTGGGGACGGCGGTCTGTTTTCTGTGGCACTGTCCCGCGGGTCACCCCGGGTTGCCGTTAGCAACCACCCTGCCCTGTGGAGTCCGGACGTTCCTCGGCGGCGGGTTGCAGCCCCGCCGACGCGACCGCCCGGTCGACTCGTCCGTCGCGCACTCATCCTAACGACGTGGCGGCCGCCCCCATTTCCGCCCCGAGCACACCCGGATGATCGACTCGATGCCGCCGGCATGGCGGTGTCGCACGGCCCCGGACCGGCCGATGCCGGCGGCATGGCGGTGACGCAGGGCCCCGGACCGGCCGATGCCGGCGGCACGGAGTGGATCATGGCCCGTGTGACCTCGCCGACCGCGACCGGCGGCGACGCGGCACGCGTACTAGCCTGCGGGATCATGGAAATTGCCGACGCCGCCCTGCTCGTCGCCGCCGGTCTCGCCGCGGGCACGGTGAACGCCGTGGCCGGCGGCGGTTCCCTCATCACCTTCCCGGCGATGATCGCGGTCGGGCTGCCGCCGGTCCCGGCGAACGTGAGCAACTCGGTCGCGGTCTTCCCGGGGTACGTGGCGAGCGTCGCCGGCAGCCGCCAGGACCTGCCGCGCGGGCGGGCGCTGGCCACCCTGGCGCCCACCACGGTCCTCGGCACGGTCGCCGGGGCGGCGCTGCTGCTGGCCACGCCGGCGCGGGCGTTCGAGCTGGTCGTCCCCTTCCTGGTGCTCGGCGCCACGGCGGTGCTGGCCTTCCAGGACCCGCTGCGCCGGCTGGTCGGGCACCCGCGCGACCTGTCGCCGCGCCGCCGTACCGTCTCGGTCCAGGCCATGGTCGGGGTCGGCGCGGTGTACGGCGGCTACTTCGGCGCGGCGCTCGGAGTGATGCTGGTCGCGGGGCTGGCGCTGGTGCTGGACGCGACGCTGGCCCGGGTCAGCGCGATCAAGAACCTGCTCTCCGCGGTGGTGGGCCTCACCACGCTGGTGGTGTTCGCGCTGTTCGGGCCGGTGAACTGGGCGGCGGTCGCGCTGGTCGCGCCGGCCACGCTGATCGGGGGGTACGCCGGCGCCCGGCTGGTCCGCCGGCTGCCGTCGGTGGTGCTCAAGACCGTGATCGTCGTGTTCGGCACGGTCATCGGGCTGTACCTGCTCTGGCGCGCGGTGCGCTGACGGGCGACAAGAGGGGCCCCTCGTACAACGCCAGGCGTTGACAAGGGGCCCCTCCTCTCACCTCAGGCGACCGGCTCCGGCGCCACGTCGGCGTCGCGGCGCTCGCCCGGGGTGACCCGCGGGTCGCCCTCGTCGGCGAAGTAGTCGTCCGGCGTGGTGCCGTCGCCGCCGTCCTGCACCTTCGCGGCCCGCAGCGCCAGCGTCAGCAGCGCCGCGACCGCCAGGTTGACCAGTACGGTCACGAACCCGACGTAGATGGTCATCTTGGTGTCGAACCCGAACTTCTCCAACGGGAACGCGGAGCCGCCGAAGTGCTTCCGGGTCGGGCTGGACACCTGGTAGAGCATCCACATGCCCAGCGCCATGCCGACCGCCCAGCCGGCGATCAGCGCGCCGCGGTGGAACCAGCGGGTGTAGAGGCCGAGGGCCACCGCCGGCAGCGTCTGCAGGATGATGACGCCGCCGATGAGCTGGAGGTCGATGGAGAACTGCGGGTCGAGGAAGACGATGCAGGCCAGCGCACCGACCTTAACCAGCAGCGAGGTCACCTTCGACACCTGCGCCTCCTGCGCCGGTGTGGCGTCGCGCCGCAGGTACTCCTTGTAGATGTTGCGGGTGAACAGGTTCGCCGCCGCGATGGACATGATCGCCGCCGGCACGAGCGCGCCGATGCCGATCGCCGCGTACGCGACGCCGGCGAACCAGTCCGGGAACTGCTGGTCGAACAGGACGGGCACGACCGTGTTGTTGTCCACGCTGCCCTCGGTCGCACCGGGCAGGGGCTTCACGCCGGCCGAGATGGCCATGAAGCCGAGCAGCGCGATGAGCCCCAGCAGCAGGCTGTACGCGGGCAGCGCGGACATGTTCCGCTTGATGACGTCCCGGTTCCGGCTGGCCAGCACACCGGTGAGGCTGTGCGGGTAGAGGAACAGCGCCAGCGCCGAACCGAACGCCAGCGTGACGTACTGGAGCTGGTTGTTCGCGTTCAGCAGGATGCCGTCGTTCGGGTTCGGCGAGGCCTGGAACTTGGCGTCCGCCGCGTCGAAGATCGAACCCCAACCGCCGAGCTTGTACGGCAGCCAGATCACCGCCACCAGGATGACGATGTAGATCAGGGTGTCCTTGACGAACGCGATCAGCGCCGGCGCGCGCAGCCCCGACTGGTAGGTGTACGCGGCCAGGATCGCGAACGCGATGATGATCGGCAGGTGCCGGGCGAGCGTGCTCTCACCGGTGACACCCATCGTCTTGAGCACGGCCTCGATGCCGACCAGTTGCAGCGCGATGTACGGCATCGTGGCGACGATGCCCGTGATCGCCACCACCAGCGCCAGCACCGGGGAGTCGAACCGGCTGCGGACGAAGTCGGCGGGGGTGACGAAGCCGTGCCGGTGCGACACCGACCAGAGCCGGCACAGCACCAGGAAGACCAGCGGGTAGATCACGATGGTGTACGGCACCGCGAAGAAACCCATCGCGCCCGCGCCGAACACCAGCGCCGGCACGGCCACGAAGGTGTACGCGGTGTACAGGTCACCGCCGACCAGGAACCAGGTGATCCAGCCGCCGAAGTTGCGGCCGCCCAGCCCCCACTCGTCGAGGTGGGCCATGTCCTTCGGCGCGCGCCAGCGCGCCGCCACGAACCCCATTCCGCTGACCAGCAGGAACAGCGCCGTGAAAATGATGATCTCGGTGAGGTGGTCGCGCCACATCAGCGGTCACCCCGCTTCTTCGTCATCTGGTAGACCAGCGTGGTGGTCGCGACGCCGAGCAGGATGTAGGCGAGCTGGAGCCAGTAGAAGCGCGGGAAGCCGAGGATCCGCGGCGAGTCGGCGTTGAAGAGCGCGGGGATCAGCGGGACGAGGATCGGCACGAAGAGGAGCCAGTTCCACGGGCTCTTGTCCTTCGCCCGGGTCGTCGCGGTGGCCCGCGTCTCCGGGTCGGGTGCGGCCATCGGCACACCTCCGGTGGGGTGGTTGGACATGTGACGGCCGGAGGCTACGGCCGTGTGAACGCCGTCACCTTCGATCAAGGAACCGCGCTGCGCCGAACGGCCGATCCGGTGCGCCGAACGGCGGGCCACCGGCGGGCATGTGGATCTGGCACGATGCCCCGATGCCGACCTTCTCCTCGTACGACGGCACGACCCTCGCCTACCAGCGCCTCGGTGACGGCCCGCCGCTGGTCTGCCTGCCCGGTGGCCCGGCCCAGGCGTCGCGCTACCTGGGCGACCTCGGTGGCCTGTCCGCCGGCCGGACGCTGCTGCTGCTCGACAGCCGGGGCAGCGGCGACTCGGCGGCACCGGCGGACCCGTCCAGCTACCGCTGCGACCGGATCGTCGAGGACGTCGAGGCGTTCCGCGCCCACCTGGGGTTGGACCGGATGGACCTGCTCGCCCACTCGGCCGGCGCCAGCGTCGCGCAGCTGTACGCCACCCGGTACGCGCACCGGCTCGACCGGCTGGTGCTGGTCACGCCGAGCCTGCGCCTGCTGCTGGCCGCCCCGGTCGGCATGGCGGAGGCGTACGCCAACCGCGCCGGCGAGCCCTGGTACGCGGAGGCGACGGCGGCGATGGACGCCTGGGGCGAGGCGCTGAAGCGCGGCGCGGACGACGCGGAGATCGCCCCGCTGCGGCTGGCCGCCGCCCCGTTCTGGTACGGCGAGTGGACCGAGCGGGCCCGGGCCCACGCCGCCGCACAGGAGCACGACCGGGCGCCCGCGTCAGCGCAGGGCTTCTACGCCGGCATCGACGTCGACCGTGACGCGCTGAGTGCGGCCCTGGCCGACGTGACGGTGCCGACCCTGGTCGTGGCCGGTGCGCTGGACGCCGCACCCACCCCGGAGGCGGCCGGCCTGCTGGCCGGACTGTTGCCGAAGGCCGAGCTGGTGACCCTGCCCAGGTCCAGTCACTTCCCGTTCGTCGACGAGCCGGAGGCGTTCGCGGCGACCGTGGAGCGGTTCCTGGCCGGCTGAGCCCGCCAGGAACCGACTGAGCCGGCTGACTCAGTCTGCGGGCAGGTGGGCGGTGTCGTTGACCGAGCGGACGGCGACGCCGCCGTCCGGCCACAGGTCCACCACCGAGATGCCGGCGGCGTCGAGGAACAGCCGGTGCAGGAGGGTGTCGCCGGCTCCGAGCGCGTCGCGCAGGATCAGCTTGATCGGCGAGACGTGGGAGACCACGACGACGGCCTCTCCCCGGTACGCCTGCCGCAACCCGTCGACCGCACGGCGGCTGCGCGCGGCGACCTCGGCGAACGACTCGCCGTCCGGCGGCGCGACCTTGGTGGAGGCGAGCCAGGCGTCCATCTCGCCGGCCCAGCCCTCGCGCACCTCGGCGAAGGTCCGCCCCTCCCACGCGCCGAAGTCGCACTCGATGAGGTCGTCGTCGAGGCGTACCGGAAGGCCGCCGAGCGCCGCGGCGATGGCCTCGGCGGTGTGCGTACACCGGGAGAGGGGTGAGCTGACCACGGCCGCGACGGACGGGGCCAGCGCGGCGACCCGGGCGGCCGTGGCCTTGACCTGGGCCCGGCCGCGGGCGGACAGCGGCACGTCGCCGCGGCCGGAGTAGCGGCGCTGCTCGGTGTACTCGGTCTCGCCGTGCCGGACCAGGATCAGGCGGGTGGCGGTGAAGCTGGGCCGCGGCTCCCAGGAGGCGGGAGCGGTCGCCGGGTCGGTGCCGGTGGTCCGCGCGGTGGCCGCGCGCGCCGCCGCCTCGCGGGCCGCCGCCCGGGCCGGCGAGTCGGGTGCGGCGACCTCGCGCGGAGGTTCCGGGGCGCGGGCGGGTCGCGTCGGGGCACCGGCGGCGGCGTCCATCGCCGCGTTGGCCAGCGCGTCGGCGTGCCGGTTGCGCTCGCGGGGGATCCAGCTGTACCGGACGGCGGTGAACCGGCCGACCAGCCCGGCCGCCTGGGCGGCCAGGGGGCGCAGACCGGGGTGCTTGATCTGCCAGCGACCGCACATCTGCTCGACCACGAGTTTGGAGTCCATCCGGACCTCGACCTCGCCGGCGCCCAGCTCGGCGGCGGCCTCCAGCCCGGCGATCAGGCCCCGGTACTCGGCGACGTTGTTGGTCGCGGTGCCGATCGCCTCGGAGCGTTCGGCCAGCACCTCGCCGGTGTCCAGGTCGCGGACGACCGCACCGTACCCGGCCGGGCCGGGGTTGCCCCGGGACCCGCCGTCGGCCTCGACGACGACCACGCGCGGCGCCATCGGCTACAGACCGGACTCGTTGGTGCGGACCATGATCCGGCGGCACTCCTCGCAGCGCACCACCTCGTCCGGGTCCGCCCTGCGGATCCGGGCCAGGTCGGCACCGGACAGCTCCAGCCGGCACCCGCCGCACCGCCCGGCGGTGAGCAGGGCCGCGCCGAGACCGGTGTCCTCGCGGATCCGGTCGTAGAGCGCGACCAGGTCGGCCGGGAGGTCGGCGGCGAGCGGCTGCCGCGCGCCCCGCTTGAACTCCTCCTCCTTTGCGATCTCGGCCAGGCTCTCGTCGCGGCGCTGCTCGACGGTGGCCCGCCTCTCCCGCGCCTCCGCGATCCGCTTCTCGACGCCGTCCAGGACGCCCTGCGCGGTCTCCCGCTGCTCCATCAGCTCCAGCTCGGCGTCCTCCAGGTCACCCTGACGGCGGTTGAGCGAGGCCAGCTCGTGCTGGAGGGCCTCCAGCTCCCGTGCCGGGCCGGTGCCGGCGGCGAGCCGGTCCTCGTCCTTGCTCTTGCGGGCGCGGACCTGGTCGATGTCCTTCTCCAGCCGGGCGATGTCCCGGTCCAGGTCGTCGACGGCCACCTGGGCACGGACGCGCTCGTCCTCCAGGGCGGACAGCTCCCGTGCGAGGGCCTCCAGTTCGGCCCGCTCGGGCAGGGCCCGGCGGCGGTGGGCGAGCTGGGCGAGGGCGGTGTCGATCGCCGCCAGGTCGAGCAGGCGGCGCTGGACGTTCGGGTCAGCCTTCACGGTCGGGCTCCTTGTCGTCCGCCGCGGGCGGGGCGGCGTGTACGGTCCACGGGTCGGTGTCCAGGTCGGACACCAGCGTCTCGACCCCGGTCGTCTCCCGCAGGAGCGCGGCCAGGTCGTCCAGCCAGGGTCGTTCGGTCGCCCAGTGGGCGGCGTCGAGCAGGGCGGGCCCGCCGGTGGCCAGGTGCTCACCGGCGGGGTGGTGCCGCAGGTCGGCGGTGAGGAAGGCGTCCACCCCGGCGGCGGTCGCGTCGCCGAGGAAGCTGTCGCCGGAGCCGCCGCTCACGGCGAGCGTACGCACGGTGCGCTCCGGGTCGCCGGCCGCCCGGACGCCCCAGGCGGTGGCGGGCAGCACGGCGGCGGCGTGGCGGGTCAGCTCGGCGAGGGTCATCGGCCGGGGCAACTCGCCGATCCGGCCGATCCCCCGGCCGTCGCCGTGCGCGGGCGAGCCCGGGGCGGGCCGGTGCAGCGGGCGCAGCCCGGTCAGCCCGAACCGCGCGGCCAGCGCGTCGGAGACACCCGGGTCGGCCACGTCCGCGTTGGTGTGCGCCACGTAGAGCGCGACGTCCGCCTTGATCAGGCGATGGATGATCCGCCCCTTGTACGTGGTCGGGGCGACCGACGACACCCCGCGCAGCAACAGCGGATGGTGGGCGACGATCATGTCGACCCCCGCCTCGACCGCCTCGGCCACCGTCTCCGGCACCACGTCCACGACGCAGAGCACCCGGCGGACCGGCGCGCACGGCTCGCCGAGCACCAGCCCGACGCGGTCCCACTCCTCCGCCCACGCCGGCGGGTAGCGCCGCTCCAGCTCGGCCACCACGTCGGCGACGGTCGGCGGGAGTGCGGGAGTGCTCACGGCGGGCCAGCTTACCGGCGCGGGCGGCGACGGGGCGCGTCGCCACCCGGACGCGACCCGTCGCACCGCCGGCACCGGTCCTGGTGACCGTGCCCGTGCCGGCGGCGCCGCGGCCGTCGGCCGCCGTGGCCGAGACGGCGGGGGCGTGCCGTCCGTCCGGGCGGTCGGCCGCCGTGGGTCAGGCGGCGGAGGCCGCCGGTGACCGGTCCCGCAGCGCGGCCACCGCCGCCTCCCAGGGGAAGGTGTGCAGGTGGCGCTCGCCGGAGCCCGGCGGGTGCAGCGGGACGACGTGGTCGCCGAACAGCACGGTGACGCCCCACTCGGCCAGCCGGCCGAGGCCCGCCCGGAACGCCGGGTGGGCGGCCATCGCCGCGTTCGTGTACGGCACCGCCACCAGCGGCACCCCCAGCCCCTGGGCCTCGACGAGGAGCCCGAGGGCCAGGGTGTCGGCGATGCCGGCCGCCCACTTGTTGACCGTGTTCACCGTCGCCGGGCAGACGATCATCGCGTCGGCCGGGGGCAGGACGTCCGGGTCACCCGGGTTCTTGTAGTGCGTACGCACCGGGTGCCCGGTCTGGCGGGCCAGCGCCGGCCGGTCGATGAACTTGGCGCCGTCCGGCGTGGTGACCGCGCAGACCTCCCACCCGTCCTGCTGGGCCAGCTCGACGAGCCGGCCGACGTGCCGTGCCAGCGGCGAACCGCAGATGATGACGTAGAGCACCTCGCGGCGCTCGCTCTGGTGCGGGCCCGCCATCAGACCGGCACCGCGCTCATACCCCTACTCCCATGTGCTCAGCCAACTCCGCGATCGGAGAAGGCGGCGCACCACGTGTGCGACGCAGGATGTCCGACATGACCTCGTGGGCGATCGGGCGGCAGCGGATCTCCGACGGGGCCAGCCGGTCGCCGCGCAGGAGCATGTCGCCGGCGTTCGCCACATCGCCGACCTGGGCGAAGCCCCGCGCGATGTCGAGCAGGTGGTGGGCCCGGCGTTCGGGGAGCAGCCCGCTGAAGGCCGGTTCCGGGACGCGCTGCTGGTGGATCTCCACCGCCCGGCCCCCGTCGCCCAGCTCCACCGCCGCCGCGGCGCGGTGCAGCTCCACGTTGGTCGGACCGAACGACGTCCAGTAGTGGTTGTGGTCGCCGCCCAGCAGGGTGGCCGCCTCCTCGGCGCCGCCCAGCAGGTCGTCCACGGTGGCGGAGTCGCCGATCCGGGAGGCGGCCATCGCGCCCTGGAGCAGCAGCATGCCGTACACCGACAGGCGATCCGGCGACGCCTCGTTGCTGCCGCCCGGGGCCAGCCGGTTCGCGATCGTGACGTTCAGCTCCAGGGCCGGACGGGGCCGGCCCATCGCCACGAGCGCGTTGCAGACCCGGGTGGTGGCGATGCCCGCCAGCAGCGGGTCGTCGGCCCGTTGGGCGACCGCCATGGACCGGTCGGCGGCCAGCCAGGCCAGGTCGCACTCCCCCAGCTTGCGCAGGACCGAGGAGGCGATCTGGTAGACCTGCCCGAGCAGGTGCGCCGCCTCCCGGGCGTCGTCCCCGCCGAAGCCGGCGTCGGCGGCCTGCGCGTCGCGCAACAGCTTCGGCAGCGCGCGGGTCAGCATCCCGTAGCGGCCGTACTGGTAGGTCAGCCACGCATGTGTGGCGGCCTTGCGCATGTCCGCCAGCGGCGGCGGGTACGGCGCCGCGTCGAAGTAGGCGCTCATCGAGTCGTACCGCTCCAGGGCGGCCCGGATCTCCTGGACCTCGACCTGGTCGATGCAGTTCAACGCGTCGGTACGCCGCTCCGGGTCCTTGCCGAGCAGCAGCTGCACGTCCACCTGGAGGATGTCGGCGATCTCGTACAGCACCGAGAACTTGTCCAGCCGGCGCACCCCGCGCTCGACCTTGTCCACCCAGCTCTTCGACTTGCCCAGCCGGTCCGCGAAGACCTGCTGCGACATCTTGCGCCGCCCCCGCCAGTAGGCCACCCGCCGCCCTATGGGTAACTCGTCCATCTCCCCATCCCTCCCCTGTGCCGTCCACTCCGGCCGGTGGGCCGGGGGTCTCCTCGGGCGCGACGCTTCACGTGTTCAGGTTTTCGCTGGTCGCACAGCGTGTACGTCAGCCGTACGGCCGATCCTCGTAGTTTTCGTGCAAGTTGCATCAGCCGTTCGTCAACTCAACGACCGCGGGTTACGGCAGTGACGGTGTTCGACGTACGACCTGTGCACCGGCCGGGTCCGACGAGGGGAGATCGCACACATGTGGGGGAATGTCGCACCACGCGTCGTTCAACTGTCTCCTCTGGAGCGGGTACGGCTGCGCCGGGTCGCCGTACGCTACGCGCTGCACGGCTGGGAGGTGACACCCGGCGCGTGCCTGGCCCGCAGCCGCTTCGTGTGCGGGCGGGCCGGCTGCCCCACCGTCGGCTGCCACCCGGCGCTGGAGGACTGGGAGCACGCCGCGAGCGCCGACCCGGCCCGGGTGGCGACCTGGTGGCGTACCCGCCCGCACGGCGTACTGCTCCCCACCGGCCGGGCGTTCGACGTGCTGGAGGTGCCGGCGCACCTCGGCCGGCAGGTGCTGGCGGCCATGGAGAACCATCCGGCGGGCCTCGCCGTCCGCGGGCCGGTGCTGGCCACCCCCACCGGGCGGTGGATGTTCCTGGTCCGCCCCGGCGACCCGCTGCGGCCGGAACTGGACCACTGCTTCCACGTGGTCCGGCACGGGCCGGGCTCCTGGATCCCGGCGCCCCCGACCCGCCTGCCCGAGGGCACCGTCCGCTGGGTGGTCGCCCCCGAGCGGGCGCGCTGGCAACTGCCCGACTCGTACCTGTTGCAGAACACGCTGATCGGGGAGTTACAGGCGAGCGGGGTCACGCTCGTCGCCGAGCTGCTCCCCGGTCACCTGCCACTCCCCCGGCGGGGGCGGTGAGGCTGCCGCCTCGGTGAGCCCGCGGACGGGCAGCGTCGTCGGGACGGTGCGGCTCGTTAGACCTCGTGACGGCGCGAACGGGCCACGAGCGGGGGTTGCATGTCCACCGACGACACCAGGCGCGAGCCGGGCGGCGCCGAGCCGCCCCGCCACCACCGGCCCCGGTACCGCTGGGCCGCGACGCGACCAGCGGGCTCCCGCCCCGGCCGGCCCCGCCCGCTGGGCTCCCGCCCCGCCGGCACCCACCGCCCCGCCCGCTGACCCGCCCTCACCCCGCCCGCGCCCCCGGCGATCTTGCACTTTCGGCCCCGGCATATGCCGCAGAAGGGGCATACCGAGGGCACAAAGTGCAAGATCGGCGAGGTGGAAGGGGCCTGCCCGCTACGCGAGGGGCAGGTCCGTCGAGTGCAGGAGGCGCCCGTCGTCGGTGACGATCGCGTGGTGGTGGTCGGTCAGGCGGTCGAGCCAGGCCGGGCCGGCGGCGCCCATCGCGACGGCCGCCGTGGCGTACGCGTCCGCGAGCCCCAGGTCGGTGCCGACCACGGTGACCGAGCGCAGACCCCGGGCCGGCGTGCCCCGGCGCGGGTCGAGCACGTGGTGGCCGCGCTCGTAGCCGCCGGACGTGGCGACGGCCAGGTCGGAGCCGGTGAGCACCAGGCAGGTGGCCATCGGGTCCCACGGGTGCCGGACGCCGACCCGCCACGGCCGGCCGGAGGCGGACAATCCCCGGACCCGTACGTCGCCGCCGGCGTTGAGGCAGTGGTTGGTCGACCCGGCGGCGAGCAGCCGGTCCGAGGCGACCTGCGCGGCCCAGCCCTTGACGTAGCCGGACGGGTCGAGGCCGCCGGTGGCGTACCCGTCGAAGAACCCGTCGGTGGCGCCCCACAGGTCGGCGCAGCGCTCCAGCACGAGCCGCAGGTCCGCCGACGCCTCCGACAGCAGCAGCTCCCCCCGGTCGAACCGGCACACCTCGCTGTCGGCCCGGTACGTGCTGAACCGCGCGTCCACCTCCCGTAGCCAGCGGAAGACCTCGTCGGCCAGCTCGTCCAGCTCGGCGCGGGGCAGGTCGTCGGCGAGGTCGAGGCTGATCGCCGTACCCATGACCTGCTCGACCCGGCGCAGGCCGGGCCGGGTCAGGGGCGGTGACGTCGACACGGCCCTAGTTCGCCCGGTCGATCGCGGCCTGCAGCGACTGCCGGTACGAGGTGCTGGTCGCCGTCGCCCCGGACACCGTGTCGAGGTCCGCGCCCTGCTGCTGCACCACCAGCCCCGACGTGCCGCTGTACCGGTCGTCCACCTGCTGGCTGCGCTGGTCGGACTGGGCCGTCTCCTCGGGCAGCTCCAGCGCCACCGCGTCGACGATGCGCGAGCCGGAGAGGGTGATCCGGACCTGCACGTTGCCGTACTCGTTCTCCACCACCGGCCCGGTCACGGTCCGGGTGGTCGGCCGGGCCGGCGCGCTGCTCGTACGCGGGGCGGACGGCAGCCGCGCACCGGAGGTCGCGCCGGCGGTGGGGCGCGTCGCGGGGGCGCGGGTGGCGCTGCGGCGGGGCCGGGGCGAGGCGGCGCCCGACGGCGACGCCTCGGGCCCAGCGCCGCCGTCGGTCGGGGCCGGCCCGTCGGGAGCGGGCGCGACCGGCTGTCCCGCGGCGGGCAGCTCCTGGGCGACCTGGCTGGCGCCCGGGCCGCTCTTCAGCACCACCATCGCGGTGGTGCTGGCGGCCAGGCCGGTGATCGCGAGCAGGGCGCGACGCATGGACATGCCTTCCTACAGCTCGAAGGTGGCGAGGTGGACCTGCCGGCGCGGCACGCCGGCCTGGCGCAGCACCGCGAGGGACTGCGCGACCAGGCCGGGCGGCCCGCACAGGTAGACGTCCCGGCGGACGACGTCGGGGACCAGCCCGCGCAGCCCGTCCGGGGTGAGCACCTGGCGGGGGCCGGGGTCGTTCCGGGAGCCGATGACGTACCAGATCCGCACGTCCCGGGCCTGGGCCAGCCAGTCCAGTTCCCGGTGCAGCAGCACGTCGGCCGGGGTCCGGGCCCGGTAGATCAGCGCCGAGCCGGGCGGCAGCTCCTCGAGCACCGCCCGGATCGGGGTGATCCCGCTGCCGCCGGCGATCAGCAATGCCCGGTCGCCGGTGCGGTGGGCGGCGGTGAACGTGCCGGACGGCCCCTCCGCCCAGACGGGCGTCCCCGGGTCGAGGTCGCGCAGGTCCCGGGTGTACGCGCCGACCACCTTGACGGTGAGCCGCAGCCAGCGGTCGTTGGCCGCGGCCGAGACGGAGAACGGGTGCGACTGCCACCAGCAGCCGCGGGTGAGGAACCGCCAGCGGAAGAACTGACCGCCGAGCAGGTCCAGCTCGCCCAGCCGATCCCCGGTGAGGTAGATCGAGATCGTGTCCGGGCTCTCCGCGACCACGTCGGCCACCCGCAGCCGGTGCCGCAGGTTGAACGCCAGCGGCGCGACCACCCGGCCCCAGACCAGGGCCGCGACGACCACGACGTACATGGCGATCCACAGGGTACGGACCGGGCCGGGCCGGAAGAGCTGCGCCCCGTTGCTGAACTGGTGGCCGAAGCCGAGCAGCAGCGCGAGGTAGCTGGCCAGGTGCAGCGCGTGCCACAGCTCGTACGGCAGCACCCGGCGGATCGCGCGGACGCTGGTGAAGCCGATCAGCACCAGCACGCCGGCGGCGGCGAACGCGGAGACCATGTCCTCGTGGTCGCGCAGCAGCACGCCCGCCTCGGTGAGGATCGGCTTGTCCTCCAGGTCGGCGTACCCGACCAGGATCAGTGCCGCGTGCGCGAGCACCGCGACCAGCAGGGTGGCGCCGAGGTCGCGGTGCCAGCGGGCGATCTGCTCGCCGCCGATCCAGCGTTCCAGCAGCGGCAGGCGGCTCATCATGAGCACCTGCACGAGCAGCAGGTAGCCGGCGACGAGGCCGGTGATCCGGCCGGCGGCGGTGAGGGTCGCCGCGGTGGTCCTCAGGGAGCCGGCGGGGGTGTCCAGCCACCAGGGCAGCACGCTGGCGAGCAGGCCGAGCACGAGCAGCGCGGCCAGCACCCGCCGGCCGCCGGGTCCGCGCCGCGGCGGCACCTGGGGGCGTACGCCCCCGGCCGGCCGGCCGCCGTCCCGGGACGGTGTCGTCCCGGCCCGGCGGCCGGCGGCGTGGGTACGGGGGTACGTCACGCGTACAGCTTCATCGGGGCGTACTTCATCCGCGGGAAGATCTTCGCCACCTCCGCGTTGGTGAGCCCGAACCGGCCCTGCGCCACGGACCCGTAGACGTTGAACATGTTGTTGTACTCGGGTACGTCACCGGAGTCGAGTTCGTTCAACCCGTTCCACCTGCCGAGCAGCGAGCCGGCGAGCTTGCGGCCGGACAGCACGGTGACGACGCCGCCGTGCCCGTGGTCGGTGCCGCCGCTGTTGGAGGCGACCCGCCGGCCGAACTCGCTGGACACCATGACCGTGACGTCGGCGGCCCGGTCGCCCAGGTCGGTGAAGAAGGCGGCCATCGCCGAGGCCAGCTCGCCCAGCCGCCGGTGCAGCTGGCCGCCCTCGCGGGTGCCCTGGTTCTCGTGGGTGTCGTAGCCGCCCATGCCGACGGTGGCGACGCGGACGTTGGCGCCGCCCTTGATGAGCTGGGCGAGCTGCTGGAAGGCGTACCCGACGCCCCGGTACTCGACTCCCTCGGCCGGCTGGTACGGCTTCGCGGCTAGCCGCTGGGCCGTGGCCAGCGCGCCGAGGCCGTCCTGGACCGCCTCCTGGACCGGGTGGTTGATCCCGGTGAACAGGCCGCGGATGGCCTTCTCGGTCGCCGCGCGGTACTTCTCCTCGCCGTTGAGCCGCAACGAGCCGACGCTGTTCAGCGACAGCGCGCCGTTCGTGCCGACCAGCGAGCGGGGCAGGGTACTGCCGATGCCGACGCTGCGGAACGCGGTGCCCTTGCCGAGCGCGTCGACCAGGCTGTCCAGCCAGCCCCGGCCACCGGTCTCGCCCGGCAGGCCGCCGAGGTTGCAGGCGTCCGCGGCCTGGAAGTGGCTGCGGGACAGGCGCTCGTCGGAGACGCCGGGGACGAAGCCGAGGTTGCCCGAGCGCAGCCACGGTTCGAGCGGCTTGAACGCGCTGGTCAGCTTGAAGCCGCGGCCGACGGCCAGGGAGTCGTCGGCGAGCAGCAGGTCCGGGCGGGCCCGGGCGAGCACCGGGTCGTCGGCCGGTGCGACCAGGCTCAGCCCGTCCAGCCCGCCGTAGAGGAAGACGTGGATCAGGGTGCCGGTCTTCGTCGCGGCGAAGGACGCCGAGGTGGTGACGAACTGGGCGGTGGCCAGGGCGGTGGCGGCGGCACCGGCCACGAAGGTCCGGCGGGTGACGCCGCGGCCGTCCTGCTGCGCCTCCTCCAACTCCTCCAGGCGGCGGTAGCGGTCCCGCTCGGCGGCGTTCTCGGCGGCGACGATGTCGGCCTCCGCCCGCAGCAGCGCCTCGGCCGGGTTGTCGGCCAGCCGCCGCACGTCGGGGCAGTCGGGGTGCAGGGGGTACGAGTACACGGTCTTCTCCATCGGAGGCCTCACCGGAGGTGGTGCTGGGGGGAAGCGAGGATCGCCCGCGCGATGGCGGCGACGGCCCCGTTGAACGTCGCGTCCACCCGGGCACCGGCCGACAGGCCGGCGATACCGAGGATCAGCGACTTCTCCTTGGCGCTCAGCTTCTGGCCGACCAGCCGCTGGGCGAGCGCGTCCACGTACGCCCCGGCGGTCGCCGGCGGCCGGGCCACCAGTTTCTCCGGCTTCCGGTACGTGAAGACGGTACGGCGGGCGGCGACGAGTTCGCCGGCCTCGTTCCAGCCGTTGACCATCGTGCCGGCCGACGTCCACGCGACGTAGACGTCCGGGTAGCCGTCCGGGGTCGGCTGGCCCATCGGGTACTGGCCCAGCTCGCGCATCGTGTCGTGGATCTGCCGCAGGCCCCGGCCGAACGGGGTGCGCCGGTTGTCACCGTTGTCGTGGCCCGGCGACGCCTCGGGCGAGACGCCGAGCGCGCGGTACGTGGCGACGAGGTACTCCATCGGTCGGCGCACCTTCTGCCCCACGGCGGCCCAGAACTCCGAGGAGCTGAACAGGGTCATCAGCAGCGGCTTGACCATGCCCTTGTTGGTCAGGTACGTCTTCGCCAGCCGGTCCACGAGGGACTTCGGCGGCGTGTCCGAGACGAACCGGGTGGCCAGGCTCTGCGCCACGTACTTCGCCGTCGAGGGGTGCAGGGCGATGTACGTCAGGTACGCGTCGATCGCCGCCTCGGCCTTCTTCGGGTCCTTCGAGCTGTTGGCGTGGGTGAAGCCGAGGATCTTCACCTTGCCGACGTAGTGCCGCTCCGGGCGGAACACGTACCTGCCGTCGGCGACGCCGCGTCCGGTCTGGAGCAGGGCCGCCTGCCGGACGTCCTTCTCGGTGTAGCCGCCGTCGACGCCCACCGAGTACAGCTCCAGGTTCTCCCGGGCGAGGTTCTCGTTGACCGCGTCGGCGCGGGAGTCGTTCTGGTTGAGGTAGAGCAGCAGCGCGGGGTGCTTGTTCGCGGCGAGCAGCATGTCCGGGTAGCTGCCCAGGGCGTGCGCCCGCACCACGTCCCGGTCGAAGGAGTTCCGGTACACCTCGCCGCCGTCGAAGTCGGCGGCGACGTGCAGGAAGTCGTTCCAGAAGTCGACCATCACCTCGTACAGCTGGCGGTCCGACCAGATCTGCCGGGCGATGGTGGCGTCGACCAGCTCCCGCTCCGGCTGGGCGCCCCGCTCGTTGAGCTGGTCGCGCTGCGCGCGCAGCTGCTCGGTGTTGAGCTTGAGGGTGGGCAGCTCGGCGAGCTTCAGCTCGGCCTTCGTCGGCGCGATCTTGTCCGGGTCGAGCTGCCAGCGCAGCCAGCCGTCGATGCCCCGGTCCTTGATGTCGGCGAGGACCTCCGGGGTCACGCCGAAGGTGGCCCGCCGGGCCAGGTGCAGGATCGGGTCCTTGGCGAGGACCGTCTTGACGGTCACCGGTGTCTCCGCGGCGGCGGCCGCCGGCCCGGAGAACGTCCGGCCGCCGGCCGGGTTGTTCTTCTTCAGCGCCTCACCGGCACGCGAGCCCATGTAGCTCTCGTTCTGCTCGGTGTAGGTGCGCACCGTGCTCGGCTGCTGGCCGCTCGGCCGGGCGGCGGTGCCGTCGGTCACCTGGGTGCCGGTGGCGTCGCCGGCCACCACATCGTCACCGAACAGTCCCCGGACCTGGGGCGTCATCGCCAGGGCGGCGCCCCCGGCGACCACCGCGGCGGTCCCGCCGAGCGCGACGAGCGCCTTGCGACGGCCCACCGTGCGGCCGGGCTCGCCGCCGTCGTCCAGGTTGGGCAGTCCGGCACCGGGCGTCCGGGCCGGCGTGGTGGCGGGCCCGAAGCCGTTCGGGCCGACCCACTGGGGGCCCTGCGGCGCCGGCGACTGGGGCACGTCGTAGGTGTACGGGGTGGACGCGTAGTCGTCGCGGTACGCCTCGGGGTACGGTCTCCCGTCCCACCCGCGGTCGTCCCGCGGTCGACGTGGTGGTGGCACATTCTGGTCGGCCATGTACCAATCCGTTTCTGCTGCGCCGCAAACCACCGTGACCGGGCGGGATACGGGTGCGGGAGCTGATGCCTGGGGGGTTGCTACGGGAAGGTAGCCAAGGGGTGAGAGGCCCTCAACCAGCGTCGGACGGCCCCGAAACGTCACTTAAGACGGCCCTCAGCGCCCGGGGAACGCGCCGGTCGTCGGGCGACACCGGACAGACGGCCCCGAGCAGGGCCGACGCGGGCGGTCCGGGCACGCGCGTAACGTTTTCGACGCACGCGGCGCTGATTGCGCCGTTCAACGGCACAGGCAAACTTAAGGTCCGGATAAGCCGGTCCTGAAACGCCTCGCCGAGAGGTCGGGGCGTGTAGCGGCTGCCGTCCCACGCGGCGGCACCGCGCCGTCACCCGCAAACCCCTGCGGAGCCCCAAAGTGGCAGGAGCAGGGGAGCGTGAGCCGCCGCCCCAGCGGGTATGCCGCCGAACCGCTGAACGCGTGAGGGGAAGGCACATGCTCAGCAAAGAGGATCAGCGCAGGTTCGAGCAGATCACCCGCCACCTTCGGGAGAGCGACCCGGCGTTCTTCGCCCGGCTGGACAACCGCGCACGGGGTCGTCGTGGCCGGTGGCTGATGCTGTTGACCATCGTTCTCTGGGCGGCGCTGCCGGCGACGACCGTACTGGCCGGACGGCTGGCCGGCGCGATCTGCGCGGTGGTCCTGGTGGCCAACGCCGCGGTCATGTGGCGGTTCCGACGGCGCTGGCTGTGACGCCACGACGGGTGACGCCGGTCCTTCCGCCGGTCAGTCGCCGAGCCGCCGGTACGCCCGGCGCAGCCGTTCCACCAGCCCCGGTCCGCCGATGGCGGGAGCGGGCGCGCCGAGCTGCCGGAGCAGCAGGTCCGGCCCGGTCACCAGGGTGGGCGGCCGGTCGGGCAGCGGCACCGGCGGGGACCAGAACCGGTCCACCGCCTCGGCCAGCGGCGCCGACGGCAGCCCGGTGACCGCCCGCGCGGCACCGACCGCCGGAACGTCCACAGTGGTACGCACGCTGTCCGGGACGGACCGGACGGCCGGGGGCGGGGCGGCGCCACCTCGCAGGACCCGCAGCCGGTCGAGCAGCTCGTCGCGGCGGCGGCCCCGCCAGTGCAGCAACTGGAACGGGTCGGCGTCGAACGCCTCGGCGAGCAGGTAGAAGGTCGCCGCGAGGTGCTTGCAGGGGACGGCGGCGTCGGGGCAGTTGCACCGCTGGTTCAGCTCGGCGACACCCGCCGGGAACAGCGGCGCGCCGGCCGCGACGAACAGCTCCTCCAGCTCCGCGGGGAGGTCCCCGGCGAGCAGGCGGGCACTGAAGAACGCCTGCGCCGCCAGGTCCTCCTCCACCCGTGCCCACAGCGCGGGTGGGAAGGCCGGCAGCGCGATGCGCACGTCGTACGGCCGGGGGCGGGAGCCCTGCACGACGGCCGTCACCTCGCCGGGTGCCACGTCGAGGCGGATCACCTGGCCGGCGCGGGCGTACGACCGGCCCCGGGTGAGGCGGGTGCCGAGGGCGAACGACTCCAGCACCTCCAGGAAGCGCCGGGACCACCAGGACCGGCCGATCGCGCCCCGGGTGCTGCGCGCCCGGAGTCCACCCTCGACCTTGCGGGGCGGCCCGTAGTCGGCGAACCGCCCGGGGACGCCGTCACGCCGCCCGGCGTCGCCGCGATCCGTCGTGCCGCCCCCGGTTCGCGGGCTCACTCGACCACCGCCCCGGCCTCCAGTCGGAACAGGTCGCGCAGCTGGGCCGTGGACAGCTCGGTAACCCACTGCTCGCCGGTGCCGACGACCGTCGAGGCGAGTCGGCGCTTGTCGGCGATCAGCGCCGCGACCTTCTCCTCCACCGTGCCGGCGCAGACGAACTTGCGGACCTGCACGCGCCGGTGCTGGCCGATGCGGAACGCCCGGTCGGTGGCCTGGTCCTCCACCGCCGGGTTCCACCAGCGGTCGACGTGCACGACGTGGTTGGCGGCGGTGAGGGTGAGCCCGGTGCCACCGGCCTTGAGCGACAGGACGAACAGCGCCGGCCCGTCCGGGGACTGGAACCGGGTCACCATCGCGTCCCGGTCGGCCTTGCCGACACCGCCGTGCAGGAACAGCGCCTCCCGGCCGAAGCGGGCCGACAGGTGGGCGCGCAGCATACCGCCGAACTCCGCGTACTGGGTGAAGAGGAGGGCCTTCTCCCCCGCGGCGAGCACCTCGTCGAGGATCTCCTCCAGCCGGGCCAGCTTGCCGGAGCGGCCGTCCAGGGCCGAGCCGTCGCGCAGCAGGTGCGCCGGGTGGTTGCAGACCTGCTTGAGCCGCGTCATGGCGGCCAGCACGAGCCCCCGGCGTTCGATGCCGTCGCTGGACTCGATCCGCGCCATCATGTCGTCGACCACCGCCCGGTAGAGGGCGGCCTGCTCGGCGGTCAGGTTGCAGACGACCTCCATCTCCAGCTTCTCCGGCAGGTCCGAGATGATGGAGGAGTCGGTCTTGAGGCGCCGCAGCACGAAGGGGCCGGTGATCCGGCGCAGCCGCTCGGCCGCCTCGGCGTCGCCGTGCCGCTCGATCGGCTCGGCGTACCGCTTCTTGAACGTCGCCGCCGGGCCGAGCAGCCCCGGGTTGGCGAACTGCATGATCGACCAGAGGTCGGCGAGCCGGTTCTCCACCGGGGTGCCGGTGACGGCGATCCGGTGCCGGGCGGGCAGCGCGCGGACGGCCTCGGCCTGGCGGGTGGAGGCGTTCTTGATGGCCTGCGCCTCGTCCACCACCACCCGGTGCCAGTCGATGCCGGCCAGGTCCACGGCGTCGCGGGCGGCCACGGTGTAGGTGGTGAGGACCAGGTCCGCCGCGTGCACGGCGTCGGTGAACGCGTCCCCCCGGGCCCGCTCGGCGCCGTGATGGACGTGGACACGCAGGTCGGGCGCGAACTTCGCCGCCTCCCGCTGCCAGTTGCCGACCAGCGACATCGGACAGACCAGCAGGGTCGGGCCGGCGTCCGGAGGGTCACCGGCGAGCAGGGCGAGCAGTTGGACCGTCTTGCCGAGGCCCATGTCGTCGGCGAGCACCCCGCCCAGGCCGAGCGACTGGAGGAAGGACAACCAGGCCAGTCCCCGCCGCTGGTACGGGCGCAGCGTGCCGCGGAACGACGGCGGCGCGTCCAGCGGGGTGAGCCGCCGCTCCACCGTGCCGGCGAGCAGGTCGCCCAGCGCGCCGTCGGCACTCACCTCCAGCACGGGCAGTGCGTCCCCGGAGGCGTCGGACAGGCCGAGGCGCAGCAGGTCGCCGACGGTCAGCTCGCCGGCCGAACGGAGCAGCCGCAGGCCGGCGGCGAGACGCTTCGGGTCCAGCTCGACCCAACGGCCGCGCAGGCGTACCAGCGGGGTCTTCAGTGCCGCGAGGGACGCCAACTCGTCGGCGGTCAGCGGGTGGTCGCCGAGCGCCACCTCCCACCGGTAGTCCACCAGCGCGTCGAGCCCGACACCGCCGCCGGCCCCGGCGACGGTGCCCGGAGCGGTCCGGCTGCGCGCCTGGAGGCGGGCGCCGAGCCGGGACGACGGGCGCTGCCACCACGACGGCAGCAGCACGGCGAACCCGGCCGCGTGCAGCACCGGGGCGCCCTCCCGGAGGAACCGGTGCGCGCCCTCCACGTCGAGCACCATCGCCTCCGGCGTGGCGGTCCGCAGCGCCGCGTCCAGCTCCGGCCAGAGCCGGCTGGCCCGGCCCAGCTCCGCCAGCAGCGTCTCCTGCGGGCTGTCCAGGCCGGTCACGGTCTCCGGCTCGTGCCAGATCCGCCCGGCGTCGACGTGCAGGCTCGGCTCGTCGGCGGCCTGGAGGCCGAACTCGACCCGCCAGTGCCCACCGGCCGCGGTGTCGGCGGGCACCACGGTGACCGGCTCGGTGATCTCGTCGAGGAGCGGCTCGACCAGGCGGAAGCTGGCCCGGACCGCGCCGCCCGCGGCGTCGCGCTGCCAGGCGTCCAGCTCGTCGCGGAGCGTCGCCAGGGCCGCCGGGTCGGCGGCGAAGTCGCGGTGCGGGCCGGTGAGGGCCGTCAGCCACGCCGGCACCGCGCCGAGCCGGCGTACGCCCTTGGCGAGAACGGTGTCGGCGAGCGCGGCCCGCGCGGCGGCGTCGGTGAGGGCGTCGAGCGCGTCGGCGACCAGTTCCCCCGGCTCCCACCCGTCACCGTCCCGGCCGGCGGTGCGGCCGGCGGCACCGGTCGCGCCCGCGCCGGCGGTCCTGGTCGCGTGGCCGTTGTCGTCCCGCGTCGGGTCCGGACCGCCCGCCGCCGCGATGCCGGCGGCACCGGGTGATCCCGGCCCGCCGGACCCCACGATGGCGGCGGCGTCGAGTGGATCGAGCAGGACCTCGACGGCGGCCCGGGCGGCCGGCGGCAGGGCCAGCGCGAGCGAGCGGGCCCAGGCGGCGTCCGTACCGGTGAGCAGGGGCCGCCACACCGCCCGCGCGTTGGCGACCGGCTCGCCCGGCCCGGGCGACCGCCCGGCGGTCGCGTCGGGGCCCGCCGCGTCCTCCGCCTCCGGCTCGGCCGACTGCGCCGGCTCCGACCCGGCCGGCCGGCGCGGTTCCACCCCGCCCGGCCGGGCCGGTTCCCCGCCGGGCCGGGCGGGCTCGCCACCTCCGGCCCCGGCCAGCGGCAGGACGCCGGGCAGGACGCGGCCACGGGCCGCCAGGTCGGTGGCGAAGTCCGCCAGCTCGGCGAGGTGGCGCAGGCTCGCCCCGGCCACGGCCACCTCGGCGACCCGGCGCAGCAGCGGCAGGGCGGCGAACGGGGCGTACACCAGGACGGGAACCCGCCACCCGGCCAGCGTGACCGGCCCGCGGACCGGGTCGACCGGCTCGGTGCGGACCAGTTCCGGCGAGTCGAGCGGCGAGCCGGCGCGGGTGGGCAGGGTGAGCAGGGCCGTGCCGAGCGCGGTCGGCTCGGCCACCTCGGCCAGGGCGGCGGCGAGCGCGGCGTGGCCGGCGGCGAACGGGTGCGGGCGCTCCCGGGGTGCCCGGCCGGGCCGGCGCGGGGCCCGGGGCGGGAGCGCGGTGTCCTCGGCCCAGACGGCGAGCCCGGTGCCGGGCCGCCACGACCCGTGGATGACCAGCACGCGCTCCCCCTCGTCGACGCCCGGACCCAGGATAGGCGGCCCGGACCGGCTATCGTCGCCGCCGTGGACGACCTGCTCGTGATCGGGGGCCTCGGCGTGGACGTGCGGGTCCGCGTCCCGGCGCTCCCGCTGCCCGCCGCCGACTCCTTCACCGTCGATCCGATCGACCTGCGCATCGGCAACACCGGGGCGGGCGTGGCGCTCGCCGCGCACGCGCTCGGCCTGCGCGTGACGGTGGTGGACGTGCTCGGCGCCGACCCGGCCGGGGACGTGGTGCGGGCGGCGCTGGGGCGGACCGGCGTACGGGCGGTGCTGGCCGACGCCCCGGCCGGTACGCGACGGTCGGTCAACCTGGTCGACGCGGCCGGCCGGCGCAGTTCGCTGTACGACCCCCGGCCGTGGTCCGGACCGGCGCCGTTCCCGTCGTCGGAGCTGGCCGCCCTGGTCCGGGGGGCGGCGCACGTCCACGTCTCGATCATGGACTGGGCGCGGGACCTGCTGCCCACGGTCCGGGCCGCGCTCGCCGAGGGAGCCGCCCTCTCCACCGACCTGCACGACTGGGACGGCGCGAACCCGTACCACCGGCCGTTCGCGGAGGCCGCCGACCTGGTCTTCGTCAGCGCGGTCCGGCTGGGCGACGGCGCCGGTACGGTGCCGGCGGGCCTGGCGCCCCGGACGGTCGTGGTCACCCGTGGCGGCGACGGCGCCGACGTGCACCCGGCCGGCGGCGCACCCACCCGGGTACCCGCCGCCGTGCCGCCCGCCCCGGTCGTCGACACGAACGGCGCCGGTGACGCCTTCGCGGCGGGCCTGGTCGCCGCCCGCCTGCGCGGCGAGACACTGGCCGACGCGGCGGCGTACGCGGCCCGCGTGGCCGCCGCCGCCTGCACCCACGACGGCATGGAGTACCCGCCCACCCTGCTCCCCCGCCCCGCCTGACCGCGGCGTGCGCTTCCGCTGCGCGGGTACGCGGCTCGGGGCAGGATGGGCGCATGGCATCAACCGCGGAGATCCCCCTGGTCGGTGGCGCGGCCGACGGGCAGACCGTCACCGTCGAGCTGGACCCGAACGGCCGGCCGCCACTCACCCACCACCACCTGGGCGACGGCGGGCTCGCGGAGGCGGAGATCTACGAGTTGGAGACGGTGGGGGCCGACCGGTGGCGCTACTGCTGGCGCGGCCCGGCGGTCTGACCCGGCGGCAGGCCGGGCAGCGGCGGCGGCCGGGCCCGACCGGCCGGCACGGCGGGTTCAGGCGCCGACGCGGATCAGGGACTGGGCCCGGAGGCTCTCCAGCACGGCGCGGGTGACCTGGGAGGTGCCCCGGGCCTCCTCGCACACGTCGGCCACCCGCCGGGCGGTGGCCTCGGCACGCTGCTCCCGCTCGTCCCACAGCCGGTCGACCTCCGCCAGCAGCGGGCCCTCCACCTCCCGCTCCACGCCCCGCAGCGCCGGTACGCCGAGCCGCTGGGCCAGGTCGAAGACCTTGCCGGCGTACGGCAGCGGCAGGAACGGGGTGCCGACCATCGCGGCGAAGATCAGGAAGTGCAGCCGCATGCCGACCGCCAGGTCGAAGTGGCGCATCAAACCGAGCACCTGCTGCGGCGAGTACGTGCCGTGCAGGATCCGCCCCCGCTCGGCGGCGATCATGTGCGACAGCACACCGTGCGAGTGCCGGATGTCGTCCCGCTCCATGGGGACGAACAGGACGTACGCGTCGATCCGTTGCACCAGGAAATCGCCGATCTGCGCCAACAGCCGGTGATAGCCGTCGATGTCGAGCCGTTCGGCGGCCCGGCCCGGCTCCCGTACGCTCATGCCCACCAGCCGCGTGCCGGCCGGCACGCCCTCCTCGCGCAGCAACTGCTCGGGGAAGTCGTCGGGTTCCAGCAGGAAAGCCGGGTCGGCGGTGACCGTGATCGGGTTGAGCAGGCCGGCCTCCTCCAGCACCATCCGGGACTCCTGGTCCCGCACGGTCACCTGGGTGGCGCCGGCCAGGGTTTCGCGCACCATGCCCGTGTCCACGCTCTCGCTGAGCGGCCCGACCCCCACCGCGTACGTCAGCAGCGGCAGGCCGCGCTCCTGGGCGACCCGGACGACGCGCAGGTACCGCCGGGCCTCGCGGTCGTAGAGGATGCCGCCGCCGCCCAGGATGAGCAGGTCGAGCTGCGCGAGCACGAGTGACGAGTCGTTGCGGCTGACGCCCTCCCACGGCACCGCCTCCACGTCCGGGTGCGCCACCCGGGTGTGGGCGGGATTCCGCGAGAAGACGATGATCCGGGCGTTCGGCTCCTGCTCCCGCAGGTCGGCCAGGAGGCCGGTGAGGATCGCCTCGTCGCCGAGGTTACGCCCGCCGTACGAGCCGAGCACCCCGATGGTCAAGCCGGCGCCACGAGTCATCCGTCGCTCCTCCCCAGGTGCGTCTGCGGCGGTTTCCCGGTACGCCCGGGAACAGTCCTCGCCCGATCTGCCGCTCAGCCGGTACGGGAGGTGCCGGGACCGGACATCCAGGGCGCATGGCACCGTAATGCCGTTGCCGGGACATCCGGTCGTCGGCGACGGTGGGCACATGGGTGAGCCGGCGACCCGCGCACGTCAGGACCCGGATCGGCTGGGCGGACCTCCCCCACCACGTCCGGGCCGCCGTGGAGGACATCCTCGGCGACCGGGTGGTCGAGGCGGTGTCGCAGCCCGGCGGGTACTCGCCGGGCACCGCCGACCGCGTCCGCACCTCCCGGGGCACGCGGGCGTTCGTCAAGGCGGTGAGCCCGGCGCAGAACGCCGACAGCGTCCGCCTGCACCGCACGGAGGCGCGCAACACGGCGGCCCTGCCCGCGTACGCCCCGGCGCCCCGGCTGCTCGGCCTGCACGACGACGGCGAGTGGGTGGCGCTGGTCCTCTCCGACGTGGCCGGGCGACATCCCGCGACGCCGTGGCGCGCCGCCGAGCTGACCGGCGTGCTCCGCGCGCTGGAGACGCTGTCGGCGGCCCTCACCCCGAACCCGGTGCCGGCTTCTTCCTCGACGGCGCCCGGCGACCGCCCCCGCCCGGCATCCCCACGGTCCGGGTCTTCCAGCGCGCCCAGGCCGACGCCCTGCTGCCCTGGGTGGCCGCCCGCCTCCGCTGACGGTCACCCGGGCGCGACGGCCGGGTGGGTGAGGAACGGCAGGACGGCGGCCGGCAGCGCCGGTGACGCGAGGATGTCGTAGTGGGTGAGGCCGGGCAGCACCGCCAGTCGCGCGGCCGGCCGGTCGGCGCCGTCCCAGCCGGCGTCCCGGTGACCGCCGCCGAGCAGCCCGAAGAACTCCACCATGTGCGCCGGGGTGACCGAGTCGGCGTCGGCGAAGACCAGCAGGGTGGGCAGGGTGAGGGCGGCCACCTCGGGCGACCAGTCGTACTCGCGGCGCAGCAGCTCCCCCGACTTCACCCACAGCCGCGGCCAGTCCTCCGGCCGGGGCGCGACGCGCGCGTAGAGCTCGTGCATCGGGCTGCCGCGCATCCGCTCGCCCGTCGCCTCGTCGTGCCGGGCCATCGCCGCCAGCACCTCGGGGTACCAGCCCTGCCGCCGGCACGGCGCGGAGACCACCACGAGCCGACCGACCAGGCGGGGGTGCTGGATCGCGGTCCGCAGCGCCACGCACCCGCCGAGCGAGTACCCCAGCAGGTCCACCCCGGTGAGGCCGAGATGGACGATCAGCTCGGCCACGTCGTCGGCCATCGACTCGTACCGCAGCGGGCGGTCGACGTCGGCGGTCCGGCCGTGACCCTGGAGGTCCACCGCGATCACGCGGCGACGCCGGGTCAGCGCCGGGAGCAGCGGGCCGAACATCTCCGTCGAGCCGAACCCCCCATGCAGCAGCACCAGCGGCCGCCCGGCACCGTGTTCCGCGTACCAGAGCCGGAGCCCGTTGACCTCGGCGTAGCTCACGCCGCCCGCCCGCCGTGCGGACTCATGGCTGCCACCTGTGTCAGCGCGGCGACCGCGCGGGCGGCCGCGGCCCGGACCCGCGCCGACGGATCCCGGAGCGCGACCACGAGCGGGAACGGCGCGCCGAGCCGGTGCCGGGCGACCACCTTCACCGCCATCTCGCGCACCCGCCAGGCCGGATCACCCAGGGCCGCGACGACCGCGTCCAGCGCCGTGTCGTCCCACACCCAGAGCAGGCCGCGCAGGCCCCACACCCGCAGCCGGTGCTCCTGGTCGGCGTGGGGCCCGCCGGCCAGCACGTGCCGCGCGTGCGGACCCCCGAGCGCCACGACCAGACCGTCGTCGACGTCCTGCCCGGCGGCGAGCCGGCAGCACCCGGCGACCAGCTCCGCGCGGCCCCGGAGCGCCGCCTCGGCCTCCGCCCTCAGCCGGGGAGTCGGTCGCCCGGGTCCGCGCACCACCATGTCGCCGAGTATGCGCGCCGGCGGTGACATCGAGGGCTCATCGGACCGCCACGGCCGCGGTCACCTGGGTCAGGAACCGGCGTACGGCGGCCGCCAGGTCGGGCCGGCGCAGGTCCAACCGGCCGTGCTCCCCGTCGGCGACCGTCACGTGCACACGGTGGCCGGCGGCGACGAGCGCGGCGGCGAGGCCCAGGGTCTGCGTGACCGGGACCGCGGCGTCGTCGAGGCCGTGGGCGAGCAGCACCGGCGTGCCGGCACCGACGTGCGTGGTGACCGTGCAGTCGACGGTGGCCGGGTCGCCCGGCGCGGGAAGGTGGCCCAGGAGCTGGTGCCACGGGTTCCCCTCGGCCCGGCCGCGGGGCCAGTCCGGCGCGAGCGGGTCGACCGGCGTCTCGAAGGCCAGGACAGCGTCCACGTCGCCGGGAGCGTCCACACCCCGCAGGCCGACGTGCAGCGCGAGATGGGCACCGGCGGAATCCCCGGCGACGACGAGCGGCCGACCCGGCAGCCGCGCCGCGCGCGCCTCGGCACGGACGTCGTCGAGCTGCGCGGGCCAGGTGGCCTCGCCGCTCAACCGGTAGCGGGCGTGCACCACCCGCATCCCCAGCTCCTCGAAGAGCGACACGTCCGTCGTGTCCCGCGAATGCCACCCACGCTGGGGACGAGCCTCGTGACCACGACGCGCCGTCGGCGCGCGGCCCGGCTGACGCCCCTCGACCGCGCCCGGCTGGCGACCCGTGACCTGCGCCGAGGGGACCGCGCCCGCCGGGGGCGCCTGCTGCCCTTCGCCTAGATCGCGGAGATGAACCCGGTGCGGACGAGGATCCTGTGAAGGGTGGCGTGGCTACCCGCCTCGGATCTGTTCGCGGAGGATGTCCGCGTGTCCGCAGTGCTGGGCGAGTTCACGCAGCACGTGGAGGTACACCCAGCGCAGCGGGAGCGGGCCGCGCCGGTTGCCGTGGAGCAGGTCGTCCAGCCCCAGGGATGCCGTCGCGCGGCGGGACGCCTCGCAGGCTTCGCGATGTGCCTGCTGGATGCTGGCGATGGTGTCGTCGTCATCGAGGACGAACGACTCGTCGGGCGTCGCGGGGATGCCGATCTCGGCGCGCGACCGGCAGGTGACGGCCTCGTCGAACCAGACCTTCTCGACGAAGGTCGCGTGCTTCACCAAACCCAGCAGCGTCGTCCTGGAGGGCACCAACGACCGGCGTGCCTCCTCCTCGGTCAGCCCGTCCAGACAGCGGTTGAGGGCGCTGCGGTGCTCGTCGATGAATGCCTCGAACTGGGCCTTGGCCGGGCTGTTGACGGCGTCCTGGCCGAAAGTCGCCGGAAAAGCGGACATGCGCCAAGCATTCCAGGACCGCGTCATGCCGGAGCACCAGGGGGCCGGTCCGGCCGCAGCAGGGTCTCCGGCGTCGAACCGCCACGGAGCTTGACATACCGAGATAGCTCAGCGACAGTTGAGTCAATGAACGTTGAGCCTGTCTCCCTGGCCGAGCGGACGCGGATCCATGCCGCGCTCGGCGACCCGGCGCGCCTGGCGATCGTGGACGCGCTCACCGTCGGCGACGCCTCGCCCGGGGAGGTCGCCCGTGACCTCGGCATGCCGACCAACCTGGTGGCTCACCACGTCAAGGTGCTCACCGACGCCGGCCTCGTCGTGCGCACCCGATCCGAGGGCGACCGTCGACGTGCCTACCTGCGGCTCCAGCCGGCCGCCCTCGTGGCGCTCGCCCCACCGCCGCTGCGGGACGTGGGTCGGGTGGTCTTCGTCTGCACCCACAACTCCGCGCGCTCACAGTTGGCCGCGGCGCTGTGGAAGCGGCGTACCCACCGCGAGGCCGCCTCTGCCGGCACCAGGCCCGCGCCCCGGGTCCATCCGCGGGCGATTGCCGTGGCCCACCGCCACGACCTCGACCTCGACCCGACCGGCACCGCCCACGTCGACGACGTGGTCCGCCAGGACGACCTGGTCATCGCCGTCTGCGACAACGCACACGAAGAACTGACGTCGCCGGTCCGCCCCCGGCTGCACTGGTCCGTGCCGGATCCGGCCCGCGTCGACACCGACGAAGCGTTCGAGGCGGCCTACGCCGATCTCGCCGACCGCGTCGACCGCCTCGCCCCCACCACCACACCGAGAGGCACCCGATGACCGGCCCCCGCCCGGAGATCACTTCCGACCAGCAGGTCGCGCGGCACACCGCGGCGACGGAACTGACGACCGTCGCACTCCGGCGGCGCCTGCTGGCCGAGTTCACCGGCACCGCCCTGCTGGTCACCGCCGTGGTCGGCTCGGGCATCATGGCCGCCACCCTCTCCCCCGGCGACGTCGGTCTCCAACTGTTGGAGAACTCCATCGCCACCGCCTTTGCCCTGGGCGTCCTCATCCTGATCTTCGGGCCGGTCTCGGGCGCCCACTTCAACCCGGTCGTCTCCGCCGCCGACTGGTTCCTCGGCCGCCGAGCCGGCACGGGACTCGGCGGTCGCGAGCTGGCCGGCTACACCGCGGCCCAGGTCCTCGGCGCGATCGCCGGGTCGGTCCTGGCGAACCTCATGTTCGACCTGGCCGCCGTCGACTTCTCCACCAAGGACCGCGCCGCCGGCAACCTGTGGCTCGGCGAGATCGTGGCGACGACCGGGTTGCTCCTGCTGATCTTCGCGCTCGCCCGCTCCGGCCGGGCTCCGGTCGCCCCCGCCGCTGTGGGTGCCTACATCGGAGCCGCCTACTGGTTCACCTCGTCGACCTCGTTCGCCAACCCGGCGGTCACCATCGGCCGTGCCTTCACCGACACCTTCGCCGGGATCGCGCCCGCCTCGGTGCCGGGCTTCGTCCTGGCCCAACTCGTCGGCCTCGCCATCGGCACCGCCCTTCTCGCCGCCCTCTACCCCGACGCCGGCGATGCCGCCGGCCAGGTCGTCGTCCCCGTCGACGCGGAGGCGACCACGGCCACCGGGCCTGACACCACCCCCCTGACCCGCACGGAAGGCAGCTCATGACCGACAAGCCCAGCGTCCTGTTCGTCTGCGTCCACAACGCCGGACGCTCCCAGATGGCCGCCGGCTGGCTGCGTCACCTCGCCGGCGACACCGTCGAGGTCCGCTCCGCCGGCTCCGCGCCCGCCGAGACCGTCAACCCGGCCGCCGTCGAGGCCATGCGCGAGGTCGGCATCGACATCGCCGACCAGACCCCGAAGCTCCTGGAGTACGAGACCGCCGAGTCCTCCGACGTGATCGTCACCATGGGCTGCGGCGACGCCTGCCCGGTCTTTCCGGGCAAGCGCTACGAGGACTGGAAGCTCGACGACCCCGCCGGCAAGGGCGTCGAGGCGGTACGCCCCATCCGCGACGAGATCCGTACCCGGGTGGAGAAGCTGCTCTCCGAGCTGCGCCCGACGGCCTGACACCACCCTGGTGGCCGCCCTCGGCCTGGCTCCGAGCCGCTGACGTCCGAGTTGCGCGGCGGCTGAGCCGGCGTCAGCTCGGCGTCGGCTCCGGCTTCCCGGCGGAGGATTCCGCGGTGACCACCACCTGCGCGACATCGATGTGCACGGCTTCGGCGGCCCGGGTGCGCAGCAGGTCGAAGGTGGCGCGGTCGATGGCCGGTCCGACGTACGTGGCGCGTACCCAGTCGACCCAACGATTCTGTGCGTCACGCTTCTGCCCGCTCGCGGCGCCGCGGAAGACGTTGCAGGGCCGCCACGATCAGCGGAGTCTCCACGCCGGGCGCAGGCACGTGTGGAACCAGCCCGTGGCTGCCGGTGCTTGCCGTCAGCGTTGCCGTCGACAGCGGAGCGGCACCCCGACATCCGCGACTCCCCCTGCTGTCACCTGTGGCTGGGCGATTGGGCGAACTGCGGTGCGCGAGACTCGTGGCGCGGTGCGAGCGAGATGTACGGGGACAGCGCGCGGAGGAAGTCGGGCGCGTCGAAGATCTCCCCGGCGGACGCGACCCCGCTCGTCCTCGTCCGACCGCCGAGAATGCGGTGGACCGCTTCGACCGCCAGCGGCGCGCTGATGGCATAGATGTCCTGCCCGCTGGCGACGACGCGTCGTTGCGTGTCGCCGGATCGCACGATGACGTCGACGGTGAACGTCTGGGCCGACCGCCCACGCTCGTCGACAGCAGTCGGTGCGGATGCGTCCGGAGCGGCCAGGTCCTCGGCCGCGTCGGTGGTCATGTACGTGCGCACCTCGGGGACGGCCAGGTGGCTGGGGACGGTGACGACGTCGGCCATCGTGAACTCGCCGAGGACGTTCCGGCGGCCCAGCGGAGCGGGAAAATCCCACTCCAGGGTCGGCAGGTCGCTCTCGGCGACGTAGTACTCCAGCCGGCCACCGGTGTAGCGGACACGTCGGCCATCGCGCCGGTCCCGGGAGACGGTGCCGGAGGCGAGGGTCCCGGCCGTCGGGTGCCAACTGCTCAGTCCGTACGCGACGTGCGCCTCGTCGGCCGCCGCCCAGTCGCCCATCGCCGTGGTGACCAGCAGATCGCCGAGTCCGCCGAAGAAGGCCATCGCCGGGACCACCGCGACGCCGGCGGTACGAGCCCGGTCGGTGAAGTGCGTGAACGTGTCCACGTTGGCTTCGATCTCGGCCGCCACGTCCACGTACGGAATCCCGGCGCGCAGGGCGGCCTCGATCACCGGTGGCGCGGTCGAGGCGAACGGGCCGGCGCAGTTGACGACCGCGGCCGCGCCCTTCAGTGCCTGGTCGAGCGAGGCCGGATCGTCGACCGACGCCACCCGGTGCTCGAGCCCGGGATGCGACGCCGCCAGCGCCTGGAGCTTGCCCGCGTCGCGACCGAGGAGAAGCGGTACGAACCCGCGATCGCGCAACTCCGTCACCACGAACCGCCCGGTGTGTCCGTACGCACCGAACACCGCCACCGTCTGACCCGTACCCATCTGCAGTTCCTCTCCGAAGATCGAATGAGGAGAGCCTCTCAGCGGCGGCCGGCCCCGACCAGTGTCTGGAACGCCATCCCCCGTACAGTTTCGGACATGGCCACTGTCGCGCTCGCCGCCACCGACGGGATGCTGCACTTCGAGCTCGCCATGGCCTGCGAGGTCTTCGTCCGCGACCCCTCCGGCCTGGCAGACCCGTGGTACGACCTCGTGGTCTGCGGCTCGGGCCCGGTCCGGATGGGCAGATTCCGGATGGACCCCGACGACGGGTTGGACCGACTCGCCCGCGCCGACACCGTGGTCGTCCCTTCCGTGGACGACATCGACGCGGACGTGCCACCCGAGCTGATCGACGCCGTCCGTGCGGCCCACGAAGCGGGCGCCCGGATGGTCTCGCTGTGCACCGGTGCGTTCGTGCTGGCCGCCGCCGGGGTGCTGGACGGGCTGCGCGCGACCACGCACTGGGCCCACACCGAGGCGCTGGCCGCCCGCTATCCCCGGGTGACGGTCGACCCGGACGTGCTCTACGTGGACAACGGCAACGTGCTCGCCTCCGCCGGCAAAGCCGCCGCCCTCGACCTGTGCCTGCACCTGATCCGCCGCGACCACGGCTCGACGGTCGCCAACGCCGTCGCCCGCCGCCTGGTCGTGCCGCCGCATCGCGCCGGCGGCCAGGCCCAGTTCGTGGCGACCCCGGTGCCCGCCCGCGACGACCATCCCCTCGCCAACCTGTTCCCCTGGGCGATGGAACGGCTGAACCGTCCGCTGACCGTCGAGGACCTGGCTCGCCAGGCGAACATGAGCTCACGCAACCTGGCCCGCCACTTCAAGTCGGTGACCGGCACCACCCCGTTGCAGTGGCTGTCGACGCAGCGGATCCGCCGGGCCCAGGAGCTGCTGGAGAACACCGACGACAGCATCGACTCCATCGCCGAGGCGGCCGGCATGGGAACCGCCACGACGCTGCGCCGACACTTCAACCGCACCGTGGGTGTACCTCCGGACGCCTACCGTCGCACCTTCCGCAGCGCCTGGCCCTCATGAGAATCGTGAGATCCATCGTGTCGGCGGCCGGACAGCTTCGCGGATCGGCACCCACCGCGCCGCCTGCGCGGAGCGGCTGGCTCGGCGGCTGAGCGCCCGCGCCGGTCAGGCGGTGGTGCAGAGGTTGCCGGCCTTCCGCTTGGCGATCGCTGCGTCCGCGCCCGAGGCCTACTCGACGAGGATCTCACCGCCCGGGTCGTACTGCCGTGTCGTGCCCGCCTCCGCGACGCCGCCCCGCCGGCCCCGGCCCGCGACGCTGACGGATGGACCGGCGGTCAGCAGCCGCGGCAGCTCGTCATCTCCGGTCACCGTGGCGGCGGGCTGGTGTGGACCACTCGGGGCCTGGCTGCTGGAGCCTGACTCGGAGGTGTCGTTCGAATGGCTAGCATCGTCGGGATGCGAGGGCCGACCGCAGCGAGTGCCCTACCCGCGGGTAGGGCCCGCACGCTCGCTCAGGTGTACCGACACTTCGGCGAGGTCGACGCCGCCAGGACATCGCCGCTGTACGAGCGCGTCGCCGTCGCCCTCAGTGAGTCCGACGAGGCGCTGCGCGCCATCGAGGCGGCGCCGGCGCGCAGGCGGCACCCCACGCTGATCCTCGCCGCGCTGCACGACCTCGCCCTCGCCGGACGCGCCCCGGCGCTTGCCGCGGCCTATGCCGCCGGGGACAGCGACACCGCCGCTGGCGCGGCGATCGACACGCTGCTGCGAATGACCGACGCGGTCGTGGCCATCGCCGTGCGCCGGAGGACGCGGACCAACGAGACCGGGCGCCACGCCGTGCTGTACCCGGCCATCGCCGAGGCGGCGCGCCGGGTGGGCGCGAACGCGGTTGGGCTGATCGACGTGGGCTGCTCGGCCGGGCTCAATCTCAACGTCGATCGCGTTGGCATCACGTACAGCAACGGACAATCGCTGGGCGACCCGTCGTCTCCCGTGCAGCTGCCGTGTTCGATCGTGGGAGACCGGTCCATCCCGACGCGGGCAATGCCCGAGGTCGTCGCCCGGGTCGGCGTCGACCTCGATCCGGTCGACGTGACCGACGCGGATGACGCCCGGTGGTTGCGCGCCTGCCTGTGGCCGGATCAGCCGGCGCGGGTCGCGAGCCTCGAAGCGGAGATGGCGTTGGCGGCGACGGCCCCTCCCCTGCTGCTGCAAGGTGACCCCGTCGAGGTGATGCCAGACGCCTTCGCCCGGGTGCCCGCGGACGCCCTGCCGGTCGTCACCACGACGTGGGCGTTGTCGCGCTTCCCGCCCAAGAGCCGCCTGCGTTTCCTGCACCGCCTCCAAGAAGCGGCGGCCGGCCGGGCGGTGGCGTGGGTGTCCGCGGAGGGGGTCGGAGTCGCGCCGACGATACCGACACTTGGCGATCGCCGCGCCTCCGGCCACAGCATCATCGGCCTGGCGGTGTTCGACCGGTCGGCCCCGCGCGCCGAGGCCATTGGCCGCTGCTGGTCGCGGGGCCGCTTGTTGGCGTGGCTCGGAGACTCACACGTCGAGCGATGAGGATCGCGCGCCGCTGCCCGTCTGGCTGCTCGGCACTGGCAGAGGTCGTCGGGCACACCGGCCCGGCTGACCGGTCTAGCATGCGCTCCGTCACGACCCCCGATGTCGAGCCGACCCCTGCACCGGGTTCTTCCGGCCGGACCTTGGCTCGTGCGCAGTTCGCCCTGGCCGCCGTCTACGTCGGCACCATCGGCGTCGCCCTCGGCCGGGCCGCGTCCTTCTCCGGGTACCTCTACCTGCCTCGTCAGGGCGACGAGTACACCGGCAACGCCAATCTCTGGCCGGGCCTCTGGGCTGCGGCAGCGCTGGCGATGATCGTCGTGATCGGCTTGGCGCCGTACGTCGCTGCGGTGGCAGCGCTCGTCGCCGTCGCCCGGCTCCTGACGGCCGGGATGCGGACCTCCGTGCACCGGCGAAGCCTGATCGTTGGCACGGTTCTCGCGGCCCTCGTTGCCGCCTCCTCGTTGACTCCACCGGTCAAGGTGTTGTTCAGCTGGCTCGTCGACTAGACCCTGTCCCAAGGATCGGCGGCACGGGTCGCAGTCGGACGTGCCACCCACGTCCCGAGTCTGGTCTGTCACCGGACGTCCTGAGACCCGATCCGTTCCTGAGTCAGTACGCCGGGGCTGCTTGGAAAAGGAGTTTCCGGGATGGTGTCGTATCAAGGCGCAGCCGTTCGTGGAACCAGTGTGCGGCGGCCGGCCGGGCCGCCGGACACGAGGAGTCGGGAAAGGCCCCTCGTCCCGGGACCGAGAGGAGACGACCATGACGGAGTACCTGATCATGTTCAACGATGAGTGGGTGCGCGAGCACACGGCGGAGGAGATCCGCGAGAAGGGCGCGGCCAGCCGGGCCGTGATCGAGGAGATGCGGGCCGCGGATGTCCTGATCTTCAGCAACGGCGCGCTCGACCGGTCCACCGCGGTGTGCAGTGTCGAGCTGGTCGACGGCAAGCCCGTCTTCACCGACGGCCCCTACGTCGAGACCAAGGAGCACCTCGGCGGCTTCGCCGTCGTGGACGTGCCCGACGACGCGACGGCGCGGTACTGGGCCGGCAGGCTCGCGACCGTGCTCGACTGGCCGCAGGAGGTGCACCGGTTCCGAGGCCCCGGGGAGGCCCGGCGTAACGGCTCCGGGGAGAAGTGAGCGCGGTGCCCAGGTACCTGCTGTCCGTCTACGGACCGGCCGAGCCCACCGAGTTCGGCGCGTACCCCTCCCAGGAGGCCATGTTGCAGGCGTTCGCCGACACCCGCGCCTTCAACGAGAGGCTCCAGAGGGACGGTCACCTCGTCTTCGCCGACGGCCTGGAGCCCGCGACGACCGCCACCACCGTCGACGGGCAGGGCGAGAAGACGGCCCTCACCGACGGGCCCTACCTGGAGACGAAGGAGCACCTCGGCGGCTTCTGGGTCATCGAGGCGGCCGACCTCGACGTGGCCCTGGCGCTTGCCGCCGAGGGGTCGAAGGCGTGCCGCGGCACGGTCGAGGTGCGTCCCTTCCGAACCGAGGAATCCGTCCGAGCGCTGCTGGCGTCGTGACTGGTTGCACCGTCGAGCAGGCGATCACCCGTGTCCACCACGAGGAGTGGGCGCGGGTGGTCGCCGGCCTCGCGCGCCGTTTCAGTGACCTCGACGTCGCCGAGGAGGCGACCGCCGAGGCGTTCGCAGCGGCTGCGGAGCGGTGGCCGCGCGAGGGCGTACCGCCCAATCCCGGCGGATGGCTCGCCACCACCGCGACCCGCAAGGCGATCGATCGGCTCCGTCGCGAGTCGCAGCGCGAGGCGAAGCACCAGGCGGCCCGGATCGTGTACGACAGCCCTCCTGAGCCGACCGGCCCGGTCGAGGACGACCGGCTCAGACTGGTCTTCACCTGCTGCCACCCCGCGCTCGCGATGGAGGCCCGGGTGGCGCTCACCCTGCGCCTGCTCGGCGGCCTCACCGTCCCCGAGATCGCCCGAGCCTTTCTGGTGCAGGAGACCACGATGGCGCGACGGATCACCCGCGCCAAGGCAAAGATCAAGGCGGCACACATTCCCTACCGGGTGCCCTCGGCCGACGACATCCGCGAGCGGCTCGCCGGCGTGCTCGCGGTCGTCTACCTCGTCTTCAACGAGGGCTATCTCGCCAGCGAGGGGGACGAACCGGTGCGCGTCGACCTCACCGACGAGGCGATCCGCCTCGGCCGCCTGCTCCGAACTCTCCTCCCGGACGGCGGCGAGGTGGCCGGCCTGCTTGCCCTGATGCTCCTCACCGACGCCCGGCGGCCGGCGCGCGTGTCCCGCACCGGGGAGCTGGTGACCCTCGCCGAGCAGGACCGCGGCGCGTGGGACCGCACCCTCATCGCCGAGGGCAACGCCCTGGTCCGCGAGCGGCTCGAGGCGGTGGCGGCCGGCGGCGACCCACCCGGGCGCTACCAGCTGCAGGCCGCGATCAACGCGGTCCACACGAATGCGCCATCCGCCCGGGACACCGACTGGTCCACGATCGTCGCCCTCTACGACCACCTGATGCAGCTCGACCCCTCGCCGATCGTGCGGCTCAACCGGGCGGTCGCGGTCGCCGAGGTCGACGGCCCCGGGGTCGGGCTCGCCGAGATCGACCGGCTCGCCGAGGTCCTTGACGCCTACCACGCCTTCCACGCCGCGCGCGCCGACCTGCTGCGGCGACTCGGGCGCGGCGGCGAGTCGCGGGCGGCGTACGACCGGGCCATCAGCCTCGCCGGCAACCCCGCGGAGCGGGCCTACCTCACCCGCCGCCGCGACCAGCTCGCCGGCTGACCGACGCGCTTCCGCGGTCGGAACGCGAGCTGCCGTCGGGCCCGTACGACCTCACAGCCGGGATCTCAGCACGTCGACCTCGCAGCCCGGCCTAGACGGGTCGAAGCCGTGCTCGACCAGCCAGCGGACCGCCAGCAGGCTCCGCAACGACCACCACGCGCGGATCACGTCGAGGTCGACGTCGGTGCCGTAGCCGGCGACGACGTCGCCAAGGTGCTCCTCGTGTCCGAGCGTCAAGGTGGCGAGGTCGAACAGGGCATCGCCCCGGCCCGCCTCGGACCAGTCGATCACGCCGGTGATCTCATCACCGTCGACGAACACGTGGGTGATCTGCATGTCGCCGTGCGTGAACACCGGTGTCCACGGTCGGAGCGCGGCCTCGGCAACCCGTCGGTTGCGTTCGACCAGGTCGGTGGGAAGAACGCCGTTCGTGACGAGCCACTCGCATTCGCCGTCGAGCGTCGATGTCAACTCGTCGAGGCTCCGACCAGGCCATGGCGGCAGCGGCGCGTCGTGCAGCGTCCGTGCGGCGGCACCCGCCGCGGCCCACGCCGCCGGCGACGCGGTCGACGGCTCGCCGAGGCGGCCGAGTGCCGTCCCCGGGAGGGCGGCCAGCGCGAGCACGGGCGGCTTCCGCCACAGGACCTCCGGAGTCGGGATCGGCGCCATGGCCATCGCCTCGACCGCGACGTCGGTGCGCGTCTGATCAGCGTCGATCTTCAGGAACACGTCGCCGACGCGCAGGGTCGCGCGCTCGTGATGGGCGACGACGACCTCGACGTTCTCCACGTCGGCCATCGTCGCGGGGATGACCACGAGGTCACCGGATTTATCGCGTGCGGTTCATCGTCGATGTTCGGCCAGTGCCCAGCGTGCCGGTGCGACTGGGCGGCGATCCGCCGAGCAACTGACGTCGGACTAATGCCAGGCGCTCCGCCCGTCCTGTGCGAGCGGATTTCGCCGGTTCAGGTGGTGGTGGGCGCGGCAGGTTTCGAACCTGCGACCCCTCGCTTGTAAGGCGAGTGCTCTCCCGCTGAGCTACGCGCCCCGGCGCCCGTACGGCGGGCCGGAGGTTGGCAAGCTTACCCTGCCGACCGTGGGCCACGTCGCACGGCCGCGTGCCGGGTCGTCCCGGATCAGGCGGAGGCCGTCTCGGCGAGCGCCTTGCGCCAGCCCTGCTGGTCGCGGGCCTCCCCCGGCATGTTCATCTCGGCGAAGCGGACCACGCCCGCCTTGTCGATGACGAAGGTGCCCCGGTTGGCGAAGCCGGCGACGTCGTTGAAGACGCCGTACGCCTGGGCGACCGCGCCGTGCGGCCAGAAGTCCGACAGGAGCGGGAACTGGTAGCCCTCCTGATTGGCCCACACCTTGTGCGCGAACACCGAGTCGACGCTGACGGTCAGCACCTGGACGTCGTCGTTGAGGTACTCGTTCAGGTTGTCCCGCACCTCGCACAGCTCACCCTGGCAGACGCCGGTGAAGGCGAGCGGGTAGAAGACCAGCAGCACGATGCGCTTGCCGCGGAAGTCGGAGAGCCGGACCTCCTGGTTGTTCTGGTCCTTGAGCACGAAGTCCGGCGCCTCGGCGCCAACCTCGATCGGCATGAGAGAGCTCCTTGCGTCGAGTCGAAGGTGACGACAGCGTCCCACACACGGTGGTGACCCCACCGTGTGTGAAATTGCGCAGTTACTTCTTCGCCTTCGACCCGCGCCGGAGCACCAGCCGGGCGCCGCTCCAGTCCCGGCCGGCGTTGATCGTGGAGGTCTGCTGGAGGCCGGCGGTGGGCGCGGACTCGGCGATCTCGCTCGGCTCGACGTGCCCATCGCGCCCGGCCTTGGGCGTGAGCAGCCACACGACGCCGTTGTCCGCCAGCGGGCCGAGGGCGTCGACGAGCAGCTCGAAGAGGTCACCGTCGCCGTCCCGGTACCACACCAGCACCGCGTCGACCACCTCGTCGGTGTCCTCGTCGACCAGCTCCCCAACTCGGTCGGTCAGGGCGTCCCGGAGATCCTGGTCGACGTCGTCGTCGTACCCCATCTCCATGACGACCATCCCCGGCTCGATCCCGAACCGGTCCGCCAGGCTGCGTACCCCGTCGGCGGCCTGACCAGCGGTCGCGCTCACTGTCGCGTGCCTCCTCATCTCATCCCTGCTCGCGGCGTCGTACGACACCGTCGGGCCAAGTCCACACAGTTGCGGCTCGCCGCGCAAGTGGCGCACCGGGTGGAACGGAATTTACCGTGCCAGGAGCGTGCGGGCACCCTGGGTAATGGCATCCTCGGAGACCAGAACCTGACGGGCAGCCGGACCTAATGGTACAAACGAGTCAACTGCCGCTACTCTTCGCGCCGCTCCGACATATCCGGCATCGACCAGGGCCGCGATCACCCCTTCGCCGACCCCGCCCGAGCGCCGCGTCTCGTCCACGACCAGCACCCGGCCGGTCGCCGTGGCCTCCCGGATGAGGTCGGCGACCGGCAGCGGCGCCAGCCAGCGCAGGTCCACCACCCGGGTGCCCACCCCCTCGTCGGCGAGCGCCGCGGCGGCACGCAGCGACAGCCGTACGCCGTTACCGAAGGTGATGATCGTGATGTCCTCGGCGGAGCCCACGCCGTAGACCCGCGCCCGGCCGACCGGCACGTGGGCGCTCGACCAGGCGCCCGGTTCCGCGTACTCGGCGAGCCACTCCCCGTCGCCCCCGCTGTGCAGGTCACGGGTGTGGTAGAGGGCGATCGGCTCCAGGAACACGCAGACGCTCCCGTCGACCGCCGCGCTGGCCAGGCAGGTCCGGAGCATGGGCGCGGCGTCATCCGGCCGTGCCGGCACCGCGACCACCAGGCCGGGGATGTCCCGGAGTACGGCCACCGAGTTGTCGTTGTGGAAGTGCCCGCCGAACCCCTCCTGGTACGCCAGCCCGGCGACCCGGACCACCATCGGGTTGCGGAACGCCCCCCGCGAGAAGAACTGCATGGTCGCCGCCTCGCCGCGCAACTGGTCCTCGGCGTTGTGCAGGTACGCGAGGTACTGGATCTCGGGCACCGGCAGCATCCCGGCCAGCCCGGCGCCCAGGCCGAGCCCGAGGATCGACGTCTCGTCGAGCAGGGTGTCGAACACGCGGGCGGCGCCGAAGCGCTCCCGCAACCCCTTCGTCACCCCGTACACGCCGCCCTTGGCGCCGACGTCCTCGCCGAAGACGGCCATCTGCGGGTGGTCCAGCAGCCCGTCGGCCAGCGCGGCGTTGATGCTCTGCGCGAGCGTCAGCGGGCCGGCCAGCTCGGGGAGCTTCCCGCCGAAGGCCTCGGCCCGCGCGGCCGCCCCCGGACCGGCCGCCCGTGCGGCCGCGTCGGCCACCGCCCGCGCGACCCGGACCGGTCGCCGGGGCGCGAGCGGGGCCACCACCTCGGCGGGATCGGCCAGTTTCGGCTCGTCGAGCACCTCCTCGGCGATCCGGCGCACCCGCCAGCCGATCTCGTCGTACCGGGCCAGCAGGTCAGCGCCGGTGGCGACGCCGGCCCCGACCAGCAGCCGCGCGGTGGCCAGCAGCGGGTCCCGGTCGAGGTCGGCCCCGATCTCCGCGGCGCTGCGGTACGCGGTCTCGACGTCCGCCCCGGCGTGCCCCATCAGGCGGACGGTGGACAGGTGCAGGACGGCCGGACGCCGGTGCCGGCGGACCCACGCCGCCGCCTCGGCCGCCACCGCGTACGCCCCGAGCAGGTCGCTCCCGTCGGCGGCGAAGTAGCGGATCCCCGGCTTCGACCGCAGGGTCGCCTCCACCCAGCCGCGGGGCGACCGGACGCTGATCCCCAGCCCGTTGTCCTCGCAGACGAACAGGACCGGGATGCGCAGGCCCGTGTGGTCGTACCAGCCGGCGGTGTTGAGGGCGGCGGTGGCGCTGGCGTGGTTGACCGACGCGTCGCCGAACGAGCAGACCACGATCGCGTCCGGCGGCCACGACGCCGGGGATGCTCCCCCGCCGCTGCCGACCCGGACCCCGGTCCGCCGGCCCGTCCCGTCGAGCCGGCGCAGCCGCTCCACCGCGAGCCCCATGCCGACCGCCCGCGGCAGGTGTGAGGCGATCGTGGAGGTGGTCGGCACGACGGCGAGGTCGGACCGGCCGAACACCTTGTGCCGGCCGCCGGCGATCGGTTCCCGGGCCGAGGCAACCATGCCGCGCAGCACGTCGCGGGCCGCGTCCGCGTACCCCGGCGCGAGGGGCCGGTCCGCCACGGGCCCGGCGGGTCCGGCGGTGCGCTCGGTGCCATCCGCCTCCCGGGCGGTCGCGGCGAACCGCTCCGGACCACCGTCGCCCGGAAGGGCGGCAGTGCCGGCGGCACCCGGGCCATCGGCGGACCGGGCGTTCGGGACGAGGTCGGACGCGGCGAGGTCGGGCCCGGCAGGGTCAGGCCTCGCGAGGTCGGCAGTGCTGGGCTCGGCGAGGTCGGACCCGGCCGGGCTGACTTCGGCAGAGCCAGCCCGGGCGGGGTCGGACCCGGCAGGACTGGCCCCGGCGAGGTCGGACCCGGCCGGGCTGGGCTCGGCGAGGTCGGGCGCGGCCGGGCTGGGCTCGGCGAGGTCGGGCGCGGCCGGGTTGGGCTCGGCGAGGTCGGGCGCGGCCGGGTTGGAGCCGGCAGGGGTGGGCTCCAGGGCGGTCAGGTCGACGCCGGCGGCGGTGGCGGCATTCGGGCCGGCTGCGGAGGGCGACGTGGCCAGCTCGACCGCCGGGTGCGCCGGCTGCCGGACGACGGTACGGACGCCGGTGGCGTGCGCGTCCGGCCCGGACGCGGCGGCGGCCTCGACGCGGTCGGCCGGAGCAGCGTCGTCCGCGCGGCGCGGCAGCGGGACGCTCGCGGCGTCGCCGGGCGGTGCCACGCGGTCGTCCTCCCCGGCGACCATTCCGTGCGGTACGTCCTCGGCGCCGGCGGCCTGGGCGGCGCGGACGCAGTAGAAGGCGCCGGAGCGGTAGTGCAGCAGGGCCGGGTCGGTGGGCCGCAGGGCGGCGGCGAGGGCGGCGTTGCCCTCGTGGCCGGCGGAGCCGATCGTGTAGAACCCTTCCCCGAAGCTGCGCAGCCAGCGACCGGCGAGGTCGAGCTGGCGGCTGACGACCTGGGCGTCGAAGAGGTCCAGCGCCTGCGCCCCGGTCAGCGGCGCGTCGTCGGTGACGGGCCGGGCGGGATCCCGCCTCCGCTCGTCGTCGGCGGTCAGGGCTCCCAGCGCCTCGCGGAGCCGTTCGTCAAGATCGTGCGGGGTGGTCACGACGGACAGCATTACCGACCACGGCCCGGTCCGCCCACCGGGACACGATCGGCGCGACCGCGCCTACTCCGCCCCGCACGCCTCGGGACAGCCGCCGTCGGAGACCTTGAACACCAGGTCCCGCAGGGTGGCGAGCTCGGCGTCGGTGAGGCCGGCGAGGAGACGGGAGTCGGACATCACGTGGTGGACCCGGGCCCGCATGCGCCGGCCGGCCTCGGTCACCACGAGCGTCTTCTGCCGCCGGTCGGTGGGGTCGACCCGGCGCTCCACGAGGCCGGCCTGCTCCAGCTTGTCCACCAGAGCGGTGACGTTGGACCGGTCGCAGCGCAGTTGCTCGGCCAGGTCGCGGGCGGGCAGCGGATGGTCGGGGTCCAGCTCGTGCAGGGCCCGGGCCACTGCCGGGGTGAGCCCCAGCTCGGCGATGTCGACGTCCTGGTAGTGCCGGATGGCCGAGGCGATGTGCATGATCCTGCGCACCGCGTCTCCGGCCAACCCGGAGCGACCGGCCGCGTCGGGGCCGGTCGACGAGACGGTGCTCTGCGCCATGCTCACATTCTACGTGCGGTTCAATAGTTGAACTTCTCTACTATCAAAGCGCCCACGCACCCTGTTCGGCTGGATGTGCCGGCCAGGGGCACTCGTCGTCACCTGGCGGTCATCCACGGTCGAAACGCTCCCCGGAGTCGAGAAGAAACGGACTCTGGGGAGGAATCTCGTGTCCCTGACCCGACGTACGATCCTGCTCTCCGGCGCGGCGGTCGGTGCCGCCGGCGCGGTCGCCGGCCTGCCCGGCTCGGCCACGGCGGCCGGCGGCCCCCTGCGCCAGGACCCGTTCACCCTCGGTGTGGCCTCCGGCGACCCGGACCATGACGGGGTGGTGCTCTGGACGCGGCTGGCTCCGCAGCCCCTCGCCGAGGACGGCCTCGGCGGCATGCCGAACCGGATCGTCCCGGTGCACTGGGAGGTCGCCGCGGACGAGCGGTTCCGGCACGTCGTGCGGCGCGGCGTGGAGATCGCCCGGCCGGAGTCCGCGCACAGCGTGCACGTCGAGCTGAACTGGCTGCTGCCCGGACGGGAGTACTTCTACCGGTTCCGCGCCGAGCGGTACGTCTCGCCGGTCGGGCGGACCCGGACCGCGCCCGCGCCGTGGCAGCTGCCGGCGGCTCTGGCGATGGCCTTCGCCTCCTGCTCCCAGTACGAGCACGGCTGGTTCACCGCCTACCGACGGATGGCCGAGACCGAGCCGGAGCTGATCCTGCACCTCGGCGACTACCAGTACGAGTACGCCCGGGACGTCTACACGATCCCCGGCGGCAACCCGCGCGACCACGAGGGGCCGGAGACGGTCACCCTCGCCAACTACCGGCAGCGGCACGCCCAGTACAAGACCGACGCGGACCTTCAGGCGGCGCACGCGGTCGCGCCCTGGCTGGTGGTGTGGGACGACCACGAGGTGGACAACAACTGGGCCGACGAGGCGTACGAGAAGCCGGAGATCCCGCAGCCGGACTTCCTCGCCCGGCGGGCGGCCGCGTTCCGGGCGTACTACGAGAACATGCCGCTGCGGCGCACCTCCGTCCCACGCGGCATCGACATGCAGCTCTACCGGCGGGTGCGCTGGGGCCGGCTGGCCACGTTCCACATGCTCGACACGCGCCAGTACCGGGACGACCAGGCCTGCGGCGACGGCTACCGGAACTGCGCCGCGGCCGCCGACCCGGCCCGGTCGATCACCGGCGCCGAGCAGGAGGCCTGGCTGCTCGACGGCTTCCGCCGTTCCGAGGCGCGCTGGGACCTCCTCGGCCAGCAGGTGTTCTTCGCGCAGCGGGACAACAACGCCGGTCCGCTCACGGTGACCAGCATGGACGCCTGGGACGGGTACGTCGCCTCCCGCGACCGGGTCACCCGGGGTTGGCTCGCCGCCGGGGTGCGCAACCCGGTGGTGCTCACGGGTGACGTGCACGCGCACTGGGCCAGCGACCTGAAGCTGGACTACGCCGACCCGACCTCCCGGACCGTCGGCAGCGAGCTGGTCTGCTCGTCGATCTCGTCCGGCGGGGACGGTGCCGACTCGCCCACCGGTTCGCACCCCTGGCTGGCGTTCAACCCGCACCTGCGCTTCCAGAACAACCTGCGCGGGTACGTCCGCACGACCATCACGCCGCAGCAGCTCACGGCCGACTTCGCCGTGCTGCCCTACGTGACCCGGCCGGGCGCGCCGGCGTACACCCGGGCGTCGTTCGTGATCGAGGACCGGGTGCCCGGCCTGCACCAGACGTACGACCGCCCGCCCGCCGCGCCCACGTCCGCCCGCGCCGCCGCCCCCTCCGACGATGCCGGCGCGCGGACCGTCGAGTCGGAGACCGTCCGCCCCTGACCCTGCCCACCGCCGCGCGCCGTCCTCTGACGTCGCGCGGCGGGACGCGGTCAGCCCGGGAGGAAGGAGAAGCGGACCTGGCGGGACGGGTTGTCGCCGTTGGGGTCGACCAGACACACCGACTGCCAGGTGCCGAGCGCCAGCCGCCCGCCGACCACCGGCAGCGTCGCGTACGGCGGCACGAACGCCGGCAGCACGTGGTCCCGCCCGTGGCCGGGCGAGCCGTGCCGGTGCCGCCACCGGTCGTCGGCGGGGAGCAGGTCGTCGAGCGCGGTGAGCAGGTCGTCGTCGGACCCGGAGCCGGTCTCGATGATCGCCAGCCCGGCCGTGGCGTGCGGGACGAAGACGTGCAGCAGACCGTCGCCCTGCCCGGCGACGAACCGTTCGGCCTCGGCGGTGATGTCCCGGACCGTCGGCCGCGACCCCGTCTGGACCGTGATCACCTCGGTACGCATACGCCGCATTCTGCCCGAGCCGCCGCATACCCGCGCCCGGACGACCGGGCCGGCTTCACCAGCCGCCGCCGCCCCCGCCGGAGTCCCCGCCGCCGGAGGACCAGCCACCACCGGAATCACCACCACCGGAGAACCAGCCGCCACCGGAGTCCCCGCCCGACGACCCGCCGGAATCCCCGCCGGACGACCAGCCGCCCGAGCCGCCGCTGTCGCCGTAGTCCCGGTTCCGGTAGTCGGTGCCGATGTCCCCGGCGGGCCCGGGGATGGTGCCGAGGGCGCCACCACGGCGGACCGCCGCCGCTCGGGGCGCCCGCGCCCCGGCCCGCACCACGACCGCGCCGAAGAGGGCCAGCCCCGCGCCCAGGACGAGCACCGGCAGCGCGGCGAGGTCCCCCGCGAGAAGACCGATCCCCGCGGCGAGCACCAACGCCAGCCCGCCCAACCCCAGCAGTACGCCCAGAGCCACCAGTCGTCCGTTCATGACCCGCACGGTAGGGATCGCCCGCAAGGGGTCGGCCGCGGCGTGGGCCCCGCCGGAGGCGCACTCCGGAGTGAACCCGCGACCAGGGAAAAGTTACCGACGGGTACCTGTGTCGCGCGTCGCGTCTCCCGGCGGTGGACGTGACGGCGGGTGGCACGAGGGGGCAGGATGGCGCTAGAGACCTATCCCACACACAACCGAGGGAACGCCTGTGGCTACGGAACGCAAGCGCCCGGTGATCACCGCCGGTCTGCCGAGCCAGCTTCCGGACATCGACCCTGAAGAGACCAGCGAATGGGTCGAGTCGCTCGACGGTGTCATCGACGAGCGCGGGACCAAGCGCGCCCGCTACGTCATGCTGCGCCTGCTGGAGCGGGCCCGCGAGCGCCAGGTCGGGGTGCCGTCCCTGACCACCACGGACTACATCAACACCATCCCGCCGGAGCGCGAGCCGTGGTTCCCGGGTGACGAGCACGTCGAGCGGCGGATCCGGGCGTACGTCCGGTGGAACGCCGCGATGCTGGTGCACCGGGCGCAGCGCCCGGAGATCGGCGTCGGCGGTCACATCTCCACCTTCGCCAGCTCGGCCTCGCTCTACGAGGTCGGCTTCAACCACTTCTTCCGCGGCAAGGACCACCCGGGCGGCGGCGACCACATCTTCTACCAGGGCCACGCCTCCCCCGGCATGTACGCGCGGGCGTTCCTGGAGGGCCGGCTCAGCGAGCACCAGCTCGACGGGTTCCGGCAGGAGCTGTCGCACCCCGGGGGCGGGCTGCCGTCATACCCGCACCCGCGGTTGATGCCGGACTTCTGGGAGTTCCCGACGGTCTCCATGGGTCTCGGCGGCCTGAACGCGATCTACCAGGCGCGGTTCAACCGCTACCTGCACCACCGGGGTATCAAGGACACGTCCGACCAGCACGTCTGGGCGTACCTCGGCGACGGCGAGATGGACGAGCCGGAGACGCTCGGCGCGATCGGGGTGGCCGCCCGCGAGGAACTGGACAACCTGACCTTCGTCATCAACTGCAACCTCCAGCGCCTCGACGGACCCGTCCGCGGCAACGGCAAGGTCATGCAGGAGCTGGAGGCGTTCTTCCGGGGCGCCGGCTGGAACGTCATCAAGGTGGTCTGGGGCCGCGAGTGGGACCCGCTGCTCGCCGCCGACACCGACGGCGCGCTGGTCAACCTCATGAACACCACGCCCGACGGTGACTACCAGACCTACAAGGCGGAGTCCGGGGCGTACGTGCGGGAGCACTTCTTCGGCCGTGACCCGCGCACCCGCAAGATGGTCGAGCACCTCACCGACGACGAGATCTGGAACCTCAAGCGGGGCGGCCACGACTACCGCAAGCTCTACGCGGCGTACAAGGCGGCGATGGAGCACACCGGCCAGCCGACGGTGATCCTGGCCAAGACCATCAAGGGCTGGACGCTCGGCTCGCACTTCGAGGCGCGCAACGCCACCCACCAGATGAAGAAGCTGACGCTGGAGGACCTGAAGACCTTCCGCGACCGGCTCTACCTGGACATCCCGGACAAGGCGCTGGAGGAGAACCCCTACCTGCCGCCGTACTACCACCCGGGCGAGAAGTCGGACGAGATCGCGTACCTGCACGAGCGGCGTCGGCAGCTCGGCGGGTACCTGCCGTCCCGGCGGACCGAGCACAAGCGGCTCACGATCCCCGGCCCGGAGCGCTTCGCCGACGTCAAGCGCGGCTCCGGCAAGCAGAAGGTCGCCACCACCATGGCCTTCGTCCGCCTGCTCAAGGACGTGATGAAGGACAAGGAGTTCGGCAAGCGGTGGGTGCCGATCATCCCGGACGAGGCGCGCACGTTCGGCATGGACTCGCTGTTCCCGACGCAGAAGATCTACTCGCCGCACGGCCAGCGGTACACGGCGGTCGACCGGGAGCTGTTCCTGTCGTACAAGGAGTCGACCGTCGGGCAGATCCTGCACGAGGGCATCAACGAGGCCGGCTCGGTCGCCTCGTTCACGGCGGCGGGCTCCTCGTACGCCACGCACAACGAGCCGATGATCCCGATGTACATCTTCTACTCGATGTTCGGGTTCCAGCGCACCGCCGACGGGCTCTGGGCGGCGGCCGACCAGATGGCGCGGGGCTTCCTGCTCGGCGCCACCGCCGGCCGGACCACGCTCAACGGTGAGGGGCTCCAGCACGAGGACGGCCACTCGCACCTGATCGCCGCCACCAACCCGGCGGTGGTCGCGTACGACCCGGCGTTCGCGTTCGAGATCGCGCACATCCTGGAGAACGGCCTGCACCGGATGTACGGCGAGGCGCAGGAGAACGTCTTCTACTACCTGACGGTCTACAACGAGCCGATCGTGCAGCCGGCGGAGCCGGAGGGCGTGGACGTCGAGGGCCTGCTCAAGGGCATCTACCGCTACGCGGCGGCGCCCCAGGTGGACGGCCCGAAGGCGCAGCTGCTCGCCTCGGGCACCGGGATGCAGTGGGCGCTCAAGGCCCAGCAGCTGCTCGCCCAGGACTGGGGGGTGGCGGTCGACGTCTGGTCGGTGACCTCCTGGACGGAGCTGCGCCGCGACGCGGTCGAGGCCGAGGAGCACAACCTGCTCCACCCGACCGGGGAGCAGCGGGTGCCGTACGTGGCGCGGAAGCTGGCCGACGCCGAGGGCCCGAAGGTCGCCGTCAGCGACTGGATGCGGGCGGTGCCGGACCTGATCTCCCGCTGGATTCCCGGCGACTACACGTCGCTCGGCACCGACGGGTTCGGCATGTCCGACACCCGCCACGCGCTGCGCCGGCACTTCCACGTCGACGCCGAGTCGGTCGTGGTCGCGACGCTGCGGCAGCTCGCCCTCCGCGGCGCGGTGCCGGCGAACGTGCCCGCCGAGGCTGCCAAGAAGTACGCGATCGAGGACGTCAGCGCGGCGCCGGTCGGCGAGACCGGCGGCGACAGCTAGCCCGACAGAACGAGGGGCCCGGTGCGACATCCCGCGCCGGGCCCCTCGTCTCGTCGATCATGGAGTTGTGGTGGTGACGAACGGGTCGCAGGCGGTCGGAACCGGGCACCACAACTCCGTGATCGGCGCGGGGCGCGTGACGAAGGGGCGGTGACCCGGGGTCCCGGGCGGGGACGCCGGGTCACCGCCGGAGCGGGCGACGCCAGGAGGTGCCCGGTCAGCCGACGGCGGCCAGGTCGGTCAGCCGGGCGAGCGAGTCCTCCAGGTCGGCGCCGACCCGACGCAGGCCGAGCCGGAGCAGAGCGGCCTTGACCGGACCAGCCGGCCAGCGTACGACGATGAGCCGTACGATCGTCCCGCCCTCCTCCTCGTCGGCGGTGAGCTGGACGTAGATCTCGGTGCGCGCCTCCGCCCGGGCACCGGCGCCCTTGGCGCGTTCCCGCCAGCCGATCAGGGTCGGCTCCTGGTAGGCGATCACCTCGGCCTCATGCGCCGCGCCGCGCCCCGCCTGGACCAGCTGCCGCCGCCCGAAGCCCTCCCCCGAGAGCACCTCGGCCGCGCGGACCCCCGCCAGCCACGCCGGCAACTGTTCGGCCCGCTGCACGACGCCCCAGACCGCTTCGATCGGCGCCATCACGTGCGCACTGCGTTCCACGAGGATCATTTCCGTCTTCCTCCAGTGAGGACATCCCACGATATCGGCACTCTATGCGCAAATTCGGACGTACTTGGACGGGTTCGGAAAAGACACGCCGAAAACCATTGCGCCAGCGGGCTCCACGACCTATGGCGCTCCACGCGGCGTACCCCTAGAGTCGCGAACACATTTCGCGTACGACGGGAGGGCGCATGCCGACCGCACCGCTGCCGCAGTTCCCCGCCGGGTTCCGCTTCGGGGTGTCCACGTCCGCGTACCAGATCGAGGGCGCGGTCGACGAGGACGGGCGCGGACCGTCCATCTGGGACACCTTCGCCCGCTCCCCCGGCCGGATCGTCGACGGCAGCACCGGCGACGTGGCCTGCGCCCACTACCACCGGTACGCCGAGGACGTCGCGCTGATGGCCCGGCTGGGCGTCGGGGCGTACCGGTTCTCGATCGCCTGGCCGCGGGTCCGGCCGGCCGGCGGCGGCCCGGTCAACGCGGCCGGGCTGGACTTCTACGACCGCCTCGTCGACGAGCTGCTGGCACACGGCGTCGACCCGGTCGCCACCCTGTTCCACTGGGACCTGCCGCAGCCCCTCGAAGACGCCGGCGGGTGGCTCAACCGGGACACCGCGCACCGGTTCGCCGAGTACGCCGACGCCACCGCCGCCCGGCTCGGCGACCGGGTGAGGCTGTGGATCACCCTCAACGAGCCGTTCATCCACATGAGCCTCGGCCACGGCATGGGCGTGCACGCGCCGGGACGGATGCTGCTGTTCGACGCCTTCCCGGTCGCCCACCACCAGTTGCTCGCGCACGGCCTCGCCGTCGCCGCGCTGCGCGCCCGCACCGCCAGCCCGGTCGCCATCGCCAACAACTACTCGCCGGTGCGGGTCCTCGGGGACACCGAGGCCGACGCCGCCGCCGGGGCGGCGTACGAGGCGCTGCACAACCGGCTCTTCACCGACCCGCTGCTCGGCCGCGGCTACCCGGACGGGCCCGGCTTCGAGCCCGGCGTGGTACGGGACGGCGACCTGGCGGTCGTCGCCGCGCCGATCGACGTGCTCGGGGTGAACTACTACAACCCCACCGGGATCCGCGCCCCCGACGAGGGATCGCCGCTGCCCTTCGAGATCGTGCCGCTCGACGGCTACCCGCGGACCGCCTTCGACTGGCCGGTCGCCCCCGACGGGCTGCGGGAACTGCTCGGCTGGCTGCACCGCACGTACGGCGACGACCTGCCGCCGATCCAGATCACCGAGAGCGGCTGCGCGTACGACGACGCGCCGGACGCCGACGGGCGGGTGCACGACCCGGAGCGGATCGCGTACCTCGACGGGCACCTGCGGGCCGTCCGGGCGGCGATCGACGACGGGGTGGACGTGACCGGGTACTTCGTCTGGTCGCTCCTCGACAACTGGGAGTGGGCCGAGGGCCTCACCAAGCGCTTCGGCCTGGTCCACGTCGACTACGCCACCGCTACGCGGACGCCGAAGTCGTCGTACGCCTGGTACCGCGACGTGATCGCGGGCGCGGCCCAGGGACCGTCGACGTGACCACCGTCGAACCGACGCCGGCCTCGCTGCCGGCAGCGCTCGCCGAGCCGACCGTGCCGGTCCGGCGGGCCTGGATCGCGCTGCTCGTCACCGCGAACCTCGGCGTCTGGATGGCGTTCTTCACCCCGATCCAGGTGCTGCTGCCGCAGCAGGTGGAACGGATCGCGCCAGCCGACAAGGAGACCGTGCTGGCCGTGGTCACCGGTGTCGGCGCGCTGGCCGCGGTGCTCGCCAACCCGCTCGCCGGTGCGCTCTCCGACCGCACGGCCCCGCGCCTGGGCGGGCGGGCCCTCGGCCGCCGGCACGCCTGGACCGCCGGCGGCGCGGTGCTCGGCGCGCTCGCCCTGGTGCTGCTGGCTCAGCAGCGCACCGTCCTCGGGGTGACGCTCGGCTGGGTCGCCGCGCAGGTCTGCTTCAACGCGATGCTGGCCAGCCTGACCGCCGCCGTACCCGACCGGGTGCCGGTCGCGCAGCGCGGCGGCGTGTCCGGCTGGGTCGGCATCCCGCAGGCGCTCGGCCTCGTCCTCGGCGTGGTGCTGGTGACGGCGGTGGTCACCGGCAACGCGGCCGGGTACGCCGCCGTCGCGGTCGCCGTGCTGGTGCTCGCCCTGCCGTTCGCCCTGCTCACCGCCGACGACCCGCTGCCGGCCGCGCACCGGCCACCGCTGCGTGGGCTGCTCGCGTCGATGTGGGTGTCGCCCCGGCGCCACCCCGACTTCGGGTGGGCCTGGGTCACCCGCTTCCTCGTCCAGCTCGGCAACGCCCTCGGCACCCTCTACCTGCTGTACTTCCTCACCGACGAGGTGCGCCTGGCCGACCCGGAGGGCGGCCTGCTGGTGCTGATCCTGCTCTACACGGTGGGGCTGGCGGCGACCGCGGTGGTGGCGGGGCGGCTGTCGGACCGGTCCGGACGCCGCAAGGTCTTCGTGATCTCCGCCGGCGGCATCATGGCGGTCGCCGCGCTGCTGCTCGCCGTGGCGCCGGTCTGGCCGGTGGCGGTGGTCGCCGCCCTGCTGCTCGGCGCCGGGTACGGGGTCTACCTCTCGGTGGACGCGGCCCTCATCACACAGGTGCTGCCCCACGCCGCCGACCGGGCCAAGGACCTCGGGGTGATCAACATCGCGAACTCGGCGCCGCAGGTGCTCGGCCCGGCGATCTCCGCGCCGATCGTCGTCCACCTGGGCGGCTACCCCACCCTGTACGCCGCCACCGCGGCGGTCACCGTGCTGGGCAGCGTCCTGGTGCTGAAGATCCGCTCGGTGCCCTGAGCCGCACCCCTGGCCAAACCCGGTCGCGCGCCGCCGTAGGCTGGGGGACGTGACGGTACGTGTACGCTTCGCCCCCTCCCCGACCGGAATGTTCCATGTCGGCGGCGCCCGCTCGGCCCTGCAGAACTGGATCTTCGCCAAGCAGCAGGGCGGGGTGTTCGTGCTCCGCATCGAGGACACCGACGCGGCGCGCAACAAGCCGGAGTGGACCGAGGGCATCCTCTCGGCGCTGGACTGGATCGGCATCGCCCGGGGCAGCTACGAGGGCCCGTACTTCCAGTCGTCGTACGCGGGCGAGCACCGCGCCGCCGCGACCCGGCTGTACGAGGGCGGCCGCGCGTACTACTGCGACTGCACCCGGGAGGCTGTGCAGGCGCGGACCGGCTCGCAGCACTCCGGCTACGACGGCTTCTGCCGCGACCGGGGTCTGGAGCCCGGTGCGGGACGGGCGCTGCGCTTCCGTACGCCGGACGAGGGCGCGACCGTCGTGGTGGACCTGATCCGCGGCGAGCCCACCTTCGAGAACAGGCACATCGAGGACTTCGTCATCGCCCGCGGTGACGGGTCCCCGGTCTTCCTGCTGGCCAACGTGGTCGACGACATGACCATGGGGATCACCCACGTGATCCGGGCCGAGGAGCACCTGCCCAACACCCCCAAGCAGCAGCTTCTCTGGGACGCGCTGGGCGTCAAGCCCCCGGTCTGGGCGCACGTCCCGGTCGTGGTCAACGAGAAGCGGCAGAAGCTCTCCAAGCGCCGCGACAAGGTCGCCCTCGAGGCGTACCGCGACGAGGGCTACCTGGCCGACGCGATGCGCAACTACCTGATGCTGCTCGGCTGGGCGCCGTCCGGCGACCGTGAGATCGTGCCCTGGTCGGTGATCGAGGACGAGTTCCGGCTGGAGGAGGTCAACCCCTCCCCCGCGTTCTTCGACGAGAAGAAGCTGCGCGCGTTCAACGGTGAGTACATCCGGGCGCTGCCGCTCGCCGAGTTCATCGCGGCGTGCCAGCCGTGGCTCACCGGCACCGACACCATCGCGCCGCCGCCGTGGCAGCCGGAGGAGTTCGACGCCGACGTGTTCGCCGCGGTCGCGCCGCTGGCGCAGACCCGGATCGCGGTGCTCAGCGAGATCGTGCCGAACGTCGACTTCCTGTTCCTCGAGTCGCCGCTGATCGACGAGGCGGCCTGGGCGAAGGCGATGAAGGAGGGCGCGGCGGAGCTGCTGGACGCGGCGGTCGCGGCCTTCGAGGCGCTGGACTCCTGGGACGCCGAGTCGATCAAGTCCGCGCTGGAGGCGGTCGGCGCGGAGCGGGGCCTCAAGCTGGGCAAGGCCCAGGCGCCGGTCCGGGTCGCGGTCACCGGCCGCACCGTCGGCCTCCCGCTCTTCGAGTCGCTCGAGGTTCTGAACCGCGACCGCACCCTGACCCGCCTCCGCGCGGCCCGCCTCCGCCTGTTCTGACCCGCGGCCCGCCAACCTTGGCCCACCAGCCTCCCGCGATCTTGCACTTTCGGCCCCCGGTTCGCCCCTTTCACGGGGTTTGCCGGGGCAGAAAGTGCAAGATCGCGGGAGGGGTGGGTCGGGGTCAGGGTGTCCGGCGGCGGCGGAGGGCGACGGTGGCCACTCCGGCTCCCACCAGCGCGAGGACGCCGAGGCCCGCCCAGAGCCAGGGGGAGCCTTCGTCGCTCCCCCGAGCCGTCGATTCGGCCGCTCCGGTGGTGCCGGCCGGGCTCGGGTCGGCCGACGCGGTCGCCGGCGAACCCGTCGATGCCGACGGGGTGGCGGAGACCGACGGGTCGGCGGGGGTGCCGGTGGTCAGGGCGAACCGGACCTCACCGGAGATCGGGTGCCCGTCGCTGGACTGGACCTGGTAGCCGACGATGTAGAGCCCGGCGCGGCCGGGCCGGAACGGCACACTCACCCGGGTGCCGGAGAACGTCGGTGCGCCGCCGGCCGCCGCCACGTTGTCCGGCCCGGTGACGGTGACCTTCGTCGTGACGGGGTCGGGCTTCGCCAGGAAGCGCAGCTCGATCCGGGCGGGCGCCGTGGCGATGCGTGCGCCGTCGCGCGGGTCGCTGCCGGTCAGCTGATTGTGCGCGGCGGCCGGCGCCGGCGGCGCCAGCAGCGACACACCGAGCGCCACGCCGAACACCACTGGCCAGGCACCCGCCACACGTGCAACCCTGCCCCCCATGTACCCCTCCCGAAAGGTACGATCCGCCCGCTGATCAACGGACGCCGAGGAGTTAGTCGGCCGGTGATCGCAGATAGTTCCAATAACAGTTCCACAAGCTGCAACCGATCGCCGTGCGGCGGAGTCTTAGGGTGGGCATCCGGCCTGCGCGTCCGGTCACCTCCGCCGACCCAGCAATGCGTGACCTGCAGCGAAGCCATCCATCGAACGGGGCGAGGAGGCGGCGATGGTCCGAAGGGTACGGCGACTTGTCGCCCTGTTAGCGGGTGCCCTCGCGACGGGGGTGCTGGCACTCGGTCTGGCCGACCCGGCGAAAGCGGCCCCGAAGCCGCCGCCCGCGGGCGTGGACATCACCGGCGAGGGACTGGCCGAACCGCTGCGGCTCCGCGCCAACCGCCACCCGGCCGAGGTCGTGGCCGTCATCGATCAGGTGAACTTCCTCGGCCGCGCCGGCCAGACCACCGGTCCGCGCAAGGCCGACCTGGGTCCGAAGTACACGATCGTGGTGCTGTCCGGTGACACGCCCAAGCAGACGTACGACCTGTACCCGAAGGCAGCCGGCGGCCCGCGCGTCTACCGGCCCGCCAAGCAGCCGGACTCGCGGCGGACCACCGCCGGCTGGTTCCTCGGCCGACTCACCATGTCGGAGACCCTGCGGAGTGTCGGCGTGCCGCTGGAGCGCCAGTTCGACACCGTCAGCGGTGGCGTCGGCGGCGGGGAGCGGGTCATCCCGGAGCACGCCATCAACCCCGCCCGCGACCTCGACGAGGCGCTGGGCGAGCTGCAGCGGCTGCTGCTGCTCAACGTGGCCGTCATGCTCACGATCACGTCCGGTCTGGCCGGGATCGCGCTGCTGATCCGTCGCCGGACGCGCTGACGCCCACCGCCGGGCCCCTCACATCTCCAGGACCACCTTGCCGCGGACGTGGCCCGTCTCGACCAGGCGGTGCGCGTCCGCGGCCTGGTCGAGGGGGAATGTCCGTGCCACGTGGACGGTCAACCGGCCCACGTCCACCAGCCCGGCGAGCACGCTCAGGTCCGCGGTCGACGGCGTGACGAAGACGTAGCTGCCGCCGAGGACGACGTCCGGACCGACCGGCGGATCGGGCAGCTCCCGCACGGTGCGCAGGTCGGCGGAGCCGTACTCGTCGAGCGCGATGGCCTTCACGACCACCACGCTAACGGCCGGGCGACAGGCGAGGGGTCAGCACCAACGGCGTGGCGGTCGCTCCCGACGGGTGGCCCGCTGCCGGGGCCGGACCGGACCGTGCCGGTGCGCGCCCGCCCAACCGGGCAGGTCACTGCGGCATCCGGCGGTCGCGTCGTCGACCGGTGGCACCAGCTCCGCCGATCGCTGGCGCGGCACCGCGGCCTCGTCCTCGGCACGCTCGGGCAGCCGCCCGGTGGGTGCCTCGCCCGGGTGGGCCGGCGCCCCGCCGATGATCCGCCGGTGGTGCTTGGCCGCCGGCTGCTCGTGGTGGCCCGGCCGGCAGGGCTCGCCCTGGGCGCAGCCGTGGTCGGCCTCCCCGTGCGCCATCCCGGTCTCCTCACGCTCGCCGTCGCGCGCCGGTGACAGCCCGGCGTGCCCTGTCACCGTACTGGCCGGGCCCGACGAGCTGTGCAGCACGTACCCGGTTCAGCGGTGCGGGCGGCGGGGGAAGATCGTCCTCCGGCGGGACGGCCTCCGTCCCCGGTCGGAGCCGGGACGGGCGCGGCTGTGGTGGGATCGAGGCCATGCGACCGCCACCGTGGCTCGGGCCGGACACCCGCGGCCGCGACCTCGCGCTGGCGGGCGCGTCACTCGCCGGCGGCCTGCTCCTGTACGGGCTGGGCACCCAGCCCCAGCTGCCCGGCGGTACGGGTGCGCCGGAACGACTGTTCCTCCTACCGCTGATGGCGGTGTGCGTGGCGGTCGGGCTGCGCCGGATCGCGACCCGCGCGAGCCTCGCGCTGGGCACGGTGGCGGTGCTGGCCGACCTCGCCCTGGGCGGGTCGCTGGCGACCGTCCTCATCTACACGCAGGTGCTCTACGACGCCTGCGTGTACGGCTCGGCCCGGACCTGGCGGCGGCTCCTGCGGGTCACCGTGGCGCTGAGCGTGCTCGCGGCGGCAGCCGGCGTCCTGGTGCTGGGCCGCTGGCAGGGGATCGGCTTCGCGGCTCCGGTGGTGCTCGCCGGGGTGCTGCCGGTGATCACCGGACTGAGCGTTCGCCAGTACCGCGACCAGGCCGCCGCCGAGCGGGTCCGCGCCGAGCAGACCGCCCGGCTGGTGGAGCTGGACCGACGGCAGGCGGTGAGCGCCGAGCGGGCCCGGATGGCGCGGGAGCTGCACGACGTCGTCGCCAACCATCTGAGCGCGGTGGCGATCCACGCGACGGCGTGCTGTCCGTGCCGGGGCTGGACCGGTCGCAGGTGGACTCGGCCCTGCGGGTGATCCGGGAGAACAGCGTGCAGGGGCTGGCCGAGATGCGGCAGATGATCGGGCTGCTGCGCGGGCCGGCCGACGGTGGTGCGGGCGAGGACGCCACGGCGGAGGCGACCCCCGCCCGGTTGAAGACACACGTCAGCCGGATTCTCGCCACGCTCGACCTGCGCAGCCGGGTGCAGGCCGCCATCCTGGCCCAGGAGCTGGGTCTGCCCGTACCCCCGCCGGCCGGACCGACGCCGGCGCCCGGCGGCGCGGCAGCGGAGCCGACGCCCGGCGGCACGGCACCGGAGCCGGGCGGCCCGGCCGGGGGTGTCGCGCCCGCCGGAGCGTGATCCGCTCAATGCCGCCGGCATCGGGGGATCCCGACGGCGCGGAGACCACCATGCCGGCGGCATCGTGTCGATCGAGGAACCGTCGACGCCGGGGCCGCACGGCCGGGGCCGGCCAGGGACGGCCGGGGGCCGGCGCGCGGACCGGGCGGCACGGACCGGGCGGGCCGGCTGACCGGGACCGGGGGACGCCCGGAGCCGCCCCGGCACGGCGGCCCAGGTCACGGCGTGTCAGGCTGGGGCGGTGAGCGAGCCGGACACCGAGCTGACGGCCACCCTGCGCCGCATCGAGCGGGCGGCCGGGGCGTTGGCGACCGCCAGCGTGGCGCGGATGGACGAGACCCTTCCGTGGTTCCGCGCGCTCCCGGCCGACCAGCGCTCGTGGGTCATGCTGGTGGCCCAGGCCGGCGCGCGCTCGCTGGTGCAGTGGCTGCGGTCCGGCGGGGGCACCGCCGACAGCACCCAGGAGGTCTCCGACGAGGTCTTCGCGACCGCGCCGCAGGCCCTCGCCCGCTCGATCAGCCTCCAGCAGACCGTGGCCCTGATCAAGGTGACCATCGACGTGGTGGAGGAGCAGGTCCCGCACCTGGCCGCCCCGGGCGAGGAGCCGCAGCTGCGGGAGGCGGTGCTGCGCTTCTCCCGGGAGATCGCCTTCGCCGCCGCGCGGGTGTACGCGCGCGCCGCCGAGTCCCGTGGCTCGTGGGACGCCCGGCTCCAGGCGCTGCTGGTGGACGCGCTGTTGCGCGGCGACTCGCCGGACGTGCTGGCCAGCCGGGCCGCCGCGCTCGGCTGGACGGACGCCCCGCCGGTGGCGGTGGCCGTGGGCCGCTCCCCCGGCGGCGAGGTGTCGGCGGTGCTGCACACGGTCTACCGGCATGCGCGGCGGATCGGCGTCGAGGTGATCGGCGGCGTGCACGGGGACCGGCTGGTCATCGTGCTCGGTGGGGCCGCCGACCCGGTGGCGGCGACCGGCGAGCTGCTCGACGCGTTCGGGGAGGGGCCGGTCGTGGTCGGTCCGGCCGTGCCGAGCCTGGACGAGGCCACCGAGTCGGCCCGCGCCGCCCTCGCCGGGTTCCGGGCCGCGCCGGCCTGGCCGTCCGCGCCACGGCCGGTGCCGGCCGCCGACCTGCTGCCGGAGCGGGCACTCGCCGGGGATGCGGAGGCCCGCCGGCGGCTGCGGCACGACGTGTACGCGACGCTGGTCCGCGCGGGTGGCGAGCTGCTGGAGACGCTGGACGCCTTCTTCACCGCCGGCGGGACGCTGGAGAGTGCTGCCCGGGCACTGTTCGTGCATCCGAACACGGTGCGCTACCGGCTGCGCCGGATCTCCGAGGTCACCGGGTTCTCGCCGCTCTCGGCGCGGGACGCGTACGCGCTCCAGGTGGCGCTCACCGTCGGCCGTCTGGACCCGGTGGTCACAGTGGTCCCGACCCAGACATTGGCCCCAGGCGTGAGGAAAACATCACAGACGAGTGATGACCACGACCGATCTTTGTAGGATCCATACAAAGGTCCTAGTGCGGTTTGGTCGGGGGCGGCACAGCGCTACCCGCGCGTATCCGGGAGAGTCATAGACGTGCTCGCCGTACTCTCCCCCGGCCAGGGTTCGCAGAAACCCGGCTTCCTGACCCCCTGGCTCGACCTGCCCGGCACCGAGGCGCGGCTGCGCTGGTGGTCCGCGCTCGCCGGGGTCGACCTGGTCCACCTCGGCACGGCCGCCGACGCCGACGAGATCAAGGACACCGCCCGCACCCAGCCGCTGCTGGTGGCGGCGGCGCTGCTCGCCGCCGAGCACCTGCCGATGTACGACGTCGCCCTCACCGCCGGCCACAGCGTCGGCGAGCTGGGCGCGGCGGCGCTCGCCGGGGTGCTCCCGCCGGAGGCCGCGATCACCCTGGCCGGCGTCCGGGGCCGCGAGATGGCCGCCGCCTGCGCCCTGGAGCCGACCGGGATGGCCGCCGTGCTGGGCGGCGACCCGGACGAGGTGCTCGCCGTCATCGAGAAGCACGGGCTGCACCCGGCCAACCGCAACGGCGCGGGGCAGGTCGTCGCCGCCGGCGCGCTGGACGGGCTGGACCGGCTCGCCGCCGAGCCGCCGGCCCGCACCCGCATCATCCGGCTCCAGGTGGCCGGCGCCTTCCACACGCCGTACATGGCCCCGGCGGAGGCGGCGCTGGCGGCGGTGGCGGCCGGGATCACGCCGACCGACCCGGCCCGCATCCTGCTGTCGAACCTGGACGGCTCGGCCGTGAACCACGGGCGGGAGATGGTGCAGCGGCTGGTCCGCCAGGTCACCGCCCCGGTCCGCTGGGACCTCTGCATGCGGACGCTGGCCGACCTCGGTGTCACCGGCGTGATCGAGCTGCCGCCGGCCGGTACCCTCGCCGGTCTGGTCAAGCGGGAGCTGAAGGGCGCCGCCGCCCCGGAGGTCGTCACCCTGAACACCCCGGACGACCTGCCCGCCGCGCGGGACCTGATCGCCCGGCACAGCGGGCTCGGCGGCCACGAGCCGGTGATCCAGTTCCGGGTCGTGGTCTCCCCCGCGGCCGGCACGTTCAGCCCGGCGGAGGACCTGGCCGAGGGCGCCGACCTGCGCAGCGGGCAGGTCATCGGCCACATCGCCACCCGCCAGGGCGCGGTCGAGGTGACCGCGCACGACAACGGCCTCCTCACCGAGTGGCTGGCCCACCACGACGACCCGGTCGCGCCGGGGCAGCCGCTCGCGCGCATCGGCGGCCACGCATGAGCCCGACGACTCCGCGCACGGCGCGGCCACGCAGGGAAGGACAGCTTCGATGACGGGCAGCCGGATCGTCGCGCTCGGCCACTACCAGCCGTCGCGGGTGGTGACCAACGACGAGATCGCGCAACTGGTGGAGACCAGCGACGAGTGGATCCGCGACCGGGTGGGCATCGTCACCCGGCGGATCGCCGACGGTGAGACGGTGGCCGACATGGCCGCCGCCGCGGCGGGCAAGGCGCTGGCCAGCTCCGGCCTGACCGCCGCCGACATCGACCTCGTCGTGGTGGCCACCTGCACCTCGGTCGACCGCAGCCCGAACGTCGCCTGCCGGGTCGCCGCCAAGCTCGGCATCACCGCGCCGGGCGCGTACGACATCAACACCGCCTGCTCGGGCTTCGCGTACGCCCTGGGCACCGTCGACCACGCCATCCGGGCCGGCGCCTCGCGCAACGCGATCGTCATCGGCGCGGAGAAGCTCTCCGACTTCACCGACTGGACGGACCGCTCGACCTGCATCATCTTCGGTGACGGTGCCGGTGCCGCGGTGGTCACCGCCACCGGTGCGGACGAGCCGGCCGGTGTCGGCCCGGTGGTCTGGGGCTCGGTGCCGGAGCGGGGCGACGCCGTCCGGATCGAGGGCTGGCGCCCGTACATCCAGCAGGAGGGGCAGGCGGTCTTCCGCTGGGCCACCACCGCGCTGGCGCCGCTGGCGCTCCAGGCCTGCGAGCGTGCCGGGGTCGACCCGTCGGAGCTGGCCGCGTTCGTGCCGCACCAGGCCAACGCCCGGATCATCGACGGCATCGCCAAGCGCCTCGGCATCCCCGACGCCATCATCGCCAAGGACATCGTCGAGTCGGGCAACACCTCGGCGGCGAGCGTCCCGCTGGCCCTGTCGAAGCTGGTCGAGCGGCGGGAGGTGCCCTCGGGCGCCCCGGTGCTGCTGTTCGGCTTCGGCGGCGGCCTGACCTACGCCGGTCAGGTCGTCCGCTGTCCCTGAAGACCCGGCGCGGTCCCGCCGCGCCGCCTTCGCCACCCGGCGAAGCACAACCCCCGATGAGAGGAACCAACCGCAATGACCCGTGACGAGATCACCGCCGGCCTCGCCGAGATCCTCGAAGAGGTTGCCGGGGTGAACCCGGACGACGTGGCCGAGGGGAAGTCCTTCACCGACGACCTGGACGTCGACTCGCTGTCGATGGTGGAGGTCGTGGTGGCCGCCGAGGAGAAGTTCGGCGTCAAGATCCCGGACAACGAGGTGCAGAACCTGAAGACCGTCGGGGACGCCGTCAGCTACATCGAGGCGCAGTCCTGACCATGGCACACACCGACGTCGTCGTCACCGGGCTCGGCGCGACCACCCCGCTGGGCGGGGACGTCGCGTCGACCTGGGACGCCATGCTCAGCGGCCGCTCCGGGGTGAGTGCGCTCACCCAGGAGTGGGCCGAGCAGCTGCCGGTCCGGATCGCCGCCCAGCTCGCGGTCGATCCGACCGGCCTGCTGGACCGGGTGAAGCTGCGCCGGCTGGACCGTTCCGAGGCGATCGCGATCATCGCCGCGCAGCAGGCCTGGGCGGACGCCGGCCTGGCCGACTCCGGGCTCGACCCGGACCGGCTCGGCGTGAGCGTCGGCTCGGGCATCGGCGGCGCGCTGACCCTGCTCTCCCAGGACGACATCCTCGAGGCGTCCGGCCCGCGGCGGGTCTCCCCGCACACCATCCCGATGCTGATGCCGAACGGCCCGGCCGCGTGGGTCGGCCTGGAGCTGGGCGCCCGCGCCGGCGTGCACTCCGTGGCCAGCGCCTGCGCCACCGGCGCGGAGGCGATCGCCCTCGGCATGGACATGATCCGCGCCGGACGCGCCGACGTGGTGGTGGCCGGCGGCACCGAGGCGGTCATCCACTCGCTGCCGATCGCCGGGTTCTCCTCGATGCGGGCGATGTCGACCCGCAACGACGAGCCGGAGCGGGCCTCCCGCCCGTGGGACAAGGGCCGCGACGGCTTCGTGCTGGGCGAGGGCGCCGGCGTCCTCGTGCTGGAGCGCGCCGACCACGCCACCGCCCGGGGCGCCCGGGTGTACGCGCGGCTCGCCGGTGCCGGCATCACCTCCGACGGCTACGACATCGTCCAGCCGCACCCCGAGGGGGCCGGCGCGATCCGGGCCATCGCGAAGGCGATCGCCGACGCGGACGTCGCCAAGCGCGACATCGTGCACGTCAACGCCCACGCCACGTCGACCCCGGTCGGCGACCTGGCCGAGATCAAGGCACTGCACCAGGCGCTGGGTGACCACCCGGTGCTGACCGCGACGAAGTCGATGTCCGGGCACCTGCTCGGCGCGGCCGGCGCGCTGGAGTCGATCGCCACGATCCTGGCGATCCGCGACGGCGTCGTGCCGCCGACGATCAACCTGGACGACCCGGACGACGGTCTCGACCTGGACGTGGCGGCCAACAAGGCGCGCCACATGGAGATCCCCGCCGCACTGAACAACTCGTTCGGCTTCGGCGGGCACAACGTGGCTCTCGTCTTCACGCGGGCCTGAGACCACAGCCTTGGAGGCTCAAGTGACCACCACCGTTGTCGGCTCGGAGACGTCCACCGTGGACTACCGCGATCCGGAGCTGCGGCTCCGGGCCCTCTTCGACGCGGGCACGCTGCGCCTGCTGGCGCCCCGGGACACCTCCGGGGTGCTCTGGGCGCGGGGCGAGATCGACGGCACGCCGGCCATCGCGTACGCGACGGACGCCACGAAGATGGGCGGCGCGATGGGCACCGACGGGTGCCGGCACATCGTCGACGCGATCGACACCGCCGTCCGGGAGCGGGTGCCCGTGCTCGGGCTCTGGCACTCCGGCGGCGCCCGGCTGGCCGAGGGCGTGGTCGCGCTCGACGCGGTCGGCCAGGTCTTCGCGGCGATGGTCCGGGCCTCCGGCCGGGTGCCGCAGATCTCCGTGGTGCTCGGTCCCGCCGCCGGTGGTGCGGCGTACGGGCCGGCACTGACCGACATCGTGGTGATGAGCGGTGCCGGGCGGATCTTCGTCACCGGCCCGGAGGTGGTCCGCAGCGTCACCGGCGAGCAGGTCGACATGGAGCGCCTCGGCGGCCCCGAGCCGCACGGCCGGCGCTCCGGCGTCGTGCACGTGACGTGCAAGGACGACGAGGAGGCGATGGCCGAGTCGCGCAGGCTCGCCGCGCTGCTGGGCCACCAGGGCCGGCTCTCGCCGGACGACGTGCCCGCGTCGGGCGAGGACGGCCACGACCTGGCCGCGAAGATGCCGACCGAGGCCAACCGGGCGTACGACGTCAAGCCGGTCGTGAAGGCGCTGCTCGACGCCCCGGGCGTGGAACTGCACGCCAAGTGGGCGCCGAACATCGTCACCACGCTCGGCCGGTTCGCCGGCCGGACGGTCGGCGTGATCGCCAACAACCCGCTGCGCCTGGGCGGCTGCCTCGACGCGTCCAGCGCCGAGAAGGCGGCCCGGTTCGTGCGGATGTGCGACTCGCTCGGCGTGCCGCTGATCGTGCTGGTCGACGTGCCCGGCTACCTGCCCGGCCTGGGCCAGGAGTGGGACGGCGTGGTGCGGCGTGGCGCGAAGCTGCTGCACGCCTTCGCCGAGGCCGTGGTGCCGCGGGTGACGCTGGTGACCCGCAAGGCGTACGGCGGCGCGTACATCGCGATGAACTCCCGCTCCCTGGGCGCGACCGCGGTCTTCGCCTGGCCGAACGCGGAGGTCGCGGTGATGGGCGCCAGCGCCGCGGTGAACATCCTGCACCGCAAGAAGCTGGCCGCCGCCCCCGTCGAGGAGCGCGAGACGCTGCGCGCCCAGCTGATCGAGGAGCAGATCCGTGTCGCCGGCGGCGTGAACCGGGCGCTGGAGATCGGCGTGGTCGACGACGTCATCAAGCCGGCGGAGACCCGGCGCCGGATCGCCGAGGCGCTCGCCGCCGCCCCGGCCGCCCGCGGCGCCCACGGCAACATCCCGCTGTAGCGAAAGTGCGGGAAGGGCCCCCTCTCATCGAGGGGGCCCTTCCCGTTTCTTGACGGCGGCTTCCGGGGTCGGTTAGCGGTACCGGCTGAAGATCGACAACGGGGAGTAACACCGTGGCACGCCGTACCCGCGCCGCCCTCCTGGCCGCGCTCACCGTCGTTCTGCTCGCCGGCTGCGGCGACGACGACGCTCCGGTCGGGACGACCGGCGAGCCGTGGTACGACGAGGTGGCGGCAGAGGAGGCAGGTGGCGCGATCGGCGGGGCCGACAGCCCGTGCCCACTGCCCGTCTCGTTCCCGGTCCCGGAACAGTGGAAGGCCGAGGCCGTCGAGATCCCCACGGGTGAGCTGGCCGAGGTGGCCGAGGCGCTGATCAAGCGCGGTGGTGCCACCATGCGGTGCGAGCTGGACGGCGCCCGGCGTAACGCCGGCTTCCTGCGAGTGTGGACGACGGACCAGCCGGCGGTAGCGCCCCGGGCCGCGTTGGAGGCGTTCGTCGCCGCCGACACGAAGCACACGGTCGCCGAGTCGCGGTACCGCGACGTCAAGGCCGGCGGCTTCGCCGCGACCGAGGCCACCTGGCTAGCCACCTCGGAGCTGATCCAGCAGGAGAGCCGGCACTGGGCGCTGGCCGTCCAGGCGAACGGTCAGACCGTGGTCTTCACGGTGAACGCGGGTTTCAAAGAACCAGCCGATGTGCTGCCGGCGTACCGGCTGGCCACACAGGGGCTCGCCGCCACGCGTTGACGCCCGGAGCGCCGGTCAGCCGGCGCAGGTGGTGGCGGGCAGGCCGGGCACCGGCACCGGGGAGCGGCCGGTGGGCGCGGCCTTGCCGGCCAGCACCCGGGCGAGGGCGGTCATCGACGGCCGGCTCGACGAGTACGTCGCCAGCAACGTCGGTGAGGCGGCCTTCGCCAGGACGTACGGGGTGTCCATGGCGACCGTCACCGCGGCGTCGGCACGCAGGTCGTCGGTGCCGTCGCCGTACCCGACGAGGTGGACGACGGTGCCACCCTTCGGGACCACGCGCACCCCGGCCGACGTCAGCGCCTCGGTCAACGCGGCCCGCGTGTGTCCCCGGCCGTCGGACGACGTCACCGTCACCGGCCCGCGCACCGGCGCGCCGCACGGCCCCCGCAGCACGGTCACCGCGGCGGCGGCCAGCTTCCCGGCCGCGTCGCGATGCGCCGGCGTGGCGAGCGTGGACAGGTCGGGGGTGGCCCGCCCGGCCAGGGTGAACTTCATGGTCAGCACCCGGGTCACCGCCTCCACCAGCCGGGCGCGGGGCAGCGAGCCGTCCCGCAGGGCGGCGAGCAGCCCGTCGTACGCCTTCCCGACGTGCGGCGGCATGAGGATGAGGTCGTTGCCGGCGGTCAGGGCACGCACCGCGGCCTCCCCCGGCGACCAGCGCTTCGCCGGCGCCATGTTCATGCCGTCGGTGATCACCACGCCCTTGAAGCCGAGCTGCTCGCGGAGCACGCCGGTGAGGAGCTTGTGCGAGAAGGTCGCCGGGGTGCCCGGGTCGACGGCCCGCACGTCCAGGTGACCGGACATCACCGCCAGGGCGCCCGCGTCGACGCCGGCCCGGAACGGCACCCACGCGCCGGCCTCCAGCGTCGTCCGCGGCTGATCGAGCACCGGCAGGTCGGTGTGGGAGTCGGTGGCGCTGTGGCCGTGGCCCGGGAAGTGCTTGAGGGTGGCCGCGACCCCCGCGGCCTGGAGGCCCCGGACGGCGCCGCCGACCTGTGCCCCCGCCGCCTTCGGGTCCGCCCCGTACGAGCGGGAGCCGATGACCGTGCTGCGCGTGGCGAGCACGTCGGCGACCGGGGCGAAGTCGACGTTGACGCCCATCGCCGCGAGTTCGGTGCCGGCGGCCCGCCAGGCGGCCTCGGTCAGCTCCGGCTTCCCGGCCGCGCCGGCGGCGAGCGCGCTGGGCAGCAGCGTCACGCCGTCGGTGATCCGGGTGACCACCCCGTGCTCCTGGTCCGTGCCGATGAGGAACGGCGCCGCTCCGGCCGGCAGGTCCGCCGCGGCCTCGCGCAGCCCGCTGGTCAGCGCGCGGACCTGCTTCGGGTTGTCGACGTTGGTGGTCTCCTGGTTGCCCTTGGTGGGGTCATCGGCGCTGAAGCCGACCAGGATCAGCCCGCCGAGGCGGTACTTCTCGATCATCTGGGCGGGGGTGTCGACGCCGGCGAGGGACCGGTTGCCGGCGGCCGACCCGGGCGAGACCTGGGTCGCCGCGTCGCCGTAGGCGTACGGCATGAGCACCTGGCCGACGAGGTCCTCGTCGGCCAGGCGGCCGACGAGGGCGGCGGCGCGGGCGGCCGGATCACCGGCGGGGACCGGCACCGGCGTCGTGGGCGCCGCCGGGGGAAGGCTCGCCGCCGGTGTCGGGGACGCGGCCGGCCGTGTGTCGGCGCAGCCGGAGACGAGCAGTGCGGTCAGTACGGCGAGCGCGACGCCGCCGCGCTGCGGGGTTGTCGACACGCGAGCCATCCCACTAGTTCGACGCTAATCGGGGCAACCCGACCCTACGTGCGCCGACCGGACGCCGCCCCTCGCGCGGCGGCCGTCCGCCGGGCCCGCGCGGGGATCAGCCCACGCGAGTGAGCAGGGTCACCGGCGCGCCGTCACCGGCGTAGCGGTACGGCTCGAGCTCGGCGTCCCAGGCGGTGCCCAGCGCCTTGTCGAGGGCGTGCGCCAGGGCCTCCGGTGCCCGGGCGCCCGCCATGATGCTGCGGAGCCGGTCCTCGCCGAGTTGGATGTCGCCGGCCGCACCGACGGTGGCCCGGAACAGGCCCCGGCCCGGTACGTACATGAAGCGCTCCCCGTCGGCGCCGGGACTCGGCTCCTCGGTGACCTCGAAACGGATCATGGGCCACTGCCGGAGGGCAGCAGCCAGCTCGGCGCCCGTCCCCGGACGACCGGTCCACCCGCACTCCGCCCGGCGGGCGCCGGGATCGACGGGCTGAGCCGTCCACTCCAGGTTGACCGGCGCGACGAGGACGCGCGCGATCGCCCACTCGACGTGCGAGCACACGGCGAGCGGGGTCGAGTGGACGTATACGACGCCACGCGTTGGCACGGTGACCTCCCGGAGAGCGAGGTGCGTCTTCCCCTACGACCTCGGCCAGCCGGGTGGCTTCTGGAACACATGATGACTGGTGTGACGGATGGTGCGCCAGAGAAACGGAAAATTCGCCGGCGTTTCGCCGGTGGAATAGCCGGTCGGGTGACCGTGGTTGACCTCCACGACGCGGTGAGCAGCCAGGCATCGTGGTCGTGTACAGTTCCATCGGCGGCCTGTGCCGCGAACGTCTTCCGCGGGTCCACCCACCGGGTGAAATCCGCACACTAGCCCCCGGACGTCTACCCGCGTCCTCCCGTACGTCTGCAAGGAGTACCTCCGTGGCGAGCAACACCTCTAAGACCGCGCGCGCGTCAGTCCGGGCCGGCCAGGCTGGCCAGGGTGGCGCCCTCAGCGTGCTGGGCGAGTTCAAGTACGTGATCCCGCTGAACGGCGGCAAGCACGCCTACGTGCGGAACCTGACCAACGGCAAGACCGCGCACCTGCGCACCGACTCCGAGGCCTTCATCGAGGAGATCCGGGTGCTGGCCGCCGCCGGTCACGCCGCCAAGATCCGCGCCGAGCTGGCCAACCTGAACGCCGCCCACCCGGGTGACGGCTGGGACGCCACCGAGAAGCGCCTCGTCGAGGCCGGCGTCTTCGAGGGCTGAGCGCCCCTCCACGCACGATCGGAACCGCCCGTCGGGACTCGTCCCGGCGGGCGGTTCCGCGTCTGCGCCGTCGACCGGGGCCGCTTCACTCGCCGGGGCCTTCCCTACTCCGTCAGGAGGGTGACCTCGCCGGTCGCGAGGTCGTACAGGGCGCCGACCACGGCCACGTGTCCGGCGGCGACCGGCGCGGCGAGCAGGTCGTCGGCGCGCAGCGCGGTCACCGTCCGCCGCACGTGCCGCCGGGTCGCGAGCGGGCCGACCCGCGGGTCGGCCAGGCCGACCTCGGTGACCGCGGGCGCGATCTGGTCGACCAGGTGCGCGAGCGAGCCACCGGGCCGCTCACCGGCACGCAGCGCGTCCACCGCGGCGGCGACCGCACCGCACCGCTCGTGGCCGAGCACCATGACCAGCGGTACGCCGAGCTGCCCGACCACGAACTCGATCGAGCCGAGCACCGCCCGGTCCAGCACGTGCCCGCCGGTCCGGATCACGCAGATCGAGCCGAAGGTCTGGTCGAAGATCGCCTCCAGCGGCACCCGCGAGTCGATGCAGCCGAGCACGACGGCGTACGGCTGCTGGTCACCGGAGGCGGCCGCGGCCGCGGCGGTGACGTCGTGGCCGTGGATCGGCTGACCGCTCACGAACCGCCGGTTGCCGGCGAGCAGCTCGGCCAGCGCGGCGCGTGGCGTACCCCCGGCGGGCCGGCCCGGGTCGTCGTCCGGCGCTGGTGCCATGTCCGCCAGCCTGACGGGTACGCGTGGGCCCGCGGGCCGCGTTCCGAATCTTCTCACCGGCGCGGTTGGCGTGGTGTCATGACGGGTAGCCGGTGTTACCACCGGGTATCCCCGGTGTGACGGATTGGTGCGGCCCGGGGAGGTGGCGATGCCGGAGGTACGGGAGGTACGGCTGCCCGACGACGTCCGCCTGCACGTGGAGATCGACGGTCCGGCCGACGCCGAGGTGACGGCGGTGCTGCTGCACGGCTGGACGCTGGACGGGCGCGCCTGGCACCGGCAACTCGCCGACCTGCGGGAACGCTTCGCCGGTGCGGTGCGCGTGGTGACCTACGACGCCCGGGGGCACGGCCGGTCCAGCTGCATGCCGCTGCCGACCGCCACCCTGGCCCAGCTCGGCGACGACCTCGCCGTGGTGCTCGACGCGGTGGTCCCGGCCGGGCGGGTCGTGCTGGCCGGTCACTCGATGGGCGGTATGTCGATCATGGAGTACGCGCACCGCCACCCCGGACATTTCGCCGCCCGCGTCGCCGGGCTGCTCTTCGTCTCCACCACCGCCGAGGGGCACACGCACACCGTCTACGGCCTCTCGCCCCGCATCGCCCGGCTGATCCGGCTCGCCGAGACCACCGGGGCCGGCGTCCTGGCCCGGTGCGGGTCCTGGCGACCGCCCCGGGCGCTGCTGCGCGCGCTGCGGCCGAGCATCCGCTGGATGCTCTTCGGTGACCACTGCGACCCGACCGACATCCGTCTGGTCACCTCCGCGGTGGCCCGCGCGTCGCTGCGCTCGATCGGCGGCTTCCGGGCCTCGATCGGGGCGCAGCACCGGCTGGAGACCCTGGCCGAGCTGGCCCACCTGCCGGCCGCCGCGCTGGTCGGGGACCGGGACCGGCTGACCCCGCCGCCGTGCGCCGAGTCGATCGCGGCCGCGCTGCCGGAGACCGAGCTGACCGTCTGCCCGGGCGCGGGGCACATGCTGATGATGGAGCGCCCCGACGAGGTGAACGCCGCCCTGGCCGGGGTGCTGCGCCGGGTGCTCGAGCGCCCCGCCGCCGCCGACGCCGGACCGCCGGCGGTGGCCGCGTAGCGCGTCCGCGCACCTCCGGCGCCGCCGGTGGCGCCGGGGCCGTACCCTCGTGCGGTTGGCCGGCGTACCGCCGCGCGTACCGCGCCGCCCTCGCCGCCGACGTCAGGAGGAGCGAGCGTTGACCGACCAGACCGCGCTGGAGCACGAGATCGCCGTCGAGCAGCGGCACCTCGACCGGGTGTACGCGCGCCTGGCCGAACTGCGCCGGTCGGCGGTCCGCGCGGAGAAGGAGGGCTACCGGCTGGCCCGGGTCGGGAACTTCGGCGCCCTGGTGGAGCGGGACGCGATGGTGTTCCACGCGGCGCAGCGCCGGCACCTGTTCGACGCCGAGCACGAGGGGCTGGTCTTCGGCCGGCTCGACCTGCACGACCGACAGGTGCTGCACGTCGGCCGGCTCGGCATCCGCGACGAGAACGCCGCCACCCTGGTGGTGGACTGGCGCGCCCCGGCCGCCGCGGCCTTCTACCGGGCCACCCCGGCGCAGCCGCTCGGCGTCGTCCGGCGCCGCATGATCCAGTCGAGCGGCGAACGGGTCACCCGCATCGAGGACGACCTGCTCGACCCGGCCGCCGCGCCGCCGGACATGACGGTGGTGGGCGACGGCGCCCTGCTGGCCACGCTGTCGAAGGCGACCGGGCGCGGCATGCGGGACATCGTCGCCACCATCCAGCGGGAGCAGGACGAGGCGATCCGCTCCCCCGGTTCGGGCGTCACGATCGTCTCCGGCGGTCCCGGGACCGGCAAGACGGCGGTCGCCCTGCACCGCGCCGCGTACCTGCTCTACGCCGACCGCAGCCGGTACGCCGGCGGCGGCATCCTGGTGGTCGGGCCGTCCGCGGTCTTCGTCGAGTACATCGCCTCGGTGCTGCCCTCGCTGGGTGAGGACACCGCCACGCTGGCCTCGCTCGGCAGCCTCTTCCCGGGGACGCGCGCGACCCGCACCGACCCGCCGGAGGTGGCGGCCGTGAAGGGCTCCCTGCGGATGCGGCGGGTGCTGGAGCGGGCCGCCCGCGACGCGGTGCCGGGCGGCCCCGGCGAGCTGCGGCTGCTCTACCGGGGTGCGCTGCTGCGGATCGACCGCCGCGAGCTGGACGCGATCCGGGACCGGGCGCTGCCGCGCGGCGCGCGGCGCAACGAGGTCCGCCGGGCCGGCTTCGATGGTGTCTTCGCCGCGCTCTGGGCGCAGGCCCGGCGGCTGGGCGTCCCGCGCCTGCCGGAGCAGCGCGCGTTCGAGGACGAGATCGCCGAGCGGCCGGAGTTCCGCGAGTTCCTCAAGGCGTGGTGGCCCCGGCTGCACCCGCGCCACGTGCTCGGCTGGCTGGCCCGCCCCGACCGGTTGCGCCGGTACGCGGGCGGGGTGCTCTCCGGCCGGGAGATCCGGCTGCTCACCGACGCGTACCGCACCCTGGACCCCGAGGGGCTGACCATCGCCGACATCGCCCTGCTGGACGAGCTGGACGCCCTGCTCGGCAAGCCGATGAAGCCGGCGAAGCCGAAGCGGGACCCGTTCCAGGTGGCGGGCGGGGTGCGCGAGCTGAGCACGTTCGCCGACCGGCAGCGCGCCGCCCGGGAGGCGGCCCGCCAGCGCCCCGAGGACTACCGCGAGTACGCCCACGTCGTGGTCGACGAGTCGCAGGACGTCTCGCCGATGCAGTGGCGCATGATCGGCCGGCGCGGGCGGCTCGCGTCGTGGACGGTGGTCGGCGACCCGGCGCAGACGGCGTGGACGGGCGACCCGGAGGAACTGGTCCGGGCCCGCGACCAGGCCCTCGGCCGCCGCCGTCGGCACCACTTCACGCTCACCACCAACTACCGCAACTCGGCCGAGATCTTCGCCGTGGCGGCGGCGGAGATCCGGCGGCTCGACCCCGACCTGCCGCTGCCCACCGCCGTCCGGTCGACCGGCGTCGACCCGGTGGAGCTGGTCGTGCCGCCGGCCGAGCTGGAGACGTCGGTCGTGGAGGCGGCCAGCGCGCTGCTCGCCGAGGTCGCGGGGACGGTCGGTGTGATCACGCCGGTGCCGCGCCGTGACGAGGTCGCCGGGTGGCTGGGCGGGCTGGGCACGCCGCGCCTGCAGGTGGTGACCAGCCTGGAGGCGAAGGGCATGGAGTACGACGGGGTCGTGCTGGTCGCCCCGAGCGAGATCCGGGCCGACGTGGGGTCGGGTGTCCGGACCCTGTACGTGGCACTGTCCCGGGCCACGCAGCGGCTCACCACGGTCGACCCGACCGGCTGAGCGTCGGGCGCCCGACGCTCAGTTGCATACATAGCGATGTGAGCATAGATTGGACGCGGGTCCGGACGGGTGACGGAAGGTGTCCGCGTGGGCGCAGGTCATGACCACCACCACGGGTCGGTCGCGAACGCGGCGCAGCGGCACCGGGGACGCCTCTGGGCGGCCTTCGCCCTGCTCGCCACCCTGATGATGGTGGAGGCCGTGGCCGCGTTCCGCACCGGCTCGCTGGCCCTGCTCAGCGACGCCGGGCACATGTTCACCGACGTGCTCGGCATCGGCATGGCCCTCGCCGCGCTCACCGCGACCCGCCGGCACGACGGCGATCCGCAACGCACCTTCGGCCTCTACCGGCTGGAGGTGCTGGCCGCGCTCGCCAACGCCGTGCTGCTCTCCGGCGTCGCGATCTACGTGGTGGTGGAAGCCGTCCGACGCTTCGGGGACCCGCCGGAGGTGCAGACCGGCCCGATGCTCGCGGTGGCCGTCCTCGGCCTGCTCGCCAACCTGGCCGCCTTCGCACTGCTGCGGTCCGGCGCCCGGGAGAGCATCAACGTGCAGGGCGCCTATCTCGAGGTGTTGGGCGACCTGCTCGGCTCGCTCGGCGTGATCGGGGCCGCCCTGCTCATCGCCGCCACCGACTGGTGGTGGGCCGACCCGGCGGTCGCGGTCGCCATCGGCGCCTTCATCCTGCCGCGCACCTGGCGGCTCGGGCGGGCGGCGCTCCGCATCCTCGTCCAGGCCGCCCCGGAACACCTCCAGGTCACCGCCGTGCACGACCGGCTGGTCGCCGTCCCGGGCGTCGCCGAGGTGCACGACCTCCACGTCTGGACCCTCACCTCCGGGATGGAGGTGGCCTCCGCGCACCTCACCCTGGCGCCCGGCGCCGAGGTTGGCGCCGTCCTCGCCGCCGCGCGGGCCGCCCTGCGGGAGGAGTTCCGCATCGAGCACGCGACGTTGCAGACCGAGCCGGGTGCGGCGCCTGGGATCTGCGGGGCGGTTGAGTGGTAACGAACACATCCGCGATCTGAGCGACTATTGTCCGGTTATGTCAGATTAGACAGTGACCACAGGGACACCCTGAGTCACATCCGCTGCACCTGCCCCAGCCGCACCGGTAGGCTCTGTTCCGGCCTCCGCCAGGCGGCACGCACCGGTGCCGGCGGTGGCCGCCGCCTAATCGCCCGCAGGGCGAGCCGGGGAACCAGGTACCTGGGGTGCATCCGCGTCGAGCGGTAGGGATCTTCCGTCCCGAACCCGTCAGCTAACCCGGTCGGCGGCTGACGGAAGGACATGTGGATAGATGCCAGAAGTGGCACCCGTACGACGACGACGTGCCGCCCACGTGGCGGCCCTCCTCCTCGCGGCGCTCACCCTCGGTCTCGGCGCCGCGCCGGCCGCCCCCGCGGCGGCCGCTCCCCCGGCCCGCCAGGCCGCCGCACCCGGGGACCCGGAAGGCGGCACGCCCGCCCTGCGCGCCCAGCTCGAGGCGGCCAGCAAGGGCTTCCTGGACGCGAAGCGCGCCCTGGACACCTCGGTCAAGCGCCAGCAGCAGCTCGCCGAGCAGCTCAAGACCACCGAGTCCCAGCTCGCCGAGCGGACCTCACGGGTCGGCGAGATCGCCGGCCTCGCGTACCGCACCGGCCGGCTCGGCACCGCGTCGGCGCTGCTCAACAGCACCTCGCCGGAGGGCTTCATGGACCGGGCCGCCGCGCTGGACGCGGTGGCGGCCAACGAGGACCAGGCCCTGCGCGAGCTGCTGGCGACCCGCGACCAGGTCACCAAGGCCAAGCTCGCGGTGGAGGTGGAGATCACCGAACAGCGCAAGCAGCAGGCGGTGATGGCCAAGCGCAAGCAGCAGGCCGAGAAGGCGCTGACGGTCGCCAACTCGCGGGCCGACGCGCCCGCCAGCCGGAGCGCCTCCCGGACGGCCACGGCCGCCCCGCGCAACTCGGACGGCTCCTGGCCGGCGGAGTCGTGCAGCGTCAACGACCCGACGCCCGCGAACGGCTGCATCACCCCGCGCACACTGCACGCGCTCAACCAGGCCAAGGCGGCCGGGTTCACCCGGTACGTCTCCTGCTACCGCCCGGGCGGGTCGGGCGAGCACCCGAAGGGCCGGGCCTGCGACTTCGCCGCGCAGAAGGACGGCTTCGGCGGGGACGCCACCGGCGGCGACCGGACGTACGGCAACAACCTGTCGGCGTTCTTCGTCAAGAACGCCGACCGGCTCGCCGTGCTCTACGTGATCTGGTACCGGCAGATCTGGCTGCCCAGCAGCGGGTGGAAGTCGTACAGCGGGGCGGGCGGCGACCCGTCGAGCGACCACACCAACCACGTGCACCTGTCCGTGTACTGATGGCGTCCGGCCCGGGGCCCTCCCAGCCGGAGGGCCCCGTGCCGTCGTCCCTCAGTCCGCCGCCGGACCGGCGTCCAGCATCGCCGCGAGCCGGCTGGCGAGGCCCAGGTGCGCCGCGCGGGCCTGCGCGAAGGCGTACCCGAACAGCGGCGCGGGCGCGGCGAGGGTGATCTCCACGTCGATGCGGACACCGTCCGGCTCGGCCTGCAGCCGGGTGCGGTTGCGGACGGTCGTCGCCGGCCACTGCCGCGCGACGGTGACCACCTCGTCGGCGGTGGCGACCAGCACGTCGGCCCGGTAGGTGATCGGGAGGCGCAACGCCCCGACCGCGAGCCGGTCGGTGATCGCGTAGCTGGCGTGGGCGCCGGGGCGGGGTCTGAGCCGCCGGACCCGGACGATCAACGGGTGCAGCTCCACCTGCCGGACCGGGTCGGCGAGCACCTCGGCGGCGACCGCCGGCGAACAGCGCGCCTGGACGGTGTAGCTGAAGGACTTCCGCCTGAGCACGCCGTCTCCCCACCGTCGTCGCCTCGCACGATCGTCGCCCACCCGCGCGCACGCTGGCAACGTCCGGCCCGACACCGCACGGACAGCGGGTATTCACCCACCCGTCCGACTACCGTCGACTGATGGGGTACGACGGACCGTGGTGGACGATCCGGGTGGAGGGCGATGCCGGTGAACGAGCACGTGATGGTCTTCGCGCCGACGCCGCGGCTCACGGTCACGATCGACCAGCCGAGCGAGGCACCCGAGCTGCACCTGCACCCTGCCCCGGCTCACGGCTGGACCGCTGGAGAGCGTGCTCAACGTCAACGCCCCGGACGTGCCGCTCGCCCGGCTGCGCGGCGTACGCCGGGGCCGGCTGGCGAGTTTCGGTCAGGTGCAGATGACGGTGGCCGAGTCGGGGCACGGCTTCGTGCGGACGGCGCTGGAGGAGCCGGGTGAGGCGGCGCAGACGGGCACCGACGTGGCGCTGCTCGCCCAGGGGTACGCGTCGGTGACGGCCGTCCGGGCGGTCACCGAGGTGAGCGACATCGACCTCACCGGGCTCGACCCGGACTGACGCCGCTGCGGGGTGCCCGACAGGCTCTCAGGCGCCGGGGAGGACCTCCGGGGCGGGGGCGCCCGCGTAGTAGGGCTCGGGGGCGCCGAAGAGCCCGAGCAGGCCGGTCACCCAGAGCTGGCGGTGCACGAAACGGCTCGGCTCGGTGACCACGAGCTTGACGCCGCTGACTTCGGCGGTCTGGAAGCCGGCGACCATCGCGCTGATGCCGACGGAGTCGATGAAGGTCACCAGCCGCATGTTCAGCTCGATGCGGGTGGGGCGCCCCTTGGCCAGGACCTCGGCGATCGCCTCGCGCACCTCGTACGCGGTGTCGACGTCGATCTCGCCGCGCGGCGAGATCTCGACGACACCCCCGGACAGCACCGACTTCACGATCGACAGGCTCACGCGAGCACCTCCACTCGCCCGTCCGACGGGCGCCTCATCAGTACGCGGGCCGCGACCGAGAGTATTCCTCCGACGCCCTCGGTCGCCACCCCTCGGGATGAGCAATTCTTGTGGTCCGGGGCACCAAACCGCCTATGTCCGGACATTTCACCTTCTGTTTCCCAACGATCAGCGGACGCTGACGTCGCCGAACCAGGGTAGCGGGCTTCGGCCATTCGGGCCGCAACCCGACCTCTCCGGCGTGGCCCGGGATCGCGTGCGCTCGATGGAACGCGAGGTCGGCCCGGGAATTCGGGTGCTCGGCGGTCGGCGAACGGCCCGGCGGCCGAGGGGCCGCCGCATGGCCGGCAAGGAGCGCTCGGCGCCCCACACGTGGCCGGCAAGGTGCGCACGGCGGGGCCGGCGCGGCTGCCCCGTGGGGTTGTGCGGCGTGCCTAGCATCGGCGGGCAGGACGGTACCGCGACGGAGAGGACGATCGATGATCCGGAGACTTGCCGCGCTGGCCGGGGTCGGCGCGCTGCTCGCCCTCATGCTGGCCTGCGGCTTCGGTGGCGGCGGGGACGACGACGATGACGATGACGACGACTTCGCGCGCGGTGTGACGGCGGTGGTAGCCCTCCGCTGACGCCCGGTTTGCGGCGCGCCGTCCCGGGGCAATGCCCGACCAGGAGGACCGCGACACGCCGGAGAGACGCCAAGGTCCGAGGTGGCCGCCGCTTCGGCACCCCGAGGAGGTAGACGATGTTCGGAACCAAGCTGCTGGACCGCCGTGGCAGGCCGGAGCGGATCGCGGATCAGGCGTGGCAGCACCTGGTCTCGGCGGTGAGCTCCGCGGGGGACAGCGTCCGTGACACCGCCCGTTCCGCCCGCCGCGGCGGCACCGACCTGGCCGACGACGCCAGCGACCTGGTCGGCGCGGCGGCCGAGGAGGCCCGGCGCCGCGCCACCCTGGCCTTCGACGCCCTCGCCGGCCGGCGGCCGGCGCTGCCGTGGACCCTGCTGATCAGCGCCGCCCTGGTCGGCGCGGCGATCGGCTGGGCCGCCGGCACCGCGGCGCGCGCGGTGGGCAGCCACTCGGACCGGTCGGTCGACGACATCGAGTTCGTCGACGTGGACCGACCCAACTCCCCCGCCAGCCTGGACGGCTGACCCAACACACACACCGGCGGGCCCCGGACGACACCGATCGTCCGGGGCCCGTCGCGTTCACACCGGCGCTCCCGGCGCCCACGTCACCCGTCCCGGGCGAGGGCGCCTCACCCCCGGCCCGGACAGGATCGTTCCGGACGGGCGCGCGCCTGTCACCGAGGAAGGAGCCAGCGATGACCGTCGTGACTGTCAGCCGCACCGACCAGGACATCCAGGCCGCCGTGCTCGACGAGCTGACCTTCGAGCCCCGGGTACAGCCGCACGAGATCGGTGTGACCGTGTCCGAGGGCGTGGTGACCCTGACCGGCCGGGTGGACAGCTACGCCCGCAAGTGGGCCGCCGAACGCGCCGCGCACCGGGTCCCCCGGGTGCGGGCCGTCGCCAACGACCTCACCGTGCAGATCGGCGCCGGCGCCGAGCGCCCCGATCCGGATCTCGCCGCCGCGGCCACGCACGCCCTGGAGTGGAACGCGTTCGTCCCGGTGGACCGGATCGACGTGAGCGTGTCGCACGGTTCGGTCACGCTGCACGGCGAGGTCGACTGGGAGTACCAGCGCCGGGCCGCCGAACGCGCCGTGGCCCGGCTGGCCGGCGTCCGCGGGGTGAGCAACGGTCTCTCGGTCCGCCCGGCCGCCCGCGCCGACGGGCACCGGCTCGCCGAGCGGATCGTCGACGCGCTCGCCCGCAACCGCGCCACCGAGGCGGAGCGGATCACGGTCCGCGTACACGGCGACACCGTCGTGCTCGGCGGGTTGGTCCACTCGATGCCCGAGCGGGCCGAGGTGGAGCGGATCGTCTGGTCGGCGCCCGGCGTCCGGGAGGTCCAGAACCAGGTCGCCGTCGCCCCGGTGCTGCGGTGACGCCACGCCGACGGCCCGGGCCGGACGGCGGCGAACCACCCGGCCCGGGTGAGCCACCTTCACCCCGGCCCGGGCGAGCGTGGGAGTCATGACTGATCCGAACGGGCTCCGTCCCGGGTGCGCGGCACCCGGGTCCACCCTGCGGGTACGCCGCCGTCGCTCGGATCGGCGGGGGGTGGCGCGATGACCACACCGCTTCAGGTCACCGCCCGCCTGCGCACACCCGTGACCGAGACCGACCACGTCCGGGGACCGGCGGACGCGCCGGTGACGATCGTCGAGTACGGGGACTTCCAGTGCCCGTTCAGCGGGGCCGCGTACCCGAACCTCGCCGAACTGCTCCGCCAGCGGGCCGACACGGTACGGCTGGTCTACCGGCACTTCCCCATCGCCAACGTGCACCCGTACGCGGAGAGCGCCGCCGAGGCGGGCGAGGCCGCCGCCGCGCGCGGGCGGTTCTGGGACCTGCACGACTGGCTCTTCGAGCACCAGGACCAGCTCGACCCGGTGCACCTGTCGCTCGGCGTCGAGCAGGTCGGGCTGCCCGCGGACGAGATCGGCGCCGAGGTGGGCCGCCGGGCCCACGCCGACCGCGTGCGGCGCGACTTCGTCGGCGGCATCCACAGCGGCGTGGACGCCACCCCGACGCTGTTCGTGAACGACGTCCGCCACGACGGCGGCTGCGACCTCGCGGACCTGCTCGCCGCCGTCGACGCCGCCGCGCCCCCGTGACCGCCGGACGATCCACCCACCGCCCGCACGTCGCCCCGACACCGCGACGTGCGGGCCGTCGTGCCGACCCGCCGCCGGTCAGATCAGCCGCAGGTCGCGGGCGCGCCGCACCGCCTCGCGGCGCCGTGTGGCGTCCAGCTTGCGATAGATGTTGCGTACGTGCGTCTTGACCGTGTTGACCGACAGGGACAGTTCGGCGGCGATCTCCACGTTGGACAGGATGCTCTGCAGGTACCGCAGGATGGTCAGCTCCCGCTCGGTGAGCGGCTCGTCGAGTGCCGCCGGGCCGGCCTCGGCCGGCGCCCGTTCCACCGGCTCGTCGGCCTCGCGCACCAGGTCGCTCACCGTCGGCCAGTGCGCCGTCCCCGTGTCGAGGTGCGCCGCGAGCAGGTCACGCACCCCGGGTTCGGCGCGGGTGAACGGCCGGCGGATGCCCTCCGGTCCGGCCAGGTCGAGGGCCCGCTCCAGCACCCGCCGGGCCCGCCGCTCGTCGCCCGCACGCCCGGCGAGCACCGCCTCCAGCACGGCGGCCTCCAGGCGTACGTGCAGCGGCCAGCCGTCCGCCTCCGGGGCCGGCCAGTCGGGCAGGACGGCCTCGGCGGCCCGGTCGTCCCCGGCGCGCAGCTCGACCCGGGCGCGGCCGACCGCCAGGGCGGGATCCCCGTCGTCGCCGCCGAGCAGGTCCCGCGCCGCGTCCAGGTCGCCCCGAGCCGCGCGCAGGTCCGCCTCGGCGGCCACCAGCCAGCGGTCCAGCTCCCCGGCGCCAGCACGCCCGGCCCGCCGATCCCGCGCGGCGACGAGCGCCCGGTGCCCGGCCGCCAGATCACCGGCGTCCCGGAGCAGGTACGCCCGACACAACGCGGCGACCGCCCCCGCCTCGGGTTCCCAGGTCGCCGGTTCCGCCAGCGCCAGGTCCGCCTCCGCCTCCTCGGGCTGGTCGCGGTGCACCGCCGCCACGGCCAGCGCCAGGTACGCGTACCCGCAGTCGGTCCGGCCGGACCACCCCTGGCACGGCGGAAGGGCGAGCGCCTCCCGAGCCAGCGCCTCGGCCTCGCGCAGCGCCCCCCGCACGGCGTACAGCAGGGCCACCCGGCTCGCGCCGACCAGCTCGGTCCGCGTCCGGCCGGCGGCCCGGGCCGCCGCCAGTGCGGCGCCGAGATGCGACTCGGCACGGCGCAGGTCGCCGTCGGCGAGGTCGGCCAGACCGAGGGCGGTGCCGGCCGCCGCCCGCACGTCGGTGTCCTCGGCGGCCGCTCCGCGCGGCTCGGCGGGCGGGGCCGGCGCCGCGAGCAGCCGGTCGACCGTGGGCGCCGGGCCGGCACCACCCGGCGGAGGCGCGGGCGCCCCGGGGGACTCCGGCATCCCGGCCGGGGCCGCCGGGCGGGTGGCGAGCAGGCGGGCGGCGGTGTCGCGTACCGCCGGGAGGTCGCCGGACAGCCGCGCCACCGCGAGCTCGACCGCCGTGGCCAGCCGGGCGAAGCGCCCCCGGCGGGGCACGGGCAGCGACCGGCCGGCCTCCGCCGCGGACCGCAGGTACCCGACCGCAGCCGGCGCGTCCCCGGCGTGGGCACGCTCCGCGGCGCAGGCCAGCGCCAACTCCGGGTCGGCCGCCAGGACCTCCGCGGGCGGGGACGCGGGCGCCGGCCGGGTCGAACCCTCGTGGTCGTACGGGGCCAGCTCGGGCCAGCTCGCCACGAACAACTCGGTGGCCCGGGCCCAGTCGGCGCCCGCCAGCGCGTGGCGCAGCCCGTCGGCGGGCCGCCCGTTGTCGGCGTACCAACCGGCGGCGCGCAGGTGCAGGTCCCGCTGCTCGTCGGCGGGCAGCCGGCCCAGCTCGGCGTGCAGCAGGTCGGCGAGCAGCGGGTGGCAGCGGTACCAGGGCGGGCGGCCGTCGTCCCGGCGCAACGGGCCCCCGTCGCCGGACAGGGCGGCGAGCGCCGCCTCCGCGTCCGGGCGGTCGGTGAGCGCGGCCGCGAGACCGGCGCAGACGGCGTCCGCCACCGCCGCGCGACGCAGCACCTCCCGGTGTCCGGGGTCCAGCCCGGCGAGAACCTCCTCCCGCAGGTAGCTGGCCACGTCCGGCTGGTCGCCGCCGAACTGCTCGACCCATCGGGCCGGATCGGGCTGGCCCCGCAGGCCGAGCGCGGCGAACCGGAGCGCGGCCGGCCAGCCGCCGGTCCGTTCCCGCAGCCGCCGTACGGCCGCCGCCGGAAGCACCGCCCCGTGCGCGGTGAGCAGGTCGGCGACCTCGTCCCCGGTGAACGCCAGCTCGTCCGGGCCGAGTTCGGTCAGCTCCCCGGCCAGCCGCCACCGGTGCACGGGCAGCGGCACCCCGGCCCGGGCGCCGACCACCAGACGGAGCCGCTGCTCGGCGTGCCGGAGCAGGAACTCCAACCCGCTGACCGCCGCCGGGTCGGTGATCCGGTGCAGGTCGTCCAGGACCAGGAGCACCGGCCGCTCCCGACCGGCGAGGGCCGCGGCCAGCAACTCCAGCTGGTCCGGGCGGGGGGAACGCTCGGGCACCGACGGCTCGGCCGGACCGTCGCCGGGGTCGGTGGCGCGCCGCAGGGCCGCCGCCAGGTACGACCAGAGGCGGTCGCCGTCGTCGCCGGCCTCCACCGACACCCACCCCAGGTCGGGCCGCTCCCGGTCCGGGTCGGGGCCCGCCGCGCCGAAGTCCCCGGGTGGGGCGCTGGTCGGCGGTGCGTCCCGGGCCCCGTCGGCGGCCCCGGTCACCGGGCCGCCCCGGACCGGATCGCGGCCGGCCGCCCCGGCGGCCCGGAACCACGACGCGAGCAGGGTGGTCTTGCCCCAGCCGGCCGGCGCGGCGACGAGGGTCAGCGGCGCGGCGGTCCCGTCGTCCAGCGCCCGCAGCAGCCGGGGCCGGAGCACCACCGGTTCGGGCAGCGCGGGTGGGCTGAGCCGGGATGCGAGCAGCGGCGCTCCCGGTCCCGTGACGACTGCGGTCTCCCGTCGGTCCTCCGGCACCCGGCCCCACCCCCATGGACGCGCCCACTCCCCCGGTCCTGCGGCCGGCGGTTACCCGACCGACGGCGGTTCACCCCTTCGGGGGGAGCACGCTTCACCCCGCCCGGGGCGAATGTTGCGGTACGCGTGCGCCCGCCGGGCGCCGCGGCACGGTGCCCGGACGCGCTCGGATCGGGACGGGAGGGACAGGTGGGACGGATCGCGACGGTGGCCGGCAGCGCCCTCGCGGGTGCGGCGGTGGGTGCGGTGTCCGGGCGTGTGCTCCGGGGCCGGACGCGCCGACGTCCGGCCGGCGGCCCCGGAGTCCGCGGCAACCCGGCGGGTGGCTGGCAGGTGGTCACGGTGGACCGGGCACCCGGCACGGTGCTGCCCGGCGGGCGGTGGCCGGAGCCCCTGCGCCGGCTCGGCGGCGCCATCCAGGTGGAGGTACGGCCGGCACCCGGCTGCCGGGGCACCGAACTGGCCGCCCGGCCCCGCCCCGGCGTCCCGCTCCCGGGGCTCGCCGCGCACGTCGTCGGCGACGATCCCGCCCGCGCGGTCCGGGCCGCGCTGCGGCAGGCCAAGCAGCTCGCCGAGACCGGCGAGGTGCTGCGCGCCGACCGGACGCCGATGGACCGGGGGCGGGCGGGATGAGGGCACTGTGCTGGACGGGCGTCGACCAGGTGGCGGTACGGCAGGTGCCCGACCCGGAGCTGCGCAACGGCCACGACGCGATCGTTCGGGTGCGGCAGAGCGCCACGTGCGGCGGCGACCTGCCGCTGCTGGCCGGGCGGACCCCGTACGTGTCGGTGGGGGACGTGCTGGGGCACGAGTTCCTCGGTGATGTCGTCGAGGTGGGGCCGGAGGTGCGCCGCCACCGGGTCGGTGACCGGGTGGTGGTCAGCGCCTCGGTGGCCTGCGGCACCTGCTGGTACTGCCAGGGCGGGCTCCCGTCGTGCTGTGACAACGGCAACCCCGAGCCGGAGGTGGGTGAGGCGACGTACGGGCACCCGGTGCCCGGCGTCTTCGGCCGGCCGCGCGCGACGGGCGGCTTCGCCGGCAGCCACGCCGAGTTCGTGCGCGTCCCGTACGCCGACGTCGGCGCGTTCGGCGTGCCCGACACGGTCAGCGACGACCGGGCGCTCTTCGCCTCCGACGCCGCCCCGGCCGGCTGGATGGCCGCCGACGTGGGCGGGGTACGCCCCGGCGACGTGGTGGCGGTGTGGGGCGCCGGGGCGGTCGGGCAGCTCACCGCCCGGGCCGCCGGGCTGCTCGGGGCGGATCGGGTGATCGTCGTCGACGACCAGGACGACCGGCTGCGGATGGCGGAGCGGCACAGCGACGCGGAGACCATCGACCCGCGCCACGCCGACGTCCCCGCCGAGCTGCGGGAGCGGACCGGCGGGCGGGGCCCGGACGTGTGTGTGGAGGCGGTCGGGCCGGCCTGGGACGGGCGGATCCGGTCCCTCGCGGAGCGCTTCACCGGCGCGGCGGAGCGGCCGCCGGCGGTCCGCGAGGCGGTGCACGCGTGCCGCAAGGGCGGCACGGTGGTGGTGCTGGGCGAGTTCGACGGGCACGTGGACGCCTTCCCGCTGGGCGCGGTCAGCGCCAAGGGGCTGTCGGTGCGGGGCGCGCGGCAGCACGGGCAGAACTACGTGCCGATGCTGCTGGAGCGGATGGCGCGCGGCGAACTGCGGACGGAGCACCTGGCCACCCACCGGATGCCGCTGGAGCAGGGCGCGCACGGGTACGCGCTGTTCCGCGACCGGCGTGACGGCTGCGTGCGTACCGTGCTCAGCCCGGACCTGCCGGCCGCCCCGTGAGGCCGGTGCGCACCGCAGCGGGCGTCCCGCGTCGCCGCCGCGGACGGCGGGGGGCGACGCGAGCCGGGCGGGGTGGCAGACTCGGCGGATGCGTGAGGAGCGGACGTACGACCTCGTCCTGTTCGGCGCCACCGGGTTCACCGGAGGGCTGACCGCCGAGTACCTGGCCCGGCACGCGCCCGCCGGGCTGCGCTGGGCGCTGGCCGGGCGCAACCCCACCAAGCTCGCCGCCGTCCGGGAGCGGCTCACCGCGATCGACCCGGAGCTGGCGGCACTGCCCCTGCCCACCGCCGACGTCACCGATCCCGGGTCACTGCGGACCGTCGCCGAGAGCGCCCGGGTGGTCGCCACCACCGTCGGCCCGTACGTCCACCACGGCGAACCCCTCGTGGCGGCGTGCGCCCGCGCCGGCACGGACTACCTCGACATCACCGGGGAACCGGAGTTCGTCGACCTGATGTACGTGCGGCACCACGCCGAGGCGGTCCGCACCGGCGCCCGCCTGGTGCACACCTGCGGGTTCGACTCGATCCCGTACGACGTGGGCGTCTGGTTCACCCTCAAGCACCTGCCGGCGGACGTCCCGGTCACCGTCGACGGCTTCGTCCGCGCGGGCGGGCGGCCCTCCGCCGGCACGTACCACTCGGCGCTGACCGCGTTCTCCCGTACCGGTGAGATGAGCCGCGCCGCGAAGGCCCGGCGGGCGGTGGAGCCCCGCCCGGAGGGCCGGCGGGTCCGCGCGGTCCCGGGCCGGATCGCCCGGTCGCCGGAGCTGCGCATGTGGACCGTGCCGCTGCCCACCATCGACCCGCAGGTGGTGCGCCGCTCGGCCGCCGCCCGGCCGGAGTACGGCCCGGACTTCCGGTACCGCCACTTCGCGGCGGTGAAGCGGCTGCCGACCGTGCTGGCCGGCGTGGCCGGGCTGGGTGCCCTGGTCGGTCTCGTGAAGGTGCCGCCGACCCGGCGCTGGCTGCTCGGCCGGCTCTCCTCGAGTCAGGGCCCGAGCCCCGAGCAGCGGGCCCGCTCCTGGTTCCGGGTGCGGTTCCTGGCCGAGGGCGGCGGGCGGCGGGTGGAGACCGAGGTGTCCGGCGGCGACCCCGGCTACGACGAGACCGCGAAGATGCTCGCCGAGTCGGCGCTCTGCCTCGCCCTGGACGACCTGCCCCCGACGTCCGGCCAGGTCACCCCGGTGACGGCCATGGGCGACGCCCTGCTGGACCGGCTCCAGAAGGCCGGCATCGACTTCCGCGTGCGCGCCGCGGCTTGACCCTCGACCTGCTCGAGGACACAGGATCGACCGCCGTGGAGAGCGACCTGCGCAGCATCGGTGAGCTGGCCCGGGCCAGCGGGCTGACCGTCAGTGCCCTGCGGTTCTACGACTCGGCCGGGGTGCTGGTGCCGGCCCGCGTCGACCCGGTGACCGGCTACCGGTGGTACACCGACGACCAGGTGCGTCCGGCCCGGCTGGTCGCCGGGCTGCGCCGGGTCGGCATGCCGGTGCCCGAGATCGCCGCGGCGGTGCGGTCCGAGCCGGCGGTCGCGCACCGGCTGCTGGACGCGCACCTGCGCCGCCTCGAGGACGGTCTCGCCGATGCCCGCCGCGAGCTCTCCCGGATCCGTACCCTCGTCGATCCCGAGGAGCAGCCGATGACCACCCACCTCACCCTGTCCGGCACCGACCTGGCCGCCGCCGTGGACGCGGTCCGCTTCGCGGTGGGCACCGATCCCGACCTGCCGGCGCTGACCGGTGTGCTCCTCGACGTGGACACCGACGGGGTGCAGTTGGTCGGCACCGACCGGTACCGGATGGCCCTGGCCCGGGTCGGCGCCGACGTGGACGGGCCGGCCGTCCGCGCCCTGGTCCCGGCCGGCTTCATCGACGCGACACGCGCGCTGCTCGACACCGCCGGGGACGTGCGGCTGACCGTCGGCGACGGCACCGTCGCGGTCACGGTCGCCGGGCGTACGGTCGACGCCGACACGCTGCCGTACGACTTCCCGGACCACCGGCGCCTGCTGCGCGCGACGCCCGGCGGCCCGGCGCACCGCGCGACCGTCGACGTGGCGGCCCTGCGCGCGGCCCTCACCAGCCCGGACGCTCCCGTCGTCCACCGGGAGCACGGTGGCGCCCCGCTGCCGGTGAGTGTGCTCGGCCCGGACGGCCGGGGCGGGGTACGCCTGTACGGCGAGGACGAGCTGACCGGGGACGCGTTCCGGATCGGGGTGAACGCCGGCTACCTGCTCCAGGCCCTCGACGCGGGCGGCCGGGGCCAGCTCGTCCTGGAGCTGGACGGCCCGATCGCGCCGCTGGCCGTCCGCCGTCCGGACGACGCCGACGCCTTCTCGATCCTGATGCCGATCCGCCTCTGACGGGCCGTCGTGGCCCGGGCGCCCGGCGCCGGCGACGAGACCGGGCCCGGAGCGACCGGGGCGCGACGGTAGCATCTGGAGGTCCACCTGACGTCCGGACGGAGGCGTACGGAGCAGCATGCTCGACATGGAGTTGATCCGGAAGGATCGCGACGCGGTGGCGTCCGCGCTGGCCAAGCGGATGGACCCGGCGGAGGTGAGCCGCGCGCTGGACGAGATCCAGCAGCTGGACCAGCAGCGGCGCAGCCTGATCACCGAGATCGACGGCGAGCGCCAGCGCCGCAAGGCCGAGGCCCGGGCGTACGCGGAGGCCAAGCGCGCCGGCCGGGAGCCCGAGGTCGCCGCCCCAGAGGCCGGCCGCAAGGGGCTCACCGAGCTGGAGGCCGAGCTGGACGAGACGCAGGCCCGCCTGCGCGACCGGATGAGCGAGCTGCCCAACCTGCCGGCCGACGACGTCGTGCCCGGCGGCAAGGAGGCCAACCGGGTCGTCAAGACGTTCGGCGAGCCTCCGGCGATCGAGAAGGTCCGCGACCATGTCGAGCTGTCCCGGATGCTCGGGCTGGTCGACCACGAGCGGGGCGTCAAGCTCGGCGGTTCCGGCTTCTGGATGTACACCGGCGTGGGCGCCCGGCTGGAGTGGGCACTGCTCAACTTCTTCATCGACGAGAACGTCAAGGCCGGCTACGAGTTCCTGCTGCCGCCGCACCTGCTGCTGGAGAGCGCCGGCTTCGCCGCCGGCCAGTTCCCGAAGTTCACCGAGGACGTCTACCACGTGGACCGGGCGTCGGCGCCGCGCGGGCAGTTCCTGCTGCCGACCGCCGAGACGGCGATCCTCGGGGCGTTCCAGGACGAGATCCTGGACACGGCGAAGCTGCCGCTGAAGGCCTTCGCGTACACCCCCTGCTACCGCCGGGAGGCGGGCGGGTCGCACTCGGACGAGCGCGGCACGGTGCGCGGCCACCAGTTCAACAAGGTGGAGATCTTCCAGTTCACGCTGCCGGAGCAGGCCGAGGCGGCGCACGAGGAGATGGTCGCCCACGCCGAGAGCCTGGTGGAGAAGCTGGGGCTGCACTACCAGCGCAGCCTGCTGTCGGCCGGCGACGCCAGCGCGGCGATGAAGAAGACCCTCGACATCGAGGTGTGGATGCCGAGCACCGGCAAGTACAAGGAGGTGTCGTCGGTCTCCTGGGCCGGTGACTACCAGGCCCGGCGGGCGGCGATCCGCTACCGGGAGCCGGGCGGCAAGCAGACCCGCTTCGTGCACACGCTCAACGGCTCGGCCCTGGCGACGAGCCGCCTCTTCCCGGCGATCCTGGAGCAGTTCCAGCAGCCCGACGGCAGCGTCGTGATCCCCGAGCCCCTCCAGAACCGCGTAGGTACCGACCGCCTCACCCCCCGCTGACCCCCTTCTCCGCCGCGATCTTGCACTTTCCGCCCCGACGAAAGCCGCGAACGGGACAGATCAAGGGCCACAAGTGCAAGATCGCGGGGAGCGGGGAGCGGGGAGCGGGGACTGGGTCAGGCGAGGGACGCCAGGCGGCGGGTTAGGTCCTCGCCGTCGAGGAAGCCCTGGTGGATTACTCGGCCGGTGTGGTCGAGGATGACGAAGGTGCTCTGCTCGGCGACCTCGAAGCGGCGCCACAGCGCGCCCGCCCGGTCGTCGAGCTGCGGCACCCCGGCCAGCTCGAACTCCGTGACGAAGTCCTTCATGGCCTTCTGCTGCCCGAGGCCGGCGACGCCCACGACGGGCACGGTGTCGCGGTACCGGGGTGCCACCTCGGCGACCGTCCACGCCTGACTCGCGCAGGTGGCGCACCAGGGCGCCCAGAACCACAACACCACCGGTTTGCCGGCCAGCGCGGCGGCGTCGAAGGCCGCGCCGTCGAGGGTCTTCGCCGTGAAGCGCAGCGTCTCCGGCACGGTGGCGGGCCGCGGCGACGCGCTCGCCGCCGAGGGCGAGCCCGTCGCGGCGGGCGTAGCGGCTGCGGGGGTCGGGGACGCCACGTCGCCGGTCGCGGCGGTGGTCGCACCGTCACCGCCGCAGGCGGCGGTGCCCAGCAGGGCGGCCACCAGCACGGCCGCCATGGTGCCGCGCCGGAGCGTCCGCATCCGGGCCTCCCTTCGGTACGGGGTCACGACTCGGCCTTGGCCAGCCGAAGGGCCAGCTCGGGGCAGACCTTGACCGCCTTGAGCGCCCCCTCGCGGAGCCAGGTCGGCACGGGCGTGGCCGGGAACGCGGGGTACCCGTTGGCGTCGAGACGGATGAAGTCGGGCACGACGTGCGCGCAGAGCCCGTGCCCGTCGCAGCGGGACCAGTCGAGCATCAGCTTCTGCGGGTTCGGGTCGGGCGCGCCGGGCAGCCCCATCAGACCCTTGACCCGCTTGCCGCAGCCGTCGCCGGTGGCGTGCAGCCGCAGGTCCTCGGCGAAGACCTCCATCGCGGAGAGCGCGAACCGGGCCGTACCGTCCGGGTGGCTGCACGCCCCGCGGCCCTTGACGTCGCCGGCGGCGGCCCGGACGACCTCCACCGGGGCGCTACCGGAGACCGCGAGGTCGACCGAGCGGGCCAGCTCCGGCAGGCCCATCTTGCAGGGCCCGCACTGGCCGGCGGACTCGCCGGCCAGGTAGCGGACCACCTGGGCGGCCTCGCCGAGCGGGCAGGTGTCCGGGCCGAGGGCCACGATGATGCCGGCGCCGAGCGTGCCGCCGACGGCGGCGAGCCCCTTGCGGGAGATCTCGGCCCGGTCCGCCGCCTCCTGGGTGATCCACTTGCCGTGGTAGCCGCCCGTGAGGATGCCCGCCCCGTCCGGCACCTCGCACAGGTCGAGGATCTCCCGCAGCGGCGTGCCGGCGGCGCACTCCACGACGGCCGGCCGCTTCGCCGCGCCGGTGACGGTGAGCAGCACGGTGCCGGGTTCGTCGTCGGTGCCGAGCGCCGCGTACTCGTACGGCCCGAGCCGGGCGGCGATCGCGAGCTGGGCGTACGTCTCCGCGTTGGAGAGCAGGGTGGGCAGGCCGCCGACACCCGAGTCGCTGGAGCGCTTCTTCGTGCCCGGCGGGATGTGCGGCAGGCCGTTGATCCCGTTGACCAGCGCCCCGCCCTCGCCGGAGATGAACCGGTGCGGCACCGTGACGACACTCGTCGGCACCGGCATCCGCCGCTCCCCCAGCGCCTCCATCAGGGACTCCTGGCCCACCCCGTCGTCGGCCACGCCGATGATGATCTCGTCGGCGTCCAGCGCGTACGCGGCCAGCGCCGCGCCGTCGAGGACGAGGTGCGGGGCGCGGGTGAGCAGCACCTTGTCCTTCCAACTGGCCGGCTCACCCTCGGTGGCGTTGACCACGACGATCGCCGAGGCGTCCTGCCGTTCGCAGGACTCGAGCACGGCCCGCAGCTTCTTGGCGAACGGGAAGCCGGCCCCGCCCTTGCCCTTGAGCTGGATGCCCTCGGCGAGCCGCAGCAGGTTCGCCGGTTCCATCGGCCCGATCGGGCCGTGGACCTCCTCGTGGGCGAACAGGTCGAGCCGGCCGAACTCCGCGAAGCCCGCGGTCAGCCGGGGCTCGCCGACGCACGCGACCGGCGGCACGGTCGTCCGCATCACTTGGCCTCACCCCGCAGCCCGGCCCAGTACGCGGTGTCGACGGCGTCCGCGCTCGCCCGGCGCCGCCGCCGGCTGTCCTTGGCCTCCCGGCGGGCCCGCCGGGAGGCGAGGTCGACCAGGGTCGGGGTGTCGTCCGGGGGCAGCGGGACGTCCTCCGGGATGTAGCGGGCCGGCGGCCGCCAGTAGTCCGCCTCCTCCGGCACGTCATCCTCGGCGCTGTGCCGGCCGCCGCCGCTGCGCGGCGCGGACGAGACCGGGGTGCCGGAGACCGGCCCGCCGGAGATCGGCCCGGCCGACACGGGGCCCGCCGAGATCGGTCCGGCCGAGATCGGCGTCGTGGTCTCCCAGCGGCGCGGGCTGGTCCACGGCTCCTCCGGCTCGTCGCGGCGGCGCTCCGGCGGCACCGAGTACCGGGTGCCGGCGTCCACCTCGTCCCGGCGCCGGCGGGAGGGGCGGACCTCGTCGTCGTCGCGCCGGCGCCGGCCGACCGGCTCCTCGTCGCGCCGGCGGGACCGCGACTCGTACTCGTACTCGTCCTCGCGCCGCCGGGGCACCCGCTCCTCGTCGCGGCGGGCCACCACGGGCTCGCGCTCCTCCGTGCGCCGCCGGGACCGGGTGGGCGCCGGCTCCTCCGACCGGCGGCGGGCGGGCCGCTCGCCGCGGCGGGCCGGCGCCGGCTCGACCTCGTCGCGGCGGCCACGGCTCGGCGCCGGCTCGCGCAGCGAACCGGGCTCCGGCACCACCGGCACCGTGAACCGTTCGGGATCGCGGCGGCGGCTGCCGGGCGCGCTCCAGGAGCCGGCGAGGGTGGTCTCGGACCACGTCGACGCCCGCCCGCCCCGCGTCTCGCGCCGGTCGTCGCCGTCGCGCTTGCGGGCGAGCGCGCCGAGGAGCTGACGCCCCTTGCCGTCCTCGGTCACCCGCGCGGTCATCGCCTTGTTCATCGCGGCGGCCTGGTGCTGCTCCCGGCTGCGCCGGCCCAGGTACACCGAGGCCCGGACCAGCAGCGCCAGCACCACGAGCAGCACGCAGGCGAGGTAGCTGAACACCACCCAGGGCTTCGCCGGCCGGCCGGCGTTGAGGCCGTGGAAGATCGCGAACGGCCATGCGGCGTACGCGGCGGAGTGCAGCGTCCGCCACAGCCACTTCGGACCGACCCCGGCGAACCGGGCGCGGATGATGCCGGTCCAGAGCACGCTCACCATCAGCAGCCCGGCGACCGTGCCGAGGCCGACGTAGAGCCCGCGCCCGCTGACGAACGGGACCACCGCGTCGGTGCTCCCCGCCCGCCCGGTGGCGATCTTCGTGATGACGTGGAAGACCAGCCCGGCGACGCCGAGGACGCCGGTCGCCCGGTGCGCGGACTGGAGCAGCACCCGGTGCCGGATCATCAGCACGAGCCGGTCGGTGGCGAGCAGTCCCAGCATCACGGTGAGGCTGAGCGACACCAGGGCGATCACCCCGGCGAAGAACTCGGTGAAGAAGAAGCCGTACGAGTACATCGCCCCGCCCACGCCGGTCAGCATGGTGACGGCCCACAACGCGGCGAGCGCGGAGACGGTCAACAGGACGAACGCGGACCGCGACGGGGCGCGTACCCCCCGGCGGCTGGTGCTGGTCCGGACGGTCGCCGCCTTCTGTTTCTGCTGTGCCGGGGCCATCTGCTCCTCGATCGTCTCGCGGTGGCGCGCCACCGGCCGACCCTGCTCCCTCCTCCAGTACGGACGGGCCGGGCCACCGGATCACCGGTCGGCCAAGAATTTCCGCGCGGGCCGTCGAACCGACCGGCCATCCGGCGCGTGTACGCGCCTGCGACCGACCGACGCAGTGATGAATGCGCATACATTGACAGGCCTTGCAACACGCTTGTAAAGTTTCGGAAACTTTCAGCCCTCCGGTGCAAGACACCGGCAGCTGGAAACCCTCCCACGGCTCCACCACCACCTATCCCCCCACACCCCCGTAGGGAGAATCCGATGCATCGACGTCGACTCCGGTCGGCGATCGTCGCCCTGGGCGCGATCGCGGGCGTACTGCTCCCGGCCGTCGTGGCGGCACCCCCGGCCGCCGCGGCCCCGGCCGGCACCAAGAAGGTCATCGCCAACCTGTTCGAGTGGAACTGGACCTCCGTCGCGAGCGAGTGCCAGTCGACGCTGGGCCCCAAGGGTTACGGCTGGGTCCAGGTCTCGCCGCCCCAGGAGCACGTCCGGCGCTCCGAGTGGTGGGTCTCGTACCAGCCGGTCAGCTACCGGATCGAGTCCCGCAAGGGCACCCGCGCGCAGTTCACGTCGATGGTGGACACCTGCCACGCCGCCGGCGTCAAGGTGATCGTCGACGCCGTCGTCAACCACATGTCCGGGCAGGACACCCCGGGCACCGGTTGGGCCGGTTCGTCGTTCAGCCACTACGACTACCCCGGCACCTACCAGTCGCAGGACTTCCACTACTGCGGCCGCCCCGGCAACGAGATCAGCAACTACGGCGACCGGTGGGAGGTCCAGAATTGTGAACTGGTCAACCTCGCCGACCTGAAGACCGAGTCGGAGTACGTCCGGTCGCGGCTGGCCGCGTACCTCAACGACCTGCTGTCGCTGGGCGTCGACGGGTTCCGGATGGATGCCAGCAAGCACATGCCGGCCGCCGACATCGCGGCGATCAAGGCCAAGCTCTCCCGGTCCGCGTACATCGTGCAGGAGGTCATCTACGGCGCCGGTGAGCCGATCACGCCGAACGAGTACACCGGCAACGGTGACGTGCACGAGTTCCGTTACGGCAAGGACCTCGCCCGCGTCTTCCGCTCCGAGCGGCTGGCCTACCTGCGGAACTTCGGGGAGGGCTGGGGCCACCTGCCGAGCTCGGTCTCGGCGGTCTTCGTGGACAACCACGACACCCAGCGCGACTTCGGCGGGGTGCTGACCTACAACGACCGGGGCATCTACGCCCTCGCGAACGCGTTCATGCTGGCCTGGCCGTACGGGTCGCCGACGGTCATGTCCAGCTACACCTTCGGCAACCGGGACCAGGGCCCGCCGCAGGACTCCTCCGGCCGGACGCTCAACACCACCTGCTACTCCGGCTGGGAGTGCGAGCACCGCTGGCCGGTCATCGCCAACATGGTCGGGTTCCGCAACGCCACCGAGGGTGCCGGGGTCGCCAACTGGTACGACAACGGCTACCAGCACATCGCCTTCAGCCGCACCGGCAAGGGCTACCTCACCGTCAACGACGAGGACTTCGCGATCACCGGCCGGTCCTACTACACCGGCCTGCCGGCCGGCCGGTACTGCGACGTCATCCACGGCACGTACAGCAACGGGACGTGCAGCGGCCCGGTGATCACCGTGGACGCCAACGGCTGGTTCGCCGCCACCGTCCCCGCCCACGACGCGATCGCCATCCACGTGGGCGCCCGCCTGAGCTGAGGTGCACGGAAGGCCCCTTGTCATCGCGTTCTGCGCGACAAGGGGCCCTTCCTGGCACGACACCCCTTAGAGTGGTTTCGTGCTGTTTGACCGAATCGGCTCGCGCCTCCGCTGGACCGCCGTCGCGGTCGGCGTACCCCTGCTGCTGGTGACCGCCGGGATCACCGGCTGGAGACTGACCCCGCAGCCGGAGCCCACACCGGCCGCCCAGCCGGTCGTGGAGCAGCCGGCACCGGAGGAGTCCGAGACCCCGGACGGCCCCGAGGCCCCCGTACCCGAGGAGACCGTGCCGGCAGCGGCGCCCGCGCCGGACGACCTGCCGGTGGTCGACTACGACCCGGCACCCCGCGGCTTCCCCGCCGACCCGGAGCCGCTGGACCCCGCGCCCCTGACCGAAGGCGTGCACCCGACCCGCCGGATCGCCGCCTACACCGAACCCGGCGGGAAGCCGGTGGCCTTCCTCGCCCCCACCATCAACGGCGTCGAACTGACCATGCCCGTGGTCGAGCGCCGCACCGGGTGGACGGCCGTGCTGCTCCCCTCGGCCAACCGCACCCTGGCGTGGCTGCCGCCGGGCGGCTTCACCACCGTGCCCCTGCGCGACCAGATCGTGGTGGAGCGCCGGCACCACCGGCTGACGTGGTACCGGGACGGCCGGGCCGTCCGGTCGTGGCAGGTCAGCCTCGGGCAGAGCGGCCAGGAGACCCCGCTGGGACGGACCTTCGTCCTCGGTCGCACCGAGCCGCCCGACTCGGTGTACGGCGGGGTGGACATCTTCGCGCTCGGTGCGATCCCCGACGACCCCGACTCGGTGCCGAGCGGCCTGCGCGGCGCGCACATCGGGCTGCACAGCTGGTACCACGACGGCGAGCTGGGCCGGAACACCACCAACGGGTGCATCCGGCTGACGAAGAGCGGGCAGCGGCAACTGCTGTCCGAGGTACGCCCCGGCACCGAGGTCCTGGTCGTCGACGAACTGCCGGAGCCACCCCCGACCGCGTGACGATCAGGTCACGACGAAGCGGACCGGCGCGCGGGACAATCCTGCGGCGGGTCGATCCAACTGTCGAGGCGATAGACGATGTCGCAGTATTCGTCGGGCTGATCGATGACCGGTTCGAACAAGACACCGTCAGGGAGTGCGAACGCGTGACGTTCGACCCTGGCATGGGGGCAGCCTCCGGGGGTATGACCGGAACATGAGGGCGAGTTTCCGGCTTGGCCGGATCGCGGGCGTACCCGTCGGGGTCAACTGGAGCGTCCTGGTCATCTTCCTGCTCATCGCGTGGGGGCTGTCGGCCAACCAGTTCCCGCGCGCGTACCCCGACCGGCCGTGGATCGCGTATGCCGCGGCGGGCCTCGCGGCGGCGGTGGTCTTCTTCCTCGGCCTGCTCGCCCACGAGGTCTCCCACGCGATCGTCGCCAAGCGCAACGGGCTCCAGGTGGGCGGCATCACGCTGTGGCTCTTCGGCGGTGTGGCCGAGCTGAAGGGCGAGGCGCCCAACCCGGGTGCGGAGCTGCGCATCGCCGGGGTGGGCCCGCTGGTGAGCCTGCTCATCGGCATGTTCTTCGGTGCCATCGCGGTGGTGCTGGCCCTGGCCGGCTCCGAGGGGCTGCTGCTCGGCTCCCTCGCCTGGCTGGCCGGCATCAACATGCTGCTGGCCGTCTTCAACGTCCTGCCCGCGGCGCCGCTCGACGGCGGGCGGCTGCTGCGCGCGGCGGTCTGGAAGGCGACCGGCGACCGGACGAAGGCGTCGGTCGTGGCCGCCCGGGCCGGGTGGGTGCTCGGCGCGCTGCTCATCGGCCTGGGGTTCTGGCAGTTCTTCGCCGGGGCCGGCTTCGGCGGGCTCTGGCTGATCCTGATCGGGTGGTTCCTCATCGGCGCCGCCGGGATGGAGGAGCGGCAGGCCCGGATGGGCAGCGCCCTGCGCGGCGTCCGCGTGGCGGACGTGATGACGCCGCAGCCGCAGACCGCCTCCGGGGACCTGACGGTGGCCGACTTCGTCGACAACTACCTGTTCGCGTACCGGCACTCGGCGCTGCCGCTGACCGAGGAGGGGCGGCCGATCGGGCTGGTCACCCTCGACCGGGTGCGCGACGTCCCGGCCGACCGTCGCGGCGCCACCACCCTCGCCGAGGTCTCCTGCCGGGCCGACGAACTGGTGCTCGCCTCCCCCGACGAGTCGCTGAACGATCTCCTGCCCCGGCTCAGCGAGTGCGCCGACGGGCGGGCGCTCGTGGTGGCCGACGGCCGGCTGGTGGGCATCGTGTCGCCGAGCGACATCAGCCGGGCGGTGCAGCGCGGCAGCATGCGGGAGCAGATGGCTCCCGGCCGCTAAGGAGCCAGGCGGGCCCGGAGCTCCGGGACTCCCGGGCCGGACAGCTCCGAGGATCACCGACCCGTACCCGTGACCGATCCCGGGCCGCCGCTCAGCAGGCCGCGCAGCCACGCCCGGGTCCAGGCGGCGATGGTGAACGAGTCGGTGACCAGCCCGTCGCGGATCAGCTCGCCGACCCTCCCCGCCGGGTACGTCCGGGCGGCGCGGATGCCCTCCTCGGCCGCCAGATCGCCCAGCTCGGTTATCTCGGCCACGTAGAGCCGCACCGTGCTGGTCGCGATGCCGGTGTCCGGATGCAGGACCCCCAGGTCGACCAGGCGGGCCGGCGCGACGCCGATCTCCTCGCGCAGCTCCCGCGCCGCCTGTTCCTCCGGCGGTACACCGGCCTCGCCGAACCCACGCGGCGCCTCCAGGTGCCACCGGCGGGTGGTGTGCCGGAAGTGCTCCACCAGCACGACGGTGCCGTCGAGCACCGGCAGCACGACCAGGCCGTCCTCGCCGCTGCTGGGAAGCGACCGGAGGTACGTCCCGAGCACGCCACCCGGGAAGCGGACCGGATCGCGGACCAGCGTCACGTAGTCGTCCCGGTAGACCACCCCGGCCCGGCTCCACTCCGGCGGCAGGCCACGGGCGCGCAGGACGGCCGCCCGGGCCTGTTCCGCGGCCGCCACCTGCTCCGGCTCGTCCAGGATCTCCACCGCCGAGCCGGGCGCGTTGGCGAAGAGTTCCGGCTGGCGCCGCCGCAGCTCGACGTACTGTCTCCAGGGTTCACTCACCCTCGTCCTCCTGCGGCCGGTCGATGTTCGGCTCGTCGTCGCGGCCCGTGTCACCCGGGGTGACCGGGAATCCCGTCTCCTGCAGCCGGCGCACCAACTCCCGCCAGTCGTCCCCGGCCCGTTGGAGGTGTACCCGCATAACGTCGACTCCGGTGCCGAGGTCTCGGGCGGCGCGGCGCTGGTCCCGGTTGACCACGGCGAAGCGGACCACGGCGGTGGCGCCCCGCCCGGCCACCTCGGCGGCCACGTCACCGACCAGCTCCACCCGTGGATCACCGTCGAAGACCAGCGAGGCGGTGCTGCCCAGCACCTCGACCGTCACCCGGATCACCGGTTCCCACGCCCGCGCCCGCTCCAGGCGCCGTTCCCCGACGATGCCCGCCAGCCGCTGGGCCAGGGCGACATAGCGGTCGTACACCTGCTGCGCCCGGGTGACGAAGTCGAGCGGCTCGGCGAGCAGCTCCCGCAGGGCGGCCACGTACTCCCGCCACTCGTCGGTGTCCCGGGCCTGCCGGACGTGGTGCAGCTCCAGCCCGGTCAGGTCGAGGCGCAGCGGCAGCTGGGCCAGGTCGAAGGCGTACGGCCGCAGCGTCCGGACCAGGGTGAGCAGGTCGTCCAGGTTCCGGTCCGGCGGCCGCTCCCGCCGGTACTCCTGCATGGCGGTGCGGCGCAGGGAGTCGGCGGGGATCAGCGCGTACCCGTCGACGGCGTCCGGCAGCGTGGTGTTGTAACGCAGGTCGACCAGCTGCTTGAGCTGGCCGACCAGCGGCGCGGAACGGAACCGGCCCTCGGCCGGATTCGTACCGGGCTCCACCAGGAACTCCCGGTAGAACCCCTCCCGGGTGGCCTGCTCCGCCTCCACCGCCCAGAGCGTCACCTCCTGCATCCGCCGGCGCAGCACCGGGCGGCTCTCCTCCGGCAGCCGAAGGTCGCGCCGGAGCTCCTCGAGGTCGAAGGCGGCGAGCTGGAGCAGGAAGCGACGGAACTCGGCGAACATGCAGCGCTCGGTGAGGCGCTCGTTCTCCGCGTCGTCCCACGACAGCCGCAGGCAGCGGACCTCGTCCACCTCGCCGAGCAGCCGCAACCAGCCCGACCAGCCCGCGCTGTCCACCCCGAACCCGGGCTCCGCCGCCAGGCTGCGCTCGCGCAGGAGGAACGGCACGAGAACGCCGTCGGCCAGCAGCGCCCGGAACGCCGCCCGCTGCGGCCCGTCCGTTGTGAAGTCGCGGTGGACGACGGGGTTGTTGAAGAAGTACGCCCGGTTCACCACCACCTGCTCGGCGTTGAGGATCGCGCGCAGGTACTCGGCTCGGGCGTCGCGGCGGCGGCGCTGCTCCACCTCCCGGTACGACTCCCGCCGCGCGACCAGCCGGGCGAGCAGGTCCTGGGTGACCCACTGGTTGTCCAGGCACTGGGCGACGACCGTGATCGGGGCCAGGGCCCGGTTGTCGATCGGCGTCAGCCGGAGATCCGTGCCGGAGGGGTCGGTCATGTCATTCCATCCCTTGTGGACGTCCATGTCGTTCACGAGGCAATCACGGAACCGGTCCGTCGGGAAGTCGAAAAGCGCGGAGGCGGCTTTCCGACAGTCGGCGCCGGCGCTCAGGGGCGGGGAAAGTAGCGGTCGAGCAGCTCGGTGCGGAACGTGCCGGTCGGGTCCAGCCGGGTCGCCAGGGCGACGAAGTCGGCGTACCGCGGCCAGGCCGCGGCGACCGCGGCCGGCGCCAGCCCGAAGACCTTGCCCCAGTGCGGGCGCGGCGTGAACGGCGCGAGCCGTGCCTCCACGGCCGTCACGACCCCCGCGCCTCCCTCACCCGCCCGCGCGACTGCCCCCGCGCCGCCCGCACTCGATCATGAAGCTGGCGGGTGCTTGGATCTCCAGATCGCCCGCTAACTTCATGATCAACGGAGCGAGCCGGAGGCGGGGTGATGCGGCGGGGGGATGGTGGGCGGTTATCGCGGGCTCGGGTGGGGAAATGGGGGCGGATGAGTAGTTACCGTGATCCCGCTCCGCGGGGCGACGTCTTCCCCTCCGAGGAGGAGATGGATCCGACCGGGGTCGGTGTGCTGCCGGCGAGTGCGCCGCCGGACACCACCCCCGGGCCGCAGCCGACTCCGGCGCCGCCGCCCGCGCCGACGCCGGTGCCGCACCCCGGGCCGCCGCCACGCGCGGAGGGCCGGTCCATCGTCACGCACCACCTGAGCGGCGTCGTCGAGGTGGTCACCGACCTGGACGGGGACGGCGTCGCCGACGTGGTGCAGGTGGACCTCGACGGCGACGGCGTCCCCGACGTCACGTACGTCGACAGCGACCGCGACGGCCGCCTCGACACCGTGCTCCGCGACCCCGCCGCCGCTCACCGGGCGGGCTGAGCCCGAGGGCGCGTACGGCGGTCACCGCCGGGCCGCGCCGGGACAGGCCCTACACCTTGGGCAGCACCTCGGCGGCGACCAGGTCCAGGTGGTCCAGATCGGCGAGGTCGAGCACCTGGAGGTAGATCCGCTGGCTGCCGGTCTCGGCGTACCGGCCGATCTTGTCGACGATCTCGGCGGGGGTGCCGGCCAGGCCGTTGACCCGCAGCTCGTCCGGCTCCCGGCCGATGGCGGCGGCCCGGCGGGCCACCTCGGCGTCGTCCCGCCCGCAGCAGAGCACGAGCGCGTTGGACCAGGTCATCGTGGCCGGGTCGCGCCCGAGGTCGGCACATGCTGCGCCGACCCGCGCGAACTGGGCGGCGGAGTCCTCGACCGAGGCGAACGGCAGGTTGAACTCGTCGGCGTAGCGGGCGGCGAGGCGCGGCGTGCGCTTGGGGCCCATGCCGCCGAGCAGGATCGGCGGGCGCGGGGTCTGCACCGGTTTCGGCAGGGCCGGCGAGCCGCTGACCGGGTAGTGGCGCCCGGCGAAGTCGAACGTCCCGCCCGGTGGGGTCTCCCACAGGCCGGTGATGACCGCGAGCTGCTCCTCCAGCCGGTCGAACCGCTCGGCGAGGGCCGGGAAGGGGATCCCGTACGCGGTGTGCTCCTCGGCGTACCAGCCGGTGCCGATGCCCAGCTCGACCCGGCCGCCGCTCATCTGGTCGACCTGGGCGACGGTGATCGCGAGCGGCCCGGGCAGCCGGAAGGTGGCGGCCGTCATCAGCGTGCCGAGCCGGATCGACCGGGTGTCGCGGGCCAGCCCGGCGAGGGTGGTCCACGCGTCGGTCGGGCCGGGCTCGCCGCTCACCGAGCCCATCTTCAGGTAGTGGTCGGAGCGGAAGAAGGCGGCGAAGCCGGTCTCCTCGGCGCGGCGGGCCACGGCGAGCAGGTCGTCGTACGTGGCGCCCTGCTGGGGTTCGGTGAAGATCCGCAGTTCCATGGTCCCGAGCATAGGGAGATCGCCGGGGCGACGCCCGACGACCGTACATGCCTTGACAGGCATATGTCGCTGGCGGAATATGGGCGGGTGACAGCCGACGCCTTCACGGTCCTCGCCGAGCCGACCCGGCGCCGGATCCTCGACCGGCTCCGCCGGGCCGAGAGCAGCGTGGGTGAGCTGGTGACCGACCTCGGGGTGAGTCAGCCGACCGTCTCCAAGCACCTGCGGGTGCTCCGCGAGGCCGGCCTCGTCAGCTCTCGCACCGCCGCCCAGCAGCGCATCTACCGGATCGAGGTCCGGCCGTTGCAGGCGGTCGACGGGTGGCTGGCGCCGTACCGACGGCTCTGGACCAGCCACCTGGACGCCCTGGAACGCCACCTCGACAGTCAGGAGCCGTGATGGACCGCGCCGACTTCCGCCCGACCCCGCCGGCCGACGTCTCCCTGGAGACCGGCGGCGGTCGCCGCACCGTCGTGTTCGTCCGCGACCTGCGCCACCCGCCGGAGGCGGTGTGGTCGGCGCTGACCGAGCCCGGCCGGCTCGCCGAGTGGGCCCCGTTCCTCGCCGACCGCGACCTGGGCTCCCCCGGCGACACGACGCTCACCATGATCGACGGTGAGACCACCGAGCGGCACCGGGCCACGGTCCGCCGGGCCGAGCGCCCGCACGTCCTGGAGTACACGTGGGGCGACGACCTGCTGTGCTGGGAACTGACCGAGACCGCCACCGGGACCCGCCTGACCCTGCGCCACACCCTGGCCGACGGCGGCATGGCACCGATGGTGGCGGCCGGCTGGCACCTCTGCCTCGACGTCGCCGACCACCTGCTCGCCGGTGACCCGGTCGGTCCGATCCGGGGCGCCGAGGCGATGGACTTCGGCTGGCCGGGGCTGCGCGACGCGTACGCGGAGCGGCTGACCGGAAACTGACGTCACCGGCCCGCCGTGGCGGCGAGCTGGCGCTGGGCGAGGAAGCGGGTGTACTCGACCCGGTCGAACGGGTTCCCGTCGCTGCGGGGCCGGCGGGGCGGCTCCCCGACGACGAGGCGGTCGCCGTGCGGCACCGAGGACCACAGCCCCTCGCCCCGGGTGAGGTCGGGCAGCCGCCGGCGGACCTGCGCCTCGCACCGGGCCGGCACCTCGCCGGTCACGTGCCAGGTGTCGCCGCCCGGCTCGGTGCCGTCGACCCGACCGCCGACCCGCGCCAGGTACGCCGTGACCGGCCCGAGCGTGTCGGCCGGCACCTCGCAGTCGAACCGGTGGCACGGCTCGTGGACCCGGGTGCCGGCCCGCGCCAGGGCCTGCATGAGCACGTACGGGGTGAGGTCCCGGAAGTCGCCGGCCGTGCTCACCGGCGACCAGTACCCGCTGTGCGTCAGCGTGACCGCCACGTCGGTGACCGGCCAGCCGTGCACGCCCTGGTCGAGCGCGGCGAACACGGTCTCCTCGATCGCCGCGTGGAAGGAGAGCGGCAACGAGCCCAGCTCGACGGCCAGCCGGTAGGTCACCCCCTCCCCCGGCTCGACCCGCAGGCCGACCGTGCCGAGGAAGCCGTTGCCGATGATCTCCACCGCCTCGCCGGCGCCCACCAGGCGCTCGACGTGCACCAGGTCACCGGGGGTGAACTCCGCCTCCACCCCGTACGCCCCGGCGAGCGTCGCCGCCAGTACCTCGCGCTGCACGTCGCCGTAGAGCAGCACCCCGGTGCCGCCGCCCGGGGCCGGTCGGGTGCGGATCAGCGGGTCCGCGTCGGCGAGGTCGAGCAGCGCGGCGTGCAGCGCCTCCGCCTGCTCCGGCCGGCGCGCCCGTATCACCGTCTCCAGGGTCGGCGGCGGGAAGTACCGTCCGGCCTTCCCGTTCTCCGGTGTGCCGAGCTGGTCGCCGATGCGCGCGCCGGGCAGCCCGTGCAGCCGGGCGATCCGGCCGGCGGTGAGCACGCCGGTGTCGGGCGCGCCGACGACCGTCACGCCGGTGACCCGGGCGCGGTGCCGGCCGAGCCGCCCGTCCGGCTCCCGGCGGTGCACGGTGACCCGCTGCCGCCGGGCCAGCTCGCCGCCGTACGAGCGCACCAGCGCGACCTTCTCCCCGCGCTCGGTGCGCTCGACGGCGAAGACCCGGGCCCGCAGGTCGGGCTCGGCGGGCGGCGCGGGCGGCAGCAGGTCGCCGAGCGCGGCGACCAGCGCGGGTACGCCGGCACCGGTGATCGCCGAGCCGAACAGCAACGGGCACGCGAGCCCGGCGGCGGTCTGCGCCCGCAGGGCGGCGGCCACCCGGTCCGGGTCGGGGGCGCGCTCCTCCACCAGGTCCGCGAGCAGCTCGTCGTCGTGGTCGGCGAGCACGGTGGCCCACTCGACCACGGCGGCCGGGTCGCGCTGGTCGTACGCCTCGACGCGGGCCGCCGGCGTGCCGGCCCCGCGAACCGTGCCCATCGGCACCACGCCGGGGGTGAGCAGCCGGCGGATCTCCGCGACGAGCGGCTCGGTGCGGGCGCCGGCACGGTCGACCTTGTTGACGAAGAGCAGCGTCGGCAGCCGCAGCGATCGCAGGGTCCGCATGAGGACGCGGGTGTGCGGCTGGACGCCCTCGACCGCCGACAGCACCAGGACCGCGCCGTCGAGCACGCCGAGGGCCCGCTCCACCTCGGCGACGAAGTCGCTGTGCCCCGGGGTGTCCACGAGGTTGACCTGGCGGCCGCCGGCGGTGAACGCGACCACCGCCGAGCGGATCGTGATGCCGCGCCGGCGCTCGATCTCGCCGGTGTCGGTGCGGGTGGTGCCGGCGTCGACGCTGCCGAGCCGGTCGATGACGCCGGTGTCGAAGAGCAGCCGCTCGGTCAGGCTGGTCTTACCGGCGTCGACGTGCGCCAGAATGCCGATGTTGACGGTCTCCATGCGATGACGGGTCCTCGAAAGCTCGCATCCGGATGGGAAGGAAGTTTTCGAGTCCGCGCATCGTCCCTGCTCCCGTCGCCGGTGGTGCCGTCGTAGCCCACGCTGGCAGATCCCGGGGGTCCGGGCGAGCGATTTACCGCCGGACGCCGGGCCGACCGGAGCCCGGCACGCGGTGTCACACGTACGGCCGGGTGGCGTACGCGGCCTTCAAGGCGGCCAGGCCGGTCGCCTTCGGGGAGAGCGTGCCCCAGCCGGAGTTGAAGTAGTTCGTCCGTACGATCCGGGGTCCGCGCTCGGCGTTGAGCGTGGCGATGGCCGCCGGGACGGTGCGGATCCACGCCGCCTGGTCGGGGATCTCGGCCGCCCGGACCCCCCACTCGGCGATCAGGACCGGCCGGGAGAGCGCGACCGGGCCGAGGTCGGCGACCGCCCAGTCCTTGGTACGGCGGAAGCGGGCCAGCGCGGTGTGGGTGGGGTCGGTGGCGTAGACGTTCCACTGGAGGAAGTCGAGCTTGGCCATCAGCGCCTCGGGGTGGGTGCGCTGGTAGCAGGCCCGGTCGAAGCCCCCCAGTCCCACCGAGAAGGTGGTGCCGGCGGGCAGGCCGCGCGCCTTGAACCAGTTGACGACGTACGTGACGGCCTGCACCGCGCGGGCGTCGGACTCCGCCCACGTGTACGCCTTGCCCGCCTCGGTGGTGCCGAACTCGTGGTCGGTGTCCAGTTCGGAGGCGAGCTGGATGTTCACCCCGAAGCCCATCGTCCGGTACTGCGACAGTGCCCGCGCGAACAGCCCGTCGCACTGGCCGGCGAGCACCTGGCTGTAGCCGTACGCCCTCGGCCAGGTCGTCCCGGGCCGCTGCTGGATGGTCATGGCGGGCGCCGGGACGGTGTAGCGCACGCCGTCCACGGTGAAGGTCTGCGCGTCGGTGTTCGGGGCGCCGTAGTGCTTGAGCTCCAGCACCATGTTGATCTTCACTCCGGCCTTGCCGAGGTCGACCAGCCACGGCCGGTTCCAGCCGGGGAAGACGTAGCCGTCGGCGAAGCTGCGGTACTGGGTCAGCGAGCGGATGTTGCCGCCCGCCATGTCGGCCGTCGGGTCGGCGTTACCGGCGAGGTAGTAGCCGCCGAGCACCGGCGGGGCGATCGTGTAGTCGGCGGTGGCGGTGGCGGTGCGCCCGCCGTTGTCGCGCACCGTGACGGTGACCCGGGGCATCACGCCACCGCCCGGTAGACGGCCACCATGCCGTTGTCCGAGAGCTTCGTCCAGATGCGTCCGGAGTCGTCGGTGACGGTGACGGTGAGCGGGTCGATGACGGCGGTGACCCGCGCCGGGGCGCTGCTGTTGCCCTGGGCGTCGGTGACGACGACCGTGACGGTCACCGGCCGGGTGTCCGCGTCGCCGTACGTCACGGTCAGCGTCATCTGGTCGCCGGGAGAGTAGACCGCCGCGTTCAGGGCGGCGGTCACGGTGGGAGCGGCCATCGCCGTCTCCTCTCATGCTCTTCTACCGGCGGCCGGCGGGCTTCCGCGCCCGGCCGGCCCGGCCGGGGGTGGATCTCGGGCGGCGACCGGCCCCGCCGGGGTCAGCCCGCGGCGGCCGGTCATCGGGTACGGCGGGCCGCCCGGCCCGCGTGCGACGGCGGGACCGGCGGTGCGGCCGTACGGGTAGGGTCTGGTCCTGCGCGGCGCCGTGCGCGACGGCGGTGGGCAGCGGTCGTTCCGGCCGCGTCGGCGCGGCGGGTCGGAACTGTCGAAGGTGGCGACGTCGGTGTCCGGAGGCGACACCGGGCCCGGGCGCCCGGGCCCGGTGTCGGGCGGAGCGCGGCCCGTGGGGCGGAGCCGGCGGTGCGCTGCGCCGGATTTGCCGCGGCGACGCGGCCGGGCTCGGTGGCGGCGGTGTCGGCGGGAACGGTGCTGTCCCCGCCGGGCCCGAGGATCGGGATGTGGCCCGCCATCCTTACGCCTCTCACCTGCTACAACAGTGCGACGGCGAGGTGCCCGGCGTCCTGTCCGGTATCCGACTCCGTCGTGTCGCCCAGCTGGTTGCGGCACGCCGCATGACGTGCGTCGAGAGGAGAGCCTGCGGTGAAGTACCTGATGCTGATCTACGGCAACGAGGAGATCTGGAACAGTCTGCCCGCCGGCGACCTGACCACGCTGATCGGCGAGGTCGACGCGTTCAACGAGGCGCTGCGCGCCTCCGGCGAGCTGGTGGAGAGCCAGGGGCTGGTGTCCCGGGCCCGGTCGGTCCGCATGGTGGGCGACGCGCCCGTGGTCACGGACGGCCCCTACCTGGAGGCGAAGGAGTACGTGGGCTCGTACTTCGTGGTGGACGTCGACAGCGAGGAGCGGGCGCTGGAGATCGCGCGGTCGTACCCGGCCCTGCGGTTCGGCAGCGGCCGCAGCGGCGGCGGCCTGGAGGTGTGGCCGCTGATGACCGGCACCGGCGGTGACCTCTGACCGGCGACGACCGCGTCGGCGACCTGCTGCGCGACCTCGCGCCGCAGGTCCTCGGCGCCCTCGTACGCCGGTACGGCGACTTCACCCGCGCCGAGGACGCCGTGCAGGAGGCCCTGCTCGCGGCGTTCGAGACCTGGACCGCCGACGGCGTGCCGGAGCACCCGGCGGGCTGGCTGCGGACGGTGGCCGCCCGCCGCTACGTGGACCAGGTACGCGCCGACGCCGCCCGCCAGCGCCGGGAGCGGGCCGCCGTCGACGCGACACCCCGCGACGCACTGCTCGCGCCGCCGCCGGACGCCGAGCCCGCCCGCGACGACCTGCTGGAACTGCTGTTCCTCTGCTGCCACCCGGCGCTGGGACCGTCGGCGCAGGTGGCGCTGACGTTGCGGGCGGTCGGCGGGCTGACCACCCCGGAGATCGCCGCCGCCTTCCTGGTGCCCGAGAAGACGATGGCGCAGCGCATCGTGCGGGCCAAGCAGCGGCTGCGGGAGGCGGGTGCCCGCTTCGCACTGCCACCCGAGCCGGAGCGGGAGCCACGGCTCACGGTGGTCCTGCACGTGCTCTACCTGATCTTCAACGAGGGGTACGCGGCCAGCAGCGGGCCCGCGCTGCGCCGGGTCGACCTGACCCGGCAGGCCGTCCGCCTGACCCGGCGGCTGCACCGGCGGCTGCCCGCCGACGGTGAGGTGGCCGGCCTGCTCGCGTTGATGCTGCTGACCGAGGCGCGGGGACCGGCCCGTACCGGGCCGGAGGGCGAGCTGGTGCCGCTGGCCGAGCAGGACCGGACCCGCTGGGACCGCTCCGCGATCGCCGAGGGCACCGCGCTGCTGACCCATGCGCTGTCGACCGCGCCGGTCGGCCCGTACCAGGTGCAGGCCGCCATCGCCGCCGTGCACGCCGAGGCGCCGTCCGCCGAGGAGACCGACTGGCCGCAGGTCCTGGGCCTGTACGAGCTGCTGGAACGGCTCGCCCCCGGCCCGGCCGTGACCCTGAACCGGGCGGTCGCGCTCGGTATGGTGCGGGGGCCGGCCGCCGGTCTGGACCTGGTGCGGGAGCTGGCGGACGGGCCGCTCGCGGGGCACCACCGGCTGCTGGCGGTCCGCGCGCACCTGCTGGAGCGGGCCGGTGAGCGGGAGGCGGCCGCCCGGGAGTGGCGGGAGGCGGCCCGGCTCGCCGGCAGCCTGCCCGAGCGGCGTTTCCTCGTCCGGCAGGCCGCCCGGCTGATGTGAGCCGGGTCACATCAACGCCGTGTCGAACGACCCGCGCCCGCTCCGATCCCTCCGCGAACAGGCACCACGAGGTGCCCGCAGACGAGAGGGACGATCCGCGATGACCAAGGTGACCGCACAGCTGTCCGTGTCGCTGGACGGGTTCTACGCCGGCCCCCGCCACACCGGCGACGGCCACTGGATGGAGTCGGCGGAGGCGGCCGGCTTCTTCCGCGTCACCCGGTGGGTGACCGACGCCATGGCCTGGCGCGAGCGGCAGGGCTTCGGCGGCGGCACGCACGACACCAACTCGGAGATCGTCGCCGAGAGCTTCGCCGCGGCCGGCGCGTACGTCATGGGCCGCCGCATGGCCGACGGCGGCGAGGTGCCCTGGGGTGCGTAGCCGCCGTTCCGGGCGCCCGTCTTCGTCGTCACCCACCGGCCCCGGGAGACCCTGGTGCGCGACGGCGGCACCAGTTTCACGTACGTCACCGACGGCATCGCCAGCGCCGTCGCGCAGGCCCGCGCCGCCGCCGGTGGGAAGAACGTGGCGGTGGCCGGCGGCGGCAGCCTGGTCCGGCAGGTCCTCGCCGCCGGCCTGCTCGACGAGCTGGAGCTGCACATCGTGCCGGTCGTGCTGGGCACCGGCCTGCGGCTGCTCGACGCCGACCTGAACCTCGGCGAGAAGGAAGCCATCGAACTGACCCCGACCCGAGTCGTCCCCTCCCCCGACGTAACCCACATCCGCTACAAGGTCACCGGCCCCACCCCCCTGCTCCTGGACGACCGCGGCAGCACCGGCGGCCCCACGGCAGTCCTGTCCTAACCCACCCTTCGCCGCGATCTTGCAGTTTCGGCCCTCTTTTTGCGGCTTTAGGACCGATCTGCGGGGGCGGAAACTGCAAGATCGCGTGTGGAGGGTGGCGTTACCAGGGTTCGGGGATGTTCAGGGCCAGGCAGCGTTGGGTGCCGAGGGTCGGCTGGTAGCAGGCGGAGGCTTCCAGGTTGTTCGTGTGGTCGAACCGCGTGAACGACGTGCTGCCACCGTTCGCGCAGGTGCTGCCGCTCGTGGTGGTCCCGCCGGTGACCCGCCCGCTGGCGCAGCCGAGCGTGGTCGCCGTCTTCTCCACTGTGTTCAGGGACGAGCGCTGGTCGGTGTACTGGTGCGAGCCGTAGCCGGTCAGCCGTACACCGGGACGGATGATCGAGTACTGGAACGAGGTCGAGGTGTAGTACGACCAGCTCGCGCCGGTGCCGACCGTCCGCAACTGCGCGTCGCTCAGTGAGGGCGGGATGTAGAGGTGGAAGCCCTTGTCGTGGGTGCTCGTCCCCTGGATCATCCGGTAGACGATCACGAGCAGCCCCTGCTGGTAGCTGACCGTGCTGTAGGTGAGGTAGCTCCCGTTGCCGCAGGTGGTCCGGTCGGCGATGTAGCCGACCCCGTTGGCGTAGAGCATGACGCGGGCGCAGCGGCTGTCGTTGGCGGTGTCCTCGATCGTGCCGAGGGTGCTCGAGACGCCCGAGTTGTCGGTGGCGTAGCCGGTCAGCCGTACGCCGGGCAGCGTGCCCGCGTACTGGTAGGCGGTGGGGTGGTAGTAGCTCCACGAGGCCGACCAGCCGCTGCCCGAGGGCAGGGCGAGCGCCGGCGAGGCGGGCAGCAGGGCGGCGACCAGGGCGGCGATCACGGCCACGACCAGCGTGGCCCCGGTCGACCGCCATCGGGGATGGGTCGTCATCGGTCCTCCGATCAGGTTCGGGGTTCACCGGTGAGGGTCGCGCGGAAGGTGAGGACGGCTCAGTCCCGAAGTGGACGCTGACCGGTTCCGGTCACGGCGGCGGGCGCGCGGTGCGTGCGCCGGCGGGTGCGCCGGCGCGGAAGGCGGGGCGGCGGGGCGGGCGGAGGAGCCGTACAGTGTGCCCACCCCGTGATCAAGGAGTGTGCCGTGACCCAGCCACCACCGGCGCCCCGACCGCCCGCCGAGGATTCCGCCGGCGGCAGCACCCCGCCGTACCTGTTGGCCGTGCCCGCCACCGCCGACGCTCTTGGCGCCTTCCCCTGGCCCGAGGGCCAGCCGGCGTGGGCGATCCCGGTCAACCTCCCGGTGGGCACCCGCGGCTACGCGGTGTTCCTCCCCCTGGTGCCGGCCGGCGCTCCGGCGGCCACGACGCCGACCGCCCCGGTCGCCGTGCCCCTGACGACCGGCGGTGCCCGGGTGACCGAAGCCGCACCGGCCGCGTCGGCAGCCGACGCCGCTCCGACGGCCACCGGCGGCGCTACGGCCGCCACGTCGGCGGCTCCCGGCGGCACGTCCGCCTCGGCCGGCGCGTCCCCGGCCGGCGCCACTCCCCCGACCGCTGGCCCGGCAGCGGCGTCCGTCGCCACGGTGACGGCCCAACCCGCACCCGGTCACCCCATGCCGTACGCCACGGGGCCCGGCCGGCCCGGCGTTCCGCCGTACCCGGGGATGTCCGGTGGTTTCTACCGGCCGGCACCGCCGGGGCCGTCGTGGTTCCAGCGGCACTGGCCCGGGCCGAAGCCCGCGCAGGGGCGCGCGGTGCCCGCCGCGGTCCTCGCCGGCGCCCTCGGGCTGGCGTTCTTCGTGCCGCTCAGCCGCACCGGGATCGGCTGGTTCCTGGGCTGGCTGGCCCTGACCGTCGGCGTGGTGATCGCGATCCGCCGCGCGGTCACCGAACTGCCGCGCACCGAGCGGTGGGTCCGCGCCGGCTGGGCCGCCGCCGCGCTGGCGCTGCTGGCGGTGCTGGCCTTGCGCAACGCGTGGTGGTTGGTGACGTTCTGCGTCCTCGGCGCGCTCGGCTGCGCGGCCCTCGCCGTGATCGGCGGTCGGGGCGTCCGGTCGATCCTGTTCAGCCTCGTCGCGGGACCGGTCGCGGCGATCCGGGGCCTGCCCTGGGTGCGGGCCCACTTCCGGTCCGGCGCCGACCCGGGGCTGGTCCGCCGTATGGTCGGCTCGGTCGCGGCCACCGTCGCCGCGCTGATCGTGTTCGGCACGCTGCTCGCGTCGGCCGACGGCGCCTTCTCGGTGGTCCTCGGCGCGATCGTGCCCGAGGTCAGCATCGGTACGGTGTTCCGCTGGATCTTCCTCGCCACGGTCGGTGCGTTCTGCGTCGTGGCGGCCGTCTGGACACTCTCCGCGCCGCCGGACCTGTCCAGCGTGGACCGGCCGACCCGGCGCAGCCTCGGCATGGTGGAGTGGGCACCGGTCATCACGGCCCTGACGTTGCTGTTCGCCGGCTTCGTGGCGGTGCAGTTCACCGTGCTGTTCGGCGGCCAGCGGCACGTGCTGCGCACCGCCGGGCTCAGCTACGCCGAGTACGCGCGCAGCGGCTTCTGGCAGCTCGTCGCCGTCACCCTGCTGACGCTCGCCGTGCTCGGTGGGGTGGCCCGCTGGGCACGGCGCGAGAGCCGTGCCGAGCGGATCGTGCTGCGCGTCCTGCTCGGCGCGCTGAGCGCGCTCAGCGTCGTCATCGTGATCTCGGCGCTGTCCCGCATGTACACGTACCAGAAGGTCTACAGCTTCACGGGCGAACGTCTCTTCGTGATGGCGTTCGAACTGCTCCTCGGCACGGTCTTCCTGATGATCCTCGTCGCCGGGCTGCGCTGGAAGGGCGGCTGGATCCCGCGCGCGACCGTGGCGCTCGCCGTGGTCATGCTGCTCGGCCTGGCCGTCCTCAACCCGGAGGACTACGCCGCCGGTCGCAACATCGCCCGCTACCAGGCGACCGGGAAGATCGACGCCTGGTACCTCCGGGCCCTCTCGGCCGACGCGACGCCCGCCCTGGCCAAGCTGCCCGACCCGGTACGCCGCTGCACCCTGAGCTGGATCGCCGACGACCTCGACGAACCGGACCCCTGGTACGCCTGGAACCTGGGCCGGGTCCGCGCTCGGCAGGCGCTGGAGCGGGTCGGCCCCGGCGCCGTCGGCGGACCGAGCGACTGCAAGGCCGCCGACCAGTTCGACCTGCCGAAGACCCGCCGCCCCCGCTGACCCGGCGGCACCGCCTCGACCCCGGCCTCCGTCAGCGGCCCCGACGTCGGCTGGTGAGATCGAGTAGGCGCCGCACCTGGTACGACAGCACGCGCCCCTGCCCCAACGACAGCGTCACCTCGTGGTTGCCCGCATCGGCGACGGCCAGCGCGATCACCGGTTCCAGCCCGGCCGTCAGCCCCTGCGAGAGCGAGACCTCGGCGATCGACGCCTCCGGCCGTCCGCTGGTGACCGGCAGGCGGAGCGACCGGTGGCGGTGGCGGTCGAGGCAACCACGCCGGTCGCACCAGTGCGGATGGGCGAGGTCCGCGAGACGACCGGTGGGATAGCGGTACGCGTACCCGCACGGCCTCGTCACGAGCGGACGGACGGCGGCCGGTTCCGCCCGCCAGCCGTACGCGTCGAGAGCCGCCGCACTCAGGGTCACGTGCTGCCGGCAGACGTAGACGGACGCGTCCAAGCTGTCGCCGCCGTACACCTCGATCCGCACGTCAGCCGGCCGCGCGCACGCTGGCAGGGCGGGCAGGCTGCCAGGTTGAGCTGTCAAGATGCCCCCTTCGCCGCATTGCCGATGCGCCTTCCAGCCTCCCCCATAACGCCAAATGATGCAAGTACTATTTGGCCTAATCGAATCTCCGCTCAGTTGGCCAAGATCCAACGTGGGACGATGGCCGCGTGACGGACGACCTGGCGGCTGCGGTCCGGGCCTACGAAGAGGCGCGGGCAGCCGTGGTGGACGGCCAGGCCCAAGCGGAGCAGCTCGTTACGGACGCGCGGAACGACGTGGCCGAGGCCCGTTCGCGGCTCGCCGAGGCAATTGTCGACGCCGCACGGGGCGGGATGCGGCAAGTGGACATCGTCCGGGTCACCGGCTACACCCGCGAGCGGGTCCGCCAGATTCTGCGGGCTGGCGGCATCGAAGCGGAGTGAGTCCGGCGGCGCTCAGTGGGTCGCGGTTCCCCGGACGGCCCAGGCGCGGGCGGTGAGGCGGATCGACCCGTCCGGCTCGGCCGGCAGGCGGGTGGCCAGCAGGTCGGCCAGCTCGGTGCGGTCCGCCTCGGTCAGCGACGTGACATAGGTGGGTGCCGCACCCTGTCCACCCAGGAACGGCTGCCAGTAGTCGTCGAAGTCCGCGAACACCGTCGGCACCTCGACGGCCCGGACGGACACGTCCCGCAGCCCGGTGTCGGTCCACAGTGCGGCCAGCCGCTCCGGGCGGCACACCGGGAAGCGCGGCCCCTCGTCCAGTTCCGCCGCGGCGGGATCGAGCACGGCGACCGCGTCCCAGAAGTGACGCATCATCTGCATGCCCTCGGCGTAGTCCCAGACGTACGCGGCGGCCACACCGCCCGGCCGGAGGACCCGCGCGAACTCGGCCACGGCCCGCCCCGGCTCGGGCACGAAGTTGAGCGCGAGCCCGCTGACGACGACGTCGACGTCGCGGTCCGGTATCGGTAGTGAGCGGGCGTCGCCGACCTGGAAGGCGGCTCGGGCGTCATCGACCGTCGAACGGGCGTGGGCGAGGAACCCGTCGGACGGGTCGACGCCGGTGACCCGCGCGGGATCCGCCACCGCCAGCACGGTCGAGGTCAGGGCACCGGTGCCGCAACCCACGTCCAGCCAGCGCAGGCCTGCCGGGCGGTCCAGCCAGCCGACGAACTCCTCCGCGACGCGCCGGCTCCACCGACCCACGTACGCCTCGTACGTCGCACCGTCCGCCCACACCGGCCTGACCACGGCTGGCCTCCTAGTCGAGGTGCTCGCCCGGGGCCGTCTGGAGCAACCAGGACAGGGGCATCCTGGCCTGCTCCTCGTAGTGACCGCGCTCCGACAGCCGATACAGGGTCACGGTCTGCCCGCTGTCGCGGTCCACCATCCAGTAGCGGGGAATGCCCGCCGCGGCGTACTCCCGGACCTTGGTGACCGAGTCGATCGCCTCGGAGCCCGGCGAGACGATCTCGACCACCAGCGCGACGTCCGCCGCGACGGACCAGACGCTCCGCGGCGGCGGCTTGCGCCACACGGTGAGGTCGGGGATGCGGCCGCCGACACCGTCGCGACCGGGCACCCGGAGGCCGGCGGCCTGGAGAACCTGCTCGGCGGGCCACCCGGCGATGATGAGCCACGCCATCAGCCGGCTGGCGATCATCGCGTGCTCCGAGTCCGGCGGCGGCATGACCGACAGCACCCCCTCGGGGCTCGTCTCGTACCGGTGACCGTTGGGATCGGCGGCGTTCATGGCAGCCAGATCCTCGAGCGTCACAACAGCAGGCATGTGCCTGCCGACGGCCTCTGCGCTCATGGGCTCATCCTAGGCGCCGTACTCGTCCGGCCCTTCGCTCAGCCACGCCGGTTCCCTCGTTCACAGCCCGTGGCGGCGGTCCCCCGCCACCAGCTCGGCGACCCGCGCCTCGGACTCGGCCGAGAACCGCTCCCGCCGGGCGTCGACCGCCTGCCGGGTCTCCTCCGCGACCAGGTCGCTGTTGATCATCGCCGCCGCGAGCGCGCCACCCGCCGCGGCGGCCCCCACCTGCGCCGACAGGTCCGTGACGTTCCCGGCCACGAACACCCCGGGTACGTCGGTACGACCGGTCGGGTCGGCCGGGACGTGCTCGCCCATCCCGCTCGGGTGCTCCACCGGCCGCAGCCCGAGACCGGCCAGGAACCCGGCCCGCGCCACCATCCGCGCCCCGACCGCCAGCGCGTCCCGCTCGACGACGGTTCCGTCGCCGAGCCGTACCCCGACGAGCCGGTCGTCGGCGACGTCCAGCGCGGCGACCGTGCCGGTCACCACCCGGATGCCGCGGGCCGCGAGCTGCTCCGCCTGCTCCTCGTCCGGGCCGGTGGACATGTGCGTGAAGTACGTGACGTCGGCGCTCCACTGGCGGAACAGCAGCGCCTGGTGCACCGACATCGGGCCGGTGGCCAGCACGCCGATCGCCCGGTCACGCACCTCCCACCCGTGGCAGTACGGGCAGTGGATCACGTCCCGGCCCCAGCGCGCCCGCAGTCCGGCGACGCCCGGCAGCTCGTCCACCAGTCCGGTGGTCACGAGCAGTCGACGCGCCCGCACCGACCGCCCGTCGGCCAGCGTCACGGCGAACCCGTCGCCGTCGCGCGTCGCGGTGTCGACCTCGCCGGTCACCACGTGGCCGCCGTACCCCCGCACCTCGGCCCGGCCGCGCTCCAGCAGCTCGGCAGGCGGCATGCCCTCGCGGGCGAGCAGCCCGTGCACCCCGTCGGCCGGCGCGTTCCGCGGCGCGCCGGCGTCGATCACCACCACCGATCGGCGCGCCCGGGCGAGCATCAGCGCCCCGTTCAACCCGGCGGCGCCGCCGCCGACCACCACCACGTCGTAGTCCCTGCTCAGCTGATCGGTCATCCTGACCACCTCCCGCGCCAACCATGCGGGGACCGCCGCGGTACCGGCAAATGTTCTTGCCGTTATGGCAAACTTGCGGGATGGACAGCGACCTGGACCAGGCCCTCGACGCGGTCGGCCCGCGACTGCGCGCCCTCCGGAGACAGCGGGAGACCACCCTGGCCGACCTGTCGGCGGAGACCGGCATCTCGGTGAGCACCCTCTCCCGCCTGGAGTCCGGGGCCCGCCGGCCGACCCTCGAACTGCTGCTCCCCCTGGCCCGCGCCCACGGCGTCACGCTCGACGAACTGGTCGGCGCTCCGCCCACCGGCGACCCGCGCATCCACCTGCGCCCGGTCACCCACCACGGCATGACCATGCTGCCGCTGTCCCGGCGGGCGGGCGGCATCCAGGCGTACAAGCTGGTCATCCCGGCCCGCAAGGCGACCCCCGACCCCAAGACCCACGAGGGGTACGAGTGGCTCTACATCCTCAACGGGCGGCTGCGGCTGATCCTCGGGGAGCACGACCTGGTGCTCACGCCGGGCGAGGCGGCCGAGTTCGACACCCGGGTGCCGCACTGGTTCGGTGCCGCCGACGGCGAGCCGGTCGAGATCCTCAGTCTCTTCGGCCGGCAGGGCGAACGCGCCCACCTGCGCGCCCGTCCGACATCCCGTTCCTCCTCGTCATGACGATTCGGGCGGCGGCCACGACCTGGTGACCGCCGCCCGCTACCGGTGGCGGGTGCCTCAGCGACCACCCCAGCGCGCTTCGGCCAGGGTGTCGCGCAGGGCGTCGTACGCGGGCTTGCGCCCGAAGTCGTCCCACATCACCGTCGCGGCGCCTTCGCTCGGGAAGAACGACAGAAGGAGGACTCATGGGTGTGGTGGCACGAGACGTCCGCACCGCCACGGGTCGGACCGACGCCCTTCACCCGACCGCGTGGATGCCGGCGGGCACGCCCGCGTCACCTCCCGGCGGCGCGTCGCCACTTGGCGGCGTACGGCAGCGCGAACAGGTACAGACCGGTGAACAGAAGCAGGGCGAGCGGGAGCAGCGGCACGTAGGACACCCAGACGAGCGGCTCCTCCTGCGCCAGGGCGACGAAGGTGACGACGACGGTCACCGTGAAGGCGACGGCCAGCCAGCGGTGGATCTGCCGTACCCACTTGTTCCAGTTCATCGGGACCTCCTGACGTCGCCCACCCCCGGGCCCCGGCGGCCCGCCGGGCGGGATGGATATCCACGGCGGTCACGCTAGCTACGGTCCGGTGACCGGTGCTTCTCGATTCCTGACCGGTCCGGTCTGCCTTCGGCCAGGCGAACACGGTCGCGCGGGGACGGTCGGCGATCGTGGTCCGGTCTCACCGGCTCAACGTGGTCTCCCGCTCGATGCGCGACAGCTTCTCCGGGTTGCGCACGGTGTAGATGCCGGTGACCAGGCCGCCCTCGACGCGCAGCGTCATGACGCTGTCGATCTCCCCGTCGAGCCGCAGGAGGAGCGCCGGAGAGCCGTTGACCTGGACGGCTTCGAGCGACAGTGCGGCCCCGACCAGATCCAGGCCGACGGCCAGCAGGCGAGCCACCTTGTCGGCCCCCACCACGGGCCGCGGCATGGCCCGTTTGACGCCACCGCCGTCGCCCACGGCGACGACGTCGGGCGCGAGGATGTCGAGCAGGCTCTGCAGGTCGCCCGTTTCGACCGCCCGTTGGAAGGCCTCGAGTGCGGCTCGGCTCTCGGCCGGCGACACGGCCCCGAGCGGCCGCCGGGCGGCGACGTGCGCCCGTGCGCGGTGAGCGATCTGGCGCACCGCCGGCGAGCTCTTGCCGACCGCCTCCGCGATCTCGTCGTACCCGAACTGGAACACCTCACGCAGCACGAACACCGCCCGCTCGACCGGCGTGAGCGTCTCCATGACCAGCAGCATCGCCGTCGACACGCTGTCGGCCAACTCGACGTCCTCGGCCACGTCGGGCGTGGTCAGCAGCGGCTCGGGCAGCCAGGGACCGACATACGACTCCTTGCGGCGGCCGAGCGTGCGCAGCCGGTTGAGCGCCTGGCGGGTGGCGATCTGGACGAGGTACGCGCGCTGGTCCCGCACCGTGCCGAGATCGACAGTCATCCACCGTAGCCAGGTCTCCTGGAGCACATCCTCGGCGTCCGCCGCCGAGCCGAGCATCTCGTACGCAACGGTGAAGAGCAGGTTGCGATGGGCGACGAACACCTCGGTGGCAGGTCCTGGCCGGCTGTCCTCACCCATGGTCCGCTCCTGCCCGAGACGACTGTTCGACCCACAAGACACCGGACGCCACCCGCCTGTGACAGCGCACCGGGTGGCGCACGCCACGCCGTGCCATGATCGGTTCGTGTCGCCCTGGGAGGCCCTCTGGCACATCGGACTGCCGCTGACCGTCCGCCGGCCACTCCGCCGCCTCGGTCCGACTCGTAACGTCCTGCGGCGGAGTAGGTGCGGATCTTGCTCACCCGCGAATGGACACCGGGCAGCGAAGTCGTACCCGGATGTGGCGGGTTCAGGCGATGAGCAGGCGAAGGCCGAGCTCTGCCGCGTCGAGACCAACGAGGTCGCCGTTGCGTTCCGCCCACCGACCTGAGGCGAGGTCGTCACGGAGGCTGTGCACTGCCCGCTGCTCGGCGTCCGGCCCGACTCTGGCCCAGACCGACACCCCGCGACGGACGTTCTCGTCCAGGTATGCCTCGGGCCGACGCCAGTAGGCCTCGAAGAAGCCGTCGACGCAGTCCCACGGGATCAGCACCGGCTCCAGACGGGCTCCGATCGCGCTGGCCAACTCGGTCACCGAAGGCCGGCCGGCAAGGAGATCCGCCACCTCGGGAAGGTAGTCGCGAGTGAGCCAGAACCGACGAAGCCATCCGGCGTCACTGGTGTCGTGCGTGAACACCACGACGCGGCGAGCAACGCGCCGCATCTCGCGCAGGCCCGCGATCGGGTCCTGCCAGTGATGGATGGTGGCAAAGGCCATCGCCGCGTCGAAGGACCGGTCCTCGAACGGAAGGCTCTCCGCGGCGGCAGCCACGCACGGCGCTGCGCCTGCGAGGCGCTGCGCACGCATGAGCGCCGACGGTTCCACCGCGACCACGTCACGGTCGGCGGGCTCGTAGGAGCCGGCACCGGCTCCGACGTTCAACACCGTCCGCGCATCGCCGAGCGCGGCCCAGACCCTTGCGGCGATCCGCGGCTCGGTGCGCCGCGTCACGGTGTAGGTGGCTCCGATGGTGTCGTACAACTGCGCACTGGACATGTCGCCGCCTCTCTGGCTGTCACCTTAGCGGTGAGGTCGGTCAAGGAAGGATCTCGACGTACCCGTCGGTTCCGTGGACGCGGATCCGCTGCCCGTCCCGGATGAGCCGGGTGGCATCCACCACGCCGACGACAGCCGGCAGGCCGTACTCCCGGGCGATCACCGCGCCATGGGTCATCTGGCCGCCCACCTCCGTCACCAGGCCCGTGATCGCGACGAACAGGGGCGACCAGCTGGGATCGGTGTAGGCCGTGACCAGGATGTCGCCCGCCTCGAGATCGGCCTCCGCCAGGTCGAGGATGACGCGGGCCCTCCCCTCGATGGTCCCGGCGGAAACCGGCAAGCCGATCAGGGCATCGGCCGGCACGTCGTCGCGCCGGTACGCGCCGGTGACGGCCTCGCCGTCAGAGGTGAGCACCCGGGGCGGCGTGAGCGCCTGGTACGACCGGAACGCGTCCTTGCGCTGCTGGATGAGCTGGACATCCACTGTGTTCGAGCGCACGACGCCGTGGAGTTCGTGGAACGTGAGGTAGAAGATGTCTTCCTTCTCGGGGATCACGTCGGCCTGCACGAGGTGCTCGGCCTCCTCCAGCAAGGCCTGCTTGTAGACGAAGTAGCGGCTGACGATGCCGTACTTCGGGTACTCCCGGTAGCCGATGAAGGTCCGGACCCGGTCGATCATCCGCTTGGCCTCGCCGGCTTTCCGCTCTCCGTCCGGCAGGGCCCGCAAGCGCGAGAGCACGTCCTGTTCCTTCTTCTGCGCATCCTGCCGTCCGTGCTCGAAGCGCCGCCTGGCGGCGCCCGGCTCGAAGTTCCTGACGTTGTCGAGGATCACGGGCACGAGCGTGGTGGGGCGTTCGCGCCAACGCGGCCTCGTGATGTCGATCTCGCCGACGCAGCGCATGCCGTACCGGTCGAGGTATGCCTCGATGGCGTCGCGCGCTTCGGTCCCGCCCGCGAGCTTCGGCAGCTCGTCCAGGAAGCCGTCGTCCTCGACGCCCTGCAGGAACGCCACCACCTCCGGGTGCGGACGGATCACGTCGGCGACGTCGAGCAGCGCCAGTCCCATCTCCGACGTGATGTTGCCGGGGGCGGACAGCGTGAGCGTGTCGGCCGCGTTCTTCTCGCCCAGCCACTCGTGCAGCTGGTCGTTGAGCCACCAGGTGGCCTCCATCCCCGCCATGATCGCCTGCATGCTCAGCGGATCGCTGAGGACCCGCTTGTGCTCATGGAAGGCTTCCAGCAGGAAGTCGAACAGCGCCGGTCCGGTCTTCGTCCGGATGTCGCGCCGCAGGGCGGCGATGGACGCCTGGCTGCGCTCGATCAGCTCGGTGACGATGGCCGGATCGGTCTCGATCGGGGCGGACGCGCCGCCGACCGGCGGCCCGCCGGGACCGCCGTCCGGAAGCGCCGGGACGAAATCCTGGCGGTCGAGGACGGTCTCCAGCGCGTCCCTGGTCAGCGGATCGGACCTCCCCGCCATCTCCAGGAGGCCGGCGCGGCTGGCGGGCGAGGCCAGGCCCCGGGTGACGTCGACGAACAGCCTCCCGCCGGCCTCGTGCATCGGCGCCAGGGCCGTCAGCTGCCACACGGAGACCCCGAGCGGCTTCATGGGGTCGGTCATCATCTGTTGGTGACCGACTGAGAGGTAGACGTGGTTCTCTGCGTCGGGGATCGCGGGGATGGGGAACAGCGTGGTGATCGGCCGGCTCTGCACGATCTGGAAGTCATCGTCGACCAGGCACCATTCGATGTCCTGCGGGCGGCCGAAATGCGTTTCGATCCGCCGCCCGAGCTGCACGAGCCGCACGACCTGCGCATCCGTCAGCGCCGGCTGCTCCTGCCGCTGCGGGTCGATCGTCAATTCCTGCGTCCCGCCCGCCGGCAGGGCGTGAACGGCACGCTGCTTGGCGGCGACCGTCTTGGCGACGATCGCGCCGTCGCGCACCTTGAAGACGTCCGGGTTCACCCGTCCGGAGACCAGGGCCTCGCCGAGGCCGAAGCTGGCGTCCACGGTGGCGACCTTCCGGTTGCCGGTGACGGGGTCGGCCGTGAACAGGATGCCGGCCGCGTGCGGGAAGACCATCTGCTGCACGACCACGGCCATGTGGACCTTCCGGTGGTCGAAGCCGTTGCGCTGCCGGTAGGTCACGGCCCGCTCGGTGAACAGCGACGCCCAGCACCGGCTGACGTGCTGGAGGATCGCCGCCGGCCCCACGACGTTCAGGTACGTGTCCTGCTGGCCGGCGAACGAGGCCGTCGGCAGGTCCTCTGCCGTCGCGCTGGATCGGACGGCGTAGGCGGCTTGCTCGCCGGGTCGGGCGAGCGCGCGGGTGATCGCCGCCGTCAGATCGTCGGGGATGGCGATCCCTTCGACAGTCGAGCGGATCTCGGCGCTGATCGTGCGGATCGCCTCCCGGTCGTCCGGGTTCAGGCGGGACAGCTGATCGAGCCGACCGTCGATCGACGGCGCTTCCGCCATGATCCGCCGGAAGGCGTCCGTCGTCACGCAGAAGCCAGCCGGCACGCGGATGCCTTCCATCCGCGACAGCTCGCCCAGGTGCGCGCCCTTGCCGCCGACGACCGCGACCCGCGTCTCGTCAACCTCGTGAAGATCCAACACGTACTGCTCGATCATTGCGATACCCCCAAGGCAGCCGTGCTCGCACACACGCACGTCGTGCCCATTTCCGCAGGTGGTGGCCTCGGCCGACGATTCTGCGCCCCGACACGGGTCTTGCCGCAAGCCCCCCGGTGCGCTATACGTTAGGAGTGGCAAGGAGAGATATCTCCTTGCCTTTGTCTTTGCCGTCCGCTGGAACTGACGAGCTTCTCGCGAAGCGGCGGCGCGCCCCGGTACGCGTCGTAGGCCCAGGCGGGTGCCCCATCGGCCTACACCGCAGCGAGCCTGGCAATGGCCGAGGGCGCTTGGTCCACCCTCCCCCAGCCGCTTCTCCAACAGGTGGTTGAGCAGGAACGGTGCCAAGTGGTTCACCACGAACGACTGCTCGTACCCGTCCTCGGTACGCACCACTCCGCCGAGCCACCCGCGCCGCCCGGGCCGCCCGCAGCGCCGCCACGGTCTGGTCGCCCCGCGCCCGGTTCCTGGTTATCAGCACCACCCGGCAGTTCCGTCGCACCAGCCCGGTGGCCACCGCGAACCCGATGCCGCGGTTGGCTCCGGTCACGACCGCCGTCACTACTTCGTGAGCCGTGATCGCAGGAAGGACGCTGAGCGGCGAGCGTCACCTCGGCGGCGTGACGGATTCCTTCGATGCGGCCGAGGCATTCCGAGTGAACGACGTCACATCTTCCCTCGCAATCCAGATTTGGCGACAGAGTGTCGTAATCTTTGCGACAACCTGTCGCGTAAGGGAGTGTGCAGTGGTGCCGAAGCGAACCCAGAAGCTGATCGTCGTAACCGGAGCCTCCACGGGCATGGGCGCGTCAGCCGCCCGTGAACTGGCTTGCCAGGGATTCCATGTCCTGGCCGGTGTGCGACGCGACCGTGATGCCGACGCCATCCGATCGACCGGCATCGAGCCGGTCATCCTCGACATCACCAAGTCCGAGCAGGCGGACGCACTCGCCGCGCGGGTCGCCGGCGACCCGCGTGCGCTGCACGCGCTCGTCAACAACGCCGGCATCCAAGTGAACGCCCCGGTCGAAGCCCTGCCGATGGAGCAGTGGCGGTGGGTGTTCGAAGTCAACCTGTTCGGCCACATCGCCGTCACTCAGGCGCTCCTACCTGCGCTGCTGCGCAGCAAGGGTCGCGTGATCAACATCAGCTCGGTCGGCGGCAAGATTGCCATGCCCACCTACGGCGCGTACGCCGGCACGAAGTTCGCCCTGGAGGCGGTCAGCGACTCCCTCCGCCGTGAGGTCGCGCCGCTGGGCGTACAGGTGGTCGTGGTCGAGCCCGGCGGCGTCCGCACGGAGATGGCCGCCCGCGGGATCGCGACGGCGAACCATCTGGCCGCCCAGATGACGCCGGAGCAGGACGAGCGCTACGGCAGCCTGGTCCAGGCGATCAACACGCTGATGGACTCAGGCACCGCAGCGGGCCGGACGGCCGACGCCGCCGCCCGGGTCATCGCGAAGGCCGTGACGACCCGCAGACCGCGCACCCGCTACACCATCGGCCTGGATGCCGCCCTGCTCACCCGCCTGCCCCGGATACTCTCCGACCGCATGCTCGACCGCATCAGCGCCGCCAACCTGCGCCGCCACTACCCGAAGGGAGCCGCCGCATGACCACCGGCTAGCCTGCCCCGCGCTGAGCGGGAGGTGAGGCGGGCACGAGGCGAGAGGTAGTTCGGCACGGCCGCCGCCCGGGCGGGAGGCAAACCCGGGGCGGAGGGAAGCCGCAGTGGGGAGAGGATGATCGGATGCCGCGGATCCGGGGAGCCAACGTCGAGGAGCACCACGAGATGGTGTGGGCCGACCTCGCCGAGGCGATGCGGCAGCTGCTGCTAGAGCGCGACTACGACTCCATCAACATGGGCCATATCGCGGCCCGGGCCGGGCTCGCGCGCAACACGCTGTACAACTACGCCCGCGACAAGAGCGCGCTGGTCCGGGCGCTGACCGAGCGGGCGAGCCGTCCCGCGGTCAAGCGTGTGGCCGCGATCGCCGCGCGTTCCGCAGACCCGGCCGCGGAACGGATGCGGGAGATCATCGAGGCGGTCCTGGAGGCATCCACGGACCAGGCCATGAAGTTGATGTTCCGGCCGGGCTCCGCTCCGCTGGTCGCCGAGGTGCCGAAAGGGCCGGACAGCCCGTTCCACGCGATCGTAGTCGAGGTGGAGAACGTCGTCCGGGACGGCATCGCGCGCGGAGAGTTCCGCGACGTCGGCGACGTGCACCTCGCGGTGGAGCTGCTGTCCGGTGTCATGCGCGCGGGCGCCGAACGCATCGGCCGGGAGCCGGCCGCCTTCGCGGCCACGGCCCGCGCGGCGCGGGAGATCATCCTCGAGTCCCTGGCCCGCCGCCCGAGTTAGGTGTTGTCGTGCCCGGCCGCGCGGGTACGCCGGGGCGCTCTCCGTGCGGCCGGGCTGCTTGTCGGGGTCGATGGCTGGGTTCAGGCGGGGATGAGGTCGAACATGATCGGCACGACGCGCTGGCCGGCGGGCGTCGACCAGTCGGCGGCGAGCTCGGCCAGGACCTGGTTGGTGGAGGTGATGTCGGCGCCAGCGCGTGCCATGCGGCGCAGGGCGATGTCGTCGGCATCCTTGGTGATGGAGGCACCAGCGTCGGCGACGACCTGCACGCGGTAGCCCTTCCGCAGGGCGGTGAGGACCGGGTAGACGGTGCACACGTCGTTGGTGACGCCGGCGACGATGAGGTTGCGCTTCCCGGTGGCTTCGACCGCGGCGGAGAACGCCGGGTCGTGCAGCGCGTCGACGGCGCCCTGGCGGCGGATCCGGCCGACGTACTCGGCAGGAGCGATGTCGGCGAACTCTGGCAGCAGCGGCCCCTGGGCCTGTTCCTCGAGTGAGGAGGTCAGCACCAGCGGCATGTCGAGGGCCTTCGCGGCCCGGGCCAGGGCCAGTGCCCGGCTCTTGAGCTGTTCGAACGGGGTCGAGGCGGCCCAGCGCATGGTGCCGGTCTGGTGGTCGATCAGCAGCATCGCGGCGTCGTCGGGGGTGAACAGGCTGGTCATCGGGTCTCCTTCGGTGGGGAAGTCGGCGGGCGGCCCACGTCTTCGGCGGATGTCGGCGCGGTCACAGGGCGGCGAGGACCCGGACGCGGTCGGCCATGACGCGCCGGGCGGCGTCGGATTCGAAGGCGATGCTTTCGAACTCGTGGGGCACGCCGGGGTGCAGGTGGAATTCGACCGGGACGCCGGCCTGGGACAGCCGCAGGGCGTAGCTGAGGTCCTCGTCGCGGAAGATGTCGAGCTGACCGACCTCGATGTAGGCCGGTGGCAGGCCGGCCGGGTCGGCCACCCGAGCCGGAGCGGCGGCGGCGGGCACGTCGGGACCGCCGGCGGCGTCGCCGAGCAGGGCGCCCCAGCCGGTGCGGTTGTCGTCCCAGGACCACAGCACGAACGGGGCCAGGTGCGGGTCGGGGGCGAAGTTGCGGTCGTCGAGCATCGGCATGACCAGGATCTGCTGGGCGATCGGCGGGCCCTGCCGATCCCGCGCGAGGATCGACACCGCGGCGGCCAGGCCGCCGCCGGCGCTGTCCCCGAAGACGGCGATGCGGGCCGGGTCGACGCCGAGTTCGACGGCGTGCTCGTGCAGCCAGACCAGGCCGGCGTAGGCGTCCTCGACCGGGGTCGGGTAGCGGTGTTCCGGGGCGCGGCGGTAGTCGACTGACAGGATCGGGGTGCCGCTGGCCGAGACGTAGCGGGCAATCGAGCCGTCGAACAAATCGATGTGGCCCAGGATCATGCCGCCGCCGTGGTAGTACACCGCCGCTGGGCCCGGCTGGCCGGCACTGTCCTGCTTGGCGTACCAGCGCATCCGGATCTTCTCGCCATCGACGGTGTCCAGGTGGTGTTCGGTGGTGGTGACGTCGGTCGGGGTGGGCTGGGCGGCGTCGGTGTGAGCGATCAGCCCTTCGAGCGCGGCGCGGCGGGCGGCCACGTCACCGACCGGAGGCGGTGTGGTGCCCACCATCGCGGCGGCGATCGGGGCGAGGGCTTCGGCGACCTGCGGGTCGAGGGTGAGGGCCATGGCAGTGCTCCTTTGGTGGGGGTGGGTTGAGGGGTGAGAGTGGACTGGACGTCAGAGGGTGATGACGGTCTTTCCGGTCAGCGTCGCGGCGTCGCTGCGGGCATGGATCGCGGGCAGTTCGTCCAGGCGGACGCGGTCAGCGACGTGGATATGCAGCTTGCCGGCGTCGACCCGGTTGACGAGCGCGGCGAGCTGCTCGGCGTCGGGGCGGACGAACACGCTGCGCGAGCGCACCCCGCGCGGTTCGTCGTCCGGGCCAGGGGTGGTGGTGGTGACCAGCACGCCCCCGGCACGGACCAGGTCCGTGAGGGCACGCATGTCTGCCGGCGGCACCGGGGCGAAATTCAGCACCGCGTGGAACGGTCCGGTGACGTCGCCGATATCGCGGCCGGACACCTCGGCGCCGTAGCCGCGGACCCGCTCGGCGTTACGCGGGCCGGCGGTGGCGACCACGGTGGCACCGGCCTGCGCGCCGAGCTGCACGGCGTAGCCGCCGACCGCGCCACCGGCACCGTGCACCAGGATCCGCTGTCCGGGCTGGACGTCGGCGTGCTCGAACAGCGCCTGCCAGGCGGTCAGCCCGGTGGCCGGCAGCGCTGCGGCATCGGCCAGCGGCACCGCCACCGGCGCGGCGGCCAGGACCTCGACCGGGGCGAGCACGTACTCGGCGGCGGCACCGTCGGCCGTCATCGGCAGGAACCCGACGACCTGGTCGCCGAGCTCGAACCGGGTGACGCCCTCGCCGACTGCCTCAACGGTGCCCGCCACGTCGATGCCCGGGATGTGCGGCAACGCCACCGGAAAGACCTGCTGCAGGTAGCCGGCACGGATGGTGGCGTCGACCGGGTTGAACGACGTGCTCACCACCTTGATCAGCACCTGGCCGGTGCTCGGCTCCGGCCGCTCGATGTCTTCGACGCGCAGGGCGCCGGCGTCGCCGTGCTGGTGGAAACGGACAGCCTTCACGAGACTCACTCCCTCACATTGTTGCTTCGAATTCGAAGCATGAGCTGACTATAGCTCGTTTCGAATTCGAAGCAAGTAGGCTGTGGGTGTGAGCCACGAGACAGCACCCCTGGACGCCGAACAGCTAGGCGCTTACTTCGCCCTGATGGAGGTCAGCAGCCTGCTCCAGCACGCCGTCGACGCGCATCTACGTGCCAACGGCGACCTCAGCTACGTGCAGTTCCAGATCCTCGCCCGCCTGACCGACGCCCCCGAAGGCAGACTTCGGATGACCGACCTCGCCGACGGCGTCGTCTACAGCCGCAGCGGCCTGACCTACCAGGCCGGGCTACTGGAAAAACGCGGCCTCATCACCCGATCACCCGCGCCCGACGACGAACGCAGCATCGTCGTGGCCGTCACAGACGTCGGCCGAGCCCTCGTAGCACAGGTCCTGCCCGGCCACATCGATGTCGTCCGGCGACTGCTGTTCGACTCACTTGAACGAGCCGACCTCTCCGCTCTCAGCGGCATCCTCGGCCGCGTCCGCAGTCACATGCGCACCGCGCCACCACGCTCCGCAAAACCTCGAGCCAACCGCACCCGGGCCAGCTGACCACTCGAACCGGCGATCGACCCCGCCCGACGTCACGAAGTCCGCCGCCTACCTCACCTTCGGCCGATGCGGTGCCCCGAGCCCGAAACGCGATCAGCCCAGCTCAGAGAGCCGGGCTGGCCTGGAGCTGCGGCAGGGGAAAGCTGCTCCTGGGTCAGGATGCGAAGGTGAGCGGCCAGGTACTGGACGGTGCCAACCGACGACGCCCCTCTCTGCCGGGAGGCGACAGGAAACACCTCTGGCCTGGACCAGGCGGCGGACGCCTGGTCCGGGCAGCGGTTCGTGCCGCTGCGGACCCAGTGCGGACTGGCGGCCCCGGTCCGGATCTTGACGGCGTTCGTCCAGGGTCGCCAGCAGCACGGCTGAGCAGGGCATTTGCGTGGTGGGGCGGAGGTACCACCACGCGAACCACACCGCCGCGATCGCCGGTGCCCCGCTGCCACTGAGCTTCCCCAGCACATGGGTGCCGGGCGGTGCGCGATGACCCCGACCCGACCGGTCGAACCGCCGACGCGGTTCGCCGACGCCGATGAGACCAACCTGTTCAAGCTCCTTCTCGGAGTTCACGACCATGCCATCGCTCGAACAGCGGCGCTGGTCGCGATGGCGCCCTGCGACCAGGGAAGCGCCAGATCTTCTTGCGGATCGCACAGTGACGCGGGTGCCAGCACGCGGAATCGCGTCGGTCGCCACGCCTGGACCGGGTCGGCCCCACGCTGGCTTGCCCACCCCGAACGGCCTGGTATCGCAGCGACCCTCTGCCTGATGCCGGTTCTGGTCCGGGCTGGGAGGCAGCCCTGGCAACGCGAGCAACTGGCGATGTAGAACATTTAGTTCTACACTCTTGTCCATGGAACGCATCGGTGTCCGGGAGCTGAACCAGAACACGAGCCAGGTGTTGGCGCGGGTGAGCGGCGGCGAGACCGTCGAGATCACTGATCGCGGGCATCCGATCGCCCGACTTGTTCCGGTAGGTGACGACAGGTCGATGCTGGCCAAGCTGGTAGCTGCGGGGCGGGCCGTCGCCCCGACTGGCGGCGGTCCTGTTCCGCTACCGCCGAAGCTCGGTGACGAGGATGTGGACGTGGCCGCCACCGTCACCGGAATGCGAGACGAGGAGCGCTGGTGATCTACCTCGATTCCGCCGCCGTCGTCAAGCTGGTTCGGCAGGAGGCATGCAGTGCCGACCTTGTCTCCTGGCTCAACACCCACGACGATGTGCCGCTGGTCTCCTCCGCTCTCGTCGAGGTGGAAGTGCCCAGAGCGTTGCGCCGATCAGCTCCGCAAGCCTTGATCGGAGTGCCGGCGGCCGTCGGACGGCTTTTCCGACTGGAGATCGACAGTACGATCCGCGCGACTGCAGCCGCGTTCGCTGAGCCGACGCTACGCAGCCTCGACGCCATCCACCTCGCCACCGCCCAGGTTCTGACCAACGAGTCCGGATCGGCACTCATCGCCTTCGTCACCTACGACCGGCGGCTGCTCGAATCCGCCAAGGCCGCAGGATTACCCGTAGCGAGTCCCGGCCAGAACTGACCCGCGACTCCCGAAGACGGGCACCGGAAGGTGACCTGGCCAAGGCAGGCTGAGTTGATCGCGTGAGCGAGCCGGCGTGCCGCGCAACACCCAACTCCGGAGGCGGCACCCCAGCCACAGCTAGGCGCAAGGCCGGGAAACGGCTCGGACTGCTCAAGGTCGTCCGGTGGCAGGGAATCAGCGGTTGCCGAGGAGAGTCCGTGCGACGTCGGCCGGGTCGCTCAGGCGTGGCAGCGGGAACAGGTCACCGCTGTCCGGCTCGGTGGGTGATGGAGCCGCGCGGCGTCGTTGCGGGATCTCGATCGCTGGGCTGCCGTCGAGGCGGAGGCCGGCCGGGGCGTGGCCGGCGGCGCGCAGTGCGGCCAGGGTTTCGGCCTGCGGTTTTGCGCTGGCGAGCACGGTCGGGGCGAGCCGGATCAGGTGCAGGGCCTGCAGCGAGCAGGTGTTGAGGATCTCGGTGAGCAGGGTTTCGTCGTTGATCAGGTAGGTGAGTGTCTGCGGCACGCGGCCGCCTTCGGCCACCTCGGTGATCCGGGCCAGCAGATCCGCCGGGGTACTTCCGGCGTCGAGTGCGCCGCGGATGCTGGCCGGCGAGAAACGCCAGGTCCAGGCGCCGCTGCGGGACTCTGGCGTGGCCGCGCTGTCCAGCAGAGCCAGCAGGTTGGCCGACGGGGTGCCGGTCACCACCGCGGTGAGGTCGTTCTGCAACAGGACCGTGCCGCGGGATCGGGGCAGCATGGCCTGAGCGTGCCGATGGGTCACGTCGGCGTCACCGGTCAGCAGGCTACGGCAGAGCCTGGTCGCTGTTCCGTGAGCGAGCAGACCGAGCCGGTGGGCTTCCCGCCAGATGCCGGTGACGTACCGTTGCAGCGAACTCGTCATAGGCCACCGAGGGGGCCAGACCGGTGTCCGAGGCCTCGGTGAGGCCGCCCGCGGCGAGCAGTTCGATGGTCAGGCGGGTACGATCCTCGTCCTGGCCGGACGACTTGGCGATCCGACGCAGCTCGCGTACGCCGAGACCGCCCGTCTTTAGCAGGGGCACCAGGCCGCCGCTCATGGTTCCGACGATCGCGGTGATCGCGGCGAGGGTCTCCGAGGCGGCGGCTGCGGCCTCCCGTTCGGCGTCCTTTGGCTCGACCGGGGTGGTAGGCACGATCGGCGGCTGCGGGTCGAACGCAGCGACGTAGCCCTCCCGCAGCGCGAGGGCGACCTCGCGGGGCATCCCGTCGACGCCCCATGCGGAGCCGACGACGAGACCACGCTCGGCGGCCCACGGCAGCGCCACCCCGGCCGGGCCGAACATGATCCCCCGCACATCGAAGGGCTGCGCCGGCCGCAAGGCGAGCGCGGCGAGCCGGGCGGGAACGTCGGCGGGGGCCTGCGCCACGAGCCGGCGCACGTTCTCCGGCCGCGCCAGCCAGCCGACCAGCGCAACGATCAACTCGTCCTTGCCGCGGCCCGTCACGGGGACGCCGTACACCTTCGCCAGCCTGCGCAGCTCGTTCATGTTCCAGGCGACGAGCAGCTCGGCGGCACCCGGTCCGAGGTTCAGCGGGTGCGGCCACACCGCGCTCAGATGTGCCGCCGCGAAGCCGTCGGCGTACGGCCAGATCAGGGCGAGCTCGGTGAGCCGGCGCAGCGCCGCGGCCAGGTCCGCGTCGCCCTCCGGTACGCCCAACAGCGTCGCCAGCCGCGCGGTGGTGCACCCGGCCCAGCGCCGCGGCGGCCTCCCCCACCTGCAGCTGCGGCAGCGTAAGCAGCGCACAGGCAGCCGCTATCGACGACGGGTGAAGCAGCCGAGCTGGTCGGCGGTCTTCGGCGCAGGCTCGAGGGTCGCATCACGACGATTCGCGACCAGACTGGTGAGCTGCTCCTCGGTCAGGGCGCGAAGGTGAGCGGCGAGGGACTGCACGATGCCAACCTACGACGCCCCTCTCTGGCGGGAGGCGACAGGTACGCCATGGGCGAGGATCGTGCCGCACGTTATGGATCATTAGCGCGATCCGGCCTGTGGTGCGTGCGGCTGTCCCCCTTGACCCCGTCCGTTTGGGTATCCGTTTCGGTGGGCCGGAGGTACCACCATGCGAACCACACCGCCACGATCGCCGGTGACCCGCTGCCACTGAGTTTTCCCAGCTCACGGACTTTGGGTGGCGGCCGGTGACCCCGGCCCGGCGGTCCGCGCCGCCGATGCGGTTCGTCGATGCTGAAGTAATCAACCCGTTCAAGCTCCTGGTCGATCTTCATGACCATGCCGTCGCTCGGACGGCGGCACGGGGTCGAAATGACGCCTTGGCGGAGCTGGCGTTGTCCGCTGTGGTGGTGTCTTGGTGGACTCGCTGGCAGCCCACGATGATCCACGCTGCTCTGCGGGCTGGGGCGGGCTTGGCGGACATCGCCGAGGCGACCGGCCTGGAGGTCGGCGAGGTGGTCCGACGGTGGCGGCGGTGGACCGATGTCCAGACGCGGCTGGACATCGGTGGACGTCCGGCGCTGGACCCCACCGAGGTCCGGGCCATCGCGCAGCGGCTCGATTCGGGGGTCGATCGATGACGCCGACCCGGATCGCCCGGGACGTGAGCACGGTGGCAGTGGCCGGGATCGCTGCCTGGTCGTCCTGGAGCCACATGGTCGCTGTGGCGTTGAGGTTCGGCGAGCGTCCCGAAGTCGCCTACGTACTGCCGCTGTCGGTCGACGGGATGCTCGTTGTCGCCTCGGCGGCGATGATGGAGGACCAACGCGCCGGCCGGAAGGTGCGCTGGTCTGCCCGGATCGCGTTCGCAGCGGGGGTGGCTGCCAGCGTGGCGGCGAACATCGCTGCCGCCGAACCGAGCCTTGGGGCGCGAATTGTCGCTGCCTGGCCGGCGGTCGCGCTGCTGCTGGTCGTGGCGATGCTGACCAGATCGCAACCGACGGCGCACAACAACCACCGCACGTCCGAAACCGCTCGCCCGCAGCAGGAGTCGCAGGTCTCCGACACCGTGCCTCTGTCAGTGGGGTCGCATCCATCGGACCTCTCGGTGTCCGAGGCGGTGGGGGAAGCACAGCCGACCGCGGTCGCCGAGGGTCCGGCGAAGAGCCCAGTATCGGCACGTGCGCGGCGGTCGACCACACGGCCGATCCGGACGGCTGGGCGCGTGGAGCGCACGGCGGATGTCGTGGCTCGGCTGCGTGCCGAGCGCCCGCAGGCCAGCCTGGCGGAGTTGGCCTTGGCCGCCGGCGTGTCCGAACGTCATGTCCGGCGCCTTGTTACCAACAAGGCCGGGAAGGCGGAACAACGAGCAGCTCGTTCTTGACGGGTGGATGGCCCGGCGAGCCGGTCCCGTCGATGTCGGCTTTGCTCGTCTTTCGAGGTTTTTGGCCGTCAGCCTTTCGGGTGAATCTGACAAGATCGCGAATATGGGTCGTTCGCAGAATCTGACAGGAGCCGGTTTGGGGGTGAGAGACATTCTCGCTGCTCGTGCGACCGCAGCAGCACACCCGGATGGCGACGCTCAGCTCGGCCGGGCGCGAGTCGTCACAACCGCCGCGGCGAGCAGTTCGTCGTCCGGGTGGTGATGCGCGGCGGCGTCGAGCACGGCTTTGGCTTCGGCGGGCCGGTCTGCGAGCGCCTCAGCGAGGGTCACGGCTGCGGTTACGAACTCGCGCGTCACGGCTTCCTGGTGCTGCGCGAGCCACAGGTATCCGGTGTGGTCGGCGAGGGGGCCCCGGTAGACGGTGATTGCGCGGCGCAGGGCGGCGGCGCGGGCAGCCGGGTCGGTGGCGCGTTGCGCCGCGGTGATGGCGTCCCGCATGGTCCACAGGTCAACGTCGAAGGCTTCGCGGTTGAGGGTGTAGCGGTGTCGCCGCAGCTGCAGGTAGGTGTTCTCACCACCGATTCGGGTGCAGATTTGTCGCAGGTTGTAGGTGTAGGTGTGCAGTCGCTGCGCGGCCAGCCGGTGCGGCGGCTCAGGCATGAGATCCTCGAGGATCTCGTGTTGGTACGCCGCCCCTCCCCGCACGATGAGGTAGACGAGAAACTCGACTGCCTGCGGTCTGACATGCTGCCCGTCGGGTACGCCGAGGATCGCCGGTGAGCCGAGAACACGGACCCGCACCCGCTCGGCTCCGACATCGGCCTGCTCGCCGCAGCAGTGGCGGGCGGCGTGGGCGTCCGGTCGGTCAGCGCCGTCACCGACCGCGGGGATAATCGCGGGAGAGTCTTCGGATCGGGAGTCGTTCATGGCTGGGTGCCAGGGACCGTCCTCGACCTCGCGTCAGAAGGCTCGTTGCTCACTGTCGACACGGTACAGCTCGCGTCGGGGTCATCGCGGCCCCGGCAAACCCGTACGCCGCTCGCGGTCCGGCAGTTTCCCCGACGCTGGCGACGAGGAATCTCAATCCCCGCCTGGTTTCCTGCCGTTGCTCGTCTGGCGATCACCGCTCGCGACGCTGGTCGGTCCGCTGTCAAGCCCTAGCCCATGTGCCTCGTTACGTCGGTATCGTCACCACCTCGACGTCGATGTTGTCGCCACGCAGACGCCGGACGGCTCGATAGAGGGCGACCTGCGAGAACGTAAAGAGGGTGTCGGCGGTGAGCGTCTTGCCGCGCGCGGGCGCGATGGCGTAGATGACCTTGCGCGGCTTGAACCCTGCATCGATGTGGTGCGTCGGCTGCTGGGCGTGCACCATGGCAACCAGCCGTTCGCGAGCGTCGGGCTCGTGGAGCAGCGCATCGACGGACACCTCGCCCTGGATGAACAGATGGCTCAGCGGAGCTGACCGGCCGCCGCGCTTGACATGGATCAGCTCGTCGCCGGGACCGAGCAGGTCGCAGGCTTCGATACCAGGGCCGCGGTTGTGTTGCCGGGTCTTGAGGCCGTGCTTGTCGAGCAGGACGTATCCGGTCCCGGGCCGCGCAACGGACCGGTTGTAAGCGTCCTCGTCGGCGAGGTCGCTGGTCCACGGCGGCAGCACGACCGTGGTCGGTTGGGACAAGATCTGTTCGATCTCGGCCCGGAGAAGGGCGAGGTGTTGCTCACCGATCTCGTACCAGCGACCTTCGTGGTAGATCATGCGTGCCGCTCCGAGGGGGATCTCGGCGGTGATCCATTTATGCGCCGACACCGGCGGGGCGAGCGGCTCGCGGCCGTGCGGGTCGGCGCACAGGCCGATGGCACCAAGCTTCAGTGCCTCCAGGCGGCGCCCCGGCGGCCGGCTGCGGGCGCCTTCCAGGATCGCGTCGAGGTCGAGGTCCGAGCGGTGTTCCCGGCGGTACGGTACCTTGATCATGTACGACGACGCGAACGGCTCGTGCTCGACCTGGGCGATCGGCACGGCGATGCCGAGGTCAGCAGGTTCATCGAGACCAAGGATCTCGTCGAGACGTTCGTCCAACTCGGCGGTGCGTTCGCCGACGCGCAGCGGGCGAATCTGGGCGATGAAGTCCAGTTCGGGCGAGGGTGCCTCGCCCGCGCAGACTCGGCTGATCTCGCGCAAGTCGTCGAGCAGCCCGCCGGGATCGGTGCTGATTGCGATCTGCAGGGAGTCGGCTGCGGCGATGGACACCGGACGGGTGCTGCCGCGGGTGACGGTCAGTCGTTCGTTGGTGAGGGTTCCGCAGAGCTGACCTACGATCTCACCCCATCCCTCGATGCCGTACCGGCGGATGTGCTGCCCGCCGGGGACGAGATTGCGGTCGACCCGCCCCGTGGAGGCCAGCACCCGGCGGGTAACCCGTCGGACCCGCTCTGGCTCGATCGCCCGGATCGCGAACGCGATACCGAAGGCCGGGTCGATACGGTCAGTGTTGATCATGAACCGGCCAAGGACGCCATAAGTCAAGGCGTACACCTGGTTCGCAACGGCGATGAGCAGAGCGCAGCCGGCGCTGCTGTAACTGACGGTCACGGTGTCGCCCGTGAGGCCGGTGACGATCGGGCACCAGTCCGCCGAGGCCTGGGGTACCTGCCCGTGTACCAGCAGGGCGGGCGCCCCGGCGACCTCGGTTGTGGTCGTCGAGAACTGGTGCTGGCGCAGGTATCGGTGGTTCAGGCCACTGTGCAAGCCACGAACATCGGGGGTTACGTCGTTGAGCCGGTACAGAGTGGTGCGGTACGTGGACGGCGGCCGGGACGCTCTACCGCCGTACCGCCGGCGCTGCGCGTTACCTGTCCGCGGGTCGGTTCGGTTGCCGTCAGTTTGCTCGCGCACTCGATCTCTTGCGATCTCGTTCATGGACTGATCACCCTCTCGCATAGAGGGTGACGGTCAGCCGAAAGCCGTCGACAGCAGCGGACAGCATGGCGATGGACACGGAGTTCTCCTGGAGGAACGACAGGCCCGAGTAGCCAGATGCGGGCACGGGGGATTAGCGATGGCCGAGTAGATCGACCCGCCTTGGTGAAAGCGACTCTAGCACAGCAGCCTGTGAAAGCACTGTCAAACCGTTTAAACGCCTCCAGCGTCGTGTAAGGTGTGCGGCGGGCAGCACCACGACGACAGGACGCACATGCCGCAACCCACTCAGGTGACCGCCGCCGAGATCTCCCGGCTGGCCGGCGTTACGCGCGCCACCGTCAGCAACTGGCGTCGGCGTCACCCTGACTTCCCCGCCCCATCAGGTGGGACGGAGGCGAGCCCGGCGTACGACCTGGAGGCTGTTCGGGCCTGGCTCGCCGCCCGTGGACAGTTGCCGGCCAGTTCTCCTGCAGATGACCTGCGCACCGCCCTGCGCGCCAGCGCGTCCGATCTCGCCCACCGAAGCGGGCTCCTCACGCTCGTCGTCGCGGCGAGTCGCATTCCCGACAGCAAGGTGGAGACGGCCATCGGGCTTCCCGATGACCGGATGTCCGCATGGGCGCAGAAGACGAGCCGGTCGTACGCCGATGACATCCCCGGTGCGGACGACCTGACCTATCAGCCCGAAGAGGCGGAGCTGCTTCGCACGCTGCTGCGCTGCATCGCCGAGGAAGGCGCGGCGCGGACGCTGGAGGTGTTCGCCGAGGGCGACATCAGCGACAGCAAGGTCAGCGGCGCCTATCGAACGCCGCCATCAATCGCTGATCTGATGGCCGATCTTCTCGCCGGCCCAGGCGAGCCGTACCCGGAAAGGGTCTTCGATCCCGCGTGCGGTGTCGGTGGCCTGCTCCTGGCTGCCGCCGCGCGCGGGGCCCGCGAGTTGTACGGCCAGGACATCGTGCCATTGGTGGCCGCGCAAGCCGCCGCCCGCCTTGCCGTTCAGGCTGAGGAAGCAAAGTCGCACGTCCGGGTCGGCGACAGCATGCGCGACGACGCATTCCCGACGCTGGTCGCCGACGCGGTGCTCTGCGCCCCGCCCTACGGCCACCGCGAGTGGGGCCATGAGGATCTGGCGTACGACCCGCGGTGGGTGTTCGGCCTTCCGCCGAAGGGCGAGTCGGAACTGGCGTGGTTGCAACACTGTCTGGCGCACCTGGCCCCAGGCGGGCGTGCTGTCCTGCTCATGCCGCCCGGATCCGCGTTCCGGCCGTCGGGGCGGCGCGTAAGGGCCGAGATGGTCCGTAGCGGAGCACTACGAGCCGTCATCGCTCTACCGATCGGGATGGCCCAACCGCTGCACATCGGCCTCCAACTGTGGCTGCTCGAACGGCCACATCCACAGGCGACCCTGCCGTCAGCCGTTCTCATGGTCGACACCCCGGGCGCAGAGACCACTAGCGCCGACGACACGCCGGGCAGGCGCTCACCGTTGGACTGGCCTGCGGCGCGCGCTGCGGCCCTCGCCGCCTGGAAGGACTTCGACCGGCACCCCGACAACTTCGATCCCATTCCAGGCGTGGCACGGGCCGTCCCGGTCGTCGACCTCCTCGACGAGGCGGTCGACCTCAGCCCGGCCCGCCATGTCCGCGCCACCCCGGTCTCGGCGAAGCCTGACGAGCTCGCCGAGATGGCGTACGAGCTGAGGAACCGGCTGCGGCGCGCAGCGACCGGACTGGTGACACTCAGCGGCGGTCACTCCTGGTCCCCCGCCGGCGCCGATCCGCGGTCATGGCGAAGCGCCAGCGTCGCTGACCTGCTACGGGGTGACGCCCTCACGCTGCTTCGCGCGCCAGCGGCGATTCGCAGCTCAAGCCCCGCTGTGCAGAACTCCGAGGTGCCCCGGACACTCACCGCCCGGGACGTGATGTCCCGTCGGCCCGCCTCGGGTGCCGCCGAGGAGGAACCCTCGGACGAGGACGTCACCATCCAAGCTGGGGACGTCATCCTCCCCGAGATGCTGCACGAAGGCATAAGCACCGCCCGCGTCGCCGACGCCAGCGACGCCGGCCATCTCCTCGGCCGGCACCTTCACCTCCTGCGTCCCGACCCCGCTCGCCTTGACCCGTGGTTTCTCGCCGGATTCCTGGCCGCCGAGAACAACCTCAACGCCGCATCGTCCGGCACCACCGTGGTCCGGATCGACCCCCGGCGCCTCCGGATTCCCCTGCTTCCCCTCGCCGAGCAACAGCGGTACGGCAAGGCGTTCCGCCAGCTCCATGCGCTACGTGTCGCAGCGGACATCGCCAACCGCCTCGCCGACGAAGCAGCCCGCACCCTCGCCGCCGGCCTCACCGGCGGTGCGTTGCTTCCACCAGACGCTGCCCCACGCTCGACCTGACACCGGTCGAAGACCTGAAACGAGAACCCGTCCCCCACCCGTCCAGAGCCAGGAACAGCGGAAGGAACCCGTTGAACAGCAGCAAGCACACCGAGCTGGCGAACCACGCCTGGTCGGTCGCCGACCTCCTCCGCGGCGACTACAAGCAGTCCGACTACGGCAAGGTCATCCTGCCGTTCACCGTCCTGCGCCGTCTGGAGTGCGTCCTCGACCCCACCCGGGACAAGGTCCGGGCCGAGTACGAGCGGCTCAAGGACCAGAACGTGGACATCTCCCGGTTCCTACGCCGCGCCTCCGGACACCGCTTCTACAACGTGAGCGGCTACACGTTGAAGTCGATCGCCAACGACTCCGGCCAAGCCGCGAAGCACCTGCTCGCCTACATCGGCGCGTTCTCCGAGAACGCGCAGGAGGTGATGGAGCGCTACGAGTTCGCCCAGCAGGTCCGGCGACTCGACAGCGCCAACCTGCTCTACCGGGTGGTCAGCCGCTTCGCCGACCTCGACCTGCACCCCTACCAGCGCGACAAGAAGACCGGCGAGATCCTCACCAACGACCGTGGCCAGCCTTTGGTGAACGTCTCCAACCACCAGATGGGATACGTCTTCGAGGAGCTGATCCGGCGCTTCGCCGAACAGTCCAACGAGACCGCCGGCGAGCACTTCACCCCGCGCGAGGTCATCGAGCTGATGGTGAACCTGCTCGTCGCCTCAGACGACGACGCCCTCAGCATCCCGGGCACCTCCCGTACCGTGATGGACCCGGCCTGCGGCACCGGCGGCATGCTCTCGGCCGCCGAGGAGCACATCAGCAAACTCAACCCGTCCGCGACGGTGACCGTCTTCGGCCAGGAGCTCAACCCGGAGTCCTGGGCGATCTGCCGGTCCGACATGATGATCAAGGGACAGGACCCGGAAAACATTAAGTTCGGCAACTCGTTCAGCGACGACGGCCACCGCGGCAAGCACTTTGACTATCTGCTGGCCAACCCGCCCTTTGGCGTGGAGTGGAAGAAGGTCAAGGACGAGATCGAGCGCGAGTACGAGACGCTCGGCGAGAGCGGCCGGTTCGGCGCCGGCCTGCCCCGCATCAACGACGGCTCGCTCCTCTTCCTCCAGCACATGATCTCGAAGATGAAGCCAGTCACCGCCGACGGCAAGGGCGGCAGCCGCATCGCCATCGTCTTCAACGGCTCGCCGCTCTTCACCGGCGCGGCCGAGTCCGGCGAATCGCGGATCCGGGAATGGATCCTGAAAAACGACTGGCTCGAAGGCATCGTCGCCCTACCTGACCAGCTTTTCTACAACACCGGCATCTCCACGTACTTCTGGATCCTGACCAACCGCAAGGCCAAGGGCCACCAGGGCAAGGTCGTCCTGCTCGACGCCCGCGACCAGTTCGCCAAGATGCGCAAGTCGCTCGGCGACAAGCGCAAGTACCTCACCCCCGAGCAGATCAAGGCGATCACGCGGCTGTACGCCGAGGCGCTCGACGTCGCCAAGGATCCCGACCACCCGCAGCACGGCAAGGTCAAGGTCTTCGCCAACGAGGACTTCGGCTACCGCCGAATCACCGTCGAACGCCCACTGAAGCTCCGCTTCGAGGTCACCGACGAGACCCTGACCGCGCTGGCTTCTTCGAAGCCCATCCAGAAGGCCGCGGACGTTGACGCGCTGATCACCGCCCTGAAGCCCCTGGTCGGACAAGTGTGGACGACGAAGCGGGCGGCGTGGGACGCGCTGCGCTCCGCGATGGCCGAGGCCGGCGTGCTCTGGCCCTCCGGCACTGCCTTCCAGAAGGCGATGCGGGACATCGTCGGGGTACGCGACCCCGAGGGCGAGGTGCAGACCGTCAAGGGCAACCCCGAGCCCGACCCCGAGCTGCGCGACTACGAGAACGTGCCGCTGGACGAGGACGTCGAGGAGTACCTGCGCCGCGCGGTGCTACCGCACATTCCGGACGCCTGGATCGACCACGAGAAGACCAAGATCGGATATGAAATCCCCTTCACCCGCCACTTCTACGTCTACAAGCCGCCGAGGCCACTTGCCGAGATCGACGCCGAGTTGAAGGCGCTGGAGGCTGAGATTCAGGCTCTTCTGGGGGAGGTGACGCAGTGAATCTGACGGAAATGCCCTGGGTTGCAGCCGCTCCGAGCCACTGGAGGCGCGGACGGCTGAAGGACATGATCAGCTCGTCCGCGAACGGAGTATGGGGAAATGATGCGCTCGGGGATGGGACAGATGTCTTCTGCGTTCGGGCAGCCGACTTCGACCGAACCCGGCAACGAGTAAGCAAGGAACGTTTACCGCTTAGAAGCATTGATAGCAAGGCACTAAGCCAGCATATGCTCCGTCCGGGCGACCTAATCCTCGAGAAGTCTGGCGGAGGCGAGAAACAGCCGGTGGGGATGGCCGTAATTTTCGATCTTTCCGAGCCGGCCGTTTGCTCGAACTTCTGCTCTAGACTAACGCCAGCTCATACAATAGAACCGAGGTTCTTATCCTATTCGCTTGCCGCAGCGTACAGCCAAGGGCTAACCCAAAGCGCGATCAAGCAAACTACAGGGATCCAAAACCTCGATGCGGGAGTTCTTTTCTCTTCGCCATGGGCATATCCGGAAATTGAGGAGCAGCGCCGGATAGCCGACTTCCTCGACGTCGAGACGAGCCGGATCGACAGACTGATCGAACGGCGCTCTCGGCAGCTATCACTCCTTGCAGAAACCGAGATATCTAGGGCTTACGCTGCTATCCGAGGAGAGAGTGTGGAGGGGCCTCGCCAGTTCAGCGGCTTGCAATGGCTTGGCGATATCCCATCCGCATGGCGAGTAGCAGCCGTGTCCCACCTATTTGAGGTTGAGCTCGGCAAGATGCTCAACCAAGAGCGCGTTCGCGGGACCCACCTACGCCCCTACCTCAGGTGCGCCAATGTGCAGTGGGACGAAATCGCTCTCGACGATCTCCTTCTAATGGATTTTTCGACCGAAGAGCAGCCAAGGTACAGGCTCCGCAAGGGTGATCTTCTCGTTTGCGAGGGAGGAAGCTGGCCGGGACGCGCCGCAATCTGGCAGGGAGAACTTGAAGAAATCTACTACCAGAAGGCCCTTCACCGCTTGAGAAGCAGGGGTAGGGACCTGGAGCGCTGGTTGTTCTATTGCTTATTGGTGGCGGAAAAGATGAGCGTATTCGCCGTTCAGGGAAACTCAAGCACAATCACACACCTGACCCGAGAGCAACTCAAGGCACAACGCTTTCCATTCCCCGAGCCCTCCGAGCAGGCGAAGATTGTCCGAGAGCTTGATGCCGCCAAGCAAGCGGATTCAATTCTCGGTAATAAGCTAAGAACTCAATCGGCTGTACTGCACGAAAGGCGCCGAGCTTTGATTGCCGCCGCCGTCACCGGCCAGATCGACATCTACACCGTCAGCGGACGAGGAATCGAGGACTGACGCGCTATGAGCCCCATCCACCACGAGTCCGCCTTCGGTGACGCCATCGTCGCAGCTCTCCTCGCCGGCGGGTGGGAGCTCGGCAGCAACGCCGACTACCACGCTGACCTCGGCTTGGACACCCACCAGCTCTTCACCTTCATCGGCGCGACTCAGCCCGACGAGTGGGAGGACTTGGTCACCTTCTACGGTGGCGACCGGGACGCCGCGCAGCGTGGGTTCGTCAAGCGCCTCGACCAGGCGATCAACGCCGACGGGCTGCTCGACGTGCTCCGCAAGGGCGTGAAGGACCACGGCGTTCGCATCCGGGTCGCATACTTCAAGCCGTCGTTCGTGGAGTCCGACGAGATCCTGGCCGACTACCGGCGTAACCGGCTCACCGTCGTCCGGGAGCTGGCGTACGCCACCAAGCAGGCCGACCGGGGCAACCGGTTGGACCTCGCCTTGTTCCTCAATGGCATCCCGGTGGCCACGGCGGAGCTGAAGAACCCGCTGACCGGCTCGGGTGTCGAGCACGCCAAGGAGCAGTACAGGATCGAGCGGGATCCGACCGAGCTGATCTTCTCGCGTCGGGTGATCGCCAACTTCGCCGTCGACCCGGACTTGGTCTTCGTCACCACCCAGCTGCGCGGCAAGCCGACCCGGTTCCTGCCGTTCAACACCGGCTCCGCGGGACCGGGTCGGCCGGGCGGCAAGGGCAACCCGCCGGCCACCGCGTACGGCACCTACGCCACCTCCTACCTATGGGAGGAGGTCTGGCAGCGGGACAACTGGCTCGATCTGCTGGAGCGCTTCGTCCACCTGCACAAGGAGAAGGGCGCGGACGGGCGTACCCGAAAGTCCTTGATCTTCCCGCGCTACCACCAGTGGCATGCTGTGAAGACGCTGACGGCGCACGCGGCGCGGCACGGTGCGGGCCACAACTACCTGGTCATGGCCTCGGCAGGATCAGGCAAGTCGAACACCATCGCTTGGCTCAGCCACCGCCTGTCGTCCCTGCACACGCCCGGCGACGTGACCGCGCTGGACCCGGACGCGGTCAGGGCCGGCCTGAAGCCGGGCTCTCCGGTCTTCGACAAGGTCGTCATCATCACCGACCGTCGGAACCTCGACGCCCAGCTACGCGAGACGGTCGGCAGCTTCGAGCAGACCGCCGGCCTGGTGGTGAAGATCGATGAGAACCAGGGGGCGAAGTCCGAGCAGCTCGCCAGGGCGCTCTCCCGCGAGACGGGGAAGATTGTCACCGTAACGCTGCACACCTTTCCGGCCTTGAAGGAATACCTCAAGCAGAACCCAACCGAGATCCAGGGCCGGCGGTTCGCGATCGTCATCGACGAGGCGCACTCGTCCCAGTCCGGCGAGGCCGCCGGCTCAGTCCGGGAAGTGCTGCGGGACCTGGGCCTGGACGCGGACTCCGACGACCCGGGCGCGACCAGCGCGCCAGCGACGCCCGACATTGAGGCGCGGTTGAAGGGCAACGCGCGCAAGCGGCAGCGGGCCGCCAACCTGTCCTACTTCGCGTTCACCGCCACCCCGAAGCACAAGACCCTCGAAGGGTTCGGCACGCTGGGCAAGGACGGGAAGTACCACCCGTTTCACACCTACTCGATGCGGCAGGCCATCGAGGAGGGCTTCATCCTTGATCCGCTGCGTAACTACGTCACTTACAACACCTACTGGAAGCTCGTCAACGGCAACCCGGACGAGCGGAAGGTCGACCCGGCCAAGGCGAACCCGCTGCTGGCCCGCTATGCGCTCACCCACGACTCGACGGTCGCCCAGCACGCGCAGGTGATTGTCGAGCACTTCCGGACGCATACCGCTGGGAGGCTCGGCGGACGGGCGAAGGCGATGGTGGTCACCGCAGGCAGGCCGCAGGCCGTACAGATGGCCCGGTCGATCAAGAAGTACATAGACGATCTGGGCTATCCCGATCCCGGCGTCCTGGTGGCCTTCTCCGGCAGTCTCACCTACGACGGGGAGGAGACGACCGAGGCGAAGGAGAACGGCGGCCTGCCGGAGAGCGCGCTGCCGAAGGCGTTCGCCTACACGCGCGCCGACGACAAGGCCGCGCAGGCCGGCGGCGCCGGGCAGCCCGAGTATCGGATCCTGGTGGTAGCGGAGAAGTATCAGACCGGCTTCGACCAGCCGCTGCTCACCACGATGTACGTCAACAAGACGCTGACCGGCATCGCCGCCGTGCAGACCCTGTCCCGGATCAACCGCACTGCCGACCGCAAGAGCCAGTCCGACCTGGCGGTGCTGGACTTCGTCAACGACGCGGAGAACATCAAAGAAGCCTTCCGCCCGTACTTCGAGGAAGCCGCCACCCTGCCCTCGGACCCCAACCTGCTCTACACCGCGCAGAGCAAGGTGATGTCCGCGGCGCTCCTCGTCGACGAGGAGATGCTCGCCTTCGCGGGGGCCTGGCTGGCCGCCGACGAGCAGGCCGCCGGCAGCACCGCGAAGTGGGAGAAGCTCCACGCCGAGCTGTACCGGCACCTGGACCCGGCGGTCGCCCGCTTCACCGAGCTGCTCAACAGCGACGACGAGGACGACCAGGCCACGGCCGAGACCTTCCGGGCCGACCTGAACGACTACGTCCGCAAGTACAGCTTCCTCTCCGGCATCGTCCCGTACTCCGACCCTGACCTGGAGCGGCTCTACCTCTATGGGCGGCACCTGCTCAACCGGCTGCCCCGCCGAGATGACGGCGGCGTGGACATCGGCGAGGTTGACCTCAGCCACCTGCGGGTGGAGAAGACCGGCGAGCACGATGTCAGCCTCGTCCCCGAGGGGCCGGCCGACATGAAGGGTTTCGGCGACGGATCGGGCGGCGCCAAGGAGCCGGAGAAGTCGCTGTTGTCGGAGCTCATCGACCGTTTCAACGAGAAGCACGGCACGGAGTTCACCGAGCAGGACGTCATCAAGCCCTTCAACGAGGCGCTCGCCGACCCGAAGGTGCGGCTGGCCGCTGTGGCCAACGACGAGGAGAACTTCGGGCACGTCTTCGACCCGGTCTTCGAGGATAAAATGATGGACCACTTCGACACCACCGCCGACTTGGGACGCAAGTACTTCGACCCACAGCAGAACTTCCGCAGCTCGCTCAACCGCAGCGCCCGCAGCGCCGCCTGGCAGATGATCCGCCGCCAGGAAGGCGTGGTTGACGACGCCGCCTGACGAGCCGCCGCCGTCCGGGGCTATCGGGTCACCGCTCACCTTGGGTGACCCGATGGCTCTGGACGGGTCACTGGCCAACCGGAACACTGACACCCGGAGGGCCGCCCAACGTGCGGGGGTGACAGTGCGGGCAGAGCGGATCGCCGGCCGGTACGAGCTGGTCGACGAAATCAACTCCGGCGGCATGGGACAGGTCTGGCGCGGCTACGACGCCGTCCTCGACCGCGAAGTGGCCGTGAAGCTGATCCGCGCGGACGTCATCTCCTCCGCCGAGCAGGCCGAGGAGTTTGCCAAGCGCTTCCGCCGCGAGGCCCGCGTCACCGCCCGCATCCAACACCACGGCGTCCCCCAGGTATACGACGCGGTGCTCGACAGCTCCTACGACCGCGTCTACCTGGTCATGGAGTACGTGCGCGGCACCTCGCTGCGCGCCTACATCAACCCGCTCCGACCGTTGCCGATCGAATGGGCGGCGGCGATCGCCGCGCAGATCTGCACCGTCCTCTCCCACGCCCACGCCATCCCCGTCGTCCACCGAGACCTGAAACCCGACAACGTCCTGGTGTCCGACGCCGGGGCGGTCAAGGTGCTCGACTTCGGCATCGCCGCCATCCTCCGCACCGACGTCACCCGCCTCACCGTCACCGGCAGCGTCATCGGCACGCACCACTACATGCCCCCTGAGCAGATCCAGGGCGCCCAGATCACCCCGCAGAGCGACCTGTACGCCCTCGGCTGCGTGCTGCACGAGCTGCTCGTCGGCAAGACAATCTTCGACGGCGGCAACGAGTTCGAGCTGATGCAGCAGCACGTCTACCAAGCGCCGCTGCCGCTACGCAAGGTACGGCCGGACGTACCGGAAGCGTTGGAACAGCTTGTTCTCCAGCTCACCGCCAAGGTTCCCGAGCAGCGCCCTCGAGACGCAGTCGACGTGTACGAGCGGTTACTGCCGTTCCTCCCCGCACCGGGATCACGGCCTCCAGCGGCCGGGCACTTCCCGACCGGGGTGCCGGACCCGACGCTCCTGTACCGCCGACCCAACGCGCCGCGGCCTCGACCGGACACCCCTCCCGCGCCAGATCCCCGTGACCGCCCCATTCCGCCTCAGCCGTCAGTCGAGGACCCGTCGACGGACCTACGAGGAGCGATCAACGGTGCGGTGTCGCACTCCAACGACCTGCTCGCCGAAGAGCGGTACGCCCAGGCGGCGGAAGCGCTACAACAGGTCATCGAACCTGCCGCAGCGACGCTTGGCATCGAGAGCCCGCGTGTCCTTGCCCTCCGCCAGCGTCGAGCGGCCATCCTCGTCATCGGCGGCGACTTCCGTCAGGCCCTGCCGGAGTTCGATGCCCTGTACTCGGCCTTCGCGCGGACCGGAGGGCCGACCAGTGACGATGCGCTGGCCTGCCTGCGCCAGGCAGCCCACTGCCGGGCGGAGCTGGGCCAAGCCACGATCGCGCTGCGCCAGTTCCGGCAGGTGCTCACCCACGTACGCGCCACCGAGGGGGACGTGTCCTCCGACGCGTTGGAACTACGCCGGAACATCGGATTGCTCCTGCTCGCCGAAGGCAACGTCGAACAGGCGATGGCCGAGCTGGTGCCGCTGCACGAGGACCTCTCGCTGGTCTACGGGACGGACCACGAGGAAACCCAGGAAATCGCCGACGTCCTCACCCGACTGCGGGTCGCCGGTGGCGAGGAAAGTTAGATGCTGGCGCCAATGCGGTCTGTGCCTTCCGGAGAGGGATGCCAGGACCGACGTTTTAGTGTCCTCCCCTCGTGACTGGAGATCCATCCGCCCAAGTCGTTGATTGTCTGTAACTGCAGCCGAGTTGCCGCTGTAGGCGTAAGCGAGTTCAGCACGCTGAGCGACACGGGACTGACTGCTGGTGGCGTCGTTGGGTAGGGTCACCGCCAGAGATCGCGGTCCATCGGTCCTGGGGAGACGTTGGCATGGAGTCGGTGGCGTCGGCCTTCGGTCGAGCGGTGGCGGCGCACCGGGAGGCCGTGTCGCATGTGGAGGCCGCCCGGTCGCGGTTGCGTGATCGTGCCGGTGAGGACAGCGTCTCGGCGCAGGCCCGCGAGGATGCGCGGCGGTTCGCTGCCGGTATGCAGCGGCTCGCCGAGAGGTTGACGCCGGGTTGGCTCGGTTGCCGGCTGGACGGTGCCGCCGTGGACCTGCCGACGGGCGTTGATGCGGTGCTGGGGCGTCCACTTCCTGTTCGGCTGGGTGAGGCGTGGCCGGTCGCCGGAAGCGTGTTCAGTGTGGTGGTGCCGTTCGTGGGCGCCGGTCACTTGGCGGTCGACAGTGATGCCCGTGATCCGATGGTGGCCCGCTGGCTCCGCGGCGTGCTGCTTCGGGTGCTTGCCGCGCTGCCAGACGGGGCGCTGCGGGTGGCGGCGGTGGACGGTGCGACGTTGGGGGCGGTGTTCGGTCCGTTCCGTTCGATGGTGGAGGCGGAGGCGTGGCACCGGCCGGCGATCGATCTTCCTGGGTTCCAGCATGTGCTGTCCGAGGCGGAGGAGCGGATCGAACGCGCCCAGGCCGGCGAGATAGATCCCTCCGTGCTGCTGGTGTGTGTAGCGGCCCTTCCTGAGGGTGCGGGGCGTACGGAGTGGTCGCGGCTGGCGGCCATCGCCCATGCCGGTCCGGCGGCGGGGGTGTTCCTGTTGCTTGCCGGGTATCCGCCGCCGCAGCATCCGGGTCTGAACGCAGCGCCTCGCTTGGAGAGCACGACGCATCTGACGGCGGCCGGCGGAGGCCTATTCGCAGTGTCTGACCCGCCAGGCCCGCACCGGTTCAGCTCTGACGGCTCCGGGTTGGCGGTGCCGATGCGGCTGGATGCCGGCCCGTCGGACGATCTGGTGGAGTCCATCTGCCGTAGGTTGGCGAAGGCAGCGCGGGTGCAGGCGTCGACGGACTTTGCCGCGCTGATGCCGGCCGAGATCTGGCAGGAGTCATCGGTCAGCGGGCTGCGGACCGTGGTGGGCCGGGAAGGCCGCAACGACTGTGTGCTGGCCCTTGATGACGCGACGCCGCACTGGTTGGTGGGTGGTCGGACCGGGTCGGGTAAGACCGTGTTCCTGCTCGACGTGCTCTACGGCCTGGCGTCGCGATACTCCCCGGACGAGCTGGGGTTGTACCTGCTGGACTTCAAGGAAGGGGTGTCGTTCGCGGAGTTCACGCCCACGGCGGTGGACCCGTCGTGGATCCCGCACGCCCGCACGGTCGGCATCGAGTCCGACCGGGAGTACGGGCTGGCGGTGCTGCGGACGTTGTCGCGGGAGATGACCCGGCGGTCGACGGAGCTGAAGCGGGCCGGGGTAACCAAGATCGCCGACCTGCGGGCCGGGCGGCCGGACGTAGCGATGCCGCGGCTGCTCGCGGTGATCGACGAGTTCCATGTGCTGTTCGAGGGCAACGACGCCGTGGCCGGGCAGGCGGTGGCGCTGCTGGAGGAGCTGGCGCGTAAGGGCCGCTCGTACGGCATCCACCTGATCCTGGCGTCGCAGACGATTTCCGGTGTGGAGGCGCTGTTCGCCAAGACCGAGTCGATCTTCGGGCAGTTCCCGCTGCGGGTCGCGCTCGCCGGGGGCGGCGGTGTCCTCGACCAGCTCAACGACGGCGCGGACAACCTGCCCATCGGAAGCGCCGTCATCAACTCGGCGGCCGGAATACCGGGGGCGAACCGGGTCATCCGCTTCCCGAACGCCGACGCGGAGTCGGTGACCGCGCAGCGGCACCTGCTGTGGAACGCCCGCCCACCTGGTGACGCCCCGCCGGCGGTGTTCGCCGGCTACGCCGAGCAGCACCCCGACCAGGACCCCACCTTCGTCCGCCTCTCGCCGAATGTACGGCGACGGCGGGCCCTGGTCGGCCGCGCCGTCGACGTCGGCCTGCCCACCGCAGGGTTCACCCTGGACGAAACCCCAGGCAGCCACGTCGCCGTACTCGGCACCTCGCCGGTCGGGGCCGACGTCCTTTACGCGGCGACCGTGAGTCTGGCCCGCCAACACGCACCCGGCACTGCCCGTTTCCTCATCGCGCCGCTGGTCGCCGCAGCCGACGAGGCCGCCGACGCCACCGTCGAAGCGGTCACCTCTGCTGGACAATCGTGCGGCACCATCTCCTCGGTTCAGTTCCGGGCACGACTGGGGGACCTCGCGCAGTCGACCGCACCCACAGACGGTCAGACGACCTACCTGGTGGTCTTCGGCGCCGACGCCGCGAGCAGCCTCCTCGCCGCCAGCGACCCCACCACCTACCGCTCCGGACACGACGACCTACGAGCCGTACTGGCCAACGGCCCCACCCACGGCGTCCACCTGCTCGGCTGGTGGCGCACCGTGAGCCGGTTCACCGACGACCTCGGACCGACCGGCGGCAGCGAGGTCGCCTGCCTCGTCGCCCTTAACCTCCCCGGCAACGACGTCGGAGCACTGCTCGGGGACTACGCAACGGAATGGCAGTCCCGCCCCAACCGGGCCCTGCTGATCGATCGGCACGACAACCGCCGCGCCCTCATCGTTCCGTACGTCCGCCCCGGCACCCTCGATCAGATCGACGACCTCGCATGACCGACCACCCCACCATCCCGATGCCCCGAGACGGCGGCTGGGCCGCCTACACCGACTATTCTCGCCGCCTGGCGACCCTGTTGCAGGACGAACGCGCACGCGCCGAGCAACAGGCCGCCGCCAGCCGCGACGGGCAAGCCGCCGTCGACCAGATCACCCACCGGCTGGGGACTCAGCGGCAACACCTCCATCAACTCGCCGCCACCCTGCGCCTGCCCGAGCCGCACGTCGGCGGGATCGCACCCGGCCCGATACCCGACCCCGCCGAGGCGCTACGTCGGGCCGCAGCGGCCGCCGACGCGGCCGACGTCGCCGCCGAGAACGCCCACCGGCGGGCCGCGCAGCCACCCCTGCTGCCCGGGTTCACGCCGCTGGCCCGCAACGCCCTCGTCTACGCCGCCGCGGCGATGCTGGGCACCTTCGCGTCGCTGCTGATGTTCGCCGTCAGCCCCGACGCCGACCTCGGCCGCATCCCGTGGCAACTCGTGCCCTGGTCCCTATGCGGGCTGCCCGCGCTGGCCTTCTTCGCCGGCTACCTGACCATCAGCCTCGTCGGACAGCCGCGCATCGGCGGTGGCGGCACCCGCTCCGCGCGGGCCGGCGGAGTGATCTGTTTTGTCGGCATGCCGATCTTGTGGTTCATCTTCATCGCCGCGACCCGAGGCTGAACCACAGACGCACCTGCCACCGGCGGCGGGGCGTTGGACACCACGAATCAGGGGAGGAACATCCAGTGGCCACCATCGGAGACATCAAGGCCGGCCTGGCTCACGGCAAGTCCGAGGCCGACAAGGCACTCGCGCAGCTCGCCGGCGTCAACGCCCAGGTCGACAAGGCCATCGCCGTACTCCAGGCTCTCGCCGCCGGCACCCAGCAGCCCGCCGTCATGGGCGCCATCGGCAAGCTCAGCGCCGCCAAGCAGAAGTTCGGCGAGGGCGCCGGCCTCATCCAGGCCGCCATCGCGCAGACCGAGAAGTACAACGCCGTCCTCTGATTCCCTCTGACACCGAACCCCCGGAAGGTCATCCCGATGCCCACCGTCATTGTTCCCGTCGGTCTGAACCTCGGCCCCTCCTACCGGTACGTCACCCCACCCGATCCGAACCCGGAGTATTGGGAGGTTCGGCTCGGCAACGATTCCGAGGAGCTGACCGACGAGGAGTTCCATGTGTGGGGCCGGGCATTCCTGGATCCTGAGCGCCACGCCCGTCTGGAGGTCAGCCGCGAGACTCTCCGGCGCGACGCACTGGCAGCCGGAAATGGCCCCACCGACCCGGAAGCGGTCATCGACCGACTTCTCGACCGTGGTCTGCTGATCGAGTTCGACCCGGACGGTGAACTGGAGAAGCCGTTCCGGCGGATCAAGCTCTACCCACTCGCGGAAGGTATGGGCAACACCCCCGACGAGCCCGATCGACGGCTCATCGGCCACAACGGGCAGGCCCACGTCAAGGTCAACTACACCGTCTACGGGATGTGGGCCTATTCGTCGACCATCGGATCGCTTTGGGACGCGTGCGTCGACTTCGAGGCAGGCACGAAGGAACAGCATGAGGCTGGCGAGGATGTGGAGGAAACCTCCGCAGCCGAAGTGGCAGCCGAGGCTGCAAAAACCGTTCCGATGCTGATCGCGTCTGGCTGCGCGTTCCTCGACCTGGTGCGGTAGCTGTCGATGGCTTGGACGAGAGGGCGCGGGCAGCGAGGACGAACCAGGGACCTGGGCAGACCTGGGGCGCGCCAGAAGGCTGCTGGCGCGCTGACGGCAACGGTCGGCGCCCTCCGAGACACCGCCATCGAGTCTGCGCGGGAAGGCATCACCAAGGTCAGCGAGAAGGTGGGTAAGGCGGCCGGGGCTGGGATCGCTGTCGCCGCCACCGCGGCAGTCGATGCCGCTGGCTACCAGCCCTCTCCCTTGGTCGCGGTGGGCGCGGCGTACGCCGGCATGAAGGTGGGTGGCCTGGTCGGCCGCGCGATGAATGCCGGGCTGGACCGCATCGCCGCCGGGCGCGGTGGTGGTCCGATCGGTTTGGTGATGGCGGAGTTGAGCATGGTGCTGCAGACGCTCGATCAGGTGGGCCGGGGCATCGTCGAGGTTGTCGACTCGGTGAACAAGGCCCAGGCCCACTTTCAGAAGGTCAGTAGGGGCGGAGGCAACAACCTGCTGAACAGCGCGGTGCGTGCGTGCCGGCAGGCGCCCGTTCGCCTCGAAGAGGGCGTGGACGAGGTCAAGCAGGCCCAGGACCTCGTCGGCAGGCACCTGGTGGCGGTGGCGACGGCCGGCGGCTGAGCACCTGGTCGTCGCCGCATGCCAACACGTCATCGAGCACGTGGAGGGTCAGTCGGCCAGCGGATCGTGCGGTGCCGGCTCGTCGGACTGAGGGAGCCG
>NZ_JAATEO010000119.1 GCF_012034245.1 Micromonospora thermarum | reverse complement strand
ACGTGAACTTTCCGCCCAAGCTCGCCCCGGCCAAGCTGGTCAACAGCCTCAAAGGCATGTCCAGCCGCCGAATGCGGCAGGAGCTCCCCGACCTGCGGCGGCACTACCACCGGGCCAACAAGCTGTGGTCGGGCTCGTACTTCACCGGACCCGTTACAGGGACGCCGCTGAGCGTCCTCCGGCAGCACATCGAGCAGCAGAACCGCCCGGTCTAAGGCACGCTCGGGCCTAA
>NZ_JAATEO010000118.1 GCF_012034245.1 Micromonospora thermarum | reverse complement strand
ATCATCGAGGGCACCGTGATCCTGCTGACCGTCGACCGGCTGCCCAGCGGCGCCACCGCGAAACCGGTCTGGCTGTGGTGGTCGCAGGCAACCGCCACCGCCGCCGAGGTTGACCTGCTATGGCAGGTGTTCCTGCGCCGCTTCGACATCGAGCACACCTTCCGCATGCTCAAACAGACCCTCGGCTGGACCAGCCCGAAGCTGCGAGACCCGCATGCCGCCGACCGCTGGACCTGCCTGGT
>NZ_JAATEO010000117.1 GCF_012034245.1 Micromonospora thermarum | reverse complement strand
GAAGTCGTGGTGGCCGGTGAAGGTCACGGCGTGGCGGTGATCGATAGCTGAAGAGGTCTCCGGTAAACGGTTCAGCGACCAAGCTCGAACTTCATACCGGAGACCTCGTGGCCACCCTAGCGGTGACGAGGCGGCACGACCTCACCGACGCCCAGTGGCAGCGGCTCGCTGCACTGCTGCCTGCCGCGTCGGCGAAGGGCCGGCCGCCGAAGTGGGAGAAACGGCAGCTTATCGACGGGATTA
>NZ_JAATEO010000116.1 GCF_012034245.1 Micromonospora thermarum | reverse complement strand
GCACCATCCCGGGCGCCGGCTTCCGGCACCTGCACCCGTCGGCGTCGTCGTGCGGACACACCAGCCACGCGTCGAACGGCCCCAGCAACTCCTCGATGCGGGCGTGCACCGCCCGCATCTGCGCCTCGGTGAACAGCCCCTTCGCCAACCCCGACTGGTTCGTCACCACCGCCAGCCGCAGACCCGCCGCCCGCAACGCGTCCAACGCCGCCCGCGCACCCGGCACCGGCCGCACCTTCTCCGGATCCCCGTTGTACGGCACGTCCTCCACCAACGTGCCGTCCCGGTCCAGCAGCACCGCGTCGAA
>NZ_JAATEO010000115.1 GCF_012034245.1 Micromonospora thermarum | reverse complement strand
CTGATGCTGTCGTGGGAGTACCCGCCGGTGCTCGTCGGCGGCCTCGGCCGGCACGTCCACGCCCTGTCCGTCGCCCTCGCCGCCGCCGGCCACGAGGTCACCGTCGTCACCCGCCACGCCGACGGCGCACCCCTGGAGGAGTACGCCGACGGCGTCCGCATCGTCCGCGCCGCCGAAGACCCCGTCACCTTTCCGCTCGCCACCGGCTCCCTGCTCGCCTGGACCATGGCCTTCAACCACACCCTCACCCGAGCCGCCCTCCGGGCCACCGAGTCCGGCGGGTACGACGTCATCCACGCCCACGACTGGCTCGTCGCCCACACCGC
>NZ_JAATEO010000114.1 GCF_012034245.1 Micromonospora thermarum | reverse complement strand
TTGACCGAGGTCAGCATGCCCCGCCGCTCGGAGCCACCGTCGTAGGTGTAGGTCCGGGTGGCCTTGCCGTCGGTGCTGGTCGCCACCCGGCCGAGTAGGTCGTAGGTGGTGGTGGAGGTGACCCCGTCGGCGTCGGTGTAGGACGTCTGCCGGCCGAGGCTGTCGTAGCCCTTCTCCACCTGCGCGGTCGACAGCCCGCTGACCGTCGACTGGACGCGGAGCAGCCGCCCGGTGGACGGTTCGTAGACGTTGCGGGTGATCGGGACCGCGGTGCCGAGTCCCGGCGCCGCCACGCTGGTCTCGTACGCCCGGCCGGCGCCGTCGTAG
>NZ_JAATEO010000113.1 GCF_012034245.1 Micromonospora thermarum | reverse complement strand
GTACGACGGCGCGGGCCGGGCGTACGAGACCAGCGTGGCCGTGGCGTCGGGGCTCGGCACCGCGGTCCCGATCACCCGCAACGTCTACGAACCGTCCACCGGGCGGCTGCTGCGCGTCCAGTCGGTGGTCAGCGGGCTGTCGACCGCGCAGGTGGTGAAGGGCTACGACGGCCTGGGCCGGCAGACGTCCTACACCGACGCCGACGGAGTCACGTCGACGACCACGTACGACCTGCTCGGTCGGGTGGCGACCAGCACCGACGGCAAGGCCACCCGGACCTACACCTACGACGGTGGCTCCGAGCGGCGGGGCATGCTGACCTCGGTCAC
>NZ_JAATEO010000112.1 GCF_012034245.1 Micromonospora thermarum | reverse complement strand
GTGTCACCCCTCATGGGGGCGCGCACGCGCCGCCGCGCATCGCCTGCGTGACCTCGCGCTGCTGCGCCGCGTCCGCGACCGGATCGACCGCGAGTACGCCCAGCCGCTGGACGTCGAGGCCCTCGCCCGCGGCGTCAACATCTCCGCCGGTCACCTCAGCCGCCAGTTCCGACTCGCCTACGGCGAATCCCCGTACGCCTACCTCATGACGCGACGCATCGAACGCGCCATGACACTGCTACGACGTGGCGACCTCACCGTCACCGAGGTCTGCTTCACCGTCGGCTGCTCGTCACTGGGCACCTTCAGCACCCGCTTCACCCAACTGGTCGGCGTGCCACCCAGCGTCTACCGTGAACAGGCCGCGGCCGC
>NZ_JAATEO010000111.1 GCF_012034245.1 Micromonospora thermarum | reverse complement strand
CGATCGCGATCTGCTCGACCGGCCGCCGGCGGACTGGGGCGAGGGCCAGCAGAGGGCCGAGGGTGTCGATGACCCGGTGGGCGGCGGAGTGCGAGACGCCGAACAGCGGGCCGATCTGACGCATGGTCAGGTTGGTCCGCCAGTACGCGGCGACCAGCAACACCCGGTCGGGCAGTTCGAGGGCCCACTGCCGGCCTGGCCGGCCGTCCGCGATCGTGTCCCCACCGCGCTCGGCGACCAGGCGGACCAGCCGGCGGAACTGGGCGGGCTGCAGCCCGGTGAACGGGAAGATCCACTCCTGGCGGGCTGCGGAGATCACCTGCACCCCGTCATTCTCGGTGGCCGTCCTCAGCGGACAGACATCGGGGTTACGAGACATCCCTTA
>NZ_JAATEO010000110.1 GCF_012034245.1 Micromonospora thermarum | reverse complement strand
CGCTGCTGGAACAGGCCCTGCGAGTCGTGGTCGTTGCGCTCACCCAGGTGACCCAGGTTCTCCAGCTTGGACTCCTGCAGCGCGGTGGCGATGGCCACCACGGCGGCCCGCTCGTCCATGTCGGCCTTCTTCGTCGCGGCGATGATCGCCTTGACGTTGCCGATCTGCTCGTCGTCCAGGTCGATGCGCGACTGCTCGCCCTGCACGCCGTGCGGGATCAGCTTCGCCGTGTCCGGCTTGTCGGCCTGCACGGCGGCGATCGACGTGGCGCCGACCGTACCGGTGGTGGTGTCGTGGTTCAGCGGACCGGCGGCGAGACCACCGGCGACGGCCAGACCAGCGATACCGAGAACGCTCTTACGCAGCATCGTGTTCATCACGAGAAGCTCCATTCGGGGGAAGGC
>NZ_JAATEO010000011.1 GCF_012034245.1 Micromonospora thermarum | reverse complement strand
CCCGAAGAGCGTGCTCCCCCCACCGGAGACCACACCCACCGGGGTGTAAAAAACACACCCTGAGCGGCGGGGGGCACCCCCCCGGCGGCTGCGGCGGGTTTTCCCGACCGCCTCTGAAAGTTTTGGTCCGAACATCGGATGAACGGCACACCATTTTCCGTGGGAGCCTGCCAGGCAGGACGGGGTACGGAGGTGGATGGTGGCGAGCAGGGACCCTCGGGAGGAGGAGTTCCGCGAGTTCGTCGCGGCCCGCTCGGGCGCGCTGCTGCGGACCGCGTACCTGCTCGCCGGTGACTGGGCCACCGCCGAGGACCTGCTCCAGACCGCGCTGACCAAGACGTACCTGGCCTGGAAGCGGCTGGGTGGCATCGAGGCCGTCGAGCCGTACGCCCGGCGGGTCATGATCAACACGTCGACCAGCTGGTGGCGGCGGCGCTGGCACGGTGAACGGCCGACCGAGGTGCTGCCCGAGCGCGCCGGGGTCGACGAGATCGAACAGCAGCTCGACCGGGACCTGCTGTGGCGGCACCTGAACGAACTCCCGGCCCGCCAGCGCGCGGTGCTGGTGCTGCGGTTCTACGAGGACATGTCCGAGGCCCAGACCGCCGCCCTGCTCGACATCTCGCCCGGCACGGTGAAGAGCCAGACCTCCCGTGCCCTGACCACGCTGCGGCGGCGGATGGGGGTCGCCGCCGCCGACCTCCCCGCCGAGCCGTCGACGCTGCGGCAGCGGTCGTCCCGTACCCCCGCTGCGGCGACGCCCGCCGAGGCGCCGCGCACCGGCGTGCGGGCGTCGCAGGCCGGCGCGCCGCCCACGGAGGACCGGTGAACGCCGCCCGTCCTCGTGACAACCTGACCGCGCCTCCGGCGCGTCCAACAGGCGTGACGCGGGACGAGCTGGAGCAGGCGGTGCGGGAGACCCTCACCCGGCAGGTCGCCGAGCCGCGCCTGCTCGCCGCCGACCACGCCGACGTCGCCATCCGGCGGGGCCAGCGGGCGCAGCGCCGCCGTACGGCCGTCGGCCTGGCCCTGGCCGCGGTCACCACGGTGACCGTCAGCACGGGGATCATGCAGCTCGTCCGCGACACCTCCGTCCCCGGTCCCGCCGTCGTCGTCCTCGGCGACCCCGAGGACTCCGGACGGCCCGCCCTGACCCCGGCGCTCCCGTTCCCCGCGCCGGCCGAGCCAGCGGCGGTCGACCTGATCGTCGGCGACGTGCTTCTCACCACCACCGAGCGGCAGGTGAGGCTGACCGGCGTGGGAGCCGTCGAGCGTGCCCAGCGGTCGCCCGACGCCGCCGGTTGGCTGCTCGTCGGTACCCCGTCGCCGGCCGGCCGCTCGCTGTGGGTCGTGCGGCCGAACGGTGTCGCGCAGGTGCTGCTCGCCGGTGCGGCCGAGATCGCGCTGTCCCGCGACGGGCGCCTGGTCGCCTGGCGGGAGGGCGGCGAGCTGATCAAGGGAAGCATCGTCAACAACCAGGTCATGACCGTGGCCCGGCACCCCCTGCCGGCCGGGGCGGCGCCGGTCGGCTTCGTCGGCGACGAGGTTCTGCTGCGGCTGCACGCGAAGCGCGGTGGTCACGGCCTGTGGGACCCGGTGACGGGCAGGACGGCGACGGAGGGCGGCGCGGGTACGCGCCACGTCTACGGCGTACGCCCGGACGGGCTGGTCGTCGGCCAGGTCCTCGCCGGTACGCCGCGCCGGCCGTGCCTCGCGTTGCTCGACCCGGCGAAGGCGCTGACCGTGGTGCGGACCGGCTGCGGTCCCGTGCTCGCCGACGACGGTCGGGGCGCGGTGTCACCAGACGGGCGCTGGTTGCTGGTGAACGGCGAGAGCGGTGCCCTCCTGGTGGACCTGGACCGGATGGGAGGCGCGCCGGTGGCCCGTCCGGCCGGGCCGGCCCTGACCGGGCCCGCCGCCTGGACCCCGGACGCGGCCGTCCACGTGGTCGACGGCAGCCGTCTCGCCCGGGTCGACCCCGAGCAGGTCCTGGCGGGGCAGGCCGTGCCGAGTGAGCCGCTGGCCGGCGTACCCGCCGACGTCCGCCCGCTGCCGGTCGCCGGCACCGGCTTCTGAGCAGGCCGATCCGCTCGCCCGGTAGCTTCAGGCGATGAGCCCGCGGATCGACCTGCACGCCCACTCCACCGCCAGCGACGGTACCCTCACCCCGGCCGAGCTGGTCCGGGCGGCGGCGGAGGCCGGCCTCGACGTGCTCGCGATCACCGACCACGACACCACCGCGGGTTGGGAACCCGCCGTCCGCGCGTTGCCGTCCGGACTGCGCCTGGTGCGCGGCGCCGAGTTGTCCTGCCGGTGGTACGGCGAGGAGCCGGCCGTGCCGCTGCACCTGCTCGCGTACCTCTTCGACCCGGACCACCCGGACCTGGTCGCGGAGCTGGCCCGGGTGCGTCTCGCGCGGGAGGAGCGCGGTGAGCGGATCGTCCGCCTGCTCCAGGCCGACGGCATCGAGGTGAGCTGGTCGGAGATCCTCGCCGGGGCGGGCGGCGGGACGGTCGGCCGGCCGCACATCGCCCAGGCGCTCATCCGGGCCGGGCTGGTCGCGACCACGACCGAGGCGTTCGGCCCGGACTGGTTGGGCGAGCGGTACCGGCTGCCGAAGGAGGACATCGAGGTCTTCCACGCGGTCCGGCTGGTCCTCGCGGCCGGGGGTGTCCCGGTCTTCGCGCATCCGCGCGCCACCCGGCGGGGACGCATCGTGCCCGACGAGCTGATCGCGGACCTCGCCGCCGCCGGGCTGGTGGGGCTGGAGGCCGACCACGAGGACCACTCGCCGGCGGAGCGGGCGCACGTCCGCGCCCTCGCCGCCGAGCTGGACCTGCTGGCGACCGGATCGTCGGACTTCCACGGCACCCACAAGACGGTCCGCCTGGGTGCGTTCACCACCGACGTCGAGGCGTACGAGCGGATCGCCGCCGCCGGGGTGACCGAGGTCGCTTCCGGGTGATCCGGGTTTCCGCCCCGGGTGGCGCGGCTAGGTTGATCCGGTGGATTTCAAGCTCTTCGGCGAGGCCTTCGTGACCCTGCTGGTGATCGTCGACCCGCCGGGCATGATGCCCATCTTCCTGGCGCTGACCGGGCCGCTGCCGGCCCGGGACCGGAACCGGGCGGCCTGGCAGGCCGTGGCGCTGGCGCTCGGCGTCATCGTGATCTTCGCGGTGGCCGGGCAGACCCTGCTCGACTACCTGCACGTGGACCTGCCCGCGCTCCAGGCCGCCGGTGGCCTGCTGCTCGTGCTCGTCGCCCTGGAGCTGCTCACCGGCAAGGCGGACGACCCCAGCCAGCAGGCCACCTCCAACATCGCCCTGGTGCCGCTGGGCACCCCGCTCCTCGCCGGCCCCGGCGCCATCGTGGCCACGATGCTCTTCGTCCAGCAGGCCGACGGCGCGGCCGACTACGGCGCCATCGCGGCCGCCATCGTCGCGGTGATGCTCGCGGTCTGGGTGGTGCTGCGCTTCTCCGGCGGGATCGTGAAGATCCTGCGCCCCGGCGGCATCGAGGTGCTGACCCGGATCGCCGGTCTGCTGCTGGCCGCGATCGCGGTGCAGCTCATCGCCGACGCGGTGGCCGCGTTCGTGAGCCAGTACCAGACCATGGGCTGATCCTGTCGCAGTCGGGTGGCAGGATCGCGGTGTGCGACGACCCGGCCGACCTTCCACCTCCCCGCCGCGACCCCGGGGCGCCGAGCCCGAGCAGCTCGGCTTCGAGGGCATGCCCGAGCGGCTGTTCGTCTGCACCCCCAGCAAGCTCGGGGCGTACGTCGACTGCCCGCGGCGTTACCGCTACTCCTACGTGGACCGGCCGGCCCCGCCGAAGGGGCCACCCTGGGCGCACAACTCGCTGGGCGCCAGTGTCCACACCGCACTGAAGAACTGGTACGCGCTGCCCGTCGAGCGCCGCCGCCCGGAGGTGCTCGCCACGCTGCTCAAGGGCACCTGGGTCCGCGACGGCTACCGGGACGACGAGCAGGAGCGGGCCGCGTACCGGCGGGCGCTGGGCTGGCTCGAGGCGTACGTGGCGACGCTCGACCCCGACACCGACCCCATCGGTGTGGAGCGGGTGGTCGCGGTGAAGACGGGGGTGCTGGCGTTCAACGGCCGCGCCGACCGCATCGACTCCCGCCCCGGGCCGGCCGGCCCGGAACTCGTCATCGTGGACTACAAGACCGGCCGCGCCGGGCTGGACGCCGACGACGCGCGCGGCTCGCAGGCGCTGGCGCTCTACGCGTACGCGGCCGAGCGGACCTTCCGCCGCCCCTGCCACCGGGTGGAGCTGCACCACCTGCCGACCGGTACGGTCGCCGCGCACGAGCACACCACGGAATCGCTCGCCCGGCAGCTCGGCCGCGCCGAGGAGACCGCCCGGGACATCATGGCCGCCGAGCGTGCGGTCGCCGACGGCGGCGACCCGGACCAGGCCTTCCCGGCCACGCCGGGGCCGCGCTGCGGCTGGTGCGACTACCGGCGCACCTGCCCGGCGGGGGCCGAGATACCGGGCAAGGACCCCTGGGCGGCCGTCGAGGGACGCACCTAGGCCTTGTTCGGCAGCGGGGCGTCGGCGAGCCGGGCGGCCCGCTCCTTGGCGGCCTGCTGCATCGGCCCCTCCCGCCACCGGCGGGGCACCGCCGCCAGCGCCAGCCGCAGCGCACGTACGGTCAGGTCGGCGGAGAGCGCGGTGGTGGGCAGGCCCAGCCCGCCGTACATCCGCCGGGCCCAGGCGGGCAGCAGTGCGAGCGCCGTCCCGGCGATGCCGAGGTACGCCCAGCGGGGCGGCCCGAGGGTGAGCCCGACCCGGGCCGGCAGGCTGAGCTTCCACGGCACCGGTGGGGCGGTGAGGAACAGCGCGGTCTCGGCCGCCTCGCGGGTCATCCGCAGCTCGGGCCGGATCGTGCGGTAGTACGCCGCCACGTCGGCTGCCGTTCCCGGGACGGTCTCCGGGTCCAGGCCGACCAGGGCGGCCGCCCGCCGCTGCTCGGTGTAGTAGCCGTCGATCTCGTCGGCGCTCAACCGCACCCCCGCCCGGCGTGCGGTGTCGAGGAACGACTCCACCTCGGTGACGTGCACCCACCGCAGCAGGTCGGGGTCGTCGATCCGGAACTCCTCGCCGGTGAACGGGTCGGTGGCGCGCATCCGCCCGTGCAGTCGGCGCAGCCGCCGCCCGGCCTCCTCCGCCTCGGCGGTCGTGCCGTAGATCGTGGTCCCCACATAGGTGGCGGTGCGGACCAGGCGGCCCCAGGCGTCCGACCGGTAGTTGCTGTTCTGCGCCACCCCGGTCATCGCCCTCGGATGCAGGGCCTGAAGGTAGAGCGAGCGCAGGCCGGCGACGATCAGGACCGGTTCCTCGTGCACCTTCCAGGTGACCGAACCGGGGCCGAAGAGGCCTACGTCGTCGGAGTCCACCGATCAAGAGTGCCACGACCGGGAACGCCCGGCCGGGGGTGCGGTCACTCGTCGGCGGAGCGCCGGGCCTGGCAGGTGGGGCAGAGGCCCCAGAAGGTCACTTCCGCCTCGTCCACCTCGAAGCCGTGGGCGGTGTGCGGGTCGAGGCAGGGCGCGCTGCCGACGGTGCAGTCGATGTCGGCGATCTCGCCGCAGCCCCGGCAGACCACGTGGTGGTGGTTGTCGCCGACGCGCGCCTCGTAACGGGCGGGACTGCCGGCGGGCTCGATCCGGCGGGACAGCCCGGCCCGGGACAGCGCGCCCAGCACGTCGTAGACCGCCTGGGTGGAGACGGAGTCGAGGCGCTCCCGGACTCGCCGGGTGATCTCGTCCACCTCGAGGTGGCCGCCGGCGGCGAGCACGTCGAGGACGGCGAGGCGCGGCCGCGTGACCCGAAGGCCCTTCGACCGGAGCAGCTCCTCACCCGTGGACATGTGCCAATGACAGCACGCGGGAGGTGGGTCGACAACCGAGCGCTGGAGCCGGGTGGCCCCGACCACAGCCGGGATGTTTCCGGAAACATTGTGAACCGGCCGGACCGGGTGCGCGTGTAGCCCCGGTGAGAGTCCCTGGGCGGGCGGGCCGGCGCACCGTAGGCTGACCTCCCGCGATCGCTCCCTGCCGGAGGTGCCGATGTTCAAGGAGATCCTGGGTCTACCGGCGCATGCGCTGGTGGTGCACGCGGTGGTCGTGTTCGTGCCCCTGCTCGCGCTGCTGTCGATCGCGTACGTGGCGCTGCCCCGGTTCCGGTCCCGCATCGACTGGGCGATCGTGCTGCTGGCGGTGGTGGCGCCGATCACGGCGTGGGTCGCGGTGCAGTCCGGCGAGGAACTGACCGACGTGTTCGTGGCTCGCGGGCTCCAGGGGCCGATCGTCGATCAGATCTTCGAGCACTCCCGGTACGGCGACCTCACCTTCCGGTACGTGCTTCCGCTCGCCATCGCCGCCGTCGTGCTGCTCGTGGTGACCAGCGGCCACCCGCGCGTCCCGAACCTGCCGTTCTGGGTGACGCCGGCGCTGTCGGTGGTGGTGGTCGTGCTGGCCGGTGCCAGCCTCGTCTACGTCTACCTCACCGGGCACAGCGGCGCCGAGGCCGTCTGGGGCAACACCCTCTGACGCGGCACCGCCTGACGCGGCACCGCCTGACGCGGCACCCTTTGACGCGGCGTCAGAAGATCAGCCGCGAGCAGAGCAGGCACATCAGCACCAGGAGCAGCACGCCGGCCACGGCGCCCACCGTCCAGGTGACGCGCTGCGCCCGCTGCTCGGCGAGGTCGAGTTCGGCCATGTCCTGCCGGGGCAGCTGCCGGGGCGGCGGTGGCTGCACGTGCAGGGGCGGGCGCCAGCCGCTCGGGGGCGGCGTGGTCGGCGGGGGACCGGCGTACCCGCCGGCCGGTGCCGGCTGCTGCGGTGCGGTGCCGGTCTGGTCCGGGGGTGGACCGTCGGCGCTCGGGCCGGGCCGCCGCCAGTAGTCGTCCGGGGAGCTGCCGGGGGTCGTCACGCCGTCCGACGCTACCAACGCACCGGCCGTCCGGCGTCCGGCGCGCGCTGTGGCCCCCGGATCGGCGCACCGGCGCGGACACCTCGCTGCGCTAGTCTTGCCGCTCGTGAGCACCGAGGACCCTGGGACGCGCGGCGACGACGACCGGCTCGTCGACCTGAGCGACGACGACTTGGTGATGCTGCCCGATCAGACCACCGACGACACCGACCGCGGCTGGGGCGAGCGCTCCGGAGGCAACGACGATTGGCTGCTGGAGCAGCGCCCGCCGCACTGGGACTGACCGTCAGGCGTGACGAAGGGCCCCGGGTACAACGACCGGGGGCCCTTCTTGGTACGTCAGGAGGAGCTGGCGCCGCTCGCGGCCGGGGCCTTGGTGGAGCCGCCGGAGGAGCCGTTCGACGACGAGGACGCGGACGTCGACGAGCTGGACGACGAGCCCGAGTCGCTGCTCGCGGCGGGCTTGCTGGCGGTGGTGCCGGAGTCGGAGCCGGACCCGGAGGAGCGGGAGTCGGTGCGGTAGAAGCCCGAGCCCTTGAACACGATGCCGACGGAGTTGAAGAGCTTCCGCAGCCGCCCCTCACACGCCGGGCACTCGGTCAGCGGCTCGTCAGAGAAGGACTGCACCGCCTCGAGCTGGTGGCCGCACGCGGTGCAGGCGTACTGGTACGTGGGCACGTTCTCCTCCGGTTCTGGTCCGGCCGGTTGGCACTCGACGTCTTCGAGTGCCAATGGTGCGTCATCGCCCCGGATTCGTCCAGCGGAAGTGTGGGGCGCGACACCTGCCGGCGCCGGGCTCACGCCGGCCGGGCGGCGTCCAGCGTACGCAGGCCGTCCCCCGGGGTGACCACCGCGCGGACCGGGCGGTCGTGCGGCTCGGCGGGCAGCTCGCCGACCAGCTCTCCGTCGTGCAGCGGCACCACGGTCAGCGCGGTCGCCGGGACCCGGGCGAGCGCGCGGTCGTACGAGCCGCCGCCCCGGCCCAGCCGAACGCCCCGGCGGTCCACGGCCAGCGCCGGCACCACCACCAGCTCGGCCTCGGCCACGGCGGTCACGCCGAGCCGGGGCCAGGTCGGCTCCCGCATCCCCCGCCCGGCGGCCACCAGCGCGTCCGGCCCGGTCCACGGCGCCCAGTCCAGGTCGAGGTCGTCGCGCAGCACCGGGAGCAGCAGTTCGGCGCCCGTCGGCAGCGCCGCGTCCAGCACCGCCGGCAGGTCCGGGCCACCCGGTTCGGAGGCCACCGGCACGTACGCGGTCATCCGGCGCGGGCGCAGCCGGCGTACCAGAGCCACCAGCTCGGCCTGGACGCGCCCGGCGGCGTCCGCCAGCTCCGCAGGGGTCAGCGCCCGGCGGCGGGCGAGCAGCGCGACCCGCGTATCCCGCTTCGCACCAGGGGTCACTTCCGCTTCATCAGAAAAATCCGGCACGCAACACTCCTGACGCAACGCTGGTCATGTGGTGGCTCTGTGCCAGCATCGCAAGCATCGGCCGGCGAAGTTCCGGGGGGACCGAGTGACACTGCGCGGGCGCCTGACCGCAGCCTTCCTGACGGTGGTGCTCGGCCCGGTCCTGGTCGGGGCGTTCTTCGTGGGGTCCGCCGTGGCGGCGGTCGACCGCAGCCGGTCCACCGAGCGGCTCGCGGTGGCCGCCGCCGCCGTGCGCACCTCGGTCGACGCCCTCTGCCAACAGCTCCGGGCCGCCGCCGACGCGGTGGCCCTCACCGAGGACCGCGCCGCCGCGGCCGGTCAGGTGGTCAGTCGCGGGCTGGCCGCCGCCGTGCTGGTCACCGACGTCGCGGGCGGTGTCGTCCACGCCACCACGGGCGCGCCCCCGACCCCCTGGCGGGACTGCTCGGCCGGCGTCCCGGCCGCCGGGCCGCTGCGGGCCCTGGCCGCCCGGGTGGACCTGCGGGACGCCGCCGGGGCGCCGCTGGGCACGGTCACCGCCGCGCAGCCGGTAGACCCGGCGTTCGTGGCGCGGCTCGCGGCGGTCACCGGGGTGGCGGTCACGCTGCTCGACGGCCCCGGGACGCCGGTCCGGCTCCGCCACACCACCGAGTCGGCCGGGGTACGCGACACGGTGCTCGCCGCCGCCGGCGGGCTGGACGGCGAGCGGGTCGCCGGCACCGCCGACGGCCGGTACGTGCGCCGGGTCGGCCCGTCGGACGGGCAGCCGCTGCCGCTGGTGCTGTCGGTCCCCAGCGACCAGCCGCCCGGCCTGTACGCGGCCCTGGTCGCCGCCGTGCTGCTGGCCGCCCTGCTGGCGGTGGCCGCCGCGTGGCGGCTGGCCCGGGTGACCACCCGGCCGCTGGTGGAGCTGGCCGGCGCGGTGGACCGGGTCGCCCGGGGCGACCTGACCGCGCGGGTGCCGGTGCGCAGCCGCGACGAACTCGGGCGGCTGGCCGGGGCGTTCAACCGGATGACCCGGGAGACCGGCACGTACGTGGCCGCCCTGACCAGCAGCCGGGACCAGCTGCGCGGGCACCTGGCGGTGCTGGGCGACACCCTGGCCAGCACCCACGACCTGCACCGCATCCTGCGGGTGATCCTGCACAGCGCGATCGCGGCCACCGGGGCCCGGGCCGGGGCGGTGCTGCTGGTGGACGCCGGTGGGGCGCTGGTCGCCCAGGCCACCGAGGGGCTGGCCGGCCCCGACGACCCGCCCGGACCGGTGCGGGTGCCGCTGGGCAGCGGTGTGGTGGGTGCGGTCGCGGTGACCGGGGAACCGCGTCGTGGCCGGGTGGAGCCGTCCGCCGTACCGCCGGGGGAGCCGCGTTGCCGCACGTACATCGCGGTGCCGTTCGCGGCCCCGGCGGACGCCGGCGGCGTGCGTCCCGACAGCGCCGCCCGGCCGGCCGGCGTGGCGGACGCCCCCACGACCGCGCTCGGTGTGCTGGCCCTCTACGACCGGCTCGGCGGCGACGAGTTCGACGACGACGACCTGGTCACGCTACGCACCTTCGCCGGCCACGCGGCCGTGGCGGTGGACAACGTGCGGGTCCACGAGGAGGCCCAGCGGCTGTCGCTGACCGACCCGCTCACCGGCCTCTGGAACTACCGCTACCTGCGGGAGTCGATCCGCCGGGAGGTGGAGCGGGCCAGCCGGTTCGGCCGGATGCTCAGCGTCCTCGCCCTCGACCTGGACCGCTTCAAGAACGTGAACGACACCTACGGGCACACCGCCGGGGACACGGTGCTCGCCGAGTTCGCCCGCCGGGTACGCGGCGAGATCCGCGAGGTGGACCTCGCGTTCCGGCAGGGCGGCGAGGAGTTCGTGGTGCTGCTGCCGGAGACCGACGCCCGGGGCGCGACCATCGTGGCGGAACGGCTCGCCGCCGCGATCCGGGGCACGCCGATCACCGTGGACGGGCCGGGTACGCCGGTCCTGGTGCCGGTGACCGTCTCCATCGGCATCGCCGTCTACCCGGACCACGGCAGCACCGGGCAGCAGGTGCTCGACGCCGCCGACGAGGCGTTGTACGCGGCGAAGGCCGGCGGGCGGGACACCTGGCGGGTCGCCGCCGTGACCCGCGCCGCCCCACCGGTCCGGGAGATCCCGGTGCCGGCCGGCGCGGTCACCCCGGACGACGGTCTGCCCCGGGCGGGTGCCCACCGCGAACTGCCCGCCGTCGACGGCGCGCCCGAGCCGGGGCTGGCCGCCCCCGGCGGCGGCGCGTCTTCCGGTCCTCACCCGCCACGGCAGAGCCGTGGCCGATAGTCTCGCGACATGTCGGAGCACTCAGCGAACCCCTCAACGACGGCCGCCGCGACCGGTCGTCCCCGCGCGGTCAAGGCCGTCATCCCGGCCGCCGGACTCGCCACCCGGTTCCTGCCGGCCACGAAGGCCGTGCCCAAGGAGCTGCTCCCGGTGGTCGACCGGCCGGTGCTGCAGTACATCGTCGAGGAGGCCACCCAGGCCGGCCTCAACGACGTCCTGCTGATCACCGGGCGGGGCAAGACGTCGATGGTGGACCACTTCGACCGCCGCCCCGACCTGGAGGAGCGGCTCGCGAAGAAGCCGGAGCTGCTGGCTGCCGTCAAGCGGACCGAGGAGCTGGCCGCCATCTACACCTGCCGGCAGCCGGAGCAGCTGGGCCTCGGCCACGCCGTCGGGTACGCCGAGTCGCACGTCGGCGACCAGCCCTTCGCGGTGCTGCTCGGCGACGAGTTCGTCAAGCAGTCCGAGCCGCTGCTGCCGGCCATGCTGGAGCTTCAGGCCCGCACCGGCGGCGTCGTGCTGGCCTTCTTCGAGGTCGACCCGGCCGAGACCACGCGGTACGGCATCGCGTCCGTCGAGCCGGCCGAGGCGGAGCTGACCGACATCGGCGAGGTCGTCAAGGTGACCGGCATGGTGGAGAAGCCGAAGCCGGAGGACGCCCCGAGCAACCTCGCCGTGCTCGGGCGCTACGTGCTGCCCGGGCGCATCTTCGACGCGATCCGTCGTACGGAGCCGGGCAGCGGCGGCGAGATCCAGCTCACCGACGCGATGGAGCTGCTGCGCACCGAGGGGGTGCCGGTCCACGCGATCGTCTACCGAGGCACCCGCTACGACACCGGCATGCCGCTGGGCTACCTCCAGACCGTCGTGCAGATCGCCGTCGAGCGCGACGACCTGGGCGCCGAGTTCCGCAAGTGGCTCGCCGAGTTCGTCAACTCCGACGCGTCGGGCGGTCCGAGTACATGACCGCGACGGCCGACGCCGAGGCGGCCGCGAACGAGTTGACGCCGCTCGCCGACTACCTGGGCAGTGTGCTGCGCAGGTTACGCGCGCTGCCTCCGCTCGACCTCGACCTCACCCAGGCGTACGGCAACGTGCTTGCCGAGGACGTCGTGGCGCCGCACTCCTTCCCCGCCTTCGACCAGGCGGCGGTGGACGGGTACGCGGCGCGCTGGGAGGACATCGCCGGTGGCGGCCGGGGCGTGGGGTACGTCCCGGCCCAGGCCGGTTCGCCGGGCGGGCGCGCCGTCCGGCTCAACGTGGTCGGTGACCTGGGCGCCGCGAGCTGGCGCCCGGTCCGGCTCACCCCCGGGGCGTGCTTCTCCGTCGCCGCCGGGGCGCCCCTGCCGATCGGCGCGGACGTGGTGGTCCCGGTGGAGTGGACCGACCAGGGCATGGCCGCGGTGGAGATCCACCGCGCCCCCAAGCGGGGGTACGGCGTCCGCAAGGCCGGTGAGGAACTGCCCGCCGGCACCCCGCTCGCCCGCGCCGGCACGTACGTCTCCCCGGCGCTGGTGGCGGTGCTCGCCGCCACCGGCATCGGGCACGTGGTGGTCCGCCCCAGCCCCCGGGTGGTCATCGTGGCCACCGGCGACGAACTCGTCGAGGTGGGCCGGGGCAGCCAGCCCGGCCAGGTCGTCGACGTCAACTCGCACGCGCTGACGGCCGCCGCTGCCGAGGTGGGGGCACTCGCGTACCGGGTGGGCATCTGCGACGACGACCCGGAGGGGCTGCGCGGCCTGCTGGAGGACCAGACGCTGCGCGCCGACCTCATCATCACCACCGGCGGCACCGGCATGGGGCCGGGCGACATGGTCCGGCGCATCCTGTCCCGCCGCGAGGGCAGCCGGGCCGGGCCGGTGACCTTCACCGAGGTGGCGCTCTACCCGGGCACCGCGCTCGGCTTCGGCACCGTCGGCCCCGAGGAGGTGCCGGTGGTCTGCCTGCCCGGCGAGCCGGCTGCCGCGCTGATCGGGTTCGAGGTGCTGGCCCGGCCCGCGATCAACCTGCTCGCCGGGGCGGAGCCGGTGTTCCGGCCCAGCGTCCGCGCCCACCTGCTGGAGACCATCTCCTCACCGGCCGGGCTGCGCGAGTTCCGCCCGGCGCACGTCGCCGAACGGCGCGGCGGCGGCTACACGGTCCAGCCGCTGCGCGGCGGGCCGCTGACGCTCTCCGGCCTGGCCGAGGCGAACGGGCTGATGGTGCTCGGCGAGCGGGTCACCACGGCCGCCGCCGGGTCCACCGTGGACGTGTTGCTGTTGGACCGGCGTCGATGAGTCTGCTTGCCCTGGGCCGCTTCTCCGGCGGAGGATCGGCCGGGTGAGCCTTCTGGGACGCCGTACGCCCGGCTGGCCGGTCGTACTCGCGGACGGTCCGGTGCTGCTGCGGCCGTACCGGCGCTCCGACGCCGCGGCCTGGTCCGAGGTGCGCCGCGCCAACGAGGCCTGGCTCGCACCCTGGGAGTCGTCCCTGCCCGGCAGCTGGCACGAGCTGAACTCGCCCGCCGCCTTCCGCTGGGTCCACCGCGACCAGCGCCGCTCCGCGCGCCTCGGCGAGGGCATGCCGTTCGCGGTCTGCCTGCGCGAGAGCGGTCGAGAGAGTCTCGTCGGGCACCTCAACATCGGCAGCATCGTGCGCCGGGCGTTCTGCTCCGGCTACGTCGGCTACTGGGTGGACTCCCGGGTGGCCGGCCGCGGCCTCATCCCGACCGCGCTGGCCCTCGCCGTCGACCACGCGTTCGGCCCCGGCGGGCTGCACCGGGTCGAGGTCAACATCCGCCCGGAGAACCGGCCGTCCCGGCGGGTGGTGGAGAAACTGGGCTTCCGCGAGGAGGCGTACCACGTGCGCTACATGCACATCGACGGTGCGTGGCGTGACCACATCGGGTACGCGATGACCAGCGAGGAGGTCGCCGCCGAGGGCGGGTTGTCGGCCCGCTGGCACCGGCTGCGCGCCGCAACCGGGTGAACTGTCGCACCCGTGACGATCGGCGCGGCGTGTCACTATCAGGCACGACCGCCCGTAACCTCAGGTAACTGCAAGCTGCGGCAAGCGCGGCCCGCCCGTACGATCCTCGCCCCCGAGGCTGATCGGTGAAAGATCCTGCGGTCGGGTGGCGGTTGCTCCGAACTCGGTGACGGGAGGGGTGAGGGTGCCGACGTCGGTGCTCCTCGCCGTCCTCGCCGCCGCCGGCCTGCTCGCCCTCGCGCCGGCGCTGGTCCGCCGGTACGACGCCACCGAGCGGCTGGCGGCGGAGCGGGCGCAGTCGACGGCGCGGGTGCTCCAGCGCCGCCGGCGGCGTCGTACTGTCCCCGGTCACCGTCCGGTGAACCCGCCGCGTGCCCTCATCGTCACATTGAGTGAGGATTCCGGGTCGGGACGCCTCACCGCGCCCGTCTCGGCGCCGCCCGCACCGTCCCGTCGATCGGACCGGCTGCGGACGGCTCCGCCGGCCGGCCGCGCCGCCGGGGCCGCCCGCCGTCGCCCGCCGCGCCACCGCCACCACACCCCGGCCGTCTACCGGCGCCGCCGGGTGCTCGCCGCGCTGCTGCTGCTCAACACGGTCGAGCTGGTCGGCGTGCTGGTGGTGGGCCCCGGCTTCTGGATCAGCTTCGCGGTCACCGGCACGCTCCTCATCGTGTACGTCGTGCACCTGCGCTCCCACGCGCTCACCGACCAGCGGCGCCGGCGCGCGCAGGCCCGCGAGGCCGCCTGGCTGGCCGCCCGCCAGGCCGAGGTGCGTCGTGAGCAGGCCCGCCGCGCGGCGGCCCGCAGGGAGGCGCAGCGCCGGTTGGCGGCCCAGCGGGAGGCCGTCCGGCGTACCGCGATGGGCCTGGACCGTCCGGCCGACCTGCCGGCGGCGGCGAGTGGGGGCACGGTCTCCTACCGGCGTACGGGTGGCCTCCGCGGCCGCCCCTACCAGTCCGGCCGCGGCACCCACTCGGCCTGATCGTGCCGGCGTCGGCACGGCCAGGTCTCCGGGCGGGGCCGGGCGAGCGCGCAACTTCCGGGAAGTCGCGGTGTCCGAGTCCTCCGCTGGACACCGCGACTTCCGGTAAGTCGCGTGGATCATGACGGGATTCCGGCGCGCCGGGGGTGATTCGCGGGGAGGGCCGGTGACCTGTTAGCCTTGTCGCCGGCCCGCCCGGTGAATGCCGGGTGGGACCGACGCCGGCACGCCGGCGGAGGGGCTGTGGCGCAGACCGGTAGCGCACCTCGTTCGCATCGAGGGGGTCAGGGGTTCAAATCCCCTCAGCTCCACCCAGCTCAAAGGCCGTTTCCCGTTGTGGGAGGCGGCCTTTTCTGATCTTGTACAACAGAGAAGGGCAGCAGTTGCCGACCCGGGGCTCGATGGAGCCGATCGCGAGCTGATCCGGCCGCGGCAGAGATGCATCGTCAGGTGGATCAGCCCCTGCTCGTGGTGAACCGTGCAGCCCAGTTCGTAGGCCGCACAGTGGACACTGAACCGGAATCCACCCGTCCGACCGCTACCGCCGCAACCGGAGGTCATGGCACTCTGCGGGACGAATAACCAGTAGACGGGGGTTTCTGGTGACGGTGGCCGACTCCGGCCCGGGGCGGCGCGGCGCACGCCGACAGGCCCGTTGGCCGCTCGTCCTGTACGCGATCTGCCTGGTGGCGGCCCTGGCTGCTGCCTTGGCTGCGGCCGTTCCGCGGTCGCCGCAGCAGGGCGGCGGCATCGCGGCGGCCCGGCTCACCGCCCTTTTCGACACCTACGGCGACGCCTCCGGCCAGTGGAGCGGCGCCGACCGGACGGCGTCGGTACGGCTTCCCGACGGCCGCATCCTCTGGCTCTTCTCCGACACGTTCCTCGGCGCCGTCAACGCGGACGGCTCGCGACCGCGCACCGCGCCGTTCATCCACAACTCGGCCGTGGTGCAGCAGGGCGACGAGCTGCGCGAGACCGTGCACGGCGGCACGGCCGAGGTGCCGGCGTCGCTGGTGCCGCCGCCGGCGGCCGGCCAGTTCTACTGGATCGGCGACGCCCAGGTCGTCGGCGAGACGCTCCAGGTGCTGGTCAACCGCTACCGCCGCACCGGCGCCGGGCCGCTGGACCACGTCCTGATGGGCACCGCGCTGGCCACCTTCACGCTGCCGGCGCTCACCCCGACCGGGGTCCGACCGTTGCCGCTCGACGACCGGATCTCCTGGGGCTCCGCCCTACTGCGGGACGGCGGGCACACCTACGTGTACGGCACCGAGGCGGCCGGCGAGGCGAAGTTCGCGCACGTCGCCCGGATCGCCGGTGACGACCTGAGCGGCGCGTGGGAGTTCTGGACCGGCACCACCTGGGTGCCGCAGGTCGCCGCCTCGGCCCGTGTGCTGAGCGGCGTCGGCACAGCGTACGGGGTGCAGCGGGTCGGCGGGCGGTACGTGCTCGTCACCCACGAGAACAACCTGGCGCTCAGCGCCGAGCTGGTGGCGTACTCCGCGGCCGGACCGACCGGGCCGTTCGAGGGGCCCGACTACCTGTACCGGGCACCGGAGAACGCGGCCGGGCACATCGTCTACGACGCCGACCTGCACCCGGAGCTGGCCAGGCCCGGCAAGCTGTTGATCTCGTACAACGTCAACAACTTCGACGACGCGGTCACGTACGCCGACGCCGCCGTCTACCGGCCGCGCTTCGTGGAGGCCGACTGGCCGCGCCGCCGGCCGGACCGGCGGGACCTGCCGCCGGCACCGGAGGAGCTGACCGCCGTGGCCCAGGGTGCCGGGAACGCCGACCTGGCCTGGCGCGCGGGGCGAGCCGACGACGAGCTGCGGCACCAGGTGCACCGGCGCGACGTCACCGCCGGACAGACCCACTTCGTCCGGCTCGGCGAGCCGACGACCGCGACCCGCTGGTCTGCCGATTTCCTGGTCAACGGCCACGAATACGAGTTCCAGGTGACCACCGTCGGGCAGCGTGGCGAGAGCCCGCCGTCGCCGGTGGCCCGGATGACGGCCACGGTGCCGCCGCCACCGCCTCCCGGCGGCCTGCGCGCGGTGGCCGGGGTCGCCGGGGACGTCGCGTTGAGCTGGGATCCGCTGCCGTTCGTCCAGGTGTTCCGGGTGTACCGGCGCGACATCACCGAGGGCCGGCCGGACGCGACGCTGGTCGGCACCTACATCGGCACCAGCGCCACCGTGCGGTCGCTGTGGCACGCCCGGACGTACGAGTTCACCCTGGTCGCGGTCGGCGGCGGCGGGAACAGCCCACCCTCGGCGCCAGCCCGGGCGACCGCCTTCGTCACCCCGCCCGCCCCGCCCGCCGGGCTCACCGCCGTTCCACTGACCGACGGGAACGTACGGGTGACCTGGAAGACGCTGGGGTCGGGCATCTCCTACCGGGTCTACCGCCGGGACCTCACCCGGAAGCAGACCCGCCTCGACATGCCCTCGCTGGACACCCAGCCCGAGCACCTCGCCCTGCACCTCGAACACGACCACGAGCACGAGTTCGCGGTGAGCGCGGTCAACAGCGGCGGCGAGGGGGCCCTCTCCGCCCCGGTGCGGGTCCGTGCCCGGTTCACCCCGCCCCAGGTCGCGCCGCGCGACCTACGGGCCAAGGCCGGGGTGGGCAGCGTCGAGTTGACCTGGCGGTCGTCGGTGCCGGGCGGGTGGCACCGGGTCTACCGGCGCGACCTCACCGCACGGGAGCGGGAGTTCACCGAGGAGAAGGTGCCCGTGCAGGGCGACCGGGCCACCATCGCGCTGCTGCGCAACGGCCACGAGTACGAGTTCGCGGTGGCCGCGGTCAACCAGGCCGGTCCCGGCCCCTTGAGCGAACCCGTCCGGGCAACGCCCCAACTGCCCACCCCGACCGGGCTCGTCGCGACGGCGGCCGGCTCCGACGAGGTGCGACTGAGCTGGCAGTCGGCCGGTCCCGGGTTCGCCTACCGGGTGTACCTACGGGACGCGACCGCCGGGGAGGCGTGGCGGGCCGACCAGAATTCGGTGACCGAGACCCAGTCGACTGCCGTGCTGCTGGTCGAGGGCCACCGGTACGAGTTCCGAGTCACCACCACCGACGACACCACCGAGAGTCAGCCCAGCGAGACGGTCGCGGTGACGGTGCGGTGAGCCGGGTCAGTCGCCCTCAACCAGCCGAGAACCACGTGTAGTCCGAGGCGGTCGCACCCATGTCCGGATCTTCGTAGGCACCACCGACACCCACCCGTAACGGCAAGGGCCGTCTTCCCGAGCGGGAAGACGGCCCTTGCCGGTGCAAGCGGCTCAGCCGGGGATCTCGCGGGGGTCGCGGCTGCGGGGGTAGGTGTTCTTCTCGCCGATGGTGCCGTCCTGCTTCTTGATTACGTGCTCGGCGTCGCGCTGCTTGGCCATCTCCCGGCCGGTGGCCTCCGCCTCCGCCTTGGTGTCGTGCACGCTGCTCGCACGCTTGTTGCCCTCGGGACGGTTCTTCCACTGGCCGTCCTGCGGGTACGTCTCGATGTCGCCCTTTGCCATGGTCGTGGCCTCCCTGGTCGGCATGGTCGGTCACGAATATCTGCCCGAGATCGTGGGTGCCTGAAACGTCCCAAGAGGTCAGTCGTACGTCAGAGCGGGGCTCCGCCGAAGCCGACTCGTTGCCGTCGGATCGACGTACGTGATCTTCCGTACGCCGTTCTCGTACGTCTCCCGCTTCGCCGGCTCCAACCCTCGCGCGGTCGCCGCCGCCACCCGCGTGTCCAGGTCGCCACCTCAGGACCGATGGCCGCCCCGGGGCACCGGAGGCGGCCATCGAGCGACGAAGATCAGGTGGTGAAGTTGTCCGGGGTGTCCCGGGCGTCCTCCTGGACGTGCTCGCCCGGCCGTTGGCCGCGGATCTCGTCGTGCTTCCGTACCCGTTCCGCCTCGGACCGCTCGTTCCGGTTCAAGTCGCCCATCCGGGCCCGAGCCGGGCCGGCGAGCTGCTCGATGTTGTCGGTCGCCCGCTCCACGCTCATGTCGCCTCCCCTGTCGGCGCGGCGGACAGGGTAGTTCCCCGCCCCGTGGCACGCGTCCCCGTCAGCAGGGAGGTGAAACGGGCCGGCCTCATCCGTCCCGGCGCACCCGATACGTGAGGTGCGTCACGCCGGTGCCCTCCACGGCGCCCGGATGGGGCCTTCCAGCTGAAGCGGCGCGATCTTCAGGTGGAGTCGACGCCGCGGTCATCCGTCTCGACACCATCCCGGAAGGATTATCCGGCCGAGGCGGGGTGCCCGTCGCCTCTCGGGCCGGCGCTGCGACCCGACGTCGGCGGAGGCGTGGTATTGCGGAACGCCAGGGACGCGCCGGGATCCCTTCGTAGACTCGGCGGCGTGCCCGAGATCGTCCAGTTGCTGGCCTCGCCCGTGCACCGCTACGTGGGCCGGCCCGCGGACGGTCCGGCGCCCGCGCCGCCCGGCGAACTCGTCGACGAGGTGCACCTCCGGGCCGGCCTGGGCATCGTGGGTGACCGCTACTTCGGCAAGCCGGCGCACCGCAACGCGAGCGTCACGGTGATCGCCCGGGAGTCGCTGCCGCCGGGCGTGGACCTGGTGCAGGTACGGCGGAACATCCTCACCGCCGGCATCGGGGTGGACGACCTGGTCGGCTCGGTGCTCACGCTCGACTCGGGTGACGGGCCGGTCCGGCTCCAGGTGAACCGCCCGGCGAACCCCTGCGCGTGGATGGACGTCACGATCGGTCCGGGCGCGTTCCGTGCGCTGCGCCGCAAGGGCGGCGTCCGCTGCACACCACTGGACGACGGCGTCCTCCGCGTCGGCCCGGTCTCCGTCGCGGTCGAAACCTAGGTGGGACCGGCCACCGGACGAAGATCCGAGGCACCAGGGTCCCCCTCGCGCTTCGGGAAACGTGAAGGGACGGTCACTCCGGATGCAGGACGGCCGCGGTGCGGACCAGCGCCGGCTCGACGGCGAAGCGGCCGGAGATGACGGCCGGCGGGTCGACGACCGGGGCGTCGGCCACCCGGGCGGGGGCGATCCGGGCGGTGAACGTCCCGGCCTCCGGGTCCAGTTCCACATGCGCGTCGTGGAAGTCCAGCCAGGTGCCGACCAGCGGGTTCCACACCTTGTAGACCGTCTCCTTGGCGCTGAACACGACCGCCGGCCAGGAGACGCCCACCGGCAGCCGCGCCAGGTGATCCTCCTCCTCGTCCAGGAGGATCGCGCGGCGTACCCCCGGGGTGAGGTCCTTGTGCTGTTCGGCGTCGAGGCCGACGGACCGGACCTCCCCGGCGCGGGCGACCGCGGCGGCGCAGTAGCCGCGGGTGTGGGTGATCGCGCCGACCACCCCGGCCGGCCAGACCGGTGCGCGGTCGGCTGCGGCCGGCACCGCGGTCGGCGGCAGGCCGAGCGCGGCGATGGCACGCCGGGCGCAGACGCGGCCGGCGGTGAAGTCACGCCGCCGGCTCTCGACCGCGCGTTCGCCGAGGCAGGCCAGCTCGGCGGGCAGCAGGTCGCCCACCCAGTCGGCGGACTCGGCCACCACGACCGCGACCACCGGTGGCAGCAGGTCACGCATCGGAGCTCCCGGACAGGTACGACGTGACGCGCTCCCGCCCGGCGGGCACCCGGTCCACCGTCAGCTTGTCGACGACCATGGTCGGTCAACGTACCGCAACCCTGTAACGCCGGAGCGTTTCGCGGCGCTGAACGGGCCGGTACCCGGTGGTGCGAGGGCCGTCCACTGGCGATGGCAACTGCCCTGGGCCGGGTCGAGACGCGGCTGCGAGAGGGAGCGCGATGACCGGTGCTGCGGAATCCCCGTTGTCCACGGCGGGGGAACATGCCCCGTCCCCTCCCGAATGGACCTGTGGAACCTGTGGCGCCGACTGGCCGTGCGAGCCGAAGCGCGACCTGCTGCTGAGGGAGTACCGACTCGATCGCGGCATGCTGGCCGTGTACCTCGGGTCCTGCCTCGCCGCCGCCACCCAGGACCTGCCGCCGCCGGCCGGCACGTCGCTGCAGGACCGGTTCATGGGCTGGCTGCCCCGGCAGCCGAGGCCCATCTGACCCGGACGGCGGCGTCGCCCGAGCGGGACGACGCCGCCGTCCTCAGCGCCCCACAGTCGTCCGTCGCCGGGGCGGCGGTGCCGGCTCCGGTACGCGGGCCGGAAGTGGCCGCCCCGGCGTCGGCGTCGCCCGGGTCCGCCACGGGGCCAGGGTAGGTCTCCGCTTGGCGCTGACGTCCTCGACCCAGCCGAGCAGCACGACGACCACGGCGAGGATCGCCAGCGCCACCGCCAGGTAACCAATCTTCCCGAATTCCCAGGCGTCGACCTGGTTGCCGACGACGAAACAGACCGCGATCGCCGCGTTGTGCCACAGGTAGACGGTCAGGGCACGGCTGTTGAGCGTGGTGACCAGCCCGTCGAGTGGCCGTACCCGGCGCAGCCAGGCCAGCCGCGGTGCCATCCGCAGCAGCACCAGCGCGAAGCCGAGCGAGTAGAACGCCTGAGCGACCGGAATCTCGTTGAGGTCGAACCCGGCCTCCGGGTGCGTCCAGACCCAGCCCACCGCGCCCGCCGCGCAGACACCGGCCAGGGCCACCACGGCGGCCCACGGGATCCGGCGCAGATGGCCGTCGCGGTGGGCGAAGCCGGCGATCCAGCAGGCCCCGAACGTGGCCAGGTCGATCGCCACCGAGTCGACGACCGCGCGCCCGAGCGACGGCGTCGCGGTCTGCAGGATCACGACGACGGCGAGCGGGAGGAGCGCGGTCGGCAGCGGCCACCGCCGGTAGAACCCGAGCAGTACGGGGGAGAGCAGGACCAGCCAGAGGAACGCGACCAGGTACCACAGCACACCGGTGACGTCCCGGGCCCAGTCGCTGCCGGGCGGCTCGGCGAGCGGAAACACCCAGGTCAGCAGCGCGGGCCAGGCCGGCCGGTCGGACCAGCCGTGCCAGATCATCACCGGTACGACGACGGCTCCCATCACCCAGAGCGCGGGAAGGAGCCGCCGGAGGCGGTCGTTCACCGCACCGGTGGGTGACCGGTCGAGCGATCGGGCCATCAGTGAGCCACCGAGGGCGAACATGACGCCCATGGCGGGGAAGGCCCAGCTCATCCAGGCGAAGCCGAACATGTGGTAGACGATCACCCGGGCCAGGGCTACCGAGCGCAGCAGGTCGAACCATCGGTCCCGGCCGCCCCCGGCCGCGACCGGGTCCCGGGGTGCTCCGACCGCCGGGTCGCCGGCGCGCTTCAGCTTCCGCCATCGCAGGCGCGTCCCGGTCAGCGCGGTGACCGTCGAGCGGACCAGCACCAGGTACATCAGTTGCCGGTACGCGAACTGCTGCACCGGCAGCGACCACAGCGGAGCGATCCGCTCCCGGTCGAGCCGGAAGGCCACCAGTGCGGTGAGCGCCTGGACCGCCAGCATCGCCACCCACGCGACGGCCGTCTCCGTGGCGCCGAGGAAGACGAGCCCGTAGAGGGCCATCAGGTCCAGGACCGGGCCCAGCAGGGGCAGCACCACCCCGAACAGTGCGAGCACCGGCAGGCCGAACCGGCCGAAGCGACCCGAGGCACCGCGGTCGAACACCGCCCGGCGGTGCTTCCACATCGCCTGCATGGTGCCGTAGCTCCAGCGGTAGCGCTGGCGCCACAGTTGCCCCAGCGAGGAGGGCGCCTCGGTCCAGGCCCGGGCCCGCTCCTCGTACACGACCCGCCAACCGGCCCGCAGGACGGCCATGGTGATGTCGGTGTCCTCGGCCAGCGTGTCGTCGCTCATGCCGCCGGCGGCGAGCAGCGCGCGACGGCGGAACGCCGCGATCGCGCCCGGGACGGTGGGCATGCAGCCGAGCGTCTCGTACAGCCGGCGGTCCAGGTTGAAGCCGATCACGTACTCGATGTGCTGCCACCGCCCGAGCAGCCCCGTGCGGTTGGCGACCTTGACGTTGCCGGCGACCGCCCCCACCGAGGGGTCGGCGAACGGCTCGATGAGCCGGCGGACCGAGTCGCGTTCGAACACGGTGTCCCCGTCGACCATCACGATGATCTCGTGCCGGGCGTGTGCGATCCCGGTGTTCAGGGCGCTCGGCTTGCCGCCGTTGGGCTTGCGGACGACCTGGACGTTCGGCAGGCCGAGTGCTTCCACCAGGTCGGCGGTCCCATCGGTCGACCCGTCGTCCACGACGATGACCTCGATGCCCCGGTGGTCCCCGTCGGCCAGCGACCGGACGGTGGCCACGATCCCCGCCTGCTCGTTGTAGGCCGGCACGATGATCGACACCGGTTCGGTGACCGGCGGACCCCACGGCCAGCGCCGCGACCGCCGGCGTCGCGCGTGTCGGCCGGCGAGGACGAGCAGCAGCAGCGTACGGGCGAGCATCAGGAGGCCGACCAGCAGGAAGAGCCACCGCAGCGCCGCGAGGAACAGGTCGGCGATGGTCACGGCCAGGACGACCGATCCGCCGCGCCAGCGTTCGAGGCCGGAGACCGGTGCGTTCCCCGCGACCGGTCCGGCCCCCTCCTCGTCGGTTGCCATCGCCCGGTCGACGCCGTCGCTGATGGTCGTGAACCGGTATCCCCGGGCCGTCATCATCGGGATGAACCGGTCCAGGGCGGCCAGGGTCTGCGACCGGTCACCGCCCGCGTCGTGCAGCAGGACCACCGCGCCCTGTCCGGGCGGCGGCGTCATGTTGCGGACCATGGCCTCGGGGCCGGGTCGCGACCAGTCCCGGCTGTCCGTGTCGTTCACCGCCGTCAGGTAGCCGAGGTCGCCGGCCTCCCGGATCGCCGCCCACGCCTTGTCGTCGATCGCCTGCGGCATGGACGAGTACGGGAAGCGCAGCAGGTTGGTCCGGACCCCGGCGGTGCTCACGATGGCCTGCTGGGTCTGCGAGTACTCCAACCGCCGCTGCCAGGCTGGCAGCACCGTCAGGTCCGGGTGGCTGAAGCTGTGCACACCCAGTTCGTGGCCCTCGGTGGCGATCCGCCGGGTGAGCCCGGGGTGGCGGGCCACCTGGCTGCCGACCACGAAGAACGTCGCCTCGGCCCGGTGCCGGCGCAGCAGGTCGAGGACCTTCGGTGTCCACACCGGATCCGGGCCGTCGTCGAAGGTGAGGGCGATGGTGCGCGGTGACATCCGGTACGAGGTCGCCCGCCCCTCGGTGGTGTCGATCACCGGGCCGCCGGACCGGATCCCCGCGGGCACCTGCGCCTGGCCGCCGCTCTCCCGGACGTGGTCGGGGACGAACTCGGAGTTCGCGTACGCCTCGACGAACAGCACGCAGAGCAGGACCGTGAACAGCGTCGACCAGACCGTCCAGCCGGTCCGGAGCCCGGGGCGGGCGGGGCGCCGCCGGCGGGAGGGCGACGCGGCGAGCGTGGTACGGGCCATCAGGCGGGCCACCGTCCGACCGGGTCGAGGAGGTCCGTGGCGGGCGGGGACGGCGACGGCGAGGGCGGGGTGCCCGTCGGCGAGGGCGACGGCGGTGGGGCGGGCTCCGGGTTGGTCGGCGGAACGGTGGCCGGTCCGCCGGGTGTGGGCATGGCCTGCGGGGCGGGTGGCGGGGGGGCCGGATCGGGCCCCCGGTCCACCGGTGCGTCCACGGGTGCCGGTGGCCGTCCGGGTGGTTCGGTCTCGACGACCGGTGCCGTCTCGGCGGGCGGAGCGTCGAGCGGATCCAGCAGCACGTCGGCCTCGCCGGGCGGGACCGACGGCTGGTCGGCCGCCGCCAGGAACGAGCGGCCGTCCGCGGGTGCCGAACCGCCGTACGGGGCGGCCGGTCCAGGTAGGACGGCCGTCGCGACGAGCGGGATGTACACGAGGGACCCGGCGGCGACGAGGAGCCCGCAGAGGCGGACGAGGCGGTGCCGCCGTCCGGTGACGTCGACGAACACCGGGGCGGTCACGGGCTGACCGGCGCTGCGGCCGGGCGTTCCGAGGGGGACGTACGGCGTCTGGTGATGGTGAATGTGAGCGGCCACCCGGCCGAGGCTAGAGGGGCGGTAGGTGCCTTATGTCCGCTTCTCCGGAGCCCTCCGGCACCTTGTCTTCGGAATGTGAAAATACCGAATCCCGGGCGGATCAGGCGCAGACGGCGACAAACGGCCCAGCAAGCCCAGGATGGGACATTCGGCGTGCGAGGGCTTTCATCCCCGGTCGGCCGCGCCGTCGTCGAGGAGGGCGACGAGCCGCCGCGGGGCGATCACCCGGTACGCGTCCTCGCACAGCTCGGCGATCTCCGGCCAGTCCACCGGCCCGTCCAGGCGCACGCCGAGCCAACCGCGACCGCCCACATAGGGTGGCCGGAAGAAGCGGCCGGGGTCGGCCGCGGTGAGCGCCTCCTGGGCGCCCGGCGGGGCGGCGCACCACAGGTGCGGGAAGTCGTCGGCGTGGTGGCCGTCGGCGTGCAACGTGACGAAGACGCTCTTTCCGCGGACGAACCAGGTCGGCGAGCCGTGGCTGGGCCGCTCGGTGACCTCGGGCAGGGCGAGGCAGATGGCGCGTACGCGCTCCAGCAGGGCCATCCGCCTCGCCCCTCCCCGGTCAGTACGCGTGGGTCACGGTGACCGTAACGTTCGAGCAGGAGTTGGCCCAACTGGTCAGCGTGTTCTTCTCGACGCTGTCCACGCTCAGCCGCCAGCGGGTCTTCACCGCCGCCCACTCCCGGACGTAGCGGCACTTCTCGTACGTCGGCAGCCAGGTCGCCGGATCCTGGTCGCCCTTGGCCTGGTTGACGTTGTCGGTCACCGCCACCAGCGACCGCGCGTCGCCGAGGTCGTTGGCGAACGACTGCCGGCGGGAGGTCGTCCAGTTGCGGGCGCCCGAGTCCCAGGCCTCCGCGAGCGGCACCAGGTGGTCGATGTCGAGATCGGATGGGTTGGTCCAGTAGGCGGCGTCGTAGTAGGAGTACCAGCGACCGCCGGACAGGTAGCAGCCGGAGCCGACCGACGGGCTGGTGGTGGCCTCGGCGATCAGCACCTCGTACCGGGTGTTGCAGCCGTCCCCGTCGGCGTCGATCCAGTGCGGGAACAGGTCGCGGGAGTACCCGGTGCGTACCTCGGACGCGACGGGCAGGTCGGCGACGAGCGTGCGCAGCGGCACCGAGATCGTCGCCGCACGCGCCGGAGCGGCGAGGCCGAGGGTCGAGAGGGTGGCGGCGGCCACAAGGCCACCGAGCCAGCGGAGGGTGCGGGTCATCGCGTACTCCATCCGATCGGTCGGGGGGTCGGCCGACAGTGCAGTCGTGCCGAGTGCCGGCGGACCCCACAGGGGATGACGAGGATGTTAAATCCATCGATACACGGCGGGAATCCGTCGCCGGCTCGGCCGACCGGTCCGATTCGCACCGTCTCGCGTTAACCGTCTCGTCACGTGGCCGTCGGCTGACGGACCGTCACCTGTCGCAGGTAAACCACTTGTCCGGCGTGGCGTCGGTCGGAAATCTGACCCGAGTCGACCCGTTGTGCCGCTGCTCCGGGCTGGTTAAGCTCTCCCTGCGCGCTCCAATCGCCCGCTTCCCCCGTGGCAGGCGATCGGGGCGCGCGTCTACGTGAAAGGGCCCGCACGCAGCGCGTGCGGGCCCTTTTCCCGTCATCCGACCGTGTCGTGTCCGGCGGCGTGCCGCCGGACACGACATCGTCGCCGGTCAGATCCAGCGGCCGTCCAGCCACATCCGGTTGGACCAGTCGGCGTACGGGATCGTCTCGCCGACGAAGAGCGGATAGAAGTACGCGAAGCAGAGCGCCACCAGCAGCACGTACGCCCCGGCGATGACGCCGCCGACGAGCCGGCGGTCCCGGCTGGCCTCCCGCGCCGCGGCGTCCCCGGCCGGGTCGGGCGGGCCGACGATCGCCCCCAGCACGTACGTCACCGCCAGCACCAGGAACGGCAGCGTCGGCGCGGTGTAGAAGGAGAACATCGTGCGCCCGCCGTCGACGGCGAACCAGAACCACGGCAGCAGGCCGGCGGCCACGCACAGCAGGATCGCCCCGGCGCGCCAGTCCCGCCGGGCGAGGCCCAGCCAGGCCAGCGCGACCAGGGCCGGCAGGAACGACCACCAGAGCAGGGGAGTGCCGAGCAGCAGGACCTCGGAGGCGCAGCTCGCCGCCCCGCAGGACCCGTCACCGGACCAGTAGAAGGCGACCGGCCGGCCCAGCAGCAGCCACTGCCACGGCCACGACTGGTACTTGTGCGGGTCGTCCAGCTGGGCGTGGAAGCCGTACGCGGCCTTGTGGTACTCGATCAGGTTGGCGAGCGCCCCGATCACCGGGGTGTCGCTCAGCGGGGCGTTCGGCCACCGTTGCGCGTCGATCACCCGGTAGTAGCCCTCGTCCCCCAGCAGCCAGCCGGACCAGGTGGCCACGTACGTGACCACCATCAGCAGCCCGGCCAGCACGAGCCAGGGCACCTCGTCGAGCAGGGTGTCCCGCCAGGGCCGGCGTGCCCCCGCCGAGCGGCGCACGCCGACCTCCCAGAGGATCACCAGCAGCGCGAACGCCGGCAGGAAGTACAGGGCGCTCCACTTCACGGCGCAGGCGCAGCCGAACAGCACCCCGGCCGCCAGCCGCCACCACGGCCAGTTCCGCCAGCCACCCGGGGGGCGGCCGGCGCGACCGGGCCGGGCCGGGTCCAGCCCGGCCTCCAGTGCCCGGGCCCAGCGGCGCCGGCGGGCGTCCCGGTCGAGCACCAGCGCGCCGAAGGCGGCCAGCACGAAGAAGAGCAGGAAGATGTCGAGCAGCGCGGTGCGCGACAGCACCAGGTGGAACCCGTCGAGGGCGAGCAGCAGGCCGGCGGCGCAGGCCAGCACGGTCGACCGGAACAACCGCCGGGCGATCCGCACCAGCAGCAGCACGGACAGCGTCCCGACGACCGCCGCCGAGAACCGCCAGGCGAACTCCGGGGCGGTGGTGACCAGGTGCCCGGCGGCCGAGAGGCGGTGCTCGGCGTCGGAGTATCCGAAGGCCCACTCGCCGAGCCCGATCAGCCACTTGCCGAGCGGCGGGTGGACCACGTACGACGGGCCGCCGTCCTTGTAGTTCCACTCGACGCCCTTGTCGACCAGGCCCCACGCGTCGCGGGCGTAGTAGACCTCGTCGAAGACCTTGCCCGGCGGGTGGCTGAGGTTGAGGAAGCGCAGGATCGCCGCGATCGCGACGATCACCGCGGTCGCCAGCCAGGACCGCCCGTCGAGGTGGGCGTCGACGGTGGCGAGCCGGCGCCGGACCACGCCGGGGACGTCGCCGTTCCGGTCGCCGGGTGCCTGGTCCCGGTCCTCGGGAGCGGCGTGCTCCGGCTCGGCCTGGCCGGCGGGGTGCGCTGTCGACGCCTGAGTCACCCCGCGATCGTAGGCTGCGAAGGTGGCCGGTGGCGGCCGTCGTCCCAACAATCCCTACCGCCGTCGATGAAGGAGCGCCGTCTCGTGGGTGAAAAGTCCGATGTCGGACGCCTGATCCTCCTCGGCGCGCCGCTCGGGAACCCGGCCGACGCGTCGGCCCGCTTCCGCGAGGTGCTCGAGGCCGCCGACGTGGTGGCCGCGGAGGACACCCGGCGGCTCACCCGCCTCGCCCGGGACCTCGACGTGACCGTGCCCGGGCGGATCGTCTCGTACTTCGAGGGCAACGAGGAGCGGCGTACGCCGGAACTGGTCGACGTGCTCGTCGCCGGGTACGTGGTCGCCCTCGTGACCGACGGTGGCATGCCGAGCGTCTCCGACCCCGGTTACCGGCTGGTCCGGGCGGCGCTGGACGCGGGGGTGCCGGTCACCGCCGCGCCCGGTCCCAGCGCGGTCACCACGGCGCTGGCCCTCTCCGGGTTGCCCAGCGACCGGTTCTGCTTCGAGGGCTTCCTGCCGCGTACCCCCGCCGCCCGCCGGTCCCGGCTCCGCGCGCTCGCCACCGAGGAGCGCACGCTGGTCTTCTTCGAGGCGCCGCACCGGATCACCGGCGCCCTGGCCGACCTGGCCGCCGCGTTCGGCCCCGACCGGCCCGCCGCGCTCTGCCGCGAACTGACCAAGACGTACGAGGAGGTGCTCCGGCGCCCGCTCGGGCAGTTGGCCGAGTGGGCCGCCGAGGGCGAGCCGCGCGGCGAGATCACGCTGGTGGTGGCCGGCGCGCCACCGGTCACCGCCGAGCGGCCCGACGACGACACGCTGCGCGCCGCGGTCGCCGAGCGGGAGGCGGCCGGCAGGTCCCGTCGCGACGCGGTCACCGAGGTCGCCGCCGAGTACGGCCTGCGCCGCCGCGAGGTCTATGACGTGGTCCACCGCTGAGGGTGCAAGGAGGGACCCTTCCTTCGCCTACCAGGCGGCGGCGAGGAAGCCGACCGTGATGAGGAACGGGCCGGCTGCCGAGGCGGCGATCGCACAGCGGCGGGCGCGGCGGTCGGCCAGCCGCGTGGCCCCGGTCCAGCGGGCGATCCCGGCGCCGCAGCCGGTCACCGTCAGCAGGCCGAGCAGCCAGCGCAGGTGCGCGGCGGCTCCGGCGTCGACGTACGCGGTGCTGGCGTCCGGGCCGGTCATCCGGGCCGCCACCCAACTGCCGGGCGTCGCCCGTTCCGCGGGCACCCCGCTCACCCTCACCCCGTGCGCGACCCACCGGGCCTCGGTGGCGAGGAAGGTGCCGCGACAGCGCTGGGTGAGCCCGCCGCCGGTGCAGTCGTCGATCACCACGCGGCCGGACGTGGAGTGCCCGACCGCGAGCCACAGCGGGGCCGCGCTCACCCAGGCGAAGAACGCCGCCACCAGGCTGAGGGCCACCAGTGTGGCCAGGCCGGGCAGCGGGTCGGGCGGGTGCGCGGGCCGGCGGACCCGTCGCCGCCACCGCTCGAACCGCGGCGACCGGGTGCGCTCGGGCTCCGGTTCCGGCTTGACCGGCGTGCCGTCCCAGTGCACCTCCTCGATCGGCGCCCAGGACTCCTCGCCGTCCGGCGTACCCCCGGTCCGGGAGCGGCCGCGGCGCAGCCGGCGCGGCTGGCGCACCGGGACGCGACGTGGCAGCGCGTCGAGCGGCGCCCCGGTGGTCGGCTCGACCTCGACGGCGGGCTCCGCCTCCGGCGGTGCGGCCGGTACCGGCCGCGGGTGCGGCGCCACCGCGCTCCCGCGTGGTGGTCCGGCGGGGTCGTGGCGGCCGCCGGCCGGCGGGCCGGACGGACGCTCGTCGGCTCGTCTGCCACTCACGGTGTCCATTGCACACCGCTCCGTGCGTCTCGCCGGGCATGCTGGCCCGCGTGTCGGGGGACAAATCGGATGACAGGTGGCCTTTCGGGCCTGCCGGTCGGCCCGGGGTCAGCCGGCCGGCGGACCGGCGCACCGGGTGACCGACTCGCGCCCTATTGGTTCGCAGCCGTCCCGCGCGGGTCACTAGGCTTGCTGGTCATGAGTCACGTTCTCGCGGCGGTTGCCTGGCCCTACGCCAACGGCCCGCGCCACATCGGCCATGTCTCCGGTTTCGGCGTTCCCTCCGACGTCTTCGCCCGGTACATGCGCATGGCCGGCCACGACGTGCTCATGGTCTCCGGCACCGACGAGCACGGCACGCCGATCCAGGTGCAGGCCGACGCCGAGGGGGTCACCCCCCGCGAGCTCGCCGACCGCTACAACCGGGTGATCGTCGAGGACCTGCACGGCCTCGGGCTGTCGTACGACCTGTTCACCCGCACCACCACCCGCAACCACTACGCGGTGGTGCAGGAGTTGTTCGAGGGGATGCACCGCAACGGCTACATCGTGCCGAAGACCACCATGGGCGCGATCTCGCCGTCCACCGGCCGGACCCTGCCCGACCGCTACATCGAGGGCACCTGCCCCATCTGCGGCTACGAGAGCGCCCGCGGTGACCAGTGCGACAACTGCGGCAACCAGCTCGACCCGATCGACCTGATCAACCCCAGGTCGAAGATCAACGGGGAGACGCCGAAGTTCGTCGAGACCGAGCACTTCTTCCTGGACCTGCCGGCCCTGGCCGACGTGCTGCGGCAGTGGCTGGCCACCCGCGAGGGCTGGCGGCCCAACGTGCTGCGCTTCTCGAAGAACCTGCTCGACGACCTCCAGCCCCGGGCCATCACGCGCGACCTGGAGTGGGGCGTCCCGATCCCGCTCGACGGCTGGCGGGACCGGGCGGACAAGCGCATCTACGTCTGGTTCGACGCGGTCATCGGCTACCTGTCCGCCTCGATCGAGTGGGCCCGCCGCTCCGGCGACCCGGAGGCGTGGCGCAGGTGGTGGTCCGCCGACGGGGAGGGCAAGGACGCCCGCGGCTACTACTTCATGGGCAAGGACAACATCGTCTTCCACTCGGTGATCTGGCCCGCCCTGCTGTCCGGCTACTCCGGCGAGGGCGCGCGCGACGGGCAGCCCGGCGAGCTGGGCCGGCTGAACCTGCCGACCGAGGTGGTCTCCAGCGAGTTCCTGACCATGGAGGGGCGCAAGTTCTCCTCGTCCCGCAAGGTGGTCATCTACGTCCGCGACTTCCTCGACCGGTACGACGCCGACGCGCTGCGCTACTTCATCGCCGTCGCCGGTCCGGAGAGCAACGACACCGACTTCACCTGGGCCGAGTTCCTCCGCCGTAACAACGACGAGCTGGTCGCCGGCTGGGGCAACCTGGTCAACCGGTCCATCTCGATGGCCGCGAAGAACTTCGGCGCGATCCCGCCGGTCGACCCGGCCGGGCTCACCGAGGCCGACGAGGCGCTGCTCGCGGTGGCGCGCGCCGGCTTCGCGACGGTCGGCGAGCTGATCGGCAAGCACCGGCAGAAGCAGGCCATCGGCGAGGCGATGAAGGTCGTCGCCGAGGCCAACCGCTACCTGTCCGAGCAGGCCCCGTGGAAGCTCAAGGACGAGGCTGACAAGCCCCGCATGGGCACCATCCTGCACGTTGCCCTCCAGGTGGTCAGCGACGCGAACACGCTGCTCACCCCGTTCCTGCCACACTCGGCGCAGAAGATCCACGAGTTGCTGGGCGGCACCGGCGTCCACGCGCCGATGCCGGTGATCGAGCAGGTCGAGGACCTCGACGGCGGCCCGGCGTACCCGGTGCTGACCGGTGACTACACGGTCGGGGCGCGCTGGGAGTCGGCGCCGCTGGAGGTGGGCCGGCCGCTGGCCGCCCCCAAGCCGGTGTTCCGCAAGCTCGACCCGTCGATCGTGGACGAGGAGCTGGCCCGGCTCGCCGGCTGACGACGGCACGGCCCCGGGGCCTCGTGAGCCCGGGGCCGCACCGTGTCAGCGTGGCCGCGGTCTGCGCGCGCCCGCCGAGTGGTGGGCCCGCTCAGGCGCGGGCCATCGTCGGCGCGCCGATGAACTCCATGATCGCCTGGTTAACCTCCGGCGCGTTGGTCCACGGGGTGCCGTGCGGGGCGCCCTTCAGCGTGATCAACTGGCTGCCCGGCAGCATCGGCTGGAGTCGCGCGCCGGTCTTCGGGTACGGCAGGACCGCGTCCTTGTCACCCTGCACGATCAGCACCGGCACGTCGATGTTCGGCAGGTCGCCGCGGAAGTCCGTCTGCCAGGCGTCCACACAGTCATGGGTGCCCTTCGCCGAGGCCCGCGCGCCGATCTCCCAGTGCGCCCGGAACGCCTCCTCGCTGACCAGCTTCCCCTTGTTCTCCTGGTAGTTGAAGAACGCGTTGCAGAACTGGGTCAGGTACGCGAACCGGTCCTCGATGATCGCCTTCTGGAAGCCCTCGAACAGGCTCTTCTCGACGCCCTCCGGGTTGTCGGCGGTCTGCAACAGGAACGGCGCCAACGGTGCGAGCAACACGGCCCGCTGCACCCGGTCCGAGCCGTACGCGCCCAGGTAGCGGGTCACCTCGCCGGTGCCCATGGAGTGACCCACCAGGATCACGTTCCGCAGGTCCAGCTCCGTCATCAGCACGTCCAGGTCGGCGGCGAACGTGTCGTAGTCGTACCCGAACACCGGCTGCGCCGAGTTGCCGAAACCGCGCCGGTCGTACGTGATCGTCCGGTATCCGGCGGCCAGCAGCGGCCCGGTCTGTTTCTCCCACGTCGCGCCGTTGAACGGGAACCCGTGGATCAGCACGATCGGCTGACCCGAGCCGTGGTCCTCGTAGTACAGGTCGATGGGGGCGGAGTTCTCCATCCCCACGGTGATGAACGGCATGCTCTCTCCCGAGGTCGCGCTCCCTCATCGGTCCCCGGGCGCATTCCCGTGCCGCGAACCGGTATGCGCCGGCGGCCGGTGCGCGACCTCAGAGCACGTACGGGTGGTCCACCACCTGGTCGTCGGTCACCTCGGTGCCCGGCGCCCACGTCTCGTAGACGCCCCGCTCGTGGCACTGCGCGCCGGTCGTGGCCACCGCCTCCGGGCTCGGCCGGCACAGCCGCAGCCGCAGCCAGCCGGCCTCCTCCCGCAGCACCAGGCACGGCACGCCCCGCCACCGCGCGAACCGCACCCGGCGGGTCGCCGAGTCGACCGGGTACCGGGCCGCCCGGGTCATCGCCAGCACCCGGAAGCCGCCGGGCATGTCGGAGACCGCCTCGTAGTCGCCTCCGCCGTAGCCGCCGACCAACTGGGTGGAGCGGGGCGCCTCCCCGGTCGGGACGTACTCCTGGTCCGGCGACACACCGGGCACCGCGGCCAGCAGGTGCCGCCACTGCGGGCCCACCATCCGCAGCCACCCCCGCTGCTCCGCCTGGTACGTGTACAGCACCACCTCGCTGCCGTCCGCCGGGTACGCGAGCAGGGTGGCGTTCGCCGGCATCGGCAGGTCCGCGAAGTCCCGGGTGATGAACTCCGGCACCAACTGGTTGCTGCTGGGGACGAACCCGGTGCCGAGCACCGCCGCGCCCAGCCGGTCCCGGGGCGCCAGCGCGGTCAGCCCCCGGTGCTCCGCGCCGACCGGCACGTCGTAGTCCGCCGGGTCGGCAGCCCGCCAGCGCAGCGCGTACGTGATGTCGGCGCCGTCCGGCGTCCCCGCGCCGTCGCCGCGCAGCACCGCCGTCGCCGCCGGGGTGCGCAGGTGCGCGACGTCGTACTCCCGGAAGCAGAAGCCGTGCGGCAGCCAGCCCCGCACGTAACCGGCGAGCTGCCGGGCCGACAGGATCTTCACCATCCGGGTGCCGCGCCGGATCACCGCCGACCGCCGGACCGCCGCGAGCAGCGGGTCGTCGGCGGCCTGCGGCTGCTGGGAGAGGTGGTGCACGGCCGCCCACCCCCGCTCTCGGTGCAGCGGCACCAGCAGCGGCGCCTCCGCCTCCTCGGCCGGCTCGGAGGCGCCGTGGACCGCCGCGACCTCGGTGGCGTGCACGAACCGGCGCCACGGCAGCGCCGACCCCGGGCGGGGCGCCCATTCGAAGCCCGTCACCTCGTCCGCGCTGAACAGCTCGTACGCCGCGCCGCGGGCGATCTCCTCCGCGGGGTACACCGCACCGCCGTACGCGACGCGCAGCCCGGTCCGCTCACCGGCGGCTCCGCTGGCCTGGGGGGTGATGCTCACGCCCTCACCTCGCTCCGCTCGGCGGCGACGCGCGGCGCCACGCTGCCGGCCCGCCCGGGTCTCTCGACATGATCGCTCACGGTGTCGCCTCCCGTACGCGATGCTCATTCACCGTGCGACGCTAAGCGCGTACGGCGTAGCAGAGGTGAACATCGGGTGGCGCCTGGGTGGACCGCGTCAGTGTGTGATCCTTTGGGTGATGAACGAGCCGACCGAACAGACGACCGAGCCGACCGAATCGCGAAGCAAACGGGCCGCCCGGCGCGCCGGCGAGTTCCCCGCGCCGCCCGAGCCGCTGCCCCGCCCGGTGCTGGACAGCCACACCCACCTCGACATCACGGTCAGCGAGGCCGGCGTCCCCGGCGGCGGCCCGGTCGACGACCCGGTCGCGCGGGCGGTCGAGGTGGCCGCCGCCGTCGGCGTCGACCGGCTGGTGCAGGTGGGCGTCGACGTCGACTCGTCCCGGTGGGGCGCGGACGTCGCCCAGAAGTACCCGGCGGTCGTCGCCACCGTCGCACTGCACCCCAACGAGGCGCCCCGTCTGTCCGATCTGGACGACGCGCTGCGCGCGATCGAGACCCTCGCGGCCCAGGACCGGGTACGCGGCATCGGCGAGACCGGCATGGATTTCTACCGCACCGGCGACGAGGGCCGCGCCGCGCAGGAGGAGAGCTTCCGCGCCCACATCGCCATCGCGAAGCGGTACGGCAAGACCCTGGTCATCCACGACCGGGAGGCACACGCCGACGTGCTGCGGATCCTCGACGACGAGGGCGCCCCGGACACGGTGGTGCTGCACTGCTTCTCCGGCGACGCGGACTTCGCCCGCGAGTGCGTCCGCCGCGGCTACCTGCTGAGCTTCGCCGGCACCGTCACCTTCGGCAGCGCCGGTGCGCTCCGCGAGGCCGCCGCGCTGACCCCACTGGACCAGATCCTCGTGGAGACCGACGCGCCGTACCTCACGCCGATGCCGCACCGCGGCCGGCCGAACGCGTCGTACCTGATCCCGCTCACCGTCCGCTCCCTCGCCACGACGACCGGCGCGGACCTGGACGACCTGTGCGCCGCCATCTCCGCAACCGGTGACCGCGCCTTCGGGCCGTGGTGAAGGGACGGGTACCCCGGTAGGTGACGGGTCCCTTCCAATCACCGGGCCCGCCCCGCATACGCTACGGGGCGTGACCGGTCTCCTCGGCCCGGCGGAGATCCGGGACCTCGCCGCCCGTCTCGGCGTCGCGCCCACCAAGAAGCTCGGCCAGAACTTCGTGCACGACCCCAACACGGTCCGCCGGATCGTCACCACCGCCGGGCTGGCTCCCGACGACGTGGCGCTGGAGGTCGGGCCCGGGCTCGGCTCCCTCACGCTGGCGCTGCTCCCGGTCGCCGCGCACGTGCACGCCGTGGAGATCGACCCGATGCTGGCCGGCGCCCTGCCCGAGACCGCCGCCCGGCACGCCGGCCCCGACGCGGAACGGCTCACCGTGCACCACGCCGACGCGCTGCGGGTCACCGCCGCCGACCTCGCCGAGCCGGCACCGACCGCGCTGGTGGCCAACCTGCCGTACAACGTCGCCGTGCCGGTGGTGCTGCACCTGCTCGCCGAACTGCCCACCCTGCGGCACGGCCTCGTCATGGTGCAGAAGGAGGTCGCCGACCGGCTGGTCGCCGGTCCCGGCTCCAAGGTGTACGGCGTCCCGTCCGTCAAGCTGGCCTGGTACGCCCGCGCCCGCGCCGCCGGGAAGGTGCCACCCAACGTGTTCTGGCCGGTGCCGAACGTCGACTCCGGGCTCGTCGCCTTCACCCGCCGCGAGCCGCCGCGCCCCGACGTACCCCGGGAGCGGGTGTTCGCCGTGGTGGACGCGGCGTTCGCGCAGCGTCGCAAGACCCTCCGCGCGGCCCTCGCCGGCTGGGCCGGCGGCGCCGACCGGGCCACCGAGGCCCTCACCGCCGCCGGGGTGGACCCGGGCGCGCGCGGGGAGTCACTCACCGTCGAGCAGTTCGCCGCCATCGCCGCGTCGGCCCCGGCCGCCGCACCCGCCGCCCGCTAGGCTGGCGCCGGGCCCGCCCCCGGGCCCACGAGTACGCGTACGCCGCCCCCAGCCGGCCGACTCCGCCGAGGAGCTGATCGTGACCAAGCCGTTCGACATCCGGCCGCTCGTCCGGGGCCTGATCCCGTGACCGAGGCCTGGCGACCGGACGACGACGAGCCGCGCGGTGTCAGCGGGCCGGTACGGGTGAAGGTGCCCGCCAAGGTCAACCTGCACCTCGGGGTGGGGCCGCTGCGCCGCGACGGCTACCACGAGCTGAACACCGTCTACCACGCGATCTCCATCTACGACGAGCTGACCGCCCGGCGCGGCGACACCCTCACTCTGACAATGGAGGGCGAGGGCACCGGCGAGCTGGCCCTGGACGACACCAACCTGGTCATCCGGGCCGCGCACGCCCTCGCCGGCTACGCGGGCGTCCTCCCGCACGCCCGGCTGCACCTGCGCAAGCACATCCCGCTCGCCGGCGGCCTGGCCGGGGGCAGCGCCGACGCCGCCGCCGCGCTGGTCGCCTGCGACGCACTGTGGGGCACCGGGTTGTCCCGCGACGAGCTGGCCGGCATCGCCGCCGACCTCGGCTCCGACGTGCCGTTCCTGATCCACGGCGGCACCGCGCTCGGCACCGGCCGGGGCGAGGCGGTCAGCCCGGTGCTGGCCCGCCCCACCTCCTGGCACTGGGTCGTCGCGATCGCCGACGGTGGCCTGTCCACCCCCGCCGCGTACCGGGAACTCGACCGGCTCCGCGACGCCGGGTCCGCCGGCGCGCCCCTCGGCAGCACCGACACGCTGCTCGCCGCGCTGCGCCAGCGGGACCCCCGGGTGCTCGCCGCCGCCCTCGGCAACGACCTCCAGGACGCCGCCCTCTCCCTGCGTCCGTCCCTGGCCGCCACGCTCAAGGCGGGGGAGGCGGCGGGCGCGCTCGCCGGCATCGTCTCCGGGTCCGGTCCCACCTGCGTCTTCCTGGCCGCCGACGAGGCCGACGCCGGCCGCGTCGCCGCCGAGCTGGAGGCGGCCGGCGTGTGCCGGGAGGCCCGCCTCGCCCACGGCCCGGTCGCCGGCGCCCGGATCGTCTGACCCACCGCTGCCGCCTTGTTCGACTCGATGCCGCCGGCATCGCGGCATCCCGGCCGTCCGGGCCCGCCGATACCAACGATCTCGAGTTGATCGAGGGAACAGCGTCCGTCCCCGGGTCGTTGACCTGCGTCGGGCCGGCGGCTGCGCCGCTCGACGGGTGCGGCCCGGAAGCGAGGGCCGGCACGAAGCGTCACGGCGTGACGGGCCGGCAGGCCGCTCCGCGTACCCTGGGAGCCCAGGCGTCCCCAGGTGCCCACCGGCACCGGGACGCCTTGATCATGAGAGGTGGGATAGTGGCCAACATCGTCAACCTGGACCGGGTGTCCAAGGGCTACGGCGCCGCCGGGCCGCTGCTCACCGACGTCTCACTCGGCCTCGACGACGCCGACCGGATCGGTGTGGTCGGCCTCAACGGCGCCGGCAAGTCCACCCTGCTGCGGCTGCTCACCCGGCAGGAGGAGCCGGACGACGGCCGCGTCACCCACCGCCGCGACCTGCGGGTGGCCTGGCTCCCGCAGACCCTCCAGCTCGCCCCGGACGCCACCGTCCGCGACGTCGTCCTCGGCACCGCCTGGCTCCCCGAGAGCATGGGCGCCGAGCACGAGTGGGCCGGCGACGCCGGCGTCCGCGCCATCCTCGACGGCCTCGGCATGCCCCACCTCGGTCTCGACCAGCCGGTCGGCCCGATGTCCGGCGGCGAGCGCCGCCGGGTGGCCCTCGCGGCGCTGCTCGTCCGCGACTCCGACCTGCTCGTCCTCGACGAGCCCACCAACCACCTCGACGTCGGCGGCGTCGACTGGCTGGCCCGGCACCTCCTCGGCCGCAAGGGCGCGCTCGTCGTGGTCACCCACGACCGGTGGTTCCTCGACGCCGTCTGCACCACCACCTGGGAGGTCGCCGACCAGGCCGTCCGCGCGTACGAGGGCGGCTTCGCCGCCTGGACCCTGGCCCGCGCCGAGCGCGAGCGGGTCGCCGCCGCCACCGAGGCCCGCCGGCAGAACCTGCTCCGCAAGGAGATCGCCTGGCTGCGCCGCGGCGCCCCCGCCCGCACCTCCAAGCCCAAGTTCCGCATCGACGCGGCCAACGCGCTCATCGCCGACGTCCCGCCGCCGCGCGACACCATGTCACTGCAACGGCTCGCCACCGCCCGGCTCGGCAAGCAGGTGTACGACCTGGAGCACGTCCGCCTCCACGCCGGCCCCAAGGAGATCCTGCACGACCTCACCTGGCAGGTCGGCCCCGGCGACCGCATCGCCGTCCTCGGCCGCAACGGCGCCGGCAAGACCACCCTGCTGCGGATGCTCGCCGGCGTCACCGGCCCCGACGGCGGCCGGTTCGCCGTCGGCTCCACAGTCCGGCCCGCGTTCCTCTCCCAGGAGCTGGCCGAACTCCCCGGCCACCTGCGCGTCCTCGAAGCCGTCGAGGAGGTCGCCCGGCGGGTCCGCCTCGGCGACCGGGAGATCTCCGCCGCCCAGCTCGCCGAGGTCTTCGGCTTCGACGACCGGCGGCTCTGGACCCCCGTCGCCGACCTCTCCGGCGGGGAGCGGCGTCGGCTCCAGATGCTCCGGCTCCTCGCCGGCGAGCCGAACGTCCTCCTGCTCGACGAGCCCACCAACGACCTCGACACCGACACCCTCGCCGCCCTGGAGGACCTGCTCGACTCCTGGCCCGGCACGATCCTCGTGGCCAGCCACGACCGGTACCTCATCGAGCGGGTCACCGACACCGCGTACGGGATGCTCGGCGACGGCCGGCTGGTGCACCTGCCCGGCGGCGTCGACGAGTACCTGGCCCGGGCCGCCGACGGGACGGGCCCGGCACCCGCCCCCACCTCGGCCGCCGCGTCCTCGGCGCCGGCGGCGGAGGGCATGTCCGCCGCCGAGGTACGCCAGGCCCGCAAGGAACTCGCGAAGCTGGAGCGCCAGATCGTCAAGCTGGAGCAGAAGGAGGCGGACCTGCTCGACCGGCTCGCCGCCAACGCCACCGACTACGCCACGGTCGCCGACCTCGACGCCCAGCTCAAGGACGTCCGCGCCGAACGGGAGCAGGTGGAGGAGGCCTGGCTGACCCTGGCCGACCAGCTCCCCGCCTGACGGTCGCCTCCGCCACGACCGGCGGGGCCGTGTGCGGCGTCACACCGGGACATGCGGGAGAATCACCGGCGACCCTCTTCCGTTCGTCGTTGGAGACTCAGAGATGGCCCACACCCCCGTCAACCACCCCGCGCGGCCGATCTACCGGGCGATCGGCGGGCTGACCGGTCTGTACCTGGTCGCCTTCGGCGTGCTCGGCCTCATCGCCAGCGCCGGCAACGAGGTCCTCGCCCAGGACGACACCACCGTCATCGGCCAGGGCACGAACGTCGGCTTCTCGCTGCTCAGCCTGCTGCTCGGCGGTGCCGTCCTGGCCGGCACTGTCATCGGTCGCAACCTCGACGTGGTGATCAACCAGTGGCTGGCGTACCTCATCATGGCGCTGAGCCTGGCCGGGCTCGCCTTCATCCGGACCGAGGCGAACATCTTCAACTTCACCGTCGCCACCGTCATCGTGCTGATGGTGGTCGGCCTCGTGCTCCTCATGGTCGGCATGTACGGCAAGGTCGGCACCGACGAGGAGAAGGAAGCCTGGCAGAAGGCTCGGCTGGTGCTCTGAGCGTTTCGGTTCTCGCCGGAGCTTTGGTTGCGGTGGGGGTTCTCGCCGGAGCCCGACCCGCTCCGGGCGGTCAGGCTTGATCCCTCCGCGGGTCGGGCTCCGGCGAGAACCTGTCGTGGTGGCGGTCCGCGCCTTGCTGCCCGGTGGGTGGGGGATCTGAAATGGTTGCGGTCCGCACGCACGAGCGGGTGGGTTGGGGATCTGAGGTGGTTGCGGTCCGCGGGTCGGTGCGGGCGTGATGCCCTGACTCGTGATTCGGGGTACGTGGGCCGCTCGTGCGGGTGACAATCCTCCTGAATGTCGTCATTCGGGTGGAGGGGCCGTGGCGCACTTTCCTTTGAACCATCCGGCGCGGCCGATCTACCGGGTCCTCTCCGGGCTGATCGGCCTCTACATCCTCGTCTTCGGCGTCTGGGGCGTCGTGGTGACGCTCGGCGAGCCGCTCTTCGGCCGCGGCAGCCACTGGGTGCTGGGGCTCCGCACCAACCTCGCGTTCTCCCTGGCCTCGGTCGTCTTCGGCGCCTTCCTGCTGGTGGGGGCGTCCCGGCGCGGCAACCTCGGCCACTACATGAACCTCACCGCCGGGATCGTCTTCCTCGTCACCAGCATCCTCATGATGTCGGTGCTGCAGACCCCGGCCAACTTCCTCAACTTCTCGATGTCGACCGTCATCATCTCGATGATCTTCGGGCTGATCCTGCTCGGGACCGGCCTGTACGACAAGGTCGGCACCCCTGAGCACGCCGAGGAGGTGCGGCGCCACCGCAACCACCCGATCGGCGCTCCGCGCCCCTGACTCACCGTTTCCGTACGGTGATCAGGCCCGGCTTCGCCTCCAGGTGCGACAGGCCGTTCCAGGCCAGGTTCACCAGGTGCGCCGCCACCGTCTCCTTGCGCGGCTTGCGGACCTCCAGCCACCACCGGCCGGTCAACGCCACCATCCCCACCAGCGCCTGCGCGTAGAGCTCGGCGAGCTTCGGGTCGTACCCCCGGCTGGAGAACTCGGCGCCCAGGATGTGCTCCACCTGGTGGGCGACGTCGTTCAACACGCTGCTGAAGTTCCCCGTCGTCGCCATCAGCGGCGACTCCCGGACCAGCACCCGGAACCCGCTGGTCTCCTCCTCGATGTACGTGAGCAGGGTCAGCGCCGCCTGCTCCAGCAGCTCCCGCGGGTGGCCGGCGGTCAACGCGGTGGTGATCCGGTCCAGCAGGCTGCGGACCTCCCGATCCACCACGACCGCGTACAGCCCCTCCTTGCCGCCGAAGTGCTCGTACACCACCGGCTTGGAGACCTTGGCCCGCGACGCCACCTCCTCGATGGACGTGGCGTCGAACCCGCGCTCGGCGAAGATCTGCCGGGCGATCGAGATCAACTGCTCGCGCCGCTGCGCCGCGGACATGCGTACGCGTGACGTCTTGCCGGACGCCGGCACCGCCCGGCGGCGGCCGGCCGTACCGTCACCGCCCGGGGCGTCAGTCATCTCGTCACCTCGTCGGCGCTCGGTGACGCCCTGTCGTGGGATGGAGCCGGTCACCCGGCCATACTGCCAGGTAACGTGGCCCGCTACCGCCCGGTTACCGCTCGGCGTCCGCCCTCACCAGCTTGGCCGCGATCCGCTCGGGCTTCGGCCAGCGCACGTCCCGGGCCGCGCCCAGCTTCTCGAACAGCCAGATCACCCGGGCCGAGATGTCCACCTGGCCCGGCAGTACGCCGTGTCGCGCGCTGGTGGGATCGGCGTGGTGCAGGTTGTGCCAGCTCTCGCCGAAGGACAGGATCGCCAGCGGCCAGAAGTTGGCCGCCCGGTCCCCCTGGCGCATCGCGAACGGGCGCTCGCCGTACACGTGGCAGACCGAGTTGATCGACCAGGTCACGTGGTGCAGCAGCGCGATGCGCACCAGACCGCCCCAGAAGAACGCGGTCAGCGCGCCCTGCCAGGACCAGGTGAACAGCCCGCCCATGGCCGCGGGACCGAGCACCGACACCGCCACGAGCGCCGGGAAGAACCGGTCGACCCGGTTGATGTCGCGGTCGGCGATCAGATCCGGTGCGAAGCGTTTCCGGTTGGACAGCTCCCGGTTGAACAGCCAACCAATGTGCGCGTGGAACAGGCCCTTCGTCAACCCGCGGACGGTCGCGCCGAACCGCCACGGTGAGTGCGGGTCACCCTCCAGGTCGGAGAAGGCGTGGTGCCGGCGGTGGTCGGCGACCCACTGGATGATCTCGCCCTGCACGGCCAGCGAGCCGGCGGCGGCGAGCCCGACCCGCAGTGGCCGGGTTGCCTTGAAGGAGCCGTGGGTGAAGTAGCGGTGGTAGCCGACCGTGATGCCGAGCCCGGAAACCACGTACCAGAAGCCGGCGATCGCCACGTCCGTCCAGCTCAGCCAGCCACCCCCGGCGACCGGGACGGCGGCGACCAGGGCCACGAACGGGACGACCACGAACACCCAGAGTGCGATGAGGATTCCGCGGGACTGGGTGCCCTGGGTGAGGGGCTTCGGGCCGGTCGAGGAGGGTTCGACGAGAGCGGTCGACATGGCACCTCGCAGAGGGGACGGAGATCACGAGCTACGCTTACGTCACCGTAACTTGGGTGGGCCGCACGCGCACGGGACAGAGTCGCGAATGAATGCGTGGTCTCGTCGTACGCCCGTTCTAATTTGCTAGCCATGACAGATCCGCTCGCCCCGCAACCGCCGATCGGGCCGCGGGCCGCAGCCTCACCGCTCTACCAGGAGGCGCTGCGACTGCGCCGCGCCGGTTGCACGGTTCCAGAGATCGCGCGTCGGGTCGGCGTGGCACGGTCGACCGCCTGGCGGTGGATCGGGCACCTGCCGCTCGAGCGGGACGAGGCGGAGGTCCGAGCCCGTCGGCAGGCCCATTCGAAGGTCATGACCGATGCACTCTGGGCGGAGCACCGGGCCGCGCGGGACGCCGCCCGTGCCGAGGCGGTGGCCAGAGCGGCTGCGTGGGTCAAGCGGTTGCGGCATCGCGAGTTGGTGATGGTGGGCGCGGCCATGTACTGGGCCGAGGGAACCAAGGCGAAACCGTGGCGACCTCACGACTGCCGGGTCCGCTTCGTGAACAGCGATCCGATGTTGATAGCGCTGTTCCTGCGCTTCCTGGAGGAGATGGGCGTTCGCCGCGAGGCGCTGCGGTACCGGGTGAGCATCCACGAGAGCGCCGACGCCGCGGCGGCGGTCATCTGGTGGGCCGAAGTGGTGGGCGTTTCCCCGGGTTGCTTCCAGCCAACGTCGCTCAAGCGCCACCGCCCGGCCAGCGTGCGGCGGAATACGGGCGAGGGCTATCGGGGCTGTCTGAGCGTCGAGGTCCCGCAGTCGCGACACCTGTACTGGAAGATCGAAGGGATCATGAAAGGAATGGCCGATGAGGATCCGAGCCGAGGACGCTAAGGTATAGGCGTCCGACAGGTGTTTGGCTTTGCCCGTTTTAGACCGTCCCGGGTCGTCTAATGGCAGGACGTCAGGTTTTGGTCCTGATTGTAGGGGTTCGAATCCTCTCCCGGGAGCTTCTCCTCATCCGCGGATGATGTCTGGTTAGCATGGCCGCGAGACTGTCGCCGTCCCGACGGGAGCCACGTCGTGTCCCAGCCGCCCCATCTCCGCACCGTCGTCGTGCTAGCCGCCGGCGAGGGCAAGCGGATGAAGTCCGCGCTGCCGAAGGTGCTGCACCCGCTGCTCGGCCGCACGCTCGTCGGCCACGTGCTGAGCGCGGCCGCACCGCTCGGCGCGGACCGCACGGTGGTCGTCGTGGGCCACGGCGCCGACCAGGTCCGCGCGCACCTCGCCGAGATCGCCCCGCAGGCCACGCCGGTGCTCCAGGCCGAGCAGCTCGGCACGGGGCACGCGGTCCGGATCGCGCTGGACGCGGTCCCGGAGGCCACCGGCACCGTGGTGGTGATCAACGGCGACGTGCCGCTGCTGCGTCCGGAGACGGTCGGTGCGCTCGTCGAGGCGCACGAGCGGGAGGGTGCGGCGGCGACCGTGCTCGCCGCGGAGGTGCCCGACCCGACGGGGCTCGGCCGGATCGTGCGCGACGCCGACGGCCGGCTCCAGCAGATCGTGGAGCAGCGGGACGCCACGCCCGCCCAGCGGGAGATCCGGGAGATCAACGCGGGCATCTACGCGTTCGACGCGGTGCGGCTGCGGGACGCGCTCGGCAAGCTCTCCACCGACAACGAGCAGGGCGAGGAGTACCTGACCGACGTCTTCGGCCTGCTGCGGTCGGCCGGTGAGCCGGTGGCGGTGCACGTGGCGGCGGACCACGTGGAGACGCTGGGCTGCAACGACCGGGTCGAGCTGGCCGCGCTGCGGCGGCTGCTGCGCGACCGGGTGAACGAGGCCTGGATGCGCACCGGGGTCAGCCTGCTCGACCCGGAGACCACGTGGATCGACGTGACCGTGGCGCTGGACCGGGACGCGGTGGTCGACCAGAACACGCAGCTCCAGGGCGCGACGGTGGTCGGCTCCGGCGCGGTGGTCGGGCCGGATGTCACGCTGGTGGACACGGTGGTCGGGCAGGGCGCCACGGTGGTGCGCAGCCACGCGGTGGGTGCGGAGATCGGCCCGAAGGCCAGCGTCGGCCCGTACGCGTACCTGCGGCCGGCGGCGCGGCTGGCGGAGAAGGCCAAGGTCGGCACGTTCGTCGAGGTGAAGAACTCGGAGATCGGCGCCGGGTCGAAGGTGCCGCACCTGACGTACGTCGGGGACGCCTCGATCGGTGAGCAGAGCAACATCGGCGCGGCGACGGTGTTCGTCAACTACGACGGGGTGCACAAGCACCGCACGGTCATCGGCAGTCACGCCCGTACCGGTGCCGACAACATGTTCGTCGCGCCGGTCGTGGTGGGCGACGGCGCGTACACGGCGGCGGGTTCGGTGATCGTCGACGACGTGCCCGCCGGCGCGATGGGTGTGGCCCGGGCGCGGCAGCGCAACATCGAGGGCTGGGTGCTCAAGCGGCGGGCCGGCACGGCGGCCGCGGAGGCGGCCGAGCGGGCCCGGCGCGGTGAGGGTGCGGTGGCGCCCGGCTTGCCGGCAAGTGAAGGTGAGGCAATCCACGGGGATGCCGAGCCGGTGGGCGGGGCGCCCGGCGCGGGAGATACTGCAACCGAATAGTCCCCGGCCCACCACCACCGTGCCGGGCACCACCGACCTACGGGAGCAGACGGGCCATGGGCAGCATCGTCGCCGAAAACCGCAAGAGCCTGATGCTCTTCTCCGGGCGTGGCTTTCCAGAGTTGGCGAAGGAGATCGGCGAGGTGCTCGGTGTCGCGCCGACGCCGGCCGACGCGTACGACTTCGCCAACGGTGAGATCTTCGTACGCTACAAGGACTCGGTGCGTGGTTCGGACGCCTTCGTGGTGCAGTCCGTGACGCACGGGGTCAACACCTGGGTCATGGAGACCCTGATCATGATCGACGCCCTGAAGCGCGGTTCGGCCAAGCGGATCACCGTGGTCCTGCCGTTCTACCCGTACTCGCGGCAGGACAAGAAGCACCGGGGTCGGGAGCCGATCTCGGCCCGGCTTATCGCGGACCTGTTGAAGACGGCCGGCGCGAACCGGATCCTCACGGTCGACCTGCACACCGCTCAGATCCAGGGCTTCTTCGACGGGCCGGTGGACCACCTGTTCGCGATGGACGTCCTGGCGGAGTACGTGGAGCGCCGGTACGCGGGTCGGCCGATGACGGTGGTGGCGCCGGACTCGGGCCGGGTGCGGGTGGCCGAGCGGTGGACCGACCGGCTGGGTGGCTGCCCGCTGGCGTTCATCCACAAGACCCGGGATCCCTCGAAGCCGAACCAGGTGGTGGCGAACCGGGTGGTCGGTGAGGTCGAGGGTCGCGTCTGCCTGATCGTCGACGACATGATCGACACCGGTGGCACGATCACCAAGGCGGCCGACATCCTCAAGGCGTCGGGCGCTGCGGAGATCATCGTGGCGTCGACCCACGCGTTGCTGTCGGACCCGGCGACCGAGCGGTTGAAGAACAGCCCGATCAGTGAGGTCGTGGTGACCAACACGCTGCCGCTGCCGCCGGAGAAGCAGCTCGACAAGATCACCGTGCTGTCGATCGCGCCGCTGCTGGCGCGGGCGATCCGTGAGGTGTTCGACGACGGTTCGGTGACCACCCTTTTCGGTGGTTTGAGCTGAACCACGCGGCTTTCCCCGCCGCCGTGCGCGGCGGCGGGGACGCTGACAAGGGGACTGCCGGAGAGCGCAGAATTCGCTCGGGTAGACTGGTGCGGTTGCCACGGCGAGGGTGCCCTGCGGGCCGCTGACTCAGGACCGCACGGAGCGCCGTCATCGACGCGGTGCTCCGGGCAGTCGTTCATGACGCATGAGCCCCAGCGAGCCCCTCGCCCAGCACCGCCAGACGACAAGCGCCGCGAAGCATCAGGAGTTTCCCCGTGTCCGAGGTAAAGATCAGCGCCGAGCCCCGTACCGAGTTCGGCAAGGGTGGTGCCCGTCGTACCCGCCGGGCCGGCAAGGTGCCCGCCGTGCTGTACGGCCACGGCGAGAAGCCCAAGCACATCGCGCTTCCGGCGCGTGAGTTCGCGGCCGCGATCCGCAAGGGCGGCGCGAACCAGCTCTTCGCGATCGAGGTGAGTGACGGCACCCAGGTGCTGGCGCTGCCGAAGGCGATCCAGCGTGACCCGATCAAGGACACGTTCGAGCACGTCGACCTGCTGCTCGTCCGCCGGGGCGAGAAGGTGACCGTCGAGGTCCCGGTCCAGCTGGTCGGCGAGGCCGCGAAGGACACCCTGATCGTGCACGACCACGACACCCTGTCGGTGACCGCCGACGCCACCAAGGTGCCGGACCACCTCGAGGCGTCCATCGAGGGCCTGGAGGCGGGCAACCAGGTGACCGCGTCCGACGTCGAGCTGCCGGCCGGCGTCGAGCTGGCCGCCGACCCGGAGCTGACGGTCGCCGCGGTGACCGCCGCGCCGACCGCCGAGCAGCTCGAGGCCACGCTGCCCGAGGTCGTGGAGGCCACCGAGGAGGCCGAGGCCGAGGTCGGCGAGGAGACCGAGTCCTCCGAGGGTGCCGAGGGCGGCGCTCCGGCCGCCGAGGGCGAGGAGACCGCCGAGGCGAAGACCGAGGCCTGACCGGTCCACTGCGCAACGACAGGCGTCCCCGTTCCTTCGGGGGCGCCTGTCGGCGTATCGGGGCGGGTGCGGGGACGGCGACGAGCGGCGGTGGTCCGCCGGACGAGAGCGGGAAGGAACGGACGGTGACGGACGAGACGGGGCCGTGGCTGGTGGTCGGCCTGGGCAACCCCGGTCGGGAGTACGCCGGCAACCGGCACAACGTCGGTTTCATGGTGGCCGACCTGCTCGCGAGCCGGGTGGGGGCGAAGTTCGGGCGGCACAAGCGGGCGATGGCGGAGGTCGCCGAGGGGCGGCTGGGGTTCGGCGGCCCGCGGTTGGTGCTGGTCAAGCCGTTGACGTACATGAACCTGTCGGGCGGGCCGGTGGCGAGCCTGGCGCAGTTCTACAAGGTGCCGCCGGCGCAGGTGGTCGCCGTCCACGACGAGCTGGACATCCCGTACGGCCAGGTGCGGGTGAAGTGCGGCGGTGGCGAGGGCGGGCACAACGGCCTGCGGTCGACGACGAAGTCGCTGGGCACGAAGGAGTATGTCCGGGTGCGGTTCGGGATCGGCCGGCCGCCGGGGCGGCAGGATCCGGCGGACTTCGTCCTGTCGGATTTCGGCGCGGTCGAGCGCAAGGAGCTGGATTTCCTGGTGGACCGGGCCGTGGATGTGGTGGAGTCGGTGATCGTCCGGGGTGTGGAGCCGACGCAGAACCTGTACCACGGGGCCTGAGCCCCGCGCTTCGCCCCGCGATCTTGCACTTTCTGCCTCGACATAGTGGACGAACTTCGCGTTCCAGGGGCACAAAGTGCAAGATCGCGCCGGAGGTGATGGCGCGGGGCCGGCGTGCGGGTCGGGCCGGGTAGTCTGCGCCTTTTGGGGCGTGGCGCGGCGGCGGGCAGGCTCGGCCGGGGCGGCGCGGATCGCGGGTGCGGCGACGGGAGCAGGGTGATGGGCAGTCCTCCGATGATCGACGGGGCGTTCGCCCGCTGGCTGGCCGCCCGGGCCGGTCAGGCGCTGCTCGCTCTGCGGGCCGAGATGGGGTTCGCCGACGCGGGTGCCCTGAAGTCGGCCGGTGACAAGGTCTCGCACGACCTGATCCGTACGGAGCTGGCGAAGTGGCGGCCGGGTGACGCGGTCCTGTCGGAGGAGGACGAGGGGTCGCGGCTGGCCTGGGCGGCGGAGGTCAGCGAGGGGGCGGTGTCCCGGCTGACGGCCGACCGGGTGTGGATCATCGATCCGCTGGACGGCACCCGCGAGTTCGCCGAGGAGGGGCGTTCGGACTGGGCGGTGCACGTGGCGCTCTGGGCGCGGAACGCCCCCACCCCGCACGGGCTCGTGGCCGGTGCGGTCGGGCTGCCGGCGCAGCACCGGGTGCTGGGGACGGACTACCCGCCGGCGTACCCGCCGATGACGCTGGAGGCGGCGACCTCGGGTGGCGCGCGGACGATCCGGCTGGCGGCGAGCCGGAGCCGGCCGCCGGTGTTCCTCACCGATCTGGCCGAGGAGGTCGGCGCGCACCTGGTGCCGATGGGATCGGCGGGCGCGAAGATCGCGGCGGTGGTCACCGGTGAGGTGGACGCGTACATCCACGCGGGCGGCCAGTACGAGTGGGATTCGGCCGCGCCGGTGGCTGTGGCGACGGCCACCGGGCTGCACGCTTCCCGGATCGACGGATCTGCGCTGAAATACAACGAGGCGGATCCGCGCCTGCCGGACCTGCTGGTCTGCCGGAAGGATCTCGCCAGTCGGTTGCTTGCGGCGTTGCAGCGACATTCCGGGGTAGCCTGAGCGCTGCTGTTCTTGACATGCCCGACCGGAAAGGTCTGGAAATGAGCGTGCGAATCGAGTCGGTGTCATGACCACCACGGCCGCGTACCAGGTGTCCCACCTCGACGCGCTGGAGGCCGAGAGCATCTTCGTGATGCGCGAGGTGGTTGCCGAGATGGAGCGGCCGGTACTGCTCTTCTCCGGGGGCAAGGACTCGATCGTCATGCTCCGGCTGGCGCAGAAGGCGTTCGCGCCGGCCAACATCCCCTTCCCGGTCATGCACGTCGACACCGGGCACAACTTCCCCGAGGTCCTGGACTACCGGGACCGGCGCGTCGACGAGCTGGGCCTGCAACTCGTCGTGGCGAGCGTGCCGGAGGCCCTGGCCAGCGGCCTGGTCCGCGAGTCGGCCGACGGGATGCGCAACCGGATCCAGACCCCGGTGCTGCTGGACGCGGTCGAGAAGCACCGCTTCGACGCGCTCTTCGGCGGGGCCCGCCGCGACGAGGAGAAGGCCCGGGCCAAGGAGCGGGTGTTCAGCTTCCGCGACGAGTTCGGCCAGTGGGACCCGAAGAACCAGCGTCCCGAGCTGTGGTCGCTCTACAACGGCCGGCACCACCCCGGCGAGTCGATCCGGGTGTTCCCGCTGTCCAACTGGACCGAGCTGGACGTGTGGCACTACATCGCCCGCGAGCGGATCGAGCTGCCGTCGATCTACTACGCGCACGAGCGCGAGGTGATCGAACGCGACGGGATGCTGTACGCGGTCAACGAGTTCTTCCGCCCCCGCGCGGGGGAGGAGCGGTTCAAGGCCCGGGTGCGCTACCGGACGGTGGGCGACGCGTCCTGCACGGCGGCGGTCCGCTCGGACGCCGACACGGTGGAGAAGGTCATCGAGGAGGTGGCGGCCACCCGGATCACCGAGCGTGGCGCGACCCGCGGTGACGACCGGGTCAGCGAGGCCGCGATGGAGGACCGCAAGCGGGAGGGCTACTTCTGATGACCACCGAGACGATCGCGCCGGTCGGGTCCGACACGGCGGCCCGCCCGATGGACCTGCTGCGGTTCGCCACCGCCGGCAGCGTGGACGACGGCAAGTCGACCCTGATCGGCCGGCTGCTGTACGACACGAAGTCGCTCTTCACCGACCAGCTCGCCGCGGTGGAGGCGGTCAGCGCGGCCCGGGGCGACGAGTACACGAACCTCGCGCTGCTCACCGACGGTCTGCGGGCCGAACGCGAGCAGGGCATCACCATCGACGTGGCGTACCGCTACTTCGCCACCCCGCGGCGGAAGTTCATCATCGCCGACACCCCCGGGCACATCCAGTACACCCGGAACATGGTCACCGGGGCCTCGACGGCCGACCTGGCGCTGATCCTGGTCGACGCCCGCAAGGGTCTGGTTGAGCAGTCCCGCCGGCACGCGTTCCTCTGCTCCCTGCTGCGGGTGCCGCACCTGGTCCTCTGCGTCAACAAGATGGACCTGGTGGACTGGTCGCAGGAGGTGTTCGAGCGGATCGCCGACGAGTTCACCGCGTTCGCCGCGAAGCTCGAGGTGCCCGACCTGACCGTGGTGCCGATCTCCGCGCTGAAGGGTGACAACATCGTCTCCCGCTCGGCGAACATGCCCTGGTACGAGGGGCCGTCGCTGCTGCACCACCTGGAGCGGGTGCACATCGCCAGTGACCGCAACCTGGTCGACGTGCGCTTCCCGGTGCAGTACGTGATCCGCCCGCAGTCGATCACCGTCACCGACTACCGGGGGTACGCCGGCCAGGTCGCCTCGGGCGTGCTCAAGCCGGGCGACGAGGTGATGGTGCTGCCGTCGGGCTTCACCAGCCGGATCGCCGCCGTGGAGACCGCCGACGGGCCGGTCGCGGAGGCGTTCCCGCCGATGTCGGTGACCGTACGCCTGGCCGACGAGATCGACATCTCCCGGGGCGACATGATCTGCCGGCCGAACAACGCGCCGGCCGTCGCCCAGGACATCGAGGCGATGGTCTGCTGGATGGACGAGACCCGCCCGCTCCAGGTCGGCGGCAAGTACGCGATCAAGCACACCACCCGGTCGGCGCGGGCGATCGTCCGTGGCCTGCACTACCGGCTGGACATCAACTCGCTGCACCGCGACGAGTCGGCGGGGGAGTTGAAGCTCAACGAGATCGGCCGGGTCCGGCTGCGGACGACGGTCCCGCTGCTCGCCGACGAGTACCGCCGCAACCGCACCACCGGCGGTTTCGTGATCATCGACGAGACGACGAACCGGACGGTCGGCGCCGGCATGATCGTCGAAGCGGGCTGACGCCCGGCGGGATCGGTGCCCCGCGCGATCGCCCTCGAATCGGGACGTAGCGGCCTCACGCAGCCGCGAGGCCACCACGTCCGCGTTGCGGCGCGATCATGGGGCGGAGCCTGCGGCACCCGCCCTCTGTTCACCCCAGACGGGTGGCACCGGCGGCGGGGAGGACGGTGACCGTGCCGGGGGCGGTGAAGCCGCGCTCGGCGTACGCGTCCCGGACGGCGTCCGCGACGGCGTCGGCGCGGCCGGCGTCGACCAGGGCGAGGACGCAGCCGCCGAAGCCGCCGCCGGTCATCCGGGCGCCCAGCGACCCGGCGGCCAGCGCGGCCTCCACCGCGGTGTCGATCTCCGGGACGGTGATCTCGAAGTCGTCCCGCATGGACGCGTGCGAGGCGGTGAGCAGCGGCCCGATCTCGCGGACCCGGCCGGCGCGCAGGAGCGCGGCCGTGTCGAGAACCCGCTGGTCCTCGGTGACGACGTGGCGTACCCGGCGGCGGGTCTCGTCGTCGGGCAGCCGGTCGAGTGCGGCGTCGAGGTCGGCGACGGCCACGTCGCGCAGGGCGGGCACCCCGAGCGCGGCGGCGGCCCGCTCGCACGAGCGCCGGCGGGCCGCGTACTCGCCGTCGGCGTGCCGGTGGGGTGCCCGGCTGTCGACGACGAGCACGGCCAGCCCGGCGTCGTCCAGGTCGAACGGGATGTGCTCGACCGACTCGTCGCGGCAGTCCAGGAACAGCGCGTGCCCGGCCCGGCAGCGGATCGCCGCCGACTGGTCCATGATCCCGGTCGGTGCGCCGACGTAGCGGTTCTCGGCCCGCTGCGCGAGCCGTGGTTGTTTCTCGGCGGGCAGGTCGAGACCGCCCAGATCGACCAGGGCCGCCAGCACGGCGGCCTCCAGGGCCGCCGAGGAGGAGAGCCCGGAGCCGAGCGGCACGTCGGAGGCGATCGCCAGCCGGGCGCCGGGCACGGCGTACCCGGCGTCCCGCAGCGCCCACACCACCCCGGCCACGTACGCGGCCCAGCCGGTCACCCGGCCCGGCTCGTCGGCCGCGTCCGGCCCGAACTCCACCGGGTCGTCGTCGAGCTCCGAGCAGACCGTCCAGCTCTCGTCCTCGCGCGTCGCGGCGGCGACCACGGTACGCAGCGGCAGCGCGAACGGGAGCACGTAGCCGTCGTTGTAGTCGGTGTGCTCGCCGATCAGGTTGACCCGGCCGGGAGCCGCCCAGCGGCCCGCCGGCTCGGCGGCGTACCGGGAGCGGAAGCCGGCGGTGGCGCGGGCCGCGACGTCGGCGGTGGCACCGGCCGTGACGTCGGCGGGGGCGGCCAGGTCGGACGGACCGGTCACGCCTCCTCCAGGACGTGGGTGCGGTAGAAGGTCCAGGCGTCGCGGACCATGTCGTGCAGCGTCGGCTTGGCGGGCACCCAGCCCAGCTCCGCCCGGGCCAGGTCGGAGGAGGCCACCAGCTCGGCGGGGTCGCCCTCGCGGCGCGGCGCGACCTCGACCGGGAGCGGGTGGCCGGTGACCTCGCGGACGACCTCGACCACCTGGCGGTTGGTGAAGCCGTTGCCGTTGCCGAGGTTGTAGACGCGGTGCTGGCCGGCCACGGCCGCGTCGAGCGCGAGCAGGTGGGCGCGGGCCAGGTCGGCGACGTGGATGTAGTCGCGGACGCAGGTGCCGTCGACGGTGGGGTAGTCGTCGCCGAAGAGCTGGAGCTTCTCCCGCCGGCCGGCGGCCACGTCGAGGGCGATGGGGATGAGGTGGGTCTCCGGGTCGTGCCGCTCGCCGAGGGCCACGTCGCCGTCCAGGTGCGCGCCGGCGACGTTGAAGTAGCGCAGCGAGACGGCGGCGAGGCCGTGCCCGATCGCCTCGGAGGTGAGCGCCATGTCGACGGTGAGCTTGGTGGCCCCGTACGTGTTGGTGGGTGCGGTGACCGCGGTCTCCGGGATCGGCAGCTCGGTCGGGTTGCCGTAGACGGCGGCGGTGGAGGAGAAGACCAGCTTCGGCACGCCGGCGGCACGGACCGCGTCGATCAGGGCGAGCGAGCCGGTGACGTTGTTGTGCCAGTACAGCTCGGGCTTCACCATCGACTCGCCGGCGGCGATCAGGGCGGCGAAGTGCAGCACGCCGTCGAAGCCCGCGTCGGGGGTGAGCACCTGCGCCACGTGGTGGAGCGGGATCTCGACGTGCGTGGCCTCGGGCGCGAGCGCCACGCGGTGGCCCGTCCGCAGGTCGTCCAGGACGACGACCTCGTGGCCGGCGTCGAGCAGCATCCGGGTCACCACGCTGCCGATGAAGCCGGCGCCGCCGGTGACGAGCAGTTTCACGTCGGTCTCCTCCTGCCTGGCCGCCGCGCCGGCGGCCGCTCGGTGATCACCCTACGGCTGCCGCCGGTGGGCGCGCTGCACCCTCGGCCCTCGCTCATTCCATCATAACCTTTCACGATTGAACAGAGTCGAACATAGGGCGTTTCCCGCGACGGCGGTGTCTACCATCCTTCTCATGCGGGAAGCGGGCGGTCCCGGGCTCCGGCGTCGAGCGCGGGGCCGGCCCCGCCGCGAACCCGGGCCGGTCGCCCGGGCGGTCGCCCGCGTTGTGGTCCGCGCCGCCACCGGCGCGACCCGGCTGGTCACCGACCTGCTCGGGGCCAGCCCCGCGTCCGGTCGGGAACGGATCAGCGAGGACGAGCTGCGGGACCTGGTCGCCGCGGCCACCGTGCTGGACCCGGTCGAGCGGCGGATCATCGACGAGGTGCTGGTGGCCGGCGCGAGCCTCGTCCGCGAGGTGATGATGCCGCGCACCGAGGTGGTCTTCCTCTCCGCCGCGCTGACCATCGCCGAGGCGGAGCGGCTGGTGCGGCTGGAGACCCACACCCGCTACCCGGTGGTCGACGGCACCCACGACGACGTGGTCGGCTTCGTGCATCTGCGCGACGTGCTGCTGCGGCCGGACCAGGACCCCTGCACCACGGTGGGCGAGCTGACCCGCGAGGTCAAACGGCTGCCCGGCAGCAAGCGCGTGCTCGCGGCCCTGACCGAGATGCGCCGGGAGGGGCACCACCTCGCGGTGGTGGTCGACGAGTACGGCGGCACCGCCGGCATCGTCACGTGCGAGGACCTGATCGAGGAGCTGGTCGGGGAGCTCCACGACGAGTACGACGGTCCGCCGGAACCCACGACCTCCGGCCTTCCCGCCATGGTGGACGGCCGGCTGAACCTCGCCGACTTCGCCGAGCGCACCGGGGTCGCCCTGCCGACCGGCCCGTACGAGACGGTCGGCGGGTTTGTGATGGCGTCGTTGGGGCGGCTGCCGGTGGTCGGCGACGAGGTGCCGGTGGCCGCCGAGCCGGCCGGCGGCGGGCCCCCGCGGGACGAGCCAACCGCCGGCTGGTCGCTGCGGGTGCTCGCCCTCGACGGGCGCCGGGTCGCCCGCGTCGCCGTCTCCGCCGCGCGCCTGCCCGAGCCCCGGCGCGCGGTCACCGCCCCCACGCCGGCCGGGCGTGGACGACCCACCGGCCCGTCATGACGGACGCCGGGTGTTGCTGACAGAATTGCCGGCATGTCCGACGTACCCGCCCGTCCCCGTGTCTTCTCCGGCATCCAGCCGACGGCCGACTCGTTCCACCTCGGCAACTACCTGGGCGCGGTACGGCACTGGGTGGCCCTGCAGGAGACCCACGACGCGTTCTACTGCGTGGTGGACCTGCACGCGATCACGGCCGGGCACGACCCCAAGGTGCTCACGCAGCGGTCCCGGGTGGCCGCCGCGCAGCTGCTGGCGGTCGGCCTCGACCCGGAGCGCTGCACGCTCTTCGTGCAGTCCCAGGTGCCCGAGCACGCGCAGCTGGCCTGGGTGCTGGGCTGCATCACCGGGTTCGGCGAGGCGAGCCGGATGACGCAGTTCAAGGACAAGTCGCAGAAGCAGGGCAACGAGCGGGCCAGCGTGGGCCTGTTCACGTACCCGATCCTCCAGGCCGCCGACATCCTGCTCTACCAGGCGCACGCGGTGCCGGTCGGCGAGGACCAGCGCCAGCACCTGGAGCTCTCCCGCGATCTGGCCCAGCGCTTCAACTCGCTGTTCGGGCCGACCTTCACCGTGCCCGCGCCGCACATCGTCAAGGACACCGCGAAGATCACCGACCTCCAGGACCCGACGGCGAAGATGTCGAAGTCGTCGTCGTCCCCGGCCGGCATCGTCGACCTCCTGGAGGACCCGGCCCGCTCGGCCAAGAAGATCCGCTCGGCGGTCACCGACACCGGCCGGGAGATCGTCTTCGACGCCGAGACCAAGCCGGGCGTCTCCAACCTCCTCACCATCTACTCGGCGCTCTCCGGCCGGAGCATCGACGACCTGGTCGCCGCGTACGCCGGCAAGGGCTACGGCGACCTCAAGAAGGACCTCGGCGAGGTGGTGCGCGAGTTCGTCGCGCCGATCCAGGAGCGCACCCGGGGTTACCTCGACGACCCGGTCCAGCTGGACAAGCTGCTCGCCGCCGGCGCCGAGAAGGCGCGGGCGGTGGCCGCGCCGACGCTGCGGACCGCGTACGAGCGGGTGGGCTTCTTCCCGCCGGTGCGCGGCGAGTAGCGCCGCGGCCGACGGTACGGGTGGGTCGTGGAGTCGGTGGCCGGAGGGGTGGCGCGGAGCGTGGATCAAGGGGACGGGGCGCCGGCGTCCGACGGCACCATCCAGATCGGCATCGCCGTGGACATCCCCGAGCCGTGGGGCAGCATGCTCACCCGGCGCCGCGTGGAGGCCGGTGACCCGCAGGCCGTCCCGGCGCACGTGACGCTGCTCGGGCCGACCGAGATCCCGGTCGTCACGCTCCCGGCCGTCGAGCGGCACCTCGACGCGGTCGCCGCCGCCCACCTGCCGTTCACCCTGCACCTGCGGGGCACCGGCACGTTCCGGCCGGTCACCCAGGTGGTGTTCGTGGCGGTGGCCGCCGGGATCAGCGAGTGCGAGCTGCTCGCCGCCGCGATCCGCGCCGCGCCCGAGCTGCACCGCGAGACGCGCTTCCCGTACCACCCGCACGTCACCGTCGCGCAGGATGTCGTGCCGGAGGCGCTGGACAAGGTGTACGAGGACCTGGCCGACTTCTCGGCGATGTTCGAGGTGGAGGCGTTCACCCTCTTCTCGCACAGCGGGCAGGCGCGGTGGCAGCCGCGTCGGGACTTCCGACTCGGCGGCTGACACGGCGGCGGTCGGTTCACCCCGCGCGGGCGGGAGATCGGCGAGGATGACGGCGTGAACGTGTTCGGGCGCGTCGAGGCGACCATCGGTGCGCGGATCGACGCCGCCCGCCGCCGCTCCGACGCCTTCGACCACGTGTGGCGGGCCGGCGTGCTCTACACCGACCTGCTCGGCGGCCGGCTGGCCGCCGCGATCGCCTACTACGGCTTCTTCGCGGTGTTCGCGCTCGCCCTGGTCGCGTACTCCGTCTTCGGCGCGATCCTGGAGGACAACGACGAGGTCAGCGCGGCGGCGGCCGACTTCCTCCGGGAGAACCTGCCGTTCCTCGACCCGGTGCAGATCGCCGAGGACAGCGGCACGGTCGGGGTGGTCGGCCTGGTCATCCTCGCGTTCACCGGGATCGGGTGGGTGGAGGCGATCCGGTCCTCGCAGCGGCTCATGTACGGCCTCAACCAGCAGCCGGGCAACCTGGTCGTCCGCCGGCTGGTCGACCTCGGCGTGCTGTTGATCGTCTTCGTGCTGCTCGGCGTCTCGGTGGCCGCCGTCGACACGCTGGAGGCACTCCTGCGCTTCCTGCTGCGCAGCACCGGTTCCGTCGGTCTGACCACCGTCAGCGCGGTGCTCAGCATACTGGTGAACATGGTGCTCGCCACCCTGCTGCTGGTGGCGGTGCCGCGGCTGCGGATCAGCCGGGTCCGGCTGCGTCCGGTCGTGCTGCTGGTGGCGGTCGGCATCACGCTGCTCAACACCGTGGGGCGCTACTACGTGGTGCGGACCGAGCGGAACCCGGCGTACACGGTGGTGGCCGGCGCGGTGGGCCTGCTGCTCTACCTGTACCTGCTCAACCAGCTCGTGCTGTTCGGCGCGGCCCTGGCCGCGACCAGCCAGCGGGGGCGGGTGGTGGACCTGGCGGAGGGGCCGGTACCGGTCGACCTGGACGAGGAGATCGAGCCCGGAACCCCGGGTGGGGCCGGCTGAACGGGGAAAGGGAGGGCACACGTGCGGATCCTGATCGACCCGCGCTCGTCGGTGCCGCCGTACGAGCAGGTGCGTGCGCGGATCGCGGAGCAGGTGGGGGACGGTCGGCTGCCGGTCGGCACGCGGCTGCCCACGGTCCGCCAGCTCGCCGCGGACCTCGGCCTGGCGGTCAACACGGTGGCCCGGGCGTACCGGGAGCTGGAGGCGGCCGGGCTGGTGGAGACCCGGGGCCGGCACGGCACGGTTGTCGCACCCGGCCGCGATGATGCGACGGACCGGTTGCAGCGGGCCGCGGGCGAGTACGCGGTGGAGGCGGCCCGGCTGGGGGTGGCGCCGGAGACGGCGCTCGGCCTGGTCCGGGCCGCGATCGAGGCACGAACCGGCTGACCGCGCCCGCGTCGAGGCAGGAGGACATCGATGACCGACTCGGACGGCACCCTCGTCGAGACGAGCGTGCACGCACCGCCGGAGCGGGTCTGGTCGGCCCTGACCGTGCCCGAGGAGATCCGGCAGTGGTTCGGCTGGGATTACGACGGGCTCGACGACGAGATCCGGTTCATCTTCGTCGACCACGCGACACCCCGGCCACCGGACCGGATCTCGATGTCCGACGGCTCGGAGCTGCGGCTCGACCCCGACGGCGACGTGACCCGGCTGAGCGCCGTACTGCCGGCCCCGGCCGACGACGCCGCGGCCGCCGAGCAGCAGGCGATCGCGGAGGGCTGGCGCACGTTCTTCGCCCAGCTGCGCTTCCTGCTCGAGTGCCGGCCGGAGGGCCAGCGCCGGACGGCCTACCTGACCGGCACGGGGACGGGTCGCGACCTGATGGCGGTGCTCGGGACGGCCGGGTCGACCGAGGAGTGGTTCCACAGCCCGCGACAGCGGATCGTGGTCGATCCCGACGGCCGGTTGCTGGCGGCGACGGCCGAGCGCCCGCTGGACGATCCGGAGCCGGGCCCGGTCAGCCTGACGGTCAGCGCGTACGGCATCGACGACGCCGGGGCGGCCCACCTGGAGCGGGTCTGGGCCGCCCGCTGGACGCCGCTCGCCGCCGGCACAGAGTCGATCATGTGACACCCCGAACAAGCGACGAGGCCGGCGAACCGGGCACGTCGCGCTCCCTGCCCGGACGATGATGGGCGGGTGGGCGCTCTCGTGACACTCGACCTGCCGGACGACTCGCCGATGCTCGACCTGCCGTGGATCATCACCTTCGGTCCGCTCGGCGACGCCGACGAGTGGGAGCCGGTGGTCTGCGGCCCGTACGAGCGTGGGCACGCGCTGGCCCTCGCCGAGGCGGTCGTCGCGGAGGAGCAGTTGATGGCGGTCGTCGAGCCGCTGCTGCCCGCCGTCTCGGTCGACGAGATCCGTAGCGAGATCGCCGCCGCCCAGATCGCCGCCGAGGACGAGGCGGCGCAGGTCGACAGCGCCGACCTGTACGGCGACTACGAGGACACGATCGACGAGGAACTGGAGGCGGCGGCCGAGCGGGACCGGCGGACCGGTCCGGCGGCGCCGCCGACCGAGGCCGAGCTGCGGGCGGGCTTCGGCCGCATCGCGGCCCGGCTCCCGGGTGCCGGCGGCTGACCCCGGGCTGGCGGTCGCCGTGCCGCCGCCGCGACTCGTGCGCGCTTCGACGCATCGACGCGCGTCGTGGATGGACACCGGCGCCCCGGGAACGAATTCCCGAGGCGCCGGCGCCACCTCACCCCCCACCACAAGGGGTCGGTTGCCCAGTCGCCCGGCGGCGCGGAGCACGACGGACGACCAGGTCGATGTGGGCTTACCCGCTCAGCGCCGTTCGAACCAGGCGGCGGCGTCGACCGGGAGCACGTGGGCGGAGCCCTGACGGGTGAGCGTCTCGCTGGCGACGACCGGGTCGCCGTACCCGTCGATCAGGGCCGGCGCGCCGCTGATGTTCACCACGCAGGTCAGCACGGTGTCACCGGCGGTGCGGGTGAAGGCGAGCACGCCCGGCTCGGTCTCCAGCCAGGTGATCCCGGAGGCGGCGGCGGACAGCGCCGGGTGCGTCCGGCGGATCCGCAGTGCCGCGCGGTACAGCTCCAGCGTCGAGCCGGGCACGCCGCTCTGGGCGGCGACCGACAGCTCCCGCCAGGTCGCGGGGGCCGGCAGCCAGCTCAGCTCGCAGCCTTCGGGCCCGAAGCCGTACGGGGCCAGCTCGCCGCTCCACGGGATCGGCACCCGGCAGCCGTCCCGGCTCTCGCCGGTCCGCAGGAACGCGGGGTCCTGGCGCAGCTCGTCCGGCAGGTCGAGCACCTCCGGCAGGCCCAGCTCCTCGCCCTGGTAGAGGTAGGCGCAGCCGGGCAGCGCGAGCATCAGCAGCGTCGCCGCGCGGGCACGGCGCAGCCCCTCGGGGCCGTCCCCGTAGCGGGTGACGTGCCGCTGCTTGTCGTGGTTGGAGAGGACCCAGGTGGTCGGAGCGCCGACGATGGTCGACTCGGCCAGTGCGGTGTCGACGACCTTGCGGAACGAGTCGGCCGTCCAGGTGGCGTCGAGGAAGTCGAAGCTGAAGGCCTGGTGCAGCTCGTCCGGGCCGATGTAGCGGGCCAGCCGCTGCGGCGTCTCGGCCCAGGCCTCGGCGACCGCCATCCGGCCACCCGGGTAGCTGTCCAGGATCGGGCGCCAGGAGCGGTAGATGTCGTGGACCTCGTCCTGGTCGAAGTACGGCAGGCGACCCTTGCCGAGCAGCTCGACCTGGCGCTGGCCGGTGGTCATGCTGCTGAAGCCGACGTCCGGCAGCCCTTCGGCCTTGATCATCCCGTGGGCCACGTCGATCCGGAAGCCGTCGACCCCGCGGTCCAGCCAGAACCGGAGCACGTCCTCGAACTCGGCGCGGACCTCCGGGTGGCGCCAGTTCAGGTCGGGCTGGGCCGGGTCGAACAGGTGCAGGTACCACTGGCCGTCCTCGACCCGCGTCCAGGCGGGGCCGCCGAAGATGCTCTCCCAGTCGTTCGGGGGCAGCTCGCCGTTCGCGCCCTTGCCCTCGGCGAACAGGTAGCGCTCGCGTTCCGGGGAACCGGGGCCGGCGGCCAGCGCGGCCTGGAACCAGACGTGCCGGCTGGAGGTGTGGTTCGGTACCAGGTCGACGATGATCCGCAGGCCCAGGGCGTGGGCGTCGGTGATCATCTCGTCGAAGTCGGTGAGGGTGCCGAACATGGGGTCGACGTCCCGGTAGTCGGCGACGTCGTACCCGCCGTCGATCATCGGTGAGGTGTAGAAGGGCGTCAGCCAGAGCGCGTCCACCCCGAGGTCGCGCAGGTACGGCAGGCGCTGCCGGATCCCCTGCAGGTCGCCGATGCCGTCGCCGTTCGAGTCGGCGAAGCTGCGGACGTAGACCTGGTAGACGACCGCGGAGCGCCACCAGTCGTCGTCGGAGGTCAGCGGGGTGGGGTTGCTGGGGGTCATCGAGGCGTTCCCCGTTCTGTGGCGCGGGACGGCGGGGTCCACGCGGGGTGATGGGAGCGCGGACGTCTGTCAAGGGTGCCGTTCCCCGACTGCAAGAGTCAAGCATTCCTTGCGCAAGAGATGACGGCCGTCACGCCGTACCCGGGCCGAGGACGGACCGGCGGTGACCGCACGGGACGGCGACGGCCGGACCGCGGGAACGGTCCGGCCGGGTACGGCGACGGGTCAGGCCGAGACGGCCAGGGCGGACGGCGCCGGGCGCTGCCGCTTGGGGCCGCCGTCGGCGGCGGCCGCCCGGGCGACGGCGGTCGAGCCGCGAACCACCAGCTCAGGACGGAACAGGTACTCCGAGTGGGGAGCGGCGTGCCCGTTGATCTCGTCGACCAGGGCGCGGACGGCGGCCACCGCCATCGCGGCCACCGGCTGGCGCATAGTGGTCAGCGGCGGGTCGGTGAACGCCATCAGCGGGGAGTCGTCGTACCCGACGACGGACAGGTCGTCCGGAACGGACAGGCCCCGCTGGCGGGCGGCCCGGATCGCGCCGAGCGCCATGAGGTCGGAGCCGCAGACGATGCCGGTGACGCCGCGGTCGAGCAGCCGGGCGGCGGCGGCCTCGCCGCCCTCCACCCCGAACAGGGAGAGCTCGGTCAGCTCGGCCAGCTCGTCGTCGGACACGCCGAGACGCTTCATCGCGGCCTTGTAGCCGGTGACCTTGCGCTGCACCGGGACGAACCGGTCCGGCCCGGTGATCAGGCCGATCCGCCGGTGCCCCAGCGCGGCCAGGTGTGCGACGGCCAGGTCGGCCGCCTCCCGGTCGTCGCAGGAGACGAAGGGCGCCGGGATGCCCGAGGCGTACCCGTTGATCATGACGACCGGCAGCGGCCGGGCGGTCAGCGCGCGGTACCGGTCGTGGTCGGCGGCGGTGTCGGCGTGCAGGCCGGAGACGAAGATGATGCCCGAGACCTGGCGGTCCAGCAGCATCTCCACGTACTCGTCCTCGCGGACGCCGCCCGGGGTCTGCGTGCACAGCACCGGGGTGTAGCCGGTGGGGGCCAGCGCGGACTCGATGATCTGCGCGAAGGCCGGGAAGATCGGGTTGTCGAGCTCCGGGACGACCAGGCCGACCAGGCCGGCGCTGCGCTTGCGCAGCCGGGCCGGGCGCTCGTAGCCGAGCACGTCGAGGGCGGTCAGGACGGCCTGCCGGGTCTCGGGGGCCACCCCGGGGCGGTCGTTGAGCACCCGCGACACCGTGGCCTCGCTGACTTCGGCCTGTTGGGCGATGTCGGACAGTCGAGCGCGCATGGCGGCACTGTAGCTCACTGAGTGGTTCTTGCGCAGTGGCCCGCAAGTTCTTGCACGTTCGAGCAGGAGTGATCCTTCGCGGGCGTGGTCGCTCGCCGCCGGGGCGGCGCCGAGGGTGCCCCGGCGGTGGCCGATCGAGGACGGGCAGGTGACACAGGGTCTCGCGGTGGTCACCGAGGTGGGATCTGGGACACCTTCAGCGGGTGCGGTTTGTCCCAAAGGCCCCAAGCGAGGGATCGTCAGATGACAAGACGGGATCGGTTGTTGCAAGGGCGTTCGCAAGGGGTTTCTAATCCGGAAACTTCTTGCTACTGTCCCGCCGATACCCGGCAGGCAATCTAGGAGCGAACATGCGTCGCACAGCCAAGGGGATCGCCGTTCTCGCCTCCACCACCCTTGCTCTCGCCCTCGCCGCCTGCGGCGGGGAGGACAAGAAGTCGGAGGAGCAGCCGAAGGCGGATCCCGCAGCCCTCAAGGCCGAACTGACCTGGTGGGACACGTCCGACCCGAAGAACGAGGGTCCGGCGTTCCAGGAGCTGATCGCCAAGTTCAACCAGACCTACCCGAACGTCAAGATCAACTACCAGTCGGTCCCGTTCGGTGAGGCCCAGAACAAGTTCAAGACCGCCGCGCAGGCCAAGACGGGCGCGCCGGACATCCTGCGGGCCGAGGTGGCCTGGGTGCCGGAGTTCGCCTCGCTCGGCTACCTGTACGCGCTGGACGGCTCGGAGCTGCTCGCCGACGAGTCGGACTTCCTGGAGACCCCGCTCTCGTCGAACAAGTACGACGGCAAGACGTACGGCGTCCCGCAGGTCACCGACACGCTGTCGCTCATGTACAACAAGGAGCTGCTGACCAAGGCCGGCATCTCCACCCCGCCGAAGACCTGGGCCGAGCTGAAGACCGCCGCCCAGACCATCAAGCAGAAGACCGGCGCCGAGGGCCTCTACATCAACCCGGCCGGCTACTTCATGCTGCCGTTCATGTACGGCGAGGGCGGCGACGTGGTCGACGTCCAGTCCAAGAAGATCACCGTCGGCTCGGACCAGAACGTCGCCGGGCTGAAGATCGCCAAGGACCTCATCGCCAGCGGCGCGGCCGCCAAGCCGTCCGCCAACGACTCCTACGGCACGATGATGACCCTCTTCAAGGAGAAGAAGGTCGCCATGATCATCAACGGTCCGTGGGAGGTCAACAACGTCAAGTCGGCGCCGGCCTTCGGTGGCCTGGAGAACCTGGGCATCGCCCCGGTCCCGGCCGGCTCCGCCAAGGCGGGTGGCCCGGTCGGCGGCCACAACTACACGATCTGGTCCGGCATGCCGCAGGAGAAGATCGACGCGGCCGTCGCCTTCGTGAAGTTCATGAGCTCCGCCGAGTCGCAGGCCTTCCTCTCCGAGAAGCTCGGCCTGCTGCCGACCCGCAAGTCGGCGTACAACCTCGACGCGGTGAAGAACAACCCGATCGTGGCGGCGTACCAGCCGGTCGTCGAGGCCGCCGTGGCCCGCCCGTGGATCCCCGAGGCCGGTCAGTTCTTCGGCCCGCTGGACCAGATGGCCACCGAGGTCCTGATCCAGAACAAGGACCCGAAGGCCGCGCTCGACGCCGTCGCCAAGAAGTACAAGGCAGAGGTCGTCACCTCGTACGGTCTCTGACCTGAGTCGGCGCTGGCAGCGGCCGGCGACCAATTCGGCACCCGGCAGGGCCGCGCGACCGTGACCGGTCGCCGGCCCTGCCGGCTCACTCCCGTAGGAGCACAGCTGATATGCGCACTGTGACAGCCGAGCCGGCGCCAGCGTCCGCGCCGTCCGGCCGCCGCTCCGCACCACCGTCCCGGCTGCGTCGAAGCTGGGACAAGCACTGGTACGCCTGGGCGATGGTCCTGCCCGTCGTCATCGTCCTGGCGGTTCTGATCTTCTACCCGCTCTTCCGCGGGGTCTGGCTCTCCTTCACCAACCTCACCGAGGCCAACCAGGTGGCGGAGATCTGCACCAAGTCGATCACCGGCAGCGAGGTCTGCAAGGACAACCCCAACAAGTGGGAGGTCGTCGGCCTCGACAACTACCTGAAGGTCCTCTCCGGCGAGGTCGGAAAGTTCTGGGAGTGGACCGGCATCACGCTGATCTGGACCTTCGTCGGCGTCGCCTTCCACTACGGCCTCGGGCTCGGCCTGGCCGTGATGCTCAACCGCCCGATGTGGGGCCGTGGCCTCTACCGGGTGCTGCTGGTGCTGCCGTGGGCGGTGCCGGCGTTCGTCAGCGCCTTCGCGTGGAAGTTCATCTTCAACGAGCGCTTCGGCCTGGCGAACTCACTGCTCCTGTCGCTCGGCATCGACCCGGTCGACTGGTTCGCGGACCGGTGGACGTCACTGTTCACCGCGATCGTCACCAACATCTGGCTCGGCGTGCCGTTCATGATGGTGGCGCTGCTCGGCGGCATGCAGACCATTCCGGGCGAGCTGTACGAGGCGGCCGAGATCGACGGCGCCTCGCCGTGGCAGCGGTTCCGGAACATCACGCTGCCGGGCCTGCGCTCGGTCAGCATGACGGTGATCCTGCTCGGCACCATCTGGACCTTCAACATGTTCCCGATCATCTTCCTGGTGACCGAGGGCCAGCCGGCCGGCGAGACCGAGATCCTGGTGACCGGCGCCTACCGGGCCGCGTTCGAGGGCATCCGCAACTACTCGCTCGCGTCGACGTACGGCGTGCTGATCCTGTCGATCCTGCTGGTCTTCTCGGTGTTCTACCGGCGGGTCCTGCGCAAGCAAGGCGAGGTGTGGTGACATGAGCCAGCTGACCACTCCCGCGGCGGCGACTCCCGCCGTGGCCGCCACGGCGGCGCGGGGTCGGGGCGCGAAGCGGCCCGGCCGCAGCCGGCGCAGCCCGGTGAAGTCGGTGCTGCTGCACGGCACGCTGATCCTGGCGTCGCTGATCGCGATCGGGCCGATCGCCTGGGTGCTGCTGTCGTCGTTCAAGCCCGGGTACGCCGTCCAGAGCACCGACCTGACGCTGGTCACGGACCCGACCCTGGCCAACTACAGCTACGTGCTGAGCGAGACGAGCTTCCCGAAGTGGATGCTCAACTCGGTGATCGTGGCCGCGCTTACGATGATCATCGGCATCTTCTTCTCGGCCACCACCGGCTACGCGGTGTCCCGGTTCAACTTCCCGGGCCGCCGGCCGCTGATGATGGTCTTCCTGGTCACCCAGATGTTCCCGGTGGCCATCCTGATCGTGCCGATCTACACGATCATGGCTCGGCTGGGGCTGATCAACACCCTGCCGTCGCTGGTGATCGCGTACCTCACCATCGCGGTGCCGTTCTGCGCCTGGATGCTCAAGGGCTACTTCGACTCCATCCCCACCTCGCTGGACGAGGCGGCGGCGCTGGACGGCGCCGGGCCGTTCGGGATCTTCTGGAAGGTCGTGCTGCCGTTGGCCCGCCCGGCCATCGCGGTCACCGCCTTCTACACCTTCCTCACGGCGTGGGGCGAGGTGGCGTACGCGTCGGCCTTCATCCAGACCGACAACAAGTTCACCCTGGCGTACGGGCTCCAGCAGTTCGTGCCGCAGTTCAACCCGCAGTGGGAGTACCTCACCGCGGCGGCGGTCCTGGTGACCGTGCCGGCGGGCCTGGTGTTCCTCTTCGCCCAGCGGCACCTGGTGTCCGGGCTGACCGCGGGCGGTACGAAGGGCTGACGCGCGGCCGAATCCGCGAAGGGCGGGCGTCGACCGACGCCCGCCCTTCGTCGTCACCGCCGGGACCGGTCAGGCGCCGGAGCGCAGGAGGGCGCGTACCCCGGCGAGGTAGGTCGCCCGGTCCGGCCGGCCGGTGAGGATGCACTGGAGGAACCAGCCGGGGACCAGGGCGAAGAGGGCTGCCCCGACGGCCTGCGGGTCGGCGTCCGGTGGCACCTCGCCGGTGCGCTGCGCGCGCCGGACCAGCGTCTCGAAGTTGCTCCGGATGCCGTCGTACGCCCGGGCCACGAAGGCCGCCAGGGCCGGATCCCGCTGTGCCTCGCCCCAGACCTGGATCGCGATCCGCAGGACGCCGTCGTCGCCCATCTGGGCCTCGGCGTACTCCAGCGCGCGGTCGAGGGCGTCCAGCAGCGGAGGCGGCGGGTCGCGGCGGATCAGGTCGGCGAGGATGCCCTCGACGCCGCCGACCGCCTCCTCGGCGATCGCGGTGATGAGGTCCGCCTTGCTCGGGAAGTAGCGGTAGACCGCGCCGACCGAGAGCCCGGCCTCGGCGATCACGTCCTGCATCGTCGTGCGGTGGAACCCGTCCCGCACGAAGCAGCGGCGGGCGGCGTCGACGATCTGGCGACGGCGGGCGGCGAGGTGGTGCTCCGAGACACGTGGCACGGGATACAGCGTAAAGCGAACGTTCGTTCTTGACACCGGGGCGGGGCGGGAGGACGCTGGACGTAAAGAGAACGAGCATTCGTTTTGGAGTTGCCATGTCATCCCGTGTCCGGTCACCCCTGTCACTCGCCGTGCTGCTGGCCGCCGTCGTGGTCGGTGTGCAGGCACTGCTCGTACCCCTGTTCGCGGCGCCCGCGGCCAACCTGGCGCCGCGGGACCTGCCGGTCGCCGTCGCGGGTCCGGTGCCGGTCGCGAGCCCGTTGGCCGCGCGGCTCGCCGCCGCCCGGCCCGGGGCCTTCGAGATCGCCACCCTGCCCGACGCGGCGGCCGCCGACCGGGCGCTGCGGGACCGGGAGGTCTACGCCGCCTTCGTCGTCCGGCCCGACGGGCTCGCCCTGCACACCGCGCCGGCGGCGAGCCCGACCGTCGGCCTGCTCCTCACCGAGGCGGCGAACCAGCTCGGCGCCGGCCGACCCGTGACCGTTGTCGAGGTGGTCCCCGGTGATCCGGACGACGCGCGCGGCGCGGGATTCGCGGCCGGCTTCCTCCCGTTGGCACTCACCAGCCTGCTCGCCGGAGCACTGGTCGTGCTGCTGGTCACGGGCCGCCTCGCGCGGTTGACCGGCCTCGCTCTCTTCGGGGTGCTCGCCGGCGCCGCCGGCGTCGCGGTGCTGCACGACTGGTTGGGTGTCATCGACGGCGACCGGCTCGCCGAGGCGGGCGCGATCGGCCTCTTCGCGCTCGCGGCGTCGGCGACCGTGGCCGGGCTCGGCGCCGTGCTCGGCCGCGTCGGTCTGGCGCTCGGGGCCGTGCTGGTGTTCCTGGTCGGCAACCCGCTCTCGGCGGTCAGCGCCGCACCGGAGCTGCTGCCGCAGCCGTGGGGCGAGGTGGGCCAGTGGCTGCCGGTGGGTGCCGGTGGGACGCTGCTGCGGTCGGCGGCCTTCTTCGACGGTGCGGCGGCCGGCCGACCGCTCGCGGTGCTGGCCGGGTACGCGCTGGTCGGCCTCATCCTCGTGGCGCTCGCGCGCACCGGGGGAGCCGGTGCCCCGGCGGGCGGGACCCACGCGGTCGTGCCGGGTGACACCGTGGCCGCCGGGCGCTGACGCGTCGACGCGCGGGCGGGGCGGGCGGGTGCCGAAGGGTGCCCGCCCGCCGTCGTCGCGGCGGGCGACGCGCCCGGCCGCTCACCCCTCTACTACAAAATGTCGTTGATGCGGGAGGATGGGAAGGTGGAAGCTCTTCGACTCATCCTCCGGTACATCCACCTCATCGGCTTCGCCCTGCTTCTCGGCGGTGCGATCGTGCAGTACGTGACCGGCCGGCTCCGGATCAACCAGCCCATGCTCTGGGGCGCGGTGATCATGCTGCTGACCGGTGTCGGCCTGGCCGCTCCGCTTCGCGACGGGGACGAGCCGGCACCCGCGAAACTTGTTACCAAACTGGTGCTCGCGCTGCTGATCTTTGTCATGGTCTTCTTTTCCCGTAAGCGGGACGTGGTCAACCGCGGCCACTTCCTCGCGATCATCGGGTTGACCCTGGTCAACGCAGCGGTGGCGGTCTTCTGGCGGTAACGTCCGACAGAGGGAGAAGCCACCCGGAGAACGGACGTTCGTGCGCCCGAACGCCCACTTATCGGCACTGAGAGTGATCTGGCCCACCCACGGGTTACATAGGGGTAACAGGCGCTCAACAGTCCTGCACGATTGTCGGCCGGTGGAGGGGCGTGGGCGTACGCTCTGCGTCCGTAACGTGGGACGCCGGCGGCACAACGCAGGCCGGTTGACAATGGGCTGCCACCGCGAGCAGCGGTGAGCAATGGAAGGAGACGTCTTGCGCTCGGTGCGTGGGATGCGGATCGCCTCGGTCTTCGCGGTGGGTGGCCTCGTGCTGGCCGCCGCCGCGTGTGGTGAGGCTCCTGAGGAGAACAACGGCGCCGGTAACGGCGACAAGAAGTACAGCGCCTGCATGGTGACCGACGTCGGCGGCATCGACGACAAGTCGTTCAACACCTCGGCCTGGGCGGGCCTGGAGGCGGCCAAGGCCGAGAACGACAACATCGACATCAAGTACGTCGCGTCGAAGGCCGAGGCGGACTACGAGGTCAACCTGACCCAGTACGTCAACCAGAAGTGCGACTTCATCCTGGCCGTCGGTGGCCTGATGGGTGACGCCACCTCCAAGATCGCCAAGGCGAACCCGAACCAGCAGTTCGGCATCGTCGACGCGAAGCTGCCGGAGAGCAACGTCTACCCGATGCAGTTCGACACCGCCCAGGCCGGCTTCCTCGCCGGCTACCTCGCCGCCGGCCTGACCAAGTCCGGCGCGGTGGGCACCTACGGCGGCCTGCCGATCCCGCCGGTGACCATCTTCATGGACGGTTACGCCGACGGCGTCGCGCACTTCAACAAGACCAAGAACAAGAACGTCCGCGTCCTCGGTTGGGACAAGGCGACCCAGAAGGGCTCCTTCACCAACGACTTCGTCAAGCAGGACGAGGGCAAGAAGGTCAGCGACGCGCTGGTCGCGCAGGGCGCCGACATCGTCATGCCGGTCGCCGGCGGCGCCGGCCTCGGCACCACCGGCGCCGCGAAGGCCTCGGGCGGCAAGTACAACACCATCTGGGTGGACGTCGACGGCTGCGAGAGCACCCCGGACTGCCCGGCGATCATCACCACCGTGGTGAAGAACATCCCGGACGCCGTCAAGGAGGCCGTGCTCAAGGCCGCCGGCGGCGAGAAGCTCGAGGCGAACCCGGGCTTCCTGGGCACGCTGGCCAACAACGGCGTCTCGCTCGCCCCGTACCACGACTTCGACAGCAAGATCCCGGCCGACCTCAAGGCCGAGATCGACAAGCTGAAGGCGGACATCGCCGCCGGCACCGTCAAGGTCGAGTCGAAGGCCCAGCCGAAGTGACGCGTCGCCGGCCGCCGGCGGTGGGATGATCACCGCAGGTGGCCGGCGAGCGGCAAGCACGACGATCGGCCGCTCCGGCACGGGGACCAGTCCCCGGCGCCGGGGCGGCCGATCGGTTCCCATCCCGCCCGAGCCCCGGTGGGCGGCCCGGCAGCTACGCTGCACCATCGCTTCGCACTCCAGGAGGTTGCGCTGAGACTCGAACTGCGCGGCATCACCAAGCGGTTCGGTGACCTGGTCGCCAACGACCACATCGACCTGACGGTGGAGCCTGGAGAGATCCACGCCCTGCTCGGCGAGAACGGTGCCGGCAAGTCGACCCTGATGAACGTGCTGTACGGGCTGTACCAGCCCGACGAGGGCGACATCCTGGTCGACGGCAAGCCGTTGAAGCTGCGGGGCCCGTCCGACGCGATCGCGGCCGGCATCGGCATGGTGCACCAGCACTTCATGCTGGTGCCCGTCTTCACCGTCGCGGAGAACATCATGCTCGGCGCCGAGCAGGTCCGCGGCGGCATCGCCGGCTTCCTGGACCGCCGGCGTGCCCGGCGCGAGGTCGCCGAGGTCTCCGCCCGCTACAACCTCCGCGTCGACCCGGACGCGATCGTCGAGGACCTGCCGGTCGGCATCCAGCAGCGGGTCGAGATCGTCAAGGCGCTCACCCGCGACGTCGACCTGCTGATCCTGGACGAGCCGACCGCGGTGCTCACCCCGCAGGAGACCGAGGAACTGCTCACCGTCATGCGGTCGCTCAAGGCCGCGGGCAAGTCGATCGTCTTCATCACCCACAAGCTCGGCGAGGTCAAGGCCATCGCCGACCGGATCACCGTGATCCGGCGCGGGAAGACCGTCGGCACCGCGTCCCCCGAGGCGAGCCGCGACGAGCTGGCCGCCCTGATGGTCGGCCGCAGCGTCCGCCTCACCGTGGAGAAGAAGCCCGCCACCCCGGGCAAGCCGGTCCTGGAGGTCGCCGGCCTGGTCGTCGACGACGACCGGCAGATCCGCGCGGTCGACGGCGTCGACCTGACCGTGCACGCCGGTGAGGTGCTCGGCGTCGCCGGCGTGCAGGGCAACGGCCAGACCGAGCTGATCGAGGCGATCATGGGCCTGCGCCCGGTGCTCGCCGGCTCGGTGAGCCTCGACGGCGAGCGGGTCGACGGCTGGTCGACCAAGAAGGTCCTCCGGGCGGGCGTCGGCTACGTCCCCGAGGACCGCAGCGTCGACGGGCTGGTCAAGGAGTTCAGCGTCGCCGAGAACCTGGTGCTGGACATCTACGACCGGCCGCCGTTCGGCAAGGGGCTCGCGCTGAAGCCGGACCAGATCACGAAGTCGGCGAAGGAGCGGATCGCCCAGTTCGACGTCCGCACCTCGTCGGCCGAGGCGCCGGTGGGCACCCTGTCCGGCGGCAACCAGCAGAAGGTGATCGTGGCCCGGGAGCTGTCCCGGCCGCTGAAGCTCTTCATCGCCGCCCAGCCCACGCGCGGCGTCGACGTCGGCTCCATCGAGTTCATCCACAGCCGGGTCATCCGGGAGCGGGACATCGGGACCGCCGTCCTGGTGGTCTCCAGCGAACTCGACGAGGTGATCGGGCTGGCCGACCGGATCGCGGTCATGTACCGCGGCCGCATCATCGGCATCGTCGGCCCGGACACCCCGCGCGAGGAGATCGGCCTGCTGATGGCCGGCATCACCCCCGAGAGCGCGTCGACCGGCTCTGACGGCGCACCGGCCACCGGCCCGGCCGGGACCGACAGCGAGGACAAGGCATGACCAACCCGAACCCTGGTTCTCCGGACAAGGAGCCGGCGACCGAGGCGCAGGCGGCGCAGAACGCGCTCGGCAACGCCGAGCGGGCCGAGACGGCGACGACCCCGAAGCAGCCGACGCCCGAGGGCCGCCCGTCGCTCGGGCGACTCTTCCTGGACAACCTCTGGGCCGCCAACACCTTCACGGTGACGGTGCTGTCGCTGGTGCTGGCGATGGTCGTGGGCGCGATCCTGATGATCGTCTCCGACCCGGAGGTTCTCGCCACCTACAGCTACATCACCGCCCGTCCGTCGGACGCGATCAACTCCAGCTGGACGCTGGTCAGCGAGGCGTACGGGAACCTGTTCAAGGGCGCGGTCTTCGACCCGGACGCGGTCGGCTTCACGGCGGCGCTGAGCCCCATCTCGGAGACGCTGACCTACACCGCGCCGCTGGTGTTCACCGGCCTGTCCGTGGCGCTCGCCTTCCGGGGCGGCCTGTTCAACATCGGCGCCCAGGGCCAGGCCACGATGGGTGTCATCCTGGCCGCGCTGGCCGGCTTCCTGCTGCCGCTGCCGCCGGGGCTGCACCTGCTCGTCGCGGTGCTCGCCGGCGCGCTCGGCGGGGCGATCTGGGGCTTCATCCCCGGCATCCTCAAGGCGCGTACCGGCGCCCACGAGGTGATCAACACGATCATGCTCAACTACATCGCGACGTACTTCCTGACCTGGATCATCGTGCAGAACGGCATCCAGGACCCGAACCGGACCGACGCGATCAGCAAGCCGGTCGACGCGTCCGCGCAGCTGCCCCGCCTGCTCGGCGACAACCTGCGCGTGCACGCCGGCATCATCCTCGCCGTGCTGGCCACCTGGGCGGTCGCCTGGCTGCTCAACCGCTCCACGCTCGGCTTCGAGCTGCGCGCGGTGGGCGCCAACCCGGACGCGGCCCGCACCGCCGGTATCAGCGTGACCCGGACGTACATCCTGATCATGGTCTTCGCCGGGGTCCTGGCCGGCCTTGGCGGTTCGCAGATGGTGCTCGGCACCACCGCCGCCGCGCTGACCCCGCTGGTGGTCGCGCAGATCGGCTTCGACGGCATCCTGGTGGCGCTGCTCGGGCGGGTGAAGCCGTGGGGCGTGGCGCTGGCGGCGCTGCTCTTCGGCGCGCTCCAGGCCGGCGGCAACCGGATGCAGTCGTACTCCGGGATCTCGCTGGAGCTGGTCACCGTGCTCCAGGCGCTGATCGTCATCTTCATCGCCGCGCCGGCCCTGGTGAAGGCGATCTTCCAGCTCCGGGCCGCGCGGGCCGCCCGGCTCCAGACGAGCCTCGCGAAGGGCTGGTGACGCGTGTCCACCATGGCTGTCGATAACGTCGCGGTCGCCCCGGTCGACGAGGGGTTCTGGACGCGTACCCGCAAGGTCGGCCTGGTGCTGACCGCGCTCGGCCTGCTGGCGGCGGTGCTCTTCGGGGCGCTCGCCACCGACCAGCAGGCGCGGTTCACACTCAGCGAGGACGCGGCCGGCGCCGCCCTGGCGGTCAACGGCACCCTCGGCGCGATCCTGTTCGGGGTGGTCGCGCTCGCCGCCGGTGTGGCGATGCTCGCCGGGCTGCCGAAGCGCTGGTTCACGCTGGTGCTCACCGCCGGCCTGGTCGGGTTCGTGCTGAGCTTCCTGTGCTGGCAGGTCTCCGCCGCCCCGGCCGGGCAGAACTTCATGCCGCTGGTCAACGTCGTACGGGGCACGTTCATCCTGGCCCTGCCGCTGATCTTCGGCGCGCTGGCCGGCGTGCTCTGCGAGCGGTCCGGCGTGGTCAACGTGGCCATCGAGGGCCAGTTGCTGATGGGCGCCTTCAGCGGTGCCCTCTTCGGCAGCATCACCGGCAACGTCTGGGTCGGCCTGGTGGCCGCGGCCATCGGCGGCGCGTTCATCTCGCTGCTGCTCGCCGTCTTCGCGATCCGCTACCTGGTGGACCAGGTGGTCATGGGCATCGTGCTGAACCTGCTCGCGGTCGGCGTCACCGGCTTCCTCTACGAGCGGCTGATGCAGACCGACGCGGAGCGGTACAACAGCGCGCCGCGATTCAGCAGCTGGGAGATCCCGCTGCTGTCGGACATCCCGCTGATCGGGCCGGCGCTGTTCCGCGGCAACATCTTCCTCTACCTCGGCCTGCTGCTGGTCCTGGTGATCCACATCGCGCTGTTCCGCACCCGGTGGGGTCTGCGGACCCGCTCGGTCGGCGAGCACCCGACGGCCGCCGACACGCTGGGCGTCAAGGTGCTGCGGCTGCGCTACCGCAACGTGCTGCTGGCCGGCGTGGTCGCCGGCATCGGCGGCGCGTCGTACACGCTGGCGCTCTTCTCGTTCACCAAGAACATGATCGGTGGCAAGGGCTTCATCGCCCTGGCGGCGCTGATCTTCGGACGGTGGAGCCCCACCGGCGCGCTGCTCGCGGCGCTGTTCTTCGGCTTCGCCGACCAGCTCGCCACGTACCTGGGCGCGATCAACAGCACCATCCCGAGCCAGTTCCTGGCCATGCTGCCGTACCTGGCGACGATCCTGGCGGTCGCCGGCCTGGTCGGCAAGGTCCGGGCGCCGGCCGCCGACGGCAAGCCGTACATCAAGGGCTGACGGGGGAACACCGCATGGAGATCGACTGGGGGCGGCTGCGCGCCGCCGCGACCGAGGTGATGCGGCACGCGTACGTGCCGTACTCGAAGTTCCCGGTGGGGGCGGCCGCCCTGGTCGACGACGGCCGCGTCGTGGTCGGCTGCAACGTGGAGAACGCCGCGTACGGCGTGGTGCTCTGCGCCGAGTGCGGCGTGGTCTCCTCGCTGCACGCCACCGGCGGGGGCCGGATCGTGGCGCTGTCCTGCGTGGACGCGACCGGTGAGCCGCTGATGCCCTGCGGGCGCTGCCGGCAGCTGCTCTGGGAGCAGGGCGGCCCGGAGTGCCTCATCGAGGCGAAGGGCGGCCCGCTGCGGATGGCCGAGCTGCTGCCGCACGCCTTCGGCGTGGAGGACCTGGAGGCGGTGACCGGGGAGACCCCGTTGCCGGTGGTGCCGGAACGGCTGGCCGCCTGGCGCGGGCGCGGCACGGTGTTCGTGCATCCCGACCTGTCCGCCGGTCAGCAGGTGTGGACGGCGTACTGGGAGCGGTCGGCCGGGGACACCGAGGGCGCCGAGACCGGTGTGCTGGAGGAGGGCCCGAGCTGGGACGACCCGGCCGAGGCGATCACCTGGGGGCTGGCGCGGACGCCCCGCGTCGTCGTGGTGGACGCGTCCGGCACGGTCTTCTGGGCGGGCGAGGGGGAGCCGCCGATGGAGATCCCGATCCGCTGGGGTGGCTGAGCTTGAGGGGCCTCGCCCCGCCCAGGTCGAGGATGGCGGGTCGGTAACGCCAGCAGACGAGGAAAGATCTATCTGATGAGTGGTTTTGCGGCGGTTGATGTTATTCGGGCCAAGCGGGACGGGGGTGTGCTCTCCGACGCGCAGATCGACTGGGTCGTCGACGCGTACACCAAGGGTGTGGTCGCCGACGAGCAGATGTCGGCGCTGGCCATGGCGATCCTGCTCAACGGGATGACCGGGCCGGAGATCGCCCGCTGGACCGCCGCGATGATCGCCAGCGGCGAGCGGCTGGACCTGTCCGCGGTCGACCGGCCGACCGTCGACAAGCACTCGACCGGCGGCGTCGGCGACAAGATCACCCTGCCGCTCACCCCGCTCGTGGCGGCCTGCGGCGCCGCCGTGCCGCAGCTGTCCGGACGCGGCCTCGGCCACACCGGCGGCACGCTCGACAAGCTGGAGTCGGTCCCGGGCTGGCGGGCGGCGCTGAGCAACGCGGAGTTCATCGCCCAGCTCCGCGAGGTCGGCGCGGTGATCTGCGCGGCCGGGCCGGGCCTCGCGCCGGCGGACCGCAAGCTGTACGCGCTGCGCGACGTGACCGGCACCGTCGAGGCGATCCCGCTGATCGCCAGCTCGATCATGAGCAAGAAGATCGCCGAGGGGACCGGTGCCCTGGTCCTGGACGTCAAGGTCGGCTCGGGCGCGTTCATGAAGTCCGTCGACCAGGCCCGCGAGCTGGCCCGCACGATGGTCGAGCTGGGCGGTGCGCACGGCGTGCGTACAGTCGCCCTGCTCACCGACATGTCCGCCCCGCTGGGGCTGGCCATCGGCAACGCGGTCGAGGTGACCGAGTCGGTCGAGGTGCTGGCCGGCGGTGGCCCGGCCGACGTGGTCGAGCTGACCCTGGCCCTGGCCCGGGAGATGCTGGACGCGGCCGGCCTGCCGGACGCCGATCCCGAGGCCGCGTTGCGCGACGGCCGGGCGATGGACGTCTGGCGGTCGATGATCCGGGCGCAGGGCGGTGACCCGGACGCCCCGATGCCCACCGCGCCCGAGGTCGAGGTGGTGCGCGCCGACGCCGACGGCTTCCTCGCGGAGGTCGACGCGTACGCGATGGGGGTGGCCGCGTGGCGGCTCGGCGCGGGGCGCGCCCGCAAGGAGGACCCGGTGTCGGTGCCCGCGGGTGTGGTGCTGCGCAAGCGCCCGGGCGACCCGGTCCGGGCCGGTGAGCCCCTCTACGAGCTGCGCGCCGAGGACGCCGGCCGGATCCCGGCGGCGCGCGACGAGGCCGCCCGGGCGGTGCGGATCGCGCCCGCCGCGCCCGGCGCGACGCCGCTGGTGATCGAGCGGATCGGCTGATCGCCCCCGCCGTTCCGATGCTCGGGACGGTGGGGCTATCCTCCCTGGCCAGGGGGGACGACCCGGCGCCGAGCCGGCACGAACAGACGAGGATGATCCGTCGTGGCCGTACCTGCCCCCGATCCCCGCGCGGTACGTGAGGCGAGCCTGGACGAGCTGGCCCGGCTGGGCCTGCCGCTGCCGCCGGTGCAGTTCCCCCTCGTGTGGGAGCCCGGGGACGAGATCGAGCTGCGCCCGACCGCCGAGATCGAGGCGCGGATCGCGGTGCTGCACCTCATCCTGGCCCGCTGCTTCGGCATGCCGCCGCAGGCGGCGATGAGCTGGCTGCTCACCTCGCACCTGATGGAGACGGTCACGCCGCCGGAGTGGCAGTTCGTCACCGGGGGCAAGGGTGACCACCGCTCGTTCGTGCTGCACCACGACGCGCTGTTCGCGCTGGCCTGGGTGCTCGGCCTGACCAAGCAGCTCGACCCCACGCTGCCGGTGGACGAGCGGCTGGTGGAGCGGATGCCGAACATCGCCGCCGGGGAGACGTTCGGGCGCTGGCGGTCCCGGGTCCTCGCCGCGCCGCAGCATCCCGCGGACGCGGCGGCCCTGCTCGACCTCCACTACTGCCTGGACTGGGCGTACCTGGAGGTGGAGCGGGCCGGTCGCGTGCCGCCCGGGTTGGTCGACGCGAACGCGATCGGGCAGCGTCGGTGGGCGCTGGAGTGGGCGGTGATCCTGCGGGGGCCGTACCACGACGAGCCCCCGGGCTGGGAAGAGGTGGACCTCTCCACCTGAGCCGGCTCAGCGCGGCCGGTACACCCCGAGCCGCACGGACACGGTCACCGGGACCGGCTCGGGCAGGGCGGTGATGCGGGCGGCGAGCCCGGCCGGGTCGGTGTGCCAGGCGCTCGGGCCCATGCCGACCAGCGTGGCCACCTCGGTGCGGGTCAGCGTCAACCGGGCCCGGTGCGCGGTGCCGGACTCCTCGACGAAGTGCCCGCCGAGGCTGTCGGCGACCCGTTCCGCCTTCGCCGGGTCCACGCGGAGCAGGTCGAGCGTGTCGACCAGCTCGGCGAGGTGGTCGACGGCCGGGGTGACCACCAGAAGTGCGCCGGCCGGGTCGAGGACCCGGTGGAACTCGGCGCCGTTGCGCGGCGCGAACACGTTCAGCAGCACTGCGGTGGACGCGTCGGCCAGCGGCAGCCGTTGCCAGGTGTCGGCCAGGGCCGCCGCCGCCCGTTCGTGGGCGCGCGCGGCGCGGCGCAGCGCCGGCTTCGACACATCCAGCGCGAGGCCGACGGCGTCCGGCAGCGCCGCCAGCACCGCCGCGAGGTGCCGGCCGGTCCCGCCACCGGCGTCGACCACCAGGGGGTACGCGCCGGGGTCGGGCACCGTCGAGGGCACTTCTCCCGGCTCGGGCGGTCGCGCCGGCCCGGATGCCTCGTCCGGCCCCTTTGCTCTGCTCACCTCCACGCAACGGTCCGGCGCGGTTTCTGGTGCGTGGGTTGAAACAGAGCAAAGGGCGTCCGGGTGGGCGGCACGGTGGCGGGCGACGGCCTCGGTGGCGGCGTCGGTCAGGGCGGCTGAGATGAGGTCGTAATGGCCGGCGGCGAGGAAGTCGGCCCGGGCCGCCACCATCTCGGCGGTGTCCCCGGCGTGCGGGGCGCGGCCGGCGAGCAGGTTCACGTATCCCTGGCGGGCCACGTCGAAGCTGTGCCGGCGCGGGCAGCGCAGCGCGTGGGCCGTGCCGGCGGTGACCTCGGCCAGCGGCTCTCCGCAGACGGGGCAGCGCAGGCGCGCGACGATGCGGGGGTCCATCTCAGACGCCCGTCCGGTCACCCATGCCGTCGATCCTATCGCTCTCGTTGACGCGTCAACTACCGAAGCCGGCCGCCGTGATCCGGCCGACGCGACGCGGTGGTCCGGCACGCGTGGCGACCGGCGCCCACTAGGGTCTGAGCATGGTCGCGAGTATCCGGTACGAGGACATCGTCAAGGTCCCGAAGGCGCTGCTGCACGACCACCTCGACGGTGGCCTGCGGCCGGCGACGATCGTCGAGCTGGCCGCCGAGGTGGGGCACGAGCTGCCCACCACGGACCCGGAGGCGCTCGGGCGCTGGTTCGTCGATGCGGCCGACTCCGGTTCGCTGGAGCGGTACCTGGAGACGTTCGCGCACACCGTCGCGGTCATGCAGACCGCCTCGTCGCTGCGGCGGGTGGCCCGGGAGTGCGCGCTCGACCTGGCCGCCGACGGCGTAGTCTACGCGGAGGTCCGCTTCGCCCCTGAGCAGCACCTGGAGCGGAATCTCACGCTGGACGAGGTGGTGGAGGCCGTCGTCGCCGGCTTCGAGGAGGGGAGCGCCCTCGCCGCCGAGGCGGGCACGCCGATCCGGGTCGGCACCCTGCTCACCGCCATGCGGCACGCCGCGCGGTCGCAGGAGATCGCCGAGCTGGCCGTACGGCACCGGGACACCGGTGTGGTGGGCTTCGACATCGCGGGCGCCGAGGCGGGTTTCCCGCCCACCCGGCACCTGGACGCGTTCGAGTACCTCCAGCGGGAGAACTTCCACTTCACCATCCACGCCGGCGAGGCGTTCGGCCTGCCGTCGATCTGGCAGGCCATCCAGTGGTGCGGTGCCGACCGGCTCGGCCACGGCGTACGGATCGTGGACGACATCACGCCCGGCCCGGAGCCGGTGCTCGGCCGGCTCGCCGCGTACGTGCGGGACAAGCGGATCCCGCTGGAGCTGTGCCCGTCGTCGAACGTCCAGACCGGCGCCGCCGCGTCGATCGTCGACCACCCGATCGGGCTCCTGCGGGACCTGCGCTTCCGGGTCACCGTCAACACGGACAACCGGCTGATGAGCGGCACCTCCATGTCGCGCGAGATGTCGCTGCTGGTCGACGCCTTCGGCTACGGCTGGCGCGAGCTCCAGTGGTTCACGATCAACGCGATGAAGAGCGCCTTCATCCCGTTCGACCAGCGCCTGCGGATCATCGACGAGGTGATCAAGCCGGCGTACGCGAAGTTGATCGGCTGACCGCTTCCCGACCGGGTGCGCGCCCGGCGGCTCAGGAGCGGTGAGGGTGGCCGGCGAGCAGGCCGGCCACCTGGCGCAGCACCTCGCCCGCGCGGGCGGCCTCCGCACCGAGGCCGGTCTGCCGGCGCAGCACCGTCGGCTCGGCGCGCAGCAGGGCCACCCCACGCCGGACCAGGACCTTGGGCGCCTTGCGCTGCTCGGCGAGGTCGCGGGCCAGCCGGCGGACGAAGGTCGCGCCCCGCGGCCGGCGGAGGGCGTACGCGCCGGCGAGCACCCCGCGGCGGCGGCACTCCGCGACGATCTCGGCGGCGAAAATCCCTTCGGCGACGAAAAGTGGCGAACCGGCTAGATCGAATGGCCGTGTGGCCACCTTGCGATCCTCCCCGATGGCATAAACCGGTACGTCCGCCCGACCCTCCCGGGCCAGGCGGACGATCGCCTCAACGGCCGCTCCGGCGTCCCAGGAAGCGGGCGATTCCCAGTCGATCTGGCCGTCCTGTCGCGGCAACGTAGGGTCATCGCCGTCCTTGTAGAAATCGTCCAGACAGAGGACCGGCAGCCCGGTTCGTCGGGCTATGTACGACTTTCCGGAGCCCGAAGGGCCGGCAAGCAGGACAACTCGGTAGGGGTGTTCCATTACTTTCAGTAACTCCGGCCAGACGGACTGCGATTAGAACCCAAGAACATCTCATCACACCCTCCGCGACGGCCAACCTGGGCTTTCAGTTTCCGAGGCGGCGTGATGGAATCTCGGATGGTCCGACCCGCCGGGTCGGCCGCTGGGCGTTGCCCGAGGGTAACGCGGACGCTGCAATCGCGAGGGCGGTGACGTGAGCAAACGGCCAAAGACGGCAGGCTCTTTCCTGTCGCGTCTGCGCCGGCCGGCCGGTCGGCTCCGCGACATGCCGATCTGGTCCAAGCTCGGTCTCATCATGATCGTGCCGACCATCGCCACGGTCGTCGTGGGTACCAGTGGTCTGGTCGACCACCTGCAGACGCTCAACAACGCCAACCGGGCGGGTGACCTCACCGCCCTGGTCGGTCACTCGGGCGAGCTGGTCAACCGGCTGCAGGACGAGCGGACCAGCGCGATCCGGCTGGCGGGTGCGAAGGGTAGCCAGCAGGTCGAGGCCCGGCGGAAGGCGTACGAGAATGCCGCCACCCGGGTCGACGAGGCCAAGGGGGCGTACTCCCGGCAGCGGGCCGAGGTGGACGACCTGCCGAGGGACCTCCAGAACGAGCTCCGCTTCATCGACCGGACGCTCATCGACCTGCCCGGCACGCGGAGCCAGGTCCTCAACGGCCGGCTCAGCCTCTCCCAGGCCCAGCAGCAGTACGACGCGCTGCTCACCGACATGCTCAACCTGCGGGACTCGGCCACCCAGCTGGCCGGGGACATCGAGCTGAGCGACGAGATGCGGACCGCGACCGCCCTGGCCAGGAACAAGGAGTACCTGGCCCAGCAACGGGACGTGGTCCACGTCGCCATCATCCAGGGGCAGCTCACGTCGGCCCTGCGTAACACCTACATCTCGACCTACACGGGCCAGTTGCAGTGGCTGGAGACCTTCAACACCATCGCGGAGCAGCCCGACCGGGAGTTCTTCACCCAGACCGTGGCCGGTCCGGACTTCCGCGAGGCGGAGGGCTACAACAGCACGCTGCGTGGTCTGTCCGACGCTCGCGACCTGGGTGCCGCCGGCTTCACGCCGGACCAGTGGAACAACGCGATGACGGCGCACACCGGGTTGGTCCGGAAGGTCGAGGCGAAGGTCGACGCGGACGCGGTCCGGCTCGCCGACGACATCCGGTCGGACGTGCAGCGCCAGGTGTTCCTGGAGACCGGCCTGCTGCTCGTCATGCTGCTGCTGGCCATCCTCTTCGCGTACCTCGTCGCCCGCTCGATGGCCCGGTCGCTGCGCGACCTGCGCCAGGGCGCCCTCTCCATCGCCCAGTACGGGCTGCCCCAGGCCGTCGCCCGGCTGCGTGACCCGCAGGTGACCGGACAGCTCACCCCGGTGCAGCTGGCCAACCAGATCGCCGAGCCGCTGCCGGTGCGCAGCAAGGACGAGTTCGGCCAGGTGACCGAGGCGTTCAACGCGGTCCACCTCGAAGCCGTCCGCACCGCCGCCGAGCAGGCCGCCCTGCGGGCGTCCGTCGCGACCATGTTCGTCAACCTGGCCCGCCGGTCGCAGATCCTGGTCGACCGGCTGATCGGCCACCTCGACCGGCTGGAGCGCGGCGAGGAGGACCCGGACCGGCTGGCCGAGCTGTTCCAGCTCGACCACCTGGCCACCCGGATGCGCCGCAACGACGAGAACCTGCTGGTGCTCGCCGGTGCGGACTCCACCCGTGTGCAGCGGGAGCCGGCCGCCCTGATCGACGTGCTCCGGGCCGCCCAGTCCGAGGTCGAGCACTACACGCGGATCGAGTTCGGGATCATCGACCGGGACATCGAGGTCGCGGCGCACGCCGTCAACGACCTGGTGCACCTCGTCGCCGAGCTGTTCGACAACGCCACGGCGTTCTCGCCGCCGGACTCGCAGGTCGTCGTCGAGGCTCGCCGGGTCGGCGACCGCGCGTCGCTCTACGTCGAGGACCGCGGCATCGGCATCAGCCCGGACCAGCTCCGCGAGCTGAACGACAAGCTCGCCACGCCGCCGCAGGTGGACGTGGCCGTCTCCCGGATGATGGGTCTTGTCGTGGTCGCCCGGCTGGCGTCCCGGCACGGCGTCAGGGTCGAGCTGCGGCCGGGTGCCGAGCGGGGAACCGTCGCGGACGTGACCCTGCCGACCGCGGTGCTGGTGCCCCGGGCGCTGGCGGGCCGGATGCAGCCGTCCCCCGCGCTGCCGCCGGCCGCCACCGGCCCGGCTCCGGCCTTCGGGGCCCTGCCCGCGCTCGGCAACGGCCCGGCCGCGCCGGTCCCGGTCCCGGGCCCGCGCCCCGGCGAGTCCGGCAACCAGGTGACGCTCGGTGGCCGCCCGTTCGACCCGGCGCACCGCAACGGCGCCGGCGCGCCCGCGGCCCGGGGGATGCCGGCCTGGTCGGACCTCACCGGCGCCACCCCCGTCGTCAACGGGGCCAACAGCGGTGACGCGTTCGCCCCGCGCACCTCCAACGGCCAGCCGATCGACCCGCTGCCGCAGCGCCGTACCCAGGCGGACCCGGCCACCACCGGACAGCAGCCGGCGATCCCGCGGCAGCTGCCCAGCAGCCCGGAGACCCGCCCGTACTCGGCGCCGCCGGTTCCGCCGGTGTCGGCTCCGCCGGTCCCGTACTCCGGGCCGCCGGTCTCCAGCCCGCCGACCTCGGGCATGCCGATCTCCGCCTCTCCGGTATCGGCGTCGCCGGTCTCCGGGCAGCCGATCTCGGCGGCCCCGGCGTCCGGTCAGCCGTACCCCATGCCGCTGCCCCAGCGTCCGGTCTCGTCGACGCCGGCCCCGGCCCCGTCAGCACCGCCGGCCTGGCCGCCGGTGCCGGGTGCGGCGCCCACCACCCCGGCGGTGCCGGAGCGGCTCGCCGCGGCGCTGGACATGACCACCGAGCTGCCCCGGGTGGCGCGCCCGGCCACCGAGCCGATGGCGAACCCGGCGCCGCAGCAGTCGGCTCCGGTGCCGCCGCAGGCCGCCACGCCATCGGCGCCGGTCGCCCGGCCGGCTCCGGCCACGCCGCCCGCCGTGGCGCGGCCGACCACGCCGCAGCCGGCCCAGAACCGGCAGCGGTACGCGGACGAGACGATGGAGCTGCCGATCTTCCGGGAGCTGGAGTCGGCCTGGTTCCGTACCCGCCGGCCGGGGCCGGAGGAGGCCGCCAAAGCCGCCGGGGCCGCCAAGGCGGCCGGGACGAACGGCGGCGCCACGACCCAGCAGTTCGCCCGGGTCGAGGCACCGGCGCAGCAGACACGACCCGCAACGACAGGTAACGCACCGATGGCAGAGACCCCGACGTCCGGCGGCGCTCCGCGCCAGAACGGCTCGACGGCGAACGGGAACGGCACTCCCGCCGAGGGGCTCGCCCAGCGGCGCACGCCGTCCAGCGGCGGCTGGCAGACCGCCGCGGACGACGGTTGGCGGGCGGCCTCGGCGGCCAGCGAGGTGCCGGTGGAGGCGACCACCTCCACCGGGCTCCCGAAGCGCACGCCGATGGCGCAGCTCGTACCCGGTGCGGTGGAGAAGCCCGCGACGTCGGTGCAGCGGCGTACTCCCGAATCGGTCCGTGGCCTGCTGTCGGCCTACCACCGCGGTGTCCAGCGTGGGCGTCGCAACCCCTCCGACGGCAACCCGACCACCCCGGAGGAGACTCCGGGTGGGCAGTCCTCGCAGTCTGGCTCTGGCCCGGTGGCCGGGAGCGGGCAGAAGGAGCAAGAACGATGACAACTACGCAGGATCTCGGTTGGCTGCTCGCCAACTTCGCCGACCGGGTGCCCGGAGTCGCGCACGCGGTCGCCGTGTCGGCGGACGGCCTGCTCCTCGCGGCCTCGCGGGACCTTCCGCGTGACCGGGCCGACCAGCTGGCCGCCATCGCGTCCGGCCTGGTCAGCCTCACCCAGGGTGCGGCCCGCTGCTTCGAGGGCGGTGCCGTGCTTCAGACGGTGGTCGAGATGGACAACGGCTTCCTGTTCCTGATGTCCATCTCGGACGGCTCGTCGTTCGCCGTGCTCGCCGCCCGCAGCTGCGACGTCGGGCAGGTGGGTTACGAGATGGCCCTGCTGGTCGACCGGGTGGGCGACGCGTTGACCCCGCAGCCGCGTGCGGCCGCGGGCATGCTGGGCTGACGTTCCGCTGACCGTGCGGTCGGCGGGGCAACGACAACGAGGGGTTCGACCGGCGCCAGCCGGTCCGGGGTACGAAGGAGGTGAGCGGCGACATGGCCGATCGTGACGAACCGACCGGCGCGTTGGTCCGTCCATACGCCGTGACCCGTGGTCGTACCCGCCCCCGACTCGACATCGCGATGGAAGCGCTCGTCGAGACGACGGTGCGCGGCCGGGCCGCTGCCAACGGCAACGGCGGCCAGGGCCGCGAGCACCAGTACATCGCCGCGCTGTGTGACGGACGCGTGCAGTCGCTAGCCGAAATCGCGGCGCGGATGCAGCTACCGCTCGGTGTGGCCCGGGTGCTCATCGCCGACATGGCGACGGACGGCCTGGTCGCGGTCCACGAGCCGACCATCCTGGACGACTCGGACGACGCGGTGGGCACTGAACTGCTGGAGAGGGTGCTGAGTGGACTTCGCAGGCTCTGACATGTCGCGCCCGCCGACCCCGAGCGGGCGCGTGACGTCGGCGAAGATCGTTATCGCCGGTGGATTCGGCGTCGGGAAGACGACGCTGGTTGGCTCGGTCTCGGAGATCACGCCGCTGACGACCGAGGCGATCATGACCTCCGCGAGCGTGGGCGTCGACGACAACCGGCAGGTGCCGGGGAAGACGACGACCACGGTGGCCATGGACTTCGGCCGTATCACGATCGATCGGGACCTGATCCTGTACCTGTTCGGTACGCCTGGTCAGACCCGGTTCTGGTTCATGTGGGACGAACTGGTCCGTGGTGCCATCGGCGCGGTCGTGCTGGTCGACACCCGCCGGCTCGCCGACTGCTTCGCGGCGATCGACTTCTTCGAGCACCGGCGGCTGCCGTACCTGATCGCGATCAACTGCTTCGACGGCATGCAGTACCACGACCCGCAGGACGTCCGGGACGCGCTGGCCATCTCCAGCGACGTGCCGGTGGTGGCGTGCGACGCCCGGAACCGGGAGTCGACCAAGCACGTGCTGATCTCGCTGGTCGAGTACGTGCTCACCATGCGTCGCTCGCGGGCCGTCGCCCGGGCCTGACGTTCGCCCGTTCGCGCCCGGTGATGGCCTCGGCCGCCACCGGGCGCGTCGTGCTGTCCGCGTACGGCGGCGCGTCCGACCGGCCTCGGGTAGCTGACCGCACGGCGGAGAACCCAGCCGTCCCCCGTGGACGGCCACGTCCCCGGCGGACGGTGGGAGAGGACACTCGCGCCCCGTGTGAGGCTCCTGGGCGCACGAAGAGGCCCCCGGGCAGAGCCCGGGGGCCTCGTCCGTCGTCAGGCCGGTACGCGTCCGCTCAGGACCGGTAGCCGGCGGACCGGTACTCGTACTCCCGGTCGTCGTCGCGGTCGCCGGTGTCGCGGCTGAAGTCCCAGCCGCCGGCGGACTCCCGCCCCGGGCGCCCGCCCACCGCGAAGCCGCCGATCTCCTGCCCGCGACGCCAACCGCGGAAGTAGCCGGTGGTGTTCTCGGCGAGGCTGGCGGCGTCCCGCACGATCCGCAGTGGACGCTCGTCGCGCAACGGCGAGCCGGGGACGAGGTTCGCCTGCGGCACCCTCTTCGGCAGACCCGCCGACGTCTCGGCGCCGACCGCGGGCTTGGCGGCCTGCTCCGCCGCCTGCCAGCCGCTGTCGTCCAGTGAGGACCAGTTGAACTCGGTGGACTCGTCGTGGCCCACGAACCACGCCGACTTCGTCTGGGCGAAGATCAGCAGGTCGCCGTCGCCGTCGTCGGAGACCGGCGGGGGCCGGTGCTCCACCGGGGGCGCCGGCCGGTGCTCGGCCGCCGGCCGCTCCGTACGCGGTGCGGGGCGACCGTTGCGGGGCTCCTCGCGGTCGACGAGCCGCAGCGGCGGCGTCTCCAGGCCCGGGTCGGTCGCCGGGCCCAGCCCGTTGCGCAGGGCCCGGTCGGCCAGCGGCGGCGGCTCGACCAGGCGCAGCATCGGCGGCTCCTGGGGAAGGTCGTCGGCGAGCCAGGGCGGCGTGACACGACGTTCCTTGCCCGGGTCGGTCGGGGCGTCGACGCCGCGCCCGCCGTACGAGTCGGCGACCGGGTTCCGCGCCGAGCTGCCGTCCGCCTCCTGCGGGTTGTTGACCAGTGGCCAGTTGGCCCGGGAGCCCGGGGCGGCCGGTTCCTGGCCGGGACGCGGGGTGGGCACCGGCACGCTGAGGTCGGTGGCGCTGAAGCCGCCGGCCGGAGCGGGGGGCTCGGTTGTGGTCTTGGGCCGAGGCGGGATCACCGTGCGCTGCCGCTCGGCGCGGGCGCTCTGGATCGCCGCCGTGGTGAGCGTCGGCCGGAACGGTTCGCCGGCCTCGGCGGGCGGAACCGAGCCACGCTGCGCCGGGGCGATCGGCGTGATGCCGGGCGGCGGGGGCGGCGGCGCCGAGATCGGCCGGTTCGTCGGGCCGTCGATGCGGCTGGGCGTCGCCTCCGGGCGGGCCGGAGGTCCGGAGACGGGCGGGCCAGCGAACGCGGCGGGGGCGACCGGGGCCGGGGCCACCGGCGGCGGAGCCACCGGCGGCGGCGCGACGGGAGGCGGACCGAGCGGGCGGGGAGCCGGGGGCGGGGTCGCGCCGGAGACCGGCTCCGGACGGGCCCGGCGGGCACCGGGCGCCGGGCGGGCGGGCTCGGCCGGGCGCACCGTGCGCAGGGTGGCGCCGCTGGTGGCGGCGGTCAGGTCGCCGACCGACTCGCCACGGCGGGCGGCGCTGCGACGGCCGGGCGCCGGAGCGCTCACCCGGTCGTTGAGCGCGCCGATCAGCGCGTCGCACCCGGCGTCACAGGCCCGCACGGAGGCGACGGCCTGCCGGACCGTCTCGGACACCGCGGCGGTGAGGGCCCGGTTGACCGTCGCCCGACGGGGCGACTCGGAGATGGCGACCCGCAGGGCGGTCACCGCCGCCTCGATATGGTCGGTGTCGGCGACACCGTCGGCGGCGAGGTCCGCCGTGACGCGGTCGGCCGTGTCGTCCCGGCCACGGCCCACGCCGCTCAGCAGCCCGGGCTCGGGGATGGCGTCCAGGACCGCGAGTGCGACCGGCTCGGCCGGGTCGGGGTACGCGCGCAGCGCGGCCGGGTACAGCTCGCGCAGCACCTCCCGCAGGGCCACCGCGGCGGAGTGCCGGCCGTTGGCCAGCGCGGCGTGCGCGGCGAGCACCTGCTTGTAGCCGGCCAGGTCCCGGGGAGCGGGCAGCGTGACGGCGGAGAGCGCACCGGCCTGGAGGGCGCGGGCCAGGCCGACGGCCCGCCGCTCCGCCGGGGGTGACTGCATCTCCTCCAGGGAGTCGTCGTCGGCGAACCGCTCGGCGAAGTCGTCCACCGAGTCGTCGTCGGCGATCGCGAGGGGCCGACCCGCCGCGCTGAGCAGCGACGTGACCGTGTGGTCGTCGCTGTCGGCGGCGATCGCCGCACCGCTCGGCCCGCCCGACCGCTCCACGAGCAGCGTGACCAGCTGGGCGTAGCCAGCGGGGTCGTCGCTGATCTCGCAGACATGCAGCAGACGGCCTGCGTCGTCGACCACAGCGGACGTCAGCGTCGAACCGGCTGAAGCCGGTCGGTCGGCCGGATCCGCCGAGGCCAGACCGCAGTACACGCGCACGAGCGCCACGGCGTCGTCCTCCTCCCGGGACACAAGGTCTTCTCTGCCAGAGACTGATGCTCCCTGGTACGGGTCAGTCGCGCCAGTCCACGACAGCAGAGATCTTGCCGACAATGGTGCGCCAACCCAAACTTGCGGTTTGTGCCCCGATTTTCTTCAACCGGCGCCGGCCGAGGAATCCGCCGATCCCCCCGTTGACAGAGGCCCGCAGCGCCTCGTCCAGATCGTCGAGGCTGGACCCCGCGGAGAGCATGTCCAGTACGGCCGGTAGGCGCAGCGCGTACGAGATGTCACGGGCGATCTCGCCGGCTTCGATGAGGAGCGTGGGATCCCACGCGTCGTGCCCGCCGCGCAGGTTCTCCACGACCAGGTCCAGCTCGTAGATGTCCTCGTCGAGCGGGGCGATGTCGGCCGGTTCCACCCGTTCGGACAGTTCATTCCAGCTGTCCAGTTGAGACAGGTCGTTGGGCGCGCCGGACCGGACGAAACTGACCAGCGACTCCGGCGTCTTGAAGAGCAGCAGCCGGCCCTTGTGGCTGAGGAAGACCGGCACCTCCTCGTCGCCCGCCTCGTCCTCGGCCGCCTCGGCCTCGTCCTCGTCCTCGGTCTCGCCCTTCGCGCCGCGGCGGGTTTCCCGGGCCTCCTCCTCGTCGCTCTCGGCGAACTCCTGGGCAACCTCCTCGTCGAGGATGACGACGCTCTCGTCGTCCTCGTCCTCCTCGGTCACCACCTGGCGGCGGGCGAGGAACGGGTCGTCCTGGTCGCGCTCCTCGACGTCGGTCGGGGTCAGCTCCCGCGCCGGCCGGTACGCCCGAAGGGTGTAGCCGGTGCCGGCGGGCAGGGCGATCTCGACCGGGTCGATCCGCAGCTCCTCCCAGAGCGCTCGGGCGGCCTCGGCGGACTCGGTTGCGGTGCCGGACTCGGCCGGACCGTCGAGATCGGGCTCGTCGGCGTCGGGCCGGGGAGACGACTGGCGGGCCACGCTGACCTCCGTGTGCTTCGGGCTGCCCACGCGCCGGGCTGCTCCGGCGAGTGACTACGCGCACATACCCTAGTGGGCGACCCGGGAGTCCCGGTGTCCGCACCCCGGTGGCGGTCCGACCGAACGACAAGTAGCGTTGCTACGTATGAAGGCCCAGGCGCTGCACGGACACCTCGACGCACTGCTGCTCGCGGTGCTCGAACAGGGACCACTGCACGGCTACGCCATCATCGAGGCGCTCCGCAGCCGCAGCGACGGCCACCTCGATCTGCCGACCGGCACCATCTATCCCGCGCTGCGCCGCCTCGAACGGGCCGGCCACGTCGCGAGCACCTGGAGCACCGTCAACGGTCGGGAGCGGCGGACGTACCAGTTGACCGACGCGGGTCGCGGGGCGCTGGCCGGCGAGCGGTCCGGGTGGCGGGAGTTCAGCTCCACCGTCGGTCGGTTCCTCGACGCGGACACGCCGCCCACCACCACGCCCGCCTGACCGGCGCCCCTCCCGCACCGTCCGGAGGGGCGGCCACCACGGCGGGCCGTCGGCCGCTGGCGCCGGTACCGGATGGCGCGCCGGGTAGTGCCGTCAGTCTTCCGGCGCCGGGTCAGCGGGCCGCGTGCACCCAGCCCCGGGCGGCGCGGCCCAGCCAGAGGAACCCGGCGCCCACCAGCACCGCGCCGATGATCATCGGCGGCCAGGTGAGCGCGCCGTCCCAGAGCCCGACCGACCAGCCGAACAGGGCCGCGCCGGCGAGCGCGCCCAGGGCGAGCAGTCCGGTCAGGCCGGCCCCGACCAGCCGGTCGACGACCGGACTGCGCCGGCGGGCCCCGGCCACCAGGACGCCCAGCCCACCGAGCACCGCGGCGGCCAACCAGAGCCAATCCATCGAGGCCGACAGCAGCACGTAGCCCGCCGGGGGCCGGGGGCCGTCGCTCCAGCTCGCACCGCGCCAGGTGAGGTCACCGGCCGCGATGCCGGCGGCGGCCACCGCGAGCACCCGCCAGGCCAGCCCGCGCAGCGCGCCGACCGCCAGCTCGGCCTGGTACGCCGGGGCGAGCTGCGCCGGCGAGCCGAACTCGGCCACCGCCCGGCGCCGGGCCTCCGCCGCCGGCAGCCCGCCCTCCCGGTACGCCTCGACGGCGTCCAGCAGGCCGTGCCGCGCCTCGGTCAGCAGGTCGGCCTTCAGCCTGCTCGGCCCGCGCAGCCGCTCCTCCAGCGCCCGCAGCCGCTCCTCCACAAGCACGTCGTCGCCGCCCCGCATGCCACCACCCTGCCACGACCGACCGCCCCGTGCCGTCCGGGACATCCCTGGGCCGACCCCGATCCGACGGGACCGGGGACGGTCAGGGGAGGGGACCGAGAGCGAGGTAGCCCCGCTCGGCGGCCTCCTGGAGGAGCCACTGGTCCCGGTACCAGCCCGGCGTCGTGACCAGGTCGGCGTGTCGGCCCCGCCGGGTCACCCGGCCGGAGTCGAGCACCAGGATCTCGTCGAACCCGTCCAGCCCGCGCAGGCGGTGACTGATCATCAGCACGGAGTGCCCCGGTGGGGTGGCGGCCAGGACGGAGTCGAGCACCGCGTCCGCCGCCGTCGGGTCGAGCCCCTCGGTCGGCTCGTCGAGCACCAGCACCGGAGGCGCGGCGAGCAGCGCCCGCGCCAGGGCCACGCGCTGCCGCTGACCGCCGGAGAGCTGGCCGCCCTCCTCACCCACCACGGTGTCCCAACCGTCCGGCTGTGCGCGTACCCAGTCCAGGAGGCCGGCCGCGGCGGTGGCCGCGACCAGGTCGTCCTCGCTCGCGCCGGGCCGCCCGAGCAGCAGGTTCTCCCGAACGGTGGCGTGGAAGACGTACGCCTCGGCGAGCAGCCCCCCGACGAGCCGGGGCAGCGCCGGGTACGCCGACAGGTCTCGCCCGTCCAGGACGACCCGACCCGAGGTGGGCCGCACCGAGCCGGTCAGGACGGCGGCGAGCGTGCTCTTGCCCGCGCCGCTGGGCCCGACGACGGCGATCCGCCGCCCGGGCGGCAGGTGCAGGTGGAAGTCGTGCAGGGCGGGCGCGGCCTCGGCGCGGTACCGGACGGTCACGTCCTCGAACCGGACGTCGGGGGCGACTGGGGCCGGGGTCGGTGCGGTCTCCGTCGGCGCCGGCGAGGCCGCCTCGTCGCTCTCGTCGAGCAGGGCGGCGACGCGGGTCAGGCCGGCCCGCAGGCCGGTCCACTGGCGCGCCGCGCCGACCAGGGCAAGCGCGATCTCGACGGCGGCGAGGGTGCCGACGGCCAGCACGCCGACCAGTACGCCGTCCACGCCGGCCGCCAGGGCGACCAGCACGACCGCCCCGGCGGTCAGCCCGGCCACCAGCACGCCCGCCGCGTCGACGGCGAACCCGGTCGCGGCCAGCCGCCGCTCGAGCCGGGCCAGCCGCCGGGCGCGGTCCGCGGCCACCCCGAGGGCCTGCCCGGTGGCGCCGAAGGCGGCGAGGTCGGCGGCGCCGTGGGTCAGGTCGACCGCGTCGGCGGCCAGGGCGCCGCGCAGTGGCGCCAGTTCGGCGGCGGCGTGCCGGGTGAGCGCGGTGGCCAGGGCCGGCAACGCGACACCGGCGAGCAGCAGGCCGACCGCGAGCGCCCCGGCGGCGGCCGGGGAGACGAGGGCCGCCGCGCCGACGGCGACCACGCCCACCAGGCCCGCGGCGGCGGCCGGTACGAGGACCCGCAGCAGCAGGTCCTGCACGGCCTCGACATCGGAGACCAGTCGGCTCAGCGCGTCGCCGGAGCGCTGCCCGGCGCTGTCCCGGCGGGCGGCCAGGGCGGCGAACACCCGGGCGCGGACGTCGGTGACCAGCCGCAGCACCGCGTCGTGCCCGGCCAGGCGTTCGGTGTAGCGGAGCACGCCGCGCCCGATCGCCAGCGCCCGGACGGCGACGATCGCGACGGTCAGGCGGTCCAGCGGTGGCCGTTCGGCGGCGGACATCAGCAGCCAGGTCGCCGTGGCCATCAGGGCCAGGGCGGCGAACTCGGTGGCGGCGGCCAGCAGGCCCGCGCCGAGCAGCCGGTTCAGGTACGGGCGGGCCAGGCGCAGCACGGTGCGCTCCGGCGCGCTCACGGTGTCGCCTTCCCGGCGGGCGCCGGGGTGAGCTCGGTGACCTGCCCGTCGGCGACCCGCAGGATGCGGTCGGCGTCGGCGAGCAGAGCCGGGCGGTGGGCGACCAGCAGCGCCGTCCGCCCGGCGACCAGGGCGCGGGTGGCGTCGAGGACGGCCGCCTCGCTGGCCGAGTCGAGTCGTGCGGTGGGCTCGTCGAGCAGCACCACGGGCGCGTCCCGCAGGAACGCGCGGGCCAGTGCCACCCGCTGCCGCTGGCCGCTGGAGAGGCCGTGCCCGCGCTCGCCGAGCATGGTGGCCAGCCCGTCGGGCAGCGCGGCGACGACGTCGTCCAGCGCGGCGTCGCGGACCGCGTCGGCCAGCGCGGCGTCCGGAACGTCGGGGGAGCCGAGGCGGACGTTGTCGGCCAGTGAGGCGGCGAAGAGATGGGCCCGCTGCGGCACCCAGGCGAGTTGCCGGCGCCAGGCGTCCAGGTCGGCGCCGGCCAGGTCCACCCCGCCCACGGTGACCCGGCCGGCGGTCGGCGTCACGAAGCCGAGCAGGAGGCCCAGCAGGGTGCTCTTGCCGGCGCCGCTCGGCCCGACGACGGCGATCCGCTCGCCCGGGCGGATGGTCAGCGTGACGTCGCGCAGGGCGACGGTGCGGTCGTACGCGACGGTCACCCCCTCGAACCGGATCTCGCCGCGCCCGTCCGGCACGGCCGCGCCCGCCCCGGGCCCGACGGCCGGCGCGCCCTCGGTGAGCGTGAGCGCCTCGTCCAGCGCGGTGAGGCCCTCCATGCTGGCGTGGAAGCGGCTGCCGGCGGCGCGCAGCGGCAGGTACGCCTCGGGGGTGAGCAGCAGTACCAGCAGCGCGGTCTGGATGGTGAGCCCGCCACCGAGCAGCCGGATGCCGACCGGCACCGCGACCAGTGCCACCGAGAGGGTGGCGACCAGTTCCAGGACCAGTGCGGAGAGGAACGCGATGCGCAGGGTCTTCATGGTCGCCGTCCGGTGCCCGTCGGCCATCCGGCGGACCACCTCGGTCTGCGCCCGCGCCCGCCCGAAGGCCCGCAGCGTGGGCAGCCCGGCCACCATGTCCAGGAAGTGGCCGCCGAGCAGGGAGAGCCGCCGCCACTGCCGCTCGGTCGCCGCCTGCGCCTGCCAGCCGAGCAGGGCGCCGAAGATCGGGATGAGCGGCAGCGTGACCGCGATGATGAGGGCGGAACTCCAGTCGGCGAGGAAGATCCGGGCGAGCACCGCCACCGGCACCGTCACGCTCAGGACGAGCTGGGGCAGGTACCCGGTGAAGTAGGCGTCCAGGGCGTCCAGCCCCCGGCCGGCGAGGGTGGCGAGCTGCCCGGCCCGCTGCCCGGCGACCCAGGACGGGCCGTGCCGCCCGACCGCGTCGAGCAGGTCGACCCGCAGCGCCGCCTTGACCGTCGCGGCGGCCCGCGCCGACACCGTGCCCTGCGCCCAGACCAGCAGAGACCGGGCGGCGACCGCCGCGACGAACCCGGCCAGCGCGGGCCGGTCCAGCCGTCCCTCGAAGGCGGTGGCGAGCAGCGCCGCGAGCGCGGTCGCCTGCGCCACCACCAGACCCGCGGCGAGCACGCCGAGCAACGCGAGCACGGCGAGGTCGCGCCGGGCCGCGGGGACCCGGCGCAGCAGACGCGGGTCGAAGGGACGGCGGTTCACCAGTACACCGGTGCCCTGCCGTCGGTCCGTCCCCGGAACACCCACCAGCACATCGCCTGAAAGCCTAGTAGGGCCGGCAGGAGCGGCACCGTCAGCCAACCCAGCAGGCGCAGAGTGGGACCGCTCGCCGCCGCGTCGGCCACGGTCAGGGACGCGCCGGCGTCGACCGTGGAGACCAGCGCGTACGGCCAGAGGGTCGCGCCGACCAGCGCCACCGGCACCGCGAGGGCGATGGCGGTGGCGGCGAACGCCAGGCCGGGCCGCCGCCGGGCGAGCGCCACCCGTGCCGCCAGTAGCGCCGCGACCAGCAGCCCCAGCAGCAGCACGCCGACGGCCGGGCGCTGCACGGCGGCGCGTACCCGGTCGGAGAGCAGGCCGAGGACGGCGGCCGTGCCGACCGCGGCGAGGGCCACCGGGACCAGCCGGCGCGCGGTCCGGGCCGTGGGCTCGGCGTCGGCGGCCGGCAGACGGAGGGCGAGGAAGGTCGCGCCGTGCGCCGCGACCAGGGCGACCACCGCGAGCCCGGCGGCGGCCACGAACGGGGTGAAGAGGTGGGAGACCCCGGCGACGTGGCCGTCGGCGTGCAGGGGTACGCCCTGGAGCATCCCGGCGAGCACGGCGCCCCAGCCGAGCGCGGCGAGCAGGCTGCCGACGACCACCACCCGGTCCCACGTGGCGCGGGCGCGGTCGCCCGCCGGACGGCTGCGCAGCTGCACCCCGACGGTCACCAGGATCACCCCGGCCAGCGCCCCGACCACGGCGGGGTAGAGGCCGGCGAGCAGTTCCCCCTCCAGCAGCGGGAACGCGCCGAACAGGAGGCCCACGGCCGCGACCAGCCAGACCTCGTTGCCGAGGAAGAACGGGCCGACGGCGTTGAGGGCGGCGCGCCGGCGTGCCGGGTCGGTGCGCCGGGCGAGCAGCAGCCCGACCCCGTAGTCGTAGCCGCCGAGCACGAGGTAGGTGGCGAAGAAGGCGCCGAGCAGCGCGTACCAGGCGAGTTCCACGGTCGTCTCCTCAGGCGAAGGCGGGTTCGGGGCGGGGGTCGGCCGGCGGGTGCTCCGGCCGGCGGCCGAGGGCGGGATCGGCGGCGCCGCGGGCGGCGTGCCGGGCCATCAGCACCCAGTTGGTGACGGCGAGCGTGCCGAGCAGCAGGGTGAAGCCGATGAGGGAGGCGAGCATCACCCCGGGGCCGACACCGGAGACGGCCTGGTCGGTGGGGAGCAGCCCGTACGCCACCCAGGGCTGCCGGCCGACCTCGCGGGCGATCCAGCCGAGGATCGCCGCGACGAAGGGCAGTGGCAGGGCGAACAGCAGCAGCCAGAGCGGGAAGCGGAGCCGGATGATCCAGTCCCGCCAGAGCAGCGGCAGCAGCAGCCAGAGCGTGCCGAGGCTGAAGCCGATGAGGATCATGAAGCCGAGCCCGACGCTGGCCAGTACCGGCGGGGTGTAGTCGCCGAGACCGAACCGTGCGGTCCACTCGGCCACCAGCGCGTCCGCGCCCGGGCCGCCGCCGAACTTGGTGGGCTGCACCTCGCCGACCGGCCCGAACTGGGCGAACCCGAAGCCCTGCACCATGGTGATGGACAGCGCGGCGGTGACCAGGCCGATCCGCAGGGCGGTGCGGTGGAGCGCGAAGTCCGGCGTACGCCGCAGGAGGTGCCCGGCGCTCACCGCGGCCATCAGCATCCCGCCGACGAGCAGGGCCGCCGCGATCACGTGCCCGAGCGCCATGCCGAGGCTCGGGTTGGTGAGCAGGGCGGTGAAGTCGGTGAGGTGCGCGATGCCGTCCCGGACCTCGTACCCGACCGGGTTCTGGAGCCAGGAGTTGGCGACCATGATCCAGAACGCGGACGCGTACGCGGTGATCGCCACTCCGTAGAGCAGTGCCAGGTGGACACCCCGGCGGAGCCGGTGCCAGCCGAAGATCCACATGCCGAGGAAGGTCGACTCCAGGAAGAAGGCGACCAGGGTCTCGATGGCGAGGGGCGCGCCGAAGACGTTGCCGACGTAGCGTGACAGGCCGCTCCAGTTCAGTCCGAACTGGAACTCCATCACGATGCCGGTGGCGATGCCGAGCACGTAGTTGATCACGTAGAGCTGACCCCAGAAGCGGGTCAGCCGCTCGTAGGCCGGCTTGTCGGTGAGCACCCAGGCGGTCTGGAGGCCGACCAGCAGCGTGACCAGCCCGAGCGTCACCACCACGAAGAGGAAGTGGATGGACGTCGTCGTGGCGAACTGGAGGCGGGCGAGGAGCAGCGTGTCCATGGTCGGCCCTCCGGATGATCTGCTGTCGTCGTAGAAAGCCTACACGTAGCCTCGCTACCTATAGCGGCTACTACGCAATGTCGTAGGAAAATCTACGACATTGCGTAGTAGTCATGGGTCCGGTTGGCCGGCCCAGGACGCCGAACGCGCCCGGCTCAGCTCAGGAAGAGGGAGATGGGTATGGCGGCCAGGGTCGTCGCCACGCCGAGCGCGGCGGCCCCGATCAACCGCGGCGGCGGGCCCGACTCGAGCAGGCGCTGCACACGGACGTCCAGGTCCCGGTCGCCCATGCCGAGCGTGCCGGCCGGCGTGATCCGGGTGCCGGCGGCGGCGAAGCGGCGCAGCGCACCCGCCAGGGGCGCCTCGGCGTGCAGCTCACGCGCCTTGTCGTCGGCGCGCATCTCGACCAGCAGCGCGACCCGCTCGTGCGCGTCGTGCACCCACCGGACCCAGGGCAGCGCCCGGCAGAGCGCCGTGAACGGCAGCAGCACGAGGTCGTGCCGCTCCTGGGCGTGCGCCCGCTCATGGGTGAGTACGGCCGCCAGCTCGGCCCGGTCCAGCAGGTCGAGCGTGCCGGCGCTCACCACCACGCGGGGCTTCACCCCGGGCAGGCAGTACGCCGCCGCGCTGGGGTGGTCGAGCACCAGCGCCCCGGGCACGGTCGGGTCCCGGCGGGCCACCAGCGTGAGCAGGTCACGGTGCCGGCGCTGGGCGCGGACGGCGGCGTGCAGGCTGCGTACGGTCGTGGTCAGCAGCACCGCCCCGATGCCGAAGCCGACACCGACCAGCCCCAGATGGATCGCGCCAACCCCGACCGGCAGGGTGCCGTGGCCGAGGTCCGTGGCGAGCGCCCACAGGGCGCTGCCGGTCGGCCGGTCGTACGCCGCCAGACCCAGCGCGATCGGCAGGCCCATCGCGGACAGGCCGACGGCCAGCCCGACCGCCTGCCAGCAGAGGATCGCGACCCGTGGGCTGCGCCACGTCCACCTGGAGCCGGCCAGCACCAGCGCGGTGAGCCAGCAGGCCAGCACCGAGACGCCGAAGTGCACCGCGTAGGCCATGGCCGCCGCCCTACCGGTCCGCCGCCTCGTCGGCCAGGCGCACCCGCCGGGCCGGTTCGGTCGTGGGGTTCTCGACCCGCTGGGTGAGCGGCCCGGCGTCGGCCGCCGGGGTGGCGGTGTCGCTCCCGCCGGCCTCGGCGCCGAGCGCCGCGCGCAGCACGTCGGCCTCGGTGCCGGTGACCGAGCGGGCGAAGCGCACCAGCGCGGCGTCCCGGCTGCCGCCCAGGTCGAGGGCGTCGAGCATGAGCTGGGCGATGTGCGCCTCGCGGCTCGCGGCGGCCCGGTACCGCCAGGCCCGCCCCTCGCGCTCGCGCTGCACCATGCCCTTGCCCGCGAGCCGGTCGAGCACCGTCATCACGGTCGTGTACGCCAGCTCGCGCCCGGCCAGGGCGTCGGCCACCTCGCGCACGGTGACACCGTTCGACGTGGCGGGGACCGAGTCCCACAGCACGTCCATCACCGCACGTTCGAGATCACCAAGCCGAGTCACGCCACAATCCTACCCCGTGTAGTAGAGCAGCCCTCGACGGGACGGATCAAACTCCCTTGGGGTGCCAGACCGTCTTCGTCTCCAGGAGGGTGGTCATCCGGGTGATGCCCGGGTCGGCGGACCAGTCGTGGTCGGCCGGGGCCGGCCGGAGCACCCGCTTGAGGTTCTCCGCAGCCTTGACCTCCAGGTCGGCGGCCAGGTCGGCGTCGGCCACCCCGGTCAGGTCGATGGCGTTGACGTCCATGTGGCTCGCCAGCGTCGGCACCGTCTCGGCGAGGCGACCGGTGAGGATGTTCACCACGCCGCCGGGCAGGTCGGAGGTGGCCAGCACCTCGGCCAGGGTCACCGCCGCGAGCGGCGCCGACGGCGAGGCCGCCGCCACCACCGTGTTGCCGGTGACGATCGCCGGGGCGATCACGCTGACCAGGCCGAGCAGCGCCGGGGACTCCGGGGCCACCACGGCGACCACGCCGGTCGGCTCGGGCGCTGACAGGTTGAAGTACGGGCCGGCGACCGGGTTCGCGCCCCCGTACACCTGTGGGAGCTTGTCGGACCAGCCGGCGTACCAGACCCAGCGGTCGATCGCGGCGTCCACCTCGTCGCCCGGCACGCCGAGGGCGGCGAACTGCTCGCGGCGACCCTCCAGCATCTCGGCGACCCGGTAGAGGATCTGGCCCCGGTTGTACGCGGTCGCCCCGGCCCACCCCTTCACGGCGGCGCGGGCGGCGACCACCGCGTCCCGCGCGTCCTTGCGGGAGGAGAGGGCGACGTTGGCGTCCTGCACGATGTACGACCGTCCCGACTCGCTGCGCGGGAACTTCCCGCCGATGAAGAGCTTGTACGTCTTGCGTACCGCGACCCGCTCAGACATTGAGGTAGCCCTCCAGCCCGTGCCGGCCGCCCTCGCGACCGTAGCCCGACTCCTTGTAGCCGCCGAACGGCGAGGTGGGGTCGAACTTGTTGAACGTGTTGGCCCAGACCACGCCGGCGCGGAGCCGGTCGGCCATCCACAGGATCCGGGAGCCCTTGTCGGTCCAGATCCCGGCCGACAGCCCGTACGGCGTGTTGTTGGCCTTCTCGACGGCCTCGGCCGGGGTGCGGAAGGTCAGCACGGACAGCACCGGGCCGAAGATCTCCTCCCGGGCGATCCGGTGGGCCTGGGTGACCCCGGTGAAGATTGTGGGCGCGAACCAGAAGCCGCGGTCGGGCAGCTCGCACGGCGGTGACCAGCGCTCGGCGCCCTCGGCCGAGCCGGCGTCGGAGAGCTCCTTGATGCGGGCGAGCTGCGCGGCCGAGTTGATCGCACCAATGTCGGTGTTCTTGTCCAGCGGGTCGCCGACCCGCAGCTGGGCCATCCGGCGCTTCAGCGACTCCAGCACCCGGTCGGCGACGGACTCCTGGATCAGCAGCCGGGAGCCGGCGCAGCAGACGTGGCCCTGGTTGAAGAAGATGCCGTTGACGATCCCCTCGACGGCCTGGTCGACCGGGGCGTCGTCGAAGACGATGTTGGCGGCCTTGCCACCCAGCTCCAGGGTGACCTTCTTGCGGGTGCCGGCCACCGCGCGGGCGATGGCCTTGCCCACCTCGGTGGAGCCGGTGAAGGCCACCTTGTCCACGCCGGGGTGCTCGACCAGCGCCCGGCCGGTGTCGCCGGCCCCGGTGACGATGTTGACCACGCCGGCCGGCAGGTCGGCCTGCTGGCAGATCTCGGCGAAGAGCAGCGCGGTGAGCGGGGTGGTCTCGGCGGGCTTGAGCACCACCGTGTTGCCGGCCGCGAGCGCCGGGGCGATCTTCCACGCGAGCATGAGCAGCGGGAAGTTCCACGGGATGACCTGCGCGGCCACGCCGAGCGGCTTCGGGTCCGGGCCGAAGCCGGCGTACGGCAGCTTGTCGGCCCAGCCGGCGTAGTAGAAGAAGTGCGCGGCGACCAGCGGGACGTCGACGTCGCGGGATTCCTTGATCGGCTTGCCGTTGTCCAGCGACTCCAGGACGGCCAGCTCGCGCGAGCGCTCCTGGATGATCCGGGCGATGCGGAACAGGTACTTGGCCCGGTCCCGGCCCGGCATCGGGCCCCAGACCTTCTCGTACGCCGCCCGGGCCGCGCGGACCGCGCGGTCGACGTCGCCGGCGCCGCCCTCGGCGACCTCGGCGAGGACCTCCTCGGAGGCCGGGTTGACCGACTTGAACGTGCCGCCGTCGGTGGGGTCGACGAACTCGCCGTCGATGAAGAGCCCGTACGAGGGCTTGATGTCCACCACCGAGCGCGACTCGGGGGCGGGTGCGTATTCGAACATCGCGCTCAGTCCAGGGTGAAGTAGTCGGGACCGGAGTACACGCCGGTCTTCAGCTTGGTGCGCTGCATCAGCAGGTCGTTGAGGAGGGTGGAGGCGCCGAAGCGGAACCAGTCGGGGTCCAGCCAGTCCGGGCCGACCGTCTCGTTGACCATCACCAGGTACTTGATGGCGTCCTTGCTGGTCCGGATGCCGCCGGCGGGCTTGACGCCGACCTGCCGGCCGGTGGCGGCGCGGAAGTCGCGGACCGCCTCCAGCATCACCAGCGTCACCGGCGGGGTGGCCGCCACCGGAACCTTGCCGGTGGAGGTCTTGACGAAGTCGCCGCCGGCCAGCATCGCCAGCCAGGAGGCGCGGCGCACGTTGTCGTACGTGGCCAGCTCACCGGTCTCCAGGATCACCTTGAGGTGGGCGTCCCCGCAGGCCTCCTTGGTGGCCACGATCTCGTCGTAGACCTCCTTGTAGCGGCCGGCCAGGAACGCGCCCCGGTTGATCACCATGTCGATCTCGTCCGCGCCGGCCTCGACGGCCGCCCGGGTGTCGGCGAGCTTGACCTCCAGGGGCGCCTGACCGGACGGGAAGGCGGTCGCGACGCTGGCCAGGTGCACCCCCGACCCCCGGAGCACCTCGGCCACGTGCGGGACCATCGAGGGGTAGACGCAGACCGCGCCGACGTGCGGGCAGGACGGGTCGGCCGGGTCGGGGCGCAGGGCCTTCGCGGCCAGCGCCCGCACCTTGCCGGGGGTGTCGGCCCCTTCGAGCGTGGTCAGGTCGACCATCCGGATCGCCAGGTCGATCGCCTGGGCCTTGGCCGTGGTCTTGATGGAGCGGGTGCCGAGCTGTGCCGCCCGCTGCTCCGCGCCGACCTGGTCCACGCCGGGCAGGCCGTGCAGGAAGGTCCGCAGAGCGGTCTCGGATCGTCCCAGCTCGGAGAGGTCCGACCGGGCCGACGTCGCTGTCGCCGTCATGACCCGAAGTCTACGCACGTCACCACCGCGTGATCTTGGTCACCGCCGTGCCGGCGGGCGCTCGCGGGTGCCCCGCGCGTCGCGGTGCCGCCCGCTCGATCGGGCCCCGCGCGCCGGGAGCGTGAGCGGGGTCGCCGGTCCGGCCACACCGGCGGTGTGCGTCGCGGCGGGCGGGTAGGTTGAGCGACCGTGGACGTACTCGTCATTGACCACCCGCTCGCCCAGTCGCGGCTGACCGCGATGCGCGACTCCCGGACCGACTCGTCGTCGTTCCGGGCCGCGCTGCACGAACTCACCACCATGCTGGTGTACGAGGCCGCGCGCTCCTTCCCCGTCGAGCGGTACCCGGTGCAGACCCCGGTCACCGCCACCGAGGGCACCCGGCTGGCCAACCCGCCGCTGCTGGTGCCGGTGCTGCGGGCGGGTCTCGGCATGGCCGACGCGGCGCTCGGCCTGCTGCCCGAGTCGTCGATGGGCTTCGTCGGCCTGGCCCGGGACGAGGAGACCTTCGAGCCACGCGCGTACATGGAGTCGCTGCCGCGGGACCTGTCCGGCCTGCCGGTGCTGGTGCTCGACCCGATGCTCGCCACCGGCGGCTCGCTGGAGCACTGCTGCCGGCTGCTCGCCGACCGTGGCTGCACCGACATCACCGTGCTGTGCGTGCTCGCGGCGCCGGCCGGCATCGAGCGCCTGGAGCAGTCGGGTCTCCCGCTGCGCCTGGTGACGGCGTCGATCGACGAGGGCCTCAACGACCGGAAGTTCATCGTCCCCGGCCTCGGCGACGCGGGCGACCGCCAGTTCGGCGGCATGCCCCGCTTCTGAGCACTGCGGCGTCGGGCGCGTCCGGGCGCGCGGGGGTGCGGACAGGCGCTAGCGTTCCTGGCCATGACTGGTGTTGCGCTCGCCGAGGAGTTGCTCCTCCTCGCGTACGACGACGAGACCGGCAAGGCGACCATGCCACGGATCAGCCTCGACCTGGGCATGGCCGCCGCCGTGCTCATCGAGCTGGCCCTGGCCGGGCGGATCGCGTACGCCGACGGGAACCTCGCGGTGGTCGACCCGACGCCGACCGGCGAGCCGGTCGCCGACCAGGTGCTCGCCAAGATCGCCGCGGACACCCCGCATTCCCCCTCGTCCTGGGTGCAACGGCTGAGGCACGGCCTGCGCGACCGGATCCTCGGTGACCTGTGCCGCCAGGGCGTCGTCCGCGACGTCGACGAGACCGAGCTGGGCTTCATCCACGTGCACCGCTACCCGGTGGTCGACCCGAGTGTCGAGGCGGACACCCGTCGCCGGCTCGCGGAGGCGCTGACCGGTTCCGCGGCCCCCGACGAGCGGACCGCCGCGTTGGCCACGCTGGTGGCGGTGCTCCGGATGGAGCCGGCGCTCGGGGTCGACGGCGGGACCGCCGCCGACGCCCGCCGCCGGTTGACGGAGATCGCCAGCGGCGCCGGGTTCTCCGGCGACGTGAGTCTCGAGGACTCGGTGGTCCGCCCGTCCGTGGCGCTGGTCGTCACCGCCCTCGGCCACGCCGTCGACGCCGCCCTCGGCCCCCGCCGCTGACGTGTCTGTTAACAAGGGCCCCTTCCTCTACCGGGCAGGCGTAAAGAAGGGGTCCTTCCTCACACCCTCAGCGCGGCGGCCACCTCGGTGCGCAGCGTCGCGACGGCGGCCGCCGCGCGGGTCCGGGCCGCGGCGACGTCGCCGTCCGCGACCGGCTCCACCACCTCCAGGTACGCCTTGAGCTTCGGCTCCGTCCCGGAGGGGCGGATCACCACGCGGGCGGCGGCACTGCGCAGGATCACGACGTCCGCCTCGGGCAGCAGGTCCCGGGACTCGGTGACCGGCTGGCCGAGCAGGGTGTCCGGGGTGGCGGCCCGGATCCGGGCCATCGCGTCGGCGATCACCCGCAGGTCGTCGATGCGTACCGACAGCTGGTCGGTGTGGTGCACCCCGAACTCGGCGGCCAGCTCGTCCAGCCGGTCGCTGAGCGTCCGGCCCTGCGCCTTCAGGCCGGCGGCCAGCTCCGCCACGGTCAGCGCGGCGGTGATGCCGTCCTTGTCGCGCACCATGTCCGGCGCCACGCAGTAGCCGAGCGCCTCCTCGTAGCCGAAGACCAGCGGCGCGGACCCGCCACCGGCGCGCACGATCCACTTGAACCCGGTCAGCGTCTCGTCGTACGGCAGGCTCCGGGCGGTGCACATCGCGCGCAGCAGCGACGACGACACGATGGTGGTGCCGTAGAGGCCGGTGACGCCACGCCGCATCAGGTGGTCGGCGAGGAGCACGCCCACCTCGTCACCGCGCAGCATCCGCCAGCCCGGCGCGCCGCCGCCCGTCGCCGGGCCGGCCACCTCGCCGCGGGCGCTCGCCGCCGGGTCGGTCTCCCGGACCACCACCGCGCAGCGGTCCGCGTCCGGGTCGTTGGCGATGGCGATGTCGGCACCGGTCGACTCGGCCAGGGCGGTTAGCCGGTCGACCGCACCGGGCTCCTCCGGGTTCGGGAACGAGACGGTGGGGAACGCCGGGTCCGGCTCGGCCTGGTCGGGCACCACGCCGGGCACGGCGAAACCGGCCCGCGCGAACGCCGCCGTGAGCACCGCCGCACCGACCCCGTGCAGCGGCGTGTACGCCACCGCCAGGTCCCGGGGCCCGTCCGGTGCCACGACCTCGGCGGCCCGCTCGACGTACGACGTCACCAGGTCGTCGCCGAGCACCTGTCCCGGCGGGCCCAGCGGGACCTCGGCCAGCGGGCCGACCGCCCGGATGGCCGCCTCGATGCCGGCGTCCGCCGGTGGCACGATCTGCGCCCCGGCGCCGAGCTCACCGCCCAGTTCCGCCCCGAGGTAGACCTTGTAGCCGTTGTCCTGCGGCGGGTTGTGGCTGGCCGTCACCATCACCCCGGCGACCCCGCCGAGCCGGCGCACCGCGTACGCGAGGACCGGCGTGGGCAGCGGCCGGGGGAGCAGCAGCGCCGGCCGGCCCGCGCCGGTGGCGACCTGGGCGGTCCGTTCGGCGAAGGCGCGGGAGCCGTGCCGGGCGTCGTACCCGATCACCAGCGGGCCGGACCCGCCCTGGGCCGCGAGCCAGGCGACCAGCCCGGCGGCGGCCTGGGTGACCACGGCGAGGTTCATCCCGTTGGGGCCGGCGCGCAGCGGGCCGCGCAGGCCCGCGGTGCCGAAGGTCAGCGGGCCGGCGAAGCGGTCGGTCAGCTCCGCGGCGCTGGCCGGCAGCCGGTCCAGCACCGCCTGCAGCTCCGCGCGGCTGGCCGGGTCCGGGTCGTCGTCGAGCCAGCGCCGGGCTTGCTCGCGAATGTCGTCGATGTCAGTGGTGTCCGCCGGCATGCCTCTTGATAGCACGCCGACGGATCATCACGTGGGCTCGCCCTCGGCTCACCCGGCGTCGGTGAGCTGGAACGAGTTCGCCATCGCCTCGAAGATCGGCCGGCTCTCCTCGAACTTCGCGTCCGTCGAGGTGAGGTAGAACGAGTACGCCTTGCCGTCGTGCACCACGCCGCGCCACTTGCCGTGCCGCTTGGCGTCGCCCTCGCCGCAGGTGTACTCGAATTCCGCCGCCGGCCGGCCGGCCCAGTCGACCTCGTTCATGGCGATCTGGGCGTACGGCTTGGTGCAGGACTTCGAGCGGGTACGCAGCCCCTCCTCCGCGACCTCCGCCCAGCGGACCGAGGTGGTGGAGAACTTCTCCACCAGGATCCGCACCTTGCGACCGTCGTCCTCCGGATCCACGTAGTCCACCCAGTCACCGGCGCTCTTGCGCTGCCAGCCCTGCGGCACCATGACCCGGACGCCCTTGGCGGAGTGCTCCTTCATCTCAGGCACGCCGGCCGCCGGGGCCGCCGAGGTAGGTGCCGCCTGCGGAGTGCCCGGCGGCGGGTCGTCGCCGCCGGACAGGGCGATGACGCCGAGCAGGAGCACCACGGCGAGCCCACCGGCGGCGGCCAGCTGGATCTTGCGCGGCCAGCCCTTGACCCGGCTGACGAGCTGGTCACCGGTGCCGCTCGCCCGGCCGAGGAAGCCACCGCCGGCCGGGGCGGGCGGCGGCGCCCACGCCTGGCCGGTGCCGGGTACCGACCACTGGGCGCCGCCGAGCTGCTGGGTGGCGTGAGCCGGGCCGCCGTAGCCGCCGGCGGCGATGTGCTGGGTGGCGTCGGGCGGGCCGCCGTAGCCGCCGGCGGCGATGTGCTGGGTGGCGTCGGGCGGGCCGCCGTAGCCGCCGGCGGCGATGTGCTGGGTGGCGTCGGGCGGGCCGCCGGAGCCGCCGACCCGCTGGGTGGTGTCAGCGCCGTAGGTCCGGCTGGGGGCGGGCATCGCGCCGGTCGGCGTGTGCAGCGGCCCGGCGAGCGCGTCCGCGCTGGTGTCGTCCATCGCGGCGGCATTGCCGGCGGACGCCGCCGGGTGCCCGCCCCGGCGCAGCGCCGCCAGCCGGTCGGTGAGCGACTCGCCCGGCGCGAGCATCGCCCGCCCGCCGATCTGGCCGCTCGGCTTCGGCTGCTCCGGCTGGACGGCCGGCGCGGGCGGCAATGGCCGCTGCTGGACCGGCACCACCGAGTACGGGTCGGTCACCGAGTTGACCGCGGCGGCGGTGCTGGTCAGCGGGCCGGCGAGCAGCTCGCGCAGCATGGCCCGGGCGGAGTGCACGTCCAACCGGCGGGCCGGGTCCTTCTCCAGCAGGCCCATCAGCACGGGGACCAGCGGCCCGCTGCGCTGCGGCGGGGCGGGCGGGTCCTCGACGACGGCGTGCATCGTCTCGATCGGGTCGCCCTTGTCGAACGGCGGCCGCCCCTCGACCGCCGTGTAGAGCGTCACACCGAGGGAGAACAGGTCGCTGGGCGGCCCGAAATCCTGGCCCATGGCCCGCTCGGGCGAGATGAAGTGCGGTGAGCCGAGCACCATGCCGGGCGTGGTGAGCTGCACGTCGGTGGGCATCCGGGCCACGCCGAAGTCGGTCAGCACGCAGCGGCCGTCGGAGCAGATCAGCACGTTGGCCGGCTTGACGTCGCGGTGCAGCACGCCGATCGCGTGCGCCACCTCCAGCGCGCCGAGCAGCGCGATGCCGATCTTCGCGACGACCCGCTGGGCGACCGGCCCGTCCTCGATCACCATGTCCGCGAGGCTGCGCGCGTCGAGCAGCTCCATCACGATCCACGGCCGGCCGCCCTCGGTGACCACGTCGTACACCTGGACCACGGCCGGGTGCTGGATCGCGGCGGCGGCGCGCGCCTCCCGCAGGGTGCGCTCGTACATGGCGTCACGGTCGCTGGGGGCCAGCCCCGGGGGCAGGACGACCTCCTTGACGGCGACGTCCCGGCGCAGCAGCGTGTCTGTCGCACGCCAGACCGTTCCCATGCCGCCGTTGCCCACCGTCGAGCGCAACGAATAGCGCCCGCCGATGGTGGTGCCGGATGTCGCGCGGCCGCTCGGGGGACTGACTGGTCCGCCGCTCCACGTCGGGATCTGAGTCACTGAAGAGCCACCGGGGATATCGAGGGGGCTGGGACACAACCCCCCTATCTTGCTGGGTCGGGGGCCCGATGCGAAAGCCGACGCGGCGGACGTTTGGTGAACTCGACGGTACGTGCCCGATCGTTCACCTCTCGGCGACAGTCCCGGACGGAGTGTGCGGAATCCCTCACCCGGCTTCCGGCCAGCTCGTCCTACCATCCGGTGATGAGCGAACGGCGGTCAAGCGAGTCGGGTTTCCCGATCAAGGGCGTCTACACGGCGGCGGACCTCCCCGAGGACCTGGACTCCCGGCTGGGCGGCCCCGGCGAGTATCCGTACACCCGCGGGGTCTACCCCACCATGTACACGTCGCGTCCCTGGACGATGCGCCAGTACGCGGGCTTCGGCACCGCCACCGAGTCCAACGCGCGCTACCACCAGCTGCTGCGGGCCGGCACGATGGGCCTGTCCGTCGCCTTCGACCTGCCGACGCAGATGGGGTACGACTCGGACGACCCGATCGCGCACGGTGAGGTCGGCAAGGTCGGTGTCGCCATCGACTCCATCGAGGACATGCGGCTGCTCTTCGACGGCATCCCGCTGGACAAGGTCTCCACCTCGATGACGATCAACGCCCCCGGCTCGGTACTGCTCCTGCTCTACCAGCTGGTCGCCGAGGAGAACGGCGTGCCCGGCTCGGCGCTGAACGGCACGATCCAGAACGACATCCTCAAGGAGTACATCGCCCGGGGCACGTACATCTTCCCGCCGAAGCCCTCCCTGCGCCTGGTCGCGGACACCTTCGCGTACTGCCGCAAGGAGGTGCCGAAGTGGAACACCATCTCCATCTCCGGCTACCACATGGCCGAGGCCGGCGCGTCGCCCGTGCAGGAGATCGCGTTCACTCTGGCCAACGGCGTCGAGTACGTGCGCGCCGCGGTGGCCGCCGGGCTCGCCGTCGACGACTTCGCCCCCCGGCTGTCGTTCTTCTTCGTCGCCCGCACGACGCTGCTGGAGGAGGTGGCGAAGTTCCGCGCCGCCCGGCGGATCTGGGCCCGGCTCATGCGGGACGAGTTCGGCGCGAAGGACCCGAAGTCGATGATGCTGCGGTTCCACACCCAGACCGCGGGGGTGCAGCTCACCGCCCAGCAGCCGGAGGTCAACCTGGTCCGGGTGGCCGTGCAGGGGCTCGGCGCGGTGCTCGGCGGCACCCAGTCGCTGCACACCAACAGCTTCGACGAGGCGATCGCGCTGCCGACCGAGAAGGCCGCCCGGCTCGCGCTGCGGACCCAGCAGGTGCTCGCGTACGAGACGGATCTGACCGCCACCGTCGACCCGTTCGCCGGGTCGTACGTGGTGGAGGCGATGACCGCCGAGATCGAGGCCGCGGCCGACGCGCTGATGCAGCGGGTCTTCGAGCACGGGTCGGCGGTCGACGCCATCGAGGCCGGCTTCCAGAAGCGCGAGATCGAGCAGTCCGCGTACCGGATCGCGCAGGAGATCGATTCCGGCGAGCGGGTCGTGGTGGGCCTCAACCGGTTCGCGATCGACGAGGAGGAGCCGTACGAGCCGCTCCGCGTCGACCCGGCGATCGAGGCGGCCCAGGCGGAGCGGCTGGCGAAGCTCCGTGCGGAGCGGGACAACGCCGCCGTCGAGCGGGCCCTGGCCGAGCTGCGTGCCGCCGCCGAGGGCGGTGACAACGTGCTCTACCCGATGAAGGAGGCGCTGCGAACGCGCGCCACGGTGGGGGAGGTCTGCGGCACGCTGCGCGAGGTGTGGGGGCTGTACCGGCCGTCCGACCGCTTCTGACGGCGCGCCTCGCGCGCTCGTCGAGATTCCGTCGAGGCGCCACCCGGAGACTGGTCCGGGTGGCGCCTCGACTTGTCGTACGGGCGTTTGCGCAGGTCGGCGGGGGTGTGATCGACGGCGTACAGTTGTCGCCAGTTCCCCGCCGCCGATCGGCGGCGCAGACGCGGAGAGGGGCCCGCGCGACGACGCCGGCGCCCGCTCCCGCCCCGGGGCGGCGCGGCCCACCGGTCGCGGCGTGTGCCGGAGACTTTTTCCGGGTAACCCGGCCGGGTGATCGGGGACGCACACCGTGTGCGGTCGGTTACGGCCCGACCGTGTGAACGTCTGCGGGGCCTCGTCGCCGAGCGTGGTCGGGTAATTGTCGGAGTGTCAGTTAACAGATCCGACTAATGCCACAATTCGGAAAGACGGCTCGGGGCCGATGACGATTTCGTGACCCGCGAATCGGTTACGCGTTGTAGGAGGTGTGGGGCAGATGACGGCGTTCGACCGCGATCTACCTGCTGTCCCGCTGATATACGAGCGCCCCGAGCAGGGCGTTCGTGACGCAGCGCGCTCCGACCGCTACCGGAACGAGGTTGCGCAGCGTCACCGCCGGAGGTCTAGGCTGTCTGCTGTTCCCGAAGATCCATCCATTTCTAGTGATCGAGAATTCGACGTGACGAGTGCGTTGACGCTGCCGACCGGCAGCCAGCTGGCGTCGTCCTGGACGGAGGCGCCGACCGGGGCCCTGCCCCTGCCCTTCGAGCTGGACCACCTGCTCGCCCTCCGGGTACCCGGTCTGATCGCGACCCGCCGTCACATCCACTCGCACCCGGAACTCTCCGGCGAGGAGTTCGAGACCGCCGCCCTGATCGCCCGCGAGCTGTCCCTCGCCGGGCTGCGTCCGCGGCTGCTGCCCAAGGGCAACGGCGTCATCTGCGACATCGACGGCCGCCCGGACGGTCCGGTGATCGCGCTCCGCGCCGACATCGACGCGCTTCCGCTGACCGACCCCAAGGACGTGCCGTACCGGTCCACGGTCGACGGGGTCTGCCACGCCTGCGGCCACGACGTGCACACCACGATCCTGCTCGGTGTGGGCATGCTCCTCGCCCAGCTCGCCGACCACGGCGCGCTGCCCGGCCGGGTGCGGCTGATCTTCCAGCCGGCCGAGGAGATCCTGCCCTGCGGCTCGCTCGAGGTCATCGAGGCCGGTGGCCTCGACGACGTGGCGCAGATCTTCGCGCTGCACTGCGACCCGAACCTGCCGGTGGGCAAGGTCGGCCTGCGGGTCGGGCCGATCACCGCGGCCGCCGACAACGTGACCGTCCGCCTCACCGGTCCGGGCGGGCACACCGCCCGGCCGCACCTCACCGTCGACCTGGTGGACGCGCTGGGCCGGCTCATCACCGAGGTCCCCGCCCTGGTCGCCCGCCGGGTGCCGGCCAACAGCGGACTGCTGCTGGTGTTCGGCCACGCCTCGGCCGGCACCCGGTACAACGTCATCCCGTCGGAGGCCTGCGCGGCCGGCACGCTGCGCGTGATGGACCGGGACACGTGGGAACTGGCCCCGAAGGTCGTCGCTCAGGTCGTGCGGGACGTGATCGCGCCGACCGGGGCGACGGTGGACCTGGAGTACCTGCGCGGCCGGCCACCGGTCAGCAACGACTCGCGGGCCATCCAGATCCTCACCGCCGCCACCGCCGCCGCGCTCGGGCCGGAGGGCATCGCCGAGACCCCGCAGAGCATGGGCGGCGAGGACTTCTCCTGGTACCTGGAGTACGTCCCCGGTGCCCTCGCCCGCCTCGGCGTCGGCCGCTCCGGTCCGAACGTCGACCTGCACCGCGCATCCTTCGACGTGGACGAGCGGGCCATCCCGGCCGGTGTCCGGGTCATGGTGCAGACCGCGCTCCGGGCACTGGCGGCGGCGAGCTGACCCCGGCCGGGCTCCCGGCCGCCGGTGTCGCGGTCGCGGCGGCCGGGGCCGCGGGCGCCGGTGCCGGCGGCGCGGCGACCAGGGCCGGCCGCGGCCGGCGTCGGCGCAGCAGCCACACGAGCAGCCCCACCGGTACGCCCAGCGTCACCAGCCACGGAAGCAGCGCCCCGAGGACGGTCAGCAGCACGGTCAGCGAGGCCAGGAAGACCTTCCACCCGGCGTCGAGCCCGACCAGGAAGCCCACCCGCTCCTCCTCCTCGACCGGGCGGGCCTCCGGCCCGACCAGCGACACCGTGATCGTGGAGAGCGCGGTGAGATCGGCGAGCCGGCGCTTCTTCGCCTCGAGCGAGGCCAGGTCGGCCTCGCGGCGGGCCAGCTCGTTCTCCAGCGACACCAGGTCCGTGATCGAGGTGGCCCGGGCGAGCAGTCGCCGGCCGTTCTCCACCCGGGCTCGCTGGGTGGCGATCCGGGCGTCCAGGTCGACCGTCTCCTCGGTCACGTCCTCGGTGCTGATCTCCTGCCGTTGCCGCGTGCCCAGCTTGGCGATCTCGTCCACCACGGTGGTGAACTTCGCGGCCGGCACCCGCAGCGTCAGCTCGGCGGTGGCGTCCCCGTCGGCGCTGCGCCGCTGGTCGCCGCCGACGAAACCACCGGCCGTCGTGGTCAGCGCGATCGCGTCCCGGGCGGCCCGGTCCACGTCCTGCACCTGTACGCGCATCGAACCGGTGTAGATGATGGCGCGCTGGTCGACCCGCAGGTCCGCCGGTGCGCCGCCCTCCGCCTTCCCCGGCCGCCCGGCCCCGGCCTGCGCGTCGGCGGCCGCCGGCCCGCCCCGGTCCGCGCCGCCCTCCACGCCGGTGGCCGGCTGCTCCGCCGCCGTGCTGTCGTTCCCGCCGCTCCCACCACCGCATCCACCGGCGGCGAGCACCGCCACCAGCGCCGCCGCGAGCACCACACCCCGCCGGCGTGGTCCGATTCCGCCCATCCCCGCTCCGATCCTCGGTGACCGGCCTCCGGGCCGGCCCGTGCCAGTCTGTGGCCCCGTGACCGGGGCGATCGGTCAGACGGGACGCGGTGCCGCGTCCGTTCCGGCAGACTGCGCTGAGGACGTCACGATTCGATAATCGAGGAGTCACGAATGCGGCTGACCAAGTACGGCCACTCCTGTGTACGCGTCGAGCACGACGGCGGAGTCCTGGTCGTCGACCCGGGGGTCTTCAGCGAGCGGGCCGCGCTGGACGGGGCGGACGCCGTACTGATCACCCACGAGCACCCCGACCACGTCGACGTGGCGGCCCTGACCGAGCAGCACGACCGCCGCCCGTTCGCCCTGTACGGCCCGGCCTCGCTCGCCGCCACACTGGACGGCATCGCCGACGTGCTCACGCCGGTCGAGGCGGGTGCCCGGTTCACCGCGGCCGGCGTCGCGGTCCGCACGTACGGCGGGCAGCACGCCGTGATCCACCCCGACATCCCGGTGGTGGAGAACCTGGCGTACCTGATCGACGAGCGGGTCTACCACCCCGGTGACTCCCTCGTCGTCCCCGACGACGTCGAGGTGGACACGCTCTTCCTGCCGATCCACGCCCCGTGGACCAAGTTCTCCGAATCGCTGGACTTCCTCCGGGCGGTGGCGCCGCGGCGGGCGTACGCGCTGCACGACGGGCTGCTCAACGACAACGGGTTGACCGTGCTGAACAACAACTTCACCCGACTCTCCGACGTGGACTACCGGCGGCTCGAACCGGGCACCCGGGTCGACGCCTGAGCGGCGATGCCCGATCCACCCCGGGAGCTGGTGCGCCAGCTCTACCGCACGCCCCCCGACCGGTTCGTCGCCGCGCGGGACGCGGCGGTCGCCGAGGCCCGCCGCGCCGGCGACGCCCGGACCGCCCGGGAGATCGCCCGGCTTCGCCGCCCCACGGTGGCCGCCTGGCTGGTCAACCTGCTCGCGTTGGAACGGCCGGAGCTGGTCGCCGACCTGGGTCAGCTCGCCGAGTCGCTGCGGGCCGCTCAGCGCGAGCTGCGGGGGGCGAAGCTCCGCGAGCTGTCGACCCAGCGCCGGGCCGTCGTCGGTGCGCTGCTCGGCGAGGTGCGCAAGCTGGCGGCCGGTGTCGAGGGCGCCCCGTCGGCCGGGAAGCTGCCGCTGGCCGAGGTGGAGGCGACCCTCAACGCCGCGCTCTCCGACACCGAGGTCGCCGAGCAGGTGCGCTCCGGACGCCTGCTGCGGGCCGCCACGTACGCCGGGTTCGGTGAGGTGCCCCGGCCGCAGCTGCGCCTGGTCACCGGGGGCGGCGAGGAGGAGATCGCCGAGCCGCCGCCGCGACCTCGCGGGGCGGACCGGTCGGCGATCCGGGCCGAGCAGGCGGAACGGGCCGCCCGGGCCGAGCGGGCCCGCCGTCGTCGCGCGCTGGAGAAGGAGCTGGCGAAGGCGCGTACCGACCAGGAACGGGCCGAGGCGGAGCTGACCGGCGCGACGGAGGCCGAGCACGACGGCGCCGCCGCCCTCGACGCGATCGAAGCGGAACTGGCCGAGCTGGAGCGGCGGCGGGCCGTCGTCGAGCAGGACCTGAGCCGCGCCACGCTGGCCCGGCGGGCGGCCGAGCGGACGCTCACCGCCGCCCGCCGCCGCACCGGCGAGGTCGAGGCGGCGGTGGAGGCGCTCGACGCCGAAGAGGAGGATGCCCGCACCCGCGGCGGCACGGCAGACTGACCCCTGTGGACGGACGGGTGGTGCGGGGAGCGGGAGCGTGACGCCGGAGCAGGTGGCGGCCGGGTGCAAGCCGGCGGTGCTGGAGCTCGGGGACGCCTTCACCCGCTGTCCGGTCACCCTGCGCCAGGCCCGGCTGCTCGGCATCTCGGGGTGGGCGTTCTACATCGCGGGACGGGCCGGCTCGCTCGGTGACGTGCGCGCGGAGACGGTGGCCGCCGCCCTCGGGTTCATCGCACCGGAGGCGGTCGCCGACGGCTGGGACGCGACCCTGCGCACCGTCCGGCCGATGCGGGTGGCCACCGTGACGCTGGGCGAGTGCTGCCGGTGGGGTGACGAGAACCTCGACTCCGTGCCCGGTGCCGCACGGCTCGCCGTGCTGCTCGGCCGGGCCGTCGACGCCGCGGACGCCACCGGCATGCCGCTGTTCGCCGCGTGGCGGGCGATGCCGGTGCCGGTGCGCACCGCGGGGGGTCAGGTGGCGGTGAGCCTGCGCCTGCTGCGGGAGCACTTCGCCGGGGCGCACCTGCTCGCCGTACGCGCCGCCGGCATGACGCCGCTGGAGGCGGTGCTCGCCGGGCCGGAGGGCGAGGCCGGCGCCGTGGCGTGCGGCTGGCCGCCGCCGTACCCCACGGTGGGCCCGCTGGTCCGGCGGCGGCTGTGGGCGGAGGCGGTGACCGACCGGCTGACCGCGCCGGCGTTCGCGGCGCTCGGCCCGGCCGACGGCGCCGAACTGGTCGATCTCCTGGCCGCCTTCCGCGCCCACCGGCGCCGCCAATGACCAGGGCGACGAAAATCGGCGGCGCTCCGGCCGGCGGTTTGCCAGGATCGGCGCCGTGACCCTCCCCGCCGGCTGGACCGCCCGCCGACCCACCCTCGACGACGTCCCCGCGATCCTCGCCGTCGTCCACGCCGCCGACGTCTTCGCCGTCGGTTACCCGGACTTCGACGCCGAGGACGTCAAGGCCGCCCTCACCGCCCCCTTCACCGATCCGGCCCGGGACTCCTGGGTGGTCAGCGATCCGGAGGGGAGACTCGTCGCCTGGGCCACGGTGGACAACCCCACCGGCGTGGGCCGGGAGTTCGTGGAGGTCTACGTCGACCCGGAGCGCGGGGACGACCTGCGCGCCCCGCTGCTGGCCCGGATGCTCGACCGGGTGGGCGAGCGGGCCGCCGAGCGCGGCGTGCCGGCGCTGACCGCCCGCGTGTCCGTCTTCGCTCCGGAGATCCGGTGGGCCGCGGAGGTCGCCGAGGCCGGTTTCACCCTCGCCAAGCGGTACGTGGGGATGCGCCGCAGCCTGGCCGACCTGCCCGCCGAGCCGCCGCCCCCGCCCGGGGTCACCGTCCGCCCGCTGCGCGGCGACGACGAGACGGACCTACGGGAGTTCTACCGGATCTTCGACATCGCCTTCCGCGACACGCCGGACTACGAGCCGGTCGGCTTCGACCGGTGGCGGGAGCAGCTCCGCCTGTACGGCACCACCTGGGACGAGTGGTTCATCGCCGAGGTCGACGGGGTGCCGGCCGGGGCGCTGCAATCCTCCGACCAGGCGTTGGAGCAGAACGAGGGGTGGGTGCGGAGCCTGTCGGTGCTGCCCGCGTACCGGCGGCGTGGCGTGGGTGCGGCGCTGCTCTGGCGGGCCTTCTCGGTCTACGCGGCGAAGGGCCGGGAGTGGGCCGGCCTCGGTGTCGATCTGACCAACCCGACCGTGCCGGTCACCCTCTACGAGTCGGTGGGGCTCCGTGAGATGCGCTGGACCGACATGTACGAGCTGGTCGTACCGGCCGCCGGTGTGTGATTGACGACCTCCGCCGGGCCCGGCTGACGACGGCGACGCGGCCGGGAGCAGACTGGAGGCCGTGCGACACCCGCCGCAACGCCGACGCGCTCCGCGCCCGCCTGCTCTAGGCCGAGGCGGTGCCCGTGGGGCGGGTGCGCAGGTCCGTGACGTAGTCGTCCGGCGCGCCCGCCTTCTCGGCGGCGTTCGCGATCTCCGACAGGTACCACGAGGTCGGGAGGCCGCCCTCGTACCCGTCGAAGACGTAGATCCACGCCGTGACGTCGCCGTCCAGGGTCGAGACCCGCACGTGCAGCTTCCGGTACGTGCCGGCGGTGACGCCCTCGATCTCGTCGAGCTGCGCCGCGTCGTACGGGTGGATGTCGTAGAGCGCCACGAACACCCGGTCGCCGGGGGACTCGACGACCGTGCTGACCGCCCCCTCCCAGCCGATCACGCCCTCGCCCGCGAAGGTGAGCCGCCAGCCCTCGAGCCAGCCGGTGCCCACCATGGGCGAATGCGGACAGTAGGCGCGCATCCGGGCAGGGTCGAGGTTTGAGCCGTAGGCGGCGTAATGACGCACGGCGATGACGATAGCCGGGCCGGCCGGTGGGGGAGAATACGACGGTGCGTGTCGGACGCGTTCGGGAGAAGAAAGTCACTGTGAGCATGGACGAGGGGCGAGCGCTGTGAGCCGGATCGTGATCATCGGCGGGGGGCCGGCGGGCTACGAGGCGGCCCTGGTCGCCGCCCAGCTGGACGCCGACGTCACCGTGGTGGAGGCCGAGGGCGCCGGCGGCGCGTGCGTGCTGTCCGACTGCGTCCCGTCGAAGACCTTCATCGCCAGCTCGCAGGTGGTGACCGGGTACCGGGACACCGAGGAGTTCGGGGTGCACTCCGACGGGCTGGAGGCGGTCACCGTCGACGCGCCGGCCGTCAACGGGCGGGTCAAGCGGCTCGCCCTCGCGCAGTCCGCCGACATCCACGCCAAGCTCGTGAAGGCCGGCGTGACCTTCGTCGCCGGCAGCGCCCGGCTCGGTGAGGACACGCTCGGTCACACCCACCGGGTGGTGGTCACGCCGGGTGACGGCGGCGCGGAGTATTCGATCGACGCCTCCACCGTGCTGGTCGCCACCGGCGCGACGCCCCGCCAGCTCCCCACCGCCGTGCCGGACGGCGAGCGCATCCTGACCTGGCGGCAGGTGTACGACCTCACCGAGCTGCCCCGGCACCTGATCGTGGTCGGCTCCGGCGTCACCGGTGCGGAGTTCGCCAGCGCGTACCTGGCGATGGGCGTCGAGGTCACCCTCGTCTCCAGCCGCGACCGGGTGATGCCGCACGAGGACGCCGACGCGGCGATGGCCATCGAGCGGGTGTTCCGCAGCCGGGGCATGAGCATCCTCAACAACTCGCGCGCGGACGCGGTCCGCCGTACCGACGACGGCGTCGAGGTCGAGCTCTCCGACGGCCGCAAGGTGTACGGCTCGCACGCGCTGATCGCGGTCGGCTCCATCCCCAACACGGCGAACCTGGGCCTGGCCGAGTACGGCGTCGAGCTGGCCCGTGGCGGGTACGTCACGGTCGACCGGGTCTCCCGCACGAACGTGCCGGGCATCTACGCCGCCGGCGACTGCACCGGGGTGCTGCCGCTGGCCAGCGTCGCCGCCATGCAGGGCCGCATCGCGATGTGGCACGCGCTTGGCGAGGCGGTCCGGCCGCTGCGCCTGCGGACCGTCGCGGCGAACGTCTTCACCGACCCGGAGCTGGCCACCGTCGGCGTCTCACAGGACGAGGTCGACGCCGGCAAGGTCCCCGCCCGCCAGGTGATGCTGCCGCTCGCCGGTAACGCCCGGGCGAAGATGGACGAGGTCTCCGACGGCTTCGTCAAGCTCTTCTGCCGTCCCGCGAGCGGCCAGGTGATCGGCGGCGTGGTGGTGGCCCCGAAGGCGAGCGAGCTGATCCTGCCGATCACGATGGCCGTGGAGAACAACCTGACGGTCAACGAGCTGGCGCAGACCATCACGATCTACCCGAGCCTCTCCGGCTCCATCACCGAAGCGGCCCGCCAGCTGATGCTCCACGAGCTGGAGTGACCGTCGTCAGCGTGGCGGCGACGGTGGTCAGGAGGGCGACCTCGGCGAGGATCAGCAGGCGTTCCACGAGGCCGAGCAGCGCCCGGTCGCCGGGGTAGGCCGACCAGACCATCGCGGCGGCGAGCAGGAGACTGGCGACGGCGAACCGGCGTACCCAGCGGGCGGTGCCGGCGGGCAGCCGGTCGGCAAGGAGCCAACCGCCGACCGGCAGCGCCAGGAACGCCGCGACCGACGCGTACCGGTGCACGTACGCGGCGGTGTCCATCGGCAGGCCCGGCTCGTTCGTCGGCACGACCGCGGCCAGCAGGAGACCGCCGATCCAGGCCGCCAGCAGCATCTCCGCCGCCCGGGCCCGCCGTAGCCGCCGGAGGGCGGGGAGCAGGACGGCCGTGGCCACGGCGAGGACGATCATGGCGTGGTCGATGGCGCCGCCCCGATCGGAGACGGCGTAGTCGCTGACCGTCAGCGACCAGGGGTCGAGGCCGTCCACGCCGAGGTGGCCGACCACGGCGAGCAGCGCCGCGAGGGCGATCCCACCGAGCGCGAGCAGTCCACTGTTCCGGCTTGCGGGCATGCCCCAGCCTGCGGCCGGAACCGCCCGAAACGGATCCGGGCGACCCACCGACATCGATCCCGGGGTCAGCCCTTAGGTGCCCCGGCGAACTCGCTCACGCCACGTTGAGGTGGATGTTGCCGATCCGGGCGACGACCTCCAAGTGCCCGCCCAGCCCGGTGACGTACGCCCGCAGGCTCTCCAGACTCGTGTGCTCCCCGTTCTCGATCTGGCTGATCCGGGCCTGCGAGAGACCCGCCGCCTCGGCCAGTTGGCTCTGGGTCATTCCCAGTTGCTTGCGAATCTCCGCCAACTGCGCCCCGCTGACCGAGGCCAGCATCTGCTCTCGGAGTCGCCCACGCCGTTCGACGCGCTCAGGCGTGTCCCAGGTCGGGTCGACCTGCCGAGCCTTCCCCTTGACGTCCCGCCAGTTCGTCGGCTCGGTCATTGCCATGACTCCTTAAGTGCCATCAGATGCTCCTCGAACCGCATGTCAGCCAACGCGATAGCGACCTCGTACCACCTCTGCCACTGGCCGGACTTGTCACCAGCGACCAGGAACACGGCCTCCCGGAGTGGGTCGAACGCGAAGATCAACCGGACTTCCGTCGACCCCTGCGAGCCGGGCCGCAGCTCCTTCATGTTGTGGAACGCGCTGCCTTTCAAGCGATCCACCAGAGGGCGTCCCAGCGCCGGGCCGTGCTCGGCCAGGAGATCGATGGCCTCGCTGACGAGGTCTGCGCTCAGCGGGTCTGCCCTGCACAGATCGAGAAACCACGCCTCCACCTCCGGATGTAACCTGACCTCTCACACCCTGCAAATATAAGCCCAGCTTATACCCGACCGGCGGAGGCGCGCTCAGTCGGTGGGGACGTCGGCGGGGCGGGTGGTGCGGCTGGTCAGGAGGGTCATCGCCCAGCCCGCCGCCGCGAACCCCAGCGCTGCCGCCCCGGCGATGATCGCCAGGCGCCAGGCCGAGCCGGTCAGGGCGGCGCCGCCCAGGTGGCCGACCAGCGCCCCGTACGACGCCCAGCCCAGGGCGGCCAGCGACTCGTAGAGCACGAAAAGGCGGTAGGGGTAGCGACGGCGGCCCGCCGCGAAGCACGCCGCCATCCGGCCGCCCGGCACGAACCGGCATACCATGATCACCATTGGTCCGGGCCGGCTGAGCCCTCGGGCGACCCGTCCGGCGACGCGGCGGGCCGCACCGGGCTCGCGCGACCGGCGCGCCGCGCGGCTGGCCCGCAGCGTGGCGGCGATCCGGGAGGTCGGCGTACCCCGGCCGATCAGGTAGCAGGCCAGGTCGCCGGCGAACACGCCGGCCGCTCCGACCGCGATGGTGACGGGCAGGCTGAGGTCGCCGTAGACGGTCAGTGCGCCGGAAGTGATCATAACGGCCTGGGTCGGGATCACCGGGATGAAGGCGTCGGCGATCAGCAGGCCGAGCAGCGCGACGTACGCCAGCGTCGGCGACGCGACCTCACTCAGTTCGGGCACGGCTGTCACCTCGCCGGACGGGCCGATCGGATGTCGGTGAGCCTGACGCAACGTCCGGCGTCACCCGGGAGGGGCCTCCTCGGTCGTGATCGCCGACACGACAGGCCCATAGGGGTTCAACGACCCGGTGGATGCGGTGGTGACGGCCTGCGCGGGAAATCCGGAGACGCAGGGCGCTCGCGGGATCGGCGTCCGTCGGCGTACCGTTGTCGGCGCGCGGCCCCGTCGGGTCCCCCGTTCTCGACGAGCAGGCCGCTGCGGGCCGCCGGCAGGTCCCGTGCCGGCGGCCCGCCCCCGTCTCACCGCCGCCCGTGCCCGCCAGACGGGCCGGCGTCCGCACCCCACGACAGCCGGGGTCCGCGCCCGCACGGCGGCCGGTGTCCGCGCCCGCGCCACGGCCCCTGCCCGCGCCACCGCCGTCCGCAGCCCGGCCGGAAATGCACATGCTCGCCGCCGGCTGGTCCGCGTACCCTTGCCGCATGAATCGTGCGGTCCTCACCACGACGCCGGGACACCCCGGCGCGCCGCACTGACACGTCTGTCCACGAGGCCCCGGGGCGATCCGCCCCGGGGCCTCGTGCTGTTCCGGGCGCCGGTCGCCTCCGGGTCGTACCCGAACCAGGAGCGCGACATGATCGACCACCGCAGGCTCGGCCGTGAGCTGGGCCTCTTCGTCTCCGACCCGCTGGCCGGCGCCGGCCTGCCGCTCTGGCTGCCGGCCGGTGCCGCCGCCCGGCACGCCGTCGAGGAGTACGTCCGCGACCTCGAACGCCGGGCCGGCTACCGGCACGTGGTCACCCCGCCGCTGGGCAAGCGGGAACTCTTCGAACTCTCCGGGCATCTGGGCTACTTCGCGGACGACATGTTCCCGCCGATGCGGCTGTCCGCCGACGACGAGTTCGTGTTGCGGCCGGCGCTCTGCCCGCACCACGCGCTGGTGTACCGGGCGCGGGGTCGCTCCTGGCGGGACCTGCCGCTGCGGATCGCCGAGCTGGGAGACATGTACCGGGCCGAGCGCTCCGGCGTGCTCGGCGGGCTGGCCCGGGTACGCGCCATCTCCCTGAACGATGCGCACAACTTCTGCGCGCTGGAGCGGGTCGGCGAGGAGGTGGCGGAGATCCTGCGGTTGATCCGCGAGGCGCACGCCGCGCTCGGTGTCCGACCGGCGGGGTTCCGGCTGTCGCTGCGCGGGCCGGGGGAGAGGTACGTCGGTGACGACGCCCGGTGGGCGCGGGCCGAGGACCTGCTGCGCGCCGCGCTCGACGGGGTGGAGTACGCGGAGGGCCCGGGGGAGGCGGCCTTCTACGGCCCGAAGATCGACGTCCAGATCGTCGACGCGGCCGGCCGGGAGTCGACCATCTCCACCGTCCAGCTCGACTTCGACAAGCCGGAGCGCTTCGACCTGTCGTACACCGACTCGGGTGGGGCCCGGCGGCGGCCGGTGATGGTGCACCGCAGCCTGGTCGGGAGCATGGAGCGGCTGTTCGCGTACCTGGTCGAGGTGCACCAGGGCGCGTTCCCGCCCTGGTACGCCCCGGTGCAGCTGGTCGTGCTGCCGATCGACGACGGGCAGGACGCGGCGGCCGGCCGCCTCGCCGCCGACGCGCTCGCTGCCGGGCTGCGCGTCGAGGTGGAGCGGGCTGGCTCGCTGGGCGCCCGGATCCGGGACGCCGCCCGCGCCCGCGTCCCGTACGTGGCGGTGATCGGCCCCCGCGAGGCGGCCGACGGACGGGTCTCGCTGCGCCTGCGGGGCGGTCGGACCCTGGATCCGATGCCGGCCGCCGAGGCGCTCGGGCTGGTCGGACGGGCGGTCGCCGCCCGCTCGGCGGACCTCCTGCCGGCCGGCTGAGCGACCCGCCGGTCCCCGCGCACACCGCGCGGGGACCGGACCGGCGTTCACTGCGCCACCGCCGGCTCGGGCTCGCCCGCCGTCGCCTGGCTGAACTGGGCCCGGTAGAGGCGCGCGTACGCCCCGCCGGCGGCGAGCAACTCGTCGTGGGTGCCCTGCTCGACGATCCGGCCGTCCTCCATCATCAGGATCAGGTCGGCGTCGCGGATCGTGGACAGCCGGTGCGCGATGACGAAGCTCGTGCGGTCCGACCGCAACGCCGCCATCGCCCGCTGGAGCAGCACCTCGGTCCTCGTGTCCACCGAGCTGGTCGCCTCGTCGAGGATCAGCAGGGACGGCTCGGCGAGGAACGCGCGGGCGATGGTGATGAGCTGCTTCTCCCCGGCGCTGGCGTTGCTCCCCTCCTCGTCGATGACGGTGTCGTAGCCGTCCGGGAGGCTGCGGACGAAGCGGTCGACGAACGTCGCCCGCGCCGCCGCCAGGATCTCCTCCTCGGTGGCGCCCGGTCGCCCGTACGCGATGTTGTCGCGGATCGTGCCGCCGAAGAGCCACGTGTCCTGGAGCACCATGCCGACCCGACCGCGCAGGTCGTCGCGGGTCAGCCGGGTGACGTCCACCCCGTCGAGGGTGATCCGGCCGGCGTCCAGCTCGTAGAAGCGCATGATCAGGTTGACCAGGGTGGTCTTGCCGGCACCGGTGGGCCCGACGATGGCCACGGTCTGGCCGGGCTCGGCGACCAGCGACAGGTCCTCGATCAGCGGCTTCTCCGGGGCGTACCGGAAGGAGACGTGCTGGAACTCGACGCGCCCGCGCGGGTCGGCCACCCGGGCCGGCACGGCCGGGTCCGGGGTCTGCTCCTCGGCGTCGAGCACCGCGAACACCCGCTCGGCGGAGGCCACCCCGGACTGGAGCAGGTTCGCCATCGACGCGACCTGGGTGAGCGGCTGGGTGAACTGGCGGGAGTACTGGATGAACGCCTGCACGTCGCCCAGGGTCATCGTCCCCGAGGCCACCCGGAGACCGCCGACCACGGCGATCGCCACGTAGCTGAGGTTCCCGATGAACATCATCGCCGGCATGATGATCCCGGAGATGAACTGGGCGCCGAAGCTGGCCCGGAACAGCTCCTCGTTCTTCGCGGCGAAGGCCGCCTGCACCTCGCGCTGCCGGCCGAAGACCTTGACCAGCTCGTGGCCGGTGAACGCCTCCTCGACCTGCCCGTTCAGCTCGCCGGTGTGTGTCCACTGGGCGATGAACTGACCCTGCGAGCGCTTCGCGATCCGCTGGGTGACCACGACCGACAGCGGCACCGCGACCAGCGCGACCAGGGCCAGCAGCGGCGAGATCCAGAACATCATGGCGAGGACGCCGACGACGGTGAGCAGCGAGGTGAGCAGCTGGCTCAGCGTCTGCTGGAGGCTGATGGAGATGTTGTCGATGTCGTTGGTGACCCGGCTGAGCAGCTCCCCGCGCGGCTGCCGGTCGAAGTACGGCAGCGGCAGCCGGTTGAGCTTCGCCTCCACGTCCTCGCGTAGCCGGTGGACGGTCCGCTGCACCACACCGGTGAGCAGCCACCCCTGCCACCAGGTCAGTGCGGCCGCCGCGACGTAGAGGCCGAGGGCCAGCAGCAGCACCCGGGCCAGCGCGGACGTGTCGATCCCCGCGCCGGGCACCACGCCCATCCGGGTGATCACGTCGGCGAAGCTGTCGTCGCCCGCCGCCCGGGCCGCCGCGGCGGCCTGCTCGGTCGTCGTACCGGGCGGCAGCTGCCGGCCCAGCACCCCGGCGAAGATCAGGTCGGTGGCGTGCCCGAGCACCTTCGGCCCGACCGCGCTGAGCCCGACGCCGAGCACCGCGAGCCCGACCACCCCGACCAGCTGGGGGCGGTGCGGGCGCAACCGTCCGAGCAGCCGCCGGGCCGACGGCCCGAAGGTCATCGACCGCTCGGCGGGCATCCCGGCCCCCATCCACGGCGGACCGCCGCGCTGGCCGCCGGCCGGCAGTCGCCGGGGCACCGGCCCGTCGGGGGCCGGCCGTCCCTGCGGTACGACCGCAGCCGGGCCGCCGCCACGAGGACTCTCGACGCCGCGCCCCGTGTTCCGCTCGCCGCTCACGCTGCCACCCCCGTGGTCTGCTGGGACGCGACGATCTCGGCGTACGTGGGGCAGTCGTCCAGCAGCTCCGCGTGCCGCCCGACCCCGACCACCGCCCCGCCCTCCAGGACGACGATCTGGTCGGCATCGACGATCGTGGAGACCCGCTGTGCCACGGTCACCACCGCCGCGTCGGTGGTGACCGGCCGCAACGCCGCCCGTAGCCGCGCGTCGGTGCCCAGGTCCAGCGCCGAGAACGAGTCGTCGAACAGGTAGATCTCCGGCCGGCGTACCAGGGCCCGGGCGATCGCCAGCCGCTGCCGCTGGCCGCCGGAGACGTTGGTGCCGCCCTGCGCGATCGGCGCGTCCAGCCCCTCGGGCATCGCCTCGACGAAGTCGCGCGCCTGCGCCACCTCCAGCGCCGCCCACAGCTCGGCGTCGGTCGCGTCCGGGTTGCCGAGGCGGAGGTTGCTCGCCACCGTGCCGCTGAACAGGTAGGGGCGCTGCGGCACCAGGCCGATCCGCCGCCACAGCTCGTCGGGCGCCAGGTCCCGGACGTCCACGCCGTCCACCAGCACGGCGCCGGAGGTCACGTCGACCAGCCGCGGGATCAGGGAGAGCAGGGTGGTCTTGCCGGCGCCGGTGCCGCCAACGACCGCCGTGGTCGTGCCCGGCGCCACCCGGAACGAGACGTTCCGCAGCACCGGCTCGGCCGCGCCCGGGTACTGGAAGCGCACGTCCCGCAGCTCCAGCTCGGCCCGCGGCGGCAGGTCGGTGACCGGTTGCGCCGGGGGAACCACGGAGGAGTCGGTGTCCAGCACCTCGACGACGCGCTCGGCGCAGACCGTCGCCCGCGGCACCATCATCAGCATGAAGGTGGCCATCATGACCGCCATCAGGATCTGCATCAGGTACTGCAGGAAGGCCGTGAGCGCGCCGACCTCGATCGCACCGGCGCCCACCCGCCGCGCGCCGAACCACAGCACCGCGACGCTGGAGACGTTGAGCACCAGCATCACGACGGGAAAGATCAGGGCGCCCAGTCGGCCGGTCCGCAGGGCCGTCGCGGTCAGGTCGGCGTTGGCGGCGGCGAAACGTGCCGTCTCGTACGGCTCCCGGACGAACGCCCGGACGACGCGGATGCCGGTGATCTGCTCGCGCAGCACCCGGTTCACCGTGTCGATGCGCGTCTGCATGAGACGGAACCCGGGCACCATCCGCCGGATAACCAGGCCCAGGCCGGCGGCCAGCACCGGCACGCTGACGAGCATCAGCCAGGAGAGCCCGACGTCCTCGCGCAGCGCCATCACCACGCCACCGACGCTCATGATCGGTGCGGCCACCAGCGCGATGGCGCTCATCAGCACGAGCACCTGCACCTGCTGCACGTCGTTGGTGTTGCGGGTGATCAGCGACGGGGCCCCGAACCGGGCGACCTCGCGGGCGGAGAAGCGGTTCACGTGCGCGAAGACCGCCGCGCGCACGTCCCGGCCGAAGGCCGCCGCGGTGCGGGCACCGAGGTAGACGGCGGCGACGGCGCAGACGATCTGCACCAGGCTGACCACGAGCATCCAGCCGCCGGTCCGCACGATGTATCCGGTGTCGCCCCGGGCCACGCCGAGGTCGATGATGTCGGCGTTGAGGCTCGGCAGGTAGAGCGAGGCCATCGTGCCGACGAACTGGAGGGCCACCACCGCGGCCAACGGCCGGCGGTATGGGCGCAGGTGCGTGCGCAGCAACCGGATCAGCACGTCGGGCCGCCCTCCGGCACGGCGGCGTCCGCGCTGCCGATGACCGCCAGCAGGAACTCCCGGACCACCGCCGCCTTCTCCGGGTCGGCGTCGACCGGGGTGAGCGGACGGTCGGAGCGCATCATCGCCCGGAGCGCGTCGGCGCGGGCCCGGCCGGCGGAGGTGAGCGTCAGCTTGACGCTGCGCCGGTCCGTGGCGTGCCGCTGCCGCTCGACCAGGCCGTCGCGTTCCAGGGTGTCGACGATGCCGGTCAGGGTGGCCGGCTTGACGAAGCACCGCTCGGCCACCGCGCGGTGCGGCAGCTCGCCGTGCTCGGCCAGGGTCAGCAGGGTGACCATGCCGGCCTGGGTGAGGCCGTGCTCCTCGGCGAGCCAGCGGTTCCATCGCTGGCTCGTCAGGTGCCCGGCCACCACCAGCAGCCGCCCGAGTGGGACGTCGTCGAGGCGGATCAGCTCCATGAGCGCCAGATTAGCGGCCTGACAGTCAGGGGCCAAACGAAATTGCCGCGGCGGTGGCGACGAACAGCACCTGGAGAGCCGAACGGGCGCCGATCGGCGTCACCGGCCGGCCCGCCAGAGTGAGGCCGCGCCGGGCCGCCGACACGTTGGCCGGGAACATGGCGAGCATCAGCACCACCAGACCGGCGGCGGCCCACCGGGCGGTGGCCGGGACGAGCAGTGCCACGGCTCCGAGCAGTTCGAGCACCCCGGTCAGGGTGGCCAGGAGCCCGGGATGCGGGAGTCGGGGCGGCACCATCGCCACGAGGTCGGCCCGGCGTCGCGGGCCGAAGTGGGCCGCGCCGGTCAGGACGAACATGAGGGCCAGCCCCACCCGCAGGGCCGGCTGCCACCCGTCGAGCGCGGCCACGCCGGCCAAACCGGCCAGTCGGGCCACGGCGGCTCCGGCGACCAGGGCGATCAGCGGAATCAACGAGACCTCCTCGACCTATCTTGTCGACGTCAAGATTGCCCCGGTGGCGCCATCTTGTCAATGGAAAGATAGGATCGGCGCATGACTGGCACCCGGAGCTACCACCACGGCGATCTGCGCCGGGCCCTGCTCGCCGCCGCGGCCGAGGTGATCGAGGAGTCCGGGCCGGCGGCACTGAGCCTTCGGGACCTCGCCCGCCGGGCGGGCGTGTCGCACGCGGCGCCCGCGCACCACTTCGGCGACAAGGCCGGCCTGCTCACGGCGCTCGCGGTGGAGGGCTTCGACCTGCTCGCCGAGGCGCTGCACGGCGCCGACGGCGGCCTGCTGGAGGCCGGGGTGGCCTATGTGGACTTCGCCGTCCGCCACCGGGCCCACTTCGAGGTGATGTTCCGCCCCGACCTCTACCGCCGTGAGGCGCCGGAGGTGGTGGCCGCGCGCGAACGGTCGGGAGGCGCTCTGCACGCGGCGGTCGCCGACCTTCCGCCCGGGCACGGTACGTCCGGCGACGCCCGGGGCGACGCGTTGGCTGCCTGGTCGATCGTCCACGGCTTCGCCACGCTCTGGAACGCCGGCGCCCTGCCCGCCGACGTGGGCGACGATCCGCAGGCGGCGGCGCGAGCCGTCATCCACCGCCTCTTCGGGCCCCGCTGACTCAGCCCGCCGTCGACCGCCCACCCGGGTCGCCCGGGGCGGTAACGACGTACTCCCGCATCACCGCCGCCACCTCCCGCAGGAACGCGGTGGTCGCCGCCGCCTGCTCCGGCGTGAGCCGGGCGACCGCCTGTTCGATCCCGGCCAGCATCGGGCGTAGTGCCTCCAGCACCTCGTCGTACGCCTGGTCGGTGACCTGGAGCGCCAGCCGGCGCCGGTCCTGCGGGTGCGGTGCGCGCTCGACGTGGCCGGCCCGCACGAGCCGGTCCACCAGGGTGGTGGCCGAGGCCGAGCGGATCCCGAGCCGGTTGCCCAGTTCCGCCGGGCCGAGGACGTCCGGGCTGGAGACCAGGTGGTCGATGGCGGCGGCGTCCGTCGCCCCGATGCCGAGACGGCGGGCCAGGGCACCGCGGGTGTCGCCGGCGGCCCGGATCACCTCGCGCAACGCCCGGGCGGTGGCGCTCGTCGACGGCGCCTCGCTGTACGGCCCGCGGCGCGAGCCGCCGGTGGTTGACGGAGGGCGTTCCATCGGTGAAAGCTAGCATCTCATGTAGCTAGACAATCTAGCGATCGGAGGCGGGCATGCCGGTGCAGGGACGCGCGCGCTGGTGGGGGCTCCTCGCGATCAGCCTCGGAGTCGCGACGATCATCGTCGACGCCACCATCGTCAACGTCGCCGTACCCGCGATCATCCGGGACCTCGGCATCACCGCCACCGACGCGCAGTGGGTCCAGGAGGCGTACACCCTGGTCTTCGCCGCCCTGCTGCTGGTCGCCGGCCGATTCGCCGACCGCGCCGGCCGGCGGCGGGCGTTCGTCGCCGGCGTGGTGGTCTTCGTCGCGGCCAGCGTGCTCGCCGCGGTGGCCGGGTCCGGCGAGGCGCTGATCGGCGCGCGGGTGCTCCAGGGGCTCGGCGGCGCCATGATCCTGCCGACCTCGCTGTCCCTGTTGAACGCCACGTTCACCGGGCGGGAGAAGGGGATCGCGTTCGCGATCTGGGGGTCCACCATCGGCGGCGCCGCCGCCCTGGGCCCACTCCTCGGCGGCTGGCTCACCACGGAGCTGTCCTGGCGATGGGCGTTCGGCATCAACGTGCCGGTCGGCGCGCTGGTCGTGGCCGCCACGCTCGCACTGGTACGCGAGTCCCGGGACGAGCGCGCGGAGCGGGGGCTCGACTGGCTCGGCGCCCTGCTCTCGGTCGTCGGCATGACCGGCGTCGTCTTCGCGCTCATCGAGGGGCGCACCTACGGGTGGTGGGAGCGGGAGAAGCCGTTCAGCCTGTTCGGACTGGACTGGACCGCCGCGATCTCGCCGGTGCCGGTGGCCGGGCTGGTCGGCCTGGTCACCCTCGCCGTCTTCGTCGCCCACCAGGTCCGCCGCAGCCGGTCCGGCCGGGCCGCCCTGCTCGACCTGTCGCTGTTCCGGATCGGCTCGTTCCGCAACGCCGTCGTCGCCGCCGCGATCGTCAGCCTGGGCGAGTTCGGCCTGCTCTTCGCCCTTCCGCTGTGGTACCAGAACGTCCTCGGCTACAGCGCGTTCGACACCGGCCTCGCCCTGCTGCCCCTCGCCGTCGGCAGCTTTCTGGCCAGCGGTCTCGGCGCACCACTCGTCCAGCGGTGGGGCGCCGCCCGCGTCGTGCAGGTCGGCGTCGCCGCCGAACTCGCCGGCATCGCCGGCCTCGGTACGGTCGTCGCCCCGGACACGTCCTGGTGGGCGCCGCTGGGCTTCCTGTTCCTCTACGGCGTCGGGGTCGGCCTGGCCACCGCCCAGCTCACCGGGGTGTCGCTGCGGGAGGTGCCGGTCCGGCAGAGCGGCCAGGGCTCGGGCGTGCAGAGCACCGCGCGGCAGGTGGGGTCGGCGCTCGGCATCGCGGTGCTGGGCACCGTGCTCTTCGCCGGCCTGGGCGGGATCCTCGGCGACCGGCTCGCCGACCAGCCCGGTGTCGACCCGGCCCAGCGCGAGCAGATCGTGGCCGCCGTCCGGGAGAGCGCCGGCGCGGCGATCGGCGGCCTCGCCGCCGATCCGCGTACCGCGCCGATCGCGGAGGAGGCGAAGGCCGCCTTCTCCGACGCCACCCGGTACGCGGCCTTCTCCGCCGCCGGCTTCCTCCTGGTCGGCCTGCTCGCCTGCGCCCGGCTGCCCCGGGACCACCCCGAGCCGTCCCCGCCGTCCCGCCAACCGACGCCGGCGACGACGTCGGGCGGCTGAGCCGATCACCGACGTCGGGCGGTCCAGCCGATCACCGACGTCGGGCGGCTCAGCCGGTCACCAGCTCGTCGGCAGCGGCATCCCCTCGGTGTAGCCGGCCGCGCTCTGCACGCCGACCAGCGCCCGCTCGTGGAACTCCGCGAGGTTGTGCGCCCCGGCGTACGTGAAGGCGCTGCGTACCCCGGAGATGATCTCGTCGATCAGGTCCTCGACGCCGGGCCGGTTCGGGTCGAGGTACATCCGTGCCGAGGAGATGCCCTCCTCGAAGATCGCCTTCCGCGCGCGGTCGTACGCGGAGTCCTCCGCCGTCCGGGCGCTGACCGCGCGGGCCGATGCCATGCCGAAGCTCTCCTTGTAGCGCCGGCCGTCCGCCTCGACGTAGAGGTCGCCGGGCGACTCGTACGTGCCGGCGAACCACGACCCGATCATCACGTTCGACGCGCCCGCCGCCAGCGCCAGCGCCACGTCGCGCGGATGCCGGACCCCACCGTCGGCCCACACGTGCCGGCCCAGCTCGCGTGCCGCCGCGGCGCAGTCCAGCACCGCCGAGAACTGGGGCCGGCCCACCCCGGTCATCATCCGGGTGGTGCACATCGCGCCCGGGCCGACGCCGACCTTGACGATGTCGGCGCCCGCCTCGACGAGGTCGCGTACGCCGTCGGCGGTGACCACGTTGCCGGCCGCGACCGGGACGGCCGGGTCGACCTTGCGCACCTTCCGCAGCGCGGAGATCATCCGCTCCTGGTGGCCGTGCGCGGTGTCAACGACGAGCGTGTCGACCCCGGCCTCCAGCAGTGCGGCGGCCTTGCCGGCGACGTCGCCGTTGATGCCGACCGCCGCGGCGATCCGGAGCCGGCCACGGTCGTCGACGGCCGGCTTGTACAGCGTCGCGCGCAGCGCGCCCTGCCGGGTCAGCACCCCGATGAGCCGTCCCTCCGCGTCCACCACGGGAGCGAGCCGGCGGCGGCCCGCCGAGAGCCGGTCGAAGCCGGTACGCGGGTCCGCGTCCGCCGGCACGGTGTGCAGCTCGGTCGACATCACGTGCCGCAACTGCGCGAACCGGTCCACGCCCACCGTGTCCGCCTCGGTCACCACACCGACCGGCCGGCCCGCCTCGTCGACCACGATCACCGCGCCGTGCGATCGCTTCGGCAGCAGGTGGATCGCGTCACCGACGGTGTCGGTCGGGCCGAGCGTGATCGCGGTGTCGTGCACCAGGTGCCGCTGCTTGACCCAGGCGACGACGTTCGCGACCACCTCGATCGGGATGTCCTGCGGGATCACCGCGATGGCGCCGCGCCGGGCGACCGTCTCCGCCATGCGCCGGCCGGACACCGCGGTCATGTTCGACACCACCAGCGGGATCGTCGTGCCCGTCCCGTCGCTGGTCGCGAGGTCGACGTCGAGGCGGGACGCGACCTCGGAGCGGGCCGGCGCCATGAAGACGTCGTTGTAGGTCAGGTCGTGCGCGGGGACCGCGCCGTGAAGGAACCGCACCCGGCCATCATGACCGCCCGCCGGAGGTCGCGCCGCCGGTGGTGGCGGAAAGCACCGCGCGGGGCGGGTGCCGACATCCCGGCGGGGCCGAGGTCGGCACCCCGCTCAGGCCAGGACCAGCGCCGCCGCCAGCCCGGCCATCACCACGGCGATCACGCCGTCGAGGACCCGCCACACCGCGGTACGCGCGAGCAGCGGCCCGAGCCGGTACGCGCCCGCCCCGAGCGCCGTGAACCAGGCCAGGCTGGCCGTGGCGGCTCCCGCCCCGAACACCCACCGGTGCGGGTGCTGCTGGGCGACGCCGCCGAGCAGCAGCACGGTGTCCAGGTAGACGTGCGGGTTGAGGTAGGTGAAGGCGAGGCACGCCAGCAGGGTGGTCCGCAGTCGCGACGGGGGACGGTCCGCGGGCCGCAGCGCGTCCGGCCGTAGCGCCCGCCGGGCGGCGAGCACCGCGTAGCACAGCAGGAACGCGGCGCCGCCCCACCGGACGGCGGTGAGCAGGCCGGGCCGGTCCGCCACCAGGGCGCCCACTCCGGCGATGCCGGCGCCGATCAGCAGGGCGTCGGAGACCGCGCAGGTGAGCACGACCGGTACGACGTGCTCCCGGCGCAGCCCCTGGCGCAGGACGAACGCGTTCTGCGCGCCGATGGCGACGATCAGGGCGACGGAGAGGGAGAACCCGGCGAGGGCGGAGGCGACCACCCCACGACCGTAGGTGCCCCGGCTTCATGCGGTCCAGCTAAAGAATCTGACGTTCCGTAAGATTCTCTTATGCTCGACGCCGTCCAGCTCCGGACGCTCGCCGCCGTGGTCGCGGAGGGCAGCTTCGACGCGGCCGCCCGGCTGCTGCATGTGACGCCGTCCGCGGTGAGCCAGCGGATCAAGGCCCTGGAGGAGACGGTCGGCCAGGTTCTGGTGCGACGGCACCGCCCGTGCCGGCCCACGGAGGCGGGGGAGCCGCTGCTGCGCCTCGCCGGCCAGCTCGCCCTCCTGGAGCAGGAGGCACTGGCCGAGGCGCGGGGGCCGCTGGTCGGCGGCCGGGGCCGTACGCGCGTCGCGGTGGTGGTGAACGCCGACTCCCTGGGCACCTGGTTCCCCGCCGCGCTGGCCCGGGTGCCGGAGCCGCTCGACCTCTCCTTCGACATCCGGCAGGACGACCAGGAGCACACCGCCGAGCTGCTCCGCGACGGATCGGTGACGGCGGCGGTGACCGCCCAGCGGGAGCCGGTGCAGGGGTGCCGGGTGCAGCGGCTGGGCGCCATGCGCTACCGGGCGCTGGCGTCGCCGGCGTTCGCCGGGCGGTGGTTCCCCGACGGCGCGACCCCGGGGGCGCTGGCGGAGGCGTCGGTGATGGTGTTCGACCGCAAGGACCGGTTGCAGCACCGGTTCCTGCGCTCGGTGACCGGCCGCGAGCTGGAGCCGCCGGCGCACTACCTGCCGTCGGTGCCGGCGTTCAGCGAGGCGATCCGGCTGGGCCTCGGCTGGGCGCTGGTACCCGAGCAGATCGCCGACGCCGACCTGGCGTCCGGGCGCTGCGTCGACATCGCCCCCGGACGCACGGTCGACGTCCCGCTGTACTGGCAGCACTGGCGGCTGAAGTCGGCCGCCCTGACGGCGCTCACGGCCGCCGTCCGCGCGGTGGCCGCCGAAACCCTCCGCTGAGGCGCCTCAGGCGATGGTGCAGATCGCCGCGCCGGCCGTGATGACCGCGCCGACCTCGGCGGAGAGGCCGCTGATCGTGCCCGCCTTGTGGGCGTGCAGCGGCTGCTCCATCTTCATCGCCTCCAGCACCACCACCAGGTCGCCCTCGGCCACGGTGTCACCGTCGGCGACCGCGATCTTCACGATCGTGCCCTGCATCGGCGAGGTGAGCGCGTCCCCGCTGACCGTGGCACCGGCCTTGGCGCCACCGCCCCGGCGGGCCGGCTTCTTCGCGGCGGGCGACGCGGTGGTCGTACCCCCGCCGAAGCCGGCCGGGAGGCTGACCTCCAGCCGCTTGCCGCCCACCTCGACCACGACGGTCTCGCGTTCGGCCGGGCCCTCGACGGCGCCGGCCGGCGCGGTGAAGGCCGGGACGGTGTTGTCGAACTCGGTCTCGATCCACCGGGTGTGCACGGTGAACGGCTCGGCGGTGAAGGCCTCGTCCCGGACCACCAGGCGGTGGAACGGCAGCGCGGTGGCCATGCCCTCGACCACCATCTCGTCCAGCGCGCGGCGGGCCCGCTCGATCGCCTCGGCGCGCGTCTCGCCGGTGATGATGACCTTGGCGAGCAGCGAGTCGAAGTTGCCGCCGATCACGTCACCGGCGGAGATGCCGGTGTCCACCCGGACGCCCGGGCCGGTGGGCAGGCGCAGCGCGGTGATCGTGCCCGGGGCGGGCAGGAAGTTGCGGCCCGGGTCCTCGCCGTTGATCCGGAACTCGATGGAGTGCCCGCGCGGCGTCGGGTCCTCCGTGAAGCGCAGCTTCTCGCCGTCGGCGATGCGGAACTGCTCGCGGACCAGGTCGATGCCGGCGGTCTCCTCGGTCACCGGGTGCTCGACCTGGAGCCGGGTGTTGACCTCCAGGAAGGAGATCGTGCCGTCGGCGCCGACCAGGTACTCGACCGTGCCGGCGCCGTGGTAGCCGGCCTCACGGCAGATCGCCTTGGCGGACTCGTGGATCTGCGTCCGCTGGGCCTCGGTGAGGAACGGCGCCGGGGCCTCCTCGACCAGCTTCTGGTGCCGGCGCTGGAGGGAGCAGTCCCGGGTGCCGACCACGATCACGTTGCCGTGCTGGTCGGCGAGGACCTGGGCCTCGACGTGGCGGGGCTTGTCCAGGTACCGCTCGACGAAGCACTCACCCCGGCCGAACGCGGCGACCGCCTCCCGGGTGGCCGACTCGAACAGGTGCGGGATCTCCTCCATCGTGCGGGCCACCTTGAGGCCGCGCCCGCCGCCGCCGAAGGCCGCCTTGATGGCGACCGGCAGGCCGTGGTCGACGGCGAAGGCCATCACCTCGTCGGCGTTGCCGACCGGGTCCGGCGTGCCGGGGACCAGGGGCGCGCCGGCGCGCTGGGCGATGTGCCGGGCGGTGACCTTGTCACCGAGGTCGCGGATCGCCTGCGGGGTGGGGCCGATCCAGGTCAGCCCGGCGTCGATGACCGCCTGGGCGAAGTCGGCGTTCTCCGAGAGGAAGCCGTAGCCGGGGTGCACGGCGTCGGCGCCGGCCTTGGCGGCGACGTCGATCAGCTTGTCGATCCGCAGGTAGCTGTCGGCCGCGGTGTCACCGCCGAGGGCGTACGCCTCGTCGGCCAGAGTGGCGTGCAGGGCGTCCCGGTCCGAGTCCGCGTAGACGGCGACGCTGCCCAGGCCGGCGTCGCGGCAGGCGCGGATGACGCGGACGGCGATCTCGCCGCGGTTGGCGATGAGTACCTTGCGCACCTTGGTGGCTCCTCCCGGGAGGTTACTGACCGGGAGTGTATCGGCCACCCTGACGCCCCTAACGATCGCTCAGTGTGGGATGCCGCACTCTCCGCCCGCGTTCATGCCCACCCGCGGCGTCCGCCGAACGAGACCTGGCTCTCACCCACGGCGGGGCGACGGTTGAGCGCTTGTAGCGTGAGGCCAGTGCCGCGCCTCACCCGTGACCGGACCACCTGGCTCGCCTACGCCCAGCTGGGTCTGTGGGGCTTCTTCCTCTACGGCTTCGGCCCGGTCGTCCCGCTGCTCCGCGACGAACAGGGCACCTCGGCCGCCGTCGCCAGCCTGCACAGCACCGGCATCGCCGTCGGCGCGCTGCTCGGCGGCGCGCTCTTCGCGCCGCTGGCCCGCCGCATCGGCCGCGGTCCGGCGATCTGGACCGGCCTGGCCGGGGTCGCGCTCGGCGTCACCGCCTTCGGTACCTTCCGCGCCCTGCCCGCCACCATCACCGCCATGGCGGTGATCGCCACCTTCGGCATGATGGTGATCAGCGGCGTCACCGTGGTGCTCACCGCCCGGCACGGCGTCGCCGCGCCGGCCGCGCTGAGCGAGGCGAACGCCGCCTGCGCCGGCATGGGCATCCTCGCCCCGCTGGTCATCGGCGCCAGCGTGGACGCGGGGTGGGGCTGGCGGCCCGCGATGGCCGCCGAGGTCGGCCTGATCGCGCTGGTCGCGCTCGCCGCCCTGACCTTCCGGGTACGCGGTCCGGAGGCCGACCCCGCTGCCGCGGCTCCCGGTGCCCGGCCGGCGGTGCCCGCCTCCGGCACGCCGGTTCCTCGCCGGTTGCCGCAGGCGTACTGGGTCGCCTGGGTCCTCATGGCGGTGACCGGTTCGATCGAGGTGTGCCTGTCGCTCTGGACCGCCGACGTGCTCCGTACGCACGCCGGGCTGGGCGCGGGTGCCGCCTCGGCCGCCGTGGCCGCGATCGTCGGCGGGATGTTCGCCGGGCGGCTGGTCGGCGGCCGCATCGCCCTGCGGTACCGGCCCGTCCCGCTGCTGCTCGCCGCGCTGGGACTCTCCCTGGCCGGCTTCACGCTGTTCTGGGCCACCCCGATCGGAGGCCTCGCGGTCGCCGGACTGGTCGTGCTGGGCCTCGGCAACGCGCTGCACTACCCGCTGGCCATCTCGATCGCGCTGGCCGTCGCCGGGCCCGCCGCGGACAAGGCGGCCGGCTGGGCGTCGTACTCCATGGCGGTGGGTTTCGGGATCGCGCCGGTCGCCCTCGGCAGGGTGGCCGACGAGGTCGGACCGCACCTGGCGTTCCTGTTCCTGCCCGCCTTCATCGCCGTGGCCGCGCTGCTCGCCGTCCGCCTCGGCCGCAGTCTCCGCGACCGGACCTCGAAGCCGGCCGCGCTCCCGGTCCGCGTCGCTTAGAGCACGCGGGCGAGCGTGAGGCCGTCGGCGACGGGAAGCATCACCGCCTCGACCCGGACGTCGGCCAGGACCTCGTCGTTGAACGCCGCGATCGCCCGGTCGTCCGCGTTCTGCGGCGCGATCACCCGGCCGCCGCGCAGCACGTTGTCCACCGCGATCACTCCGCCCGGACGCATCCGCGGCACCAGCTCGGACCAGTAGATCGGGTACCCGGTCTTGTCCGCGTCGATGAAGGCGAAGTCGAGGTGACGCTCGTGCGGCATGTCGTGCAGAGTGTCGGCGGCCGGCCCGATCCGCAGGTCGATCCGGTCCGCCACGCCCGCGCGCGCCCAGTACCGCCGGGCGATGCCCGTGTACTCCTCCGAGATGTCCAGGCACGTCAGCCGCCCGCCCTCGGCCAGTCCGCGGGCGATCGCCAGCGCGGAGAGCCCGGTGAACGTGCCGACCTCGACCGCCTGTCGCACGTTCAGGAGCCGGGTCAGGAAGGTCAGGAACGCGGCCTGCTCCGGGGCGACCTGCATCTGCGCGTCGCCCGGCAACGCCGCGCGGGTCTCGTCGATCAGGTCCCGCATGACGTCGTCCGGCGGCGAGCCGTGCGCCACGAGGTACGCGTGCAGCTCCGGCGTGAGCGGGATGGACTTCGTGGTCATCGTGTCTCTCCTCGTGCCGGCCTTCTCCCGGTGCCGGCTTCTCCTCGCGCGGGCCGTCGCCTCGTGGCGGCTTGTTTCTGGTGCCGGCGTCAGGGGAGCGGCTCGACCGACTGGTTGCCCGGCGCGACCTTCGTCCACAGGTCGGTGATCCGCAGGTCCAGCTCGGCCAGGAGGCGACGCAGCAGGGGCAGGGAGAGGCCCACCACCGTGCCCGGGTCGCCCTCGATCCGCTCCACGAACGGCCCGCCCAGCCCGTCGATCGTGAACGCGCCGGCCACCGCCAGCGGCTCACCCGTGGCGACGTACGCGGCCACCTCGTCGTCACTGATGTCGGCGAAGTGCACGGTCGTCGAGGCGACCGCCTCGGCCCGGCGCCCTGCCGCGATGTCGATGAGGCAGTGCCCGCTGTGCAGGACGCCGCTGCGTCCCCGCATCCGCTTCCACCGGCGTACGGCGTCCGCCGCGTCCGCCGGCTTGCCGAAGATCCCGCCGTCGAACTCCAGCACCGAGTCGCAGCCGATCACCAGCGTGCGCTGGTCGTCGGACGGCCGCAGCCGGGTCAGCACGGCCTGCGCCTTGAGCCGCGCCAGTTCGCGGCAGAGGTCCTCCGCCCGGTCCGTCACCACCAACGATTCGTCGACGCCACTGACCAGCACGTCCGGCTCGATGCCGGCGGCCTGGAGGGTCTTGCGGCGGGCGGGGCTCGCCGAGGCGAGTACGAGACGGAGCGGCAGAGATCCGGACACCCCGCCGACGTTACCGGGCGACGTGGACAGCGGGGGCACGTCGGGTCCCCCGAGTGCAAACAACGGGATCCAGGGCCGGGTCGGGGATATACTCGATGCGTTCACGGTATATAGGGGTGGCCATGACCAAGATTCTGGTGGATGTGGACGACGAGGCCCTGGCCGATGCAGCCGAAGCCTTCGGGACCAAGACCAAGAAGGAAACAGTGAACGTGGCGCTCCGGGAGGGAGCGGCACGGCTCCGTCGCGCCAGAGCGCTTGCCGAACTCGCCAACCGCGCTGAGGCCGGTGACTTCGATGAACTGCTCGACAAGGGCGCCTACCGGTCGTGAGGCTCGCTGACTATTTGGTCGACACCAGCGCGTTGGTTCGCCTGCTGCGCAACGCTGAGCTGCGCGCCCGGTGGGAGTCGCCCCTGACAGCCGGCCTGATCGCCGTCTGCCCCGTCATCGAGTTGGAATTCCTGTACACCGCTCGGTCCGTCGCAGACCGCGAGTGGCTTCAGCATCAACTCCGAACGGTGTTCGGCTGGGTGATGATGCCGGACCGCGTCTACGAGCGGGCTGCCGAGATCCAGCACGACCTCACAGAGCGAGGCGTGCATCGTTCCGCCGGCGCGGTCGATCTGCTCATCGCGGCGACGGCCGAGTACCACGGCCTGTCCCTGCTGCACTACGACCGCGACTTCGACCAGATCGCGAACGTGACCGGGCAGCCTGCCGCGTGGGTGGCTCGCGCGGGTTCGATCAAGTAGCCGCAGGCCCGATGCGCTTGATCGCCTCTCGTCTCACCGGCTGATGCGCGGAGGCGGATCGTCGCTGCGCCGGCGGCGCCTGGCGACAAAGGCCCATGCGCCTCCCGCCGCCACGATCACGCCCAACGTGACGAGGCCGCGCATCGTCGCCGCACTGTCCCCGTCCCGGGAGTCCGCCCGAGGGTTTGCCGGCGGGGTGATCGGGGCCTGAGACGTAGTGGAGTCGAAGCCGATCGGAGGCACGTCGGCGGTCAGCGCCGCGACGATGTCAATCACGCCATAGCCGTACTGGTCGTCCCGCCCCGGCGGTCCCTTGTCGACAGCCGTAGCAGTCAACCGATGCACCACCTCATTCGCCGGCAGATGCGGATACTTAGCCCTGATCAAAGCAACAGCCCCAGCAACAATGGCGGTGGAATTCGAGGTGCCGGTGCTCTTCTGGTATCTGCCGCCTCTCCCCGTGCTGTAGATATCGACCGCTGGCGCAACAATGTCGATCTCCGGCCCTGTCGTTGCTATCATGGCTAGTTTTCCGCTGCGATCTATGCCGCCGACGGCAATGACGCCCTCGGCCGATGCCGGAAAGATCACGTTCTGATCATCCGGCCGGTTCCCCGCCGCAGCTACAACGACGACATCAGCTGCTCGTGCAGTCCGAAGTGCACGGGACAGCTGCGAGGAGGTGGCACCTCCACCGGAAATGCTGATGACGTCTGCGCCAGTGGCAACAGCGTACTCAATTCCCCCTGCTAGGCGATCTGCATTACCCTCGTTGTCTGCGCCCGATGTTGTTATTGGGAGAACCCGGGCTCTTGGTGCGATGCCTAGTGCTCCGACTCCGTCAGGATGACCGTGGGCGCCGATGATGCCAGCCATAGCTGTGCCATGGCTGTTCGGATCCTCCCGGGCGTCACCCACGGCCCCTGGGAGGAGATTGGTGCCGGACAGCAAATTTTCTTTTAGGTCAGGGTGGGGATCTACTCCGGTATCGGGTACCGCCACTATTACGCCCTCGCCTTGGCTGATGCGGTGAGCGGCCTCGACGTCGAGGTAGTCCAGGTGCCACTGGTCAGCACGGATACGGTCGGCCCCGATGGGTGCGGGAGCCAGAGATTCGCCGTGTGCAGGCACTCCCACACCAAGCAGAGCCGCCAGGCTCGAGAGAGCGATCAAGATCCGCCCTGCACGTGAATTCACCTGGTAAAACCGATGGCCGGGCCGGGATCGATCGGTCCCTCGTCCTTCGGCGGAAGGACTACGGGGTCTACCCCGCGATCCGTTTCCCATGGGTGGTCCGGATCCCAGGTTCGTTCCATGCTTGGTTCGTTGCGGCGCGCCGCCTGGCCATGCGCCGCGCTCTGCCCCATTGCCGTGGGGAAACCGGATGAGTTTGCAATCGGCGGAAGTACATGTGCCCCAGGGAATCCGCGAGCCCCGCCAGGTCGTGAGCCAGCACCGCCAGCAGGGGCTGTACCTGCCCCGCCGCCTCCGATCACGCCACCTATGGGGTTGACGCGGCGGGGTTGGGTACCGCCTGAGGCCGGCTGGCCAAGTCCCGCGCCGGGAAGCCCACCTATCAGCCCTCCGGGCGGCATCGCTCTAGGGGCAGGTGGCTGTGTTGCGTGTGGTTTGTTGCTTGGTCTGCCAACGACCGGCCTTCCGAGATGGCTTGTGCCAGGGTTGTTGGGCCGACCGGAGACTGAGGAACTCGGCAGAGCGCCCAAACTCGGCGGATTTGCTGAACCGACTGGCCCGGCGCCTGGAATATTCGTATTGATTGCCGCCGGAGCGGTGGAGTTCGCCGCGCCGCCTAACAATGGCCCGAGCTTCGGACTCGGCGGTGTAGGAAAAGGTCGCGGCGTTGATTTTGATGGAGTGCGCGATGACGGTGAGGCTCCCGCCATCGGTACCGGCATGATCGGAGGAATGACTGGGCTGGGCACAGCCACATATGGATCCGTAGCTTCGGGGGCGCGGCCAGGCTGTCGTGCTGGTGGGGGTTGGCGTAGGGCTACTTGGGCTTGTTGGAGTTCGCTGCTGAGGCCGTACATGATGCCGCGCGCCTGGACGTTCAACCGTTCCAGGTCCGCGTCCGTCACCGGAGGCTCGGAGACGCGGCTGCCGGCGACCGCCTTCGGATCCGCCGCCGTCGCCTCGTACGACCGCTTCTGTTGGAGCTTCACCGCGTACTCGTCGTGGATCTTCTCGAGGGCGGTGCGGGTGCTGCCGATGGCCTGGGTGGCGGCGGCGAGCGCGGTGTAGTTCGCGGCCGCCGCGTCGTGGGTGTGCCGCACCTTGTCGATGAGCTGGTCGAGCTCGGCGAGGTACGTGCGGGCGGCGGCGTTGGTCTCCGGCGGCCACGCCTCGGCGAGGCCCCGGCGGTACGCGTGCAACCGGCCGAGGTGGGCCTGGGCCAGGTCGCAGACCTTGCGCCAGCCGGCGACCTGCCGCCACTGGTTGGTGGTGTCCTGGTCCTTGAGGCAGGCCCACATGCTCGCCACGTCCATGAGGTGCCAGTCGGTGAGGCCGCCCGAGCGGCCGACTCCGGGCTCGTTCACGGCAGCACCACCGGCCCGGGCGGGATCTCCTCCGGGCCGGTCGGGTCGCGCAGCACCACGGACGGCGACCCGGTCGGCGCGACGGCGGTCGGGGCGGCGAGGGCCCGTTCGACGTCGACCACCCGGGCGGAGGCGAAGGCGTCGGAGTTGCCGTAGCGCTCGGCGACGGTGCCGGCCGCGGCGGCCAGGTGCCCGGTCGCCCCGCCGACGCTCCAGACCATGTCGGTCGTGGCCTGCTGGGTCTCCCAGTGGGCGTGCAGGAACTGCACCAGCTCGATGAACGCGTCCGCCGGGTTGGGGACGGCGGCGGTCATGTCCTCGGCGATGTACGACAGGTGCGGCGCGTAGTGGCGCTCCACCTCGGCCTGGAGCTTCTCGGCGAACTCGCGTAACTGGCGGATGTCGGCCTCGATGCCGCCGTAGCCGCGGAGCCAGGCTGCTGGGCGGTCCTCCTCGGGGATCATGGTCCCTCCCTACGCGTCACCGCACCGTTTCCGAGAGTGAGGTTAACGGGTGGCGGCTGGGAGTTGCAGCCCCAGAGTGGTGCACACCGGGCGACTCGTCGTCGACGCAGCGGCGAAGAGCTGCGCCGATGCGTACCAAAAAGTCAGCGCGGCAGGCCGGACGCGCGCCACGCGCCGGGACCGGCCGTGGGGGCCGCGCCGGCGGGGCGGGCGCTGCGCGCCCAGGCGGACACCGGGGTCGGGGCGGGTGCGGTGGTCGGGCGGGACCGGACGACGATCGCGCCCACGAGGGCGGCCAGCTCCTCGGCGGTCGGTACGCCGCGGACGACCCGGAACAGCGGCTCTTCGGCAGACATGGCGTCAGGGTACGCGGTCGGAACTTGACCTTCGCCGCACAGTGGCGTGCCGGCGGTGTGACAGTCGTTGCCGCCGGGTACCGTCTCAGCGATGTCGAACGCGCTTCCCCAACTCGTCGCTGACCGATACCGGCTCATTTCGCCGCTCGGTCAGGGTGGCATGGGTCGGGTGTGGAAGGCGCGCGACGAGGTGCTGCACCGCGACGTGGCGATCAAGGAGTTGGTGCCGCCGCCCAGCCTCACCGACGAGGAACGCCGCGAGATGCGGGAGCGCTCGCTGCGGGAGGCGCGGGCCATCGCCCGGCTCAACCACATCAACGTCGTCCGCATCTTCGACGTGCTCCGCACGGACGGCGATCCGTGGATCGTCATGGAGTACGTGCCGTCGAAGTCCCTCCAGGACACCCTCGCCGAGGACGGGCCGGTGTCGCCGGCCCGGGCGGTGGAGATCGGGCTCGGCGTGCTCGCCGCCCTGAAGGCGGCGCACAAGGCGGGCGTCATGCACCGCGACATCAAGCCCGGCAACGTGCTGCTCGGCAACGACGGACGCGTCGTGCTGACCGATTTCGGCCTCGCCACGATCCCGGGCGACCCCAACGTCACCCGCACCGGCATGGTGCTCGGATCGCCCGCGTACATCGCGCCGGAGCGGGCCCGGGACGGCACCGCCGGTCCGGAGGCCGATCTGTGGTCGCTGGGCGCGACCCTGTACGCGGCGGTCGAGGGCAAGTCCCCGTACGCGCGGCCGTCGGCGATCGCCACCCTGGCGGCGCTCGCCACCGAGCCGCTGCCGCCACCGAAGAACGCCGGTCCGCTCCGGCCGGTGCTCAACGGCCTCCTCCGCAAGGATCCGAACGAGCGGATCACCGCCGAGGTGGCGGAGAAGCTGCTCCGCCGCGCCGGCGGGAAGCGGTCGCGCACGATCCCGCTGCTCGACGGCGTGCGCCGGCCCGGGCCGAGCGGCCGGCGGGAGCCCCGTCCGCCGGTCGTGCCGTCGCCGCGCCCCGCCGAGCGGGAGTCCGACAAGCCCGTCGCCCCGCCCGCGCCCCGCCAACCGGCGGCCGGCGCCGCCGCGGCGGCAGCCGCGGACGCGCCGGCGACGGTGACCCCGACCGCCTCGGACGCCGCCCCGACCGCCAAGGTCACGCCGCCGCCGTCCACTCCGGACGCCGGTCCTCCGACGAAGGCCGCCGAGCCCGCGCCGAAGGCCGCCGAATCCGCGTCGAAGGCCGCACCGCCGCCCGCGCCCGACGACACGAAGGTCGAGCCCGCCGCGACGTCCGTCCTGCCTCGTCCGGCTCCCGCGCCGGCCGGGCGCGCGGCGGTCCCGCCGCCCGACGGTACGAAGCGCGACACGACCCGCCGCAACCTGCTGATCGGTGTCGTGGTGGCCGTGCTGCTGCTCGGTCTCGCCGTGGTCGTGCCGCTGCTCACCAACGACGACGACGGTGGCGATCCCTCGGGAGCCGGTGCGACGAGTGGCGCACCCACGTCAGCGTCGCCGCCGACGTCGGCGCCCGCGCCGGCCAACCCCGCACCGAGCAGCGCCGCGCCGACCAGCGCCAGCCCGACCCCGAGCGCCACGACCGGTGCTGCCCTGCCAGCCGGCTGGACGCTCCACAAGGACGCGACCGGCTTCTCGGTGCCCCTGCCGCCCGGCTTCAAGCTGAACTACCGCAGGAAGTGGGGCCCTGGGCCGGAGGACTACCGCGTCCGGTTCTCCGACGGCCAGGGCCGGGCCCTGCTCATCGACCAGACGACCAGCCCGCAGAAGGATGCCGAGGCCGACTGGCGCAGTCAGGAGGCCCGCCGGCGCGACGACTACGCGGGCTACCAGTTCGTCAAGATCGATTCGGTGGACTACTGGGACGAGGCCGCCGACTGGGAGTGGATCTACACCGAGGGCGGGCAGCGGGTCCACGTCCGCAACCGCGGCTTCGTGACCGCTCCGGACAAGGGCTACGCGATCCGCTGGGACTGCCCGGAGTCGGAGTGGGCCGCCAACGAGCAGACGTTCCGGACGATCGCCGACGGATTCGTGCCGGTGCGAAGCTGATCCGCATGACCTTCCGTCGTACGGGGTATCTCACTGCCCACGACGGAAGGAGGTACGAGATGAGTTACCGACGGAAGGACACCGGGCCCCGGGTGGCACTGTGGATGCTCGTCGCGCTCGGCGACGTCGTCCTGGTCCTCGCCAGCGCCGGCCTGCCGCTCCTGGTCGCGCTGCTCACCGTCGTCACCGTCACCGTCGCCGGGGTGGTGGTCTGGCGGCTTTCCCGCCGGAGCGCCCTCACCCGGACCGACGCGGTGACCGTCCCGGTGGCGGCACGGCGGCGGGCCTGACGACCCGCCGCGGGTTTGGCGTGGCGGCAGCCGGACCAGTTGTCGACCGTACGGTGACAGCCGATCCCGCTGCCGCCAACTGCCTCCCCAGGTTGGTGCGGACTCAGGTGTTGTTGGCCAGCGCGATCAGCCGGCTGCGGTCGCCGTTCCAGTAGTTGCGGTCGACGTTGCCGCTGATGCCCGGGACGCTGCCGGTGCTGGTGTACTGCCAGAAGCTCCAGAACGGCGCGCCGGACGGCAGGGTGCCGGGCGTGCTCGCCCAGCGGGCGATCCAGAGCGGGTGGTTGCCCCAGGGGCCGCTCCAGCTGCCGGTGCAGGTGTTCCACCAGCTGGTGGTGGTGTAGATGACCGCGTAGCGGCTGGTGCGCGAGCGGTAGGTGTTCAGGAAGTCCTGGACCCAGCTGCGCATTCCGGTGGTGCTGAGGCCGTAGCAGTAGCCGCCGCTGTACGGGTTCGCTTCCAGGTCGAGCGCAGCAGGCAGGGTGCGGCTGTCCGCGGACCACGCGCCGCCGTTGGAGGCCAGGAAGTTCGCCTGCGTCGCGCCGGAGGAGATGTTCGGCCGCGCGAAGTGGTACGCGCCGCGGATCACCCCGGCGTAGTACGCGTTGGTGTAGTTTGCGCCGAACCTGGGGTCTTTGTAGGTCGTACCCTCGGTCGCCTTGATGAAGGCGAACTGGATCCCGGCGTTGCGGACGCTCGTCCAGTTGATGCTGCCCTGGTAGTGGGAGACGTCGATGCCGGGGATGGTGGCCGCGGCCGCGGGGGTGGCGGTCGCGACGAGGGCCGCGGTCGCGGTGGCGACCGTGGTGAGAGCGGCGGCGATCAGCCGGCGCAGCGGTGATCTGGTACGGGCCATGGATGCCTCCAAAGACGCCGATCGATTGACTGACATCATTGAAGACCAGTGCCGCCCAAGGCAACACATGTTGAGGAAAAGTTTCACCGCCGACGTCTGAACGCCGGCCGGCGCCGCGGTCAACTCAGCGCAACGTCGCGGGGTCGATCTCCCATCGGAACGGCTCGGCGATGCTGAGCGTCTCACCCGCCTTTGCGACCCGGTCCTCGACGTAGTGGCCGCCGTCCAGCCGGTACAGCCGCAGGGAGTGAGTCTCGCCGTCCTGCTCGACCAGCAGGTACCAGGGGATGCGGGCGATCGCGTAGAGCTGCATCTTGACCAGCCGGTCCGCCGCGGCGTTTCCTCGGGAGACGATCTCACAGACGAGGAGCCCCTCCCGAGCCTCGACGACCGTTCCCTCGTCGTCGGTGTCGGCGACGAGCACGTCGGGAATCGCGATCCGGTCGACCCCCAACCGGAGGTTCACCGCCTCGAACACCATCAGGTCTGCGGATGCGACCGCAGCGTCCATGCTGTTCGCAACGCGACGGGACACCAATTGGTGCCGCTTGCTCGGGGCAGGGCTCACGATCAGGCTCCCGTCGAGCAGCTCGATCCGGTCGTTCGTCTCGCCCATGGCGAAGTAGTCGGCCTCCGTCCAGAGGCCGACGTGGGGTTCCAGGGGGGACGCGCTCACGTGCGTTCACCTCCCGTATCGCTCACCACCCGGTCAGTTTCACACCATACGGGCCGCCGGCCGGTGATCGACACGGGACGAGGGCGGTAGGCTCCCCGCCCATGGTGGCGATCGACGGCCTGACCGACCTGTGGGAGACGCTGCTCAGCGCGCAGCCGGACCCGCCCCCGCTGCTGGTGCTGCTCACCGGCCTCGTCGCGCTGGTGGTGGTCTCCACCCGGGTGCCCTGGCGGATCGGCCGCAACGCGATCACCATCGCCCACGAGGGCGGGCACGCCCTTGCCGCCCTGCTCACCGGCCGGCGGCTGCACGGCATCCGGCTGCACTCCGACACGTCGGGGCTCACCCTGTCCGCCGGCCGGCCCACCGGCCCCGGCATGGTCCTGACCCTGCTCGCCGGCTACGTCGCCCCGCCGCTGGTCGGCCTGGCCGGCGCGTGGATCCTCGGCGGCAACCGCATCACCCTGCTGCTCTGGATCGCCGTGGCGCTGCTGCTCGCCATGCTGATCATGATCCGCAACGTCTTCGGCGTGCTGTCGCTCCTGGTCACCGGCGGGATCGTGCTCGCCGTCTCCTGGTACACGAGCCCGGAGGTGCAGGCGGCGTTCGCGTACACCGGGGTGTGGTTCCTGCTGCTCGGCGGGATCCGTCCGGTGGCGGAGCTGCAACGGCTGCGCGCCCGGGGCCGGATGCCCGCCTCCGACGCCGACCAGCTCGCCGGCATCACCCCGTTCCCGCCGTTCTTCTGGGTCACCCTCTTCGCCCTGGTCAACCTGGTGGTTCTGGTCACCGGCGCGCTGCTGCTGGCGGGCCCGATCCTCACCGAGGCGGGCATCACCGTCTGAGCACTGTGTCGCCGATCTCACGCCGGCCGGACACGGCCGTCGCGGGCAGAATGGGGCCGTGCGGTACGTGATCATCGGTGCGGGGGCGGTCGGGGGAACCATCGGCGTTCAGCTCGGCACGGCCGGGCGGGACGTGACCCTGGTCGCCCGTGGCGCGCACCTGGCGGCCATCCGGGAGCGCGGTCTGACGCTGCGCCGGCCGCAGGGGGAGACGACGTGGCGCGGGCCGGCCGTCGACGGGCCGGGGGAGCGGCCGCTGCCGGCGGACACCGTCCTCGTCCTCACCGTGAAGTCGCAGGACACGGCGCCCGCACTCGCCACCTGGGCGGACGCGCCGGTCGCCGGAGGCGGGACGGCGGCCGAGCGCCTGCCGCTGGTCACCGCGCAGAACGGGGTGGCCAACGAGCCCGCCGCGCTCCGGCTCTTCGCCGACGTGCACGCCGTCTGCGTCTGGCTCCCCGCGACCCACCTCGAACCGGGTGTCGTGGTCGCCAACGGCCACCCGCACCCGGGCATGCTGCACATCGGGCGGTATCCGTCCGGATCGGACGACACCGACCGCGCCGTCGCCGCCGATCTGACCGCGGCCGGTTTCGTCGCGCCGGTCCGCGACGACGTGATGCGGTGGAAGTACGGCAAGCTGCTCGCCAACCTCGGCAATGGGCTCCAGGCACTGCTCGGTGCGGACGTCCCGGGCGACCTCTCCGATCGGGTACGCGCCGAGGGCGAGGCCGTGCTCGCGGCGGCCGGCATCCCGCACACCGACCGGGCGGAGGAGGTGGCCGAACGGGGCGACCTCGTCGGGCACCGGCCGGTCGGTGGCGAGGAACGGTCCGGCAGTTCCACGTGGCAGAGCCTCGCCCGGGGCGCCGGGTCGACCGAGGCCGACCACCTCAACGGTGAGATCGTCCTGCTCGGCCGCCTGCACGGCGTGCCGACCCCGGCGAACGCGGCCGTGCAGCTCGGCATGCGGCGGGCGGTGCGGGAACGGATCCCGGCCGGGACGTTCCCGCGCGCGGACCTGGAGCGGCTGCTCGGCTGAGCGCGGCCGGTCGCCGGAGAAAGCCGGGCTCCACGGCAACCGGCGGGGCTCGCTGGTGCGTGTCCTCTGCGACCACCACGGGGAGGTAGCGCAGGTGCCCGACGCCGACGGCTTCGACGACTTCTACCGCGGCAGCCGCCAGCGGCTGCTCGGGTTCGTCTACGTGCTGACCGGTGACGTCGCCGAGGCCCAGGACGCCGTGCAGGAGGCCTACATCCGGGCGTGGCAGCGTTGGTCGACGGTGAGCGCGTACGACGATCCGGAGGCCTGGGTACGCGTGGTGGCCAGCCGCATCGCGGTCAGCCGGTGGCGGAGCCTGCGCAGCCGGGCACGTGCGTACCTGCGGCACGGCGCAGCCGACAGCGTTCCCGCGCCGGGCATCGAGACCGTCGAGGTGGTCGCCGCCCTGCGCCGGCTGCCCGAGCCGCAACGGATCGCGATCGCGTTGCACTACCTGGTCGGGATGCCGGTCGCGGAGGTCGCCCGCCAGACCGACGCGCCGGTCGGCACCGTCAAGGCCCGGCTCTCGCGTGGGCGTGCCGCGCTGGCGGGGCTGCTGGCCGTCGCTGAGCTGGAGGAGGCCGCCGATGCGTGACGAGATGAGCTTCGTCGAGCATGTGCACCGCGAGCTGAGCGACGTCCGCTGGCCGGAACCAGCGGAGATCCGGGCCCGGGCGCGTCGCCGCAGCCGCCGTACCGCTCTGGTGGCGGCCGTGCTCGTGGTGGCCACCGCGTCGACCGTCGCCCTGCTCGCCGGTCGGTTGGCGCCCGCCCCGGCCACCACCGCCGCGCTGGAGACGGCTCCGGTGCCGGAACGCAACGAGATCGCCCGGGAGGCGCTGCTGCAACCGGGGGATCTGGGCATCGAGACCGACCCGCCGCTGACCCAGGCGGACATCGGCGCTCCGGTACGCGTCGCCGACCTGTTGCTCGTCTGCCATGAGTCGCAGGGCCGGACGGCCGCCTGGGAGGTGTCCCGGTATTCCCGATCCCAGACTCTCCTCCGGCAACGGCCGCCCGGCTTCGATCATCCCCTGAGCGATGTGCAGCTCAGCCAGGACGTGTATCGCGTGGCCCCGGAGGTGGCCGGACGGTTCTTCCAGAGAATGGGAACCCTGATCGCGCAGTGCGCGGCGTGGCGGTCGGTGGGTCCGACGCAGTGGGGGAGTCGGGTGGTCCGGGCCGAGACCATCCACAGCTGGGAGTCGGTGGAGCGTGACTTCACCGGTGACGAGTCGCTGCTCCTGCGGCACACCGTCACCCGCGCGAAAAACCTGGAGACGGGTGAGTTCTCCGGCGCCGCGCCGAAGCCCACGACGGTCGCGGTGGTCCGGGTGGGCGACCTGGTCACGGTGCTCAGCCAGGGCCGCGACGGTACGGAGCCGGAATTGCGTCGCCTCGCCATGCTCGCCGCCCGGCGCCTGTGCGTCGCCGCCAACCCGCCCTGCTGACCGGCGGATGACCGGCTGATGACCCGCGCAACTTCAGGGAAGCTGTGGCCTCCCACGGCGGGGAGGGGACACGTTCCGTGAAGTTGCGCGGATCTTGCCCGGGCTTCACACCTACAGCGGGATGTTGCCGTGCTTCTTCGGGGGGAGGGTCTCGCGCTTGGTGCGCAGCACCCGCAGGGCGCGGACGATCTGCGCCCGGGTCTCGTGCGGCGGGATGACCGAGTCGACGTACCCGCGCTCCGCGGCGATGTACGGGTTGGCGAGCGTGTCCTCGTACTCGGTGATCAGCTCGGCGCGCAGCGCCGCCGGGTCCTCGGCGGCGGCCAGTTCCTGCCGGTAGAGGATGTTCACCGCGCCCTGGGCGCCCATCACCGCGATCTGGGCGGTCGGCCAGGCGAAGTTCAGGTCCGCGCCGAGGTGCTTGGAGCCCATGACGTCGTACGCCCCGCCGTACGCCTTGCGGGTGATGACGGTGACCTTCGGGACGGTCGCCTCGGCGTACGCGTAGATGAGCTTCGCGCCGCGGCGGATGATGCCGTCCCACTCCTGGCCGGTGCCGGGGAGGAACCCGGGAACGTCCACGAAGGTCAGCACCGGGATGTTGAACGCGTCGCAGGTGCGGACGAACCGGGCGGCCTTCTCCGACGCGGCGATGTCCAGCGTGCCGGCGAAGTGCATGGGCTGGTTGGCGACCACGCCGACCGGACGCCCCTCGACGCGGCCGTAACCGATGATGAGGTTCTGGGCGTACAGCGGCTGCACCTCGAGGAACTCGCCGTCGTCGAGGACGTGCTCGATGACGCGGTGCATGTCGTACGGCTGGTTGGCCGAGTCCGGGATCAGGGTGTCCAGCTCCCGGTCCTCGTCGGAGATCACGAGGTCGGCCGGCGCGTCGTACACGACCGGCTCGTCGAGGTTGTTCGACGGCAGGTACGACAGCAGCGCCTTCACGTACTCGATCGCGTCCTCCTCGTCGGTGGCGAGGTAGTGCGCGTTGCCGCTGCGCGAGTTGTGGGTCCGGGCACCGCCCAGCTCCTCCATCGCCACGTCCTCACCGGTGACCGTCTTGATGACGTCCGGACCGGTGATGAACATGTGGGAGGTCTGGTCGACCATCACGGTGAAGTCGGTGACCGCCGGGGAGTAGACCGCGCCGCCGGCGCACGGGCCCATGATGAGGGAGATCTGCGGGATGACGCCGCTCGCCCGGACGTTGCGGAAGAAAATCTCGCCGTAGAGGCCGAGCGAGGCGACACCCTCCTGGATGCGGGCGCCACCGGAGTCGTTGATGCCGATGACCGGGCAGCCGATCTTCATGGCCAGGTCCATCACCTTGACGATCTTCTCGCCGAACACCTCGCCGAGCGAGCCGCCGAAGACCGTGAAGTCCTGCGCGAAGACGCACACCTGGCGGCCGTCGATGGTGCCGTAGCCGGTGATGACGCCGTCGCCGTACGGGCGGCTCTTCTCCAGCCCGAAGTTGGTCGAACGGTGCCGCGCGAGCTCGTCCAGTTCGACGAAGGAGCCCTCGTCGAGCAGCATCTCGATCCGCTCGCGCGCGGTCTTCTTGCCCCGCGCGTGCTGCTTCTCCACGGCGCGCGCCGACCCGGCGTGCACCGCCTCGTCGACCCGATGCTCCAGGTCCGCCAGCTTGCCCGCGGTGCTGTGGATGTTGATCCCGGTCTCGGTAGTCACCCAGGGAATATAACGATGGTTCAGGCCGGTGCTGCTGTGCAGTACACCTCACTACCCTCCGTCGAGGCGGCCCGTAGGCTGGCGGGATGCCGGGCTCCCCGTACACCGACCTGGACCGCCCGCCGCTGTCGGCGGCGCGGCTGCGGCGTGCGCTGGTCGCGCCGCACGGCCCGTGGGCCCGGCTGGAGCTGCGCGCGGAGACCGGCTCGACCAACGCGGACGTGGCGGAGGCGGCCCGCACCGGCGAGCCGGAGGGCCTGGTGGTGGTCGCCGAGCGGCAGACCGCCGGCCGTGGGCGGCGGGGCCGTGCCTGGCAGTCGCCGGCCCGGGCGGGCATCGCGACGAGCGTCCTGCTCCGGCCGGGCGAGGCCGTCGCCGACCGCGGCTGGCCGCCGGCACCTCCGTCGGCGTACGGGTGGCTGCCGCTGCTCGCCGGTGTCGCGCTGGTCGAGGCGGTGGCCCGGCTGGCCGAGCTGGAGGCCACCCTGAAGTGGCCGAACGACCTGCTCCTCGGCGACGCGAAGTGCGCCGGGATCCTCGCCGAGGCGGTGCCCGGCGCGACCCCGGCGACGCCGGCCGCGGTCGTGCTCGGCATCGGCCTGAACGTCACCCTCCGCGCCGACGAGTTGCCGGAGAACCCGACCGGCCTGCCGGCCACCTCGCTGCAACTGGCCGGCGCCGCCGCCACCGACCGGGATCCGCTGCTGCGTGCCCTGCTCCGCTCGCTCGCCACCTGGTACGGCCGCTGGCGGGCCGCCGGCGGCAGCGCCGTCGAGAGCGGGCTGCACGAGGCGTATCTCGACTCGTGCGCGACGGTCGGCCGCCAGGTGCGGGTACTGCTGCCCGGCGGCGGGGAGCTGACCGGCACCGCGACCGGCGTCGACTCCGAGGGCCACCTGGCGGTGACCACGCCAGCCGGCGACCACCACCTCTCCGCAGGCGACGTCCTCCACCTCCGCTGACCCCCACCCCACCCCACCCCGCCCCGCCCCACCCCACCCCACCTGCTCCGCGATCTTGCACTTTGTGCCCGGGCGAAAGTGGCAAAGGGCGCGAAAGGGGGGCTGAAAGTGCAAGATCGCGGGAGTTCGGCGGGGGCGGTCCGCGCGGCTGATCCCCCGGCGACGCTCGAGCGGTTAGCGTCTGCGCGTTCCGTTCTGGTCATGGAGGTGTCTGTGGCGTTTCCCGAGGACGTGCTCACCGAGGACGAGCACGTCGTGCTGCACCTGCACCCGCACTGGAAGGCCCTCGTCCGGCCCGCCGTGGTGGTGGTGCTCGCCGTCGCCGCGGTGGTGGCGGCCCTGGTCCTGCTCCCGTCGGGCGGGGGCGGGTCCGTCGCGCTGGCCGTGATCGGCGGGCTGGCGCTGCTGGCGGTGCTGTGGTTCGCGCTCTGGCCCTTCCTGGTCTGGCGGACCACCCACTACCTGTTCACCGACGAGCGGGTCCTGATCCAGCAGGGCGTGCTCTCCCGGGACCGCCGGGACATCCCGCTGACCCGGGTGAACGACCACGCGATGAACCAGCGGTTCAGCGAGCGCCTGTTCGGTTGCGGCACTCTCACGATCGAGTCGGCGGGCGAGCGCGGCCAGTCGGTGCTGCACGACGTGCCGCAGGTCGAACGCGTCCAGACCACGCTGTACGAGCTGGTGGAGGCGCACCACGACAAGCACTCGCTGGGCGATGCCGAGATGCGCGACATCCTCGCCGACGTCCAGGACGGCAAGCCGCTCCGCGAACCGAGCTGACGGGTACGCGAAACGGCCGCGTCACCCGGTCGGGTGATGCGGCCGTTTCGCGCGTGTCAGGGTTGGCGGCCCCGGCGGGTGCTCGCCTGCAGCTCGGCGGCGAGTTCCGCCTCCAGCTCCCGGTCGAGGGTGAGCCCGACGTCCTGCGGAATGCCGCGGCCCTGGAGCGGCGTCCCGGCCGGCCGCCGGGTGCCCGGTGGAGGCTCGGACTCCTCCAGCTCGGAGACCGACTCCGCCAGGTCGGCCACCGGGTCCAGCTCGGCCATCGTGTCCCACTCGTCGCGGGGGATGGTGTGCCAGGTGTCCGCCGCGTGCGCGGGAGCCGGCTGGAAGACGAACGTCCGGTACGACCAGAAGCGGAAGAGCGTGGCGAGCCCGACGCCGCAGGTCTTGGCGACGTTCAGCGCCAGGAGGCTGGTCACTCCGAAGCCGTACTTCGCGGCGGCCAGCACGCCGAGTTCGATCAGAAGGCCGACGCCGTTGAACAGGAAGAAAAGGACGTATTCGCGACGCATCGCCGATTTCGGGCGGTCGCGGTACGTCCAGTGACGATTCATCAGATACGACGTGATCGTCGCCACGACGGTCGCGATGACCGTCGCCTTCAACTGGCCGTTCCGAAAAACGGTGAGTGCCAGGGCATTGAACACCGCGTAATTGATGACGGTGTTGACGCCCCCGACGACGCCGAATTTGAGCGCCTCGTGGACGAACTTCTGCCAGCGCTCAGGCAGGAGACGGACAAGACGCATGCGGAACACCTTAGGGGAGTCGACAGGGCCGGAACCTGCCGGCCGGACGGGATGGGCGCCAGGTCACGCCGCGTGTCGGTCGTGCGTCACTTCCGGAACGGACGGAGTTCCCGCTTCCGGGAAGACGAACCTCCGGTAGGACCAGAAGCGGAAGAGCGTCCCGAGCCCGGTGCCGACGATGTAGCCGGAGATGTTGTCGGCCAGTGGCGTCCGGAAGATCTCCGGCCAGACGCTGCCCAGCCCGTAGCGGCTGAGCGCCATGCAGGACACCGCGATCGCCAGCCCCACGCCGTTGAAGAGGAAGAAGAGCGCGTACTCGCGGGCCGGGTTGGAGCGCTGGCGGTGCCGCCAGGTCCAGAAGCGGTTGCCGAGGAAGGCGACGGTGGCGGCGATGACGGTGGAGATGACCCGCGCGGTCACCGGCTCGACGCCCAGCGCCAGCGTGAGGTAGTTGAAGATGGCGAGGTCGACGAGGAAGGCGACTCCACCCACGGTGGCGAACTTGCTCAGCTCCCGGACGAGGTGACCGAACCGGTCGAGCAGGGAGCGGAACAGACCCGGGTCGGTCTGCCGGGAGCCGGGCTCCCCGATCATTGTCGCGGCCACCCCGCGAGCCTACCGGCTGTAGGCCCGCCGTACGGGTAGCAACGGCGAGCAGGGGGGCTGGCGGCGGCGTCGATGAGCGGAGCGTAACCGGCCCGGTGCCGGCGCGGAGCCCGATACGTGAACCCCGGCGGTGACTCTCGGCATCGGACGGCGGTTGGTCTCCGTCGAGCCCTCGTTCCGAGGTTCCCCGCAGGATTTGCGTGAAACTGCGCGTGAAAGCGGGTATCAGCTCGTGATGCCGCAGCGTGGCCGTACCTTGTGCAGTTCTTCACAACCAGTCCCACTGACTGGCGACGCAACCCGGTTTACGCTGAGGCCAATCCCAGGTTTCCACGAAGGCGACGCATAGCGCCGTCACGACTCGTGCATCCCATAGACCGGTCAGCGTCGACCACAAGGAGATGTGTCATGGTTGCTCCGGCCACTGTTCGGGGTATCGATCAGGCCCCGACGTCCCACCCCAAACTGCTCGCCTGGGTCCGTGAGGTCGCGGAACTGACCACTCCCGACCGGGTCGTCTGGGTTGACGGGTCCGACGAGGAGTGGCGTCGTCTCACCGACGAGCTCGTCGAGGCCGGCACCCTGATCCGGCTCAACCCGGAGAAGAAGCCCAACTCGTTCTACGCGCGGACGGACCCGACGGACGTCGCCCGGGTCGAGGAGCGCACCTTCATCTGCTCGGTCGACGAGGCGGACGCCGGCCCCACCAACAACTGGATGGCGCCGGCCGAGATGAAGCGGACGATGACGGAGCTGTACCGCGGCTGCATGCGCGGACGCACCATGTACGTCATCCCCTTCTGCATGGGCCCGGTCGAGGCCGAGAGCCCCATGTTCGGCGTCGAGATCACCGACAGCCCGTACGTGGTGGCCTCGATGCGGATCATGACCCGGATGGGGTCGAAGATCCTGGAGGCCATGGGCGACGACGCCGACTTCGTGCACGCGCTGCACTCGATCGGCGCCCCGCTCGCGCCCGGCCAGCAGGACGTGGCGTGGCCGTGCAACGAGACGAAGTACATCTCGCACTTCCCGGAGACGCGGGAGATCTGGTCCTTCGGCTCCGGCTACGGCGGCAACTCGCTGCTCGGCAAGAAGTGCTACTCGCTGCGTATCGCCAGCGTGATGGGCCGCGACGAGGGCTGGCTCGCGGAGCACATGCTGATCCTCAAGATCACCTCGCCGGAGGGCAAGGTCTACCACATCGCCGGCGCCTTCCCGTCGGCGTGCGGCAAGACCAACCTCGCCATGCTGGAGCCGACCATCCCGGGCTGGAAGGTCGAGACCATCGGTGACGACATCGCCTGGATGCGGTTCGGCCCGGACGGGCGCCTCTACGCGATCAACCCGGAGTACGGCCTCTTCGGCGTCGCGCCCGGCACCGACTGGAAGACCAACGCCAACGCGATGCGGACGCTGGAGCGGGGCAACTCCATCTTCACCAACGTGGCGCTGACCGACGACGGGGACATCTGGTGGGAGGGCATGGGAGAGCCCCCGGCGCACCTGATCGACTGGAAGGGCAACGACTGGACGCCGGAGAGCGACAGCCTCTCCTCCCACGCGAACAGCCGGTTCTGCACCCCGATCACCCAGTGCCCGATCCTCGCCGAGGACTACTACGACCCGAACGGCGTGCCGATCGACGCGATCCTGTTCGGCGGCCGCCGCCGGGACACCGTCCCGCTGGTCACCGAGGCGCGCGACTGGGTGCACGGCGTCTACATGGGCGCGACGCTCTCCTCGGAGACCACCGCCGCCGCGTCCGGCGCGGTCGGCGTCGTCCGCCGCGACCCGATGGCCATGCTGCCGTTCATCGGCTACCACGGCGGTGACTACTTCCGGCACTGGATCGAGATGGGCAAGGGCGCCGACGGCGACGAGTCGAAGCTGCCCAAGATCTACTACGTCAACTGGTTCCGCAAGGACCCGGAGGGCAACTTCCTCTGGCCCGGGTTCGGCGAGAACTCGCGCGTGCTCAAGTGGATCGTCGAGCGCATCGAGGGTCGCGCCGAGGCCGTCGAGACCCCGATCGGCATGGTCCCCGCCCAGGACGCGCTGGACGTCGAGGGCCTGGACATGACCCCGGAGGACGTCCGGATCGCCCTCAAGGTCGACGCCGACGAGTGGCGCAACGAGCTGCCGCTGGTCACCGAGTGGTTCGAGAAGTTCGGTGACAAGCTGCCCGGCGTGCTCTGGGCCGAGCTGGACGCGCTGCGCGCCCGGCTCGACGCGGAACAGCCGCAGAAGTAGGTGTGACTCCCGCACCCGCGGGGCACCACGGGTTCCCATGAGGACGGCCGCCGAGACCACCGAGGTCCGGCGGCCGTCCGCCGTCCGGGCCCTCACGACCTTGCTCGCCGTGACGGCGGCCGGGACCGTCGTGGTCGAGCTGCTCAATTTCTGGTACGCCCCGGAGCAGGGCTTCGGTCTCGCTGTCCGGACCGGGTGGGCGCTGCTGCGCTCGCTCGGCTTCCTCCTGCTCATCGGGCACGTCCGGCGGGGCCGGACCGTCGCCCGACCGTTCGGGCTGATCCTCGCGGTCACCACCGTCTTCGCCGTCGGGCGGCTGATCGTGCCCCGCCAGGGCGTGCCGCCCCTGCCCGGGCTGCTCGGCTTCGCGCTGCTCACGACGCTCTGCGCGGCTGTCGTGTGGCTGCTGTACCGCTCACCGGCGCTGGCCGGGCACCTGGTGCGGCACCGGCCGCGGCTGGTCATCGACCGGCGCGGCGTCCGGATGCAGGAGCTGCCGCCGCGCCGGCCGGAGGTCAGCGGCTGGCTGCTCACCGGGCGGGTGGCCGCGTTCACCTACAGCCCGCTCATGCTGGTCCCCGCCCTGGTCGCCGGCGGCGCGGTGCTCGACGGCCGGTTGGCGGCGGTGCCCGCAGTGCTGTTCTGGTTCGCCGCAGGGATCGTCACCAGCTACGCGGTGCTGTTCTGCACCGCCTTCCTGCTGCGCGGCAAGCACTGGGCCCGCACCCTGCTTGTCGTGGTCACGTTCGCCGTCCTCGCCGTCGACCTGCCGCTGTGCTGGTGGCTGCTGGGCGTCGACGGACTGGTCCGGGACGGGGGCCCGCTGGTCGCCGCCGCTGTCCTGACCCTGTACGCCCTCCACCGCGCGACCCGCGCCGACAAGGGCGCCCCGGCCTGATGGCCCCCGCCGAACCCTCCGGGAACGCCTCACCCCCCTTTGCTCTGCTTCAACCCACGCAACACTTCCGACCGGTTTCCGGTGCGTCCGTTGAAGCAGAGCAAAGGGGCCGGGAGAGTGGTGTCCGTGGCGAACAGCGGCGGGACGGACGACGAGTTCGACGTGGTCGTGGTCGGTGCGGGGCCGGCCGGGTCGGCCGCCGCGCTGGCGGCCCGGCGCGCGGGAGCGCGGGTGCTCCTGGTGGACAAGTCCGACTTCCCCCGGGACAAGCCCTGCGGGGACGGTATCGCCGCCCACGCGCTCGACGTCCTCGACGAGTTGGGCGTACCGGACGCGGTGGCCGGTTACGCCCCGCTTCCGGCGCTGCGCCTGGTCGGCCCGGGAGGCGGAGCGGTGGCGCGGGCGCTGCCCCGGCCGGCGTACACCGTGCCCCGGACGGTCTTCGACGCCCGGTTGGTCGCGGCGGCGGTCGCGGCCGGCGCCCGGCTGTGCCGGCACGCGGTCCGGCGGGTCGAGGTGCGGGCCGACCGGGTGGTGCTCGACGGGCGGATCGCCGGGCGTGCGGTGGTGGGCGCGGACGGTGCCGGCTCCGTCGTGCGGCGGGCCCTCGGGCACCGCCCGAACCCGGACCGCCACCTGGCCCTGGCCCTCCGGGGCTACGCGCCCGCGCTGCCCGGCCCGCCCGAACAGCTCATCGTCACGTCGGCGCCGCGCTGGCCGGCGTACGCCTGGTCGTTCCCGATCGGCGACGGGCGCGCGAACGTCGGGTACGGGGAGGTGCTGCGGGGCGAGCCGCTGACCCGGGCCCATCTCGTCGAGCGGCTCGGCGCGCTGCTGCCCGGCACCGACCCGGCTGCGGTGACCGACCTGCGTGCCCACCACCTGCCGCTCTCCACCCGGCGACCCGCGCCGGGGCGAGGGCGGGTGGTGCTGGCCGGCGACGCGCTCTCACTGATCAATCCGTTCACCGGGGAAGGGATCTTCTACGCCCTGCTCTCCGGGGCGCTGGCGGGTGCGGCGGCCGCCGGCGCGCCGGAGCACGCGGCCCGGCGGTACACCGAGGCGCTGCGTCGCCGGCTCGGCGTACACCTGCGGCACAGCTCGGTGGCGGCCTGGCTGGCACGGCGGCGGCCGGTGGTGGACGCGGCGGTCCGGGCGGCGACCCGGGACGACCGGGTCTACCGGACGGTGGTCGAGCTGGGGCTCGGCGACGGCCGGCTGGATGTCCGCACGCTCGGCCTGATCGGCCGCGGTCTCGTGACGCGGGAACGGCATCCCGTCACCTGATCCGTCGCTCCGGTCGCTACCCTGGCAGGTGATGACTCTGCGGGATCTTGTCTATTCGGTGTACGAGCGCCGGCTCACGGCCAAGCTCGCGGGCAAGCCGGTGCCCCGGCACGTCGGCGTCATGTGCGACGGCAACCGCAGGTGGGCCAGGGAGATGGGCTTCGTCGACCCGAACGACGGCCACCGGGTCGGCGCCGAGCGCATCAAGGAGCTGCTGCGCTGGTGCGACGCCGCCGGCGTGGGGCACGTGACCCTGTGGCTGCTCTCCACCGACAACCTCTCCCGGCCGGCCGCCCAGCTGGACCCGCTGCTCCAGATCATCGAGGACCTGACGACCGAGCTGGCCGAGGAGGGCAACCCCTGGCGGCTGCGCATGGTCGGCGCTCTCGACGTGCTGCCGGCGCACCACGCGGCGGCGCTCAAGGCGGCCGAGGAGCGCACCCGGGAGCGCACCGGCGGCGCGCAGGTCAACATCGCGGTGGGGTACGGCGGCCGGCGGGAGATCGCCGACGCGGTGCGCTCGCTGCTCCACGAGCACGCGAAGGCCGGCACCAGCATCGAGCAGCTGGCCGAGGCGCTCGACGTCGAGCACATCGCCGAGCACCTCTACACCCGGGGGCTGCCCGACCCGGATCTGATCATCCGGACGAGTGGCGAGCAGCGCCTCTCGGGCTTCATGCTCTGGCAGTCCGTGCACTCGGAGTTCTACTTCTGCGAACTCAACTGGCCGGACTTCCGCCGCGTCGACTTCCTGCGCGCGCTCCGCTCGTACGCCAACCGCCAGCGGCGCTTCGGCGCCTGACCCGGGCCCGGCGTCCGCCGGGCGCTCGGGCGGTGGGTCGTCAGGTGAGCCGGCGGACGGCGTCGGTGAGGAAGTCGCCGAGGGCGGCGGGGGAGTCGATCGTGAGGTCGGCGGCGTCGGCAACCTCCTGGCCGGTCTCCGGGTTCGACACGGCGACACAGACGCCGAAGAAGTGCGGGTCGGCGGCGGCGCGGGCGCGCAGCGCCGCGAAGGCCTTGATGTCGGAGACGTCGTCGCCGAAGTACCAGGCGCCCTCGGCGTCCCGGACCACCTCGTCGATGACCATGCCCTTGTCGCGGTCCACGGGGGGCTTCAGCTCCAGGACCATCCGGCCGGCCTGGACGCGCAGGCCGAGCTGCTCGGCCCGGGCACGGCCCCACTCCTCCACGGTCGCGCCGAGGTGGGGGGCGGTACGCCAGTGCAGCGCCACGGAGAGTCGCTTGTACTCCACGAGCGCGCCGGCGGGCAGTTCGGCGCGGGCCTGGTCGGCGAGGTCCGCCATGGTGGGCACCCAGGGCAGCGCGGCCGGCTCGGTCACCGTCTCCCCGCCGGAGTGGCTGTGCTCCAACCCGTACAGGCCGTAGAGGTCGACTCCGGCGAGCCCGCCGAGGTGGTCACGGAGGAACTCCACCGGGCGCGCGGAGACGATCGCCACCCGGCGTACGACGGGGGCGAGTGCCTCGATGGCCGTCAGCACCTTCGGCGCCGGCTGGACGGCGGTCGGGTCGTCGTCGACCGGCGCCACCGTGCCGTCGAAATCGAAGAAGAGGACTGTCCCAGCCACCCGGGCGGCGGTCGTGCGCCACGCCAGGTCGGCGTTCAACGGAGTCTTCGGCTGCTGCTTGCCCACATTCAACGGCGGCACGCGCGACAGCGTACCCCGGGTATGGCGGCTCATTCCTGGCCGTGACGTACCCCTCCGCCCGGCCGCGTGGTGGGCGGCCGCGTGGGGCCGGCGGGTGCGGGGTCAGCGTTCGGCGGCTCCCCGTCCCCGGCGTCCGAACGGAACGACGGCCGCCTCCTGGCTGTGGCTGAGCAGGTACCCCTCCACGAATCCACTGTTCCGGTCGCCGGTGCTGGTTTCGATCTCGTTGAGCCGGGCCACCAGGAACTCGGTGAGCGCGCTGACCCGGTCGTTGAGCCGGTCGTGCAGTTCGGCGACGACGGCCAGGACGACCGCGGTGCCGGCGGCGGTGAGCGTGACGAGATTGACGAGCAGGGGAAGCTGCTCGCCGTTCACCGCCAGGATCACGGCGTTACCGGTCAGGCACAGTGTCAGCGACACGGTGGCGACCATGACTGCCAACCACTTCAGGGTCATGGACAGACCCTCCTTCTGTCCCGCAGGGCTGGGTTCGGCCTTGTCCCGTCCCCCCGCCGACGACGAGCCCAAGCAGTACGAATACGGACGCTAGCGCGCCGAATCCGGCCCCGGAGCGAAACGAATGAGTCTGACCAGCCGTTCTTTCGCCATCTGAGGAACTACCCGGCCTGTTTACCTCGTTTTCGGACGTCGACCGGGAGAGTCGGGCGATATGCGAGGTAGCGGATGGTCTCGCGGATGTGGAACTTCTCCGCGTCCGACACGTTGGGGTCGACCAGCCGGCGCAGCAGCGCCTCCACGTCGGGGTCCATCGGGGGCGGCGCCGGAGCGGTCCGCGGGGTGGCCCGCCGGTCCCAGCCCAGCGCGGCGAACGCGGTCGCCGGGTTGAGGCCCAGACCCTCGCAGAAGGCCACGACGCGTTCCGCTTCCGGGTCGCTCGCCCAGTCGCCCCGGACCCACCGGTTGATCGTCTGGCGGGAGACGCCGGTGCGCCGGGAGACCTCGGTCCCGCTCCACGCTCGGGTGGCACGTGCCTCCTCGAGGGCGCGGCGGACGAAGGTGGCGAAGGCGATCTTCCGTGCGTTGGCGGTCTCGGTCACCCGGTGACCGTACGGCCAGCCGCTCGTCAATGCCTCGCCCGGCACGCGCTTGTCACGCGAACGTGACGACGTATTCGGTTTCCCGGTAAACGATCCGGGGCGACTTCTGAGGGGTGTCACCTGGGCAGAATAGATAAACGTTGGTGCGGGGGTAATCAGACGAAAAGCTGATACTGTCACGCCCATGGGACAACCTACCGTGTGTCACGTGCAGGAGACGATGAGTGCTCACATGCGTGACATCTCCGGCACGAGGGGGGAACGGTGACCGAACTCGCCACCCGTGCGCAGGCCTTCGGTCTGATCGCCGACGGTGTCGCCGCCGGCCTGAGCGCACCCTGGCGCCTCTACCTGGCGCGGGGCTGCCGCTACCTCTCCCTCAGTGTCGGCGACCGCGCGGAGTGGAACGCCTGGCGTACCCACCTCGGCTGCCCCGAACTCAGCGTGCGCGTCTACGACGCCGGCGGCGAGATCCGCCGCGCGTCGGTGGCCGAGGTCGTGCTGGACGGGTGCCGGATCAGCGTCGAGCTGGTGGAGGAGGTCAGCACCGACGACCTCGACCGGCTGCTGGTCGTCGATCCCACCCCGGCCGAGCCGGAGGAGCGATGAGCACACAGGTACGGCACGCCGGAGCGGCCGGATGAGTCCGTTCCTCGCCGTCTTCCTCGTCCTCGTCCTCGCGGCCACCAGTTACGCCGCGGGGCGCCTGCACGGTCAGCTCAGCTACCGGATCGGCTACCGGTTCGGATACCGGCAGGGCTACTTCGACGGTGACCGGGGTGCCTGGAACCGGCGCCGGCGGGACGCCCAGGCGGCCATCGCGTCCGCGCTCGCCGGGCCGCCACCACCCGACAACGCCGCCCGGACCCGGGTCACCGGAACGGTGGTCCGCCCGGGCACCACGTACACCGGCTCGTCGTTCACCACGCCGGCCGCCCCGGTCACCGAGCGGCACCCGACCGGCACGCTGGTACGACGGACCGGCTAGTGCGGTGCCCGGGAGCGTTGCCCGTGTCGCGGCAACGTTCCTGGACACCGCTCCAGGCCCGGCCGACGGGGACCCGAGACCCGTCGGCCGGTACGTGAGGGCGCGGTGCGTCGTCCGCGGCGGACACGCACCGTCGGGGTCAGGTCAGACCGGTGACGCTGGCCCCGCCGGCCGGGATGCGCGCAGGGGGCATGCATCCCGGCCGGTTCCGCCGCGCGGCCGGTGCGACCCGCCCCGGCGCCCGTCGCGCCACACCGGCCGCCTGCCGGCCCTGTTCGTCCGCCGGTCGATGGAAGATCCACGTCGCCCTCTAGCCGGGACGGTCCGGCGCCGCTAGCGTCTAGGCATGGCACGGGGTTGTCCCGGGCCAGCCGGCAAGCCCGGATCTGCGACCTCGCGCACGGGGCCCGCATCCGACCCCGTGTCCCCGGGCACCGGAGGAGGCGGAACGCGGATGGCGGGTGCCCATCCGCCGGAGCAGGCCTGTGACGACTCGCCGTACGACCGCCGGTGTCGACCAGACCCCGGCCGCGACTGCCACGACCCGCCGCGCCACCCGGAGCCGCCGCCCCGCGGCCGTCCCGGCCGGCAGCGAGGAGCCCCGACCATCCGGCCAGGCGTTCGTCCTGGACACCTCGGTGCTGCTCTCCGACCCGGCGGCGTTCCACCGGTTCGCCGAGCACGAGGTGGTGCTCCCGCTGGTGGTCATCTCCGAACTCGAAGGCAAGCGACACCACCCGGAGCTGGGCTGGTTCGCGCGCCAGTCGCTGCGACTGCTGGACGATCTGCGGGTGCGGCACGGCCGGCTGGACCGGCCGGTGCCGGCCAACGACCACGGCGGCACGCTGCGCGTCGAGCTGAACCACACCGACGACGGGGTGCTGCCCCCAGGGTTCCGCACCGAGTCCAACGACGCCCGCATCCTGTCCGTCGCGCTGAACCTCGCCTCCGAGGGGCGCGAGGTCACGCTGGTCAGCAAGGACATGCCGCTGCGCGTCAAGGCGGCGTCGGTCGGTCTGCGGGCCGACGAGTACCGGCACGGCCAGGCCAGCGACCCCACCTGGACCGGGATGTCCGAACTGGAGCTGACCGAGGACCAGATCAGCCGCCTGTACGCGGGTGAGTCGCTGGACGTGGACGAGGCTGCCGGGCTGCCCTGCCACACCGGTCTGGTGCTGCACTCCACCCGCGGCTCGGCGCTCGGCCGGGTGCTGCCCGACAAGACCGTCCGGCTGGTCCGGGGCGACCGCGAGGCGTTCGGCGTCCACGGCCGCTCCGCGGAGCAGCGGATCGCGCTGGACCTGCTGCTGGACGACTCGGTGGGCATCGTGTCGCTCGGTGGCCGGGCCGGCACCGGCAAGTCCGCCCTGGCGCTCTGCGCCGGCCTGGAGGCGGTGATGGAGCGCCGCCGGCATAAGAAGGTGGTCGTGTTCCGCCCGCTGTACGCGGTCGGCGGCCAGGAGCTCGGCTACCTGCCGGGTTCGGAGTCGGAGAAGATGTCGCCGTGGGCGCAGGCGGTGTTCGACACCCTCGGCGCCGTGGTCCACGAGAACGTCCTCGATGAGGTCACCTCCCGCGGGCTGCTGGAGGTGCTGCCGTTGACCCACATCCGGGGGCGCAGCCTGCACGACGCCTTCGTCATCGTGGACGAGGCGCAGTCGCTGGAGCGTGGCGTGCTGCTGACGGTGCTGTCCCGCATCGGCCAGGGCTCCCGTGTCGTGCTGACCCATGACGTCGCCCAGCGGGACAACCTCCGGGTCGGGCGGCACGACGGGGTGACCGCGGTGATCGAGGCGCTGAAGGGCCATCCGCTCTTCGCGCACGTCACGCTCAGCCGATCGGAGCGGTCGCCGATCGCCGCCATGGTGACGGATCTTCTGGAGGACAACCCACTCTGACGCCCGCTTTGGGCGGATTGGCTAACATAATTTGTGTGGTGCAAGTCACAATTGGGCCTCTTGGTTTCCCATCAGCCTCACTGTGCGCGATCGTGTCCCACGAGCGCTCACGCACCACGAAGATCGTCGGTGATCGTTCGCCCGCTCCGGCGGGACGACATCGACGGCCCGGGGTGGGTCGGCCGCGACCGTTGGGTCGGGGCGCTCGCGGCGCGGATCCCCGCCCCTCCGGTGCGGTGCGCGTCGTGTCCTTGCACCCGACGAAGGGACCACTTCGTGAATCGGCTGTGGAGCCGGTTGGGCGCCCGTACGGCCGCTGTCGCGCTGCTCTCCGTGGGCGTCGCCGGTGGCTTCTACCTGGGCGGCGACCGGGATCAGGGCCAGAGCGCGCAGGTCGGCGTCGCGGTCGAACAGGCCGCGCTGGCGCAGGCCCGCCAGGTGCACTCCGCGACGGAGCGGACCGCCGAGTACCAGGAGAAGCTGCGGGCGGCCGCGGCCGCCGAGGCGGCCGCCGAGCGGAAGCGCCGGGCCGAGGCCGCCGCGGCGTCGCGGAAGAAGGCCCGCGAGGCCGCCGCCAAGGCCGCCGCCGAGACGAAGGCGGCCGAGAGCAAGCCGTACGACGGGCCGATCCCGTCCTCCTGCGAGGAGTACAGCGGCAACCGGAAGATCGGCTGCGCGCTCATGATCGACGCGGGCTTCGGCATCGACCAGTTCCCCTGTCTGGACAAGCTCTGGACCAAGGAGAGCGGCTGGAACCACAAGGCCCGCAACCCGTCCTCCGGGGCGTACGGCATCCCCCAGGCGCTGCCCGGCAGCAAGATGGGCTCGGTGGCCGACGACTGGGAGACCAACCCGGCCACCCAGATCAAGTGGGGGCTCGGATACATCAAGGGCCGGTACGGCACCCCGTGCGGGGCCTGGGCCCACTCCCAGGACGTGGGCTGGTACTGATCGACCGTCGGTGGCGGGGTGTGGTCGGCCACACCCCGCCACCGGCGTTTCCACCGTCGGACGCCCTCTCGGGTGGCGGCTGTGGCCGTCACCTGATAGCTGTTGACAGGTGACCCTCCTCCCGGGAAGCGGCGACCCGCACCGATTCGGCACCGAGGCGTTCTACGCCGCACTCGGCCGGGCCTTCGTCGCCATGTGCGCGGTGGTGCCGTTCCTGTTCCTCATCGAGGCCGTCGACCAGGGCCTGGCGTTCGGGCTCGACCCGGCGGCCGGCATCATCCCGAAGCGGATCGATGGCCTCGACGGGGTCTTCTTCTCACCGTTCCTGCACCACGGCTTCGACCACCTCTACAGCAACAGCATCCCGCTGATCCTGCTCGGCACCTTCGTGCTCGCCGCCGGTGCCCGCCGCTTCCTCTGGTCCACACTGATCATCGTGCTGGTCAGCGGCCTCGGCGTCTGGTTCACCGGCTCGTCCAACTCGGTGGTGGTCGGCGCGAGCGGCGTCATCTTCGGCTACCTCGGCATCCTGCTCACCCGCGGCATCGTCGAGCGGAGCTGGTGGAACTTCGCGGTCTTCCTCCTCGTCGGCCTGCTCTACGGCTGGCAGCTCGTCGGCATCCTCCCCACCGACGAGCGCATCTCCTGGCAGGGCCACCTCTTCGGGCTGCTGGGCGGCGTCGTCGCCGCGATCATCTTCCGGCGGCGCCGGCCGGACATCGGCGGCCCGTACCACTCGGAGTCGACGCTCACCCTGCCCTGAGCTGCGGCGACGCCAAGGCGCGCCGCGCATGGGACACCCTTGCCTGACCGTCGCACCGCCTCTACCGTCAGAGATCAGCACCCGTTGATCCGTGAGCGGAAAGCGACGGTACGCCCATGCGCGAGGTCGATGTCGCGGTGATCGGAGCCGGGCCCGCCGGCCTCTTCGCGGCGTACTACGCCGGGTTCCGCGGGCTCTCGGTCGCGGTGATCGACGCGCTGCCGGAGCCCGGCGGCCAGATCACCGCGATGTACCCGGAGAAGCTGATCCTCGACGTCGCCGGGTTCCCGGCCGTCAAGGGGCGGGACCTGGTGGCCAACCTGGTCGCCCAGGCCGCCCCCTACGATCCGCTCTACCTGCTCGGCACCCGGGCGGAGAAGCTGTCGTACGCCGACGGCCGGCCGGTGCTCGGTCTCGCCGGGGGCGAGCAACTGGCCTGCGGAGCCGTCCTGATCACCGGTGGCCTGGGCAGCTTCACGCCCCGCCCGCTGCCGGTCGCGGAGCACTTCGTCGGCGGCGGCATCGTCTACTTCGTACCGCAGCCGGCCGACCTCGCCGACCGGGACGTCCTCATCGTCGGCGGCGGTGACTCCGCCTTCGACTGGGCACTGACCCTTCAGCCGCTGGCCCGCTCGGTGACCCTCGTCCACCGCCGGGAGAAGTTCCGGGCGCACGCCGCCACCGTCGCCCGCGTGCTCGGCATGCCGGTACGGGTGATCGTGAACGCCGAGGTGACGAAGCTGCACGGCGACGGCACGGTGACCGGCGCCGAGATCACCGTCCGCGGCGGCGCGGCCGAGGTGCTGCCGGTCGACACCGTCGTCGCGGCGCTGGGCTTCACCGCCGACCTCGGCCCGCTGGCCGAGTGGGGGCTCCGCCTGGACCGCCGGCACGTCGTGGTCGACAGCACGATGGCCACCAACCTGCCCCGGGTGTTCGCCGCCGGCGACATCACCGAGTACCCGGGCAAGGTCCGGCTGATCGCCACCGGCTTCGGCGAGGCCGCCACGGCGGTGAACAACGCGGCCGTGGTGATCGACCCGAGCGCCCACCTGTTCCCGGGCCACTCCTCCGACGGGACCTGAACTTCGCCCGGTCGTGGGCGGAACGAGACCCGTCGCTGCGACCGTACGACGATGGACGCTCGCGTACCGCCGCCGAGAGACGGCGCCGCCACCGCGCTCGCCTGGCTGGGGCCATCCGGCCGGCGCTGGACGGTCAGCCGGCGATCGCGACGGGGTCCGGGTACGGCGGCTCCTGGCCGGAGGGGCCCGACGAGGGGGCGTGGTGGCTCAGCGGCGACGGGGGCCACACGTGGCGCTCGGCCGAGCCCGACGAGTTCCGCCGCCTCAGGTCCACTGCGGGGTACCCGCGGAAGCAGGGGTGCACGCCGGCGGGTGACCGGTGCTACCGGGTGGTGGCCGGCCGGCTGAGGGTGGAGGAGAGCGACGACGGCGGACGCTCCTCGCGCACCTCGTGGGAGGTGCCGGAGGCGCAGCGGGAGGCGCTGGCCCGCCGGTACCCGGAGCCCGGGGACGTCGACCGCCACTTCTCCTCGCGGGAACTGGTCGTGTTCGGCACCGACGGTGGCACGGCGTCCTCGTCGCCAACGGCTGGGACGGGTTCGCGTTCCGGCACCCGGACGGCCGGTGGGAGCGGGTGGGTTCCCTCCAGGTCGACTGGGAGGACGACACCGCCGGATGGGACCGGGCCGGCCCGGCTCGCCGATCCGGCGCGGACTCCGGCGACGAACCCGCCGTACCCGCCCGTGCGGGCGTGAGGACGGGCGGGTCCCGCGTCGCTCAGTGCGGCAGGCCGATGAGGTCGGCCATCAGGCCGGTCTGGTGGTCGAAGTACTCGTCCCGGTGTGGCAGGGCGCGGTTGATCCGGCCGAACAGTTCGAAGCTGATCAGCCCGAAGAGCTGCGTCCACCCGGCCATGCCGCGGGCGAGCAGCGCCTCCGGCAGCCCCGGGAAGTACGCCGCCGCGATCTCGGCCAGGTCGGCACGGACCGGCTCGGGCAGCTCGTCGGCCGGCGGCGGGGTGAGCTGGCCGGCGGCCAGCCCGTCCCGCAGGATGCCGACCAGGGTCACCGGGGGGCGTTGCGCCGGCTCGACCGTGGTGTCGGGCGCCGCGTAGCCGGGGACCGGGCTGCCGTAGAGCAGCGCGTACTCGGCCGGGTGGGCGAGCGCCCAGCTCCGGGCCGCCCGGCACACCGCGTGCCAGCGGCCGCGCAGGTCGGCCGGGTCGGCGGCGGCGTCCGCCGCCTCCACCGCGTCGCCGAGTGCCTCGTACGCCTCGAGGATGAGCGCGGTGAGCAGGTCGTCCCGGCTCGGGAAGTAGCGGTAGATCGCTGACGAGACCATGCCGAGGTCCCGGGCGACCGCCCGCAGCGACAGGTTGGCCCCGTCCGTGGCCAGGTGGCGGCGGGCCACGGACTTGATCTCCTCGATCATCCCGGCGCGCACCCGGGCCCGGAAGGTGTTGGCGACCATGGGCCCACTCTGCCACGAGTGAGAGCGCCAATCAAAACCGAGAGCACCGCTCTTGACGGTTGTCGTCAGGTGCGGCATGCTGGACGCGTCGCCGAGAGCAGTGCTCTCGGACTGGATCCCCGCTTCGAAAGGTGACCCCTGATGTCGCTGCACGTGATCGTCGGCGCCGGACCCGTCGGCACCGCCACCGCCCGCCTGCTCGCCGAGCGCGGCGAACGGGTGCGGGTGGTGAGCCGCCGGGGCGCCGGCCCCGAGCACCCGGCCGTCGAGCGGGTCGCCGCCGACGCCACCGACGCCGACCGCCTCACCGCCCTGACCACGGGCGCTGCCGCCCTCTACAACTGCGCCAACCCCGCGTACCACCGGTGGCCGATCGACTGGCCGCCGCTCTCCGCCGCCCTGCTCAGCGCCGCCGGGCGCAGCGGTGCCGTGCTCGCCACGGTCGGCAACCTCTACGGGTACGGCCCGGTCGACGGGCCGATGACCGAGGCCACCCCGCTCGCGGCGACCGGCACCAAGGGACGGGTCCGCAACCGGATGTGGGCCGACGCGCTGGCCGCCCACGAGGCGGGCCGGGTCCGGGTGACCGAGGTCCGCGGCTCCGACTACCTCGGCGCCGGCACCACGTCCCTCACCACGATCGTGCTGCCGGCCGTGCTGGCCGGCCGCCGGGTGGTCGTCCCGGCCGACCTCGACGTCCCGCACACCTTCACGTACGTGGGCGACGTGGCCCGCACCGTGGTCGCCGCCGCCACGGACGAGCGAGCCTGGGGGCGTGCCTGGCACGTGCCGAGCCCGCCCGCGGTCACCGTGCGCGAGCTGGCCACCCGTGCCGCGACGCTGGCCGGCGCACGCGCACCGAGAATGACCCGCCTGCCGTACGCGGCGGTCTGGCTGGGCGGGCTGGTCAACCCGTTCGCCCGGGAACTGCGGGAGACGGCGTACCAGTTCGACCGCCCGTACGTGATGGACTCGACGGCCGCCGAGCGGGCGTTCGGGATCGCGCCGACCCCGCTCGACGAGGCCCTCGCCGAGACCATCGGCGCGCTTCGGGTGAGCGCCGCCGAGCGTTAGGGCCCTAGGAGAGGCCCTTACCGCTTGGCGGCGATGAGGACGGCGACCAGGGTCAGCGCCGCGCCGAGCAGGGTGGTCGGGCCCGGGTGCGAGGCCGCGGTCGGCAGGGCCAGGTCCAGCGCGACCGCACCGACCACCTGGCCGGCGATGGTGGCCAGGCCGAGCAGCAGGACACCGGTGAAGCGGACGATGGCGGCGGCGACCGCGATGAAGACGATCCCGATCAGGCCGCCCAGGTACAGCCACGGCTCGGTGGGCAGCGCGCCGGCGGGACGGCCGCGTACCGCCACGTCGACCGCGAACACGGCCAGCAGGGCGACCGTGCCGACGGTGAAGTTGACCAGCGTGGCGGTCAGCGCGCTGCCGGCCGCCCGGCTGACCCGCCCGTTCACCGCCTGCTGCCAGGCGATGGCCACCCCGGCGAGCAGCGGGAGCGGAGCCAGCGCCAGGGCGTCGGGGTCGCCGAGCCGGTCGCCGACCGCCAGCACGACCGCGACCACGGTGAGCAGCGCTCCGGCCAGGCGCCGGGCGGTCACCGGCTGCCGTCCGGTCGGGCCGAGGCCGGCCCGGTCGACCGCGAGGCTGCTGCCGGACTGGCCGGCGACCACCGCCACGGTGAAGACGGCGACGCCGAGGGTGCCGATCGTGAGGCCCTGGGTCGCCACCAGGAACGCCCCGCACACCCCGCCGAGGCACTGCCACGGACGCAGCGTCCGCGCCGCGAGCGCCCCGCGTAGGGCGGCGAGCCCCCGCCGCCCGCGCGGGGTGGCGGGGACCAGCACCAGCAGCACCAGCAGGCCCCCGCCGAACGAGATCACCGCCGCGGCGATCCCGTCGGCCAGGCGTACGCCCAACTCGCCGTTGATCCGGGACTGCACGGCCACGGCCAGCCCGGAGGCGGTCGCGAGGCCCACGCCGGCGATCCGGCGGGTCGCCGACGGGGTCGGCCGGACCAGCGTCCCGGCGGCGCTCACTCCTGCTCGGCCAGGGGGCGGCCGTCGAAGTCCACCGCCGAGTACAGCGCCAGCTTCTCCAGCCGGTGGTACGAGTCGATCACCCGGATCGTGCCGCTCTTGGACCGCATGACGATCGACTGCGTGTACGCCCCGCCCGCCTTGTACCGCACGCCGCGCAGCAGGTCGCCGGAGGTGACCCCGGTGGCGACGAAGAAGCAGTTGTCACCGGTCACCAGGTCGTCGGTGGTGAGCACCCGGTCCAGGTCGTGCCCGGCCGCGAGGGCCTTCTCCCGCTCCTCGTCGTCCCGCGGCCACAGCTTGGCCTGCATCACGCCGCCCATGCACTTGAGGGCGCAGGCGGCGGTGATCCCCTCGGGCGTACCGCCGATGCCCATCAGCACGTCGACGTCGGACTCGCCGCGGGCGGCGGCGATGGCGCCCGCGATGTCACCGTCGGAGATGAAGCGGATGCCCGCCCCGGTGCGCCGGATCTGGGCGACCAGGTCGTCGTGGCGGGGCCGGTCCAGGACGCAGACCGTGACCTCGGAGACGTCCGTGCCCTTGACCTTGGCGATGCGCCGCAGGTTGTCCGCGACGCCGGCGTTGATATCCACCACGTCGGCGTACATCGGGCCGACCGCGAGCTTCTCCATGTAGAAGACGGCGCTGGGGTCGAACATCGCGCCGCGCTCGGCCACCGCCAGCACGGCCAGGGCGTTCGGCATGCCCTTGCTCATCAGCGTGGTGCCGTCGATGGGGTCGACCGCGACGTCGACCTCCGGGCCGGTGCCGTCACCGACCTCCTCGCCGTTGAAGAGCATCGGGGCGTTGTCCTTCTCGCCCTCGCCGATCACCACGACGCCGCGCATCGGGATCGAGTTGATCAGCTTGCGCATGGCGTCGACGGCGGCCCCGTCGCCGCCCTCCTTGTCGCCCCGGCCGACCCAGCGGCCGGCGGCCATCGCCGCGGCCTCGGTGACCCGGACCAGGTCGAGGGCGAGGTTGCGGTCGAGGTTCTGTGGGGTCCGCGTCCTGGTGTTCGTCATGACGGCTCCTCCTCGCGACGGTGCGGGGTGGACCGGCAGGGTGCGGCGTCGCCGCTGCCGGCTTTGTGGCTGATCCTCACACGATCCCGGGCGGCGCGTGGTGGCGGGGCGGTGATGGGTCGGATACGTCTCGTCGGGCGGCTGCGAAGATGTCGGGGTGGAACCCGCACAGCCTGCCGACCGCGTACCCGCCGACCGGACCCCTCCGGAGGGCCAGCCGCCGGTCGATCCCGCACCCGCCGGCGCCGTACCGCCGGGGGAGCCGGCCCTGGTCGAGCCCGCCGGCCGCCCGGCGGCGCCGCCCACCGTCGGCGCGGCGGAGACCGGGGAACTTCCGGCCCCGCCACCGGCCGCCGACGCGCGTCGCTCGGAGCGCTCACCGAAGGACATGGCGATCTCGCTGCTCGTGCTCCTGATCCCCATCGCCCTGCTGCTCGCCTTCTACCGGGGGTTCCTCGGCGGCGACCAGCCCACCGTGGTCGACCCGGCACCCGCGCTCGCCTCGGCGCGGGCGGCGAACGCCTTCCCGGTCAGCCAACCGGAGGGCCTGGGTGCGGGATGGCGCACGGTCAACGCCTCCTTCCAACAGGTCGAGGGCGGGGCGACGCTGCGCCTGGGTTACCTGACGCCGGAGGGGCGGGGCGTCCAGGTGGTGCAGAGCAGCGTGCCGGCGGAGCGGCTGCTGCCCACCGAGCTGACCGACCAGGGGCAGCCCCAGGGGCAGGCGGACCTCAGGGGGCGCACCTGGCAGCGGTACACGGCCCGGGGCAACGAGCAGGCACTGGTGCTGCTGGAACCGGCCCGCACGGTGATCGTCGTCGGTGACGCGCGGGACAACGAGCTGCGGGCGCTGGCCGGGTCGCTGGGCTGAGCCGTGTCCCCCACGCGTGGGTGGGATCGGCTAGTCTGCCCCGGCTCGATGCCCGGCGGATTCGTCACGCCGGGTGACGTCCTGTTTCGAAGAGAGATGACTGTGAACATTCGACGGTGGAGCGTCGGCGTCCTCGCCGCCACCCTGTTCGTCCCCGGCCTGGCCGCCTGCAACTCCGGTTCCACCGAGCCGACCGCCGCCGCCAGCGCGGCTGTGCCGGCCGACCCGAAGGAGGCGCTCCTCGCCTCGACCAAGGAGATCGAGAAGGGCAACTTCACCTTCACGATCGCCGGGGACGGGCTGACCGGTCAGGGCCTGGTGCACAAGCCGAGCAACAGCGCCACGATGAAGCTCAACTTCGATGACGGCTCAGGCACCTCCTTCAGTGTGGACCTGATCCACATCGCGCCGGAGAGCTGGGTGAAGGCCGACTTCGGCGCCCTGGCCGACAGCGTGCCCGCCCTGGCGAAGATGAAGGACAAGTACCAGCACCTCGACCAGTCCAAGGTCAAGGACTCGGACTCCCTCGGCATCAACCTGGAGGAGGACGTGGACCCGGCCGGCGCGGACGCGCTGGTCAAGGCCGTCACCGACGTCCAGAAGACGGGCGAGGGCACGTACACCGGCAAGTTGGACGCCTCCGCCGTCAGCGACGCGGACGCCCTGGACGCCGACCTGGTCAAGGCCTTGGGCGACAAGGCCAAGGCGCTGCCCTTCACCGCGAAGCTGGACGCGGAGGGCCGGCTCACCGAGCTGGTGGTCTCCGTGCCGGCGGCCGGCGAGTCCAAGGCGCACGACATCAAGGTCACCTACGCCGACTACGGCTCGGCCAGCGCTGCCCAGAAGCCTCCGGCGGACCAGGTCATCGAGGCGAGCGACGAGACCTACCAGATGTTCCAGTAGGACGGTCCGGCGGCTCCCGCCGCCCTCGCGGGCCTGTGTCGGCGTCACAGTGATGCGTCGACGCAGGCCCGTTCGGCGTTCTCCGGCCGGGTCGTCCGTCCGGGGGATCCGGAGACACCGGTGATTGCGTGACGCGACGGCAGGGAACAGACAGGGATGCGACCTGACCGGCTCCGGCAGCCGGAATGGCTCGCGCGGCGCGGCCGGTGGTGGCGCGCCGCCCGGTACCGGCCGCCGCGAGGCGTGCCGGGTGACCCACCTGGGAGACACGAATGACTGTTCGACGCCTGAGCGCCGGCCTGGTGGCCGCCGCGTTGTTCGCACCCGGTCTCGCCGCCTGCAACGCCGACGGCACCCCGCAGGCCGGCTCGTCCGCCACGCCCTCGGCCACCGCGTCGGGATCGGCGCCCGCCACCGGCGTCCCCTCGGACGCCAAGCAGGCGCTGCTGGACTCGACGCGGGAGATCAGCAACGGCAACTTCCGCTTCACCATGTCCGGCGGCGGCTCCACCGCGGAGGGGCAGGTGCACGAGCCCAGCCAGAGCGCGCAGATGAAGGTGGTGCTCGGCAAGCCGACCGATGACCTGTCGATGACCCTCGACCTCGTCCACATCAAGCCGGACAGCTGGGTGAAGCTTGATCTCGCCGGCCGCACCGCCACCAGCGTGCCCGGCGTGCAGAAGCTCAACCTCGGCAAGTACCAGCACCTCGACCAGACCCGGATCCAGGGGAACCGGAACCTGGCCTTCGACTTCGACCAGGTCGACCCGGCCGGCAGCGCGGTGCTCACCCAGGGCGTCACCGAGGTACGGAAGACCGGCGAGGGCGCGTACGCCGGCACGCTGGACGTGTCGAAGGCCGCCGACGCCGGGTCCGTCGACCCCGCCGTGATCACCGCGCTCGGTCCGCAGGCGCGTACCGTGCCCTTCACAGCGAAGCTGGACCCCCAGGGCCGGCTCAATGAACTGGTCCTCCAGATCCCGGCCGCCGGCCAGTCGCCCGCGCAGGAGATCCGGATGACCTACTCCGACTACGGCAACGCCACGCCGGCCCAGCAGCCGCCGGCCGACCAGGTGGTCGAGGCGCCCGCCGAGTTCTACAACCTGTTCAAGTGACGCGCCGGGGCGCCTCCGGCCGCCGCGCCGGGGGCGCCCTCGCGTCTGCCGACCGGGACGGTCAGGATTCGGCGGCCTCCTGGCGGGCGGCGTCGAGGCGGGCGCGGGCGCCGTCCAGCCACGCCTGGCAGATGCCGGCCAGCTTCTCGCCGCGCTCCCAGAGCGCCAGCGACTCCTCCAACGTGGTGCCGCCGGCCTCCAGCCGCTCGACCACCGACGCCAGCTCGGCGCGGGCCTGCTCGTAGCTGAGCCGCTCTTCCTTGGTTTCCTCGCTCATCGAGCCCATCCCACCACACCGTCCCGACACCGCCGAGGACCGTAGTCCCCCCGTCCTCCAACATGATCGCGCTCCGACGATGAAGTAGTGGCCTCCGCACGGCACACGGCAGGAGCGCACTACTTCCGGGTTCGAGCAGGATCATGGCCGCCGGACCGGCGCTGGTCAGCCGTCCACGGTCGCGGCCAGCTCGCCGTCGGCGAGGCGTACCCGCAGCGGATCCCCCTTGGCGACCTCGGACGCCGCGCGGACGACGTGGCCGTCGGCCCGCTGCACGATGGCGTACCCGCGGTCGAGGGTGGCGGCGGGGGAGAGCGCGCGCAGGCGGGCCAGCGTGTGCCGCAGGTCGTCGTCGGCGGCGGTCAGCCGGTGGTCGAGGCAGCGCAGCGCCCGCTGGCGCAGCCCGGTCACGTCGGTCGCCCGCTGGTCGACCATCACCTGCGGTCGGGCCAGCACCGGCCGCGACCGGAGCAGGTCGAGGCGATGCGACTCCCGGTCGACGAGGTTGCGGACCGCCCGCTCCAGCCGGGACCGGGCCTGCCCGATGAGGCGTACCTCCTCGGCGAGATCGGGAACCACGCGCTTGGCCGCGTCGGTCGGGGTGGAGGCGCGGACGTCGGCGACGTAGTCGAGCAGCGGCGCGTCGGTCTCGTGGCCGATCGCGCTGACGACCGGCGTACGGCAGGCGAACACCGCCCGGCACAGCGCCTCGTCGGAGAAGGGCAGCAGGTCCTCGATGCTGCCGCCGCCCCGGGCGATGACGATCACGTCGATGCTCGGATCGGCGTCCAGCACCTTGAGCGCGTCGACGATCTGCGGCACGGCGCTCGGCCCCTGCACGGCCACGTTGACCGTGCGGAACGCCACCGCCGGCCAGCGCCGGCGGGCGTTGGTGAGCACGTCCCGCTCGGCGGCGCTCGCCCGCCCGGTGATCAGCCCGATCCGGTTGGGCAGGAACGGCGGGCGGCGCTTGCGCGCCCGGTCGAAGAGCCCCTCGGCGGCCAGCAGCTTCTTCAGCTTCTCCAGCCGGGCCAGCAGCTCGCCGAGCCCCACCTGGCGGATCTCGTCGGCGCGCAGGCTCAGAGTGCCCCGGGCGGCGTAGAACTCGGGCTTGGCGTGCAGCACCACGCGGGCGCCCTCGTGCAGCTCCGGCGCGCCGGAGTCCAGGACGTCCCGGTTGGTGGTGACGGTCAGGCTGAGGTCGGCGGACGGGTCCCGCAGGGTGAGGAAGACGGTGCTGGCCCCGGGGCGGCGGCTGATCTGCGCGACCTGCCCGTCCACCCACACCCAGCCCAGCCGGGCGATCCAGGCGCCGATCTTCTGGCTGACCACCCGGACCGGCCACGGCTCCTCGGAACTGCTCCGCGGAATCTCGGCTCCCGTACTCACCCGCCCACCCTAGTTCCCACTCCCGACAGGCGGATCGGGCGCTGGGCCCGTGGTGCGGCTGTGGTACGGGTCGCAGCCGCTGCCGGTCGAGTAGCCGGCACGTACGATGGGCGGGTGACTGAGGTTGAAGCGACGTCCCGGACCGGCAAGCGCGTGATCCTGGCGAAGCCCCGCGGCTACTGCGCGGGCGTCGACCGGGCGGTGCAGACTGTCGAGGAGGCGCTCAAGCTCTACGGCGCGCCGATCTACGTGCGCAAGCAGATCGTGCACAACAAGCACGTGGTGCGCACACTGGAGGCCCAGGGCGCGATCTTCGTGGAGGAGAACGAGGAGGTGCCGGAGGGCGCCACCGTCGTCTTCTCCGCGCACGGCGTCGCCCCCGAGGTGTACGAGCAGGCGAAGGCGCGCTCGCTGAAGGCGATCGACGCGACGTGCCCGCTGGTCACGAAGGTGCACCAGGAGGCGAAGCGGTTCGCCGCCGAGGACTACGACATCCTGCTGATCGGCCACGAGGGGCACGAGGAGGTCATCGGCACCTCCGGCGAGGCCCCCGAGCACATCCAGCTGGTCGACGGGCCGGAGGGCGCCGACCGGGTCACCGTCCGTGACCCGAACAAGGTCGTGTGGCTCTCGCAGACCACGCTGTCCGTGGACGAGACGATGGAGACGGTGGCGCGCCTGAAGAAGCGGCTGCCGATGCTCCAGTCCCCGCCGAGCGACGACATCTGCTACGCGACCAGCAACCGGCAGCACGTCGTCAAGGAGATCGCGCCGGACTGCGACGTCGTGATCGTCGTCGGCTCGACGAACTCGTCCAACTCGGTCCGCCTGGTCGAGGTGGCCCTCGACGCCGGCGCCCGCGCCGGTCACCTGGTCGACTTCGCGCACGAGATCGACGACGCCTGGCTGGAGGGCGCGACGACGGTCGGCCTGACGTCGGGCGCCAGCGTCCCGGAGGAGCTGGTCCAGGACGTGCTGGCCCACCTCGCCGCGCGCGGCTTCGCCGACGTCGAGGAGGTCGTGACCGCCAACGAGCGGCTGACCTTCTCGCTGCCGCAGGAGCTCAAGCGGGACATCAAGGCCGCCGCGGCGGCCCGGGCCTGACCGACGGAACGGCCGGCGCCTCCGGTACGTCAGAGATCGGTATGAGGACCACTCGGCTCGCCGTCCCGGCGCTGGCCGTCTGCCTGGCGCTCGCCGCCTGCGGCGGACAGGGTACGGGCGACGGCACCCCCACCCCGACGGGAGCATCGCCCGTGACCGACTCGCCGATCCCGGAGCCGACCACCCCCGGTGCTGTCCCGCCCACCTCGCCGGCCGCCCCCACGCAGCCGGTCCCGACGGTGAGCCCCAAGCGGCCGGGCGGGCCGACGAAGCCACCGCCGGTCGGGGCCGCCACGTTGACCGGGACGGTCGAGTCCGGTGTCGAGCCCGGCTGCCTGCTGCTCGACGGGTACCTGCTGATCGGCGGGCCGCGGGACGTGATCACCGCCGGCGCGACCGTGACGGTGACCGGCAAGATCCAGCCCGACATGATGACCACCTGCCAGCAGGGCATCCCGTTCCTGGTGGAGACCGCGGCGCGCAAGGGCTGACGGTGGTCGACCCGTAGACGCAGGAGGCCCGCTCCCCACGGGGAGCGGGCCTCCGCGTTCCGCGGGACGGCGTCAGCCGACCGAGCGGATCACCACGTCCCCGCTACCGATCAGGATGTTCGCGTCGGTGCGGACCTGGACGTTGCCGTAGAGCACCCGGCCGCTCGCCGGAGCCGCCTTTGCGGTGACCGTGCCCGGCACGGTCCAGGTGGCACCGGTGGCCCGCGGCGCGTCGGCGTCCGTCACCGCCACCGACCCGAAGGCCGGGTTGGCGAAGACGTCGATGTACTTGTACGACGTCGAACCGGTCGGCACCGCGTACCCGTCGACCCGCACCTTCCAGGCACCCGCCGCCGGGTTGTTCACGGTCACCGACTCCTCCGAGTCGCCGTCCGCGCTCTGCCCGGCCGGCACGCAGGTGCCCGAGGTGCAGTTGAACAGGAACAGGTCGAGGTCGGCACCCGGGTCGGAGGTGCCACCGATGGTCGCCCGCAGCTGGGTCGAGCCCGGGGTGACCGTCAGGTCGTACTCCTGCACCTCGTGGTTGGCGATGGTGAACGGACCCTGCCGGGCGCTGCCCAGCGTGGTGCCGGTCGCCCGGCCGGTGAACGAACCCAGCGTGCTGGTCAGGGTGTACGACCGGGACACCGGCGCGTCCACCGTCGCCGACTCGATCACGTCGGGGTTCGGCGTGACGGTGGCCCCGAGGACCGAGGCGGTCAGGGTGAACGGGGTCCACTCCGCGTCCGAGGTACGCCGCGCGTCGACCGTGATCTCCCAGACGCCGGCCATCGGGTCGGACGCCGTCCGGCTGTTCGGCGACCCGGTGGCACAGGCGCCGGCGGTCGGGACGTAGCAGGAGGTCGACGCGTTGTTGTCGATCCCCAGGCCGTACGGGTGGTAGCGCAGGAATCGGGCCTGGCCCGTACCCGCCGCACCGGTCGGCCCGGCGAAGTCCACCTTCAGCGCCGGGGTGCCGGTCGGCACCCGGACGTAGTAGTGCAGCGACTGGTTGCGCCCGACCTTGCCCTCCACCGTCACCTGGTAGTTGGCCGAGGCCTCGAAGGTGTGCGGGGCGATGACCGTGTTCATCGTCTGGTGGTCGACGCCGGCGGTGGCCGGGTCGTCGAGCCGCAGGACCGCCGAGTGGGCGCCCGGGCTCGCCGGGTTGATCTGTACGGTCACGGTGACCGGCTTGTTCAGCGGCAGCGAGACCGACGCCGGCGCCGAGAACGTGCCGTCGTTGCCCACCCAGGACAGGTTGTAGGTGATCGCCTTCGACCCACCGCTGGTGCGGGTGAAGGTGTAGGTCCGGGTGTACGCCTTACCGGCCGTCACGCCCTCGCGGTCGTAGATGCCCACGCCCTTGCCGGGCGTGGCGAGGAACCCGGAGAGGACGGTGTTGACCGCCACGGACGAGGTGATGTCGACCGTCTTGATGTTGGTGCGTAGCAGCTCGTACGCCGCCGGCACGTTGATCAGGCCGGCGCCCTGCTCGTACGCCCCGGTGTTGTCGATGAACCGCGCCGAGGACATGAGGGCCTGGCGGAGCTGGGCCGGCTGGGCCTGGACCCCGTCCGCCTTGGCGGCGCCGACGAGCAGCGCACCGGCACCGGCGGCCTGGGGAGCGGCCATCGAGGTGCCGTTGAACATGGCGTACCCCGGCGGCAGCGCGTACGTGCCGGGGACCGGCCCGCCCGCCTGCCAGGTGGGCACCGTCGAGATCGCCGAACCCGGCGCGATCACGTTGGGCTTGAAGCCGCCGTCCTCGCGCGGGCCGCGCGAGCTGTAGTAGTGCAGGCTCTCCGCGTACGGCGACTTGGAGCCGTAGTTCGACAGCCAGGTGTCGTCGGTGATGTACGAACCGACGCTCACCACCTTCTCCGCCACCGACGGGTCGCCGACGGTGTTCGTGCCCGGCCCGCTGTTGCCGGCCGAGAAGAACATCTGCACGCCGTACTGCTCGATGAGCCGGTTGTAGAGGGCCGCGCGGGTGTTGTTGCCGTCGTTCAGGGCCGGGAGCCCGCCGATCGACATGTTGATGACGTCCACGTCGGCCTGCTTGGCCGCGTAGATCATGCCTTCGATCATGGCGTGCGAGGTGCAGCCGGCCACGAAGAGGCAGACCCGGACGGAGACGAGTTTGGCGCCGGGGGCGGCGCCGGTCATCGCGCCACCGAACATGCCGTTGGCGGCCACGATGCCGGCGACGTGCGAACCGTGCGCGCCGGAGACGATGCCGACGTTGACGAACTTGCCCTTGCCGTCGATCTGCACCACGAACGGCATCGACTCGGCGACGGCGGTCGCCGGGTTGTCGGTGCCGAAGGCGCCCACGTCGTTGCGGACCTTGTAGTCGGTCATCGCCGACTGGTCGGCGAAGGAGCCGTCCTGGTCGGTGTCGACCCAGACGGTCGACTCGCCGTCCCACAGCACACCGAAGACGCCGCTGCTGCCGGCCGGGTTGCCGTCGCGGTTGACGTCGCTGCCCACCTCGCCGCCGAGGTTGGGGTGGCGCTCGTTGAACGTGCCGAAGTGGTACGAGCCGTTGCCCGGGGCGGTCCAGCTCCGCCCGCCCGCGGTAAAGGTCGAACCGGCGACGTTCGTGGCCATGCTGACCCAGGTGGGGTCACTGTCGTCGGTCGGGTGCGTCGCGGTGACCCAGTCGACGATCTTGCGCTCGCCGGTGGTGGTCGTCTGGAGCGCCGGGTGGGCCAGGTCGACGCCGGTGTCGATGATCGCCACGGTGGTCCCGCGGCCGTCCCGGGCAGGGTTCGCGGCGGTGAAGCCCGCCGCGCCGGTGTCCCGGATCGGCATGTACGGGTTGTCGGCGGGGGTGCCGGCGCCGGGCGCGGGCTGCGGGGCGGGTGCCTCGCTGCCGTCCGGTCGCGGGTCGGGCAGCTCGACGACGGCGTCGACCTCCACCGTCTGCACGCCCGTCAGCTTCGCGACCTGCTCGGCACGGTCGACCGCGACGCGTACCCGCAGGTAGCCGAGGTCGTCGTCGCGGTAGCCGATCTCGGCGCCGAGGCCGGTGAGACCGTCGGCGACGGTGCGGGCCTGCCCCGCCTTCGCGGCGATGAGCAGGGTGACGGTCTTGTCGCCCTTGGCCCGGGCCTCGGCCAGGCGGTCCAGGTCGGCGGGACTCCACCCGGCGGTGGCGGCCTTCAGGGCGCCGACGTCGGTGGACTGGCCGGCGGCGGCCGGGTTGGCCACCGCCGTCAGGGTCAGGGCGCCGGCGGTGACCGCCGACGCCAGGAGCGCGGCCGTGGTGCGGCCGCGCCGACTGCGGGGTTTCTTCACGTCTCTTCCTCCGAGGAGAGCGAGGGGGACCCTGGGGGGTTCAGGGACATGCCCGGCGACGTCCGTGAGCCAGCTCACGCCGTCACTCCTCCCAGCGATTGCTGTGACGCTGGCGTTACGTGTGACCGGCGCCTCCGTAACAATGACGCGAATACTTGCTCAGCGACAACGATGAATAGGCATAACGATGCGTCGATCGGCCATCAGCGGCCACCCGGACGGCCGATGACCTGTCTGGACCCTCGGTTGCGGGCACGGCGGCCGGTCACCGAGAGGGCGGGCCGGTAGGACGTACAGGAGCCCGCCCCCGGGCGGGGACGGGCTCCTGCGGTGCTACCGGTGGATCAGTTCACGGCACCGATGGAGACGGCGCCGCGACCGACGACCGCGCCCTCCGACGTCACCACGGCCAGCTCACCGTAGAGCTCCCGGCCGGCGGCCGGGGTGGACTGGGCGGTCACGGTGCCCGACAGGGTGCCGGTCGCCCCGTGCCCCAGGGTGAGCGGGGTGGCCGACGCCGACAGGGTGCCGAGCGCGGGGGCGGAGAACGAGTCCCGGTAGTCGTAGGCGGTGCTGCCACCGGCCCCGTCCACCGCGTACGCGTCCACGACGATCCGGTACGTGCCCGCCACCGGGTTGGCGACGGTCACCGCCTCCTCCGAGTCGCCGTCGGCCTGCTGCCCGACCAGGGTGGTGCCCCGATAGACGTACAGGTCGAGGTCGGCGCTGGCGTTCGACGGGTTGCCGATGCGGGCGGTGAAGCTGGTCGCGCCCGCCGGCACCTCGACCGTGAACTCCTGCTGAGCCAGCTCGACGATGGTCGGCCGCTCGGCGTGGACGCTGGACAGCGGACCGCCCTGGCCGGTCACCGCGACCGGGCCGAAGTTGTTCTTCAGCGACCAGGTCACCGGGGTCGCCGTACCGGCGTCGACCGCCGGCAGCTCGACCACGGCCGGCTCGACCGCGACGCCCTGGACCCGTGCCTGGAGCTGGAACGGGTTGTTCAGCGACGGCGAGGTGCGTCGGGACTCCACCTCGATCTCCCAGACACCCGGGACTGGGTTCTGGTAGTCCCGCTCCTGCGGCTTGCAGGTGGCGGCGTTCGAGAAGTTGGTGTAGCAGTTCAGGCTGGAGGTGCTCTCCACCGGCACGCCGTACGGGTTGAAGGCGATGAACCGGGTGTGCGAGCCGGTCGCGATGCCCGAGAGGTTCACCTGCAGCGCCCCGGCGCCCGGCGGCACCGTCACGAAGTACGACGTGAAGCCGTTCCGGTCGACCGAGCCCTCCGCCGTGAACGAGAACTCCGGCTTCCGGACGTCGTTCGAGGCCACCACCACGGCGGACACCTCGAAGTCGATCCCGGTGGTCGCCGGGTCGTCGATGGTCACGATCGTGCCGTGCGCGCCGGCGGTCCTCGGCCTGGCGGTGACCGCGACGGTGACCGTCCTGTTCAGCGGCAGGGCGACGGTCTTCGGCGCGGAGAACGTGCCGTCGTTGCCCCGCAGCCCGACGTTGTGCTTCACGGTGCCGGCCGGGCCGCTGGTGCGGGTCAGCTCGACCTGGTAGGTCTTCGACTGGCCGACCTTGTGCCCGCCGTCGGCCGAGCCGCAGCGGTTGTAGACGCCGGTGCCCCGGTTCGGGGTGCCGAGCTGACCGGAGAGCACCGTGCAGACCGGGGCGTCGGAGGTGTACGAGCGGGTCTCCACACCCTTGCGCAGCAGCTTCCACGCACCCGGCACGTCGAACATGCCGTAGCCCTGGCCGTACGTCGGGACGCCGGCGATCGGCTTGGCGGAGCTGTAGATCGCCCGTCGCAGCATCGCCGGCGTGACGCCCCTGTCGGTCGCCCTGGCTGCCGACAGCAGCAGCGCCGCGGCGCCGGCGGCCTGCGGGGAGGCCATCGAGGTGCCGTTGAACATCCCGTAGCCCGGCGGGAGGGCGTAACCGGCCTCGGGGACCGGGCTGCCGGCCTGCCAGACCGGGGTGGTGGAGATGGCCGAACCCGGCGCGGCGATGTTCGGCTTGGCGCCGCCGTCCTCGCGCGGGCCCCGCGAGGAGAAGTTGAACAGCGCGTTCTTCGTCTTCACGACCGAGCCGTAGTTCGCCAACCAGGTGTCCTTGCTGATGCTGGCAGCGACGCTGACCACGTTGGCCGACGCGGACGGGTCGCCGATGGTGTTCAGGCCCGGGCCGGAGTTGCCGGCCGAGATGAACATCTGCACGCCGTAGGTGGTGATCAGGTTGTTGTACAGCTCGGCGCGGGCGTTGTTGCCGTCGTTCAGCGCGGGCAGGCCGCCGATCGACATGTTGATGACGTCGACGCCACGGTTGATGACCAGGTCGGCCATGCCGGTGGTGAGGGCGGCGTACGTGCAGCCGCCACCCCACGAGCAGGCCCGGGCGGAGACCAGTTTGGCGCCGGGGGCGGCACCGTCGAACGCGTCGTTGCCCAGCATGTCGTTGGCGGCGGTGATGCCGGCGACGTGGGTGCCGTGCGCGCTCTCGATGATGCCGATGTTCACGTAGTCGACCAGGCCGGGGCCGCCGACCGGGGCGGTGTCCACGCCCTTGCGGTACTCGACCACGAACGACATCCGCTCCTTGACCGCCGTCGCCGGGTCGTCGGTGCCGAAGTGGCCGATGTCGAACTTCTCCTTGTACGGCCGCATGACGGCCTCGTCGGTGAAGTCGTTGTCCTGGTCGGTGTCGACCCAGATGTTGTTGGTGGCCGGGTCGAAGAGGATGCCAAAGGCGTCGGTCCGGTCGCCGTCGCGGTTGACGTCACCGCCCGGCTCGCTGTTGTTGGTGACGGACTCGCTGAACCGGTTGAACCGGTAGGTGCCCGCCGGAGCGGTCCAGGTGGCACCCGCCGCGCTGAACGTCGGGCCGGTCACCTCGGCGATCATCGGACGCCAGGTCGCGTCCTCGAACGGGTCCGTCGCGGTGACCCAGTCGACGATCTTGCGCTCACCGGTGGTGGTCGCCTGGAGCGCCGGGTGCTCCAGGTCCACGCCGGAGTCCATGATGCCGATCGTGACGCCGCGCCCGTCCCACTCCGGGTGCTCGTCGACGAACCGGACCGCGCCGGTCTCGTTGGTCGGCATGTACGGGTTGGCGGCACGGGTGTCGGCGCCCGGACCGCTCAGCGTCGCGCCCTGCCTGGCGGTCTTCTGGCCGGACGGCGCCGCCTCCGGCTTCGGGTCGGGACGCTGGATCGTCTCGTCCAGGTCGACCGCGGAGACGCCGGGCAGCGTCGCGGCCTTGACCACCCGGTCGGTGGGCACCTTGGCCAGGACGTAGCCGATCGTGTCGTACCGCTCGGTGACGGCCGCGCCGAGACCCTTCAGGTCGTCGGCGACGTCCTTCGCCGCGCCCTTCTCGGTCGCGACGATCAGGGTGACAGTGGCGGCCTTCTTGGCCTCCGCCTCGGCGAGCAGCTTGGCGTCGTGTGAGCCCAGCGCCTCGACGGGGGTTGCCGGTGCGGTGCTGGGTGCGGCGGGTGCGGCGCTTGCGGTGGCACCGCCCGCGACGGTCACGGCACTGGCCGCCATGACCGACGCGAAGAGCGCGGCGGAGGTACGCCGGCTCAGGTTTCGGGGTTTGCTCACGTTCTCTTCCTCCAGAGAACAGGGCCCTCTCAGATGCAGGGCACGCGTGAGCGAAATCCTTCGGGGTATCGATGTCCGGTGTCACTACCGCCGAGTTCGTTGTGACCATCTCGTGACATGCGTGGACACGCATTGTCACATCCACCGCCGGGTGTGGACGGACGGTGAACGTCCACTCAGGATCCCGGCTCCAGCAGCTCCGGTGCCTGGGGCTGCCGCGGAGTGATCTCGACCTGCGTCGGCGTGGCCAGCTCGTCGTCGGAGACGCCCAACTCGGCGAGCTTGCGGGCGCTGACCAGCACCCGCGCCTCCAGCGAGCCCACCGCCCGGTTGTACGCGGTGACCGCCCCGCCGAGCGACGCCCCCAACTTCCCGACATGGTCGCCGAGTGTGGACAGCCGCCCGTACAGCTCACGGGCGAGGGAGTGCACCGCCACCGCGTTGCGGGCCAGCGCCTCCTGCCGCCACGAGTAGGCGACCGTGCGCAGCAGCGCGACCAGGGTGGCCGGCGTCGCGAGCACCACGTTGCGGGCGAACGCGTGCTCCAGCAGCGTGGGGTCGCGCTGCAACGCGACGTCGAGGAACGGGTCGGCCGGCACGAACAGCACCACGAACTCGGGCGCCTGGTCGAACGCCGCCCAGTACGACTTGGCGGCCAGCGCGTCCACGTGGGCCCGCACGTGTTTCGCGTGCGCGTCGAGGTGGGCGTCGCGGCCACGCTCGTCGCGCGCCTCCATCGCGGTCAGGTACGCCTCGAACGGCGCCTTCGCGTCGACCACCACCGACCGGCCGCCGTGCAGGCGCACCACCAGGTCGGGCCGGACGCCCTGGTGGTCGGTCGCGGCGGTGACCTGCTCGGCGAAGTCGCAGTGCTCCAGCATGCCGGCCGCCTCGACGATGCGACGCAGCTGGTGCTCGCCCCACCGGCCCCGCACCTGGGGTGCCCGCAGTGCCGCCACGAGCTGCTTGGTCTCCGTGCGCAGCTCACCGGAGACCGTGCTCATCGTGCGGACCTGCTCGCGCAGCTCGGCGTACGCGTCGACCCGGTCGCGTTCCAGCTCGGCGACGCGCAGCTCGTACCGCCGCAGGGTTTCGTGCAGGGGCGCCACCGCGCGGGCCACCGCCTCCTGGGACTGGGCGGTGGCCTCGTAGCTGAGCGCGCGCATGGACTGCTCCAGGCGGCCCTCGCCCTCCCGGGTGGCCGCGAGGGTGGCCTCCAGCCGGGCGATCTCGGTGGCGGACCGGACGCGGGCGGCGTACCAGCCCACCGCGCCACCCGCGGCGAGGCAGACGACCACCACGGCCAGCGTCGAGAAGTCCATGCCGCGAGCTTGCCAAACGGGTACGACGGGGCGCGCGTGGGTAGGTACCCGTCATGGACCTGGAACTTCTGCTGTGTCTCGGCATCGTGGTTCTCGGCGCGGTGATCGCCCTCGCGGTAGCCCGCGCTCAGAGCGGCGCCCGTCGCGGCGACGAACTGGCCGACGCGCGGGCGGAGGCGCAGCGCTGGTACGAGCGCCTCGGGGGTCAGTTGATGAACCTCCACGGGGAGGAGCCCGCGGTCCGGCAGGCCCTCGCGGACGCAGGGGAGCGGTACAACGCCGCCGGCTCCCAGCTGGAGCAGGCGCGGACGCCGCACCAGTTCGCGCTCGCCCGGGAGACCGCGCTGGAGGGCCTGGCGTACATCCGGGCGGCCCGTACCGCGATGGGCATCGACCCGGGGCCGGACCTGCCGCCGCTCGCCGCGGCCCGGGGCACCGGGCAGCTCACCCGGGAGCGCGAGGTGGACGTCCAGGGGCAGACGTTCAAGGCCGGCCCGCAGCCGGGCCGGGACACCCCCTACTACTACCCGGGCGGGCGGTTCCAGGGCCGGCCGGTGCCGGCCGGCTGGTACTCGACGCCGTGGTGGAAGACGGCGCTGGGCGCCGGCGCGGGCGTGGTCGGCGGCCTGCTGATCGCCGACGCGCTCTTCTCCCCGATGTGGGGCGATCCCGGGTACGGCTACGAGGAGGGTTTCCAGGACGGCGCCGACTACGGCGACCAGGGTGACGTCGGCGACCAGGGCGACGTCGGTGGCGAGGGCGCCGGTGACTTCGGCGGAGGAGACTTCGGGGGCGGCGACTTCGGCGGGGGCGACTTCGGGGGCGGCGACTTCTGAGGAGCCGCCGGCCCCCGTCCCCGTACCTCAGCCGGTGTTGCGCATGCCGGCGGCGATGCCGTTGACCGTGGTGAGCAGGGCCCGCTCCAGCGCGGTGCCGTCGCTCGGCGCGCGCCGGCCGCCCGGCGCGGTGGCCAGCGCCCGGCCCGCCGCGCCGGACTCCCGGTACTGCCGGAGCAGCGCCACCTGGAGGTGGTGCAGCGGCTCCAGGTAGGTGTCCCGTACCGCGAGGGTCCGCTGGAGCACCGGTGAACTCTCCAGCAGGGCGGGCGAGGCGGTCACCGCGAGGACCTCCCGCTTGGTCAGCTCATACTCCTGCTCGATCTTGTGGAAGATCGGGTGCAGCTTCTTCGGCACCAGCGTCTCCACGTACCGGCGGGCGATCGTCAGGTCGGTCTTGGTCAGCATCATCTCGACGTTCGACAGGAACGTCCGGAAGAAGTGCCAGCTGCGGTGCATCTCGGCGAGCACGTCGGCGTGGCCGGCCTCCCGGGCGGCGGCGAGGCCGCTGCCCACCCCGAACCAGCCGGGGACGATCTGCCGGGTCTGCGTCCAGCCGAACACCCACGGGATGGCCCGCAGGCCCGCGAGCCCGGCCCCCGTGTTCGGCCGCTTCGCCGGCCGGGAGCCGATGTTCAGCGCGCCGAGCAGCTCGGTGGGGGTGGAAGCCCAGAAGTACGCGGGCAGGTCCGGGTCCTCCACGAGCGACCGGTACGACCGGAACGCCGCCCCGCTGACCACGTCCATCGTCGCGTCCCAGCGCTCCAGCATCTCGGCGGGCTGCCGGGGCGCGGTGTGCAGCAGCGTCGCCTGGAGCACGGCGGCCATGGTCAGCTCCAGGTTCTCCCGGGCCAGCGCGGGCAGCGTGTACTTGTCCGAGATCACCTCGCCCTGCTCGGTCACCTTGATCGCGCCGTCCAGCGTCCCGTACGGCTGCGCCAGGATCGCGTCGTGCGTGGGCCCGCCGCCCCGGCCGACCGTGCCGCCGCGACCGTGGAAGAGCCGCAGGTGCACGCCGTGCCGGGCGGCGACGTCACGCAGCGCGCGCTGCGCCCGGTGGATGGACCACTGGCTGGTGGTGATGCCGGCCTCCTTGTTGGAGTCGGAGTAGCCCAGCATCACCTCCTGCACGTCACCGCGGGCCGCGACCAGCGCCCGGTACGCCGGCAGCGACAGCAGCTCGTCCAGCAGCTCACCGCCGGCGTTCAGCTCGGTGGGGGTCTCCAGCAGCGGCACGAAGCCGATGCGCGCACGCCCGCTGTGCACGTCGATCAGGCCGGCCTCGCGGGCCAGCACGACCGCGGCGAGCACGTCGTCCACGCCGAGGGTCATCGAGATGATGTACGACTCGATCACCTCGGCGCCGAACCGGTCCTGCGCCTCCCGGATCGTGCCGAACACGTCGAACGTCTTGCGGGCCGACTCGGTGAGCGGCGTGTCGAGGGTGGACAGCGGCCGGCGACCGGTCAGCTCGTCGGCGAGCAGCTTGGTGCGCTCCAGCCGGCTCAGCGACGGGTAGTCCTCCACCTCGCCCACCGCGCCGTACAGCTGCGCCAGCACCTCGTGGTGCTTCTCGGCGTGCTCGCGGACGTCCATGGTCGCGAGGTGCAGGCCGAACGCGGACACCGTACGGATGGTCGACGCGAGCCGGCCCACGGCGGTGAGCTGGCCGGAGTTGCGGGCCAGCGAGGCGCGCAGCAGCTCCAGGTCGGCGATCAGCTCGCCGGACCCGCGGTAGTCCCGCCCCGGCACGTGGGCGGTGCCCTGCCGCAGCCGCTGCCGGGTGTTGGCGAGCTTCGCCTTCACGCAGCGGGCCTTCAGCCGGTACGGCTCCTCGGCGTTGACCCGGCGGAACCGCGGTGCCACCTCGGGCAGCGCGTCGAGGTCGGCGGCGAGGCTGGCGGAGAGGTCCAGCGAGACGCCGCGCAGCCGGCGGGAGACCGACACCTCGTTGATGAGCTGGTCCATCGCCTTCTCGGTGGCCGCGATGCCGTGCTCGTGCTGGATGATCAGCACTTCGCGGGTCACCGTCGGGGTGACGAACGGGTTGCCGTCCCGGTCGCCGCCGATCCAGGTGCCGAACGTCAGCGGCCGGGCGGTCGGCGAGGTCTCCACCCCGAGCGTGCGGAGCGTGTCGGCGAGGTCGTCGAGCACCTGCGGCGCCGCCTCGGCGTACAGGTCGCGCAGGTAGTAGATGGCGTTGCGCGCCTCGTCGGTCGGGTCCGGCCGGTCCAGCCGCAGCTCGTCGGTCTGCCACATGAGGTCGAGCAGCTCGGCGAGGCGGCGGTTGGCCGGGCCCTCGTCGCTGGCCCCGTACAGGATCGCGTTGGTGGTCTCGGTGTCCAGCTCGTCGGCGATCGCGCGGAGCTTCGACAGGATCGACCGGCGGGCGGCCTCGGTGGGGTGGGCGGTGAAGACCGGGCGGACCGCGAGGCGGCGCGCCACCGCGGCGATCTCCTCGGCGGGCACCCCGCGCTCGGCGATCATCTTGGCCGCCTGGTCCAGCCAGCCGCCCTGGATCGCGCGGCGACGGCGCAGGTCACGGGCGCGGTGGACCTGCTCGGTGATGTTGGCCAGGTGGAAGTACGTGGAGAAGGCGCGGGCCAGCTTCGTGCCCGTGGTGACGTCCAGCCCGGCGAGCCGCTGCGCGGCGGCGGGGGCGTCGGTGCGGACCTGGGCGCGGATGTCCTCGACGAGGTCGAGCAGGGGGCGGCCCTCCTGGCGGGCGAGGGTCTGCCCGAGCAGGGTGCCGAGGCGGCGGATGTCGGCGCGCAGCGCGGCGTCGGGGCCGTCGTGGTCGTGCTGGTCGGTCACGGTGCGCTCCTTACGTGAGTACGAAGGACAGCGCTGTCCGACTCCCTGGATCGTATCCGCGCGGACCGGGGTGTAAGGAGGGGCCCCTCGTCAACGCCTTCTGTTGTGGAAGGCTCCGTTCCTGACACCTCAGGCGTTCGCGCTGCTCCCGGCCGGTGCGACGGCAGGGTGTGCCGGCCGTGGCGGTGGAGGAGGGTGTCGCCGATCACTCCGCCAGCCTAGGGTCCGGTTCGAACGTGTCATGCCGTTTCGCCCCGTCGCCGACGCGGATATCCACTGGCGTGCGTCGGTACCGTGCGGATCATGCCGACGTTGCGCTATCCGCCGAAGCCGCGCCCCGGTGACCGGGTCGCGGTCGTCTCCCCGTCCGCCGGTCTGCCGGGCCTCTTCCCCGAGGTGTACGAGCTGGGTCTGCGCCGGCTGCGCGACGACCTCGGCCTGGAACCGGTCGAGTACCCGACGACGCGCGTCATGGGCGCCGACACGCGCGACCGGGCGCGGGACCTGACCGCCGCCTTCGCCGACCCCACGGTCACCGCCGTGCTGGCCACCGTCGGCGGGGAGGACCTGATCACGGTCACGCCGCACCTCGACGACGCGGTGCTGCGGGCGAACCCGAAGCCGTACTTCGGCTACTCGGACAACACCAACATGCTGAACCACCTGCACCGGTTGGGCATCGTCAGCTACCACGGCGGGTCGGTGCTGGTGCACCTCGGCCGGTCCGGGGCTGCGCACCCGCTCACGTTCGACTCGCTGCGCGCCGCGCTCTTCACCTCCGACTGGTACGACCTGACCCCGGCCACCGAGTGGGGCGACCAGCCGAACGACTGGAACGACACCGCCACGCTCGACCGCGAGCCGGTGATGTTCCCGGGTTCGGGCTGGACCTGGGCCGGGCCGCAGCGGGTGGTCGAGGGCCGGATCTGGGGCGGGAACCTGGAGGTGCTGCACTGGCTGCTCGCCGCCGACCGGGTCGCGCCCGTGGCGGACCTGGCCGGGGCGGTCTTCGTGCTGGAGACCTCCGAGGAGCTGCCGTCGGCCACCGAGGTCTTCCGGATGCTGCGCAACCTGGGGGAGCGGGGGCTGCTCGGTACGTTCCCCGCCGTGCTGGTCGGGCGGCCGAAGGCGTGGGAGTTCAGCCGGCCGCTCGGCGCGGCGGAGAAGGTCGCGTACGCGGAGGAGCAGCGGGCGGCGGTGACCCGGGCGCTCGCGACGTACAACCCGGACGCGGTCGTCGTGTTCGACCTGGACATCGGGCACACGGACCCGCAGCTCATCCTCCCGTACGGCGGCGACGTCCGCGTCGACGCGGTGGATCGCCGCATCTCGGTGCGCTACTGACCGCCCGGCTCGCGAACGAAAACCCCAGCCCCGGGGGCTCCCTCAACAAGTCCCCGGGCTTTCAGCCAGTCGATTGCTGATCGGACGACCTGGCGTACACGCCGAACTGGGCGCACAGCTCAGTGCCGGACGGCAGCTTGGCGCCCGGTTGGTACTCGCCGGACTCGATCCGCTTGGTCAGTGTGTCGATCAGCTGTTGCTTCTTGGTGTACGCAGGCATGGGCAGACTTCCGTGGCAGGTATGCGAGGGCGCGAATGGCTTGCACCTGTCGCGGCTGCTCGATGCAGCCGTCCGAAGCGACGAAGTGTTCCAGGCGCGGGTCGGGTTGTGGCGAATGGATGTCGGTCCGATTCCGCCCGCCGGGCTGTTGCTCGAACTCTCCGCCGGTTCCGAAGTCGAGCGGTGTCCGATCGGGCTGGCGCAGTTCGCCCTTAGATCCACACGACATCCTGCAACTCGTGGTGTCGGGGACG
>NZ_JAATEO010000109.1 GCF_012034245.1 Micromonospora thermarum | reverse complement strand
GGTGTCCGTCTGGCCCTCGGCTGGACGTTCCTGTGGGCGTTCGTCGACAAGGTGTTCGGCCTCGGGTTCGCCACCCCGACCGAACGCGCCTGGATCAACGGCGGCAACCCCACCAAGGGCTTCCTCAGCGGCGCCGAGGGACCCTTCGCCGGCATCTACCACGACCTCGCCGGCACCGCCTTCGCCAACTGGGCCTTCATGCTCGGCCTGCTCGGCATCGGCCTGGCACTCACCCTCGGCATCGGCATGCGCATCGCCGCCGCCACCGGCACCACCCTCTACGTCATGATGTGGTCGGTCGCCCTGCCCCCGCAGACCAACCCCTTCCTCGACGAACACCTGACCCTCGCCGCCGTCCTGGTCGGCCTCACCCTCATCGGCGCCGGCAAGACCCTCGGCCTCGGC
>NZ_JAATEO010000108.1 GCF_012034245.1 Micromonospora thermarum | reverse complement strand
CTCAACGGCGTCGAGACCGACTCCGACATCCGGACCACCACCACCGCGTACGACTGGGGTCTGCGCCAGCCGACCGTGGTGACGGTGGACCCGGCCGGTCTGGCCCAGACCACCCGGACCGCGTACGACGCGATCACGGGTCTGGTCACCTCGACGACCGGGCCGGCCGGTGGTACCAGCACCACCACACCGGCCACCCGCAAGACGATCTACTACCGGGCGACCTCCGGCTCCGGATATGCCGAGTGTGACCTGCGGCCGGAGTGGGCGAACCTGCCGTGCCGGGTGCAGTCGGGCGGGCAGGCCGCCAGCGGGCCGGAGTTGCCGGCGACGGTGACCACCTACGACATGTTCAACCAGCCGCGGGTGGTGACCGAGAAGACCAGCACCGGGACGCTGCGCACGACCACCACGAC
>NZ_JAATEO010000107.1 GCF_012034245.1 Micromonospora thermarum | reverse complement strand
TCGACGGCACCCTGATCCCGACCCGGGACCACCGCCTCGCCGCGCGGAGCAAGAACTACCGGTACTCGACGAACCTGCAGATCGCCATCGACGCCAGCACCCGCCTGGTCATCGCCGTCGGCGACCCCCAGCCAGGCAACCGCAACGACACAGTCGTCTACCGCACCTCGGGTATCGACCAGAAACTGGCCGGACGGCCCGTCATGGCCGACGGCGCCTACCGCGGCAACCCCGAAGTGATCATCCCGTACCGCAAGCCCGCCGACGGCAGCGACCTGCCCGCCTGGAAGGAAGACCTCAACACCCAACACCGCACCATCCGCGCCCGGGTCGAACACACCCTGGCCAGGATGAAGAACTGGAAGATCCTGCGCGACTACCGCCGCGCCGCCCACACATTGACCGATGCCGCTTCCGGCATCGCCCACCTGCACAACATCGCCCTGACTTGGTGACCACCAACC
>NZ_JAATEO010000106.1 GCF_012034245.1 Micromonospora thermarum | reverse complement strand
CCGCTGCACGCCGACGGTGTGCCGGCCCTTCTTCAGATCACCCGTCTCGTCGATGACCAGGACAGCCTCGGCATCACCCAGGTGGTGGCCGACGAACTCACGGACATCGGCGCGGACCTCGGCATCGTCCCACTTCACCCGGGTCAGCAGGTCCTGCATCCCGTCCGGACCCGTGTCACCGGCATGCTCCGCGATCGTCCAGCAGTTCTTCGACGGCAACGGCGCCAGCAAACCCCGGACGAAGTCACGCACCCGACGGCGAGGCTCCGGCCTGCGGAAACGCTGCCCGACCGTCAGCATCAGGTCATCGAACAACACCCGCCACCGCTGGGCGTCTACCCTGTATCCGGCAGCCACCGCTGCATCATGGTCAGTCCACACAACCGCCCATGATCGACGGTGGCTGCCCTCGTTCCCGCATCGCATCAAACGGCAGCTCAGCCAAGGTCAACAACCCCGGCTGGAGTACTAG
>NZ_JAATEO010000105.1 GCF_012034245.1 Micromonospora thermarum | reverse complement strand
CAGCGCGTCGAGCGCCGCGCGTTCCTGCTCGGACTCCGCAGGCAGCTGGTCCTTGAAAGCGATCGCCCCGGCGAGCAGGTTGACGTGGATGCCGAGCAGCCCCTCGGGTGCTTGGCGGCCCATCGCGTCGGCGACGGAGGCGCCCACGTCGCCTCCCTGTGCGACGTAGCGCGTGTAGTCGAGGCGGTTCATCAGCTCCGCCCACGCGCGTGCGATGCGGCCGGACTCCCAGCCGGGCTCGGTCGGCTGGCCCGAGAAGCCGTAGCCAGGCAGGGACGGCAGCACCAGGTGGAAGGCGTCCTCGGCCCGTCCACCGTGCGCGGTCGGGTCGGTGAGCGGGCCGACGACCCCGAGCAGCTCGACGACCGAGCCCGGCCAGCCGTGCGTCATGATCAGCGGCAGGGCGTCCTCGTGCGGCGACCGCACGTGGATGAAATGGATCTCGACGCCGTCGATGTCGGTCGTGTACTGCGGAAGAGCGTTCAGCTTCGCCTCGAACGCGCGCCAGTCGTAT
>NZ_JAATEO010000104.1 GCF_012034245.1 Micromonospora thermarum | reverse complement strand
GACCGCGTCGTGCGCCGCGCGTTCCTGCTCGGACTCCGCAGGCAGTTGGTCCTCGAGACCCAGCGACGCCACAAGCAAGTTGATGTGGATGCCGAGCAGCCCCTCGGGCGCTTGGCGGCCCATGGCGTCCGCGACGGAGGCGCCCACGTCGCCGCCCTGTGCGACATAGCGCGTGTAGCCGAGGCGGTCCATCAGCTCCGCCCACGCACGTGCGATGCGGCCGGACTCCCAGCCGGGCTCGGTCGGCTGGCCCGAGAAGCCGTAGCCAGGCAGGGACGGCAGCACCAGGTGGAAGGCGTCCTCGGCCCGTCCACCGTGCGCCGTCGGGTCGGTCAGCGGGCCGACGACCCCGAGCAGCTCGACGACCGAGCCCGGCCAGCCGTGCGTCATGATCAGCGGCAGGGCGTCCTCATGCCGCGACCGCACGTGGACGAAATGGATCTCGACGCCGTCGATGTCGGTCGTGTACTGCGGAAGAGCGTTCAGCTTCGCCTCGAACGCGCGCCAGTCGTAG
>NZ_JAATEO010000103.1 GCF_012034245.1 Micromonospora thermarum | reverse complement strand
CGCCGCCAGGGGGCGGCGACGATCAGGGCCAGTGCGACGGTGCCGAGGCCGAGGCCGCTCAGCAGCCACGCCGACGATGAAGACGAAGACTGCCTTTCTTCGGGTTCGACTAGGCGGCCGGCGGACGCGTCGCGAGGGAGAGCGAAGCCCCAGTCGAGCAGGGCTATCGCCTCCCCAAGGCTTCCCAGGGGCGCGTTCTCCGCGCCGAGCAGCGTCACCGCGAGCTGGCGGCCGTCGCGTTCGGCTACGCCGACGTAGGTCTGTCGGGCCAGTGAGGTGAAGCCGGTCTTCCCGCCCAGCATCCCCGGGTAGCGGTCGAGCAGGGTGTTGTCGTTGACGAGCTCCAAGGCGGGCTGTCCGGGCTGTCCCGGCACTTCCGCCACCCTCGTTCGCATGTATCGCCGGAAGTCTTCTCTTGCGAAGGTCGCCCTAGCGATCAGCGCCAGGTCGTACGCGCTGGTGTACTGACCGGGAGCGTCCAAGCCCGAGGGCGTTCCCGCGTGGGTCTGGTTCGCCCGCAGTCGGCGCGCTTCGTCGTTCATCGCATCGACGCCGCCCTGCCTGCCTCTGTCG
>NZ_JAATEO010000102.1 GCF_012034245.1 Micromonospora thermarum | reverse complement strand
GTTGGGTGCCGGTTGCGTTCCCCCGATCGAAAGGTTTGATCATCATGGGTACCAACCTTCTGCGGAGCACTGTTCTGACCGCTGCCGGGCTCGCCTTCACCGGCGGTGCGGTTGCCGGGCCGATCACCGGCGCCATGGCCGCTGCGGCTGACAAGCCGGGCGTGCAGGCCGAGCGCAGGGGTGAGAAGAAGCGGGAGCTGGACGTGCGCTACGAGGCGCAGCCGAACTTCTACTACTGCGGTCCGGCCGCGGCCCGTAACGCCCTGTCGGTGCAGGGCAAGGAGATCGACGTCGACTCGATGGCGCAGCGGATGGGCACCACCGAGGCCGGCACCGACTCGATCAACGACATCACCCCGGTGCTGAACAAGGAGACCGGTAAGGACGTCTACCGCAGCGTCGAGATCTCCGACCGCAAGGCCGATGAGAAGCAGACGGACAAGCTGCGCGCGGACGTGGTCCGTACCGTCGACGAGGGTCGGGCGCTGGTGGCCAACATCGCCGGTACCGCGATCGACACCGACGGTGGGGTGCACTCCTTCGAGGGCGGCCACTACATCAGCGTGGTGGGCTACCG
>NZ_JAATEO010000101.1 GCF_012034245.1 Micromonospora thermarum | reverse complement strand
GGTGGCGGATCCGGATCGGGTCGCCCTGGCGTGACGTCCCGGCCGAGTACGGACCCTGGCAGACGGTCTACGGCCTGTTCCGTCGCTGGCAGCGTGACGGCACCTGGGACAAAATCTTGGCCGCGTCACAGGCCGCCGCCGATGCGGAAGGCCGGATCACCTGGACGGTCAGCGTGGACTCGATGACCAGCCGTGCACACCAACACGCCGCCGGCGCCCGCAAAGACGGCCACCTGCAGAAAGAGTCACCCGGCGGCGTGCACGACGAACCCGCCGATCACGCCCTCGGACGATCTCGCGGCGGTCTGACCACCAAGACGCATCTGGCCTGTGAGCAGGGACAGAAGGTCCTATCGATGGTCGTGACCGCCGGGCATCGTGGTGACAGCCCGCAGTTCATCCCGGTCCTGCGCCGTATCAGGGTGACCCGTCTCGGGGTGGGCCGGCCCCGCACCTGCCCCGACCAGGTCCTGGCGGACAAGGCGTACACCAGCCGCGGCAACCGCACCTACCTGCGCAAGCGTGGGATCAAGGCGTGCATCCCGAGCAAGAAGGACCAGGACGCCCACCGCAAGGCCAAGGGCACCCGCGGCGGACGCCCGCCGAAGTTCGACCGAGACCTCTACCGGATGCGACACGCCGTCGAGAACGGCATCGCCCGACTCAAGCGCCACCGCGGCGTGGCCACCCGCTACGACAAGTTGGCCGTCCGGTTCCAGGCCGTCCTGACCATCACCATCATCTGCGAGTGGCTCTGACCGGCTTA
>NZ_JAATEO010000100.1 GCF_012034245.1 Micromonospora thermarum | reverse complement strand
CGGGCGAGCGCGGGGTGGTTGGGGTGGTTCGAGCCGGCGATGACGAAGGTGCGTAGCGGCCCGAACTGGGCCTCGATCGGGTTGGCCCAGGAGGCGTAGGTCGGAGTGAAGCAGAGTTCGACCTTGTTGCGGGCCGCCCACGTGCGGATCTTGTGGCCTTTGTGCGCGGACAGGTTGTCCAGGATGATGTAGATCGGTGCCCCGTCGGGGCGGGCGGCGCGGATCGACTTGAGTGCGGCGAGGGTGTTCGCGGCGCTCTTACGCCGCCGCACGACGCCCCAGAGCTGGTCGTCACCGACGGAGTAGCAGCCGTGGAACTGCCGAACCCCCTGCAGCTTGTGGTAGTTCGCGGGCAGCCGGTGCGGATGCCCGGCCGGCGCCCAGCCGGCGCCGGCCTGCGGCCGGATCACCAGGGGCCCGAACTCGTCGAACGCGAACACCCGCTGCGGGAACTGGCTGCTCACGTACTCGATCCGGGCGAGCTTGGCATCCCGGTCAGGGTCGGTGGACTCCTTCCACGTCTTGGTCCGCTGGAAGGTGATCCGGTGCCGGTGCAGGATCTGCCGCAGCCGCTCCCGTCCGATACGGATCCGGCGGGTGGCATGCAGGCGCAGGTGGTCGGCGAGCTTGCGGATGCTCCACCGGGTGAACGGCCGCCCCAGCGCTTCGGGGCGAGTGTTGGCCGTCTCGACGATGAGCTGCTCTTCGTCGCTAGTGATCTGGCGGGGACGGCCACCCGCCCACTGAGGGTCCAGGCTGGCCATCCCCATCTCGTTGAACCGGTGGATGACCTGCCGGATCGTGTCCTCATCAGCTTGGACCAGGCGGGCGATGGCCGGCACTGTGTTCCC
>NZ_JAATEO010000010.1 GCF_012034245.1 Micromonospora thermarum | reverse complement strand
GCCGGCCGTCCCGGCGCAGCCCTGGGGGGACGGACTGACCCCTCTCTCCCTTTGCTCTGCTTCAACGGACGCAACGGTCTTGTGCCGGAACCGGTGCGTGGGTTGAAGCAGAGCAAAGCGGCCGAAGGACGTGTCGCCCGGCCGGGAGGCGGCTCGACCGGAGTGAGCACGGCACGCCGGGCCGGCGCCGAGCGAGCATGGTGGGCCTGGCGGAGTGCCCGCGGCACGCCGGGCCGGCGCCGAGCGAGCACGGCACGCCGGGCTGGCGCTGAGCGAGCGCGGCACGCCGGGCCGGCGCGGCCGGACCGGTGGGGTCGGCGTGGGCTACGGGCGCAGGGGGGCGTTGCAGGCGGCGACCAGCGCCTGCCGGCAGGCGGTGGTCAGCGGACGCAGCGCGGCGTCGCGCTGCTGGGCCTCGTAGTTGTTGATCGCGCCGCCCGGCGCGGCGTGCCCGGCCAGGGCGAGCACCCGGTCCAGCACGGCGGCGCGGGCGAACAGCCGACGGGCGCGCGGGTCGAAACCGGGCGGCAGGTCGGTGGTGCGGTCGGGGCGGCGCAGCGCCTCCAGGGCCCCGGCCAGCTCGGGTCGCCACTGCGCCACGTCCAGCCGGGTCAGCGCCGCGGTGGTCTCGGCCAGCGCGGCGGCCAGCTCCGCCTCCGCCTCGGCGGCGCCGGGCAGCACGAGCGACGCCGCCGGGGCGTCGGCGGGCAGCGGGTAGACCCGCCACAGCACCGTCTCGAAGGTGTCCCCGGAGCCGGAGGTATGCGTGCGGACCTGCGGGATCAGGCCGAGCGCACCGGCCACCACCGCCTCGCCCGCGAGCAGCGCCGCACCGGCGAAGTCACCGGGCCCGGGCAGCCCGCGCGGGTCACCGGGGGCGGGCAGCACCAGGCGGATCTCGTCCGGCGAGAGCTTGGCGAGGGTGGGCAGGGCCTCGGGCAGCGGGACGTCGGTCCAGGTGCCGGGTGCGTCGGCGACCAGGTGCTCCTCGTCACCGGCGATGGCGTCGGCGACCTCGTCGAAGGGCACCAGCCCGGCGCGCCACGCGCGTACCCAGGCAACGAACCGGCTGGACCGGCGCGGCGCGATGGTGGCGGCGCCCGCTGCGGGGGTGGACATGCCGAAAGGGTACGTGCTGACGACCGCCCCTGTCTCGACTGCCGCCCGTGCCGTCGGTCTCCCGCGCCCCGCTCGTCCCACTCTCGCCGATCATGGAGTTCTGGTCCCTTCTTTGCGGTCTTCGTGGCGATTCGACCGGGCAGGAAGTGCAAGATCGGCGGCGAGGTGGACCGGGGGCGGCGTGGCGGGAGCCGGGACCCGGGCGCGGGTCGTTAGCGTGGTCGGCATGGTGGGGCGGTACGACCAGGACGTGTTGGCGGAGGACTGGCGGCGGCGGAAGGTCACCCCGGAGGTGGATGCCGAGCTTGATCTGGTGGTCGAGGATGCCGACTCGGGGTTCTGCGGGGCCGTCGTCGGGTTCGAGTCCGGGGCGGTGGTGCTGGAGGACCGGCACGGGCGGCGGCGCAACTTCCCGCTGCTGCCGGCGGCGTTCCTGCTCGACGGCCGTCCGGTGACGCTGCGCCGCCCGGCGCGCCCCGCCGTGCCGGCGGCCCGGCGGCGCACCGCCTCCGGTTCGATCGCCGTCGACGACGTCCGCGCCCAGGTCGCCAAGGCCAGCCGGATCTGGGTGGAGGGGATCCACGACGCCGCCCTCGTCGAGCGGATCTGGGGCGACGACCTGCGCGTCGAGGGCGTCGTGGTGGAGCCGCTGGACGGCATCGACGCCCTCGACGCCGAGGTCCGCGACTTCGCCCCCGGTCCCGGCCGGCGGCTTGGCGTCCTCGTCGACCACCTGGTGCCGAACTCCAAGGAGAGCCGGATCGTGGCCCGGGTGACCTCCCCGTACGTGTTGGTGACCGGGCACCCCTACGTCGACGTGTGGCAGGCGGTCAGGCCGGCGGCGCTGGGCATCGCGGCGTGGCCGGTGGTGCCACCGGGCCGGTCCTGGAAGGAGGGGGTCTGCGCCGCTCTCGGCGTGGCCGAGCCCGCCGACATGTGGCGGCACATCCTCTCCCGGGTGAACAGCTTCGCCGACGTCGAGACACCGCTGATCAACGCGATGGAGCGCCTGATCGACTTCGTCACCGAGCCGGAGGACTGAGCCGCCGCGTGGGACTGAGCCGCCGCGTGGGACGGCGGCGTCCGGCACGTCCGGGCGGCCGGCTCACGGCTCCTCGTCCGGGCTGCGGGTGAAGACGAACGTGGCGATGTCCAGCGCCACCGCCGTGCCGGCCCCGTCGCGCAGCACCGACAGGCCCTCGCCGTTCTCCGGCCCGGAGCGGCCCCGCCAGCGGTCCGGCCCCTCCGCGGCGAACCGGCTGACCCGCTCGCCGCGTACGGCGGCCACCAGCTCGCCCGCCTCCCAGGTGACGTCCATCGGCACGCCCATCCACCACCAGCGGCCCGCCAGCTCGGCCACCTCGTCCGGCGGCGGCGCGGCGGGTCGCCAGGGCGCCGGGGGCACCGGCTCGGCGTCCAGCACCAGGTCGAGCAGCCGCAGGGCGAGACCGCCGATGCCGCCGCTGCGGAAGCCGTACGAGTTGGCGAAGCCGACCACGGCGGTGCGGCTCGGCCGGTGCACCACGAGGGCGGCGACGTAGCCGGGCATCGAGCCGCCGTGGCCCACGTACACGCGGTCGCCGCGCCGGTGGAGCTCCAGGCCGAGACCGTGCCCGTCGGTCCACGACTCCAGGTCGCTGATCACCACCGGCGCGCACATCTCGGTCAGCGTCTCCGGCGCGAGCACGTCCGGGGTGGGGTCGGCGAGGAACGCCGCCCAGCGGGCCAGGTCCGTCACGGTGGACCAGAGCTGACCGGCGGGGGCCATCGCCCCGGTGTCCGTCCGCGGCTCCTCCCGAAGCGTGTCCGTCCAGGGATGGACCACGTAGCCGCGGGCGAACGGCTCGGTCGCGGCGTACGTGGTCCGGCGCATGCCGAGCGGCTCCAGGATCCGCTGCCGCAGCAGGTCGGCCCAGGCCGTGCCGCTGACCCGTTCGAGCACACCGCCCAGCAGCCCGTACGCCAGGTTCGAGTAGTGGTACCACCGGTGCGGCGGGTACGCGATCTTGTCGGCGTGCAGCCCGGCGAGCAGCGCCGACAGGTCCCCGCCCTCGGCCCGCTCCCACCACGATCCCACCGGCTCCCGCTGCAGGCCGCTCGCGTGGCCGAGCAGTTGTCGCAGGGTGAGCCCACCGACCGGGGTGCCCGGCAGGTGCCGGTCGAGCGGGTCGTCCAACGCCAGCCGGCCCGCGTCGCGCTCCTGGAGGACCAGGGTCGCCGTCATCGTCTTGCTGATCGAGCCCAGGCGGTACTGGAGGTCGGCGTCCGGGCGGGGGGTGTCGCCGGCGGTGGCGAGGTGAGCGAGCGCGCCGTCGCGGACCAGGCCGATCGCGAGCGACGGCGTACGGCCGGCGGACTGCGCCTCGGCGACCAGGGTGTCGATCCGGCGGGCGGTCTCGGGCAGCAGGGACACGGGCTCTCCTCGGGGCGCGGGTTGCCCGCAGCCTACTGATCATGACAGTTCGATGACACGTGCATTCGCGTGTCACGATCGTTGCGTGGACGCGGTGCTGTGGATCGTGCTCGGCGTGGTGCTCGCCATCGCCGAGATCTTCACGACGACACTTTTCCTGATCATGTTCGCGGTCGGCGCGTTCGCCGCCGCGGGCGCCGCGGCACTGGGTGCCCCTGTGGAGATCCAGGCGATCGTCTTCGCCGTGGTCTCGGCGCTGACCGTGCTGGGCGTCCGCCCGGCGCTGCGCCGGCGCTCCGGGCCCGGCGGCGGCGAGCAGCCGTTCGGCGTGGAGGCCATCGAGGGGTCCACCGCCCTCGTGCTGGAGCGGGTCGACACCGACCACGGCCTGGTCAAGATCGACGGCGAGTTGTGGCAGGCCCGCTCCTACGACGCGACACAGGTCTTCGCCCCGGGCGACCGGGTGCAGGTGATCCAGGTACGCGGCGCCACCGCCCTGGTGTGGCGGGACGACGTTTCTTCCCCCGGCGAGCTACCCGACGCGAAAAGGTGAGCATATGGAACTCGTGTTCCCGGTCCTGCTGATAGCCGTGGCGGTGATCGCGGTGGTGACCCTGGCGAAGTCGGTGCGCATCGTGCCGCAGCAGCGCCAGGACGTGGTGGAGCGGCTCGGCCGCTACAAGCGCACGTTGAACCCGGGGCTCAACCTGCTGGTGCCGTTCATCGACTCGGTGCGCACCAAGGTCGACATGCGGGAGCAGGTGGTCAGCTTCCCGCCGCAGCCGGTGATCACCTCGGACAACCTGGTCGTCTCGATCGACACGGTCCTCTACTTCAAGGTCGTCGACTCGGTCCGGGCGACGTACGAGATCTCGAACTTCCTCCAGGCCATCGAGCAGCTCACCGTCACCACGCTGCGGAACGTGATCGGCTCCCTCGACCTGGAGCGGGCGCTGACCAGCCGGGAGGAGATCAACCGGCACCTGTCCGGCGTGCTCGACGAGACCACCGGCCGGTGGGGCATCAAGGTCACCCGGGTGGAGATCAAGGCGATCGAGCCGCCGCCGAGCATCCGTGACTCGATGGAGAAGCAGATGCGCGCCGAGCGGGACCGTCGTGCCGCGATCCTCAACGCCGAGGGGCACAAGCAGTCGCAGATCCTGACCGCCGAGGGTGAGAAGCAGGCGGCGGTGCTGCGCGCCGACGGTGACCGGCAGGCGCGGATCCTCCAGGCGGAGGGCCAGGCCAAGGCGATCCGCACCGTCTTCGACGCGATCCACCAGGCGAACCCGAGCCAGAAGGTGCTCGCCTACCAGTACCTTCAAGCGCTGCCGCAGATCGCCAACGGCACCGCCAACAAGGTGTGGATCGTCCCGGCCGAGCTGACCAAGGCCCTCGAGGGCATGGGCGGCGCGTTGGGCGGCCTGAGCCAGATGGTCGGCGACGTCCCGACGCCGGAGGCCTCCGACGGCGCCAGCCAGGTCGAGCGGGAGGCCGCCGAGGCGGCGCAGGCCGCGGCCGCCGCCGCGCAGGAGATCCACGACGAGGTACGCGTCGCCGAGGCGCAGGCCACCGGCGGCAAGGGACCGCAGGGGCTGCCCGCGCCGGAGCCGGTCTCCCCGAGCAGCCTCCTCAGCGACCCCGCCGACCAGCGCGAACGGGGCTGACGCGGCAACCCCGGGTCAATAACGAGAACTCCTCATGGGGCGCTCCGGCGCCTGCCACCATCGGTCCTAGGACGGGCGGTGACCAGGCCTCGGGGCGCCCCGGCGTGTCCCGCACCGCTCGTGCAGGGAGCGAGGTCACGCATGATGGATCCGGCGAAGCGGTCACGGTCCTCGGCGGCGGTGCCCGGCGCGCACGACCCCGTCGGGCCGCTCGGCACCCGGCGTACCGGCGGCGGCTTCGGGGTGCTGCCGTTCGTCGGCGATCCACCGCCCGCTCCGCCGGCCACCAACGCCACCTGGGCCTGGTCGCTGCGACGGCTGGCCCGCGCGGCGGTGTGGCTGCTTCCCACGTACGCGATCCTCTACGGCCTCGTGTCGATGGCCAGCGACGGCGGGATCGGCAACGACCCGTATCCGGCCGACGGCCGTCCCCTCTACCTGGTGGGGTGGGTGGCCGCGGTGTGGCTCGGGTTGCTGGCGATCCTCGCCCTGACCGGCCTGCTCGCGGCGACCCGCAGCCGGCGCGGCGCGGTGACCGGCCTGCTGCTGAGCCTCGCCGGCACCGTGCTCATGCTGCCGTTCGCCGGCCTGGCGGAGGAGACGCCGGTCTTCGGCACCACCGCCCGCATGCTGGTGCTCGTCGGCGCGACGTTCTACAGCCTGGCGTGGTTGTCGATCGGCTGGGCGGTCGCCCGCTCCGGCATGTTCAGCATGGGGGACGGCACGATGCTGATGATCGCGGCGCCGCTGCTCGGCCTGGGCGGGTCGCTGATCGGCTCGTTGCAGACGTTTGGGGCGATCTTCGTGCTGATCGCCGGTATCGGCATCGGTTACCGTTCCGGCCGTCTGCTCCCGCGCGACATCATCCGCGACGCGACGAACGCCAGCGTCGCCACCTCCGCGCCCGCCCCCGGCACCACCGGAGGCCCCGGCGGGCCCCTGGCCGCCGGCTGACCCTCGGGCCTCAATCGCGTTGATCATGGAGTTGGCGGGCATGTTGATCTCCAAATCACCCGCCAACTCCATGATCGACCAGGTCAAGGCGGCTGGGAAGGTGCTGGTTACTCACCGTGAGGTTGCTGACAACCGCCCGCTGAGGGTGGTCGGTTGGCGGCTTTCGTGGCAATTCTGGGGACCATGGCCTCCCGTACGCCGCTGGCGCGGCTGTTCACCGTGGTGCTCGCCGGCGTACTCGCCGGTCTGGTCCTGGCGGTCGCGGCACTGCCGGGGAACCTGCTGGTCGGGTACGCCGCCCGCGCGGCGCTCGGGGGCTACTCGGCGCTGCCCGACGCGCTGCGCACCCCCGCCACGCCGCAACGCTCCTACCTCTACGCCAACGACGGCAAGACGCTGATCACGACGTTCTACGACGTCAACCGCACGGACGTGCCCCTAACCGACATCGCGCCGGTGATGCGGCAGGCCATCGTCGCGGCCGAGGACCGCCGCTTCTACAGCCACGACGGCGTCGACCTGCGGGGCATGGCCCGCGCCCTGGTCGCCAACGTCCGCGGCGGCGAGACCGCTCAGGGCGGCTCCACGCTGACCATGCAGTACGTCCGCAACGTCCTCAAGAACGATCCCGGCCGCACCGCCGAGGAGCGCGCCGCGGCCACCGAGCAGACCGTCGAGCGCAAGGTCCAGGAGATCCGGTACGCGAACGCGCTGGAGGACAGCCTCAGCAAGGACGAGATCCTCAACCGCTACCTGAACATCGCGTACTTCGGGTCCGGGGCGTACGGCATCGCGGCGGCCAGCCAGCGCTACTTCGCCAAGGCGCCGGCCGACCTGACCCTCACCGAGGCGGCCCTGCTCGCCGGGCTGGTGCAGTCGCCCGAGGCGTACAGCCCGATCGACGGCGACGCCGACGCGGCCCTCGCGCGGCGGTCGTACGTGCTCGACGCGATGGTCGCCACCGGCGCGATCACCGCCGACCAGGCCGCGGCGGCCAAGGCCGAGCAGCTCAAGCTCCGTCCCACCGCCCAGCCCAACGGCTGCACCGCCCCGGCCGGCGGGCACGACGACTGGGGCTTCTTCTGCGACTACCTGCGCCAGTGGTGGCTCGCCCAGCCGGCGTTCGGCGAGACCGTCGAGGAGCGGGAGCAGGCACTGCGCCGCGGCGGCTACACCGTCGTCACCTCGCTGGACCCGCAGGTCCAGGCCACCGCGCAGAAGCAGGCGACCGGCGTCTACGGGTACGACAACAAGCGCGCACTGCCGATCGCCGCCGTCGAGCCGGGCACCGGCCGCGTCCTCGCCATGGCAGTCAACCGGCACTACAGCCTGGACGCGAACCCGGACGGCCAGGCCAACCACCCCAACACGGTCAACCCGCTGATCTCCGGCGGCGGCAGCGTCGCCGGGTACCAGGCGGGATCGACGTTCAAGCTGTTCACCATGCTCGCCGCCCTGGAGGCCGGCAAGCCGCTGTCCACCGGCTTCGACGTCCCGAGCCGCCTGCCCACCCGGTACGCCGCCGAGGGCGAGGGCGCCTGCGACGGCCGGTGGTGCCCGGCCAACGCCAACCCGGAGTGGATGGACGGGTACCGGATGATGTGGGACGGCTTCGGCCGCTCGGTGAACACGTACTTCGTGTGGCTCGCCGAGCAGGTCGGGCCGGAGAAGGTGGTCGAGATGGCCCAGCGCCTCGGCATCACCTTCCGCGCCGACGCCGACGCCGCCTTCGCCGAGAACAACGCCGAGAACTGGGGCGCCTTCACCCTCGGCGTCGCCTCCACCACCCCGCTCGACCTGGCCAACGCGTACGCCACGGTGGCCGCCGAGGGTACGTACTGCAAGCCGCTGCCGGTGGTCTCGGTGACCGTGGCGGACGGCTCGACGGTGCCGGTCGAGCCGTCCTGCAAGCGGGTGCTCGACGCCGACATCGCCCGGGCCGCCACCGACGCGGCCCGCTGCCCGGTCGGCCAGCAGTCGCCGTTCGGCCAGTGCAACGGCGGCACGGCCTCCTCGGTGACCCGGATCCTCGACGGCCGTCCGGTCGCCGGCAAGACCGGTAGCTCCGAGGGCAACGCCACCGAGACGTTCGTCGGCTTCACCCCGCAGGTCGCGGTGGCCGGCATCGCCGCCAACCCGGACGACACGACCGACGCCGTCGGCGGCCCCGTCCAGGCGAAGGTGATCGACGCGGTGGCCCGGGTCATCGCCACGGCGGTGGCGGGCCGGCCGGAGAAGGCGTTCGCCGCGCCCAGCCCGGCGCTGGTCGGCGACCCGCGCCGCCCGGTCGAGCGTCCCGAGCCGGACGACCGCCGGCCGCAGCGCGACGACCGCACCGAGGACCCGCTGGAGGAATTCCGCCGCTGGCTCGACCGCCGCGGCTGAGGCCAACGGAAGGGCCTCTTGTCAACGCCTGGCGTTGCACAAGGGGCCCTTCCTAACATGTGCGGTGTCGCGTCGCGAGGTCGAGCAGGCGGCGGACCTGGTATGAGAGGACGCGACCCTGCCCGAGGGACAGCACGACCTCGGTGCCGGCGGCGCCGTCGACGACCGTGAGCGCCAGCGCCGGTTCCAGGCCCGGAGCGAGGCCCCGGGTGAGGGCCAGATCGGCGATGGCCGCCTCCGGCTGGCCGACGCTGATCGGCAGTTGAACTGACCGGTGCTGGCCACGGGTGGCGCAGCCGGCCCGGTCGCACCACGACGGGTGGCCCGGGTCAGCGCCGAGCCGGCCGGTGGGGTAGACGTGGACGTGTCCGCAGGGCCGGGTGATGTCGGGGGCGAGCGGCACCGGGTGTCCGTGGAGTCCGGCCCGGCCGATCTCGGCGAGGGCGCGGTCGGTGTGCGACGGCGCGGCCCTCCAACGGCCGCTCGACGGGCCGCCCGGCATGTTGGCGGCCCAGTTCGCGCACCTGGCCGCCTGCGCCGACCAACCACACATCCAGATCCAGGTGGTGCCCGCTGACACGCCCGTCTACCCGGGACTACAGGGTGGCTTCATCCTGGCCACTCTTCCGGACGGCTCGACGGTGGCGCACCTCGATCATCAGGTGCGGGCGCAGGTCGTCGCAGAATGCGAGGACATTGCTACGCTCCAGAAGACGTGGGAGTCGATTCACGGTCAGGCGTTGCCCTGCCGGCAGTCGCTCCACCTGCTCACGGAAGCGGCACAGCGATGGACGTGACCCGAGCGCTCTGGCGCACGTCGACCCGGTCCGGCACGAACGGCGGGTCCTGCGTGGAGGTTGCCGACAACCTGCCGGGTGTGGTGCTGGTGCGCGACTCCAAGGACCGCGACGGCGGGACGCTCAACTTCGAGCCGTACGCCTGGCGGGTCTTCCTCGCCGCGGTGAAGCGCGACTGACCGGCGGCGCTCAACCCCGGCGCGGCCGGTAGGCGGCGACCGTCGCGGGCAGGCCGCGGCGGAGGATGCCCGCCCAGTCGGTGTCGCCGCGCAGCATCGCCGCGGCGGTCTTGCGGGCCTGGTCGGCGGTGAAGTGCGGCGGCAGCATCAGCTCGGCCGGGTCCACCAGCGCGTTGACCACGGTCGGCCGGTCGGCGTTCAGCGCCCGCTCCCAGACCCCCGGGATCTGGTCGGGGGAGTCGACGAGTTCGCCGCCGAGTCCCAGCACCTCCGCCCACCGGTGGTAGCCGATGTCGGGCAGTTGCTGGCTGTCGGGGAACATCGGCGTGCCCTCGGTAGACCGCTGCTCCCAGCTGACGAACGCCAGGTCGCGGTTGTTGAGCACCAGGACGACGAAGCGCGGGTCGGACCAGCCGCGCCAGTACTTCGCCACGGTGATCAGCTCGTTGACGCCGTTCATCTGCATGGCGCCGTCGCCGATCAGCGCGACGAGGGGGCGGTCCGGGTGGGCGAACTTGGCGGCGAGGGCGTACGGCATGGCGCCGCCCATGGACAGCAGGGTGCCGGACAGGCTGGCCAGCATCCCCGGGCGGACCTGGACGTGGCGCGCGTACCACGCGGTCGCGGTGCCGCAGTCGACGGCCAGCATCACGTCGTCGGGGAGCCGGTCGCTCAGGGCGGCGAAGAGCAGTTGCGGGTTGACCGGGTCGGCGGCCTGCGCGGCGAGGTCGCGCTGCGCCTGCCGCCAGGACGACGTCTCCCGGGTGATCGTCTCCCGCCAGCCGGTCGGTGCGGGGCCCGGCCCCAGTTCCCGGAGCAGCGCGCGCAGGGTGGGGGCGGCGTCGCCGGTCAGGTTCACCTCGGTCGGGTAGCGCAGCCCCATCATCGTGCCGTCCCGGTCGATCTGCACCGCCCGCGCCTGCCCGGGCGGGGGATAGAACTCGGAGTACGGCATGTTGCTGCCGACGATGAGCAGCCGGTCGCAGTGGTTCATCAGGTGCCAGCTCGGGCGGGTGCCGAGCAGGCCGATCGCGCCGGTGACCCAGGGCTCGCGGTGGTCGACGGCGGCGAATCCCAGCAGGGCGGTCGCGACGCCCGCGCCGAGCCGGTGGGCGACCTCGCGTACCTCGGTCTCGGCGCCGAGCGCGCCCTGCCCGACGAGCATCGCCACCCGCTCGCCGCTGCCCAGCACCTCGGCGGCGCGGCGGACGTCGGTCTCCGGCGGCACGGTCGGGCCGGTGCTCGGCACGCTGCTGGTGTGGTAGTAGCCGTGCGCGTGCGGCGGGTCCGGCACCGCCGGCTTGTCCTGCACGTCGAGGGGGAGGACCAGGGCGGTGACGGTACGGCGGTCGAGCGCCGTCCGGCAGGCCCGGTCCACCAGGTGCCGGACCTGGGCGGGGTGGTCGACCTGCGCCAGGAACGCCGCGGCGACGTCCTTGTAGAGGGCGAGCAGGTCGACCTCCTGGTAGTAGCCGCCGCCCTCGGCGGTGAGTGCGGTGTGCCCGAGCAGCGCGACGACCGGCTGGTGGTCGAGTTTGGCGTCGTACAGGCCGTTGAGGACGTGGATCGCGCCGGGGCCGCTGGTCACCAGGACGCAGCCGAGGGGGCCGCCGCCGTACTTGACGTGCGCCGACGCCGCGAAGCCGGCGGTCTCCTCGTGCCGGACCTGGACGAAGTGCGCCTGCTCCCGGGTGCGTTGCAGGGCCGAGGTCATGCCGTTGATGCCGTCACCCGGGTAGCCGAAGTACCGGCGGACGCCCCAGCAGGCCATCCGCTGCACGATGTGGTCGGCGACCGTGGCGTCGCGGGGCAGGGGCCACGGCGCGGCCGGGAGGTACGTGTCGCCGTCCATGCTCACCTGATCGATCCCTCCGCTCACGGGTGCGGCGGGCGGATTCCCGGGGCAGAACGGACGAAACGCCACGAAAGGGTGGCGCCCGGTGCGGGGAGGGGGGAACCCGCACCGGGCGCCGTTCCGGTCAGCTCGCCGAGCAGGTCGGGGTCAGCCCGCCGGCGTTGCCATTGGCCTGGAACCCGAACTCGGTGGTCTGGCCGGCGCCCAGCCGGCCGTTGTAGCTCACGTTGCTGAACCGGACCGCCCCGCTGTTGGCGCTGGGCGTGGCGTTCCACGTGTTGACCAGCGAGACGCCGCCGGGCAGCGTCAGGTTGACCGCCCAGCCGTTGGTGCCGGACGAGCCCGCGGTCACCCGGACGGTGGCGACGAAGCCGCCGGTCCAGGTCTGCAGCGACACCGTCGCCGAGCAGCCGCCCGGGCCGGGCGGGGGCGTGCTGGGCGGCGGGGTCGACGGCGGCGGGGTGGTGCTGGGCGGCGGCGTGGCACCGCCGTTGAGGGCGTTCAGCACCGCGGTGTACGCGGGCTTCTTGTTGCCGCTGCCGTCGAAGAGCAGCGGGTTCTGCGACGAGCGCCACGAGTCGGTGTCCCGGATGCCCCAGACCGTGATGCCGTTGCACCGGGCGACGGCGAGGCAGTCCTCGACGACCCGGCGGTAGGTGTCCGCCGACGCCCCCTCGATGTCCAGTTCGGTGATCTGCACGTCGACGCCGAGTGCGGCGAAGCTGGACAGCGTGGTGCGGTAGTTGCTCGGGTACGGCGACTGGTTGTTGAAGTGGGACTGGAGGCCGACGCAGTCGATCGGCACGCCGCGCTGCTTGAAGTCCTGGACCATCCGGTAGACGGCCTGCGTCTTGGCGTGCGTCCAGTCGTCGGTGTTGTAGTCGTTGTAGCAGAGCTTCGCGTTCGGGTCCGCGGCCCGCGCGGCGCGGAACGCCGCCTCGATCCAGTCGTTGCCGGTGCGCTGGAGGTTCGAGTCCCGCCGGGCGCCGGTGGAGCCGTCGGCGAACGCCTCGTTCACCACGTCCCAGGAGTCGATCTTGCCGCGGTAGTAGGTGGCCACCTGGGTGACGTGGTTGAGCATCGCCTGGCGCAGGGCGGTGCCGGACATGTTCTGCATCCAGCCCGGCTGCTGGGAGTGCCACGCCAGGGTGTGGCCCCGCACCTTCATCCCGTTCGAGCGGGCGTGGTTGACGATGCGGTCGGCGTTGGTGAAGGTGAACTGCCCCTGCTGCGGCTCGGTCGCGTCGATCTTCATCTCGTTCTCGGGCGTGACCGAGTTGAACTCGCGGTTCAGGATGCCCACGTACGTGCTGTCGGAGAGTTTGTTCGCCGCGACCGCGGCACCGAAGTAGCGGCCCTTCTCGGCGGCGGACGCGCCGAGCGTCGTGCCGGCGCTGGCCGTCGGGGCGAGGGCGACGGTCGCGCCGACCAGGGTGCCCGTGACCGCGGCGGTCAGGGCGAGGAGTCGGGCCGCGCGGGACCGGCTCGGTCGGTCCGCACGGGGGACCGGAGGGTTGCTCATGTCGAAATGCCTTCCGGGAGATCGGATGGTGGGGTGCGGGTGCTCTGCCGGCGCTGCCCATCCGCGCCGCGCGACCCGCGCAGGCCGCCCGGGTGCCTGCGAGAATTCCGGTGGAGTGCCCATCCGCGCGGATCGATGCTAACGGAATGTTTCCGGAAAGCTCAACCGCTGATGTCCGGGTGGTGTCGGCCGGCTGAGGCGCTCAACCTGATCGACGCCGTGCCGACCACTCGGGGCGTTCCGGTAACCGGCCGGTGGGCGGCGTCCGTCGGGGGTCGGCGGGCCGTCCGGCAGAATCGTCGGGTGCCCGTCCACCTCATCACCGACCCCGACGACGAGCGGATCGCCGACTACCGCGCCCTCACCGACGTGGAGCTGCGGACCCGCTGGGAACCACCGCACGGCCTGTTCATCGCCGAGGGCGAACTGGTGCTCCGCCGCGCGCTGCGCGCGGGCTACCCGGTCCGGTCGTACCTGGTGGACGCCAAGCGGGTCGACCAGCTCGCCGACCTGGACACCGGGGACGCGCCGATCTACGCCGCGACGCCGGACGTCCTGCAACAGGCGACCGGCTTCCACGTCCACCGGGGAGTGCTGGCCTCGTTCCGGCGTCGACCGCAGCCGCCGGCGGCCGAGGTGCTCGCCGCCGCGCGCCGCGTGGTGATCCTGGAGGACGTCAACAACCACACCAACCTGGGCGCGATCTTCCGGGCTGTCGCGGGTCTCGGTGTCGACGCGGTCCTGCTCTCGCCGACCTGCGCCGACCCGCTCTACCGGCGCAGCGTCCGGGTCAGCATGGGCGAGGTGTTCGCCGTCCCGTACGCCAAGCTCGACCCCTGGCCGGACGCGCTCGCCGAGGTCCGCGCGGCCGGCTTCACCGTGCTCGCGATGACCCCCGCCCCGGACGCGGTGCCGATCCAGCACCTCGACGCCGGCCAGCGGGCCCGGGCGGCCCTGCTGCTCGGCGCGGAGGGCGCCGGCCTGACCCGGGCGGCCATGGACGCCAGCGACGTCCGCGTGGTGATCCCGATGCGGCGCGGCGTGGACTCGCTCAACGTCGCCGCCGCCACCGCCGTCGCCTGCTGGGAACTCGGCCGCGACGACCCGCTCTGACCGGGTGCCGACTCCGGAGCGTGCGCTCCCGGTGACGAGGACGTGGCTCTTCGCCGCGCCGGACGGCCGCTCCTGCAGGAACGTGCCGACGGACGCCGCCGGGGGGTGAGCGTTCGAGGTCACGCACGGTAGCGTGTCGGCCGTGTTCCCTACCGTCCGTGAGGTGCTCGCGCTGGAGCCGCTGCGACACGGCGCACCGCGCCTGGTTGCGGGCGACGCCGGGCTGGACCGGCCGGTCCGCTGGGTGCACGTGGCGGAGGTGCCCGACATCGCCACCCTGCTCGGCGGCGGGGAACTGGTGCTGACCACCGGCATCGGGCTGCCGGCCGACGACGCCGGGCTGCGGGCGTTCATCGCCGACCTGGCCGACGTCGGGGTGTCCGGGCTGGTCGTGGAGCTGGGCCGCCGGTACGTGAGCGGGGTGCCCCGGGTAATGGCGGCCGCCGCCGAGCGGCGCGGGCTGCCCCTGGTCGAGCTGCGGCGTGCCACCCCGTTCGTGCGGATCACCGAGGCCGTGCACGCGCTGATCGTCGACGCGCAGCTCACCGAGCTGCGGGCCACCGAGGAGATCCACCAGCGCTTCACCGAGCTGTCCGTGGAGGGCGCCGGCCCGGGCGAGGTCGTCCGGCAGGCCGCCGAGCTGTCCGGGTGCCCGGTGGTGTTGGAGAACCTGTCCCGGCAGGTGCTCGCGTACGACCCGGCGGGGGAGAGCGCCGAGCTGCTGCTCGACGGCTGGGAGCAGCACTCCCGGCGGATCCGGCCGGCCGGGCGGACCGCGTACGACACGGACAGCGGCTGGCTGGTGACCATGGTCGGGGCCCGTGGGCAGGATTGGGGGCGGCTGCTGCTGCGCTGGCCCGGCGACGGCGAGCTGACCACCCGTGGCCCGCGCCGGCCGTCCGAGTCCGGGCGGGACGTACCCGCCGGCGGGGCCCGGCCCGGCGAGCCGGCGGCGGGCCCGCGTACCCCCGACAGCCCGCCGACCCGGCTGACCATCCTGGTGGAGCGGGCGGCGTCGACCCTGGCGTTGGGGCGGCTCATCCGCCGCGACGCCGAAGGCCTGGAGCGGCAGCTGCACCGCACCCTGCTCACCGCCCTGCTCGACCATTCCCGGCCGGTGGACGAGGTGGCGCTGCGGGCGCGGGCTCTCGGCGTGGTGCTGGAACGGCGGCACCTGGTGGGCGTGGTCGTCCGGTACCGGTCCGACGACCCGGCCAGCGAGGGTGGCCACGAACCGGCCGGCGAACCTGGCCCCGCCCCGGGCGGGCCGGAGGCCGGGCCGGCCCGGCTGCGGGACCTCGCCGAGGCGGTGGGGCACGCCGTCCGCGAGGCGAAGCTGACGGCGCTGACCAGCGCCCTCGACGACCAGGCCGTGGGGGCGCTGCTCGCCCTGCCGGACGCGGCGGCCGAGGATCGGGCGCTCGCCGCCTTCGCCGCCGCCCTGCGCCGCACCCGCCCGGACGCGCACGTGCCCCGGCCGGCCGAGCCGTCCCGCGCCGCGCCCTGTCCCGACGAGGAGACCCGTGGCGGCGGTGTGCCGGCACCCCGTGAGGCGTCGGGCGTAGGGGGCGTGCCGCGGGCCGGTGGGGCGCCCGTGCGGCCGGTGCCGCCCGCCGCCGTCGTCATCGCCGCCGGCTCGGGCGTCGGCAGCCTTCGGGAGGCGCGGCGGTCGCTGGTCGAGGCGCGCCAGATCGCCGACGCCGCCCGGCGCGACCGCCGGGACCTGCCGATCTTCCGGCTCCCGAACGTGGGCCTCGCCGGCCTGCTGCACCTGCTGCGGGACGAGCCACGGATGCAGACGTTCGTCGAGCGTGAGCTGGGAGCCCTGCTCGCGTACGACGCCCAGCACCCCCGGGAGCAGTTGCTCGGCACGCTGCGCGCGTACCTGGAGCAGGGCCGCAACAAGTCGGCGGGCGCGGCGGCCGCGCACCTGTCCCGCCCGGCGTTCTACGAGCGCCTCGCCCGGATCGGCCGCATCCTCGACGTCGACCTGGACTCGGTCGACGCCTGCCTCTCCCTGCACGTGGCCCTGCTGGCCCTGGACGCCATCCGCACCCCGTAACCGTCCCGCCCCGCGCGTCCGCCCCCGCGCCCCACCCTCGGCCTGTTGATCATGAGGTTAGCGGGTCGGTTCGTCCCGATTCGGACCCGCTAACCTCATGATCAACCCGTGCGGGCCGGGGTGGGTCAGGACAGGGAGTCCAGGGTTTTCGCGTAGACCGTCGGGGCGAAGGTGGGGCCGCCGGGGGTGAGGACGTCCGACGAGGCCGCTGCCTGCCAGGCTGTTTCGGGGACGGCGTCGACCAGGGCGCGGACGACCGGGGCGTCGCGCCACTGGTCCTGCTCGGCGAGCAGGCTGAGCGCCACCACCGACTCCTCGACCTCGCCGACGCACTCGAACGGCTTGTGCCCGTCCACGCCGAGCAGTTCCCGGTAACCCGGCAGCTGCGCCGGATCGGCGAGCAGGTCACCGCCGAAGATGTGCGTGATCCGCTCGCGCGGCATGAACGGCGCCAGGGCGAGGAAGACGAACCGGCACTTCGGGCAGTTCCGGCACCAGCGCTCGCTCGCGCCGCGCAGCTTGAACGCCGCGTTGCAACTGGTCACCACGTCGTCGTACCGGTCGATCGACGCGAACAGCCGCGCGATGTGCAGCTCCGACAACTGGCGCAGCAGGGAGAAGTACGGGTCGGTGAGCCCGGCGTGCTCGGCGAGCGCCGCCCGCAGCAGCCCCTCCGCCTCGACGCCCTTGGACCACTGGTGGTTGATCTCGTGCCCGTCCCAGACCAGGTTCGGGTCCGACGCCGAGCGCTCGTTGGACATCACCACGGGGCCGAGGCCGTTCAGCACCGCCGTCGCGACCGCGATCAGCGAGTTGATCGCGGTGACCGGGATGTGGCCGTTGAGCGCGCCGGCCTCGTTCAGGTCGAACAGCACCGGGTCGATCCGCCGCCGCGCGGCCAGCGCCGGCAGCCCGGACGCCGCGTTCACCGACTCGATCACGCGGTTGGGGTTGACCGAGAAGGGCACCGGGTCGAAACCACCCCGGCGCAGCGCCTCCAGGCTGACGATCGAGTCCTTGCCGCCGCCGACCGCCGACAGCGGCCGCCGGCCGTAGGTGTCGTACCCGACGGCCGGGGCCACCTCACCGGCGGGTACCTCGGGACGCAGCTCCAGCACGTGCGGCAGCGCGTTGCGGTACGCGTACTCCCCGAGGCCCTTGGAGTAGACGGCCGTGACCAGATCCACGGCGGCCGACCCCAGCGGCGCCGGCAGCACCAGCCGGCGCGGCGCGGCCGTCTTGTAGTAGCTGACGCCCGCCACCACGTGCAGCAGCTCCAGGACGCGGCCCAGGGTCGCGACCGTCTCGTCCGACGGGGGCGCGTCGGGCAGCGGCAGGGTGACCACCTCGGTGAACCGCTGCTCGCCGTCGGGGCCGGTCAGGGCGTAGTCGAACAACACCTCCCCGGTGGAGAGGTCGATCGAGTAGGACGGGAAGGTGAAGGCGTCCATCCGCCGTAGCTGCTCGTTGGGCACACGCCATACTAGGCCCTGGTTCGTCCGCCGTGCCCGAGTGCGCCGGACCTCGCCCGCCGACGTCGCCGACATCCCGAGGAGAGCCCGTGCGCCTGTCTGACCTGCGCGGACGCAAAGTCGCCGTCTGGGGCACCGGTCGTGAGGGCCGCGCCGCCGTGACCGCGATCGCCGCGCACGGCCCGGCGGACCTGGTCGCGGTCGACGACAGCCGCTCCTTCCTCAGCCTTCCCTGGGACGGGCCGCTCGCCGAGGCGGCGCCGCTGGTCACCGGCGAGGCGGGCTTCGACCGGCTGGCCGCCGCGGACGTCGTGGTCCGCTCGCCCGGAGTGCCGAACACCCACCCGTGGCTGGTCGAGCTGCGCCGGCGCGGTGTGCCGGTGACCCAGGGCACGGCCCTGTGGATGGCCGACCACGCCGCGCGCACCGTCGGCGTCACCGGGAGCAAGGGCAAGAGCACCACGTCCAGCCTGATCAGCCACCTGCTCACCGCGGTGGAGCGGCCCAACGTCTTCGGCGGCAACATCGGCGTGCCGACCCTGGACCTGCCGGAGGCCGAGCTGTACGTGCTGGAGCTGTCCAGCTACCAGTGCAGCGACCTGGCCGACTCGCCCCGGGTCGCCGTGGTGACCGCGCTGTTCCCCGAGCACCTGGACGCGCACGGCGGCGAGCGGGAGTACTACCGCGACAAGCTCAACCTGCTGGCGCACGGGCCGGAGGCGATCGTCGTCAACGGCGCGGACGCGCGACTCGCCGCCGAACTCGGCGACCGGCCCGCCGTACGCGCCGGCACCCCGGACACCACCCACGTGGCGGCCGGCCCGGACGGCACGCCCTGGTTCCACCTCGGCGACCAGCCGCTCTTCCCGCGGGCCGTGCTGCCGCTGGTCGGCCGGCACAACGAGGGCAACCTGTGCGTGGCGCTCGCCGTCCTCGACGCGCTCGGCGTCGACGTGGTCGCCCGCCGGGACACGCTCGCGGTGGCGGTCGCCGAGTTCCAGGGCCTCGCCCACCGGCTCACCGAGATCGTCGACCCGTCCGGGCTCACGTTCGTCGACGACACGCTCGCCACCAGCCCGTACGCGGCCATGCACGCGATCGACGCGTACGACGGGCGCCCGCTCACCGTCATCGTCGGCGGCACCGACCGCGGGCTGGACTACACCCCGCTGCGCGAGCACCTCGCCGAGCGGGAGATCACCGTCATCGGCGTCCCGGACAGCGGCCCGCGCATCGTGACGGCGCTCGACGGGCTGCCCAAGGTGCGCTGCGAGGTCGTCGACGACCTGGTCGACGCCGTACGGCTGGCCCGGGACATCACGCCGGTCGGCGGGGTGGTGCTGCTGTCGCCGGCCGCGCCGAGCTACGGGCGGTTCCGCAACTTCGAGCACCGCTCCGAGGTGTTCGCCCAGGCGGTCCGCGACACCGCCGCCCGCTGACCGGCCCGGACGCCGGGCGTCACGACACGTCCAGCGCGGCGTGCGCAGACACCGCTGGCCGGCACCCGGGATCCGGGTGCCGGCCAGCGGCTTGTTCCCCCTCTGAGGAAAGTCATCAGTTGTCAGCTGTTCCAGTGCTCGGCGACGAGGTCGGCGGCCTGGGTTTCCCACTGGGCGTAGTGGAAGGGGTAGGCCGACACCTGCACGGTCTGGGCGGCCTCGGTCAGCGGCATGTCCTGCCAGCCGTCGACCTGCTTGAGACCCTTCAGGAACGCCATCGTGCTGTACTCGGGGTCGGTGATCTGCTCGACCGTGCCCCACCCGCTGGAGGGACGCTGCTGGAACAGGCCCTGCGAGTCGTGGTCGTTGCGCTCACCCAGGTGACCCAGGTTCACCAACTTCGACTCCTGCAACGCCGTCGCGATCGCCACCACCGCGGCCCGCTCGTCCATGCCGGCCTTCTTCGTCGCCGCGATGATCGCCTTCACATTCGCGACCTGCTCGTCGTCCAGATCGATCCGCGACTGCTCGCCCTGCACACCGTGCGGGATCAGCGTGCCCTTGTCCACCTTGTCCGCGAGGACGGTGACCGCGACCGGCTTCGACTCCACCGACGGGGCGGCCTGCGCGGTAGCCGGGCCGGCGACCACACCGGAGGCGAAGGCCAGACCAGCGATACCGAGAACACCCTTACGCAGCAGCTTCGAGTTCATGACAAGCTCCATTCGGGGGAAAGACGCCACCACCCGAGGGGGATCGGGTTGGGGGCGCAAGCACCGTCCGGCGCTCAAAGACTTGGGGGATCCCGTCGAGGTCCAGGGGGTGGACCGGTCCGACAGGAATGGATCAGGAACCGGCGACCGGGGGATTCAGAGCCCCATCCCTCGGCGGAGGTGGACGGCTCTTGGTGCCGGGTCCAGATGTAACGACCGCCGGCTCGCCATCATTCCGGCCGGCCCGGGGCCCGCATCCACCGCTCGGGTGGGTGGCCCTGCTCGATCGTCCAGGTGATGTAACGACCCCGCCCCCGCCACGATTCCACCCCCAGGATGCCGCCGATCACACCCCCAAACCGGACAGCTCACCCGAGACGGCACAGCCGAGCCCGACAAACCCCCCAGCACGCGCATTCGGCGCACCGAGGTCTCCGGAACAATTTGGCCCCTTCAGGGGCCATTTCCCTCCACCATCTCGCTCGGATACGGGTCTGAGCCCGGCGCACGGCAGGTGGCCGACCAGGTCAGGGGTGTGGCCCGCCGTGACCGGGCAGGGATCAAGCCTGACCGCCCGGAGCCGGGCACGGCGGGCCACACCCCTCAACCGCAACCACAAACCACACCCGGCGCCGACGGAGACGCACGCCCCCACGGCACCCCCCATGAGCGGAGCCGCGGCTGAGCGGCCGATCAGGCGGGTCGGTGGAACTCGGCGCGCCAGCGGCGTACGCCGGAGGGGTCTTCGAAATCCTCGACCTGCACAGCGGTCAGGCCGCCCGCGGCGAACGCGTCGATCTCGGCCCGCGTCAGCGGCCACGGCGGGCCGGCCGGCGGATCCTGGTCCTCGGCAAGGCCGGCGGCGATCACGAGCAGGGTGCCGTCCGGGGCGACCAGGTCGCCGACGGCGCGGATCGCGGCCGCCCGGATCTCGTGTGGCAGCGCCTGCACGGTCATGCTCTCCACCACCAGGTCGTACCCGTGCCGCCAGTCCGTGGGAGGGGTGAGCAGGTCGGCGCTGCGGTAGTCGACCGGCGAGCCGGGGTGCCGCCGGCGGGCCGCCTCGACGGCGGTGGGGGAGATGTCGAAGCCGACGGTGCGGTAGCCGAGGGTGGCGAGGTGCTCCGCGTCGCGGCCGTAGCCGCAGCCGACCACGACGGCCCGGCCGCCCGGGGACGGTCGGTGCCGGCTGGTCCAGTCGACCAGCAGCCCGTGCGGCGCGTCCCGGTCCCAGGGGACGACGGCGTCGCCGCGCGCCGCCTCGGTGTACAGCCGGTCGAACCAGCCGGTCGGGTCGCCGGCGGCGAGGGATTCCGCTGACAACCGGTCCGCCGCGTCCTCCTGCGCCACGGTGGCACCCCCGCGTGATCCGGCACCCCGGTCGGGGCGCGACCGCCGTCAGGGTAGCGGGACCGTAGGTTCGCCGCTCTCCTCCGGCGGGGGTTTCGCGGTGTGGACCGACCGGGAAGGAGTGTCGCCTGGGTCACGGTCGGAATCACCCGGCGGCCGGGTCGGTTGCGCCGGTTGCGGCGGGTCGAGCGGGGCTCCCGGGCGTTGTCGGGGCCTGCGGCTAGGCTCGCTGCGGCGCGCCGCTTTCCGGCCGATGCCCGCCGTCCGCGGCACCACACCGCCGAGACCTGGGAGTACGACCAGTTGACCGCAGAGCCTGAGACCCTGTACGGGGCCGACGACCTCACGCACCTCGAGGGGCTGGACGCTGTCCGCAAGCGTCCCGGCATGTACATCGGCTCGACCGACAGCCGTGGCGTGGGTCACCTCGTCAACGAGATCCTCGACAACTCCACCGACGAGGGCGTCGCCGGTCACGCGACGTCGATCGAGGTCACGCTGCACGCCGACGGTTCGGTCCAGGTCGACGACGACGGCCGGGGCATCCCCACCGACGTGCACGCGAAGTCCGGCATCTCGGGTGTCGAGCTGGTGCTCACCCGGCTGCACGCGGGCGGCAAGTTCGGCGGCTCGGGCTACAAGACGTCGGGTGGCCTGCACGGCGTCGGCGCTTCGGCGGTCAACGCGCTCTCGCGCCGGTTCGACGTGACGGTCCGCCGCGGCGGCAAGGTCCACGCGATGTCGTTCCGGCACGGCGTCCCCGGCATCTTCGACGGCGACGGGCCGGACGCGCCCTTCACCGCCGGCCCGGGGCTCCAGGTGGTCGGCGGGATGAAGCGCGGCCAGCGCACGGGCACGTCGATCCGCTACTGGCACGACCCGCGCTACTTCGAGACCGGCGCGTCGCTGGACGGCGAGGCCGTGCGGATGAAGCTGCGCAACACGGCGTTCCTGGTGCCCGGCGTCCGCTACCTGCTGCGCGACCACACCGGGGCGGAGCCGGTCGAGGAGCGGTTCCACTACCCCAACGGCCTGACCGACATGGTGGAGTTCCTCGCCCCGTCCGGTGACCGACCGGTGTCCGGGACGCTACTGGTGACCGGCGAGGGGACGTACCGGGAGAACGCCGCCGACGCCAACGGCGTCATGCAGTCCAACGTGCAGCGCCGCGCCGAGGTGGAGGTGGCCTTCCGCTGGGGCACCGGCTACGAGCGCACCGTGGAGTGCTTCACCAACACGATCCGCAACGCGCACGGCGGCACCCACCGCAAGGGGTTCGAGCGGGCGCTGGCGCGGGCGCTGGTGGACGCGGTCCGCAACGCCCGTGGCCTGCTCAAGGCCAAGGAGGAGCCGCCCACGCTGGACGACATCCTCGAGGGCATGACCGCGGTGGTGCACGTGCGGATCCCGGAGCCGCAGTTCACCTCCCAGACCAAGGACGAGCTGTCCACCGCCGGCATCACGAAGGTGCTCCAGGGCCTCGTGGAGCAGCACCTCAAGGCCTGGCTGGAGGACCGGAAGACCAAGGCCGAGGCGCGGACGGTCCTCCAGAAGATCGTCGACGCGGCGCGCGTACGCCTCACCCAGAAGCAGCAGAAGGACGCCGCCCGCCGCAAGACGGCCCTGGAGGGCGCGTCGATGCCGGCGAAGCTGGTCGACTGCCGCTCGACCGGTGTGGACCGCAGCGAGCTGTTCATCGTCGAGGGTGACAGCGCCCTCGGCACGAGCCGGATGGCCCGTTCGTCGGAGTACCAGGCGCTGCTCCCGATCCGCGGCAAGATCCTCAACGTGCAGAAGGCCAACCTCCAGCAGGTTCTGGACAATGCCGAGTGCGCGGCGATCGTGCAGGTGCTGGGCGCCGGGTCGGGGCGGACGTTCGACCTGTCGGCGATGCGGTACGGCCGGGTCCTGATCATGGCCGACGCGGACGTGGACGGCGCGCACATCCGTACGCTGCTGATCACGCTCTTCGCCCGGTACATGCGACCGCTGATCGAGGCCGGCCGGCTGTACGCGGCGATGCCGCCCCTGCACAAGATCACCACCAAGGGGCGTAACCCGCAGACCGTCTACACGTACACGCAGGCGGAGATGGAGTCGACGGTCCGCCGGCTGGAGAAGGCCGGCAAGCAGATCGTCACGCCGATCCCGCGGTTCAAGGGTCTCGGCGAGATGGACGCCGACGAGCTGTGGGAGACCACGATGAACCCGGCCACCCGGGCGGTCCGCCGGATCACCCTGGAGGACGTCGAGGCGGCCGAGCAGATCCTGGAGCTGCTGATGGGCGAGAAGGTCGAGCCCCGCCGCAACTGGCTGATCGACTCCGCCGACCGGGTCGACCGCGAGGCGATCGACGCATGAACGGGCACGCCGCGACCACAGGCACGATCACCGGGACAGTCCGAGGGGAAAGCTGAGTCATGGCACGCCGCAAGGAAACGAAGGTCGACCTCTCCGCGTTCGACCAGGCCGGCGCGCGGGTCTTCGACAACCCGCTGGTCACCGAGGTCTCCGACTCCTACCTGGAGTACGCGTTCTCGGTCATCCACTCCCGGGCCCTGCCGGACGCCCGGGACGGGCTGAAGCCGGTGCACCGACGCATCCTCTGGTCGATGTACGAGTCCGGCCACCGGCCGGACCGGGGGCACGTCAAGTCGGCCCGGGTGGTCGGCGACGTGATGGGTAAGTACCACCCGCACAGCGACGCGGCGATCTACGACGCGATGGTCCGCCTCGCGCAGGACTTCTCGCTCAACGTGCCGCTGATCGACGGGCACGGCAACTTCGGCTCCCCGGACGACGGCCCCGCCGCCGCCCGCTACACCGAGGCCCGGCTCTCCCGGGAGGCGATGCACCTCGTCGGCGAGCTCGGCGAGGACACGGTCGACCTGGAGCCCAACTACGACGGCTCGCTGACCCAGCCCACCGTGCTGCCGGCCGCCTTCCCGAACCTGCTGGTCAACGGCGCGTCCGGGATCGCCGTGGGCATGGCGACCAACATGATCCCGCACAACCTCGGCGAGGTCGTCTCGGCCGCCCGCTGGCTGATCAACCACCCGGACGCCACGCTGGACAAGCTCATGGAGTTCGTGCCGGGCCCCGACCTGCCCACCGGCGGGCTGCTGCTCGGGCTCGACGAGGTGCGCCGCGCGTACGAGAGCGGGCGTGGTGTGGTGCGGATGCGCGGCAAGGTGGAGATCGGCCCGGTCGAGGGCAGCCGCGGCCGGCAGGCGATCACCGTGGTCGAGCTGCCGTACGGCGTCGGCGCGGAGAAGGTCATCGCCGCCATCACCAACGAGGTCACGAAGACCAAGCGGCTCACCGGCATCGCCGACGTCAAGGACCTCACCGACCGGGAGAACGGCACCCGCCTGGTCATCGAGTGCAAGGTCGGGGTGAACCCGCAGGCCCTGCTCGCCGACCTGTACCGGCTGACCCCGCTGGAGCAGTCGTTCGGCGTCAACAACCTGGTCCTGGTCGACGGGCAGCCGCAGACGCTGGGGCTGAAGGCGCTGCTGGAGGTCTTCCTGTCCCACCGGTACGAGGTGGTGACGCGGCGCAGCGCGTACCGGAAGCGCAAGCGTGAGGAACGCCTGCACCTGGTCGACGGCCTGCTGATCGCGCTGCTCGACATCGACAAGGTGGTCAAGCTGATCCGCGCCAGCGACGACGCGCAGGCCGCGAAGGACGGCCTGATGCAGAAGTTCAAGCTGTCCGAAATCCAGGCCACGTACATCCTCGACACGCCGCTGCGCCGGCTGACGAAGTACGACCGGCTGGAGCTGGAGGCCGAGCGGGAGAAGCTGCGCGGCGAGATCGCCGAGCTGTCCCGGATCCTGGACGACCCGAAGGTGCTGCGGAAGGTCGTCTCCGACGAGCTGGCCGCGGTGGTGAAGCAGTTCGCCACGGCACGCCGCACCACGCTGGTCGACGGGGACCTGAAGGAGGTGCTGGCCGCGTCCGCGCCGGCCGGCCCGCTGGAGGTCGCCGACGACCCGTGCCAGGTGATCCTGTCGGCGACCGGCCTGGTCGCGCGCACCGCGGCCGAGTCGGAGGAGGCGGCCGAGGGGCGCCGGCGGCACGGCCGGGTCAAGCACGACGCGGTACGCGCCGTCGTCCACTCCACGGCCCGCGGCCGGGTCCTCCTGGTCACCAGCGCCGGCCGCGCCTTCAAGGTGGACGTGCTGCCGCTGCCGGTGCTGCCCGAGCAGTCCGGCACCGTCTCGCTGCGCGGTGGCATGTCCGCCGCCGAGCTGGTGCCGCTGGAGCCGGGGGAGACCGTGGTGGGCCTCGCGCCGCTCGGGCCGACCGCCGAGGGGTCACCGGGGCTCGCGCTGGGCACCCGGCAGGGTGTGGTGAAGGTCTGCGCGCCGGAGTGGCCGGTGCGGTCCGACGAGTTCGAGGTGATCAGCCTGCGGGACGGTGACGAGGTGGTCGGGGCGACCTGGCTGACCGACGGCGCCGAGGCGCTCGCCTTCGTCACGTCGGAGGCGTCGCTGCTGCGGTTCCCGGCCAGCCTCGTGCGGCCACAGGGGCCCAAGGGCGGCGGCATGGCCGGAGTCAACCTGCCCGCGGGAGCGCGGGTGGTGTTCTTCGGCGCGGTCCGCACGGACGACCCGACGCACGGCGAGCCGATGGTGGTCACGTCGACCGGCGCCACGGTGAAGGTGACGCCGTTCGCGGCGTACCCCGCGAAGGGGAGGGCGACCGGCGGGGTGCGCGCCCAGCGCTTCCTCAAGGGTGAGACCGACGTGGTCGTCGCCTGGGTGGGCCCGCGGCCGGTGGGATCGACGGCGAACGGCGAGCCGGTGGACCTGCCGGCGGCCGACCCGCGCCGCGACGGCAGCGGCTTCGCCGTGATGCTCGGCCCCACGGTGGTCGGCCACCAGGTCGACCGCGACTGACCGCGCATCCCGCAACGAACACGAACGGCGCCCCAACCGGGGGCGCCGTTCTGCGTTGATCATGAGGTTAGCGGCAGGGAATCGGACAATTCATGCCGCTAACCTCATGATCAACGGAAGCGGGGCGGGGCGGCGCGCGGTCAGAGTTCGGGTTCGGGGCCTACGCGGGTTTGCGGGGTGGTGTTGCGGAGGCGCGCGACCAGGCGCATGCCGTGGTAGATCAGCAGAGCGGCGGCGGTGCCCAGCGCGATGCCGTTGAAGGACAGGTCGCCCGTGGTGAGGGTGTAGTTGGCCGCGCCGACGATCACCGCGACGGCGGCGGTCATGAGGTTGACCGGGTCGTGGAAGTCGACGCGGTTCTCGATCCAGATCCGCGCGCCCAGGATGGCGATCAGCCCGTACAGGGCGGTGGTGGCGCCGCCCAGCACGCCGGCGGGCACGGTGAGGATCAGCGCGCCGAACTTCGGGCTCAGCCCGAGCAGCACCGCCGCCGCGCCGGCGACCCAGTACGCGGCCGTCGAGTAGACCCGGGTCGCCGCCATCACGCCGATGTTCTCCGCGTACGTGGTGGTGCCGGAGCCGCCGCCGGACCCGGCGAGCACGGTGGCCAGGCCGTCACCCAGGAAGGCCCGGCCCATGTCCCGGTCGAGGTTGCGACCGGTCATCGCCGCGACGGCCTTGACGTGGCCGGCGTTCTCGGCGATCAGCACGAGGATCACCGGGATGACCAGCACGACGGCACGCAGGCTGAAGCTCGGGGCGTGGAACTGGGGCAGGCCCACCCACGCCGCGTCCCGCAGCCCGTCGACGGCCTTCGGGTCGAGTTGCCCGAGCGCGGCGGCGAGCGCCCAGCCGACCACGACGCCGAGCAGGATGGAGAGCCGGGCGAGGAAGCCCCGGAAGGCCACCGTGGCGAGGAGGATCGCCACCAGCGTCACCACGGCGATCAGCGGTTGCGCCTTGACGCCGGTGCCGCTGCCGCCGCCGTCCCAGGCCACCGGCGCGAGGTTCAGACCGATCAGCGCCACGATCGCGCCGGTCACCACCGGCGGCATCAGCGCGTCGATCCACCGCGTGCCGGCCACCTGCACGACCACGCCGACCAGGGCCAGCGCCGCGCCGGCGACCACGATGCCACCGAGCGCCGGGCCGATGTCCCCGCCGGCCTTCGCCGCCAGCACCGGCGCGATGAAAGCGAAGGACGAGCCGAGGTACGACGGCAGCCGGTTGCCGGTGATCAGCAGGAACAGCAGGGTGCCCAGCCCGGAGAAGAAGAGCGTGGTGGCCGGCGGGAAACCGGTGATCAGCGGCACGGTGAAGGTGGCGCCGAACATGGCCACCACGTGCTGCACGCCCACTCCGAGCGTCCGCGGCCAGGACAGCCGCTCGTCGGGGTGCACCACGTCGCCGGGGCGCACCGACCGGCCGTCACCGTGCACCGACCACGGGGACCAGCGCGAGCGCGCCTCGGTGGGGGACTTGGTCATGGGCGTACCCCTTCGCGTCGTCGTCAGAAGGGGTTGATCGGACCCTGGACGTCGTTTCTAGCACGCCGGCGAGCGTCGCCCGCCGCCGACCGGGACCTGCTCGTCCCGGCTCAGGCGACGTTGGCGGGGCGGAACTGCACGCTGACCCGGGGGCCGACCGGGCGCGCCGTCTTCGGGATGGCGTGTTCCCAGGTGCGCTGACAGGAGCCGCCCATCACGACGAGGTCGCCGTGGCCGAGCGGGAACCGCAGGCTGGTGCCGCCGCCGCGGGGACGCAGCAGCAGCGCCCGGGGCGAGCCGAAGGAGACGATGGCGACCATCGTGTCGGTGTGGGCGCCACGGCCGATGGTGTCGCCGTGCCAGGCGACGCTGTCGCGCCCGTCCCGGTAGAGGCACATGCCGGCGGTGACGAACGGCTCGCCCAACTCGGGCGCGTAGTGCCGGGTCAGCGCCTCCCGGGCGGCGGTCAGCACCGGATGGGGTAGCGGCCGGCCGGCCGCGTACCAGCAGAGCAGGCGCGGGACGTCGACCTCCGCGTCGTACATGGTGCGGCGTTCGGCGCGCCAGGGCACCTGGTGCAGAAGGGTGTCGAGCACCTGGTCCGAGCCACGCACCCAGCCGGGCAGGTGGTCGACCCACGCGCCTCGGGTGAACTGGTGCCGCGTGACCTGGCCGGCGAGCGGCCCGAGCGTCGGGCCGGCCTCGGCGAGATCCAGCATCGAGGGCTGGTAGGCGACGTCCGGCACGGCCCCGAGCCTACCGCAGCATCGAACAGGCGTACGACCGGTGGTCGGTGCGGCGCGGCGGTCACCGGACCGGCGGGTAAGGTCGCGGGGCGGTGCGGGCCGGGCCGTCGGGCCCGCCCACGACCCGAGAAGGAGAACCCCTGTGCAGGTGACCCCCACCGACCGGCCGGTACGCGCGGCGAACCCGGCCGCACCGGCACCGGGCGGCCGGCTGCCGTCACTCACCGGGCTGCGGTGGATCGCGGCGTTGCTGGTCTTCGGCTTCCACGCCGCGACGATGGGCATCGTCGCCGAGCCGGCCCACAAGGGGATCGTCGACCGGGCCTTCGCCCTCGGCCTGTCGGGCGTGCAGTTCTTCTTCATCCTCAGTGGATTCGTGCTGGTGTGGTCGGCCCGCCCCGGCGAGGCGAAGCGCACCTTCCTGCGCCGCCGCATCGCGAAGATCTACCCGAACCACGTCGTCATGTTCGTGGCGGCGCTGCTGGTCGCGTACGCGTTCGCCGACCCGGTCCACCCCCGCGCCGCGGTGGAGAACCTGCTGCTGGTGCAGGCCTGGGACCCGACCCCCGGCGTTTTCTACAGCGTCAACACGGTCAGCTGGTCGCTCTCCTGCGAGCTGTTCTTCTACGCCTGCCTGCCGTTCGCCCTGCCGCTCATCCACCGCATGCCGGCGGGCGCCCTGTGGGCCGTGGTCGTCGCGGTGCCGCTGCTCATCCTCGCGCTCTGGCCGGCGCAGACCCTCGTGCCCGAGGAGAGCCGCTGGTGGTTCACGCAGGTCTTCCCGCTGGTGCGCTCGCTGGAGTTCTGGCTCGGCGTCGCCGCCGCGGAGCTGCTGCGCCGGGGCCGATGGCGCGGCCCGCGGCTGGGCGTGGCCAGCGTGCTCTTCCTCGTGACCTGGGTGGTGGCGAGCGGCTGGATCCGGGCCGAGCTGTGGGCGGCGCTGCTGTCGATCGCGTACGTCCTGGTCATCGCGGCCGCGGCCGACGCGGACGTCCGGGGCCGGCGGACCCTGTGGGCCAGCCGCCCGATGGTGTGGCTCGGGGAGGTCTCCTTCGCCTTCTACCTGGTGCACGTCCTGGTCATGGTGAGCGTGCTCCGACTGACCGGCCACTACGGCGTCGGAATCCCCGGCTGGCGGGGGCCAGCCGCGGTGGTCGGCTTCCTCCTGGTCAACCTGGTGTTCGCGGCGCTGCTGCACCGCTATGTGGAGACGCCGCTGACGCGGCGGCTCGGTCCACCCCGCCGGCCCCGCCCGGCCGCGCCCGGCGCCGGCGGGCGGGGGCCTGCGACGTCCGGAGCGACGGGCCCGGAGGCCGTGCCGTCGCCGCGGGTCGCCGAGCCGGACCACCCGAGGGAGTACGCGGGCGACCGCCGCTGACCGTGTCCACGCTGGCCGGTCCGGCGGGTCGTCACGACGCGACACGCGGCCTGACGGGTGCGGTCGGCCGACCGTGACGGTAGCGTGGCATCGTGTTTCCGGTCGCGCTCACCTGTCCGTTGTGGTGGGTCGCGCGCTGGGCCTCGCGGCTGCTCGCCGGTCTCGCGCTGACCGCCGGCCTCACCGTCGGCGTCACCGCCCCCGCCCACGCGGCCGGGCAGGCCGAGGTGGCGGTGGTGCCGGCGACCGGTGACTGCTTCGCGTTGTCCACCCGGGGAGCGGCGACCGACACCCCACCGACGGTGCGGGTCGCGCTCGACGCTCCGGCGGTCGGGACCGCGTCGCACGCCGTGCCGGCCGGGTCGGGAGCGGACGTCGCGCCGGCTGCCGGAGTCGTGCCCGGCGACGCCGAGCGGGTGACGCCGGTGGCCACCGGCGAGTGCGGATCCCTGGCCGGCCGGTTCCCCGCCAGTTCCGGCTCGCGGGCTCCGCCGCGCAGCTGACCGATCCCGGGCCGCAGCCCGCCGTGCGACGCCAGTGACGCCCTGCCTGAGCAGTCCCGGTCCGGCCCGTCCGCTGCCTCCGTATCCGTGCACTCCCCGCCGCGCCGGCGGTCCGCGCCCACCTGGGCGATCGGCCCGCCCGTACGCCGCCCCGTCGCGATCCGTTCCCCGTGAGGTTGCCGATATGAACACCGTCCTCCACGAGTTCCTCATCGACGTGCCCCGGGCGACCGCCATCTGGTCCGCGTTGCTCGTCCTCGCCCTGACCACGCTCACCGTCCTCGCCGCCCGACCCGAACGGGACCAGCCCGCCGCCGAGCCGCCGCCGGTGGACGAGACGGCCGACCTCCGCCGGTACGCCGAGGAGGTGGCGGTGGCGGCGGCCGGCGCGGCCCAGACCGCCCGTCGCCGGCGGGACGCCTGGCTCACCGCGCAGGAGGAGGCCGACCGGGCCTGGCAGGCGTACGACGAGGCGGAGACCGCCGCCCGCCGGCTCACCGCCACCGCCGCGCTGCCCACCCCGCGCACCGCGCGCACTCCCGCCGAGTACGCGGCGCGGGAGCGGTGGCTGCACCAGGCCGCGGTGGCCGCCCACTGGCGCGGTGACCTCTCCGCCCGGCAACTCGGCGACGTGTTCGGGCACCGGGACGGGTGGGACGCCCGCCTGCACCCGGTCGAGCAGGAGATCGTCCTGACGCGTGCCGTACGGGACGGCAAGCTGGCCGCCTACCGGGCCGCCGCCGCAGCCGAGCGGGCTGCCTGGCGCGACGCCGAGGTGGCCGCGGAAGCGGCCCGTACGCTCGCCGCCGAGGCGTACGGGGCGGCGGAGAGCCTGCGTCCGGCCCCGCGGACGAAGCCTCGGACGGCGTTCGCCCGCCGGCCGGTAACCGCCGCCCGCTGGCGTCCCGCACGTGCGCTATTTCCGTGACCCCGGTCACGCCGACGTCGAACCGGTCAAGGTTCTCAGTCCGGTCGATTTTCTCCGTCGCTTTCCGGCGGACAGCCGCCGCTTGTCCCGTTGTCGACCCACCGTGCCGTAATTGCCGCCTGTCCCATTGAGTCACGTCAGTGCGAAACTGCCCGCAAAATTGCTGCCATGATCGAGGTTTACCCAGCTCAGAGCGGGTTGGCAGGCTCTTGACCGACCAGTAGTGTCGGCGCGTCCGGTGCGGTACCCGATCGCAAGAGGCGACGCCGCGCCGACCCGCTCAATCGCCGCATGGCGAACCGGGGACCCATGTGCACCTGGGGTGAATCCGCGATCTTCGTGGTAGGGCGTACTTCCCGCCCGAATCCGTCAGCTAACCCGGTAGGCGGTGTCGGAAGGAGTTCCAATCCTCGTGCAGCCCGAACCCACCCCTCGGTTCCACCGCCGCCTCCACGGCATCGCGGTGCCCGCGCCCGTCCGGCTCGCCGCCGGGCGCTGACCCACCGCCCCGCCCGGTCCCGCCGGGCTCGTCCCCTCGTGGCCACCTGCCGCCGGACCCGGTCCGGGCGGCCGGCCCGCCGCTACCCGCGGCCGGCCCGGTGCGCCGCAAGCCCCGACAGTCCGTGGAGGAACCCGTGAAGCACAACCTCAAGCGTCAGCTCCGTCGTCTCGCCACCGAGCGTCCGTACCAGGTGGCCGCCGCGTCGGCCGCCGCGCTCGTGCTGGCGACCGGTGCCGGCGCCATGGCCGCCGGCACCGAGGAGGCCCCCGCCTCGGCGCAGACCCCGGCCGCCGTGGCCGAGCTTCGTGGCGACACCGCCGCCTCGCGCGGCGAGGCCCGTTCCGTGGCCGCCGCCCCGTCCAGCGCCGCCCCGTCGAGCGCCGCTCCGTCCAAGTCCCCGGCCGCGAAGGCCGCCCCCGACCCGGACCTCAGCCAGAAGCCCAAGGCGCCCAAGCCCCCGAAGTCCAAGGTCCTGAAGTACGACTACCAGGCTCAGACCGCCTTCTGGAACTGCGGCCCGGCGGCCGTGCGGAACGCCCTCAGCGCCACCGGCATCGAGCGCACGCAGGATGAGCTCGCCGGCCCGCTGGGCGCCGACGAGTTCGGTACCGACTCGGCCGAAGACACCACCCGGGTGCTCAACTCGATCGTCAAGGGAAACCCGTACCGGACCCGGATGATCCCGGGCACCGCGACGCCGGCCCAGATGGATCAGCTCCAGGCCGACGTGGTCAGGGCCATCACCGGCGGGCGCGGCGTCGTCGTGAACATCGCCGGAACCGCCACCGACACCGACGGCGGCTGGCACTCGTTCCCCGGCGGCCACTACATCGCCGTCGTCGGCTACAAGGACGGCGGGCGCCTGGTGCGGATCGCCGACTCGGCGAGCCCGGCGGTCCCGTCGTACTGGATGACCACGATCGACCTGGCGACCTGGGCCTCGACCCGCGGCTACTCCGCCTGACCGATCGGCTCGCGCGACGGGCGCCGGATCCCACGGGGGCCGGCGCCCGTCGTCGTCCGCGCCGCCGCCGCTGGCGGAAGCCCCGGATCGTCGTCGTGTCCAGGCGACATGGCGAGCGGCCCGGCCATGACGAAGCGCCCGCCCCCGGGTACCGGGACGGGCGCTCGTGCGTCTCTGCGGTTGGTCAGCCGCGCTCGGCGACCTGCGTGACGAAGGCCCGCCAGGCGGCCGGGGAGAAGGCCAGCGCCGGACCGGCCGGGTCCTTGGAGTCCCGGACGCCCACGACACCGGGAAGGTTGTCGGCAACCTCGACACAGGTGCCGCCATTGGTGGAAGAGCGGGAGGACTTCCGCCAGTGAGCGCCTGTCAGCTTGTCCATGTCTTTGCCGCTTCCTTGAGAATGTCGAGTGACTGCCCGAGCGGGAGAGCTTCGCCCCGAACCGCGTCCCACGACAATCCCAGACGAGTAACCGGGTCGGGCTGTCCTTCGGTCTGCGATTTTAGTTGGTGGTCCACGCAGCCGGCGCGCGAGCCGTCGGGCAGGTCAGCCAGGATGAACGCCCCGGCAAGTCCTGAGTAGATGCCAGCGGACAACGGCACGATGTGCAACTGAATATGCGGCTGTTCAGCGCACGTAAGCAGGTGTTCGAGTTGCTCGGCCATCACGTCACGGCCGCCGCACGCCCGCCGGACGACCATCTCATCCATCACTACGAAGAGCTGCGGACTCGGGTCGCGGGCGAGGACCGCTTGCCGCTCCATCCGCGCCGCGACGCGCTGGTCAAGCCCCGAGACCGGTACGCGCGCTGCCCGGAACGTCGCGCGAGCGTATCCCTCGGTCTGTAGGAGCCCTGGCACGAAGGCGTGTTCGTACCAGCGCAGCGCCGTCGCTTCCCGCTCGATCTGTATCCACTCGCGCAGCCAGACCGGTGCGGCGTCACCCTTGACCAGCTCATCCCAGAGCGTCGCGAAGTACCCGCCGGTGTTCAGCGCCTTGTCGACGGCGGTCAGGTAGGGCAGCGTCGGCGGTTTGGTCCCGGTCTCGATCGCGCTGACCTGAGAGTCCGAGCAGAAGACCAGCTCGCCGAGTTGCGCTTGAGTCAGCCCGGCGGCCGTGCGGCGTCGCCTCAGCTCGCGGAGCAGGTACTCAGACGGCGAGATTCCCACGGCTTCCACACCCTTCCACGATTCTCCACATCGCTCCGCGCCGGCCCGGATTCGGCCGCTCCGTTCCGTGACCGAGTGATGACTGTTCCGAGCGTAGGGGGTCACCGTCCAGGGTGGAAGGAGATGCGGCGCGAGCCGGTAGAGGACCCGAACTCGCCGGTCGCGCTGTTGGGGCCGTCCTTGACAAGCAACCGGGGCGGCCCCTTCCAACCCGTGAAGGAGGTTCCGTCGTGCGTCTCCGCTTCTGGCGCTGCAAGCCGATCCCGCCGCCGCTGCCCGGGCGAATCCGGGGCGCGAACCTGCCGGCCGCCCTGTTCGCGCCCACCCGGCCGATCCCGACCGTTCAACCGGGCCGCGCCGGGACCTTGACCCCGGCGCAGGAGTACCGCGCGAACGGGGGCCGCTGGTGACGATCGGCGTCGGCCGCACGATCCGGGTCCCCGAGGACGCCTACAAGTTCGGCACCGGAACCCTGACCCTGGCCATCACGGAGGTCATCAGCAGCGAGGTTGTCGACGGCGCGGTCTGGGTCCAGCTGAAGGGCCGGGAGATCCGCCCGGACCGGTCGGTCGCTCCCCGCGAGCGGTACGCGGCGGTCCGGGTCGACGCCGTGACGGAGACAGAGCCGGTGAGGGTCCGGTGACCCGACGCCGAGCCGAACATGTGCCGTCCCGGCCCACCTGGCGCTGCCGGGCGTGCGGGATCGCGTGGCCGTGCTCGCCCGCGAAGCTCCGCCTGCTCGGGGAGTACCGCGACGACCGGACGGCCCTGCTGGTCTACCTGGCGACGCTCCAGGCCGAGGCCGCCGAGCAGCTTGCCGAGTTGGACAGCGGCACTCCGCCGGCGAACCTGACCGAGCGCTTCACGGCCTGGGCCCGCGCTCGGTAGCCCGCTCTCTTGCGGTAACCCGGGAACTGTTGGAGAGTGACCAGGTGGGCACAAGGAAGGAGATCAGTGAGCTGCCCCCGGACGCCGACCTGGCCCGGGCCGACTCGCTGGCGCGTGAGATCTTCTCGGACGTCGCGAACAAGTGGGCATTTCTGATCATCGAGTTCCTCGGGCAGCGCACCATGCGCTTCAGCGAGCTGCGCGACGAGGTCGGCGGGATCAGCCACAAGATGCTCACCCAGAACCTGCGCATGTTGGAGCGCAACGGCCTGGTCGAGCGGACAGTGCACCCCACCGTCCCGCCCCGCGTCGACTACAACCTCACCGAGGCCGGCGAAGCCCTGCGCGGGGTCGTGGACGGCATGTGCGGCTGGACCCAGCGCTACCTGGGCCACATCGAGGCTTCCCGTCGCCGCTTCAAAGCTGCCCAGGGCGGGCCCTAGTCGAGGACGGCGGTCGCCTCGACCTCCACCAGGTGCTCGGGCACGTCCAGCGCCACGATCCCGAACAGCGACGCCGGCGCGGCCGGGGTGGCCCCCAGCTTCGCGGCTGCCCGGGCGATCCCGTCCAGCAGTATGGGCATCTTCTCCGGCTTCCAGTCGACAACGTGGACGGTCAGCTTCACCACGTCGTCGAACGATGCCCCGACCCCGGCAAGCGCCGTGGCGACGTTGAGGTAGCACTGCTCGACCTGCGCGGCGAGATCCCCCGCGCCGACCGTCGTCCCGTCCGCGTCCCAGGCGACCTGCCCGGCGACGTGGACGATCTTCGACCCGGTCGCCACCGACACCTGCCGGTACACGTCGATCTCCGGCAGCCCGCTCGGGTTCACCAGTGTCACAGCCATGATGAGTTCTCCTCGTACGCTCTCTTGCGGTTACTAAATAACCGTAAGAGACCACCTCTGGCCTGGGAAGAAGGCACTTTTCCGAGACCCAGGCACCTTTGGGTGACCGTGCCGACAGCTGGCCGATCGGGAGGCCATCCGTGTTGTCGTGTGGCCGACCAACATGACGATGCCGTTGATAGAGCGGCTGATACTGCTCGCATGCCCGGTACGAACGGCTCGTCCGCCACCATGACCCAGACCGGAGTCGGTGTACCGGGATGACCTGGATCGACGAAGAACTGGCAGGCATGGTCGTCACCCTGATCGCGCACGCGATCGGTCTCCCGGTTGCGGCAGTAGGCGGGTACTTGATCTATAGGACGACACACGACCATGAGTCGATGTTCTCGTGCCCGAACTGTGGCGGCGGCTGGTTCGGGCCGCGCCTGGCGCCACGACGAGCGCGCGTTGCCTTCCATGTGTCCATCGGTCTGTTGCTGCTCGGGTTGCTCTCGGGCACCATCGCAATCCTGAGCGGCGGGTGGCTGCTGATCGATGGCCGGCCTAGCGTGATCCCGGTCGTCGTCCTCGTCGTCAGCGTGGCGACCGCCCATGCCGGAGCGAAAGGGTTGGCACGATACCGTGCCAACCCGCTGGCCCGATGCGGCGACTGCGGCTGGGATTCCGGCGGACGGGCGCACACCGTTTTCGGCCCCGTTGGCCAGTAGGGCGCCCCGGGCCGGCCGGTGGGCTGTTCTCTGTCGCGACCTGCGGCTGGGTGGGACGTGTCAGTGGATCGACCCGCCGACTCGATCAGGAATCGAGAAGCACCCGGGGTCTCGCCGGTCCTAGCCTTCCTTCAGATGCCCGGCAGCACGCCGGGCAGGGAGCGTCGAAAGGCAGCCAGGACATGACCGCGAAGAGTGTCAAGACCGAGTCCGACGGCTTCACCGCCGAGGAGCGCGCCGCGATGAAGGAGCGCGCCGCCGAGCTGCGCGCCGAGGGCAGGAAGGGTGCCAAGAAGGCCGACGGACTGCAGGCGGTCCTCGACCGGATCGCGCAGATGGCGCCGGAGGATCGCGCGCTCGCCGAGCGCGTGCACGTGACGGTGACCGCCAACGCCCCGGAGCTGTCGCCGAAGACCTGGTACGGGATGCCGGCCTACGCGAACGCGGACGGCAAGATCGTCGTCTTCTTCCAGGACGCGGGCAAGTTCAACTACCGGTACTCGACCCTGGGCTTCCAGGACGCGGCCAACATCGACGAGGGCGACATGTGGCCGGTGTCGTACGCGCTCCAGAAGTGGAGCCCCGCGGTGGAGAAGAAAGTCGCCGAGCTGGTGAAGGCTGCGATCTCCTGACCGTCATGGCCACCACCGCCGATGTCCGTCGCGACCTCGCCGGCCTCGCCGACCGCAGCCGGGCCGAGGGTGTGAGCCGCTATCTGCAGATGTTTCCGGGCGGGTACGGCGAGGGCGATCGGGCCATCGGCGTACCCGTGCCGGAACAGCGCAGGGTGGCCGGCCGCTACTGGCGCGACCTCTCCCTGGCCGACACGGCGACGCTGCTGACCAGCGGCGTGCACGAGGAGCGGCTGACGTCGCTCCTCATCCTGGTCCGGAAGTTCGACAAGGGGGACGAGGAGGAACGGGCGAGGATCTTCCGCCTGGTCCTGGCCAACACCGGCCACATCAACAACTGGGACCTGGTGGACTCGTCCGCGCCCTACATCGTCGGTCCCTGGCTGGTCGACAAGGACCGGAGCGTCCTGGATCGGTTGGCCGGGTCGAGCCTGGTGTGGGACCGACGCATCGCCGTCATGGCGACGTTCGCCTTCATCAAGGCCGGTGACTTCCACTGGACCTTCCGGCTCGGTGAGCGGCTCCTGCGCGACCCGCACGACCTCGTGCACAAGGCGGTGGGCTGGATGCTGCGCGAGGTGGGCAACCGTGACCGGACGGCGGCGGAGGAATTCCTGGTCCGGCATCACCGCGCCATGCCACGGGTCATGCTGCGGTACGCGATCGAGAAGTTCGAACCGCAACGACGGCGGGCATACCTGTCCGGCACGGTCTAGGTGACCGGGCGGACCTTTCGTCTGGACACAGACCCGCCGTACGGGCGCGAGCTGGAGCCGGAGCGATGCCGGGATGCTCGCTCCGGGGACGACCACGGTGGCAGACTGCGCGCATGGTCGATGAATCGGGTGACCGTGGTCCCGTCCTGGTGCTGCTGCACGGCATGGGTGCGACCGGCGAGGTGTGGCTGCCCTGGGCGCCGCTGCTGGAACGCCGGTGGGCCGGCCGCTGGCTGGCGCCCGACCTGGCCGGTCACGGCTGGTCCCCGCCGCTGCCGTCGTACTCGTTCGCCGGGCTGGCCGACCGGCTCGCCGGCACGCTCGCCCGCGAGGACCGGCTCGTCCTGCTCGGACATTCGCTCGGCGGCGTGGTCGCGCTGGCCCTGGCCGCCCGGTCGGCCGGGCTGCCGGTCGACGCCGTGGTCGGGCTGGGAATCAAGGCGGTGTGGTCGCCCGCCGAACTGGCGAAGGCGCAGGAGCTGGCGGATCGCCCGGTGACCTGGTTCGCCAGCCGGGACGAGGCCGCCCGGCGGTACCTGCGGGTCTCCGGCCTGGCCGGTCTGCTCGCGCCCGACCACCCGGTGGTGGAGGCGGGCCTGCGGCAGGTCGACGGCCGCTGGCGGCTGGCGATGGACCCGGTCGCGTTCGGGGTGGGGGAGCCGAACCTGCCGGCCCTGCTGGCCGCGACCGACGTGCCGGTCCTGCTGGCTCGGGGCGAGCACGACCTGATGGTCTCCGACGCGCAGCTCAAGGAGCTCGGCGTGCCCGTGGCCACGCTGCCGGACCTCGGCCACAACGCCCACGTGGAGGACCCGGCGGCCGTCCTGGCCCTGGTCGACGAGTACCGCTGAGCGCCGGCGCGCGCACCCGACGCCCACCCCCCAGGCCACCGTTGATCATGAGGTTGACGGGTGGATTGATCTCTGAATCACCCGCCAACGTCATGATCGACGGCGGCCTGGCGGTGTGGGTCAGGCCGTGGGGGACACCGTGGCGGGGTCGGCGGTGCGAGGGGACGGCGCGGCCGAGCCCCCGTCCAGTTCGCGCCGCGCGGCGGCCAGGAAGCCCTCGGCGTACGACTCGGCGGGGAAGTCGCCCAGGTATCGGGTCCGCGTGGCCCAGCGGGTGTCGGCCAGCGGGTCGTCACCGAGCAGCCGGTCCAGCACGTCGTCCACGTTGGACATGTCGCGCCGCAGCACGTACCCGGACGCCGCGAGGGGGAACTCCGCCGGGAACCGGGCGCCCGCGTCCACCATGTCCGTCACCGCGTACGGCTTGCCGGAGTAGAGGTAGTCGGAGATGACCCCGGAGACGTCGGAGACCAGCGCGTCGGACCGGTTCACGCACTCGGTCAGGGTCAGCTCGCGGCTGGCCGCCGCCCCGAAGACGTGCGCCCGCCCGGTCCGGGCGCGGTCGGCGGCGAGCAGGTCGTGCAGCCGCGCGAGCTGCCGAGCCGACGCCGGGTTCTGCGCGGTGTACGGGTGGGCCCGCAGGATCACCGTCGCGCCGCGCTCCAGCAGGCCCCGCAGCAGCGCCTCGCCCGCCGGCAGCGAGCAGTAGTTGGTGTCCGCGTGGTGCCCCGTCCAGGTCGGCGTGTAGAGGACGGTCGGCGTCGCGGCGGTCACCCGCCCTCGGCGTACCTCGATGCCCTCCACCTGCGGCCGGCCGACCACGACGAACTTCTCGGCGGGGATGTGGACGCCCGCGCGGGCGTACCGGTCGATCGCCGCCTGGCCGGCGACGAAGATCCGGTCGAAGATGCCGGAGACCGGGTTGGCGCTCGGGGCCTTGTCGCTGTCGCCGTGGTGCAACTGCACGTGGGTGAGCTGGGTGTAGCGGATGCAGTGGCTGTTCTTCGCGCCGTGGTTGACGTAGAAGGCGACCCGCAGGCTCGGCGCCAGCGCCTCGTCCATCGCGCTGAGCGTCGGGCAGTAGACGACCGGTGCGGTGGTGGCCGCCGAGACGGTCGGCAGGAACTCCGGCTCGCGCAGCACGACCAGGAACGGCCGGCCGAGCCGCTCCAGGTACGGCAGCCACATGGTGACCTGGTACTCGGAGCCGGGCGGCGCGGAGAAGTAGAGCAGGAACTCGGGGCGGTGCCGGCGCAGCGCGCGGGCGACCGGTCCGCCTCCGGCGGCCGGGCGGAACCGCCGGCGGGCCAGGTCCAGGGCGACCGCACCGGCGACACCGCCGACGAGCAGGGCGGCGGCCAGGGCCGCCCAGGCGGGCAGGGTCGCCGCGGCCGCACCGGCGATCAGGGCGAGCAGCACGAGCAGGGCGACGGGCAGCTCGGCGGCGACCAGCGGGGTCCACCCGCGCACCGGCAGGTTGGCGGCGCGGATCTGGAGGTTGCCCGCCTGCCGCAGCGGGCCGACCAGCAGGGCCAGCCCGAGCACCACCAGCGCGGTGGCGGCCAGGGCGGGGTCGAAGCCGTCGTCGAGACGCCGGGCGTACGCGGTCAGGATGCCCGCCGCGAGCAGGACGGTCTCGGCGACGCCGTCGGCCTGCGGCCGGACCCGGCGCTCCCAGCCGGCCGCCGCGAGGGCGGCCACCGCGAGCGCGAGGCCCCACGCCGTCGCGCCGGTGAGCGCGAGCACGACGAAGGCCAGCACCGCCAGGCCCGTGGCCAGGCCCCGGGCGATCAGCTTCCGGACGAGGTCACCACGCATTGCGGCCCGCTCCCACCTGGTCCGCCGGGCGCTCGTCGCGCTCCGGCCCGGCCTGTGCCGGCACCACCGTCGACTCCGCGCCGGTCGCCGACTCCGGACCGGTCGCGGACTCCGCGGCCTCGTCGCCGGAGCGGCGTACGTCGATCACCTGACCGGTGAGCCCGGACAGCAGCACGTCCAGCGACGCCCGGGCCACCGCGTCCGCCGAGAGCAGCGTGTGCGCCGGTTCCGCGCCGAACGCCCGCGTCCGCATCGGGGTCGCGGTCCGCTCCGGGTTCACGCAGTTGACCCGTACGCCGTCCTCCGCCCACTCGTCGGCGAGCGCCTGGGTGAGGTTGACCAGGGCGGCCTTGGTGGCCGAGTACAGCGCGTACCGGGCCCGGCCGCGGGTGTACGAGCTGGAGGTGTACAGCAGCAGCTGGCCGCGGGTCTGCCGCAGGTACGGCAGGGCCGCCCGGGCGACCGTCACCGGCCCGACGAAGTTGACCTGGAGTAGCCGGTCCATGGTGGCGGCGTCCATCTCGGCGAGCGCGCCCTTCTCCAGCAGCCCGGCGGTGACCACCACGTGGTCGATCCGGCCGGTGGCGTCGAAGGCGGTCTTCAGGGCCGCCTCCACGTCCTCGGCGCGCTCGACGTGGGTGCCGGTGGCCGAGCGGCTGAACGGGAAGACCCGGGCGCCGAAGCGCCGGGCCAGGTCGGTCAGCTCCTGCCCGATGCCGTAGCTCCCGCCGAACACCACGATCGTGCGGCCGGTCAGCTCCTCGGTGTAGCCGCGGTGGTCGGCCAGCCGGTGCGCCTTCGCGGCGGCGAGCTGGAAGAGCTTGTCCGCCAGGTGCACGTCGACCGGGTGGGTGACCTTGATGTTCTCGTCCGCGCCGTCGATCACCTTGATCGGCGTGCCGGGCAGGTAGCGCAGCACCACACCGCAGTCGTCGGTCGCGGCGAAGTCCGGGTCGCCCTCGGCCCGCCGGTACGCCTCGCGGATGGTGCCGGAGCGGAACGCCTGGGGGGTCTGGCCCCGGCGCAGCCGGGAGCGGACGGGGATGTCGGTGATGCACTCGTCGTCGTCGACCTGGATGATCGTGTCCGCCGACGGGATGGCGACGTCGACGGCGGAGTACGTCCAGAGCGCGTTCACGCACTCGCGGATGATCCGGCCGCTGACCAGCGGGCGCACCGCGTCGTGGAACAGGATGTTGCAGTCGTCGGGGCCGATCACGTCCAACGCGAGGCGGGTGGTGGCGTTGCGGGTGTCACCGCCCTCGACGATCCTCGTGACCTTGCGGAAGCCGGCCCGCTGCACGATCCGCTCGGCGTCGGGGACGTGCCCGGCGGCCATCAGGACGACGATCTCGTCGATCTCGGGCGCGGCCTCGAAGACCGCGAGGGTGTGCTCGATGATGGGCTTGCCCGCGACCTTGAGCAACTGCTTGGGGATGCCCAGGCCGAGCCGCGTGCCGGTGCCGCCGGCCAGGATCACCGCCACGGTCCGGGTGGGTCGCCAGGGTGTCGTGGCGGCCGGGGTGGGGGTGCCGTCCTGCGTCATCGCCGATCCTCACTGATCTTCATGAAGGTGCTGCCTGCCGGACGGGACGGCGGGCGCCCGACACCCGCGCGTACGCGGTGTCCGGACGCCCGCCGGCCGTGCCGTCACCGGCGGGCCATGTAGTCCTCGTAGGCCTTGGTCACCTCGTCGGTGGGCCCGTCCATCCGGATCACGCCCGACTCCAGCCAGATCGACCGCTCGCAGGTGTCCCGGATGGTGCCGATGGAGTGGCTGACCAGGAAGACCGTACCCGCGTCGGCGCGTAGCTGGCGGATCCGCTGCTCGCTGCGGCGGCGGAACCGGGTGTCACCGGTCGCGAGGGCCTCGTCGATGAGCAGGACGTCGTGCTTCTTGGCGGCCGAGATGGAGAAGCGCAGCCGGGCCTGCATGCCGGACGAGTAGGTCCGCATCGGCAGGGAGGCGAAGTCGCCGCGCTCGTTGATCCCGGAGAAGTCGATGATCTCCGGGGCGACCTTGCGGACCTGCTCGGGGGTCATCCCCATGGCCAGGCAGCCCAGCGTCACGTTGCGCTCGCCGGACAGGTCGCCGAGCAGCGCCGCGTTCACGCCGAGCAGCGACGGCTGGCCCTGCGTGTAGATCGCCCCCCGGGTGGCGGGCATCAGGCCGGCGACGGCCCGCAGCAGGGTGGACTTGCCGGAGCCGTTGCTGCCGATCAGTCCGATCGCCTCGCCCCGGTACGCGGTGAAGCTGACGCCCTTGACCGCGTGCACCTCGCGCAGCGTCGGGCGCGACTTCTCGCGGGTGACGATCCGCTTGAGGGCGGCGACCGGGGAGGCGGCCGCACCGCTGCTGGCGCCGTAGACCCGGTAGATCAGGTGCACGTCGTCCACGATCACGGTGGGGATCCGCTCGCCGACGGCCGTGGTGGTCGCGTCCGCGGGCATCGCGTTGAGGTCAGCCACGTCCGTACTCCTTCTCGCCGCGCCAGAAGTAGACAAAGCCGCCGATGCCGACGAGGAGGGCCCAGACCGTGGCGAGGAGCCACAACCGCGGCGCCGCCGAGGTCAGCGGGGCGTTCTCCATGAGCGCGTGCCGGAACAGCTCGATGTAGATCAGCAGCGGGTTCAGCTCGACCAGGGTCGCGGCCCAGGTGGGCAGGTGCTTGGCGAAGTTCTGGACGCTGTAGAGGACACCGGACCCGTACATCCAGGTGCGCATCACGAACGGCATGACCTGCTTGAGGTCGGTCATCTTCGAGCCCGCTCGGGCCAGCGCCAGCGCGAGCCCGACGTTGAAGACCGTCTGGAGCAGCATCGCCGGGAGGACCAGCAGCCACTCCAGGGTGATCGGCTCGCCGGTGACCAGCACGATGGCGACCAGCACGACGATCGCCGTCACCAGGTGCCGGAACTGGGTGAGGGTGATCGCGAAGGGCAGCGCGGCCCGGGGGAAGTGCAGCGCCCGGATCAGGCCGAGGTGGCTGGTGATCGCCTGCACGCCGCCGAGGGCGACGCTCTGGGTGAAGGTGAAGACGAAGAGCCCGACGCACAGGTAGGCGATGAAGTTCTCGACCTCGCCGCTGGTGTTCAGGATGACGCCGAAGATCAGGAAGTAGACCGCGGCGTTCGTCAGCGGTGTCAGCACCTGCCACAGCTGGCCCAGCCGGGCCTGACTGAAGGACGCGGTCACCTTGGCGTGCGCGTACGCCGAGATGAAGTGCCGGTAGGCCCACAGCTGCCGGACGTAGGCAGCCAGGGTGGGCCTTGCGCCGGCGACGCTCAGGCCGTACCGGGCGGCGAGCTGTGCCCGGGTCAGTCCTGAATCGGCGTCGGCCACCGCCGTGTTGGCCATGGTTGGGCGCTCCGATCTTGAGGAGGTGCTCGACGGCAGAGAGCGTGGGCCGCTCGGGGGCCTCAGGCTCCGTCGCTGGCGTGGAACGTAGTCGAAAACACGTCGGGACGCAACCGTACCGTCGCTGCGGTACATTGTCCCACGTGACGACCGAGAAGAGGCGTGCTCCGGCGGGTGCGGCGGTGCTCCGTGGGGAGATCACCACGGCGATCCGCCGTGCTGTCATGCAGGAACTCGCCGCGGTCGGGTACGGCCGGCTCTCCATCGAGGCGGTGGCCCGGCGGGCCGGCGTCAGCAAGACCGCCGTCTACCGCAGGTGGCGGTCGAAGCTGGAGCTGGTACTGGAGATCGTGTCCGCGGCGGCGGGGCAGCGGTTCCCGCTGCCGGACACCGGCGACCTCCGGGGCGACCTGGAGATGCTGTTCCTGATCATGACCCGGGCCCTGGGCCATCCCCTCGCCGCGCAGATCATCCCCGACCTGCTCGCCGAGGCGGCCCGCAACCCGCAGATCGCGCAGACCCTCCAGGGCGCGCTGCGGAGCAACCAGCGCGACATCGGGGGCCAGTTGATCGGCCGGGCGATCGCCCGCGGCGAGCTGGGGCCGGACACCGACGTGGACGTCGCGGTCGACCTCATCGTCGGGCCGCTCTACTGGCGGCTGGCCGTCGCCCGCGCTCCCCTCGCCGTCGAGGACCTGCCCAGACTGGCGGCGGCCGTCGCCGCCGCCCTGGAGGTAGCATGCCTGCCGTCCGTGCCCGACGAGCCGGACGTTCGTCTGTCCGGCGTGGTACCGATGGCTGATTCCGGCGGCTCATGACCCATCACCTACCGCCCGTCCTGGTCACATCTGCACCAGTTAGCATCGCGTCCCGAAGGGACTCCCTGTCGACAGGAGGAAGCCCATGACTGGGCTGAACGGAGATTTCATCCCACCGGCGAAGCCGGTCATCGGCGAAGCCGAGATCGAGGCGGCCGTGCGGGTGCTGCGCAGCGGCCTCGTCGTGCAGGGCCCCGAGGTGGCGGCGTTCGAGGAGGAGTTCGGCGAGCTGGTCTCGGGCCGCCGCTGTGTCGCGGTCAACTCCGGTACCTCGGCGCTTCAGCTCACCCTGATGGCGCTCGGCTTCGGCCCGGGTGACGAGATCATCGTCCCCTCGTTCTCCTTCGCCGCGAGCGCGAACGCCGTCCGGCTCGTCGGTGCGGAGCCGGTCTTCGTCGACATCGAGCCCGGCAGCTTCTGCGTCGACCCGGAGGCGGTGGCCGCGGCCGTCACCCCCCGCACGGTCGCGATCATGCCGGTGCACCTGTACGGCCACCCCGCCGCCATGGACAAGATCATGGCGATCGCCGAGCGGCACGGCCTCGCCGTGGTCGAGGACGCGGCCCAGGCGCACGGCGCCAGCCTGCACGGCAAGCCCGTGGGCGCCTTCGGCACCGCCGGCTGCTTCAGCTTCTACCCGACCAAGAACATGCACTCCCTCGAGGGCGGCATGATCACCACCGGCGACGCCGGGCTGGCCCGCACCCTGCGCCTGCTGCGCAACCAGGGCATGGAGAAGCGGTACGCGAACGAGATCGTCGGCGCCAACATGCGGATGACCGACGTGGCGGCGGCGATCGGCCGCGTGCAGCTGCGCCAGCTGCCGGACTGGACGGCGCAGCGCCAGGCGAACGCCAAGTTCCTCGACTCGAAGATCACCGGCATGGTGACCCCGCCGGTCGCCGACGGTGCGGTGCACGTCTACCACCAGTACACGGTCCGGGTCCGGGGTGACCGCGACGCCGCCCAGAAGCGCCTGACCGAGCTGGGCATCGGCAACGCCGTCTACTACCCGACCCCGATCCACCGGCTCATCCCGTACCTGACCCAGGACGGCACGCCCGGTCCGTGGGACCTGCCGGAGACCGAGCGGGCCGCCGCCGAGGTGGTCTCGCTGCCGGTCCACCCGTCGCTGAGCCAGGCCGACCTGGAGCGGATCGCCGACGGCGCGAACCTGGCCGGTGGTGCCCGATGAGTGAGCGTCGCAAGCTGCGCGCCGGCCTGATCGGCCTCGGCGCGATGGGCCGCAACCACGCCCGCATCCTGTCCGGCCTGGACGGGGTCGAACTGGTCGGCATCGTCGACCCGGCCGGCGACACCACCGGCACGCTCCGCGCGCCGGTCGTGCCCGACCTGGAGGACCTCCTCAAGCTCGGCGTCGACTACGCCGTCGTGGCCTGCCCGACGGCCCTGCACGAGCAGGTCGGCCTCCGGCTGGCGTCCGCCGGGGTCTGCGCGCTCATCGAGAAGCCGCTCGCCCAGTCGGTGGAGGCGGCCACCCGCGTCGTCGAGGCGTTCGAGGCCGCCGGCCTGGTGGCTGGCGTCGGCCACATCGAGCGCTACAACCCCGCCCTGCAGAACCTGCGGCTCCGCCTGGAGGCCGGCGAGCTGGGCGAGGTCTTCCAGGTGGTGACCCGCCGCCAGGGCCCGTTCCCGCACCGCATCGCCGACGTGGGCGTGGTCATGGATCTCGCCACCCACGACATCGACCTGACCAGCTGGGTGACCGGCCAGGAGTACACGTCGGTGTCGGCCCGTACCGTCTCCCGCAGCGGGCGGCTGCACGAGGACATGGTGGCCGTCGTCGGCCAGCTCGCCGACGGCACGATGGTCAACCACCTGGTCAACTGGCTGAGCCCGCTCAAGGAGCGGTCCACCGTGATCACCGGTGACAAGGGCTGCTTCGTCGCCGACACCCTCACCGCGGACCTGACCTTCTACGCCAACGCCGCCATCGACACCGAGTGGGAGGCGCTGCGCGCCTTCCGCGGCGTCGCCGAGGGCGACATGGTCCGGTACGCCATCCCGAAGCGCGAGCCGCTGCTGGTCGAGCACGAGCGGTTCCGGGACGCTGTCGAGGGCAAGGAGAGCGACATCGTGACCCTCCGGCAGGGTCTGCGTACCGTCCAGGTGGCCGCCGCCCTGCTGCGCTCGGCCGCGGACGGGAGCACGGTCCAGGTGGGACCGGTGACCGAGCCGGCGGCCTCCGCCGGCTGAGCGGGTAAACAGGAATCCGGCCGCACCGCCGCTCCGGCGGTGCGGCCGGCCCGGTAGATCCGGGTGATAGCTTGGGACGCCCTGGCGTGACAGTGGGAGGCATGGTTCGGGTGGCGGCAGCTGCTGTGAGAGATGTTGCGATCGTTACGCCCTGGTGGCCCACCCGAGAGTTGCCCTTCCGCGGGGCCTTCGTGCGGGCGATGGTGGACGCCACCGCGCCGGGCTGCGACCGGGTGACGGTGTACCACTGCGACGCCTGGGTGGCCAGGATGACCGACCGCCGCGACGTGGAGGTGGTCCGGGCCAACGCGGAGCTGCTGTCCCGCGCCGCCCGCACCACCCCGACCGTCGGCGGCGCCCGGATGCGGTACGTCCCGGTGCCGATCCCGCGTGGCAAGTGGCACATGGAGATCGCCCGCCGGAACGACGACGCGCTCCGCGCGGCGCTCGGCGGCGCCCCGATCGACGCCCCGGTGGTGCACGCCCACGTCGGCCTGCCCGGCGGCTGGGCGGCCGTGCGCAACGCCCGCCCCGACGCGCGGGTGTACGTGACCGAGCACGCCACCTTCCTCGACAGCGTCCTCGACACCGAGGAGGCCCGCGAGGCGTACGACGAGGTGATCACGCGGAGCGCCGGCTTCTACGCGGTGGGCGAGGCGGTCCGCGGCCCGCTGCTGGAGGCCTTCCCGCACCACAAGGACAAGATCGAGTTCATCGCCAACCCGGTCGACTTCGGCGACGGGCCCACCCGCACGGTGACCCGCCTGAGCCGCTGGATCTACGTCGGCGGCCTGATCCAGCGCAAGGGCGTGGAGCTGCTGCTGGAGGCGTTCGCCACCTGTCGCGCCGACGACCCGACCCTGACCCTGACCATGGTCGGCGCGGGGGAGCTGCTCGGCCGCCTCACCGAGCGGGCCGCCGAGCTGGGCGTGGCCGACGCGGTGACGTTCACCGGGGCGCTCCCGCCGGACGAGGCGTTGCGCCTGATGGGCGAGCACGACCTGCTGGTGCACCCGAGCCGGATGGAGACGTTCGGCGTGACCGTGGTCGAGGCGCTCGCCGCCGGCATGCCGGTGCTGGTGACCCGGTGCGGCGGCCCGGAGGAGACCCTCGCCGGGATCGAGGAGGCCGCGGGCGAGCTGATCGACGTCACGGATGACCCGGCGACGATCGTGACCGGGTACCGCCGGCTGCGGGACCGCTTCCCGCACGGCACCGACGTCGCCCGGGCACGCACCGAGCTGGCGGCCCGCTACAGCTACCCGGCGGTGGCGCGGGAGCACCACCGCATCTGGTTCCCCGAGTCGCAGTCGACGACCAGCCAGGCCGAGCGGCTCGCCGGCCAGAAGTGACGGAGTGACATGCAGGTACTGTTCCTGGCCCTGGGCGGCACCCGCCGGCGGGCGGTGACCGAGGAGTCCGCCCGCGCGGTCGCGGACGGCGCGTCGGCGGTCGTGCTCGTCGAGCAGCGCAAGACCTGGCACCGGGACGAGTTCGACCCCGGCGTCGAGGTGGTCGAGCTGGCGCGTCTCGAGGCGCTCCACCCGCCGCGCCGGGTGGAGAAGGTGCTGCTGTACCGGGGGCCCGGCGCGGTGTTCAAGGTGGTCGGCCGAGGCCCGCTGCGCCCGTTCGTCGCGCGTGCGAAGAAGGCGTACGAGCGGCGGATCGCCGCGCCGGCGCACCGCGCCCTGATCCTCCCGCGACAGCGGAAGGCGTGGGGTGACGTGCGTCAGCGGCTCATCCACCGGCACGTGCTCGCCGGCCGGGCGCCCTTCGACCTCGTCGTGGTCAGTGACCCGGACTCGATGCCCACCGCCGCCCGGCTGGTCGCCGGCTTCGCCGCCGGTGGCCTGCCCGAGCCCCAGATCGCCTACAGCTACGACAACGCCGGGTTCGACCCCGCCGTCGGCCCCCGGACGAGTTGACCGAAGGACGGCAGATGAACTCCTCCCGCCGCGACACCCGCGCCCCGCGGATCCTCTACCTCGCCTTCTACTTCCCGCCGTCACGGGCCAGTGGCGTCTACCGTGCCCGGGCGACGGCGAACCACCTCGCCGCCCGAGGCTGGGACGTCACCGTCTGCGCCGCCCCGATGAGCTTCCTGCACGACGTGATCGGCTCGGTCGACGAGGAGCTGGCGAGCACCGTCGACCCGCGGATCACCGTCGAGCGCCCGAAGCTCAACCATTTCGCCTGGGAGCGGGACCTGCGCAAGTACAGCGCCTTCCGGGCCCGGATGCCGCTGGTCGCGCAGAAGCTGTACCAGTTCAACCAGCGCACGCTCTTCCCGGAGAACTACGCGTCGTGGGGGCGGTCGGCGGTGGCCCGGGGGCTCCGGCTGCACACGAAGCGCCGCTTCGACGTCGTGCTGGCGACGGGGAACCCGTTCGCGTCGTTCGCGGCGGCCTGGGCCTTCCACCGGCTGACCGGCGTGCCGTACGTGGTCGACTACCGTGACTCGTGGACGCTGGACCTGTTCAACGATCAGCCCGCCTTCCCCGACGACCACCCGGCGTGGAAGTGGGAGCGCCGGGTGCTGCGCCGCGCCGCCGGTGCCGTCTTCGTCAACGAGCCGCTGCGGCGGTGGCACGCCGAGCGCTACCCGGATGTCGCCGACCGGATGATGGTCGTGCCGAACGGCTGGGACGCGGACCTGATGTCGCCGGCCGGCGAGGCGGGCGTCGACCCGGGCATCACCGCCCGGCCGCTGCGCTTCGGGTACCTGGGCACGCTCACCAACTCGCAGCCCGTCGAGGAGCTGGCGGCCGCGTGGATCCGGGCCCGGACCTACCCGGAGCTGGCCGACGCCGAGCTGAACATCCACGGCCACCTGGGCTTCTTCAAGGGCGGCAGGCGGGATCTCGCGAACCGGCTCGGCCTGGACCTGGACTCCGACGGCCAGCTCATCGACGACCCCACCACCCCCGACCTGGGCATCCACTACCGGGGCCCGGTCTCGAAGACCGAGGTCGCGTCGGTCTACGAGCACAACGACGTGCTGGTCTTCCTCGCCGGCGGCGGGCGGTACGTCACCTCCGGCAAGATCTTCGAGTACATGGCGAGCGGCAAGCCGATCGTGTCGGTGCACGCGCCCGGCATCGCCGCGCAGGACGTGCTGGACGGCTACCCGCTCTGGTTCAACGCCGACAGCCTGGACGTCGAGGCGGTCGCCAACTCGATGGTGGAGGCCGGCAAGGTGGCGCGCGGGCTGACCGCCGAGCAGCGGGCGGTGGCGAGCCGGCACGCCCAGGGTTACACCCGGGACACCCTGCTGGTGGCGCTCGAGGAGCGCCTACGGGCGATCGCCGGCCGGGAGCGGATCACCGTGAGCGGGCAGCCGGCGCGATGAACATCGACGAGTACGCGGCGACGAAGGAGCAGGTTCAGGTGGCAGGCGTGGACGCGCCCCTCCGGGTGATGATCATCTCCACGGTCTACCAGCTCAAGGAGCGGATCCGTAACTACGTCCGGGATCTGCTGGAGAAGGAGGGCATCCGGGTCGATCTCGTGTTCCTGGGCGCCAAGTCCTGGGAAGAGGTCGATCCGGAGGGCTGGGAGCAGGTGCGGAACCACCCCCTGCTGACCCTCTACACGCTCGACGGCGCCGAGCATCGGCACCCGCTGCGGCGGGTCGAGCGGGTCATCGTGCTCCGCGCCCCCGAGGCCGTGCTCAGTCGGGCCACCCGCCTCACCGAGCGGGTCGGCCCCCTGCGGCCCCTGCAGCGGCCGGCGAAGGCACTGGAGAACGGCCACCGCCGGGTGGCGGGCGCGTTCCATTCCCGCATCTACAACAAGGCGTACAAGCTGGCCCGGCCGTCGGTGCTGGCGAAGCTCTTCGGCCGGCGCCTCGCCGACGTGGACTTCCGGACGGTGGACCGGATCGTCGCCACGGACGTCTACGCGGTCACGCTCGGCTGGCGACTGGCCCGCAAGCACCCGCACCTGGTGGCGACGACGGCGCTGGACCGTGACCTGGTGGCCCTGCACGAGCAGCTCCGGGCGCGCGAGGATTCCTGACGGGAAAAGAAGGGGGCGGGCGCCGTGCACACGGCGCCCGCCCCCTTCGTCGTGCTACAGGTCGCCGACCCGGGTCAGGCTGATGATGAACGACAGCAGAACCGACTGCACGCCGACCACGACCAGGCCGACACCGACGATCGGCAGGCGCAGCGTGGACACCACGTCCAACTGCGAGAAGCCGCCGGAGCCCCAGCTCCACAGGGCGTAGCCGAAGCAGGCCACGCCGGCCACCAGGAGCAGCGAGCCCACGGGTACGCCGTACCGCAGTGCCACGTCGGCGATGCGGACCTCGACCTTCCGGTCGGGTGGTATCAGACCCATGTGGATCGCGTGGGCATGCGCCACCACCGCGAGCGCCACGGCGTGGATGCCGATGGCCATCGCCGTGGCCGCCGCCAGCATCGTGTGCAGGTCGAACGCGAGCTGGCCGACCTGCCGGGTGCCGGTGAGCAGCCACGCCAGCACCGCGCCGCCCGCCAGCAGCATCGACAGGCCCGGGTAGAGCAGCATCCAGCGCGGCGAGAGGGCCAGCAGGAACCGCAGGTGCCGCCACCCGTCCCGCCAGGTCCGCAGGTGCGGCCGGCGGCTGCGGCCGTCCGGCGCGAGCGTGGTGGGGACCTCGTCGATGACCAGCCCGGCGAGCGCGGCGCGGGCCACCATCTCGCTGGCGAACTCCATGCCCGAGGTGCGCAGCCCCAGCTCGAGGATGCGGTCCCGCCGGAAGCCGCGCATCCCGCAGTGGAAATCGCCGACCGGGACGCCGAAGAACGTCCGGCCCAGGAAGGACAGCACGGGGTTGCCGAGGAAGCGGTGCAGCGGCGGCATGGCGCCGCGCTCGATGCCGCCCTTGAACCGGTTGCCGATCACCAGATCGGCGCCGGCGCGCATGCGCTCGACGAACGGGCCGAGGTCGTGCAGCGCGTAGCTGTCGTCGGCGTCGGCCATGATGACGAACGTGCCCTCGGCGGCGGCGATGCCGGCGCGCAGCGCGGCGCCGTACCCCCGCTGGGGTGCGTGCACGACGCGGGCACCCTCGGCCAGGGCGATCTCCTGCGAGCCGTCGGTGGAGCCGTTGTCCGACACGACCACCTCGCCGGCGATGCCGAGCTCGCGCATGCTCTCGCGCGCCTTGCGGATGCACACCGCGAGCGTCTCGGCCTCGTTGAGGCAGGGCATCACCACGGACAGCTCGAGCTGCTCGACGGCGGTGCCGGCGGCGACGGCCGACTCGGGGGTACGCGGACCGACGATCATGTCGCCGCCCGCCCGTCCGCGTCCGGCTGCGCCGGCACCCCGGCCGTCGCCGGCACGTGCCCGACGGCGAAGACCGACTGCCCGAAGGGCGGGCGTACGCGCCGCTCGATCGCCCGGGCGGTCGGGACGACGACGGCGTCCCACACCCGCAGCAGCGCGCCGTCACCGGGCGTCATGCGCAGCATGCGGACGCCCACGGTCCAGGCGAACAGCCCCGGTGCGTTGACGTAGTGGATCTTGTCGACGACCAGCCCGGCCTGCTCGTACGTCTCGCGCAGCGTGGCCTTCGTGTACCGGCGGATGTGACCGACCTGCCGGTCGAAGTGGCCGAGGGCGAACTCGAAGGCCGGTACGAACGTGACGACCCGCCCACCCGGGCGCAGCAGCCGGTGCGCGGCGGCGAGCGCACCGACGTGGTCGTCGATGTGCTCGAGGACGTTGAACGAGACCAGGGCCGAGTGCTCGCGCCGGGGCGGCGCGAAGAGGTCCAGCGGCAGCACCTCAACCCGCTCGTCGGCGTCGAAGCGCTCGCGCAGGTGGGCCAGCCGGGTCGGCTCGATGTCGCCGACCGTCACCGCCGGCACGCCGTCGTCCAGCCACTGCTGGGCGTAGTCGCCGAATCCGCTGCCCACCTCGATCGGGTGGTCCCCGAGGTGGGGCAGCGCGAGGCTGGTCAGCCAGCGGTGGTACTTCGCCGCGGCGGTCGCCACCTCCTGCAGCGTCGTCGACTGCAATGCAGCGTCCGTCGTAGGGACAGTGTCTAGCTTCGCCAAGGGAGTTGCCTCCTGCAGAAGGCCTCGTGGCCGTCGGGCTCCGCGGGCCAGAAGCCGGGTCGCGTGGATGCTCGTGAGGGGTGCGGCGCCAGGCTATCGCACGTCGGCGTGGCCGGCCGCCCCGCCGCGCGGCGTCCGGTCGATGCCTGTTCGGCGGGTGTCGAGCCGCTGTTCGGCGCCGGATCCGCGGGGTCCGGGGGAGCCGGTACGCGGCCGATCGGTGGAGTTGCCCGGGTGTGTCGCCGCGTGCCGCGGCGTGCGGACCACCACGATCCGTGCACGGCCGTTAGGCTGGCGCGGGTTTTTCCCGAGCAGGAGGTGCCTGTGACGAGCAGTGTGGACGAGGATTCCAGCGCGGCCCGTACCGTGACCGGTGCGGCGGAGACGGCTCCGGCGCAGGCCGGCCCCGTGGCCGACGCGGACTCGACCACCCCGGGCGCGACCGCACCCACGGACCCGCCGACGGCCCGCCGACCCGAGGACGTCCCGTCCGACCCGGCGGAGCGGCCGTCGGACGCGGCGCCCGACGACCGGGCCGACCACCGTTCGGCGGAGGAACGTGCCCTTGAGGGCTCGTCCGAGGTGGCGTCCGGCCCGGCGCCGGCGGACGTCGACGACCCGGGGCCCACCCCGGCCCCCGCCCCGCGTCGAATGGACGCGCGCCCGACGGGCGGCGCACCGGTCGAGGGCGACGCCGAGCGGACCTGGCGCCGGCGGCTCCGGCCGCGGATCGGCGCGCCGACCATCGCGGTCCTGACCTGGGCGGCGGCGTACCCCGGCGGGGCCGCCCTGGTGAAGATCGTGGACGCCGACCCGTTCACCGCGCAAGGCGCGCTCGTCCCCGCGGGTGCCGCGATCGTCGGCGGCCTGCTCCTGTTCGCGCTGGCCCTGTGGCGCAGCAGCGACCGGATCATCGGCCTGGTCGCCGGCGCGTACGCGGCGTGGGTGGGCCTCACCCTGATCGCCTCGTACAACGGCAGCCCGTTCGGCGACTCGGGCCTGCGGGGCGACTCGGCCCGGCTGGCCGCCATGGCCACCAAGTTCACCGTGCACACCCAGCCGGTCGACGGGATCGTGTCGTCGGTGCCGTCGGAGTACCCACCGCTGTTCCCGTTCCTGCTCGGCCGGCTCGCCCTCCAGCTCGACCAGCCGGCCTGGTCGCTGATCGGCTACGGCGAGGCGACGCTGATCTCGCTGGCCGTCGTCGTCGCGTTCGTGCTCTGGCGGGGGGTCGTGCCCGCCTGGGTGGCGCTCGCCCTGGCGGTGCTGCCGCCGTGGGTGTTCAGCCAGCCCCGCAAGTCGTACGAGATCATCACGCTCGCCGTCTTCGTCCCGTGGGTGCTGCGCACCTTCACCGACCGGTCCCGCCGGGAGGGCGGCCTGCACTGGCTGGCCGCCGGCGTGATCGGTGGGCTGCTGCTGATGACCTACCAGGGCTACGTCATGTTCGCCGCCGTCGGCCTGGTGGTGCTGGTCGGGGTGTCGTTCTGGCGCAGCCCGCGCCGGTGGCGCTACCTCGGCCACCTCGTCGGCGTCGGGGTGACCGCGTTCGCCGTGGCGGCGTGGTACCTGATCCCGTACCTGCGGGGCACGCTGACCATCGGCGGCAGCCGGGTGAACGACTACTTCATCTCCCCGGCCATCGTCGAGGATCCGCTGGGCGTCTGGTACCTGAAGGCGCCGCTGTCCGCGCCGCTGCACGTGCTCCAGATCTGCGGCCTGGTCGGGCTCGCCTGGTACTGGCGCAAGCGGTGGTGGGCCCGGCCGCTGCTGCTCGTGCTGCTCGGGGCGTACGTCTACCGCTGGGCGTTCGTGCTGATCTTCATGCACAACGGCCACACGCTGTACCTGCACTACACCACCCGGTTGCTCGGCCTGGTGCTCGCCTGCGGCGGGGTCCTCGCGCTGGTCGAGGCGGGCCGGGCCCTCGCGGCGCGGCTGCGGGTCGCCGGCTCGCTGCGCCGGGTGGCGCTGGTCGGCACGGCCGGGCTCCTGGTCCTGGCCGGGCTGTCCGGCGCGGGCACCTGGATGCCGTCGCCGCCCGGGCTCGCCTCGGTGAAGCGACCGGCCGGCCCGCAGAACTACAACCTCGCCGTCTACACCCACGCCGAGCCGCTGCCGGACGGCTCCAAGCAGCGCTACCCCGCGCCGGACGAGGTCACCGTCACCTGGTTCCCCGCCGAACCCGTCCGCCGGGTGGTGCACGAGACGCTGGGCCCGGACGCGCTGCCGGTGACCCTCAGCTACGACGAGCGGATGTACGCGTACCAGCCGTGGCCCGGCTACATGGCCGTGGAGCGGCTGGCCTCGAACACGTGGACCCACTGGGACGACCGGCGTGCGGAGGTGATCCGCCTGGCCGGGATCACCGATCCGGCCGAGTTCGCGCGGGCCACCGGGGACACCCGGTTCGGGGAGATCGACGTCTTCGTGCTGCGGCGCCGGCCGGCCGGCTGGCACTTCGGGGAGATCGTCTTCCACCCGAAGCAGTTCGATCCGGCGGTGTGGCGCATCGACGACACCGTGCCGAGCGGCGTGGTCGTGGCCGTCCGCAAGCCGGGAACCTGACCGGCGACGGCGGTAGCGGTCGCCGGTCGCCCGGTCAGCCCGCGCGCTCGGCGAGCACCTCGACGACGCGGTGGGCGGCCCGCCCGTCGCCGTACGGGGTGCCGCGCGGGGCCTCGGGCGCCGGCCGGGTGGCCACGTCCGCCCACCGCGGCCCCAGGTCGGTTGGGGTCGGAACGAGGACGTTCCAGCCGCCCTCCAGGGTCTCCACCCACTCGGTCTCCGGCCGCAGCGTGGTGCACGGCCGGCCCAGCAGGTACGCCTCCTTCTGGAGGCCGCCCGAGTCGGTCACCACGCCCACCGAGCCCATCACGGCCGAGACCAGACCGGCGTAGGGCAGGGGCTGGCCGACGTGCACCGCGCCCTGGGCGAGCTTCACGCCGTACTCCTCGGCGCGGGCGACCAGCCGCGGGTGGGCGAGCAGCGCGACCGGCACGCTCAGCCCGGCCAGCGCCTCCACCAGCGCGGTCAGTCGACGCGGGTCGTCGGTGTTGTCCGGCCGGTGCAGGGTGGCGACCAGGTACGGCTCGCGCGGGTCGATCCCCTCCGGGAGGGTGGGCGCGGGGTGCTCGCCCCGCTGGACCGCGTCGCGGATGTTCAGGCAGACGTCGACCATGACGTCGCCGACCAGGACCGACCGGCGGGCGAGACCCTCGGTGTCGAGGTGCCGCATGGCCTCCTCGGTGGGGGCCAGCAGGAGGTCGGCGGCGTGGTCGGTGAGGATGCGGTTGTGCTCCTCCGGCATCCGCCGGTTGAACGACCGCAGCCCGGCCTCCAGGTGCGCCACCTTGATGTGCTGCTTCACGGCGGACACGGCGCCGGCCAGCGTCGAGTTGGTGTCGCCGTAGACGAGCACCCAGTCCGGCGCGGCCTCGGCGAAGACCGGGTCGAGCGCGGCCAGGATGTTGCCCGTCTGCACCCCGTGGCTGCCCGAGCCGATCCCGAGGTGCACGTCGGGGTCGGGGATGCCGAGCCCGGAGAAGAACACGTCGGAGAGGTTCGCGTCGTAGTGCTGGCCGGTGTGCACGATCACGTGTTCGTGGGCGGTCCCGGCGAACGCCGCGGCGATGGGGGCGAGCTTCACCAGCTGCGGGCGGGCGCCGACGACGCTGACAACCTTCACGAGGTCTACTCCTGGCGTGTGGTGACGTGGACTGTCCGGATAACTGCCGGTTGTAGCATGACTGACCGCTGAGGGCCGTCCGCGGGGGCCACCCGGGCGCCGGGGACCCCGGGCCACGATACGTCACCGCGTACCCCGCATGGCCGGATCGTCCCGGGCGGGGCCTGGCGGCCCGACCGGCGCGCCCAGCTCGCGCCGGGACTCGACGAGGCCGCAGTCGCAGGTCAACGCCGGCTCGCGCACTGCGGACGGCCGTGACCCGGCTTGCCGTAGACTCGCCGACGTTCGCGAGCGACGCGCAGGCACGGACGGAGATCTGGCGGTGCGAGCCGCCGGCCGAGTCCGGTGACCAGAGAAGGAGAGTTTCGGGGTGGCTGCTCCCGATGACCGGGACGTCGCTGTCGTCACGCCCTGGTACCCGACGAGGCAGGTGCCCTTCGGTGGCGCCTTCGTGCAGGCGATGGTCGAGGCGACATCGTCCGCGTGGCGCCGAGCCACGGTGTACCACGTCGACAGGTGGAGCGCCGGCGTCTCCGCGCCGCAGCACGAGGCGATCATGCGGGCCTACCCGGGGCTGCTGACCCGGGCCCTGGGCGAGAGCCGGACGGTCGCCGGAGCCGCGCTGCGGTACGTGCCGGTGCCGGTGTGCTCCGGCGTCTCCTACGCCGAAGCCGCCCGGCAGCAGGCTGAGGCGTTGCGGACCGCGCTGGGCGGAACGCCGATCGACGCCCCCGTGGTGCACGCGCACGTCGGCCTGAGCGGCGGATGGACGGCGCTGGAGAACGCACGTCCCGACGCCCGGGTCTTCGTGACCGAACACGCCACCTTCCTGCCGTCGGTCCTCGCCCAGCCGGACTCCCGGGCAATGTACGACGAGGTCATCTCCCGGGCGACCGGGTTCTTCGCGGTCGGCGAGGCGGTGCGCTCGGTCCTGGCCGAGGCCTTCCCGCACCACGCCGGGCGGATCGGCTTCATGCCCAACGCCATCTCCTTCGGTGCCCCACGGGAGCAACCGGTCACCGCGCTGCGCCGGTGGCTCTACGTCGGCTCGCTCAACGAGCGCAAGGGGGTGGGCCTGTTGCTGGAGGCCTTCGCCCGGTGCCGGGCGGAGGACCAGTCGTTGAGCCTGACCTTCGTCGGCGAGGGTCGTCTGCACGCGTCGCTGGCCACGCGGGCCGCCCAGCTCGGCGTGGCGGACTCGGTGACGTTCGTCGGTTCGGTCCTGCCCGACCGCGCGCTGCGGCTGATCCGCGAGCACGACCTGTTGATCCACCCCAGCCGGCTCGAGACCTTCGGCATGACGATCGTGGAGGCGGTCGCCGCCGGCACCCCCGTCCTGGCGACCCGGTGCGGCGGGCCGGAGGAGACCCTGGCGGGGATCGAGGACGCCGCCGGTGGGCTGATCGACGTGACCGACGATCCGGACACGATCGCCGCCGGCTATCGGCGGCTGCGCGACCGGTTCCCGCACCAGGTGGACCTCTCGTACGCCCGTTCCGTGCTCGAGGAGCGGTACGGGTACGACGCGGTCGGCCGGGCTCACGCGCGGGCGTGGTTCCCTCCGCCCGGTGACGTCGCCTCCACCACCCAGCCTTCGTTCGCCGTCGCCGGCCCGTTGGAGTGACCGTGCAGGTGTTGTTTCTGGCCCTCGGCGCGAGCCGGACGCGGACGGCAGCGGAGGAGTCCGCGCAGGTGGTGGCCGACGGCGGTCAGGCCGTGGTGCTGATCGACCAGCGCAAGCCGTGGCAGCGGGTGACGTTCGACCCGGCCGTCAGAGTGGTCGAGCTGTCCCGACTGGAAAGTGGCCGGCTCCCGGTGAGGATCGAGCAGCTTCTGCTCTACCGGGCGCCGCGCAGGCTCTTCCGGGTGGTCGGCCGAGGTGGGCTGCGGGACCGGATGGGCCGCCTCTCGGGCGCCTACGAGGCCCGCTTCGCGGACCGGGTGCACCGGCGGCTGGCGGTGCCGCTGTACCGGTCGGGCTGGGGCGAGGGTTCGCACCCGGTGATTCGGCAGGGCCTGCCCGGCACCTTCGACCTGATCGTCGTCCTCGACCCGATCTCGATGCCGTACGCCGCCGGCCTGCTCGCGGACTACGAGGCACGCGGCATCGCGCTGCCCCGGGTGGCGTTCGGCCTCGACTACGCCGGGACGGCCGCCCCGGGCGACGCCCAGGGCGCACTCGGGGTCGGCACGTGAGCACGCCCGACGTCACGGTCGTCACCGCGGTCTACAACACGATGCCGTACCTCACCCGGTGCCTGACCTCCCTGGTGGAGCAGACGATCGGGCGGGACCGGCTGGAGGTCATCGCGGTCGACGACGGCTCCACCGACGGCAGCGGCCGGGAGCTGGACCGCTTCGCCCGCCTCTACCCGGGCACGGTGAAGGTGGTGCACCAGCCCAACTCCGGCGGCCCGGCCGCGCCGAGCAACCGCGCGCTGGAGCTGGCCACCGGCCGGTACGTCTTCTTCATCGGCTCCGACGACTACCTCGGGCCGGAGGCGCTGGAGCGGCTCGTCGCCGCCGCCGACCGGTGGGACTCCGACGTGGTGCTGGGGCGCCTGGTCGGGGTGAACAGCCGCTACATCCACCAGGCGATCTACGCGGAGACCACCGCCGACGTCGACCTGTTCGACTCGGCCCTGCCGTGGTCCCTGTCGAACACCAAGCTGTTCCGGCGGGAGCTGATCGAGCGGTACGGGCTGCGCTATCCGGAGGACATGCCGGTCGGCAGCGACCAGCCGTTCACCATCGAGGCCTGCGTCCGGGCCCGCCGGATCTCGGTCCTCGCCGACTACGACTACTACTTCGCGGTCCGCCGGCTCAACGCCCGCAACATCACCTACAAGAGCCGCCACCTGGAGCGGCTGCGCTGCGCCGAGGACCTGGTCACGTTCGTGGCCAAGCTGGTCGAGGCCGGCCCGGAGCGGGACGCGGTGCTGCTGCGCCACTTCACCTGGGAGATCGCCAAGCTGCTGGAGAACGACTTCCTGCGGCTGGAGCGTGACGTCCAGGACCGGGTCGTCGCGGGCGTCCGGACCCTCGCCGAGGGGTACCTGACCGACCGGATCCGGGACGGCCTGCCGATCGAGGCGCGGGTCCGCCTGGCCGCAGCCCGGTACGGCGACACCGACCACCTGCTCGCGGTGATCCGGCAGGACGCCGAGCTGGGCATCCCGCCCGCGGTGGTCGACGGCGACCGCTGGTACGCCGGCTACCCGGGCTTCCGGGACCCGCAGCTGCGCATCCCCGACGCCTGGTACGAGATCACCGACACCGCCGCCGACTGGGTCGCCCGGCTGGACACCGTCTCGGCGGCCTTCGAGGGCACCCGGGCGCTGGTGGTCACCGCCCGCAGCCCGCGCCCCGACCTGCCGGAGCTGGCGTCGGCCGTCCGCCTCGGCGCCGGCGACGTGACCGGTACGACCGTCTCGGTCGTCCCCGACGCCACGGGCACGACCGTCCGGGCCCGTATTCCGTTGGACCGGTTGCTGGACGGTGCGGGTCCGGGCGGTGAGCTGCGCACCGTCCAGGCACACGTGGACGCGTTCGGCACCACCGGCGTGGCCGCGCTGCGCGGCGCCCGGCGCCCGGTGCCCCAGCGGGCGGTGCTGCGTCGCGGCGCCCGGCTGCACGTCCTGACCACGACCACCAACCACAAGGGCCAGCTCGTCATCGCCGTAGCACCTGTCACGCCGCGCCGGTTGATGGCCCGCCTGCGGCGCAGGCTCCCACTAGGAGGAAAGTAGTAGTCATGAACATCTGCGTCGTCGCCCTCGGGAAGATCGGGCTGCCGCTGGCCGTGCAGTTCGCGTCGAAGGGGCACCGGGTCATCGGTGCCGACGTGTCCGAGCGGGTGGTGAGCCTCGTCAACGACGGGGCGGTGCCGTTCCCCGGCGAGGCGGACCTGGACGTCAAGCTCAAGGAGGTGGTCGCCGCCGGTCTGCTGTCGGCCACCACCGACACCGCCGCGGCGGTCGCCGAGTCCGAGGCCGTCGTGGTGGTCGTGCCGCTCTTCGTCGACGCCGAGGGCGTACCGGACTTCGGCTGGATGGACGACGCGACGCGGGCCATCGCGCGCGGCCTCAAGCCCGGCACCCTGGTCAGCTACGAGACCACCCTGCCGGTCGGCACCACCCGCAACCGGTGGGCGCCGATGCTGGAGGAGGGCTCCGGCCTGACCGCCGGCAAGGACTTCCACCTGGTCTTCAGCCCGGAGCGGGTGCTCACCGGCCGGGTCTTCGCCGACCTGCGCCGCTACCCGAAGCTGGTGGGCGGCGTCGACGCGGCCTCGGCCGCGCACGGCGTCGAGTTCTACCAGGCCGTGCTCGACTTCGACGAGCGCCCCGACCTGGCCAAGCCGAACGGCGTGTGGGACCTGGGCTCCGCCGAGGCCTCCGAGCTGGCCAAGCTCGCCGAGACCACGTACCGGGACGTCAACATCGGCCTGGCGAACCAGTTCGCCCGGTTCGCCGACAGCGTCGGCGTCGACGTTCTCAAGGTCATCGAGGCGTGCAACACGCAGCCGTACAGCCACATCCACCAGCCCGGTATCGCCGTCGGCGGCCACTGCATCCCGATCTACCCGCGGATGTACCTGTGGAACGACCCGGCCGCCACCGTGGTCCGGTCCGCCCGCGAGGCGAACGCGGCGATGCCGCAGTACGCCGTCGACCTGCTGGCCGCCGCGTACGGCGACCTGACCGGCGTCGAGGTGCTGGTGCTCGGCGCCAGCTACCGGGGCGGGGTCAAGGAGACCGCGTTCTCCGGTGTCTTCCCGACCGTCGAGGCGCTGCGCGCCCGGGGCGCCAAGCCGTACGTGTCGGACCCGATGTACACCTCGGAGGAGCTGACCGCGCACGGCCTGCCGCCGTACGAGGGCCAGCCGGTCACCGCCGCGGTGATCCAGGCCGACCACGCCGAGTACCGCAACCTGGCCGCGAGGGACCTGCCGTCGGTCCGCGTGCTGGTCGACGGCCGCCGCGTCACCGACCCGGCCCGCTGGGCGGACGTGCGCCGCGTCGTCATCGGCGGCTGACCCGCCCCCTGCGCACGGAAACGGGCCCCGACCGCACGGTCGGGGCCCGTTCGCGTACGCGTCACGTCAGGCCGTGTCTCGGCGTCACAGCCCGGGACTGCGAGACACGGCTCAGCCCTCGGCGAGACCGGCCGGCGGGTTGTCCACGTCGCGGGAGACCACCTCACCCTTGGCGTTGACCCAGCCCCTCGGGCGGGCCGGGTTCCCGACCACCAGCTGGTACGGCTTGACGTCCTTGGTCACCACGGAGCCGGCGGCGATCATGGCGTACTCGCCGACCTCGATGCCGCAGACCAGGGTCGCGTTGGCGCCGATGGAGGCGCCCCGGCGGATCATGGTCGGGGTGATCGTCCAGTCCGGGTTCTGCGCGCGGGGCCGGAAGTCGTTGGTGAAGACCGCGCACGGGCCGACGAAGACCTCGTCCTCGATCGTCACGCCCTGGTACACCGAGACGTTGTTCTGGATCTTCACGAGGTCGCCGACCGTCACCCCGGCGTCGACGTACACGTTGCGGCCGATGACGCAGCCCGCGCCCACCTGGGCGGTGGACCGGATGTGGGCCAGGTGCCAGACCTTCGTGCCGTCACCGACCTTGGCGCCGGACTCCACGTCGGCGCTGGGGTGGACGAAGACCGGCGGCCGGTCGTTGGTGTCAGTCATGTCATCTCGCATCGGTCTCGGGGCGCGGCGTCGCGCCACGTCGGGGATCGCCCGGGGCCGCCAGCCGCAGCCGTCCGGGACGCCGTCAACCGGCTCCGCCCGGAACGTCACGATCCGGGCGGACGGACTCGGCGTAGCATATCGATCCGCCAGGACCTGCTACACACCTGTGGAGCGCAGGCCCTACCCGACCAGCGCCGCCACCGCGTCGGCGACCGGGACGTCCGCCGGCAGCGCCGCCGCGGCCACCACCGCGGTGACCGGCAGCGGACCGTACAGGTGCGGGAAGAGTTGGCTGCCACGGGACGGCTCCCAGCGCAGCCGCCCGCCCAGCCGGCTCGGGTCGACGGTCAGCAGGGTGAGGCCGGTGGCGCCGGTGAAGTGCCGCCGGGCCGTCTCGACCACCTGGTCCGGTCCGGACAGGTGGACGAACCCGTCCTGATGGTCCAGGGCGGTACCGGCGAAATGCCCGGCCGCGAGCGCGTCGTCCCACTCGGTGGTGGCGAGCAGCTTGTAGATCACCCCGGCAGCCTACGACGCTGTCGGACCGGCCCTCCCGCTCGTCGCCGCCATCTGTCACCATTCGTGGTCGGCGACGGAGACGATTGGGGGCACGCGGGTGCGCATCCTGCTGGTCGAGGACGACCGCCGGGTGGCTGCCGCGCTCTCCGCCGCGCTCACCCGGCGGGGCTACGAGGTGGAGCACGCGGCGACGGTCGCCGCCGCGCTCTCCGCCGCCCCCTGCGACCTGGTGCTGCTCGACCTCACCCTGCCCGACGGGGACGGCACCGACCTGTGCCGCGAGCTGCGCCGGCGCAGCAGCCAACTCGGGATCATCGCGGTGACGGCCCGCGGGGAGGAGCGGGACCGGGTGCTCGGGCTGCGCCTCGGCGCCGACGACTACGTGGTCAAGCCGTTCTCGATGGTGGAGCTGCAGGCCCGGATCGAGGCGGTGCTGCGGCGCGCGGCGCACGCGGCCCCGGAGCGGAACCTGATCGAGGTCGGGCCGGTCCGCATCGACGTGGCGGCCCGGACCGTCCGCGTCGACGGCCGGGAGGTGGCGCTGACCCGCAAGGAGTTCGACGTGCTGCTCTCCCTGGCCCGGCAGCCGGGGGTGGCGGTGCCGCGCGACCGGATCCTGCTGGACGCCTGGGGCACCACCTGGGCCGACCGGCACACCGTCGAGGTGCACGTGGGTTCGCTGCGCGGCAAGCTCGGCGATCCCCGCCTGGTCGAGACCGTACGCGGGGTCGGCTACCGGCTGCGCGGCGAGTGAGGCGCGGTGCGACGCCGTCTGGTGATCAGCTACCTGCTGCTGATGGTGCTGGTCCTGATCGCCCTGGAGACGCCGCTGGCGGCGACCCTGGCCAGCCGGGAGACCGAGCGGGTCCGCGCGGACCGGCTCGCCGACGCCACGCGCTTCGCCTCGCTGGCCGGGCCGGCGCTGCGCGGCGGCGTCCCCGGCCCGCTCGACAACGAGCTGGACAGCTACGACGAGCTGTACGGCATCGGCGCCGCCGTCGTGGACCGTGACCGGCGCACGGTCGTGGCGTCGGAGAGCTGGCGTGCCGCGCCGGGCACCCGGGCGGCCCTCGACGTGGCCCTCTCCGGCCAGCAGGCCAGCGGGCCGGAGTCGGTGTGGCCGTGGACGGACGGCCGGATCGTCGTCGCGGTCCCGATCAACGACGGTGGTGAGGTGCTGGGCGCGGTGGTGACCACCACCTCCGTCGCCACGGTCCGCCGGACCGTCACCACCTGGTGGCTGGTGCTCGCCGGGGCCGGCCTGCTCGCCGTGCTGGCCTGCGTGCTGACCGCGTTCGGGCTGGCCGGGTGGGTCCTGCGCCCGGTCACCGAGCTGGACGTGGTGACCCACGAGATCGCCGAGGGGGACCGGAGCGCCCGGGTGCAGCACCGGCTCGGGCCGCCGGAGCTGCGCCGGCTGGCGGCGAGCTTCAACAACATGGCCGACGCGGTCTCGGACGTGATGGACCGGCAGCGGGCGTTCGTGGCGCACGCCAGCCACCAGCTCCGCAACCCGCTGACGGCGCTGCGGCTGCGGGTGGAGGAGCTGGGGGTCGCCCTCACCGATCCGGAGGGCCGCGCCGAGCACCGGCTGGCGCTGGAGGAGACCGACCGGCTGGCCCTCGTCCTGGACGCGCTGCTCACCCTGGCCCGGGCCGAGCGCACCGAGAACCTGCGGGTCACCGTCGACGCGGCGGCGATCGCCGCCAGCCGGGTCGCGGCGTGGGCGCCGCTCGCCCGCCGCCGGTCGGTCACGCTGCGCCTCGCGGCGGGCGACGCCCCGGCGTACGCCCGGACCGTGCCGACCGCGGTCGACCAGGCGCTGGACGCGCTCATCGACAACGCGGTGAAGTTCAGCGGCGCCGGGGGCGAGGTCACGGTGGAGGTCCGGCACCGCGACGGCGGGACGAGCCTGGAGGTACGCGACACCGGGCCCGGCATGACGGCGAGCCAGCTCGACCAGGCGACCGAGCGGTTCTGGCGGGCGCCGGAGGTGCAGAACGTCGACGGCGCCGGGCTGGGCCTGACCATCGTCGCGGTCCTCGTGGACGCCTCCGACGGTCGGCTCACCATGCGCGCGAACTCGCCGCGCGGCCTGGCCGCCACCCTATGGTTCCCCGCGCCCGCCGATACGCCTTCGTGCACCGACGAACGCTAGGACCGGGCTCCGGCCGGCGGGCACCGGACCGCACGGCGGTGGCGCGCATCCCCGCGGCGGGGCTCCGCACGCCGAGCCCGCGCCCGTGGAGTGACCTGCCTCACGCGCTGTCACAACGATCGACCACGCGGTGCCTTGAGGCCGAACCCCAGGAACGAAGGAAGGCCTCATGAACCTCGCACTGTGGATCGCCGCCGGACTGCTCGCCGTGGTCGCCCTGGCCGGTGGCATCAGCAAGACATTCGTACCCAAGGAGAAGCTGGCCGGGACCCCGGGCGGGGAATGGACCGCACACGCCAGCGTCGGCTTCGTCCGGACCCTCGGGGTCCTTGAAATCCTGGCCGCGGTCGGCCTGATCCTGCCCGCCGTGGTCGACATCGCACCGGTTCTGGTGCCGGTGACCGCCGTCTGCTGGGTCCTGCTGATGGTCGGCGCGATGATCACCCACGTCCGACACGGCTCACCCAGGTTCGTGCTGCTGAACCTGATCTACCTGGCTCTCGCGGCGTTCATCGCGTGGGGCCGCTTCGGCCCCGAGTCCTTCACCGCCTGACCGCCGACTCCGCGTGCCCAGCCTGCGGTGTCGGAGTGATCCGCCCCGCAGGTGTCACAACGATCGGTCCCGCGGTGTCGGATGGCCGAACCCTTAGCACGAAGGAGACACCATGACTGGGAACACCGATGTGGTCGCCTGCTACGGGCCACGCGAGGCGAGCTGTCGGCCACCCGCTGAACGAGCGGCCCGGGTCGGATCGGACGGCAGCCAACGAAAGAGGATCCTGCTGTGGATGCACGCGTGAATGCCGGCGCTGACCAGGGGCCGGCCGCGGCGGAGAGGGACATGAACGACCACGCCAACGCGGCGACCGAGACCTTCCTCGCCCACCGCAACCTGCTCTTCACCGTCGCGTACGAGATGCTCGGATCGGCGGCCGACGCCGAAGACGTCCTCCAGGAAACCTGGCTGCGGTGGGTCACGGTCGACCTGGAGCAGGTGCGTGACCAGCGCGCCTACCTGGTCCGGATCACGACCCGGCAGTCGCTCAACCGCCTACGCACGATAAAACGCCGCAAGGAGGCGTATGTCGGCCCCTGGCTGCCCGAGCCGTTGCTCACCACGCCGGACGTGGCCGAGGACGTCGAACTCGCCGAGAGTGTGTCGATGGCGCTGATGCTCGTCCTCGAGACGCTGTCGCCGACCGAGCGCGCCGTCTTCGTGCTGCGCGAGGTCTTCGACCTCGGCTACGACGAGATCGCCACCGCCGTCGACAAGAGCCCCGCGGCCGTCCGCCAGATCGCGCACCGCGCCCGCCAGCACGTCGATGCCCGCCGCCCGCGCGAGGTGGTCTCGGCGAGTGAGACCCGGGCGGCTCTGGAGTCGTTCCAGCGCGCGCTCGAAACGGGGGACCTCCAGGGGCTCCTCGACGTGCTCGCCCCCGAGGTCGTCCTCGTGGGCGACGGCGGTGGCGTCAAGCAGGCCGCGCTGCGGCCGGTCACCGGCGCCGAGAAGGTGGTCCGCATGTTCGTCGGTGGGCTGCGCAAGGTCGACGGCACGCTGACCGCTGAACCGACCGTGGTCAACGGCAACCCGGCACTCCTCGTACGCCTCGACGGCGAGATCGACGGCGTCATGGCGATCCGCGTCGAGGACGCCCGCATCACCGGCCTCTACTACGTCCGCAACCCGGAGAAGCTGACCCGTATCGGATCCGCGACCCCGCTCACCCTGCGCTGAGTAGCCGGTGGTGGACAGCCCCTGAAAATCCTGAAAGGCCCTAGGGCTTCGTGGCGCGGTACCAGGCGGCGGCACCCGGATGCAGGGGTAGGGGAGCGGTGGTGATGGCCGAGCGGGGGCTCATCCGGCCGGCGGCCGGGTGGGCCGCGGCCAGTTCCTCCCGCCGCTCCATGAGCAGCCGGGTCACCTCCCGGACCAGCCCCTCCGGCAGGTCGGCGCGGACGATCAGGAAGTTCGGGTTGGCGACGGTCGTGACCGGCTCCACCCCGTACACCGAGCGTGGGATGTCCCGGGAGACGTAGACGCCGGGGTGGCGGGCACGCAGCGGCTCGGTCCACGCGCCGAGGTCGACGATCCGGACGTGCCGGTCGCGGGCCAGCTCGGCCACGCCCCGGACGGGGAGGCCGCCGGAGAAGAAGAAGGCGTCGATCTGACCCGCGCGCAGCGCGGCGACCGAGTCGTCCAGGCCCAGCCGCTCCCGGCGTACGCCCTCGCCGCCCAGCCGGGCGACGTCGAGCAGCCGGGACGCGGTGATCTCGGTGCCGGAACCCGGCGCGCCCACCGACACCCGCCGGCCGCGCAGGTCGCCGATCGTGCGGATCCCGCCGGCCGCGTTGGTGACGAGGTGCAGCAGGTCGTCGTACACCCGGGCGACCGCGGCCACCGACGGGTCCGCGCCCGGCGCGGCGGGCAGCACGTCGGCCTGGGTGAAGCCCAGCTCGGCCGAGCCGGCGCTGACGCGCCGGACGTTCTCCGCCGACGCTGGGGTCACCACCACACTGGCGTGGACGTTCGGCAGCTCCCGGTTCAGGATCGTGGCCAGCGACTGACCGAAGGCGTGGTACACGGCGGTGGGGCTGCCGGTGGCGATGCGGATCTGCAGCGGCGGGCCGGCGTCCTCCCGGCATCCGGCGGGCAGCGCGGCCGCCAGCACCAGGGCCAGCAGCGCCGCGGCGGCTCGGCGGACACGTGCGTTCACGGGCTGCACTGTGCGCCGTCCGGGCGGTCGACCGCAAGCGGGCCCGCCCGGTTCGCCCCGATGCGGCCCGTCAGTCCGCCTCGCGGGGGGCGCCCAGCTCGGCGGCCTCCAGGATGCGGTCCCGGTCCGGGCCGTGCGCGACGCTGACCAGGAAGCAGCCGGTACCGGGGCGCAGCAGCGCCGGGACGTCCAGCAGGGCGGCACCCCGGACGAGGACCGCGGCCAGATCCCGGTCGGTGAGCCGGACCCCGAGGATGTGCCGGCGTACGTGCCGGCCGCCGGCCAGCAGCGCGGCGCGCCAGGCCGCCGCGGCGAGGCGGGGCCGCCACACGCGCCGTGCGGCGGACGCGCCGGGTACTGGCCCGCCGAGCAGTTCGCGCCGCCCCTGCCGCCAGCCGGCCTCCAGCGCGGTCGCGTACGCGTGCCGCCGCGCCACCGGCACGGTCAGCCGGTGCAGCTCGTAGCGACGGCGCAGACCGCCGACGGCACGTTCGTGCGTGACCGGTACGTCGAGCCGGTCGAGCAGCTGACGCATCCGCAGGGCGGCGTCCTCGCGGTTGAACTCCACGATCCCGGGCCGGTACACGGGCGTGGTCCGCCTGGTCCCGACCATCGCTGGCGGGGTCACGCAGCGCAGGAGGCAGGCGGCCTCGAACGCGGCGGCCAGCGTCAGCCAGTCCAGCGGTGGCGAAATCGACGGCGGCCGGGGCCGGTCGAGCAGGATGGGTTCCACCTGGGACTCCTTCGGGCGGCGTCGGGGTTCCCCTACCGTGGCCGCTGCCTGCCCCCGGCGGAACACATCCGGCCGAGCTTTGAGGAAATCTTGCGGGTGGACTTCGCTACAACTCGGTGACGACGACGTCGACGGTGCGCGGGCGGCCGGTCGGCGACGGCTGCTCCACCACCGCGTACTTGAGGTCCCGCAGCGCGGCTACCAGCCCGTCGGCGGTGCGCGGCCGGGCCCCGGCGGTCAGCAGGTCCCGCACGAGGCGACCCTTGGTGGCCTTGTTGAAATGGCTGACCACCGACCGGACCGGCACGCCGTCGACCTCCCGCTCGTGCAGCACCCGGACGGTCACGGTCCGGTCCGCGACCGGCCCGCGCGGGGTCCAGGTCGCCGCGTACGCGCCCGAGCGCAGGTCTAGCACCGGCCCGTCGCCGGCCGCCGCGGCCAGCACCGGCGCCAGCGCCCGCCGCCAGTACGCCGACAGCGCCCCGATCCCAGGCAGCTTCGCCCCGACCGGGCAGCGGTACGGCGGGATCCGGTCGGTGAGACGGACCGCGCCCCACAGGCCGGAACTGATCAGGACCGTCCGGCGGGCGGCGCGTACCGCGGCCGGCGGCAGGGTGGCGAGGTCGAGGGCCTCGTAGAGCACCCCGGTGTAGAGGCGCTCGGCCGGCGCGGTCGCCGCCTCCCGCAGCCGGGCGTTGCGGCGCAGTTCGCCCCGCTGGCCCGGGCTCAACCCGAGCGCGGCCAGGGCCGCCTCCTCGTCGCCGGCGGACACGGCGGCCAGCGCCGCCACGACCTCCTCGCGGGCCGGGGTCAGCTCCGGCAGCGAGAGGCGGGAGAGGTCGAGCCGCCGGCCGGTGCCGGCGTCGGCCTTGCCCTCCGAGGGCGGCAGCAGGATGAGCATCGGGGGAACTCCTCGCTCCCGGTGCCCGCGCACCGGAGGAGGCCAGGGTACGTCCCGCCCTACCGCCAGGGCCGGACCGGCGTCTCCGGGTGGTACACGCGATACCCGCCGACGTCGGCGACGAGCGCCGCGTCGGCCCGGTCCCGCAGCAGCCGGCGCAACCGCCGCTCCAGCGTCGAGCCGGCCTCCACCACGTACCCCGGGCGGTCGGCCGCCGCGACGCGTTTCCAGTACGCCGGGTACCGGTTCTGGCCCGGGCTGAACGCGTCGTCGAGGACCCCGCAGACGACCTCCTCGCCCGTGTTGAAGATCAGGCGGTTGCACGTCCAGTAGTCCCCGTACACCTCCCGCGGGCCCGTCGCGCGCAGGGCGTCGGCCAGGTCGCGGGCGGCCCGCTCCTCGGTCCGGGAGACCCCCGTGCCGGTGGTCGCGAACAGCAGGGTGACCACCAGGCTGGTCGCCGCGAAGGCGGCCAGGGCCGCCGTGGCGACAGCGCCCGTCAGCCGGCCGGCCACACCGGTCGTTCCCCGCCACGCGGCCACCGCCGCCCGCCACAGCGGCCACAGCACCGCCGGCAGGGACAGTTGCAGCACCGCCAGGTAGCGCGCGTTGCCCAGCGGATCGGAGACGGAGTGCGGGCTGCGGGCGTACGACAGCAGGGTCAACGCCGCGCCCACGACCAGCGCGAGGTGCACGACCGGGCCGACCCGCGCGGCCCGGCCGGAGGCCCGACGGTACGCGACGAGCGCGGCCACGGAGGCGACCACCAGCAGCACCGGGTAGAGCAGCCCGAACCAGCCCTGCCAGTGGGCGCAGCCGTCGACCGGGCAGAGCCCCATGGCGAGCGGAACGCCCTCCAGCACACCCCCGGAGATCCGCTGTGACCAGGGCGGGGCCGGTCCGGCGCGGCTGCTGATCTCGCGGAGCACCGACACCGAGTCCTGGCCCGGTGGGGCGACCAGATTGTCCCGGACCATCGGGGCGATCCCGAGCGCGAACCCGGCCACCAGCAGCGCGCCCGCCCAGCCGAGCAGCTCGCGGCGGGCCACCCAGAGCAGCGCGAGGGCGGCGGCGCCCACGTACGGCAGGCTCAGCCAGTCGGACCAGACGGCGAGCCCGGCCAGCAGACCGAAGAGGCCGGCGGCGAGCCGGCGGTGCCGGATGGTGTCCCGGGCCAGCCCCACGGCCACCAGCAGCATCACCACCACCGCCACCTTCGTCTCCGGTCGGCCGCCCACCACGGTCAGCTGGTCCCGCACCACCCGCTCGGAGCCGAGCGCCAGCAACCCCACGACCAGCGTGGCGAGCCACGGCGACGCGATCCGCCGGGTCAGCCGGTGGATCAGCCAGAGGAACAGCGCGTACAGCACCAGCAGGGGTAGCCGCAGCACCGGCCAGCTCGGCCCGGCGAGGGCGACCAGGGGTGCGGCCAGGTACGCCTCCAGCATCCCCATGTAGCGCTGCCCGTACAGGAAGACGGGGTGTTCCCGGCCCTCGGCGATGTGCAGGGCGGCGAGCCCGAAGGTGGCCTCGTCGCTGTTCGACACCGGGATGGTGTGCAGCGTGAGGACCAGTCGGTACGCGACGCCGGCCGCCCCGAGCACCAGCGCGACCAGCGCCGGCCGGTCCAGCCGCGGGCGCCGACGCCCACCGTGCACAGGTTGCGACACGACCAAGGCCCCCGTCGTCGTCCCGACCGGAGTCTGTCACGTGGTACCGGCGGGCCGGGCCGGTTCGGGACAGCGGAGGGGCGGGGCGCGGGCCGGGCTGGATCGCTCGCATGGCCGACCTACGCCGGTTGTGGCAGGGTTGCAGCGTGCCACCCACTGCCGCCGGCCAGCTGGCCGTACCCCAATTGCACCGGGCCGCACGGATCGAGGACGCCGTCCACCACCTGGTCGAGCGCCGCCTGCGGCGGACCGGCTGGCGGACCAACATCGTCGCCTACACGGGCTACGGCGCGCCCGGTTGGGTACGCGTGATGTGCCGGGTGCTGCTGGGACGGCCGGACACTAGGCAGCGGGGCCGGCTGGAGAAGGTCCGGGGCTGGCGCAGCTTCACCACCCTGCCGGCGAAGTACGTCACCGTGACCATCGAGTCGGGTGGGAAGCGGCACGAGACCCGCACCGACCGCAGCGGCTTCGTCGACACCGTGGTCGAGGCCGACCTGCCCCCGGGCTGGGGCTCGGTACGGATCACCGTGCCTGACGCGGAGCCCGTCGAGGCGCCGGTGCGCATCCTCGACCCGCAGGTGCGCTTCGGCATCCTGTCCGACATCGACGACACGGTGATGGTCACCGCGCTGCCCCGGCCGCTGCTCGCCGCCTGGAACACGTTCGTCCTGGACGAGCACGCCCGCGCGGCGGTGCCGGGGATGGCCGTGCTCTACGAGCGGCTGGTGACCGCCCACCCCGGTGCCCCCGTCTTCTACCTGTCCACCGGGGCGTGGAACGTCGCGCCGACCCTCACCCGGTTCCTGTCCCGGCACCTCTACCCGGCCGGGCCGCTGCTGCTCACCGATTGGGGCCCGACCGCCGACCGGTGGTTCCGCAGCGGCCGGGAGCACAAGCGGGCCACCCTGGCCCGGCTGGCCCGTGAGTTCCCCGAGGTCAAGTGGCTGCTGGTCGGCGACGACGGTCAGCACGACCAGGAGATCTACCGGGAGTTCGCCGCCGCCCACCCGGACAACGTGGCCGGGGTGGCGATCCGGCGGCTCTCGCCCACCCAGTCGGTCCTCGCCGGCAGCATGCCCCATCCGGCCGGCGACAGTTCGTCGGCCGGCCCGATGGGGCAGAAGTGGCTCTCCGCGCCGGACGGCGCCGGCCTGTGGAAGCTGCTGCGGGACGCGGGCCTGGTCTGACGTCCGTCGCGCCGGCGCCCGCGTCCCGCAGGGACGTCAGTTGGCGCCCGGCCCGGCATCGGTGAGCGGTACGGGCGGCGGACGCGGATCGTTCAGCGTGGCGGACGCCGGCGGCCACAAGATCAGCAGTGCGTGCCGGTCGGGGTCACGGCGAGTGACCGATGTGACGAGGCGTGACCCGTCGAACTTTCCACCGATCCGGAGACCTCGTTCGGCCCTCCAGGGGGCCGATTCCGTCCACGATTGCCATCGGTGTGGCCGGGGATCGCCGGAGCCCGTGCAGGCGGCGGCGGGGCGCGGGCCAGGTCGGTCCTGGTCCGCGCCCCGCTGAGCGTGGTCGTCTCCATGCCGCCGGCATCCCGCCTTCCGGCACCCGGTGGCAGCCCCATGCCGGCGGCATGGAGTCGATCTCAGTTGTCGGTCAGGCAGCCAGCCGGGCTGGGGTCGTCCACCATGACGGGAGCCGCGGCACCGCCGGCCTTGCCGTTGCCGTTGCCGTTGGCGTTGGCGTTGGCGGCGCCGGCCTTGTCCTTGCCGTTCGCCTTGCCGTTGCGGTTGGCAGCGCCGTTGCCGTTCGCGTCCGCCTCGGCGTCGTCGCCCGCACCGTCCTCGACGTCACCCGCGCCAGCGTCACCGGCACCGGCCTCGTCGCCAGCCGCGCCGGCCTCGTCACCGGCCTCGGCGTCACCCGCACCGGCCTCCGCACCGGCTTCGGCGTCGTTGCCCGCGTCGGCTTCCTGGCGGGCCTGCTGGATCGCCTGCACGAGCGCCTGGATCTCCTGGAGCAGGGCCCGCACCTCCGCCAGCTGGGCCGCGATCTGGTCCGCCACGTCCTGCTCGGCACCGGCCTCCTGCTCGGCGCCGGCGTCCTCCTCAGCTCCGACGCCCTGCTCGGCGCCCGCCTCGGCGTCCTCGCCGGCTGCGTCGTCCTGGCCCGCGTCGGCCCCCGCCTCGGCGTCGCCGGCTCCGGCCTCCTGACCGGCTCCCGCGTCGCCCGCCTCCTGGCCGGCCTCGGCGTCGCCCGCGTCCGCGCCGGCTCCGGCGTCGCCCGCGTCCTGGCCGGCTCCGGCGTCCTGGTCGGCCTCAGCGCCGGCGTCCCCGCCCGCGTCCTGGCCGGCCCGGGCCGCCTCGACGAGCTGGGCGATCTGCTGGATCAGGCCGCCGATCTGGCCCACGATCGCCGCGGCCTGCTCGGCCCCGCCGCCCCGCGCCGCCGCCTTCCCGGACGCCCGCTGCGCGGCCCGCTCGCGCGCCTGGTCCACGATCCCGCCGATCGAGTCGACGGCACCGCGCACCTGCTGCACCCGGGCGGCCGTCGCCCGTGGGTCGTCGATCCGGCCGGCCCGTTCGGCGCGTAACCGCTCGGTGGCCGCCCACGCCTCCTTCGCCCGCGCCGCCACCGCGACGTCCCACGGCACCTCCGGGCACACCGCGCCGGCGACCTGCACCTGGGCCGTGCAGCCGGCGGCGGCCCGCCGCTGCTGGAGCAGGTCGACGACCGCCTGCCGGTTGGCGATCCGCGCCGCCGAGTTGGCGTCCGGGTTCTGGCGCTGGCCGGCGATGAACGTGAGGTTGTTGCGTAGGGCGGTGTCGAGGCCCTGGCAGTTCTCCGCCGCCTGGCCGACGCCGGTGGCCACGGCGAACGCGGCCCCTGTCGTCACCGCGATCGCGGCGATCCCGGCGATCTTGCGCTGTCGGGCCGTTACCGTCGTCCTGCTGCTGGTGCGTCTCGTCCACGCCATCGAAGCTCCCTCCGCCTCGTCCGTCAGGAAGTGGCCGGCATCCGATGTGCGGTACGGCAGGGCGGCAGGGGAAGTTCAGACAATCTACGCCCGACGGCCAAACTATCCACGCAGCGTGACGAAGCAGGCCGGCCGGGGTGCTCGGCGTGACCGTCCGACCCGCAACAGCCGAAGGCCAACTCGACTTCCCTGAAGTCGGGGCCTTCCGCTGGGACCGATACCGCGACGTCACCGAAGTCGAGTGGATCACGTCACCCGACGCCGCCGGGCCTCGGCGACGCCGCTCAGGCGGGGCGGAGCCAGAGGACGCCGAGCGGGGGTACGCGGAGCGCCGCCGACGCCGGCATCCCGTGCCACGGCACGTCCTCGGCGCGTACCTGCCCGAGGTTGCCCACACCGGACCCGCCGTAGTGGTGGGCGTCGGTGTTGAGCACCTCGCTCCACGTCCCGCCGGCGGGCAGGCCGACCCGGTATCCCTCCAGCGGCAGCGCGGAGAAGTTCGCCACGCAGACCAGCGTCGCGCCGTCCGGGGCGATCCGGATGAACGAGACGGTGTTGTTGGCGACGTCGTCCCCGGCGATCCAGCGGAACCCGGCGGGCTCGGTGTCCTGCGCCCACAGGGCGGGCGTGTCGCGGTAGACGCGGTTGAGGTCGCCGACCAGCCGCTGGACGCCGGCCCGGCCCGGGTCGTGCAGGAGGTACCAGTCGAGGCCGCGCTCCTCGCTCCACTCCCGGTCGTCGGCCAGCTCGCAACCCATGAAGAGCAACTGCTTGCCCGGGTGCGCCCACATGTACGCGAGCAGCGCCCGGACGTTCGCCAGCCGCTGCCACGTGTCGCCCGGCATCTTCCCGGCGAGCGAACCCTTGCCGTGCACCACCTCGTCGTGGCTGATCGGCAGCACGTAGTTCTCGCTCCAGGCGTACGCGAGGGAGAACGTGAGCTGATGGTGGTGGTGCTGCCGGTAGATCGGGTCCTTCGAGGTGTAGAGCAGGGTGTCGTGCATCCAGCCCATGTTCCACTTGAACCCGAAGCCGAGCCCGCCGCTGTCGGTGGACCGGGTGACGCCGGGCCAGGCCGTGGATTCCTCGGCGATCATCACCACCCCGGGATGGTGCCGGTAGACCGTCGCGTTCGTCTCCTGCATGAACGCGATCGCCTCCAGGTTCTCCCGGCCGCCGTACCGGTTCGGCACCCACTGGCCCTCCTGGCGCGAGTAGTCCAGGTAGAGCATCGAGGCCACCGCGTCGACGCGGAGCCCGTCCACGTGGAACTCCTCGCACCAGTAGAGGGCGTTGGCCACGAGGAAGTTGCGCACCTCGCGGCGGCCGAAGTCGAAGACGTACGTGCCCCAGTCGGGGTGCTCGCCCCGGCGCGGGTCGGGGTGCTCGTACAGCGGGGTGCCGTCGAACCGGCCGAGGGCCCACTCGTCGCGCGGGAAGTGCGCCGGCACCCAGTCGAGGATCACGCCGATGCCGGCGCCGTGCAGCGTGTCGACGAGGTGGCGGAACTCGTCCGGGTCGCCGAAGCGCGAGGTGGGCGCGTAGTAGCCGGTCACCTGGTACCCCCAGGATCCGCCGAACGGGTGCTCCATCACCGGCAGGAACTCCACGTGCGTGAAGCCCAGCTCGGTCACGTACGCGGTCAGCTGGTCGGCCAGCTCCCGGTAGCCGAGACCGGGCCGCCACGAGCCGAGGTGCACCTCGTAGACGCTCATCGGCTCCTGGTGCGGCGCTCGCCGGGCCCGCCGCTCCAGCCAGGCCGCGTCGTTCCACTGGTACGTCGAGTGGTGCACCACCGACGCGGTGGCCGGCGGCACCTCCGCGTACGCCGCGAGGGGGTCGGCCTTGTCCCGCCAGTGGCCGTCGGGCCCCAGGATGCGGTACTTGTACCGGGCGCCGGCCCCGACCCCCGGCACGAAGACCTCCCACACGCCGCTGGAGCCGAGCGAGCGCATCGGCCAGCCGTCGTCCGGGGACCAGCCGGTGAAGTCCCCGACGACGCGGACACCGCGCGCGTTGGGGGCCCACACGCTGAACGCCACGCCCTCGTCGAACACCCGGGCGCCGAGCGCCTCCCACAGCCGCTCGTGCCGGCCCTCGCCGATCAGGTGCAGGTCCAGCTCACCGATCGTCGGCGGGTAACGGTACGGGTCGTCGTGCGGCCGCCCGTCGACCTCGACCCGGTAGTCGAGCACCTCGCCGGGGACGACCGCCTCGAAGACCCCCACGTCGTGCACCCGCTTCATCGGGTGCCGCTCCCCGTCGACGAGGACCGCGACGTCGCCGGCGCCGCGGCGCAGGGTGCGGATCGTGGTGCGCCCGTCGGCCGGGTGGGCCCCGAGCACCGCGTGCGGATCGTGGGTGTGGCCGGCGATCAGCTGGTCCATCGGGCTTCGTCCTTCGAAGTGGGGGCGGTGCCGCCGGAGAGGTCGTCGGGCACCGCCTCGACGGTGAGCTCGGCCGGTGCGGCGGCCGGCGGTGGGGCCAGCGCGGGCGGGACCGGGCGGCGCACGGTGAGCACGTGTGCGGGTTGCAGGTACGGGTCGAGCCGGACGGCGTTGCGCTGACCCCAGTCGTAGCTGGCCCCGGTCAGCTCGTCGTGCACGGTGAACCGTTCGTGCCAGTCGAAGCCCAGCGCCGGCATGTCCAGCGTGGTGTTGCCCCACTGCACGCCGTGCGAGTCGAAGGAGCAGACCACGATCACCGTGTTGCCGGTGTCGGCGTCGCGCTTGGACCAGCAGAGCAGTGCCGGGTTGTCGATGTCGTGGAACACCAGGTTGCGGAGCTGGTGCAGGGCCGGGTTGGCCTGCCGGATCCGGTTGAGGGTGGCGATGAACGGGGCGAGCGAACGCCCCTGCGCCTGCGCGCCGGCCCAGTCCCGGGGGCGCAGCTCGTACTTCTCGTTGTCCAGGTACTCCTCCGCGCCCGGGCGGGCGACGTGCTCGAACAGCTCGTAGCCGGCGTACATGCCCCAGGACGGGGAGAGCAGCGAGGCCAGCACCGCCCGGATCTTGAACATCGGCGGGCCGCCGTGCTGGAGCGACTCGTGCAGGATGTCCGGCGTGTTCGGCCAGAAGTTCGGTCGCATGTAGTCGACCGCCGCCACCAGCTCCTCGCAGTACGCGCGCATCTCCGCCGCCGACGTCCGCCACGTGAAGTACGTGTACGACTGGGTGAAGCCGATCTTGCCTAGGCCGTGCATCATGGCGGGCCGGGTGAACGCCTCGGCGAGGAAGAGCACGTCCGGGTCGACCTTCTTGACCTCGGCGATCAGCCAGTGCCAGAAGTTCACCGGTTTGGTGTGCGGGTTGTCGACCCGGAAGATCTTCACGCCCTCGCCGACCCAGTGCAGCACGACCCGGAGGATCTCCGCGCGGATCCCCTCCGGGTCGTTGTCGAAGTTCAGCGGGTAGATGTCCTGGTACTTCTTCGGCGGGTTCTCCGCGTACGCGATGGTGCCGTCGGCGCGGGTGGTGAACCACTCCGGGTGCTCGGTGACCCACGGGTGGTCCGGCGCGCACTGCAACGCCAGGTCCATCGCCACCTCCAGGCCCGCCTCGGCGGCGGCCGCGACGAAGTCCCGGAAGTCCTCCGGCGTACCCAGGTCGGGGTGGATGGCGTCGTGGCCGCCCTCGGCGGCGCCGATGGCCCACGGCGAGCCCACGTCGTCCGGCCCGGCGACGAGCGTGTTGTTGGGGCCCTTGCGGTTGATCCGGCCGATCGGGTGGATCGGCGGCAGGTACAGGATGTCGAAGCCCATCGCCGCGACACCCGGCAGGCGTTCGGCGGCGGTGGCGAACGTCCCGGAGCGGGCCGGCGCGTCGACGGTGGCCGGGATCGCGCCCTCCGAGCGGGGGAAGAACTCGTACCAGGCGGAGAAGAGCGCCCGCTTCCGGTCGACCCAGAGCCGGTACACGTCGCCGGTGGTGACCAGCTCCCGGACCGGGTGCTCCCACAGCAGGTCGGCCAGCTCCAGCGCGGGACCCACCCGGCGGGGGAGCGGCGGCGCCGGATCGGCGAGCGCGGCGACCGCGGCGGCCACCCGCTCCCGGTCGCCCGCGGGCACCAGCTCGGCGGCGGCGGTGAGCACGCGGACGCCCTCGGCCAGGTCGTTGGCCAGGTCGTCGGGGCCCTGCCCGGCGGCGATCTTCTTGGTCACCGCGTTCTGCCAGGTCAGGTACGGGTCGGCGAACGCCTCGACGGTGAACGTCCACTCGCCGACCGTGTCCGGCCGGATGGTGGCATGCCAGCGGTCCTGCCCCGGCTCCCCGGGGGCCATCCGGGTGAACGGCCGGGCCTGCCCGTCCGGGCCGAGCCAGACGACGTTGCAGCCCAGCGCGTCGTGCCCCTCACGGTAGGCGCGGGCCGACACCGGGACCAGCTCGCCGACGACCGCCTTGGCCGGGTAGCGACCGCACGAGACGACGGGGGAGACGTCTTCGATCGGGAAGCGTCCAGTCACCCCGTCAACCTACTGCGAGAGATCGCTTCGCGCTCGGGTCAGCCGGCGGCGCCCACCGACCGGTACACCTCCACGGTCCGCCGCGCGACCGTGTCCCAGGAGAAGTGCTCCACGGCGCGCCGTCGCCCCGCCCGCCCGAACTCGGCGGCCCGCGCGGGGTCGGCCAGCACCTCGTTGATCCCGGCGGCCAGGTCGGCGACGAAGCGCGCCGGGTTCAGCGGCCGGCCCGTCCCGTCACCGGCCTGCTCGATCGGCACCAGCAGCCCGGTCTCGCCGTCGGCGACGACCTCCGGGATGCCGCCGGTCGCCGTGGCCACCACCGCCGTCTCGCAGGCCATCGCCTCCAGGTTGACGATGCCCATCGGCTCGTAGACGGACGGGCACACGAAGACGGTGGCGTGGGTCAGCACCTGGATCACCTCGTGCTTGGGCAGCATCTCGGCCACCCACACCACGCCCGAGCGGTTGGCCCGCAGCTCCGCGGCCAGGCTCTCCACCTCGGCGGCGATCTCCGGCGTGTCGGGCGCGCCGGCGAGCAGCACGAGCTGGGTGTCGGCGGGCAGTTCCCGCGCGGCGCGCAGCAGGTACGGCAGGCCCTTCTGCCGGGTGATCCGCCCGACGTAGACGACGCTGGGTCGGGACGGGTCGATCCCGAGCCGGTCGACCACGTCGGTGCCGTGGTCGGGGGCGTACTGCGCGGTGTCGATGCCGTTGTGGACCACCCGCACCCGGTCCGGGTTCACCGCCGGGTACGCCATCAGCACGTCCTGCCGCATCCCCGCGCTGACCGCGATCACGGCGTCGGCCGACTCCACCGCCGTCCGCTCGCACCACGAGGACAGCGCGTACCCGCCGCCGAGCTGCTCGGCCTTCCACGGGCGCAGCGGCTCCAGGCTGTGCGCGGTCACCACGTGCGGCACGCCGTGCAGCAGCTTCGCCGTGTGCCCGGCGAGGTTCGCGTACCAGGTGTGGCTGTGCACCACGTCGGTGCCGGCGCAGCCCGCGGCCATCTCCAGGTCCACGCCCATCGTGCGCAGCGCGGCGTTCGCGCCGGCCAGGCCGGCCGGTTCGGCGTACGCGGTGACGCCCGGCTCGGTGCGCGGCGCGCCGAAGCAGTGGACCCGTACGTCGGCGAGGGCGCGCAGCTCGCGGGCCAGGTACTCGACGTGGACCCCGGCTCCGCCGTACACCTCGGGCGGGTACTCGCGGGTGAGCAGGTCGACGCGGATCCGCGGGACGTCGGTCATGCCCGGCACCCTAGTGCAGAAACCCACGCCGCACCGGGTGCGGAACTGTGCCCGTACGAGTGGTGAAGTGGCGGCCGGATCGATAGCGTCGTGACATGGCTGCCAAGGTGCTCGCGATCGTCCTGGCGGGTGGGGAGGGCAAGCGCCTGATGCCGCTCACCACGGACCGGGCCAAGCCGGCCGTCCCGTTCGGCGGGATGTACCGCATGGTCGACTTCGTCCTCTCCAACCTGGCCAACGCCGGGTTTCTCAAGATCGTGGTGCTGACCCAGTACAAGTCCCACTCGCTGGACCGGCACATCACCCAGACCTGGCGGATGTCGACCATGCTCGGCAACTACGTGACGCCGGTGCCCGCCCAGCAGCGCCGCGGCCCGTGGTGGTTCGCCGGCTCGGCCGACGCGATCTACCAGAGCTTCAACCTGATCAATGACGAGCAGCCCGACTACGTGATCGTCTTCGGCGCGGACCACATCTACCGGATGGACCCCCGGCAGATGGTGGAGGACCACATCGCCTCCGGCGCCGGGGTGACCGTGGCGGGGATCCGGCAGCCGCTGTCGATGGCCGACCAGTTCGGCGTCATCGAGGTCGGCGAGGACGGCCGCCGGATCCGCGCCTTCCGGGAGAAGCCCACCGACGCCGTCGGCCTGCCCGACGCGCCGGACCAGATCTACGCCTCGATGGGCAACTACGTCTTCACCACCAAGGCCCTCTGCGAGGCGGTGGAGCGGGACGCGGAGGACCGGACCAGCAAGCACGACATGGGCGGCAGCATCATCCCGATGCTCGTCGAGCGGGGCGAGGCGAACGTCTACGACTTCAAGGACAACGAGGTGCCGGGCAGCACCGACCGGGACCGCGGCTACTGGCGGGACGTGGGGACGCTCGACTCCTTCTACGACGCCCACATGGATCTGATCAACGTCCACCCGGTGTTCAACCTCTACAACTTCGACTGGCCGATCTACAGCCAGCAGCCCCCCTTCCCGCCGGCGAAGTTCGTGCACCACTGGGGCGAGCGGGTCGGCCGGGCGGTGGCGTCGATGGTCTCCCCGGGGGCGGTGATCTCCGGCTCGTTGGTGGAGAACTCGGTGATCTCGCCCAAGGTCAAGGTCCACTCCTGGGCGCACGTCGACGGCGCGGTGCTCATGGAGGGCGTCGAGATCGGCCGGCACGCCGTGATCCGCCGGGCCATCCTCGACAAGAACGTCTACGTGCCCGAGGGCTGCGAGATCGGCGTGGACCTGGAGAAGGACCGGCAGCGCTACACCGTCTCCGACAACGGCATCGTCGTCATCGGCAAGGGCCAGAAGGTGGAACCGTGAGCACGCATCCCCGCGCGGGTCAGCCCGCCCAGCCGTCCGACCTGGTCGACGTGCCGATGCTGGTCACCGCGTACTACGCGGAGCATCCCGACCCGGAGGACCCGGCGCAGCAGGTCTCCTTCGGCACGTCCGGGCACCGGGGCTCGTCGCTGCGCAACGCCTTCAACTCCGACCACATCCTCGCGGTCACCCAGGCGCTCTGCGACTACCGCCGGGAGCGCGGCCTGGACGGCCCGCTGTTCCTCGGCCGCGACACGCACGCGCTCTCCGCCCCGGCCGCGGTCGACGCGCTGGAGGTGCTCGCCGCCAACGAGGTCACCGTCCTCGTCGACAGCCGGGACGGCTACACGCCGACCCCGGCGGTCTCGCACGCCATCCTCACCCACAACCGGGGGCGGACCAGCGGCCTCGCCGACGGCATCGTCATCACCCCGTCGCACAACCCCCCGGACGACGGCGGATTCAAGTACAACCCGACCCACGGCGGGCCGGCCGACACCGACGTGACGAAGTGGATCCAGGACCGCGCGAACGCGATCCTCGCCGCCGGGCTCAAGGAGGTGCGGCGCATCCCGTACGCACGGGCGCGCACCGCCGACACCACCGGCACGTACGACTTCCTCGCCCGCTACGTCGACGACCTGCCGGCGGCGCTCGACCTCGACGCGGTCCGCGCGGCCGGGGTCCGCATCGGCGCCGATCCGCTCGGCGGCGCCAGCGTCGCCTACTGGGGCGAGGTCGCCGAGCGGCACCGCCTCGACCTCACCGTGGTCAACCCCACGGTCGACCCGACGTGGCGGTTCATGACCCTCGACGGTGACGGCAAGATCCGGATGGACTGCTCGTCGCCGAACGCGATGGCGTCGCTGATCGCCGCCCGATCCGACTACCAGGTCTCCACCGGCAACGACGCCGACGCCGACCGGCACGGCATCGTCACCCCCGACGGCGGCCTGATGAACCCGAACCACTATCTGGCGGTGGCCATCGCACACCTGTTCCGCACCCGGGAGCAGTGGGGTCCGGCCGCCGCGGTCGGCAAGACCCTGGTGTCCTCGTCCATGATCGACCGGGTGGCCGCCGACCTGGGGCGTCCGTTGCTGGAGGTGCCGGTCGGCTTCAAGTGGTTCGTGCCCGGCCTGCTCGACGGCGCGGTCGGCTTCGGTGGCGAGGAGAGCGCGGGCGCGTCCTTCCTCCGGCGGGACGGCGGCACGTGGACCACCGACAAGGACGGCATCCTGCTCTGCCTGCTCGCGTCCGAGATCATCGCCACCACCGGCCGGACGCCCAGCGAGCACTGGGCCGACCTGGCCGGCCGCTTCGGCGCGCCCGCGTACGCCCGGATCGACGCTCCGGCCACCCGGGAGCAGAAGGCCGTGCTCGGCAAACTCTCGCCGGAGCAGGTGACGGCGACCGAACTGGCCGGTGAGCCGATCACCGCGACGCTCACCGCCGCACCCGGCAACGGCGCGCCGATCGGCGGCCTCAAGGTCACCACGGCGAGCGGCTGGTTCGCCGCCCGCCCCTCCGGCACCGAGGACGTCTACAAGATCTACGCCGAGTCCTTCCACGGCCCCGACCACCTGGCCCGCATCCAGGACGAGGCGAAGGACCTGGTGTCCGCGGTCCTGGCCAGCGCCTGACGGCGCCGGTTGCGTCCCGGACGTGGCGGCCGAGCCGTGGTGCTGTCGCGGGCTCGGCCGCCACCGGGTCAGCGTGCCAGCGGTATCCCCGCCCGGTGGCGGGAGACCGTGCTAGGCAGGCTGCCGCAGAGTCGGGCGAGTTGCTCGACGATCTTCTCGGGCTCGTCGAACGGGTCCAGCCCACTGACCTCGAGGGGATCCAGAACGGGCACGGTCACGTGCGAGATCAGGGGATGCAGGGGACGGTGGTCGGACTCGCCGTGTCCCAACAGGTCCTCGTGCAGTTTCTCGCCGGGCCGCAGCCCGGTGTAGACGATCGGGACGGGACGGGTCGCCTGCGCGATCATGCGGCGCGCGAGGTCGTCGATGCGTACGGGTTCGCCCATGTCGAGCACCAGGGCCTCGCCGTCCCGGCCGATGCTCGCCGCCTGGAGCACCAGATGCACCGCCTCCTGCACCGTCATCAGGTAGCGCGTCACGTCGGGGTGGGTCACGGTCACCGGCTGGCCCGCCTCGATCTGCCGCTGGAACGCGGTCACGACCGATCCGCGGCTGCTGAGAACGTTGCCGAAGCGGACGCTCAGGAAGGTGCCGGGATAGGTCGCCGCGGCGTGTGCGGTCAGCATCTCCGTGATGCGTTTCGAGTAGCCGAGCACGCTGATCGGGTCGGCGGCCTTGTCGGTGGAGATGTTGACGAACCGGGCGACGTCGCGGCAGGCGTCGAGAACGCTGAGGGTTCCCCAGACGTTGGTCTTGACCGCTTCCCCCGGGTGGCGCTCGAGCAGGGTCAGGTGCTTCAGCGCGGCAGCGTGGAAGACGATCTCCGGGCGGCGTTCGCGCATGATCCGTCGGATGCCTTCGTCGTCGCGCAGGTCGGCGAGGATGAGTTCCGGGCCGTCCAGCAGTGCTCGCCCGGTGAGTGACATCTGGAGGCTGTGCAGCGCCGACTCGTCGCGATCGAGCATCATCAGCTCGCCGGGATTGGCCCGCATGATCTGCCGGCACAGTTCGGAGCCGATCGAGCCACCGGCACCGGTGACCAGGATCCGACGACCGGTGAGGCCGTTGTGGTCCACCGTCAGGTCCCCGACGACCTGACGACGACCGAGCAGGTCGCTGATCTGGACATCCCGCACGTCGCTGACGGTGATGCGATGGTCCACGAGGTCCCGGACGGGGGGAAGGATCTTGAAAGCGGCACCCGTCTGAAGGGTGGCCTCTCTCATCTGCCGGATCAACGTGGCGTCGGCGTTGGCGACGGAGAAGATCAGGGCGGTGGCGCCGGTACGGCGAATCGCGTCGGCGACGTCGTGCCGGCCGCCCAGCACGCGGACGCCGGCGATGCGCAGGTCGCGCTTGTCCGGGTCGTCGTCGAGCGCTCCGACCGGCAGGTAGCGGCCCTTCGGGTCGCTCAGCATCGCCCGTACCAGGCCCTGTCCCGCCTCGCCGAGGCCGAAGAGCAACACCGGGGTCGCCGAGCGGGCGTCCGGACGCATGGCACGGTCCCGCTGGTGCCGGTACAGGAAGCGGATGCTGAGCATCAGCAGCAGGGCCAGCGCGCCGCCGACCACGGGGGTGCTGGCGGGTGCCGGACGGTCGTCGAGCGACAGGAGCACGACCAGGACGATCGCGGCGGTGAACGCTGTCGTTCCCGCGATCCCGCGAACCTCCTCGAGGCTGCCGAGGGGTTGGCGTCCGGCGCGGATCCGGCGTACCGCGCTGACGCCGACGTGCAGGACGGCGGCGGCACCTCCGAGCACGGCAGCGTTGATCGCCTGGTCGGCGGTGAGACTCTGCTCGTACCTCGTCCACGCGGCGACGATGAACCCTCCGACCCAGGCGAGAGCGTCGGCGGCCAGGAACGTGGCGGTTCGCCGACTCGCCCGGACCCAGCCGGTTGTTGATCCCGTTCGTTGGACGCGCTGTACTTCCGGCGGCATGTACGACTCCCTGTCCTGTCCGTGGCCCAGAGGTGACCTACGGCAGGTCAGGGGGCCACGTACGTCCCCCACCTGCTTATCGGAAGAATGGCACTCGGAGTCCTGTTTTCATCTTTTTCCGACCTAGTGTCCGATTCATGATTCAGCGCATGGGTGGCAGGGCCCGGCGGTTCACCTGCTCGCGGAGGCCCTCGGGGAGCAGTTCGCGGAGTTGTTCGGGGAGGAGCGGGAGGTCCAGGAGGCTCAGCTTGAGCTGGTTGCGCTCCTGGTAACGACGTGGGTCGAGGCGGACCACCAGACCGGCGTCGCGGCGGTAGGTCACCTCGACCGCGCCCTCGGTGGCCGCGTCCCGGATCACCAGACCGTCCATCTCCACCGCGACCGGCGCGGAGCCCGGTGTCAGCTCCAACCGGATGTGCTCGTCGGGGGAGAGGATCACCGAACGGGAGATCCCCGCCATCGGCGCGGAGGGCGTGATCACCACCGCGTCGCTCGCCGGGGAGACCAGCGGCCCGCCCGCCGCGTAGCTGTAGGCGGTCGACCCGGTCGGCGTGCTCACCACCAGCGCGTCGCAGCGGTAGTAGCCGTACTGCTGTCCGTCCACCCCGAGGGTGGCGGTGACGAAGCCCGAGCCGGGCTGCCGGACCAGCGCGATGTCGTTGAAGGCCACGACGTCGTCGCCGCACACGTCACAGGCCAGGCAGCTGTGTCGCTCCACCACGAAGTCCTTGTTCGCCAGCCGCTCCAGCGCCGCGGGCAGGTCCGGCGGCTCCACCTCGACCAGGAAGCCGAGCCGGCCCAGGTGCACGCCGAGCACCGGCTTCGGGTCCCGGACCGCCGAGCGCAGCGCCCCGAGCATGGTGCCGTCCCCACCGATACTGATCAGCGCATCGCAGGTCGCCGCCACCTCGTCGGCGGGGAGCGGTTCCACGGTGGCGGGCACCCGGTGCCGGTCCGCGGCCCGGACCGCCAGGCTCATCCGGTGCCGGGCCACCCAGTCGGCGATGATGCCGACCACCTCGGTGACGTCCCGGGTCGGGTGCAGCATCAGCCCGAGCCGGATTCGATCCATGTCCCCAGCTCACCACACCGCAGGCGGGCTGGGCGGCCGGAAACGGCAGGTGCGCCGGCGGTCCGGGAACCGCCGGCGCACCAGGGAAGGAACCGTCAGCGGCGTGCCGCCCCCGTCAGGTGGGTCAGCGCCCGCTTCACCAGGTCGTCGCGGGCCGCCGGAGCGAGCCCCTCCAGGCCGAAGCCGAGGTAGACGGTGTCGGTGGTGACCACCGCCGAGCCCTCCTCGAACGCCTGCTGGCTACGCGCCCAGTCGGTGGCGTTGCCCGCCGAGCCGGGCGGCGGGCCGGCCACCGTCCAGCCGCCCAGGTCGGTCTCGAACGAGGTCTCGCCGACCGTGGCGCCGTCCACGACCACGCGCGCGTCGTCGAGGAAGACCCCCAGGCCCTGGGTGCCCCAGTCGGACACGTACGAGATCGACACCTCCACCTTCTTGCCGACGTACGTGGACAGGTCGGCCACGAACTCCTGCCAGCCGTTGGAGGCGCCGGTCGCGGCGTTCCAACTGCCGGTCGTGCCGGTCGGCGAGCAGTCCTCACCCTGGTACCGGCCGAGCCACGGGTGCAACTGCTCCACCCAGCCGGACGCGCAGCTATCGCCGGTACCGGTGCCGGTCTTCCCGTTGGCGTCCGGCAGCGTCGTCCAGGCGTCGCTGCCCACCTCGTGCGCCTCGACGATCAGGTAGTCCCAGTTCGGCTCGATGTCGTACGAGGTGAAGAAGCGCAGCTCGGCGTTGCTGGCGCCGGTGAGGTCGATGGTGCGGGTGAGCCGCTTGTACGACTCGTCGGCCTGCCCGCTCCACAGGTACCAGTCACCGGTGCGCGGGTCGAACGGCGCGGCGCCCGGCCGCACCCAGCCGACCGGCGCCGAGCTGGCGAACTGCGGGAACTGGTCCCGCGGCAGGAAGCTCGACGTGGTCAGGAACGACGCCGTGTGGTCCTGGTTGGCCGCCGACCCGGGCGCGTTCAGGGTGCCGACGAACGCGGCGAAGGCGCCGTCCTCGCCGGTCACCGCGTACGGGCCCTCGGCACCGGTGCCCCCGTCGCTGACGTAGGTGTACGCGCCCAACCAGTACTGCTGGAAGTCGTTCAGCAGCGGCAGGCAGGTGGCGTCGTCCGCGTCGGTGCACTCCGCCGGCCCGTTCGGCTGGTACGCGTACTGGCCGTTGGCGGCCTGCGCGAACAGCGCGTACTTGCCGCTGAGCAGGAGCTTGCCGCCCTCGTTCAGGTAGTCCCGGACGGCCAGCTCGGTCTCCAGCGCCGACCGGGCCGCCGTCCCCGGCACCTGGCCGGGCGCCCGGGGGATCACGTCGTCACCGGTCTCCCACAGCACCGTCTCGTAGTGCGAGAGCACGCCCAGCGGGTGCGGTGCCGTGCGCCCCATCGCGTCGAAGTCGTACACGTCGCTGGTGCGGCCGGCCGCGGTCAGCGCCGCGGCCATCTCGTCGGCGTACTTCGCCGTGGTGACGCCCTGGGCGGGGCTGAGCCCGGTCACGTCCTCCATCGCGAGCACCAGGACGTCGCCGCCGATGTCGTCGTGCACCCGGTACGTGAACCGGTCGCTGGTCACCTTTCCGGCTCCCGGCTTGCTGCCGCTGAACCAGACCTCGACCCGGTCACCCGGCCGGGTGCCGGTCACCGTTCCGCGCAGCTCGGCGTAGTAGTCGTCGTGCGTGTCGCCGTACCGCTCGCCGCCCTGCCACTCGCGCACGCTGACCGTCTTCGGCCGGCTGCCGTTGACCGTGTAGTGCATCCGCACGTTCTTCAGCGCGCGGCGGGTGATCGAGGCGACCTGCTGGTTCCGCCCGTACGACGTGTCGAAGGCGTCGACCACGAAGTCCGCGGTGCTGCGGCCCACCACCGACACCGGGTCGTCCGGGTCGTGCGTGGACTTCGCCACCGCGAGCGCGAACGGCAGGTTCTTCGCCACCTCGGCGGCGATCAGGTCCTCGTCGTCCGGGAAGATGAAGCCGCTGACGCAGTCCTCCGGACGCCACTCGTCGTCCGGGTCGGAGGCGGCCGCCGCCTGGCAGGTCGACATCTCCGGGGTGAAACCGAGCGTGCCGTACCGGACCGTGGCGTGCGTGTCGGTGTCGCCGTTGGTCGTGTAGAGCTCCGCCGAGATGTCCGGGTCGTAGCCGGGCACCGCCGGGTGCGCGTCGTCCCCGGCCATCGCCTCGTAGATGACGTCGTCCGGGGTGGGTGTGCTCACCTGCCAACCGACGCCGTAGAGCAGCAGCTGGGCGGCGGAGTGGTAGTTGACGAAGAACTCGAAGCCGACCCGCCGGAACAGCTGGTCCAACGCCTTGGTCTCGGGCTCGGAGTTCGGGCCCGGGCCGCGGTAGGTGTCGCTGTTCGGGTCGGGCGACGAGCCCTCGTTGTCGTACCCCCACTTGTAGCTGAAGTTGCGGTTGAGGTCGACGCCGTCGGCGGTGGTGATCCGCCCGTCACCGTCGTTGTCCCGCAGGTTCTTGCGCCACAGCCGGTTGCCGGGCGTGAAGGTGTGGTCGTAGCCGTCCGGGTTCGCCACCGGCAGGAACCACAGCTCCGTGGTGTCCACCAGCCGGGTGATCTCCGGGTCGGAGCCGTAGTTGTCGAGCACGTGGTGCATCAGGCGCCGGGTCATCTCCGGCGTGATCCACTCGCGGGCGTGCTGGGTGCTCGCGTAGAGCACCGCTGGCCGCTTGCCGTCCCGGACCTTCTTCGCGTCCTTGGTGACCTTGACCGCGAGGATCGGCTTGCCCTGCACCGACCGGCCGATGGTCTCCACCTTGGTCAGCCGGGGGTACCGGGCGGCGGTGGCGGTGATCTCGTCCCGGATGCCGCCGGGCTCGCTGTAGGAGCGGAACGCCGACCACCCGGCCGCGGCCTGCTCGCGCAGCGCCTGGGAGGCGTCCTTGCCGCGTACCTTCTTGACCTCCAGCTTCACGCCCTGGCCGGCCAACCGCGCCGCCTGCCTCTTGCTGAGCACCGTCTCGATCCGGGTCTGCCCCGAGCGGTCGGTGCCGGCGTGGTCGTGGCCGAGGTCGACGCCGGCATGACGCAGCTTCTCCAGCTGGTCCGGGTTCACCGTGCCGACGTACACCTCCAGACCGTCGCGGCCGGCCGGATCGGACGGCGGCCGCGCGTTTGCCGGTGTGGTCAGCGCGAGAGCGCCGACCAGAGTGAACACGCCGGCGATCGCCAGCCGTGTGCGCCTCATTGCGCCTCCTGATGTGGAAGGACCTGTGGCGTGAGCCTTCCGAATCACGGGGACGTGTGTCAATGAATGCGGGCGGCGACTGGCGGCCGGAAGGGGATGCGGGGCAACTCGGCATCGGCGGGGCCGCACGGCCGGTCGAAACTGGAGCCTCGCGATGAATTCTGATGTATCTCCATTGTCGCCGTGCGCCCGGTGCTTAAATCCCTTTTAGGGCGTTTCTGCGACGCGTGACCTGCCGGGTGACCTGTCGTTGACCGTGTTGTGCGCGGGGCGGGAGGCCGCACCAGTGTGCGAGGCACGGCGGACGGGGCCCGACGACGATCGGATTTCAGCAAGCGATGATGTGGCTTTTCGTTCCAGTGCTCCTGCTCGCCGTCCTGCACTACGCCATCGCGGTCCGCACATACGGGATCCTGACGCCGGACGGGCTCTTCGTCGTCTTCAACCTGCTGATGGTGTTCGGGACGTTGAAGCTCGTCGACCCGGGCTCGTCCACCGAGGCCTTCTACGGGCTGCTCGTGGTCGGCGCGGTGGCGACGTACCTGGTGGTGAGCCTGGTGACCTTCCTCTGCCTCAGTGCCAGCCGGCGAACCACCCCGCGTCGCATGGGGAGCCACGCGCCGTACGCCGTCCGGCTGGTCCGGCCGACAGCGGCCGTCCTCCTGGTGACGGTGGGGTCGATGCTGGTCACGGCCATGTACTTCGCCGCCGTCGGTTACAGCGCCTTCGTCGTCGGGCTCAAGGGCCTGCTCAACGGAGAGCCGGAGGACGTGCGGACCTTGCGCCTGGAGTCGTACGCGGGGGAGAACTACGTCTTCCCGGGGTACGCGAACCAGTTCCGCAACATCCTGCTGCCGTCGCTCGCCGTCATCCTCGCCATCTGGTTCTTCAACCGCCCGGGCAGACTGGGGCGCATCCTCGCCCTGCTCCCGTTGAGCCTGGCGGTGCTGGGGCTCGTCGGGACCGGCCAGCGCGGCGCGTTCTTCCTCTTCCTGTTGACCCTCGTGGTCTACTCGTTCCTCGCCGTCGGCCGCGCGCTGTCCCGGTGGGTGCTGCTGGTGCCCGTTCTGGGAACTCCCGTGGTGCTGCTGGCGACGCAGGTGCTGGGCCGCAGCGCCGGTGCCGAGAACCCGCTCGCGGCGACGGGGTCGGAGCTGTACCGGCGCTTCCTGGAGGACAACCAGCTCACCGGGGTCGCCGCGTTCAACTACACGTCCCAGCTGCCGGTGAGCAACGGCGGTGAGTGGCTCCGGTCGCTCCTCGGTGTGCTTCCGGGCGACCGGGGAAGCACTCTGGCCAACGAGGTGTTCGCGACCCTCTACGGTTCGCCGGTGGGCACCGCGCCACCGTCGCTGTGGGGCTCTGTCCACCACAACGTCGGCACGGTCGGGGTGTTCGTCGCGGCCGCGGTTCTCGCCTTCATCCTCCAGGCCATGTCCTTCCACGGGCTGCGCCGCCGCAGCTACAACTCCCTCGAGCTGATCGGCTACGCCGGCATGACGGTCGTCCTCGGGACCTGGGTCGCGGGCGGCCCGGAAACTCTGTTGAACACCGGTCTCGTGGCCTATCTCGCGCTCTGGTACTGGGGCGGCCGCATCAAGCAGACGAACACGGTGCCGGTCCGCGTCCGCCGCCCGTCGTCGCGTCAGGTCGGTCCGCCACCGTCGCCGCACCGTACGGTGGGTAAGCACCGGCCACCCTCGGCCACGGCCATGGGGCGGGGCGTGCCGGTGACCGCAGGCCGATAGGACGGATGCGACAAGGGATGCGGAGGACGGGCCTGCGGGCGGGCGCGCGGTCCCGGCTGACCGTCGGCCGCCGGGGGGTGCTGAGCATCGCCTCGGGAACGGTCGGCGGTCAACTGCTTCTGCTGGCCGCGGCCCCGGCTCTGGCGCGCCTGTACGGTCCGGCGGACTTCGGCGTCTTCACGGTGATCGCCACCCTGGTCGCGACACTGGGGACGGTCGCGGCGTTCCGCTTCGAGCTGGCCGTCCCGCTTCCCGAGGAGGAACGGCGCGCGTACGGGCTCGTCGCTCTGGGGCTGACCTGTGCGCTGCTGACGGCTGTCGCGGTCACGGTCGTGGTGGCGTTCGTCGGTGACGCCGTCGCCGCGGCCTTCGGTCAGCCCGCCCTGCGCACCTGGCTGTGGTTGGTCCCGTGGGCGTCCGCGGCGATGGGGTGCCTCCTGGTGCTCAACCAGCTGGCGATCCGGCATCGCCGGTACGGCTCGATCGGCCGGCGGAACTTCCTGCAGTCCGTTTCGATGCTGCTCACCCAGCTCCTCGCGGGCGTGGCCGGGCTGCGCTCCGGCGGACTGGCCCTGGGACTTGGCATCGGTCAAGCGGCCGGAGCGCTCATGCTGCTTCCCGGTGCCCACCTTCGCAGTGCGGAGGCGAAGGGGGCGTGGAGCCCTCGGGAACTGTGGCGGACCGCTCTGCGCTACCGCCGGTTCCCGCTCGTGCTGGCTCCGTCGGGGCTTACCAACGTGCTGGGGCTCCAGCTGCCGGTGCTGCTGATCGCGTACTGGTACGGCAGCGCGGCCGCGGGGTGGCTCGGTCTGACCCAGCGGGTCCTCGCGGCACCCGCCGCGCTGCTCGGCGTCGCCGTGGCCCAGGTCTACCTCGGCGAGCTCGCCCGGGCGGCACGGGAGACGCCCGAGCGGGCTCGGCTGATCTTCCTCGGGGCGAGCCGGCGGCTCGCCCTCATCGCGCTGCCGGGGGCGGTCCTCGTGGTGGTGGGGGCCCCGGCGCTGTTCCGGCTCCTCTTCGGCGACGGGTGGGCCGGCAGCGGGGCGTACGCCCAGGCTCTCGCCATCGGTACGGCGGCGCACTTCGTCGCGTCGCCGCTGTCGCAGACCCTGATCGTCTTCGGCCGGCAGGGACTACAGCTGGCGTGGGACGTGGGCCGGATCCTCGTCGTCACCGGTGCGGTCGGGCTCACGGTGCTCACCGGTGGGTCGGCGCTGGCCGCCGTGTGGGCGTTCGGGCTCTCGGCCGCCGTCGCCTACGCGGCGTCCTGGCTGCTGTCACTGCGGACGGTCGTTGCCGGGAGCCGTGTGTCCGAGTCGGCGAACAGCGACGAGCAGCAGGTGCCGGCGCGACAGCCGGAGCCGGCGTAGGCGTTCGGTCGGGGCTCAGGATCCGTGGCTGACCTCACCTGGACGCCAGGCGAGGACCACGGTGGAGCTGACGACATGGGCAGCACCGCCGGTGACGTCCCAAGTCTCGGTGCGGATGACGATCTGGTCCAAGGGCCGCCCGTACAACGACCGGTGTTCGGCGTCTATCTGTTTGGCTCGCCGAAGCAGCAGAGCCTGGTCCGTGAGCTGGCCGGTGTAGAGCAGACGGACGCGCTCCCGGAAGACGGCCGGCGGGTTCGGTCGCATCTCGACCGAGAGCCGGTGGGTGATGGGACCGTACCGGCCCGAGTACATCGCCGTTGCGGTGAACGGGTAGGAGCGGAGGAAATAGTCGTACCTGGACCAGGCGATGGTGGTCTGAACGGTCAGGCAGGTGGCGACGATCAGCCCCACCGCATGAACGGCGCCCAGGCGCCGCGAGGAGCGCACCGGCTGGGCGCGCGTGGGAACGGGTACGGCTGCCGCAGCGACCGTTCGGCCGCGGTCCACGCTAAGAAAGATCAACCCGAGCGGGATCATCTCGCCGCCGAACAGGCCCATCACGGCGGTCAGGCCTGCCGCCTCCATGGTGAAAGCCGCCGCTGCGAGCAACTGGGGTCCGCGCCATCGCAGTAGCGGCAGCATGATGAAGGGTGTGGCCTGGAAGATGAGGTTGCTCGCAGCCATGGCTTGGGCGATCCACGGCTGCTGGAGAGCCAGTGTCACCACCCACGGCGGGTGCTCGCCGATCACCAGGTAGCGGATTGCGAAGATGTTCTGCAAGTTGTCGGAGAATGCCCACTCCGGGCCCGTCGTCTTCAACTTCCAGTAGACAGCGTTGAAGAAGTACAGCGCGAGCATGGCCTGGGCGCCACGCAGCGGAACGCCATATCTGGCACCGGATGCCGCGGGCGCCGTACGGCGAGGCCCTAACGACCAAGCGTCTCCGAGCGGTGCGAACAGCAGTGGAAGTCCGGCGAGGAAGGTGGCGTTCTCACCGTGGCTCCAGGGCACGCTGAACGAGTACGAGACCGACACCAGGATGAGGGTCGAGAAGTAGCCGACGGCGAAGGTCGTGCGGGCATACAGCCCGACCAACGCGGCCAGGACGGTCACGCCCGCGAGGCCCAGCAGGAGATGGAGCAGCGTCGGACTGATCATGCCCTGCCCGATCAGCATGGCGACCCCGACGGGTCGGTACAACTCGGGGGGCTGACGACCGGCCAAGAGTGGTGTGTCGACGTGTCGGGCCAGCACCAGCAGCAGTGATCCCGCGACGGCGACGCGCGCGAGCGCGATGCTACGTGGGCCCGGCATCGCCAGGTACATGCGCACAAAACGGGACAATATGTCCATGAAGTGATAACGCGTGAAGCGCCGATCTCGTCACCCGGTGCCAGCGACCAGTCCTTACCGCGGCGTGACTCGACACGTGATGGATCGTTGACTCAAATGGCTATAAAACGGGAGCCTTCTCAAGCGGCGACACGGACGTCGCCTGCGCCATTTGCTTGCGCCGAGCTGCGTCCCTCGAGGAACGAGTCAATCGACATGCGACCCCGACTGCTGATCATCGCGTACGTCTTTCCGCCGTCGGAATCGGTCGGGGCGCGGCGGCCCGGCGAACTGGCCCGGTTCGCGGCCGACCAGCAATGGGACGTACGGGTGCTCACCGCGACGCCGGCGGACTCCGACGCACCCGATGCCGGGATTCCGGAGGGCCGGATAGTCCGGGCTGCTCCGGTGCCCCGATCGGCCCAGCTCGTCTCGTCGGTCCGCCGGGCGGAGGCGCGGTCCCGGGTGGGCCGGCGTCGGCTGCTGACGGCGCTCGGGGCGATCGGGCGGGAGGTCCTGATCCCGGACGCCTGCGTCAACTGGGTCGTGCCGGCCGTCCGGCAGTTCCTGCGGACCCGGGACGGCTGGCGCCCCGACGTGATCATGGTGACCGGTCCGCCTGCGTCGGCGTACCTGGTGGCCGCGAGACTGGCCCGCCGGTTGAACGTGCCCTGGGTGGCGGACTACCGGGACCTCTGGACCGTCGGCAACGACTACTGGCCGTACGGCCGCACACCGGTCCGGCGGGCCATCGACCACCGGCTGGAGCGCCGGCTGCTCCGCTCGGCGTCGAGCTGTGTCACCATCTCCGAGCCGCTGGCCGAGATCATGCGCTCCACGTTCGGGATCGATACGAAGGTCGTGATGAACGGCATCGACCGGCAGCCGGCGGTGACGGCGGAGGAACCGACCAGCCCGCCCGCGCCAGCCGCCCCGGCGTCCTCGACGCTGACGTTGACGCACACCGGACGGCTCAACCCCGGCAAGCGGGACCCATCGCCCCTGCTGGACGCCGTCGCGCTGCTGGGGCCGGACGCCCGGCGGGTCAACATCGTATTCGCCGGTGAGGACAACGGGGTGGCCCAGGCGGCCACGGAACGCGCCGGGGTCGCCGACTCCGTGACGAACCTGGGTGAGGTGTCGGCCGAGAAGTCGTGGCGCGTCCAGGCCGAGGCCGACGTCCTGGTCCTGGTGATGTGGAACGATCCGCGGGACGCCGGCACGATGCCCGGGAAGTTCTTCGACTACCTCCGCGCCCGGCGGCCCATCCTCATGCTCGGGCATCCGAATGGGATCGTGGCCGACATCATCCGGTCGCGCAACGCCGGCGCCGTCCTCAGCGACCCGCACCAGATCGCCGACCAGCTGCGGACGTGGCTCGCCGAGAAGGACCGGACCGGCCGGATCGCCGAGCTCCCGGCGTCGACCATGGACGGCCTCTACCGGGAGGACCAGCTGGCGCGGTACCTCGAGATCCTCACCGACGCGGCGGCCACGCGCGGTCGCTGACGCGCCACGGATCGCCTGCGGCCCATCTGGTAAGGGCCGCGGTACAGGTCAGCGCCCGTCGCGGACGACGGGCGCTGACCTGTGTCTGACGTCGGATCCGAGGTCCGGCCGACTCAGCGCGACGGGTGGGCGCGGCGGGTGGTGACCGGCGGGGTCAATCCCCACCGGGACCGGGCCGAATGCAGGTAAGCGATCATCTCCGGCCAGGCCGGCGGCCGGTAGCCGGTTGCCGCGGCCAGCGCCTCGGCCGACAGCGACCGGTCGCAGACGAACCCGTCGAACGGAACGATCTCGCCGGTCCAGGCGTACTCCGCCGCGACCAGGCGGAGCAGGTCGAACTTCGGTATCGGGCTCGCCGCCACGTGATACAGGCCGGCGAGGCCCGTCCGCGGCAGCACCACGGTGCGCAGCAACCGGGCGAACTCGACCGTCGTCACCCCGCTGTAGATGGCCTTGGTGTAGCCCCGGACCACCGTCGACTGCGTGAGGAACCAGTCGACCAGGGACCGGTTCGATGCGAGTTCGTGACCGATGATGGACGTCCGCAGCGTCAACGCTCCGCCCGACGTGGCCTCGCCCAGCAACTTCGACCGGCCGTACAGGTCCGCCGGGTCGGCCAGGTCGGTCTCCTGGTAGTTGCCGCGGTCGCCGGAGAACACGCAGTCGGTGCTGACGTGGATCAGACGGGCGCCGACCCGGCCGCACTCGCGGGAGAGCACGTGGGGGAACAGAGCGTTCAGGGACACCGTCTGGACGGCGTCCTGGACCTCCGGGCGCTGCTTGACGACTCCCACGCAGTTGACCACCGCGTCCGGCCGGACGCGGTGCAGCAGACGCCGGATCCCGTCGGTATCCAACGCGTCCACCCCGGTGGTGATCCGGGCGGCGAGGTCGGCCGGGAAGTGCGCGGCCATGTCCGGTGCCCGCGCCGCCCCGCGGACGTCGACGTCCGGGTCGCGGGCGAGTTCCCGCATCAGGGTGTGGCCCAGCATTCCGGTGGCGCCGAGGACGAGAACGCGGATCATCCTGTCTCCTTGTCTTGGCGGGTCGCTGAGCCACGTCGCCGTGCGGCACGGGCCAGCAGGTCGGCGAGCACCTGTGCGTTGGTCGCCTCGCTCATGTGCAGGAGGTAGTGGCGGCGGCCGGCATCCCCCATGGCGCGCAGCCGGTGCGCCGGCGTCGCGCGCGCCTGCCGGATGACCTCCGCCAGACCGACCGGGTCGCCCGGTGGGGCGGCGAAGCCCGCGCCGGCGTCCGTCACGATGCGGGCCGCGTCGCCGGGCGCGCAGACGAGGACGGGTTGACCGCAGGCGAGGATCGCCTGGACCTTGCCCGGGAGGGTGATGCGGAACAGCGGCTCGTCGGCCAGGGACACCATCTGCAGGTCCGCCGCGGCCATCGCCGCCGCGATCCGGTACGGCTCGATCTGGTCGACGAAGTGCACGTTCGACAGCGGCCGCGCCCGTTCCCGCAGCCGTGGCCGTTCGACCCCGTCGCCCACCAGCACCAGGTGAACGTCGGGCAGATCCCCCAGGTGCTCCATGGCCTCGACGACGACGTCCAGCCGCTGGGCGGCGCCGAGGTTGCCGGCGTACATGACGACGAAGTCGTCCCGGCCGAGCCCGAGTCGCGTTCGGAGTCCCGGGTCCGCTTCGGTCGGTTGCATCACCTTCTCGTCGGCCCAGTTGTAGACCACGGAGACCTTCTCCGCCGGCACGCCCCGGGCCACCACCGTCTCGCGCAGGCCGGGGGAGGGGACCGTGACGTGGTCTGCCCAGCGGTAGGCGCGATCGGTGAACCGGCCGAGGGCGTACTGGGCGAGGCGGCGGCCGGGACCGTCGGACAGGAAGCCGGTGGCGAAGACCGAGTCGGGCCACAGGTCCATCACCATGAGCACGTACGGTGTGCCCCACCGCAACCGGGCGGCCATGGCCGCGGAAACCGCGGTGATGGGCGACCCGTAGACGAGCGCGACGTCGGCGTCACGCAGGATCGTCCCGCCGAGTGCGGTGGAGGAGGCGGCCCAGCTCAGGTAGTTCACGGTCCGGCGGACCGCCGAGCGGTCGTGGCTCGGGTACAGGGGTGTCCGTAGGACCCGGAGGTCGTCCCGGTTCTCCAGGCTCCTGCGATGGGCCCGGTAACCAGAGTGGACGATCCCGGTCGGGTAGTTGGGGACACCGGTCAGGACGTCCACCGGGAACCCGTGCCCGCGCAGCGACCGTGCGATGCCCAGGGGTATGCCGGTCGGCTCCGGGGGGAACCACTGGCTGACCAGTGCCACCCGGTCGGTGCTCTCGGGCGTGTGGCCCGGGTGGGTCGCGCCGCTCACGGGTGTGCGGCGACGGTCGGCAGGGCGATCTCGTCCAGATGCGCGCCGACTTCCGGCAGGGTCCGCAGCAGGGCCATGACCTCGGCGACGTCCAGGCGCCGGGCGTTGTGCGAGTGGTAGTCGACCCGGTGGTCGCGGTTGGTGTCCCCCTCCTCGAAGTAGAGGGCGTAGTTGAGGTCGCGGCTGTCGACGGGAACGCGCAGGAATTCGCCGAAGTCCTCGGCCCGGGCCAGGTCCTCCCGGCTGGCCAGCGTCTCGTACAGCTTCTCGCCGTGCCGGATTCCCAGCACGTCGAACTTCGCCGGTACCCCGAACAGGTTGCACAACGCGGTGGCCAGGTCGCCGATCGTGCAGGCGTCCGCCTTGCGGATGAACACATCGCCCGGCTGGCCGTGGTGGAAGGCGTGCTCGACCAGCTCGACCGACTGCTCCAGTGACATGAGGAACCGGGTCATGGCCGGCTCGGTGACGGTGAGCGGGACGCCGTTGCGGATCTGATCGATGAACAGTGGGATGACCGAGCCGCGGGAGTACATGACGTTGCCGTAGCGGACGCAGCAGACGCGCGTACGGGCGCCCGGATTGTTGCGGGCGTGGGCCTGGGCGACCTTCTCCATGAGCGCCTTCGTCATGCCCATCGCGTTGACCGGGTAGACCGCCTTGTCGGTGCTGAGCAGCACCAGGGCCTCCACGCCGTTGCGCTCACAGGCGTCCACCACGTTGGCGCTGCCGAGGACGTTGGTGCGGACCGCCTCGAGGGGGAAGAACTCGCACGAGGGCACCTGCTTCAGCGCGGCGGCGTGGAAGACGTACTCGACGCCGCGGCTCGCCTTGACGGTGCTGTCGTAGTCCCGGACGTCGCCGACGTAGTACCGGACCCGATCGTCACGCAGCCGGTGTCGCATCGCGTCCTGTTTGGACTCGTCGCGGCTGAGTACGCGCACCTCGGCGGCGCCGGCATTCAGCAGACGGGTGACCATCGTCTGGCCGAACGAGCCGGTTCCACCGGTGATCAGGAAGCGTCGGCCCGATAGCGAGGACGTCACATCTCCTCCAGTCCTCCCCCGTGCCGGTCACGGGAGGTCGCGGTCGCGTTGAACAGGACACTACATCCCAACAACGACCAGATAGTCATAAAAGACCCAAAAGGAATGAACCACGCGAAATGGGATCGATATCGCGTGGCGCGGCCGCGACCAGCGCATGCCCGGGGTCGTTGGTTCAACGATCGACAGTTGCCGGCAGAAGCTGGGCCGGCTCGGCGGAAGGCACACCTACATGACGCGGGTGATGACGGTGGTGGGCACCCGGCCGGAGATCATCCGGCTCTCCCGGGTGATCGCCAGGCTCGACGCGGCGGTGGACCACGTGCTGGTCCACACCGGTCAGAACTGGGACAGCTCGCTGTCCGACATCTTCTTCAAGGAACTGCGGATCCGGGAGCCGGACCGCTTCCTCCGCGTCGACACGTCGTCGCTCGGCCGGGTGCTGGGCGGCGTGCTGGTCGGTGTGGAGGCCGCGATCGCCGAGCTGCGGCCGGACGCCCTGCTCGTGCTCGGCGACACGAACAGTTGCATCGGTGCGCTGATGGCCCGGCGGATGCGGGTGCCGGTGTACCACATGGAGGCCGGCAACCGCTGCTTCGACCTCAACGTGCCGGAGGAGACGAACCGTCGGCTGGTCGACCACGTCGCCGACTTCAACCTCGTCTACACCGAGCACGCCCGGCGCAACCTGCTGGCCGAGGGCCTGCACCCGCGCCGGATCCTGCACACCGGGTCACCCATGCGCGAGGTGCTGGAGCACTACCGGGCGGACATCGCCGCCTCGACGATCCTGCGCCAGCTGGAGCTGACGCCCGGCCGGTACTTCCTGGTCAGCGCACACCGGGAGGAGAACGTGGACCGGCCGGACCGGCTCGCGCGCTTGCTGGACTGCCTGCGTGCGGTCCGCGACCGGTGGGGACACCCGGTGCTGGTGTCCACGCATCCGCGGACCCGTAAGCGGCTGGAGGCGCTGGCACCGGACGCGACGGTGCTGGACGGGATAGCCTTCCACGAACCGTTCGGCCTGCTCGACTACGTGCACCTGCAGACCAAGGCGTACTGCACGCTCTCGGACAGCGGCACGATCAGCGAGGAGTCGGCGGTCCTGGGGTTCCCCGCGGTGACGTTGCGCGAGTCGATCGAACGCCCGGAGGCGCTCGACGCCGGCGGCATCATCATGACCGGCCTCGACCCCGAGGGCGCGGTGGAGGCGGTCCAGGTGACCGTGGACCAGGTCGCCACCCACGGAGTGCCCTGCCCGGTCGACTACCTGGTCCCGGATACCTCGCGCCGGGTCGTCGACTTCATCCTGTCGACCGTCCGGCGGCACCACGACTGGGCGGGCATCCGCCACTGACCCGCCTGCTTCGGCGACCGATCCGCCGGCGACCAGCAGAGAAGAACACACGGAACGGGCCGGCGACCCGAGGGTCGCCGGCCCGCTCCAACGATTCGGGTGGTCAGCGCGAGAGCGGCACCTGGGCCGCCCGGCCGGCGGACCCGACCGGCTGGGAGCAGAGCTGGACGAGCTGGGCGACGACCTTCTCCGGGGCGTCGTACGGGTCCAGGCCGCTCACCTCGAGCGGGTCCAGCGCCGGCACCGTGACGTGCGAGATCAGCGGGTGCAGCGCGCGGGCGTCGACCTCGCCGGTGCCGAACAGATCCTCGTGCAGCTTCTCGCCGGGGCGAAGTCCGGTGTAGACGATCGGCACGGTGCTGGCCGCCTGTTCGGCCATCTGGCGGGCGAGGTCGGCGATCCGCACCGGCTCACCCATGTCGAGCACCAGCGCCTCCCCGTCCCGGCCGATCTCGGCCGCCTGGAGCACCAGGTGCACCGCCTCCTGCACGGTCATCAGGTAGCGGGTCACCTCCGGATGCGTGACGGTGAGCGGACGGCCGGCCTCGATCTGCTTCTGGAACGTGGTGACCACCGAGCCCCGGCTGCTCAGCACGTTGCCGAAGCGGACGCTGTGGAAGGTGCCGGGGAAGCGGGACGCGGCGTCCGCAGTGAGCCGCTCGGTGATCCGCTTCGAGTAGCCGAGGACGCTGACGGGGTCGGCCGCCTTGTCGGTGGAGATGTTGACGAACCTGGCGACGTCCCGGCACGCGTCCAGGACCGTCAGAGTGCCCCACACGTTCGTCAGGACCGCCTCGCCCGGGTGGCGCTGCAGGAGCGTGAGGTGCTTCAGGGCCGCGGCGTGGAAGATGACGTCCGGTCGCCGCTCCCGGACGATCCGCCGGATGCGCTCGTCGTCGCGGAGGTCGGCGAGGATCAACTCCGGTCCGTCCAGCAGGGCCCGCCCGTTCAGCGACATCTGAAGGGCATGCAGCGCCGACTCGTCGCGGTCGAGCATCATCAGCTCGCCCGGGTCGGCCTTCATGACCTGCCGGCACAGCTCCGACCCGATCGAGCCGCCCGCGCCGGTGACCAGCACCCGCCGGCCGACCAGGCTGTTGCCGCTCAGCGGCAGGTCACCGACGACCTGGCGCCGTCCCAGCAGGTCGCTGATCTGCACGTCGCGGACGTCGGTCACGGTGATCCGGTGGTCGACCAGGTCCCGGACCGGCGGCAGCACCTTGAACGCGGCGCCGGTCTGGAGGGCAGCCTCGCGGATCTGCCGGATGAGGGCGGCATCGGCGTTGGCGACGGAGAGGATCACGGTGGTGGCCCCGGTACGCCGGACCGCCTCGGCGATGTCCTCCCGGCCGCCGAGCACGCGGACGCCGCCGATGCGCAGGTTTCGCTTGTCGGGGTCGTCGTCCAGCGCGCCGACCGGCAGGTACCGGCCGCGCGGGTCGCCCACCATCGCCCGCAGCAGCCCCTGACCGGCGTCACCGAGCCCGAACAGCAGCACGGGCGTCGAGGAGCGTACGTCGGTACGCATCGCGAGGTCGCGACGGTGCCGGTACGCGAACCGGGCGGCGAGCATGAACAGCAGGGCCAGCGCGCCGCCGACCACCGGAGTGCTGGCCGGGACCGGCCGGTCGGGCGAGGGCAGCAGCCCGACGAGCATGATGGCGGCGGTCGTGGTGGCGGTGCTGGCGAGACCCTGTACCTCCTGGAGGCTGCCTAGCGGATGCTGTCCGGAGTAGAGCCGGCGTACCGCGGCGACCGCCACGTACAGCAGCGCGGCGAGGCCGCCGACGGTGGCGGCCCGGCTCAGTTGCCCGGGAGGCAGGTGGAACTCGTATCGCGTCCAGACCGCGGTGACGAAGCCGCCGATCCAGGCGGCGGTGTCGGTGGCGAGGAGACCCAGAGCGCGCCGGCGTGCCCGGCCCCGGCGGGACTTCTGGGCGGCATGTTCGGCGCTTCCGGCGTCCTGCGGCATGTGTGACTCCCGTCTCCGACCGCTTCCACCCGAGGGGCAGAAGGAGTTTTGCACTCTTTGCCCTTGTTACAGGCTCCGGCGCATCGTTTGGGCGATTTCTCGGGACGCAGTCCGTTCAGCCGCGACTACTGCCGATGACGGCCGGTCCGGATCAGCGCGCCGGAACGCCCTTGACCACCACGCCGTCCGGGACGTCCCGCACCACGCAGGCGCCGGCCCCGAGGGTGCTGTCCCGCCCCACCCGGAGGCCCTGCAGCACCGCCGCCGTGGTGCCCACGAGGACGCCCTCCGCCAGCCGGCAGTCGCCCGAGATGGCGGCGAGCGGGTTGACCGAGACGAAGTCGGCGAGTACGCAGTCGTGGCCCACGGTGGCGTTCTGGTTGAGGTGCACGTGCCGGCCCAGGGTGACGTTCGTGGTGACGCGGGCGCCGGGGAAGGCGACGAACCCCGCCCCGTACCGGGTGTCCGGGCCCACGGTGGCGTCCGGGTGGACGAGGCTCGCGGCCGGTGTCCCGTACGCGTCGACCCGCGCAGCGACGGCACGCCGCACCCGCGGGTCCCCGATGCCGATCACATGGTGCGTGTCCGGCGGCGCGTCGCGTAGCCACGCGACGCCGCCGAGGTAGGGCACGTCGAGGCGCTGCACCCGTTTGAGGTTCTCGTCGGAGGGCCGGTCGTCGACGAACCCAGCCAGGTGCCAGCGGGGCCCACCTGCGGCGACCACCGCCCGGGCGATGGTCAGCACCTCCCGACCGTGGCCGCCGCAGCCCACGACCACCAGTGGCGTCACGCGGACGACGCTCCGGTCCGGGCGCTCAGGAACTCGTCGATCGCGCCGAGGACGGACACGATCTCCCGCTCGGTGAGGGCGCTGCCGCTGGGCAGGGTCAGCCCCTCGGCGAACAGGTCGTCGGCAGCCCCGGTGAGCAGGCTCTCCGAGCCCGCGTACGCCGGCTGCCGGTGCATCGGCTTCCACACCGGGCGCGTTTCGATGTCCCTGGCGGCGAGGTGGGCAGCCAGGTCGGCCGCCGTCCAGCCGGACCGCTCCGGGCGCACGCGGATGACCGTGAGCCAGCAGTTGGACGCCGTGTCCTCGGCGCCGACCAGCTCGACACCCGGCACCGGTGCGAAGAGCTTCGCGTACCGGTCACGAAGCTGCCGGCGGCGGCCGATCATCCCGTCCAACCGCACGAGCTGCGCCCGGCCCAACGCGGCCAGCAGATTGCTGAGCCGGTAGTTGTACCCGGTCTCGCGGTGCTCGTAGTGCGCCTTGGGCTCCCGCGCCTGGGTGGACAGGTGCCGGGCCCGGGCCAGCAGCGCCATGTCGCCGGAGACGAGCATCCCGCCGCCGGAGGTGGTCATGATCTTGTTGCCGTTGAACGACAGGGCGCCGACCCGACCGAACGAACCCGCCGCCCGGCCGTGGTGCGCTGCGCCCAGCGCCTCGGCGGCGTCCTCCACCACCGGAACGTCCGCTTCCGCGCAGACGGGCAGCAGCGCGCTGTAGTCCGCGCAACTGCCGAACATGTCGACCGGCACCACCGCGCCGATCCGCTCACCGCGCGAGCGCAGTCGGTTCAGCAACTCGGCGACCAGCGGGACGTCGACGTTGCCGGTGTGCGGGTCACAGTCGACGAAGACCGGCCGGGCACCGGTGTACCGGACCGCGTTCGCGGTCGCCACGAAAGTCAGCGTGGGGACGAGGACGGTGTCCCCCGGGGAGACGCCCACACCGAGCAGCGCCAGGTGCAGTGCCGCGGTCCCCGAACTGACCGCCACGGCGCCGCGGGTGCCGATACGGGCGGCGACCTCTCGTTCGAAGGCGTCCAGGTCCGGGCCGGCGGGCGCGACCCAGCCGGAACGCAGGGCTGAGATGAGGTACGACTCCTCCAGCGGCCCGACGTCGGGCGGTGACAGGTACACGGTGCGCGTCATCGACGTCCGCCCTGCCGTACCGTGGCGGCCCGTCGGGGCGTCGCCGACGGCGGGATCCCCGGCCCGGCCGTCGGCACCGTTCCGGCCGGTGTGCCGAGGAACTCCGGTGCGGTGGCCACACCGGCTGCCGAGATCCCCTCCCGCCGCAGCACGGTACGCACGGTCGCGATGAGGATCGACAGGTCCAGGCGGAGGCTGCACGTCTCGACGTACTCCACGTCGAGGTCGAACTTCTCCTCCCAGCTCAGACCGTTGCGGCCGCGGACCTGGGCCAGCCCGGTGACGCCGGGCCGTACCTCGTGGCGACGGGCCTGGCTGGCAGAGTAGCGGGACAGGTACTCGGGCAGCAGCGGGCGGGGGCCGACGAGGCTCATGTCGCCCCGCAGCACGTTCCAGAGCGTGGGCAGTTCGTCGAGGCTGGTGGAGCGCAGCCAGCGACCCAGCGGCGTGAGACGGTCCGCGTCCCCGACGAGGCCGCGCCGGGGGTCCGGAGGACGCATGGTCCGGAACTTGACCAGCTCGAACGGCTCACCGTGGCGACCGGCGCGGCACTGGCGGAACAGCACGGGCCGCCCGAGCCCGGCGGCGACCAGCAGGGCGACCATCGCCATCACCGGCGCGAGCAGCACGAGCAGGACGGCCGCCGCGACGATGTCCAGCACCCGCTTTCCCCGCGCGGGTCGGATCGACCGCGGAGGACCCTCGGGCGTCACCACAGCAGACACCGGCACCGTTCCTACCTCCCGGTCAATCGGACAAACCTCTGAAAAAGGTTGTATCAGGCACGTGCGTGAGGGATGGCGCAAACAGGCATAGAACTCCGATCCCGTCGGGACAAACGCCGAGCAGCGGGGGAGGACACGGGTGCCGGTGGCATCCCGTGCGCGGGTCATGGTGCAGGCGTGAGGCCCTCGACGGCCGGTAGCCAGAGGCCCGCGTAGGCACCAGCCGTGATCTGGTAGCTCAGTCGACCGTTGACCCAGGCGGTAGCGCTGAAGGGGGCCGCGGAACTCCGGGAGAAGGTGAACGTTCTGCGCTCGGTCACGGTCCACCCCGCGCTGTAGCGATACCCCGTGTATGTTCCGGACGCGAAGCGCAGCGTCCGTTCCGGCGTGTACGCGTGTTTCGCCACCGCACCCAGCAGGACCCGGTCTCCCGGTGCCTCTGCTACCAGGTAGCCGGCCAGGGCGCCGTTGTAGATCCGGTAATGGATGCCGCGGCCCCGAACGCGGATGCGCTGATCCGCGTTGGCGTTGGACTGGCGGGACAAGGTCAGCGACTTCTGCTCGAGGACCGCGCCCGCCGAGTTGGGACAGCCGACCGAGTACCGGCTGATCCATTCGGGAGCGCGGAAGCTCGCGGGAACATGGTGACGCAGGGTCGAGGCAGCGCCGTCGAAGATCGCGACCGCCCGCGAGTCGGCGGTCAGCCGCCAGTAGTCGTACACGCCGTAGAGGGCGAAGATGTGGCCGTTGAGCACGCGTTCTCCGGTCACACCAGGCGTCACCGGGTACTCCTCAAGCCACAGGAAGCCCTCCTCGTCCACCCAACTCGCCCAGGGGAGCCCGGACACCGGGGGGAGTAGCAGGCTGATCCGACAGCTAGCCATATGGCGGACTTGCTCCCGGTAAAGCTTCGCAACCTGGAGGCTGGGTTCCCCTTCGGCTGGGAGACGGCGGCTGAGGCAGTAAGGTCCGATCACGCTGCCGCGAGGGGAGAGACGTGCTGCACCTGAGGGTCATCGCGCCGCCGGACCGGTCCACGGCGGTGGTCGACCTCTTGACGACCGAACCCGGGGTGACCCATCTGGCGGTGCTCGACGGTGCCGCCCGCCAACCGCGGGGCGACCTCATCCTCTGCGACGTCGTACGGGAGAGCGCCGACGGCGTGCTGCACCGGCTGCAGCAGCTCGGCGTGGAGGTGCACGGCGGGATCTCCGCCGACGACGTGGAGATGACGATCTCCACCGCCGCCGAGCGGGCCGCCCGGGAGGCACCGGGCAGCGGGGCGGACGCCATCGTCTGGGACGAGATCGCCGCCAAGACGGGGGAGCAGACCGAGCTCTCCGCCACCTACCTCGTGCTGATCACGGTCGCCACGATGATCGCCGGCATCGGCGTCCTCCTCGACCAGCCGATCCTCATCGTCGGCGCGATGGTCGTCGGCCCCGAGTTCGGTCCGCTCGCCGCGCTCTGCGTCGCGCTGCTGCGCCGCAAGGGGCGGGTCATCATGCGGTCCGTGCAGGCCCTCGTCGTCGGGTTCCTGGCGGCGATGGCGCTCACGGTGGTCAGCACCTGGGCGTTGACCGCGGCCGACCTGGTGAGCCGCGACATGCTGCTGGCCGAGCGTCCGCTGACCGACTTCATCTGGCGGCCCGACGCGCTCTCCTGGGTGGTGGGCCTGCTCGCCGGCGTGGCCGGCATGCTCTCGCTGACCTCGAAGAAGTCCGGCAGCCTGGTCGGGGTGCTGATCTCGGTGACCACCGTGCCGGCCGCCGCGAACGTCGCGGTCGCCACGGCGTACGGGGTGTGGCACGAGGCGGCCGGCTCCGCGCTGCAGCTGCTGATCAACCTGTGCGCGATCGTGCTCGCCGGCCTGCTCACGTTGGTGGTGCAGCAGACCTGGTGGCACCTGGCGCGGCGTCGTCAAGCCGCCGGCTGAGCAGCACCCGAAGCGGCACGGACTCCCCGTCGCGCCCGCCCGCGCCGATGACCAGGGGCGCCGGGCCGGGCTGCGGGTCCGCCCCGAACAGTCGGGCACGCAGGCCGCCCCGCACGGTCAGCAGGTGGAACCGGCCGTCGACGTCGACCGCCCGCGTGCGGGCCCGGTCCACGTACCAGCCGCGCAGCCGGGTCCGGTACCGGCCGCGACCGTCGTACGACCGCGCCGTCAGGCGCTCGCTCGGCAGCCCGCGCCGCCGGGCCTCGGCGACGAACCAGGCGACCAGCTCCGCCGCCTCCGCGGCCTCGGCCGCCCGCCGGCGCTCGTCGGCCGCCGCGTGCGCCGCCACCGCCCGCTGCCGCCGCTCCCGCCAGTCCAGGCCGTCCTCCGCACCCACGACCGCGACGGTACGCCCCGACGCCGCGCCCCGACGACCGCGGTCCTATCCGTTGGCGGGCGGGAACCCTGTTCGGAGGCTGTCGAGCTGCCCCATGAACGGGACCGCCGGGTGCCGGTTGCGGACACTGTCGCGGCCGCCGCGTGCATTGGGTCGCCGGGCGGGTGGTGCGGAGGTTGTCGTGCTGCCCCGTGGATGGGATCAGCGGGCGGGTGGTGCGGAGGTTGTCGTGCTAACGACACGTCGTTGAATCGCACCCCGGCGCACCCGTCCGAGGCTCAATCAGGCCGCGTCGGCTCGCAGGCAGTCGTCCACCACCTGCCCGCCTCCTGTAGGGAAATACCCGAGAGGGTCGCGGGAGTGTCCCCGTTGGAGCCGACCGCCGACCGTACGTGCAGGACCGCTGGCGCGGCATAGGAGCGGGCGACGCACCTCGGCGTAGGCTCAGCCACCTGACATCGGGAGCCGGGCGCGGCATGCGCCGGCCAGGTGCGAGGGCGACCCGGCCCGTACTGTGACGAGGGCGATCGCATGCCGGACTATGACCTGAACCGCCTCGGGTCACGGGCGTTCGAGCAGATGATCGTCGCGCTGGGCCGTCTGGAGATCGGGCCGGGTGTCCAGGTGTTCGGCGACGGACCTGACGGCGGCCGCGAGGCGACGTACACCGCGACGATCAACTGGTCGGCCACGTCGACGGGCGTCAGTGACCGGATCGACGCCTGGACCCGCTACGTGGTCCTGCAGTCGAAGTTCCAGATCAAACCGAAGCCGGAACCGCGCGACAACGCGGTCTGGCTCCAGGGCGAGATCTCCCGTGAGGTCGCCAGATGGATCAAGGTCGTTGCGGAGCGCACCCGCTCCCGTCTGCCCGACTACCTGATTTTCGTGACGAATGTCGATCTGACCGCGGTCGCGGAGGCGGGTGGCATCGATACCATCAACAGCTTCATCGCCAAGAAAATCAACGAGAAGGAGACGCGCGACAGCGGCCTGCACGTCAAAGGTTTTGTGATCTGGCACGCTGACCCATCACCCCGGTGCTCTTCCTGGTCGCGACCGCACTGTCCGTCGAACCGGCCAGCACCTCCACCCTGGTGTACGGCAACCGGTGGTCGTTGGCGGTCCCGGCCAGGGCAAGTCGACCCTCAGCCAGCTGGTCGCGCAGGCGTACCGCGCTGCCATGCTCCAGGAGGCCGATCTTGGCCCCTCGCACGTGAGGTGGTCGACGGCACCGTTGCGGCCCTGGAGCGGCTTGGACTGGGCGTGCCCAGCAACCGTCGGTGGCCGGTCAGGGTGGACCTGGCGAAGTGCGCCGAGGAGATCAGTACGGGGACCGAGACGACCTTGCTCCGGTGGATTTCCACCATGATCCAGAAGCGCACGGAGCAGGATATTCAGCCTGTTCAGCTGCGTGAGTGGCTCAGGACCTGGCCGTGGGCACTCATCCTTGACGGCTTGGACGAGGTCCCTTCGGCCGCTGCTCGGCGGATGCTCTACCGGCAGATCGGATCGACCGGAATGTTCACCACCCGGTCCGGCGCGGCGATGCCGTACGCCCGGCTCAACCCGGACACGGCCCCTGCCCCGCCGACCCGTCAGGACGGTCCGGGGCCCGGTACCGGACGCTCCTCGTGCTGCTGCCCGTCCGGCCCCGCCGCCATTGTGGGGTGTGGACCGTCCGGCGTGGGGTGGGGCGCCGGGACCGGCTGGGGAGAGCGGCCTCGCAGCCTCCGGGCCGCCAGTTGGTAGCCCGCCTGGAAGCGGCTCTCCGAGCGGAGGCTCGCCATTATCTCCGCGACGTGGCGGCGGCATGTTCGGATTGACAGGCCCATGCGGCGGGCGACCGCGGCGTCGGTCAGGCCATCGGCGAGCAGTGCGGCGATCTGGGCCTGCAGGCTCTGCGTGAAGTCCTGCTGTTCGTCGGCGCCGGTGTGGTACGGCTCGGCGGCCTGCCACAGGCGCTCGTACTGGTGGACCGTCCACCCGATCACGGCGGGGTCGCGGATCAGGATGGCAGCGGCGGGGTTCTCCGGGTCCTCGATCAGTGCGGCGGTGCGGTCGAAGACGAGCAGGCGGCTGAACTCGTCGCCGATCGTGCGCACTTCGGTGCCGGCGGCCTGCAGGCGGTCCAGGCGGTGGGCGACTCCGGCGTGGAACCGGGCCGCATGCTGATGCAGCAGGCGGCTACGGACGCCGGGGTTCGGGGGCGTCTCGTCGTGTAGGACCGTCTCTTCCAGGATTCCGCCCGATCCGCCGTTGCCCGGGTGTGCGTTCAGGATCTCGTCGGTGCAGCCCTTCCGGAGTTCGGCGATGATCGCCCGCGCGGCGGCCAGGGATCTGATCCGCTCCACCGGCGGCGGCGGGCTGGCCAGGCGGGAGCGGCCGGCTTCGAAGATGGGCACGAAGTCCTGCAGCCGGTCCCGAGCCTCGTCTATTTCGGTGTGGCGGGCCCGTACCTCATGTTCGAGGGGCAGCAGCACGTGTTCGGCCGCGTCGCGCGGATGAACGGCTGCGAAGCGCTTGCCGGAAAGGTGGCGCACCAGACCGAGACCAATGAGATGTGCCACAGCGCCCTGCACTTCCGCTCGCGAGAGTCCCAATTCAGGCGAGGCGTTCTGGACCTTCTTGTGACGCAGCACATATTCGTAAACCTGGTGCAGGTGTTTGTCCTGGCGACGGCGCTCGTTCATCGATCCTTCTTGTTCGGTTTCGCTCCATTTTGCACGCGATGCAGCCTGCCAGACGCGTACCTGTCGGTGACCGAGGCGATCCGGGCCGGCGGCATCGCCGCCTCGGCGCGGGTGCGTATCCGATGGGTCACCTCCGAGGACTGCGCTACACCGGCGGGCGCCGAGGCACAGCTCGCCGATGTGGACGGCATCTGCATCCCTGGCGGTTTCGGTGAGCGTGGCGTGCCGGGAAAGATCGAGACAGTCCGATTCGCTCGCGAGAATGGCGTACCACTGCTCGGGCTCTGCCTCGGCCTGCAATGCGTGGTGATGGAGGCGGCGCGTAACCTACTGGGCCTGGCCGGAGCGAACTCCACCGAGTTCGACCCGGAGACACCGTTCCCGGTGGTGTCCACCATGGCGGAACAGGTCGGCATCGTCGGCGGCGGCGGTGATCTGGGCGGCACGATGCGCCTCGGCACGTACCCCGCGGTGCTGGCTGAGGGCTCTGTCGTGCGCGACGCGTACGGCGGGGCCGCCGAGGTGTCCGAACGGCACCGGCACCGATATGAGGTGAACAACGCGTACCGGGACGAGTTGCAGGCCAAGGCTGGACTGGTCATCTCCGGCACGTCACCGGACGGGTCCTTGATCGAGTTCGTGGAGTACCCGAATGACGTGCACCCCTATCTGGTGGCGACGCAGGCTCACCCGGAATTCCGCTCCCGGCCCACCCGGCCGCACCCCCTGTTCGCCGGACTCCTCAGGGCTGCGGTACGCCGCGCACAGTCCGAACACACAGACGAGAGGTTTTGACCATGAGGACCCCCCATCGACCGGTCGTCGCGATAGTCGACGCCTTCTCGACCGCACGGCACTTGGCCCCGCTGTTCCACGCCGCCGGCTTCGACTGTCTCCACGTGCAGAGCCTGACTGACCCGCCCGCGCTGTTCGCGGCATCGTTCCAGGCGGACGACTTCCTGGACACCGTCGTGCACGCCGGTGATCTGGACGCCACGGTGGCCGCGATCCGCCCCTACGCTCCGGTTGCGTTGCTCGCCGGTGCGGAGAGCGGTGTCGAGATGGCGGACGCATTGAGCGAGGCCATCGGGGTGCGTACCAACGGCACCGCGCTGAGCGCCGCCCGCCGGGACAAGTTCCGGATGATCGAGACGGTGAAGGCGGCCGGTCTGCCGGCCGCCGACCAGGTCCTCGCCACCGATCTGGACACCCTGCTCGACTGGTACGGCGGCACCGACCGCCTGGTGGTGCTCAAGCCGCTGCGCGGTGCGCTGAACGACGGCGTGCACTTCTGCGGCACCGCGGCCGAGGTGCGGTCCGCGTTCGAAACGCTGACCGGCCGGCGTAGCGCACTGGGGCAGGGCAACGACGGCGTGGTCGCCCAGGAATACCTGATCGGCGCCGAGTACTACGTCAACACCGTCAGCATGGACGGCAAGCATTACGTCTGTGACCTGTGGCGCACCCATCACGTGCGCGTGAACGGCGTGCGTGACCTGCTCGCCGGTTCGCAGCTGATGGTCCGGGACGGCCAGGAGCAGGAAGCGCTCGTGGCGTACGTGAGCAAGGTGCTGGACGCGCTCGGCGTGGCGAACGGCCCCGCGCACACCGAGGTCAAGCTGACCCCGGACGGCCCGCGGCTGATCGAGACGGGCGCGCGTGTCTGCGGGGCCGAGCTGCCACTGCTGACCCGGGCAGCGCTGGGCAGCAGCCAGCTGGAGTGGACGGTCACCGCGTACACCGACCCGGACACGTTCCTGGCGAACTGGCAGAACCACTACGAGACCCCTCGGCACGCGGTGTGCGTCAACATGATCGCACCCACCGGCGGAAAGCTGATCGGTTACCCGAGGATGGACGAGATCGAGGGGCTGGAGAGTTACCACGGCCGGCTGACCCGGGTCGGCCCCGGCCAGGAACTTTCGCAGACCATCAACGACCTGACGTATCCGCTGCTCGTGCACCTGGTCCACGAGGTGGAGGGGGTCATGATGCGCGACTACATGACGGCTCGCTACCTCGACGGTGAGGGCTTCTACGATGTCGCGTAGCGCCGCCCCGGCGACCCGGGTCGCTCCCGTCCTGGGCACCCTGCTGGTGCTCGGCTACTGCGTCATCAACTCCACCAAGTCGGTGTTCGAGGGCTCGCTGGTCCAGCACCTGTCCCCGGAGTTCATCGCCTTCAACTCGTTCGTCCTCGCGCAGGGGTTCTACTTCCTGGTCTGCCGGGACAAGAAGGCGCTGCTGGCCACGGTCCGGCGCTGCCTGCCGGACGTGATCGCGCTGAACCTGGCCACCATGGTCTGCTGGGTCGCGGTGCTGTACGCGTTCACCGTGTTCGAGCCGGCCATGGCGAACTCGGTGATTCTCGGCCTGGTGCCCGGCATCACCATCGTGCTCGGCTTCAAGCTGCGCCCCGGCGTGCGGGCACTGCGCCTGGAGGTGGTCGCCGCGCTCGGCATGCTGGCTGCCATGGTGTTCCTGGTCGCGGCGGCCTGGAACGGCTCCTCCGCGATCGGTGACCTGTCGAAGGGTGACCTGGCGGCGGGGCTGATCTACTGCGTGCTGACCAGTTTCGCGCTGTCCGCCGTCACCTATTTCACCAAGCGTCTCGGCGACAAGGGCATGTCCGTGCAACAGATGATGGCGTCCCGGTTCGGGGTGCTCATCCTGGTCACGCTGGGCCTGCTGATCGCCCGGGACAGCTTCGCCGCGTACACGCCCCGCAACATCGGCGCGATCCTGCTGATCAGCACCGTCGGTGTGATCGTTTCGCTGTACCTGCTCCAGGCAGGCATCGTCCGCACCGAGCCGATCACGGTGTCGATGCTCTTCGGCACCAATCTGATCATCACGTACCTGGCCCAGTTCCTCGACCCGCGACTGCACCAGTCCACCGCCACGTTCATCGGCGTGGTGGTGCTGTCGGCGGCGATGTGCCTGGGTGCGTGGGCTCGCTGGCGCCACGGCCGGGACAACTCACCGGATCGGGTGCCGGCCGAGGCGGACGGCGCCACACAGAGCGCCGGAAACCAGAAGTGACCGTCCTGGCGCATTTCAGCGACCTGCATCTCGACGGCAGCCCGGAACGTGCGGACCGGGCGGGCCGGGTGGTGTCGTACCTCTGCGCCCTGCCCGGAGCCCTCGACGCCGTCGTGATCACCGGTGATCTGGCGGAGAACGGCACGGCAGAGGAGTACGCCCAGCTCCGCGAGGTGCTGAAGCCTCTGCACGACCGCTTCCCGGTACTGATGTGCCCCGGCAATCACGATGTGACGCCGGTGTTCGCCGAACATCTGGCGGCACCGCAGTCGGCGGCCGCCCACGGCGGTGTGCAGATCCTGCTGGTGGACTCCTCGATCCCCGGTGAGGACGACGGCCTGCTGTCAACGTCCACGCTAGACTGGCTGGACGCCCGGCTGGCCGCCGCCCCCGGGACTCCTGCCGTCGTCGGCTTCCACCACCCGCCGGCCGCGCTGGGTATCCCGTTCATCGACGTGATCGGCCTGCGCAACCCGGCAGCCTTGGCTACCGTGCTGTCCCGCCACCCGCAGGTGGTGGCGGTGCTGGCCGGTCACGCGCACGCGGCGGTGTCCACGACCTTCGCGGGGGTGCCGTTGCTGGTGGCTCCGGGTGTGGTGTCGACGGCGGCGCTGCCGTGGGAGTGCGCCAGCACGTGGAGCTACCAGGACGACTGGGTCTCCCTGATGTTCCACACCCACACGCCGGGCGGGTTCACCACCCATGTGCGGACCATATCGGCCCGGTAGGCAGGAACGGTCCGGCCCTCTGGTCGGAGGGCAGCCGGTGCACCGGTCCGGGAGGGCCCGGTGCACCGGCGCGGTTGCTCACCTGCCGGCGCCGCCGGCCGGCGGGTCGTCGACGATGATTCGGGGTGACGCGCCGCCACAAGCCCGGCAGCGGCGGTCCGGCACTCATGACGGGAAGCCGGGACGGCTTTAGCGCAGCGCGCGCCGGGCGTGGATGACGCCGAGGACGATGGCCGCGATCAGGGCCACGAGTCCGATGATTAGCAGCCATTTGAGCGCTTTGAGGATCAGTCCGAGCACGATGAGCACGATGGCGACGACGCCGATGGCGATGAGCAGGGCACGCATGGCAGTCTCCTGGATGGCGGCTTTTGCCTGGTGTTGTGGTGGGAAAGCCTCCTCAGTCGAGGCGGCGGACGAGCCCGGGGTAGTGGGTCACCATCCGGTCGGCGTCGATCTCGAGGGCGGCGCAGTAGCCGTCCATGCCGAGGTTGATGGTGTGCTGATCGACCATGGTGAGGGTTTCGACGCGCGGGATGACGGCCAGCGAGGGCACAAGGATGTAGGCGGCGTTGACCTCGATCGGATGTCCGAGTGCGAGTCCGGTGCGGTGCAGCATCGGTGTGAGAGTCATCGGCACGGTCGCCGCGTGTACATCCAGTACGCCAGTCAGCCGGTCAGGGTCGTCCATGCCCGGCAGTGGTGCCTGGGGATGTCCTGAAGCGGCCAGAGCATCGTCCAGGCTGCCCGTTTCATGGGTGCTGACGTGCCACTCGCCACCGTCCCGGCGTAGGTGCAGTTCCCGGCTCCATAAACCCCGGCTCCCGGGCCGCGACGGCATGCCGGAGCCGTTCCCGGTGCGGAACCTGCTGCTGGTACGCGCGCAGACTCGCATCGTGCCCGTGTTCCCGGCAGTGTTCGTCGAACGTCGCGATGAGCTCGGCGACGGAGTGGGCGGGGATGTCATACAGCCGGGTGCCGGCCTGCCGGTCGAACGATTCCGCCGCGGCCTCGGCGTCCGGCCCGACGATCGCGAAGTCGGTTGCCGGACGCTCTTCGTCGCTTGGCGTCCGGTCGCCGGACCACAGTTCGAGGTAACCACCGTCCAAGACCACCAGCTGCCCGGACGGACACGTCACCTCGCCGGGCCCCACGTCAACCGTCATGATCATGAAGTCTAGCCAGGCGGGCAACGCGGGGCGGACCCAGACGGTCCGCACCACGCCGCGGTCGACAACCGGTTGACGACCCTTTGATCAGCCACCTGATGCCGGCGTCGACTGCGCCGGCCACGACGCCGCGCACGCCGGCAAGTCGATGGTGCGGGGGCTGTGGATAACCGGTGAGGCTGTGGAGGACGCCCACCGCGCCGTCGGCGTTCTGGTGGCCATCCGCCCGGGGTCCGGAGTCGAGGTCGTGACTATGGCGGTCACTCGGAGGGGTCGACGGCCGGTCTGAGTCTTGTCGGCATGCCGGGATGCTGGTGGCGTCGCGGGTATGCCCATGCTGCTGATCACCGGCGTCTACCGGATTCCTGGCGCGGCACCGGACGGTGACTCCGTCCGTTTCTACCCCGCGACCGAGACCGGTGGGCCCGGGTGCAGGGCCCGCACCGGGTACGGCCCCTGCGGTGAGGGGGCGGCTCGCGAGGCGTGGTCCACGGCGGCGCTGAGGCCAGCGTGGAGCAAGGCAGGGCGGCGCTGCGGAGGCCGGTGTTCAGGGCACCGGTCGCCATCCCGGAACCGGCCTCCCTTAGGAAGCCGCTCTACCTGAGCAAACAGCGCCTCCTGGTGTTCAACGCTCCATCTCTGCCCCGTGCATGGGACCACCGGCCGCGCGGTGCCGATTGTCGGATTGCCCGAGGAATCTCGGGACACCGGGCGCGGGCACCACGCGATGGTCCGTCGCCCGGTGCCCCATCTGTGCGGGCAGCTCGACAGGGACGTCATCCGCACCGACGCACCGACGGCCAGCGCCGAGCGAGGCGCCCGGCTGCGCTGGGCGCCCGGCGTCCCCAGGTGGTGGCTGTCGCGGACGGACCACAGGCTCGATCCGTCCGCGACATCAGCTCCACATCGGCGGGATCCGCTCCACGTACCGGTCAGGCCAGACCGGCCCGACGCAGCGCGTCGGCCATCGCGCTGTTGGCCGGCGGCGGGGTCGCACCGCCACGGCCCTGTCGCGGCTGCCCGCCGCGGCCACCCTGGCCCTCGCGCCCGCCGGAGCCGCCCTGGCCGCCGGAGCCGCCCTGGCCGCCGGAGCCGCCGCGTCCGGCGGAGCCGCCCTGGCCACGTCCGCCCGAGCCGCCCTGGCCGCGCCCGGCGCCCCGGTCACCGCGCGGTCCACCCTGCTCACCGCGCGGGCCGCCGCGCTCGCGGCGACCGCCGTCCGCGCCGCCGCGGCCGGCGTCAACGTCGTCGTCCAGGCGCAGGGTCAACGAGATGCGCTTGCGGGGTACGTCGACGTCGAGGACCTTCACCTTGACCACGTCGCCGGACTTGACCACCTCGTGCGGGTCCTTCACGAAGGTGCGGGACATCGCCGACACGTGCACCAGCCCGTCCTGGTGCACCCCGACGTCCACGAACGCGCCGAACGCCGCCACGTTGGTGACCACGCCCTCCAGGACCATGCCCGGCGTCAGGTCGGCGAGCGTCTCGACGCCCTCGACGAAGGCGGCGGTGCGGAACTCGGGCCGCGGGTCGCGGCCGGGCTTCTCCAGCTCGCTGAGGATGTCGGTGACGGTCGGCAGGCCGAACGTGTCGTCGACGAAGTCGGTGGCCCGCAGCCCCCGCAGGATGGTGCTCTTCCCGATGATCGACCGCAGGTCCTGCCCCGTGGCGGTGAGGATCCGCCGCACCACCGGGTACGCCTCCGGGTGCACGCTCGACGAGTCGAGCGGGTCGTCGCCGCCGGGGATGCGCAGGAAGCCCGCGCACTGCTCGAACGCCTTCGGTCCGAGTCGGGCGACCTTCTTCAGGTCGCCCCGGGTGCGGAACGGTCCGTTGGCGTCCCGGTGCAGCACGATGTTCTCCGCCAGGCCGGCGCCGATGCCGGAGACCCGGGTCAGCAGCGGCGCGGAGGCGGTGTTGACGTCGACGCCGACCGCGTTGACGCAGTCCTCGACGACCGCGTCGAGCGACCGGGACAGCTTCACCTCGGACAGGTCGTGCTGGTACTGCCCGACCCCGATGGACCTCGGGTCGATCTTGACCAGCTCGGCGAGCGGGTCCTGGAGGCGGCGGGCGATGGAGACCGCGCCGCGCAGGGACACGTCCAGCCCGGGCAGTTCCTGGGCGGCGTACGCGGACGCCGAGTAGACCGAAGCGCCGGCCTCGGACACGACGATCTTGGTGAGGTCGAGCTCCGGGTGGCGCTTGATCAGGTCACCGGCGAGCTTGTCGGTCTCCCGGCTCGCGGTGCCGTTGCCGATCGCCACGAGCTCCACCCGGTGCGCGGCGGCCAGCCTCGCCAGGGTCTCGATGGAGGCGTCCCACTGCCGGCGCGGCTCGTGCGGGTAGATCGTGTCGGTGGCGACCACCTTGCCGGTGGCGTCGACGACGGCGACCTTCACGCCGGTCCGCAGGCCCGGGTCCAGACCCATGGTCGGGCGGGCGCCGGCCGGCGCGGCGAGCAGCAGGTCGCGCAGGTTGGTGGCGAAGACCCGGACGGCCTCTTCCTCGGCGGCCTGCCACAGCCGCATGCGCAGGTCCGCGCCGAGGTGGATGAGGATCCGGGTACGCCAGGCCCAGCGCACCGTGTCGGCCAGCCACTTGTCGGCCGGGCGCCCCTGGTCGCTGATCCCGAAGCGACCGGCGACGGCCGCCTCGTACCGGGTCGGGCCGGTGGCCACCGCGTCGGAGTCGCCCTCCGGCTCCGGGTCCATCGTCAGGTCGAGCACGCCCTCCTTCTCGCCCCGGAACATGGCGAGGATGCGGTGCGAGGGCAGCTTCGGGTACGGCTCGGCGAAGTCGAAGTAGTCGGCGAACTTGGCACCGGCCGCCTCCTGCCCCTCGCGTACCCGGGAGACGAGCCGGCCCCGCGACCACATCTGCTCGCGCAGCGTGCCGATGAGGTCGGCGTCCTCCGCGAACCGCTCGATGAGGATGGCGCGCGCGCCGTCCAGCGCGGCGGCGGCGTCGGCCACCCCCTTGTCCGCGTCGACGAACCCGGCGGCCGTCTCGCGCGGATCCCGCGTCGGGTCGCCGAGCAGCGCGTCGGCGAGCGGCTCCAGGCCGGCCTCGCGGGCGATCTGCGCGCGGGTCCGCCGCTTCGGCTTGTACGGCAGGTAGATGTCCTCCAGGCGGGACTTCGAGTCCGCCGCCATGATCTGCGCTTCCAGGGCCTCGTCGAGCTTGCCCTGGCTGCGGATCGACTCCAGCACGGCGGCCCGCCGCTCGTCGAGCTCGCGCAGGTACCGCAGCCGCTCCTCCAGGGTGCGAAGCTGCGTGTCGTCGAGCAGGCCGGTGGCCTCCTTGCGGTAGCGGGCGATGAACGGCACGGTCGCGCCGCCGTCGAGCAGCTCCACGGCCGCGCGTACCTGGCGCTCGGCGACGCCGAGTTCCTCGGCGATCCGCTGATGAACAGAGAGGGTCACGATCTCGATCCGCCTTCGGAGTTGGTTTCCGTGCTGCATTCTGCCGGGCTACCGTGGCGATCATGGAACCACCTGCGGAACCCCGGGCGCGCCGTCTCTTCGGTGGCAGCGCGCGGGCGCTGGGCGACCTGGCGGCCAGCCCGTTCCGGGCCGACCGGGACCGCATCGTCGCCTCACCCTTCTTCGCCCGTCTGAACGGGGTAACCCAGGTGGTCAGCCCCGGCGGCTCGGGCCTGCTGGTGCACAACCGGCTCACCCACAGCCTCAAGGTGGCGCAGGTGGCCCGGGCGATCGCCGAGCGGCTCACCGCCGACGACCGGTACCGGGACCTGCTGGAGAAGCTGGGCGGCTGCGACCCGGACGTGGTGGAGGCCGCCGCGCTCGCCCACGACCTGGGGCACCCGCCCTTCGGGCACCTGGGGGAGCGGGTGCTGGACCGGCTGGCCCGCCAGCGGCTCGGGCTCGCCGACGGGTTCGAGGGCAACGCCCAGTCGTACCGGATCGTCACCTCCACCGAGATCCGCGGTGCCGCGACGACCGGGCTGGACCTGACCGCGGCGGTCCGGGCGGCGATGCTGAAGTACCCGTGGACGCGCCTGGACCACCCCGATCCGCACCCGCGGCTGCTCGATCCGGCGCCGCGGGGCGCCGCCGTACCGCCGGACGACCCGGCCAGCGGCTCGACGAAGTTCGGGGCGTACCGCACCGAGATCGACGACCTGCGCCAGGCGCGGGAGCCGTTCGCCGGGCGGATCGCCGACTGGCAGCAGACCGTCGAGGCGTCGGTGATGGACACCGCCGACGACATCGCGTACGCGATCCACGACGTGGAGGACTTCTACCGGGTGGGGGTGCTCCAGCAGGGCGCGGTCGCCGCCGAGCTGACCGCCTGGCAGCGGGAGAACGGGAGCCTGCGGGCGATCACCGAGCAGGGCCTGGCCACCGCCGCGCGCCGGCCCGGCTCGGCGATCGAGCGGCTGCGCCGCCAGGTGCACCGCAAGGACGCCTGGATCGCCGACGACGACGCGTTCGCCGCCGCCGTCGAGCACGTCCGGGAGGAACTGGTGGACGGGCTGCTGGCGGTGCCGTTCGACGGGTCGATCGAGGCCGAGCAGTACGTGGCCCGCTTCTCCGCCCGCTGGACCACACGGCTGGTCGACGCGATCAGGGTGGTGGAGACGCCCTCGGTGCGCTCGGGGCACGTGCTGCTCGCCCCGGCGCAGTGGCACGAGGTGCAGGTGCTCAAGTTCGTGCACCACCGGTTCGTGCTGGCCCGGCCCGACCTGGCACTGCACCAGCGCGGCCAGGCGCGGCTCCTCGCCACCCTGGTCGAGGCGCTGCTGGACTGGCTCCTCGACCCGGAGGAGGAGTCGCGGCTGCCGCGCCGCCTGCACGACCTGGTCGAGTTGGCCGAGGCGGAGCTGCACCCGCGGACGCCGGACCGGCTCGGCAAGGCGCGGGGCCGGGCGATCATCGACTTCGTCGCGCAGCTCACCGACGGTCAGGCGGTGGCGATGCTCGACTCGCTCTCCGGCCGCTCCGGCGCCCTCTGGACCGACGCCTTCGTCCTCTGAGGCCGGACGCCGCGTCAGGCGACCGCCTGCCACCAACCGTCGACCGGCGGCGGGTCGTCGACCACCACGCGCTCGCCGGGGCGGGGCACCGCCAGCCGCACGTCCCGGGCCTTCGCCTCGGCCCAGAGCCGGTCCACCGGCTCCGACCAGTCGTGCAGGGCGAGGTTGAACGTCGCCCAGTGCACCGGGATCAGCAGCCCGCCCCGCAGGTCCAGGTGGGCGGTGACCGCCTCCTCCGGGAACATGTGGATGCTCGGCCACGCCCGGTCGTACGCGCCGATCTGCATCAGCGTCACGTCGAACGGCCCGTACGCGGCTCCGATCGCCGCGTACCCGTCGAAGTAGCCGGAGTCGCCGGTGTAGAAGAGGCTGCGGTGCGCGCCGGCGACCACCCACGAGCTCCAGAGCGTGCCGTCGCGGCGCAGCCCCCGGCCGGAGAAGTGCTGCGCGGGGGCGGCGGTGAGCGTCAGGGCACCGACCTCGTAACTCTCGGACCAGTCCAGCTCGATGATCCGGTCGGCGGGCACCCCCCACCGGTCCAGGTGGGCGCCGACACCGATCGGCACCACGAACGGCGCGTCCTGCCGGGCGGTCAGCTCCCGGACGGTGGCCAGGTCCAGGTGGTCGTAGTGGTCGTGGGAGATTAGGATCGCGTCGAGCCTGGGCAGCTCGTCGAGGCGGACCGGCGGCTCGTGCAGGCGCTTCGGCCCGACCAGGGCCGACGGGGAGCAGCGGTCGCTCCACACCGGGTCGAGCAGCACCCGCCGTCCCTCGATCTCGATCAACGCGGACGCGTGGCCGTACCAGACGACGTTCAGTTCCCGCGTCGTGTCGCCGGCGGGCGGGTCGGCGGGCCGCAGCAGCGGCACGGCCGCGGTCGGGTGGCGCTTCTGCTTGCCGAAGATCAGCTCCCGGACCAGGTTGCGGTCCGGGGCGCCGGCCATCGAGCGGCTGCTCGCCGGGTTGCGGAAGGCGCCCTCGCGGTACTGCGGCGAGCGCAGCGCCCGTTCGGCCCGGGCGCCGGTCAGCCGGCCGCCGAGCGCCAGCGGGATGTCGCGCGCGACCCAGGCGAGGCCGGCCAGGGCGGCAAGCCCGACCGTTCCGCTCACCCGCCGGCCGAGCGACCGGTCCCGATTCCCGTCCTGCGCTGGTGCCGCCATCGCCGTCCCTCCGCCGTGTTCCGACGTACACGGTAGCCCGGGGTGTTGAGAGGGGACCCCTGCTCTACCTCAGGCGTCGATAAGGGACCCTTCCTTACCCCCGTCAGCCCAGGCGGCGGCGGATCGCTGCGGGGGCCTCGCCGACCGCGCGGGCGACCCGCACCAGATCGGGCAGCCAGCCGCCGCGGAGCCGCTCGCTACCCGGGGCGGGGGCGAACACCACGCCGTCGTGCGGTTCCACCGGCCGGTCGGTCAGCGCTGCCAGCCGCATCAGGGGCCCGACCAGGGCGTCGTACACGCCGGGCAGCACGGTGAAGCCGAAGCGCATGACGCTGTTGGCCCGGCCCACCGACACCTCCCGCCGGGGGCGGTCGGCGCAGTCGACGATGGCCCGCGCGACCCGCTCCGGGGTGGTGACCGGCAGCGGCGGGCGGCCGAGGCGGCCCAGGTAGTTGGCCGCCCGCTGGTAGACCGGGGTGTCCACGCTGCCCGGGGTGACGATGCAGACGTGCACGCCCGGCGTCTCCCGGGCCTCCTGCTGGAGGACCCGGGCCAGCCCCTGCAGACCCCACTTGCTCGCCACGTACCCGCTCAGGTACGGAGCGGTGATGTGGCCGAGCACCGATCCGGTGAGGATCAGCGTGCCGCCGCCGGCCGCCTGGAAGTGCCGCAGCGCCACCCGGAGGTGATCCGGACGATCGCGTCCGTCGGCTCCTCGATGCGGGGGTCGGGCACCTCCTCGACCCGTACGTCCCGCTTGCCCTGCCAGGTCAGTGCCTTCGTGTCCGGATGTCCCCTCTCGGCGTCCTCCCGGAGGGTGCTACCCGTGCAGCGTCCCTCGAACCGGCCGCGGCCACACCGACCGGTCTGCGCGCAGATACAGCGAAAGAGTGGCTGTCCGACGTCGGACAGCCACTCTTTCGTTGAACGGAGGGGACGTCGCCCGCGGCGTCGCGTCAGGAGCCGGGGGTGTTGTCGCCCCGCTTGGCGGTTGCCGCGAGGTAGTCGCGGTTCAGGCGGCCGATGGTGTTCAGCGGGATGCCCTTCGGGCAGACCACCGTGCACTCACCGGCATTGGTGCAGCCGCCGAAGCCGGCCTCGTCGTGCGCGTCCACCATGCCGATCACCCGGGTGTAGCGCTCCGGCTGGCCCTGCGGCAGCAGCGAGAGCTGGGTGACCTTGGCGGCGGTGAAGAGCATGCCGGAGCCGTTCGGGCAGGCCGCCACGCAGGCGCCGCAGCCGATGCAGGCGGCCGACTCGAAGGCGGCGTCCGCGTTGCCCTTGGCGACCGGTACGGAGTGCGCCTCCGGGGCGCTGCCGGTCGGGGCGGTGATGAAGCCGCCCGCCGCGATGATCTTGTCGAACGCGTTGCGGTTGACCACCAGGTCCTTGATGACCGGGAAGGCCCGGGCCCGCCACGGCTCGATGTCGATCGTGTCGCCGTCCTTGAACTGCCGCATGTGCAGCTGGCAGGCGGTGGTGCCGCGCTGCGGCCCGTGCGCGTTACCGTTGATCATCAGGCCGCACATGCCGCAGATGCCCTCGCGGCAGTCGTGGTCGAACGCCACCGGCTCCTCGCCGGCGAGGATCAGCCGCTCGTTGAGCACGTCGAGCATCTCCAGGAACGACATGTCGGGGGACACGTCGTCGACCTGGTAGGTCACCATCCGACCCTTGTCCTCAGGGCCCTTCTGGCGCCAGATGCGCAGGGTCAGGTTCACTTGTAGCTCCGCTGCGTGGGGTGGACGTATTCGAACTTCAGGTCTTCCTTGTGCAGCACGGGCTGCTCGGCGCCGTACTCCCAGGCCGCCACGTACGCGAACCGCTCGTCGTCGCGCTGCGCCTCGCCGTCGGGGGTCTGGTGCTCGGCCCGGAAGTGGCCGCCGCAGGACTCCTCGCGGTGCAGGGCGTCGATGCACATCAGCTCGGCCAGCTCGAAGAAGTCAGCCACCCGGCCGGCCTTCTCCAGCGACTGGTTGAGCCCGTCGGCGTCGCCGATGATCCGCACCCGCTGCCAGAACTCCGCGCGCAGCGCCCGGATCTCGTCGATCGCCTTGCGCAGGCCGGCCTCGGAGCGCTCTATGCCGCAGTGCTCCCACATGATCTGGCCCAGCTCCCGGTGGAACGAGTCGACCGTGCGGTCGCCGTTCACCGCCAGCAGCCGCTGGATGCGGTCCTCGACGTCCCGCCGCGCCTCGACCGCCGCCGGGTGGCTCGCCTCGACCTTCTCGAACGGGCCGGCCGCCAGGTAGTTGGCGACGGTGTTCGGGAGGACGAAGTAGCCGTCGGCGAGGCCCTGCATGAGCGCGGACGCGCCGAGCCGGTTCGCGCCGTGGTCGGAGAAGTTCGCCTCGCCGATCACGAACAGGCCGGGGATGGTCGACTGGAGGTCGTAGTCGACCCACAGGCCGCCCATCGTGTAGTGCACGGCGGGGTAGATCCGCATCGGGACCTCGTACGGGTCCTCGCCGGTGATCCGCTCGTACATCTCGAAGAGGTTGCCGTACTTCGCCTCGATCGCCTTGCGGCCGAGCCGCGTGATCGCGTCCGCGAAGTCCAGGTAGACGCCGAGCCCGCCCGGGCCGACGCCACGGCCCTCGTCGCAGACGTTCTTCGCGGCGCGGGAGGCGATGTCCCGGGGCACCAGGTTGCCGAAGGAGGGGTAGATCCGCTCCAGGTAGTAGTCCCGCTCGTCCTCGGGGATGTCCTTCGGCTTGCGGTTGTCGCCCTTGGCCTTCGGCACCCACACCCGGCCGTCGTTGCGCAGCGACTCGCTCATCAGGGTCAGCTTCGACTGGTGGTCGCCGGAGACCGGGATGCAGGTCGGGTGGATCTGCGTGTAGCAGGGGTTGGCGAAGTACGCGCCCTTGCGGTGCGCCCGCCAGGTGGCGGTGACGTTGCAGCCCTTGGCGTTGGTGGAGAGGTAGAAGACGTTGCCGTACCCGCCGGAGGCGAGCACGACCGCGTCGGCGAACTCCGTGGTGATCTCGCCGGTGACCAGGTCCCGGACGACGATGCCCCGGGCCTTGCCGTCGACGATGATCAGCTCCAGCATCTCGTGCCGGGCGTTCATCTCCACGTTGCCGAGGCCGATCTGCCGCTCCAGCGCCTGGTACGCCCCGAGCAGCAGCTGCTGGCCCGTCTGGCCCCGCGCGTAGAAGGTGCGCTGCACCTGCGCGCCGCCGAAGGAGCGCGTGTCGAGCAGGCCGCCGTACTCGCGGGCGAACGGGACGCCCTGGGCGACGCACTGGTCGATGATGTTGACCGAGACCTCGGCCAGCCGGTGCACGTTCGACTCGCGGGAGCGGAAGTCGCCGCCCTTGACGGTGTCGTAGAAGAGCCGGTGCACCGAGTCGCCGTCGTTGCGGTAGTTCTTGGCGGCGTTGATGCCGCCCTGCGCGGCGATCGAGTGCGCCCGGCGCGGGCTGTCCTGGTAGCAGTACGACTTGACCTGGTAACCCTGCTCGGCCAGGGTCGCCGCGGCCGACCCGCCGGCCAGGCCGGTGCCGACCACGATCACCGTCATCTTCCGGCGGTTGGCCGGGTTGACCAGCTTCGCCTCGAAGCGGCGGCGTTCCCAGCGGGTCTCGATCGGGCCGTCGGGAGCCCTGGTGTCGGCGATCGGGTCGCCCTCGGTGTAGAGATCCATGGTCAGGACACCAATCCGGTGAGTACGGCGAACGGGACCACGAGGTAGCCGGCGCACAGGAGGACGGCGACGGCCAGGGCGACGTTCTTCGCCCGGCGCTCGCCCTGCGGGGTCTGCTGGCCGAGGCTGCGCAGCGCGCTGAAGACGCCGTGCCGCAGGTGGAAGCCGACCGAGACGACGGCGAGGGTGTAGAAGAGCGTGACGTACCAGCGCGAGGGCGCGAAGTCGGCGACCACGTTGGCGTACGGGCGGCTCGGGTCGCCGACCGGGTTCAGCGTCCCCGTGGTCAGGTCCAGGAGATGGTAGATCACGAAGAGCAGGATGATCACGCCACCCCAGCGCATCGTGCGGGCGGCGTAGCTGCCCTGGATCTTCTTGCGGTGCGCGTACTGGACCGGGCGGGCGGCCCGGGCGCGCAGGGCGAGCGTGGTGGCGGCCCAGATGTGGGCGACCACCGACACCAGCAACGCGGCCCGCATGATCCACAGGAACCAGACGCCGGGCAGCAGGGGCTTGCCGATCTCCCGCAGCCAGTGGGCGTAGTGGTCGAACGACGACGCGCCCGCGAAGACCTTCAGGTTGCCGAGCATGTGCGCGACGAGGAACAGCACCAGGATGATGCCCGTCACCGCCATGACGGCCTTGAGGCCGACGCTGGAGCGGATGGGCGACCGAGTTCTCGTGACTACCACACGACCGACGCTAGGAGCAGTTTGATCAGTCGTCCAATGCATCGACCCCGCAGTCTTGATAGCCATAGGCTATCTAGATGCAGCTCCATCAGCTCCGGTACTTCGTAGCGGTCGCAGAACTACGACATTTCACCCAGGCGGCCGAGGCGGTCGGTATCACGCAGCCCTCGCTGAGTAAGCAAATTCACGCTCTGGAGGCCGACCTGGGGGCCCCGCTCTTCGAGCGGGTAAGGGGCAAGATCGGGCTCACCGCGGCGGGGGAGGTGCTGCTGCCGTTGGCCAAGCGGATCCTCGCCGACGTGGACACGGCGACCCGGGAGGTGCAGGAGCTGGTCGGCCTGCGGCGCGGCCGCGTCCGCCTCGGCGCCACCCCCAGCCTGGCCACCTCGCTCGCCCCTCCGGTGCTGCGCCGCTTCCGCGACGCCCACCCCACCGTGGACCTACGGGTGGAGGAGGGCGGCTCGCAGGACCTGGTGCGCGACCTGCTGCGGGGCGACCTCGACCTGGCCCTGATCATCATGCCGGCGCAGGGCGTCGACCCGGGGCTGCGCACCGACCCGATCCTGACCGAGAGCCTCGTGGTGGCCTCGGTGGACCCGGTGCCGACCGTGCCGCCCGGCGGGCACCTGCGCATCACCGACCTGCGCGACCAGCCGCTGGTCATGTTCCGGGAGGGCTACGACCTGCGCGACGCCACCCTCCAGGCGTGCCGGGAGGCGGGCTTCGAGCCGACCCTCTCGGTCGACGGCGGCGAGATGGACGCCGTGCTGAGCTTCGTCGAGGCGGGGCTCGGGATCGCCCTGGTCCCCGGCATCGTGGTGGCCCGCCGGCCCGGCATCCGGGTCACCCGGCTCGCCCCGCCGGGCGTCCGCCGCACGATCGGGGTGGCCCGCCGCCGCGACGTGGTGCCCACCCACGCCGGCCGCGAACTCCGCCGCATCCTGATGGAGTACGTCCAGGAAGCGACCGCCACCGCCGACCTCCCACCCGGCGTGGAGCCCCTGTAACCGCCCCCCGGTCCCGCCCCCTCGTCCCGCCCCCTCGTCCCGCACCCTCGTCCCGCGATCTTGCAGTTCTGGCCCCGACAAAAGACGCGGGACCGTCCATATCGAAGGCACAAAGTGCAAGATCGCGGGGTAGGGGCGGGGCGGGGCGGGGCGGGGCGGGTCAGCGGGCTTCGGCGTCGTCCATCGCGCGGTAGATGCGTTGCTCGCTCACCGGGTACGGGGTGCCCAACGCCTGGGCGAAGACGTTCACCCGCAGCTCCTCGATCATCCAGCGGATCTGCCGGACGGCCGCCGACTGCCGCTTCGCGGGAGGCAGCGCGGCTTGCAGGTCGGCGTACTCCTTCTGCACGACCGTGATCCGGTCCTGCTGCTGCTTGTCGCGGGCCGGGTTCCCGGGGAGCCGGTCCAGCCGGCGCTCGATCGCGGTCAGGTAGCGCAGCAGGTCGGGCAGGCGGGCGTACCCGGTCTCGGTGACGAAGCCGGCGTGCACCAGTCCGGTCAGCTGGTTGCGGATGTCCGCCAGGGCCGCCACCACCGCGAGGTTCCGGGTCGCGCCCAGGCGCTGCTCGATGGCGTACGCGGCGGCGAGCACCTTCCGGACCCGGTCCACGACGTCGACGACGGTGTCCACCAGTCCGGCGCGCACGGTCTCGCGCAGCGCCGCGAACCCCTCGGCGTCCCAGGCCGGGCCGCCCGCGTCGGCGATGAGCTTGTCGATCGCCGCGCCGGCCGCGTCCTCGATCAGCGCCTGCACCCCGCCGTGCGGGTTGCGGCTCAGCGCCAGCTTCGCCTCGTTGGACAGGCGCCCCTGGAGGAACTTCGCCGGGGAGGGCACGGTCAGGCGGAGCAGCCGGCGGGTGCCCGCCCAGTGCGCGGCCTCCTGCTCGCCCGGGGAGTCGAACACCTTCACCCCGACCGTCGCGCCCTCGTCCACCAGTGCCGGGTACGCGGTGACCGCGTACCCGGCCCGTACCTGCTCGATGGTGCGGGGAAGGGTGCCGATGCTCCACTCCGTCAGCCCGGTCCGCGCCACGTCCGGCGCGCCGGCGGCCACCACCTGGCGTACCTCCGCCTTGAGCTGGCGTTGCAGGGTCGGCAGGTCCTTGCCCTCGGCGACCGGCTCGTCGTCGTCGCCGAGCACGCGGAAGGTGACCCGCAGGTGCGGCGGCAGCTTCGCGACGTCCCAGGCGTCCCGCGGCACGGTCACCCCGGTCATCCGGCGCAGCTGCCGGGTGAGGGCGTCCAGCAGCGGCTCCTGGCCGGCCGGCATCTCCGCCAGGGCGGCGCGGGCGTAGTCCGGAACCGGGACGAAGTTGCGCCGGAGCGCCTTGGGCAGCGAGCGGATCAGCGCGATCACCAGTTCCTCGCGCAGGCCGGGCACCTGCCAGTCGAAGCTCTCCGCCGGCACCTGGTTGAGCAGGGGCAGCGGGATGTCCACGGTGACGCCGTCGGTCGGGGTGCCCGGGTCGAACGTGTACGTGAGCGGCAGGCTCACCCCGTCGGCCCGCCACTCGTCCGGGTAGTCGGCCTCGTCGACCCGGCCCCGGCCGGCGTTGACCAGCAGCTCGCGGGTGAAGGTGAGCAGGTCCGGCCGCTGCCGGCGCTCCTTCTTCCACCACGCGTCGAAGTGCCGCCCGGAGACGACGTCGGCGGGGATCCGCTCGTCGTAGAACTGGAAGATCGTCTCGTCGTCGACCAGGATGTCCCGCCGCCGCGCCCGGTTCTCCAGCTCCTCGATCTCCGCCAGCAGCTTCCGGTTGTCCGCCCAGAACTGGTGGTGGGTCTGCCAGTCGCCCTCGACCAGGGCGTGCCGGATGAACAGCTCCCGGCTCAGCGCCGCGTCGATCCGACCGAAGTTGACCTTGCGGGAGGTGACGATCGGGATCCCGTACAGCGTCACCTTCTCGTAGGCCATCACCGCGGCCTGCTTCTTCTCCCAGTGCGGCTCGCTGTAGCTGCGCTTCACCAGGTGTTGGGCGAGCGGCTCGACCCACTCCGGCTCGACCCGCCCGTTGACCCGGCCCCAGAGGCGGGTGGTCTCCACCAGCTCGGCGGCCATCACCCAGCGCGGCGGCTTCTTGAACAGCGCCGACCCGGGGAACAGGGCGAACTTCGCCCCGCGCGCCCCCAGGTACTCGTGCTTCTGCGGGTCCTTCAGACCGACGTGCGACAGCAGCCCAGCCAGCAGGGACTGGTGCACCTTCGGGGTGTCGATCTCCTCCGGCAGGTCCGCGCCGGCCTGGCGCCGCCCGCCGCCGTCGGGCGCGGCCTCCGCCGGCCTGCGCCGGCCCTGCTCCTTTTCGGGGGTACGCAGCACCTGACGGAGCTGGCTCACGATGTCCTGCCACTCGCGGACCCGCGGGTAGTTCAGGTACTCCGCCCTGCACATCCGCCGGAACGCGCTCGACGACAGGGCCCGCTGCTGCTCGCGCAGGTACCGCCACAGGTTCAGGTACGCGACGAAGTCCGACTCCTTGTCGGCGAACCGCGCGTGCGCCTGGTCGGCCTGGGCCTGCTTCTCCACCGGGCGCTCACGCGGGTCCTGGATGGACAGCGCCGCCGCGATCACGACCACCTCGGTGGCGCACCCGTTCCGCTCGCCCTCGAGCACCATCCGGGCCAGCCGCGGGTCCACCGGCAACTGGGCCAGCCGCCGGCCGAGCGCGGTGAGCCGCTTCGCCGGGTCGGTCTCGGCCGGGTTCAGCGCGCCCAGCTCGTGCAGCAGGTTCACGCCGTCGGTGATGTTGCGCCGGTCCGGCGGGTCGATGAACGGGAACGCGGCGATGTCGCCGAGCCCGATCGCCGTCATCTGGAGGATGACCGACGCGAGGTTGGTCCGCAGGATCTCCGGGTCGGTGAACTCGGGGCGGGACAGGAAGTCCTGCTCGTCGTAGAGCCGGATGCAGACGCCGTCCGACGTACGCCCGCAGCGCCCCTTGCGCTGGTTGGCCGACGCCTGGGAGACCGGCTCGATGGGCAGCCGCTGCACCTTCAGCCGGTTGGAGTAGCGGGAGATGCGGGCGGTGCCCGGGTCCACCACGTACTTGATGCCCGGCACGGTCAGCGAGGTCTCCGCGACGTTGGTGGCGAGCACGACCCGGCGCCCGGTGTGCGGGGCGAAGACGCGGTGCTGCTCGGCGGTGCTCAGGCGCGCGTACAGCGGGAGGATCTCGGTGCCCAGCAGCGACCGCTTCTTCTGCACCAGCTTGCCGAGCGCCTCCGCGGTGTCCCGGATCTCCCGCTCGCCGGAGAGGAAGACCAGGATGTCGCCGGGCCCCTCGCCGGCCAGTTCCTCGACCGCGTCGCCGATGGCCTGGATCTGGTCGCGGACGTTCTCCTCGTCCGCCTCGTCCTCGTCCGCCGCCTCGGTCACCTCGACGAGCGGCCGGTACCGCACCTCCACCGGATACGTCCGGCCGGAGACCTCGACGACCGGGGCCGGCTTACCCTCGGCGTCGGCGAAGTGCCGCGCGAACCGGTCCGTCTCGATGGTCGCCGAGGTGATGATCACCTTGAGATCGGGGCGGCGGGGCAGGAGCTGCTTCAGGTAGCCGAGGATGAAGTCGATGTTGAGGCTGCGCTCGTGCGCCTCGTCGACGATGATCGTGTCGTACTGGCGCAGCATCCGGTCGGTCTGCAACTCGGCCAGCAGGATGCCGTCGGTCATCAACTTGACCAGGCTGTGCTCACTGACCTGGTCGGTGAAGCGGACCTTGTAGCCGACCACGTCACCCAGCTCGGTGCCCAGCTCCTCCGCGATCCGGTCGGCGACCGTCCGCGCGGCCAGCCGGCGGGGCTGGGTGTGCCCGATCAGCCCGTTGATCCCCCGCCCCAGCTCCAGGCAGATCTTGGGTAGCTGGGTCGTCTTGCCGGACCCGGTCTCGCCCGCGACGATCACCACCTGGTGGTCGCGGATCGCCGCCGCGATGTCGTCCCTGCGCTCGCTGACCGGCAGCGCCGGCGGGTAGGTGATCGCCGGTACGGCCGCCCGCCGGCTCGCCAGCCGCGCCTCGGCCCGTGCCACGTCGGCGGCGATCTCGGCCAGCGCCGACTCCCGGCGCTGCGGGTCGCGCAGCTTCCGGACGCCGTCCAGCCGCCGCTGGAGGCGGCGCTGGTCGCGGAACATCAGGGGGCTCAGGCGGCGGTGCAGCTCGCGGGCGGAGTCGGGCGCGGCGGAGGCGGCTTCTTTCTGCATGTCGCCGCCAAGGATAGGCAGGCCGGACGCCCAGCGCCCCGGGGTTATCGGCGTGCGCTACGTCTAGAGTTGACCGCCGACGTCGACCACCGGGGGCGGGACCATGACGATGCGGGACACCGACCGGGCGTTGGTGCAGGCGGCCACGGCGGTGGCGAAGCTGCGCTGCCGCAGCGACCGGCACACCGTGGCGGCGGCGGCGCGGACCGCCGACGGGCGGGTCTTCAGCGGGGTGAACGTCCGCCACGCCACGGGTGACCTGTGCGCCGAGGTCGTCACGGTCGGCGCCGCCGCCACGCAGGGCGTCACCGAGCTGGAGACGATCGTCGTCGTGGGGGACCGGGGGCGGGAGGTGCTGCCGCCGTGCGAGCGCTGTCGCCAGGTGCTGCACGACTACCACCCGGCGTTGCGGGTGATCGTCGGCACGGTGGACGCCCTACGGGCCGTGCCGGTCGGCGAGCTGGCCGCCGGAGCGGACGCCCAGCCGGACGGGCCGGCCTCGCCCCAGCGCGCCGGCTGACCTTCTCCGGGCCGGCGGACGGCGGTCAGCCGTCGACCGCGCTTGAGTCGTCGCTCACGGCGGGCACGGTAGCCGGCCCGCGCAACTGCCGGTCAGTCGCCGGCCGCGGCCTCCAGCATCGAGCGGGGCATCGGCACGCTCTCGAAGCGGAGGATCCCCTCCGGCACCATCCAGCTCATCACCTGAACGGCGAGCCGTCCGGCGCGGACCGCCGGGTCGTTCGCGTACAGCTCGCGCGCCTCGTCCGGCGAGATCGAGAGCACCACGAACCCGCGCAGCCGCTCGTCGTCGGTGTCGACGAACGGACCGGCGGCGAGCACGAGACCCTGCTCCGCCAGCCCGGCCTGATGCGCCAGGTGGGCGTCCTGGAGGCGGTCGAGCGCCTCCGTTGGCAGCTCCGGCGCGTCCGGTGGGCGGACCAGGAGGACGACCGTGTGCTGGTCGAATCGCATCTTCCCAGGGTAGGGCCGCTCCGGTCGTGGAGCGCCGCTTCTCGCGTCGGACCGGATCGACCGCCGCTGGTTAGGTCTCCCTAACCTCGTCAGCTAAGGTAAGGCGCACCTAAGCGCCCCTGTTCAGGAGACCCGTGACCACCCTCGCCACCCGGCCCGCCCCGGCCGGTTCCCCCGCCCGCGCGCGCGTCGGCCGCCGGCTGGCGGTCATCGCGGCGGCGGCGATCCTGCTGGTGCTGGCGGTGCTGGCGAGTTTCGCCCTGGGCAGCCGCCCGCTCACCGTCGACCAGGTGTGGCACGCGCTCGTCGCGCCGGACACCGGCGAGGCCACCACGATCGTCCGGGACCTCCGGATGCCGCGTACGGCGCTCGGCCTCGCCGTCGGGACGGCGCTCGCCGTGGCCGGGGTGCTGCTCCAGGCACTGACCCGCAACCCCCTGGCCGAGCCCCGGATCCTCGGCATCAGCGCCGGCGCCTCGTTCGGCGTGGTGCTCGCGATCTCCGTGTTCGGGGTGTCCACCCTCGCCGGGTACGTCTGGTTCGGCATCGCCGGGGCGCTCGGCGCCGGCGTGCTGGTCTTCGCGGTCGCCGCCCGCGCCCGGGAGGGCGCCAGCCCGGTCACCCTCGCGCTGGTCGGCGCGGCCCTCGACGCGAGCCTGGCCTCGATCGTGTACGCGCTGCTCAGCATCGACGCCCGGACCTTCGAGGACTACCGGTTCTGGGTCGTCGGCGGGCTCACCGGTCGGGACCTGTCGGTCGCCGGGCAGGTGCTTCCGTTCGTCCTCGCCGGTCTGGTGCTGGCCGCCCTGGTCGCCCGCGGCCTGGACGCCCTCGCCCTCGGCGACGACGTGGCGCGGGGGCTCGGGCACCGGATCGGCCTGGTCCGCCTGGGCGGCGGCGCGGCCGCCGTGCTGCTCACGGGTGCCGCGGTCGCCGCCGCCGGGCCGATCGCGTTCGTCGGTCTCGCCGTCCCGCACCTGGCCCGGGCCCTGGTCGGCGCGGACCACCGCTGGACGCTCGCGCTCTCGGCTCTCCTCGGCCCGGCGCTGCTGCTCGGCGCCGACGTGGTCGGCCGGCTCGTCGACCCGCCGGGCGAGGTGCCGGCCGGCATCGTCACCGCGCTGATCGGCGCGCCCCTGCTGGCGATCATGGTCCGTCGGGCCAAGGTGGTGACCGCGTGAGCGCCACGGTCACCGCGCTGCCCGGGCGGTCGCTCCTGAAGGTCGGGCCGGTCAGCGTGCAGATCCGCCGCCGGTCGGTGCTCGCCGCCGCCGTACTCGTCGTCCTGCTGCTCGCCGCCGGCGTGCTCAGCCTCTCGCTCGGCACCCCGTTCGTCGCCGCTCCGGACGTGCTGCGGGCGCTCTCCGGCGCCGGCACCCCGTACGACCTGCTGGTCCTCGACCTGCGGCTGCCCCGGCTGGTGCTCGCGGCCGCGGCCGGCGCGGCGTTCGGGGTGGCCGGCACGCTGATCCAGAGCGTGGCCCGCAACCCGCTCGCCAGTCCCGACGTCATCGGCATCACCCAGGGCGCCGGCCTCGCCGCCACGGTGGCCCTGACCAGCGGCGCCGCCGCCGTCCTGGTCGCGTCGAGCGCCCTGGTCGGCGGTCTGGTCGCCGCCGCCCTGCTGCTGGTCCTCGGCGCCCGGCACGGCCTGGCCGCCCAGCGGTTCGTGCTCGCCGGCGTGGCGGTGGCGTTCGCGCTGCGAGCGCTCACCGAGGTGGTCCTGCTCACCGCCGACCCGATCGACGGCCTGCGGGCGCAGATCTGGCTGATCGGCACCCTCGCCGGCAAGGGCTGGACGGAGACGGTGTGGATCACCGTGACGCTGGTCGCGCTCCTGCCGGTGCTGGCGTGGGCCGGCTGGGCCCTCAACAGCAGCGCCCTGGACGACGACACCGCCCGCGGCATCGGGCTGCGGCCGGTGGCCCGCCGGATCGGGTTGGCCGGCACCGGCGTGCTGGTCGCCGCGATGGTCACCGCCCAGGTCGGCGCGGTCGACTTCGTCGCCCTGGTGGCGCCGCAACTGGCTCGTCGCCTGGTCCGCGCCGAGCGCCCGCCGCTGGTGTGCGCGGCACTGCTGGGCGCGCTGCTGCTGGTGCTCGCCGACCTGGCCGGCCGGCGGCTGTTCGCGCCCACCCAGTTGCCGGCCGGGGTGTTGACCGCCGCCATCGGCGGCCCGTACCTCATGTTCCTGCTGCTGCGCGGCCGGCGGAGGTCGTCGTGACGATCGCGGTCGAGCGGGCCCCCGTCGCCCGCGTGTCCACGCGGCCCGCGCCGGCCGCCGCCGGCCGGGCGGCCCTGCGCGCGCCGGTTGCCGGCGGTGTTGCGGCCGGGCCGGTCGCTGTCGGTGAGGCGGTCGTGCGCGTGCTGGCTGCCGCCGGCGGGACGCCCGTGCGTGTGCCGGTTGCCGGCGGTGTTGCGGCCGGGCCGGTCGCTGTCGGTGAGGCCGTCGTGCGCGTGCTGGCTGCCGCCGGTGCGACGCCCGTGCGCGCGCCGGTTGCCGGCGGCGGGGCGCCCGCGTCGGCGGGCGGTGCTGTCGCGATCGCCCGAATGTCGTCCGCCGCCCCTCGGAAGGAGGCCTGATGCTCTCGACCCGCGACCTGGTCGCCGGCTACGACGAGCGGACCGTGCTGGACGGGCTCGACCTCGACCTGCCCCGCGACGCGTTCACCGTGATCGTCGGTCCGAACGCCTGCGGCAAGTCGACGCTGCTGCGCACGATGGCCCGCCTGCTCACCCCGCGCCGGGGAACGGTGCTGCTCGACGGGGCCGCCATCCGGGACCTGCCGACCCGCGAGGTCGCCCGGCGGCTCGGCGTGCTGCCGCAGAGCCCCCTGGTCCCGGAGGGCGTGACCGTGGCCGACCTGGTGGGACGGGGCCGGCAGCCGTACCAGCGATGGTGGCGGCAGTGGTCGGCGGAGGACCGGGAGGCGGTGGACCGGGCGATGGCCCTCGCCGACGTCGCCGGGCTGGCCGACCGCCCGGTCGACACCCTCTCCGGCGGGCAGCGCCAGCGGGTCTGGATCGCGATGACGCTCGCCCAGGACACCGAGGCGCTGCTGCTCGACGAGCCGACCACCTTCCTCGACCTGGCGCACCAGGTCGAGGTGCTGGACCTGCTGCACCGGCTGCGCGTCGAGCGGGGCCGGACGGTCGTCGCCGTGCTGCACGACCTCAACCAGGCCGCCCGGTACGCCGACCACCTGATCGCCATGCGCTCCGGCGCCGTCGTCGCGGCCGGACCGCCCCGCGACATTCTCACTGCCGACCTGGTCCGGGACGTCTTCGGGCTCGACTGCGTCGTCGTGCCCTGCCCGGTGACCGGCGCCCCGCTGGTGGTGCCCGGCCTCGCCAGCCCGTCCCTGGCCCCGCTGCCCGGCACCACCGCCACCGACTTGGCCGCCGGCACCGCCGCCAGCGGCTCGATCGGCGGCACCGATGCGGCCGCCGGCACCGCCCCGGGCACCGGTGACGGCCGGGACGCCGGCCCCGAATCCGCACCGGTCACCACGGCTCGTGCCGGTGACCGGTCCACCTCCGCCGCCCCGATCGCGGCGGGCGCCGCTCCGGCGGCCCGCCCCTCCGCCGACGACGCGGCATCGCCGCGCGCCGGCTCGTACCCCTCGAAAGGACACTGATGCGTCGTCTCGCCGCCGCCCTCACCGCGGCGCTCGCCCTCGGCGTCGGTCTCACCGCCTGCGGTGAGAGCGACCCGGTCGCCGGCACCTCCACCGCGGAGACCCGGGAGATCACCCACGCCATGGGTACCACCAAGGTGCCCGCCGGGCCCAAGCGCGTGGTCGTGCTCGACACCGACAAGATCGACACGGCGCTGTCGCTCGGCGTCACGCCGGTCGGTGCCGCCACCGCCGGTCAGGCGAAGAGCTGGCCGACGTACTTCGGCGAGGAGAAGCTCGCCGGCATCAAGGAGGTCGGGGTGCTCACCGAGCCCGACCTGGAGGCGATCACCGCCCTGAAGCCGGACCTGATCCTCGGCAGCAAGTTCCGCCAGGAGAAGTTCTACGACGAGCTGGCCGCGATCGCGCCGACCGTCTTCACCGAGAAGGTGGGCATCACCTGGAAGGAGAACTTCCTCCTCGACGGCAAGGCGCTCGGCAAGGAGCAGCAGGCCCGTGAGCTGCTCACGGCCTACGAGACCCGGGCCAAGGAGTTCGGCGCCAAGCTGGGCAACGCCGCCGAGCGCAAGATCTCGATCGTCCGCTTCATGCCGACCGAGATCCGGGTGTACGGGCCGGACTCGTTCTCCGGCATCGTCATCGGCGACACCGGCCTGGGCCGCCCCGAGCGGCAGCAGCTCACCGGCAAGGAAGACCGGCGGATGGACCGGGTGAGCCCGGAGCGGATCGGCGAGGTCGACGGTGACGTCATCTTCGTGACCGCGTACGGCGAGAAGGCCGCCGCGGAGCAGGCCAAGGTGACCGGCGGCGCCCTCTGGAAGGACCTGTCCGCGGTCAAGGCCGGTAAGGCGCACGTCGTCTCCGACGAGATCTGGATGACCGGCATCGGCGTCGGTGCCGCCAACAAGATCATCGACGACCTGGCAAAGTACCTGACGGCGTAACGCCGTCCTCCGGGCGCAAGATCGCGCTCGATCCGTGGAGTAGTGGCCTCCTGCCCGTGGGAGGCCACTACATCAAGGATCGAGCGTGATCTTGCCGGCGCCGGCAGGGCGCCTGCGGCGGGGTGCCCTCGCCCCGACTGGGCGTGGGTGCGGTTAGGCGGCGGTGGTCCAGAGGGAGCGGAAGGCGGCGGCTTCGCCGGCCAGCCAGCGTTCGATCTCCTCCGGCTTCGCGGCCGCCGGCATGTGGTGGGCCCGGCCCCGGCGCACGTCGACCAGGACCGGCTCGGCGTGCGGCAGCACCGCGTCCATGTGGCGGGCCATCAGGTGCAGGGTGGCGAGCACCGCCTCGTCGCTGGGCGGGGCCTCGTCGAAGTGCAGGCGGACCGCCTCGGCGCGGCCGTCGGCGTGGCGTACGCCGAAGTGCGGGTTGATCTTCACCGGGAGGTCGCCGAGAAGGGCCAGGGCGTCGCGGGTCTGGGCCAGGTCGACCGACCGTGGTTCGCCCAGGGAGCGCAGCCAGGCCGTCGCGCCCGGCACGAGCGCCTGGTAGAGCGGGCGCCAGCGGGGCTTGACGGCATCGGCCACCGCGTCGAGGTGGGTGCCGCCGGTGTGGAAGGCGATGTCGGCCTTGAGCGCCTTGACGAACTGCCCGTGCGGGTTGAAGCCGGAGCGGCTGGCCCGCTGCTTGCGCAGGCCACCGACGAAGGTGGCCTTGGTCGGGCCGGTGCGGTCCACGTAGCGGGTGAAGCCGAGGAGCGTGGCGTAGGGGGCGAGCGGGGTGGCGGAGGTGGGCGCGGTCACGAGCATCCTCCCAGGTCAGCAGCTCGATTAGTACATACATTCTAATCGACGGGGCTGACATCGCCCAGGGTGCGAAAAGGGCCGCCCGGACATCCCGGGCGGCCCGCGTACGAAAAATCTAGAGCTGTCCCACCGAGGTGATCCGCACGACGGCGGCGCCCGCCTCGTCGGAGGCTGCGAGGTCCACCTCGGCGCTGATGCCCCAGTCGTGGTCGCCCTCGGGGTCGTCGAGGATCTGCCGCACCGTCCAGGTCGAGCGGCCCTGCTCGATCATCAGCAGCGCCGGTCCGCGCGCGTCCGGCCCGACCCCGATCGAGTCGTACGTCTCGAAGTACGGCTCCAGCGCGTCCGCCCACGCGTCGGCGTCCCAGCCGGCGCCGGCGTCGAGCTCACCGAGGAGATCCCACCGGCGCAGGGCGGCCAGCTCCACCCGGCGGAACAGGGCGTTGCGCACCAGCACCCGGAACGCCCGCGCGTTGCGGGTCACCGCCGCCGGCCGGTCGTCCAGCGCCGCGGCGACCTCCTCGACGTCGGACGGGTTGCGCAGCCGCTCCCACTCGTCGATGAGGCTGGAGTCGACCTGGCGGACCAGCTCGCCCAGCCACTCGATGAGGTCCACCAGCTCCTCGGTCCTGGCGTCCTCGGGAACGGTCTGCCGCAGCGCCTTGTACGCGTCGGCGAGGTACCGCAGCACCAGACCCTCGGAGCGGGACAGCCCGTAGAACTGCACGTACTCGGTGAAGGTCATCGCCCGCTCGTACATGTCGCGGACGACCGACTTGGGGGAGAGCTGGTGGTCGGCGACCCAGGGGTGGCCCTGCCGGTACATCTCGTACGCGCTCTCCAGCAGTTCGGCGAGCGGCTTGGGCCAGGTCACCTCGTCGAGCAGTTCGAGGCGGGCCTCGTACTCGATGCCCTCGGCCTTCATCGCGGCGACCGCCTCGCCGCGGGCCTTGAACTGCTGCGCGGAGAGCACCTGGCGGGGGTCGTCGAGGATCGACTCGATCACGCTGACGACGTCCAACGCGTAGGACGGGGACTCGCGGTCGAGCAGCTCGACGGCCGCGAGGGCGAGCGGCGACAGCGGCTGGTTGAGCGCGAAGTCGAGCTGGAGGTCGACGGTCAGCCGGACCCGCCGCCCGGTCTCGTCCGGCTCGGGCAGTTCCTCGACCACACCACCGGCGCGCAGGGCCCGGTAGATGGCGATGGCTCGGCGGATGTGCCGCCGCTGGGCGGCCCGGTCCTCGTGGTTGTCGGTGAGCAGGTGCCGCATCGCCGCGAACGCGTCGCCGGGCCGGCCGATGACGTTGAGCAGCATCGAGTGGCTGACCTGGAAGCTGGAGGTCAGCGGCTCGGGCTCGGCCTCGACCAGGCGCTGGAACGTCGGTTCGCCCCAGCCGATCGAGCCCTCCGGCGGCTTCTTCTTGACCACCTTGCGGCGCTTCTTCGGGTCGTCGCCGGCCTTGGCGAGGGCCTTCTCGTTCTCGATGACGTGCTCGGGTGCCTGGACGACCACCCGGCCGAGGGTGTCGAAGCCGGCCCGCCCGGCACGGCCGGCGATCTGGTGGAACTCGCGGGCCTTGAGCAGCCGGGTCCGCACCCCGTCGTACTTCGACAGGCCGGTGAACAGCACGGTGCGGATCGGCACGTTGATGCCGACCCCGAGGGTGTCCGTCCCGCAGATGACCTTGAGCAGGCCGGCCTGGGCGAGCGTCTCGACGAGCCGGCGGTACTTGGGCAGCATGCCCGCGTGGTGCACTCCGATGCCGTGCCGGACCAGCCGGGACAGCGTCTTCCCGAAGCCGGACGTGAACCGGAAGTTCCCGATCGCCGCCGCGATCATGTCCTTCTCGGCGCGGGTGCAGACGTTCACGCTCATCAGCGCCTGGGCGCGTTCCAGCGCGGCGGCCTGGGTGAAGTGCACGACGTACACCGGGGCCTGCTTGGTCTCCAGCAGCTCCTCCAGGGTCTCGTGCAGCGGCGTCATCGCGTACGAGAAGAGGAGCGGGACCGGCCGCTCGGCCGAGCGGACGACGGCGGTCGGCCGGCCGGTGCGCCGGGTCAGGTCGTCGACGAAGCGGGTGGTGTCGCCGAGCGTCGCGGACATCAGCACGAACTGCGCCTGCGGCAGCTCGATCAGCGGCACCTGCCACGCCCAGCCGCGGTCCGGCTCGGCGTAGAAGTGGAACTCGTCCATGATCACCTGGCCGACGTCGGCCCGGGCGCCCTCGCGCAGCGCCAGGTTGGCCAGGATCTCCGCCGTGCAGCAGATGACCGGGGCGTCCGGGTTGACGCTGGCGTCACCGGTGAGCATGCCGACGTTGTCGGCGCCGAACACCTCGCACAGCGCGAAGAACTTCTCCGACACCAGGGCCTTGATCGGGGCGGTGTAGAAGGTCGTCCGCTCGTCGGCGAGGGCGGCGAAGTGCGCCGCGATCGCGACCAGGCTCTTGCCGGAGCCGGTCGGCGTGTTCATGATCACGTTCGCGCCGGAGACGATCTCGATGACCGCCTCCTCCTGGTGGGGGTAGAGGTCGAGGCCGCGCTCCTTCGCCCAGCCGGCGAACGCGTCGTAGAGGGTGTCGGGGTCGGCGGTCCTGGGCAGCGCGGCGGTGAGTGTCATGGCGCGTCCATGGTGCCTGGATCATGGCCTCACGCGCCAACCGGGGCCGTGACGCGGACACGGCACCGCCCGCGCCGACCGGCGCCGCCGGGCGTCCGGGCGCCGGTCAGCCCGCCTCAGGACGCCGGTCAGCCGGCCTCGGCCGGCCTCACGGCGGGGGTTGATCAGCGGCGGCGGTAGATCAGGTCCGTGACCGGGCGGCCGGCCGTCAGGGCGCGCCGCTCGAACTTCGTCACCGGCCGGTGCGCGGGGCGCGGGGCGAAGCCGTCGTGGGCGTTCACCAGCCCCGGGTCGGCGTCCAGCGTCTCCCGCATCGCGTCGGCGTACTCGGCCCAGTCCGTCGCGCAGTGCAGCGTCCCGCCGGGGACGAGCCGGGAGCGCAGCAGCGCCACGTGGGCCGGCTGGATGATCCGCCGCTTGTGGTGCCGCGACTTCGGCCACGGGTCCGGGAAGAAGACGTGCACCGCGTCCAGCGATGCCTCGGCCAGGCCGCTGACCAGGTCCAACGCGTCACCGCGGGCCACCCGGACGTTGCCCAGCCCGTGCCGTTCCACCAGGTCCAGGAGGTTGGCGATTCCGGGCGTGTGCACCTCGACCGCCAGATAGTCTCGATCCGGGTCGGCGGCGGCCATCGCGGCGGTGGTGTCGCCCATCCCGGAACCGATCTCCAGCACCAGCGGGGCCCGCCGGGGGAACAGGCGGGCCGGGTCCACCGGAGTGCCGGGCACGTCGGGGACGTCCAGGCCGTGGACCGGCCAGAGCCGCTCCAGCGCCGCGGTCTGGCGGGCGGTCATCCGGCCGCGACGCGGGTGGAAGGTGCGGACGCTCCGCGCGGGGGCGGTGGCGGGGAAGTCGGTGGCGGTCACAGCGATCCGAGCGTACGCGAGGACCGGGCCGCACCGGATGTGATGTACGACGGGGGATGGAAGGATCTACCCGTACGGCAGACCGGGCGTCTGTGGTGCCCGGCCGCTGCGCCGGGAGGGGGTTGTGGTGGCGGTGACCCGCGGAAACCTCGCGCTCTCGATCCTTGCCGCGATCGCCGGGCCGCTGCTCGCCGCGGCCGCGGCCCCACTGCTCGCCGGCGCGCCCGCCGCGGCCGCCCCGCCGCGCACCGCCAGCCTGACCCGTGCCGCGCTGCCCGACGGCCGTCCGCTCACCGGCCCGCAGGCCGCCCGTCCGGCGGGCGCGCGGGCCGTTCCGGTCGCCGCGCCGGCGCCCTCGGGCGCGCCGCAGCCGCAGCCGCCGAGCGTCTTCGTCGAGGTGAGCCCGAGCACCGTCCAGCCCGGCTTCCTGGTGGGCATCCGGGCGAGCTGCCACGACAACTCGATCCCGGCGGTGGTCTGGTCCGACGCGTTCGGGCGCGTCCAGGTGCAGCCGCAGCGCGGGTTTCTGACGGCGACGCCGATGGTGCGGGAGCGCACGCTGCCCGGGAACTACCGGGTCAAGCTGGAGTGCCCGGGCGGCGAGAGCGCGTCGACGATGCTCCAGGTCGTGAAGTCGGTCCGGCCCAGTCGTGGCCCGGCCACCGGGTTCGGCGGCGCGGCCGGTGACGCGGCGGGCGGGCTGCTGCTCCCGGGTGGGGTCGCTCTGACGGTGACCGGCCTGGTGGTGTGGTTGGTGTCCACCCGTCGGCCGCGTGGCGCCGCCCGACGCTGACCACGATCATGGCCACCTCCTCCGCCTCCCGGCCGGCCGCGCGTACGGCCCGCCGGTCGCCGTGGTCGATTCCGCTGGCGGTCGTGCTGGTGCTGGTCGGGGTCTTCGCGACCGGCGCCGGGCTCGGACGCACCGTCGGTCCGCTGGACTGGGCCACCACGGCGAACGCCGACCGGGCGGCCCGTGGCGAGCGTGGTGGCCTGGGCGCGAGTCGGCCGGTCCGCCTGGCCGTACCCGCCATCGAGGTGTCGGCCCCGGTCGAGCCGGTGGGCCAGGCCCGGGACGGCTCGATCGCCGTACCGCCGCTGGAACGTGCCGAGGAGACCGGCTGGTACGACCGCGGCCCGACCCCCGGGGAGCCGGGCTGGGCGGTCATCGTCGGCCACGTCGACACCAAACGCGGCCCGTCGGTCTTCCACGACCTGCACAAGCTGCGTCCCGGGGACACGATCGAGGTGACCCGCGCCGACGACTCGGTGGTGGTGTTCCGGGTGGACTCGGTGGAGCACTTCCCGAAGGACCGGCTCCCCGCCGACCGGGTCTACCGCGACGAGGGTCCGCCCGGCCTGCGCCTGATCACCTGCGGCGGCGACTGGGTCGGTGGCCGCACCGGCTACGCCGACAACGTCATCGCCTTCGCCACGATGACCACCTCGCGAAACCCGTGATCCACATTCCGTCGATCATGACGTTAGCGGGTGAGAAGCGGGCATGACGGCCCGCTGACGTCATGATCGACGTTGGCGGGTGGGTGGGTGGGTGCGGGGCGTCAGGCGCGGGGTGGGACGGACTGGACCACCTCGAACTCCAGCAGGGTGGCGCCGGAGGCGACCGGCTTGCGGGGTTGCTCGCCCGGGGGCGTGGCGTGGGCGGCGCGGGAGGGGCCGGCGGCCCAGGCCTGGTACGCCTCCTCGCTCTCCCAGCGGGTGTAGACGAAGTACCGGTTCTCGCCGGCGACCGGGCGCAGCAGCTCGAAGCCGAGGAAGCCCGGGGAGTTCTCCACCGCGCCGGCCCGTGCGGCGAAGCGCTTCTCCAGCTCCTCACCGGCTCCCGGCGGGACGTCGATTGCGTTGATCTTCACGACTGCCATGGCTCCACCCTAGGCCGTGCCGGGACGTCACGGCGCGTGGCCGGGCGGCCCCGGACGTCACGCGGGCCGGCGTCCGGACACGTGCGGCCGTTCGCCCGGACGGGTCAGAACGACTCGACGGCTGGCACCAGATCGGCGTCGACGACGATCGGGGCGTGGTCGGACGGGCCCTTGCCCTTGCGGGCCTCCCGGTCCACGTACGCCGAGCGGACCGCGCGGACGAACGGCGCCGAGGCGTACACCAGGTCGATCCGCATGCCCTTGTTCTGGTGGAACATCCCGGCCCGGTAGTCCCAGTACGTGAACGGGTGCGGGCCCTTCATCGGGGTCGGCACCACGTCGGCGAGGCCCAGGTCCCGCAGCGCGGCGAGGGCGGCGCGCTCGGCGGGCGTGACGTGGGTGGAGTGGGTGAACAGCGCCGGGTCCCACACGTCCGCGTCGGTGGGGGCCACGTTGAAGTCGCCGCAGACCGCCACCGGCAGCGCCCCGGTCAGCTCGACCTCCAGCGCGTCCCGCAGGGCCGCGAGCCAGGCCAGCTTGTACGTGTAGTGCGGGTCCTCCGGCGTGCGGCCGTTCGGGACGTACACCGACCAGACCCGCAGCCCGTCGCAGGTGGCGGAGAGGGCACGGGCCTCCGGGTCGGGGAAGCCGGGCTCGCCGGGGAACCCGACGGTCACGTCGGCCAGGCCGACCCGGGACAGGATGGCGACACCGTTCCACCGGCCGTCGCTGTGGCTGGCCACCGTGTAGCCCAGCTCGCCGACCTCGGCCACCGGGAACGCCCCGTCCGGGCACTTCGTCTCCTGGAGGCAGACGACGTCGGGCTTCGTGCCGGCCAGCCAGTCGAGCAGCCGGGGCAGGCGGGCCTTCACGGAGTTGACGTTCCACGTCGCCAGGCGCATGTCTCCAGCCTGCCTGATCCGCGGCCGGCCCGCCGCCCGGCCGGGGGCGTGTCGCGGGGCCGGGGCACGCGGGCGTCAAGAAGGGCCCCTTCCTGTGCGCCAGGCGCTGGGAAGGGGCCCTTCCTGACGGCTCAGCTGCCCGGTGTGTCGTTCGGGCGGGTCTGCTCGGCCAGGAAGCGTTCCAGTTCGGCGCCGAGCTCGTCGGCGGTCGGCAGGGAACCGGCCTCGGGGGCGAGCAGGTTCTTCTCGCCGCGACCGCGGGCGAACGCGTCGTACTGCTCCTCCAGGGCGTGGACCAGCCCGGCGGCGTCCTCGGTCTGGGCGACCTGCCGGTCGATCTCGACCCGCACCACCTCGGCCGCGGCCCGCAGCCCGTCGCGGGGCAGGAGCAGCCCGGTGCTGCGGGAGACCGAGGCGAGGAGCACCTCGGCGGCCGCCGGGTACTCGGTCTGGGCCACGTAGTGCGGCACGTGGGCGGCGAAGCCGAGCGCGTCCCGGCCCTGCTCGCCGAGCCGGTACTCCAGCAGGTGGCCCACGCTGCCCGGCACCTGCACCCGCTGGAGCCACGGCTCGTAGCCGGCGATGAGTTCGCGCCGGGTGGCGTGCGCCGTGACGCCGGTGGGGCGGGTGTGGGGGACCGCCATCGGAATGGCGTTCAGGCCGACCGTCAGCCGGACGTCCAGCCGCGCGGAGAGCCCGGCGACGGCCGCGACGAAACGCTCCCACTGCAGGTCCGGCTCGGGTCCGGTGAGCAGCAGGAACGGGGTCTCGTCGTCGTCGTGGAGCAGGTGCAGCTCCAGCGCCGGGGCGTCGCACGACTCCCAGTGGTCCTCGACGAAGGTCATCACCGGCCGGCGTGAGCGGTAGTCGAAGAGCTGGTCCAGGTCGAACCGGGCGATCGGCCGCGCGTCGAGGGACGTGAGCAGCTGCTCACGGGCGAGCCGGGTGGCGTTGCCGGCGTCGACGAAGCCGGACAGCGCCTGGATCAGGACCGGCTGACCGAGGTCGGGCAGATCGTCGGCGAGTTCGTAGAGCTCGTGTGGGTCGAGCACCGGTGCGGACCTCCCTGGGACGTGCCTACGGGTCGCCGCTCGCGGACGGCACCCGGTTGGGGGAACGTACCCGCCATCCTGATGCATTCCTCCGTACCCCTCCCGGATTGCCACCGGGCGGCCGTCCACCGCCCGGTGGTGACCGGATAGCGGACGTGGATATCCGCCGAACGGACGACAGTGGTGATCTTCGCCGACCTGGACTGTACGCTCCCGCCACAGTGGACGGTTGTCGGTCGGGCAACCCGGGTACAGATGTTGTCGCTGCGAGGTACACATGGATACAGGCAGCACGACAGGAGGACGAGATGTCTCTCATGCACCGGATCAGCACGTTCCTGCGCTCGCCCAAGGGGCAGCAGTTGATCGAGCGGGGTCGCCGGGAGCTGGCCAAGCCGTCCACGCAGCAGAAGCTGAAGGGCCTCGCCGCCAAGCTCCAGCACCGCCGCTGACCCCCGACGTCCCACCTCAGGCCACCCCTCGGGAGACCCTCGTGACCGATGCCGTGCCCACCGACGGCCAGCCCGTCGCCCTCCCGCCGCAGCCGCCCGCGGCCCCGACCCCGACGGCGGCACCGGCGCCGCCCGGTGTTCCGGAGGCTCCGCCCGCTGGGCTCTGGGACCGGATGCGGGAGGACCCGCAGTACGCCCCGGAGCACCTCGCTCTGGAGGCGGTGCGCCGGCTCGGCCCGGAGGCGGCGCAGTGGGCGGAGCGGGCCCGGGCCGAGCAGCCCGGGGTGTCCGCCGAGGTCCTGGCCGAGCAGGCGGTCCGCAAGTTCGTCAACCACGCGCGGCTCTCCGGCGCGGTCTCCGGCGCGGCCGGGCTGCCCGGCGCGGTGATCGACGTGGGCGTGCTGGCCTGGACGCAGGCCCGGATGGTGCTGCACATCGCCGCCGCGTACGGCGTGGACGCCACCCACACCGACCGCGCCACCGACCTGCTGGTGTTGCAGAAGGTGCACAAGGTCGCCCAGAGCGCCCGCCTGGCGCTCGGGGTGGCCGCCGGCCGGGAACGCGCCGGGGCGCTCTTCGGTTCCGGCGGGCAGGCCCCGCTCGGCCGGGTGATGCTGCGGCTCGGCGTCCGGCTGGCCCAGATGGCCGGCGTACGGGCGGCGAAGCGGATGTTCGCGAAGGTGGTGCCGGGGGCGGCCATCATCCTCGGCACCTGGGCCAACTCCTCGGCCACGAAGGACCTCGCGGCGCGGTCCCGCGCCCTGTACCGGCAGCACGGCGGCGGTGGTCTGCCGGAACAGCGTCACGGGTGAGCCCGGCCGCCCTCAGGTCGCCCGCCCCCACGCCCGCCAGGTGACCTCGGCGAGCTTGTCCTGCCCGGCGGCGTTGGGGTGGAACCAGTCCAGCGGGTTCACCAGGTCGAGGGTGAACCGCACCCGGTGGGCGGCCCCGCCGTCGTACCGGCAGCGGGAGCCGTACGCCTTGCACGCGCCGGCGAGCTGGGCGTTGTAGTCGGCGATCCGCTCCCGCACCGCGGCCCGGCGGGCCCGGTCCAGCGGGTCGGTCGAGGTGGGGTTGGCCAGCAGCGCGGGGCAGATCCCCCGGCGCCAGGCCCGTACGGCCCGCTCGTCGGTGTGCCCGACCTCCCACAGCCGGTACAGGTCCGGGAGGCTGACCACCAGCACCCGCGCCTTCGGCCGTTCCGTGCGGAGCACCCGCAGCCCCCGGTCGATCTCGGCGCGGAACCGTTTCACCGGGGTCATCGCCTCCACGCCGCCCCGGCAGACGTCGTTCGCGCCGATGAGGACGGTCACCCGGTCCGGCTTGTCCCGGGCCGCCCGCTCGGCCTGCGCGGCGAGCGCCTCGGCCCGGGCGCCCGGCCGGGCGTGGTTGTAGGCCCGGCCGCGCAGCGCGGGCTCCTGGTCGAGCAGCCGGCGGTAGTGGCTGTCCACCCGCAGGCTGTCCCCGGTCGACCAGGAGTTGCGCTGGCACGAGGTGAGCACCAGGCAGGAGCCGAAGCCGGTGGTGATCGAGTCGCCGAGGGCGGCGATCCCGCCCGTGCCGGGGGCGGTCGACCCGCGGGTGGGGCGAGGTGCCGCCTCGCCCCCCTCCTCGCAGGCGAGAGCGGCCAGCGCGAGCAGGCAGGCGACGGCGGCGACCCAGCGTCGAGGCATGACTTCCCCAGTCGGCCAAGCGGAGCGGAGAGCGACGGCGCGGTAACTCTATGGCGCGGGCCGGTGGGGTCATCCGATGGTGTCGGGTATGCGGCAGAGCGGTGCCGCCGTCCCGCTCAGCGTGGTATGCGCCGGGGTGCCCGCTGCCCGTGCAGCCACCAGCCGAGCGCCCGGGTGATCCGGGGCAGCACCAGGTACGTCATCAGCGGCGTCAGCGTCAGCGTCATGATCAGTACGCGCACCGCCAGCGGCACGCCCGGGATGAACGTGCTGGTCAGCAGCGTCGCGGTGAGGCTGAGCGGGAAGAACGCCAGCCAGATCGTGACGGCCTGCTTCCAGCGCGGCGGCGACGGCGGCGGGACGGTCGGCTCCGCGCTCACCGGCTCGACGACAGGCTCCCGCGGCGGCTCGAACCAGCCCTCGATCCCCGTCCGCCGCTCGACCCGGGTGTGCTCGACGATGCCCTGCGCGGAGGCCAGCCACCAGTGCCGCTGCGGCGACTCCTCCCAGCGCCGCAGGGTCTCGTGGTCGGCGAACCGGTAGAGCATGTGCCACTCGCCGGATCCGGGGGCGCTGCGGACCCACCCGGCGCCGAGGAACCCGGGGAACGCCTCGGCGAGCGCGGTGCCGGCGCGCATCCACGCCACCATCTCGTCGGTGCGGGCGGGGTCGGTCCGTCGCGCGATCGCGACGGTCACCGGCATCGCGTGGGTCATGGTCATGCCCTCCATGCTCCCTGCCGTCGCCCGGGTCGGACGGGTCACGAGGGGGTGGTGTAACGCAACCCACGAGGCCCGTGACGGGGCCCACGCGGACGCCGCGTCCGGCACGGAATACCCGGGCGCGGGGACACCATCCTCCGGAACGCCGCGGACGCGCGGGTTAAGCGCGGTGTGGGCGGGTAGGTCGGGGTGATGACGAGATCGCAGCCCCGGCGCGCCCGTGGCACGGTCGGCCACGCCTACAGCGCGCTCAACCTCCGCCTGGTGCTCGCCGCCTTCGGCCTGGTCACCATGGCGATCTTCGCCGTGCTGGCGTTCCGGGCCGACGTGGTGTGGCTGGGCGTCGTCTGCGCGATCTTCGCGGTGGTCGCCGTGGTCGACCTGGTGATCATCCAGCGCCGTCGTGCCGCCCGCCGCGGGGAGGAGCCGGGCGCGCGGCACTCACTGTTCGAGTGACAGGAGTACGAAATGCCCATCGCCACCGTCAACCCCGCCACCGGACAGACGCTCAAGACGTACGACGCGATGTCGCCGGAGCAGGTCGACGCCGCGATCGGGCGGGCGGACCTCGCGTACCGGCAGTTGCGCGACACCACCGTCGAGCAGCGCGGCCGGTGGCTCACCGCCGCCGCCGACCTGCTGGAGGCCGAGCGTGACGAGACCGCGCGGCTGATGACCACGGAGATGGGCAAGACGTACGCGGCGTCGCAGGCCGAGGTGACCAAGTGCGCCACCGCTTGCCGCTTCTACGCGGCGAAGGCCGCCGAGTTCCTCGCCGACGAGCCCGCCGACGCGACGGCGGTGAAGGCGGCGCGGGCGTTCGTCCGGTACCAGCCGATCGGGCCGGTGCTCGCGGTCATGCCCTGGAACTTCCCGCTGTGGCAGGTGATGCGCTTCGCCGCCCCGGCGTTGATGGCCGGCAACACCGGCCTGCTCAAGCACGCCTCCAACGTGCCGCAGACCGCCCTGCTGCTGGAGGACCTGTTCCGCCGCGCCGGCTTCCCCGAAGGGGCGTTCACCACGCTGCTGGTCGGCTCCGACGCCGTCGACATGGTCCTCAGCGACCCCCGGGTGCGGGCCGCCACGCTCACCGGCAGCGAGCGCGCCGGCCGCTCGATCGCGCAGATCGCCGGCCGGGAACTGAAGAAGACGGTGCTGGAACTCGGCGGCTCCGACCCGTTCGTGGTGATGCCCTCGGCCGACCTGGACCGGGCCGCCGAGGTCGCCACCACCGCCCGCTGCCAGAACAACGGCCAGTCCTGCATCGCCGCGAAGCGCTTCATCGTCCACACCGACGTGTTCGACGCCTTCGCCGAGCGGTTCGCGGCGCGGATGTCCGCCCTGCGGGTCGGCGACCCGATGGACGACGCCACCGACGTCGGGCCGCTGGCCAGCGATGGCGGCCGCGACGAGATCGACGCCCAGGTCCGCGACGCCGTCGACCGGGGCGCGACGGTCCTCTGCGGCGGCGGGAAGCCGGCGGGGGAAGGCTGGTACTACCCACCCACCGTGGTCACCGGCCTGACGCCGGAGATGCGCATGTGGACCGAGGAGGTCTTCGGGCCGGTCGCCGGCCTCTTCCGCGTCTCGTCGTACGAGGAGGCGATCGAGGTCGCCAACGGCACCTCGTTCGGCCTGGGCTCCAACGCCTGGACGCGGGACGCGCGGGAGCAGGAGCGGTTCGCGGTCGACCTGGACGCCGGCAACGTCTTCGTCAACGGCATGACCACCTCGTTTCCGGACCTGCCGTTCGGCGGCGTGAAGAACTCCGGGTACGGGCGGGAGCTGTCGGCGCTCGGCATGCGCGAGTTCTGCAACATCAAGACCGTGTGGGTGGGCGGCGAGGGCGGAAGCACCGCCTCGGCGGGCGCGCACGCCGAGTGACGCGGGGCGTCGACGAGTTCCCCTGCTTACCGTCCGGGCGCGGTGGGTACGGAACGACGCCATGACGGTGTTCGGGTTCCACGCGTCCCACGAGCAGATCCACCCCCGCGCCCTGCTGGACGCGGTGGTCCACGCGGAGCGGGCCGGGTTCGGCGCGGCGATGTCCTCGGACCACTTCTCCCCGTGGAGCGCCCGCCAGGGCCAGTCCGGGTTCGCCTGGTCCTGGCTCGGCGCCGCCCTCCAGGCCACCAACCTGTCCTTCGGCGTGGTCAACGCGCCCGGGCAGCGGTACCACCCGGCGATCATCGCCCAGGCCGTCGGCACCCTCGCCGCCATGTACCCGGGCCGTTTCTGGGCCGCCCTCGGCACCGGCGAGGCGAGCAACGAGCACATCACCGGCGACGGCTGGCCCCGCAAGGACGTCCGTGCCGCGCGGCTGCGCGAATGCGTCGACGTGATCCGCGCGCTGCTCGCCGGCGAGGAGGTCAGCCACGACGGCCTGGTCCGGGTCGACCGGGCGCGGCTGTGGACCCGACCGGAGGAGCCGCCGCCGCTGATCGGCGCGGCGGTCAGCGTCGAGACCGCACGCTGGTGCGCGGAGTGGGCCGACGGGCTGATCACCGTCAACGCGCCGGCCGACCATCTGCGGCGCATGATCGACGCGTACCGGGACGCCGGCGGGCGCGGCCCCCTGCACCTCCAGGTGCACGTGAGCTGGGCGCCCGAGCAGGCCGAGGCCGAGGCGATCGCGTACGACCAGTGGCGCAGCAACGTGTTCGCCCCGCCGGTCTGCTGGGACCTGGAGCTGGTCGACCACTTCGACGTGGTGTCCGCCGACGTGCCGACGGCGAAGGTGCACGACGTCGTCAACGTCTCGGCCGACCTGGGCCGGCACGTCGGCTGGCTGGAGGAGTACGTCGACCTCGGTTTCGACCAGATCGCCCTGCACCACGTGGGACAGGAGCAGCGGGCGTTCATCGACGCCTTCGGCACGGAGGTGCTGCCGAAACTGCGTACCGGTTGATCGGGACGGCCGGGGGCCGACCTAGGCTCGTACGCCATGGAGGCTCTCTTCGAGGTCGTCGTCTTCCTGGCGATCGCGACGCTCGGTGCGGCCCTGGCCCGCCGGCTGGGACTGCTCGCCCCGATCCTGCTGGTGGTGCTCGGCCTCGTGCTCTCCTACGTGCCGGGCTTCCCGGAGGTCCGGCTCGACCCGGAGCTGGTGCTGGTGGGCATCCTGCCGCCGCTGCTCTACATCGCGGCGCTGGACACCTCGGTCCCGGCGTTCCGGCTCAACCTGCGTCCCATCCTGCTGCTCGCCGTCGGGCTGGTGGTGTTCACGGCGTTCGCCGTCGGGCTCGTCGTCCACCTGCTGCTGCCGGGGGTGCCGTTCGCGGTGTGCGTGGCGCTGGGCGCGGTGGTGGCGCCGCCGGACGCGATCGCCGCGACCGCCGTGGCCCGGCGCATCGGCCTGCCGCGCCGCGTCGTGACGATCCTGGAGGGCGAGAGCCTGCTCAACGACGCCACCGCGCTGGTGCTGCTGCGGATCGCGGGAATGGCCACGGTGGGCGCGGCGGTCGGGTTGGCCGAGGTGACCAAGGAGATCGTCACCGCCACCGTTGGCGGCCTGCTGATCGGCGCACTGGGCGCGGTCGTCTTCAGCTTCCTGCACAAGCGGATCGCCGACCCGTTGCTGGACAACGCGCTGTCGCTGATCATCCCGTTCGTGGTGGCCTTCGCCGCCGAGGAGATCCACGCCTCCGCCGTGGTCGCGGTGGTGGTGACCGGGCTGGCGCTCGGGCACAAGCTGCCCCGGCTCATGTCGGCGGCCTCCCGGCTCCAGGTGGGCGCGTTCTGGCGGCTGGTCCGGTTCCTGCTGGAGGGACTGGTCTTCCTGCTGGTGGGGCTGCAACTGCCGGAGGTGCTGCGGGACATCGACCGCCCCCTCGGCTTCGTCGCCGGCATCACCGCGGCGGTCCTGGTGACGGTCTTCCTCACCCGGTTCCTCTGGGTCTTCCCGGCGACGTACCTGGTGCGCCTGATGCCCGGGGTGCGTCGCCGCGACCCCGCGCCGCCGGTCCGGTTCCCGGTCGTCATCGCCTGGGCCGGCATGCGTGGGGTGGTCACCCTCGCCGCCGCGCTCGCCCTCCCGCTCACCCTCGCCGGCGGGGAGCCCTACCCGCGGGGCCTGTTCATCTGGCTCGCGTTCGCGGTGATCGTGGTGAGCCTGGTCGGGCAGGGCGCCACCCTGCCGATGGTGGCCCGTTGGCTGAAGCTGCCGCCGGACGACCCGGTGCAGGACGCGCTCTCGGCGGCCGGGGTGCAGCAGCGGGCCAGCCGCGCCGCGCGGGAGCGTCTCGACGCGCTCGCCGGCTCCGCCCCGCCGGCGGTCGTGGACCGTCTGCGGGACCTGGTCGACCACCGCACCAACCTGGCGTGGGAGCAGTTGGGCGGTGCTGCGCGGGAGACGCCGTCACAGGCGTACGGTCGGCTGCGGCAGGAGATGATCGACGCCGAGCGGGAGGTGTTCCGGGCCGCCCGGGACGCCGGCCGGATCCCCGAGGAGGTGCTGGTGCGGGCCTATCGAGACCTGGACCTGGAGGAGTCGTTGCTGCGGCGGGAGGTCGTCGAATGAGCTGTGCCCACCTGACGGAGGCCGGCGAGGTGCCGCCGCAGACCACGGACACCTGTCCGGACTGCGTGGCCATCGGCAACGACTACTGGGTGCACCTGCGCTCCTGCCTCAGCTGCGGGCACGTCGGCTGTTGCGACTCCTCGCCGCAGCAGCACGCCAGCAAGCACTTCGAGAGTGCCGGGCACCCGGTGATGCGCTCGATCGAGCCCGGCGAGTCCTGGCGGTGGTGCTTCGTGGACGAGGAGATCGGCTGACTCAGCCCAGCCGCCGGGCCAGCACCTGGCCCGGCCAGGGCTCGCGGCCCGGCCGCTCCACGGTGAACGTCTCGGTGCGGGTGAAGCCCTGCCGCTCGTACCAGCGCACCAGCGCGCCGTCGCCGCCGGCGTAGCAGTCGACCCGCAGCAGGTCGAGGCGCCGCTCGCGGGCCAGGTCCGCCGCGTGGGCGAGCAACCGGCCACCGATCCCGTGCCCGGCGTACGCGCGGTCGGTGACCAGCAGGTTCACGTAGAGCTCGGGTTCCGTGGCGGGTGGCACGGGCCCATCCTGCTACGGGCCACACCCACGGTGGGTGGCCGGGACCGGCATCAGGGACACGGGGGCGTGGGGGAGCCGCCTCCCGGTGCGGCGGTGCGGAGGCCGGCCGTCAGCCCGGCGCCCGCGTGCGCGACGGCTCCAGGGTCAGCGACGGGCTCGGCTTCGGTGGACCGGACGGCGTCCTGGTCGGCTTCGGACCACCGGTCGGGCTCGCGGTGGCACAGCGCTCCGGATCGCAGGTCGGCCGGGTCGCCGTGGGCGTCGGCCGCGCGGTCGTCGGAGTCGGCTCCGCTGCCGTCCGCTCGGGCTGCGCCGAGGCGGTGGGCGACGACGGCGCGTCGTCGTCCGGGAACTTCGGCTCCGGGAAGCGGTACTTGTCCGGGTCGAGCTTCAGCGCGGCCGTCGCCTCCTTCATGAACTGCCGACGTAGTCGGCCGGCTTGTCCTTGAACGGCTCGGACTGTCGCAGCTCGCTGAGCACGTGGTTGACCACCAGGCCGGTCGGCCGGTCGAGCCCGGACCGGTCGGCGGTGGCCTCGATGGGCTTCACCGTGTCGGGATACGCCAGGTCGGCCGCCTCGTCCGGCGACAGGTACCCCAGCTCCACCATGCCGTCGCGGATGTAGTTCCACCGGTCGATCGAGTTCTGCCGGGCGGTGGGGCTGCGCTGCGGGTCGTAACCGGGCTGGCCCTCGGGGTCGTCCGGGTTGGCCTCCGGCTGCTTCACCATCGCGCAGAGCACCATCGCCTCCGCGACGGTCAGCTGCTTCTCCGCCGGCGCGTCGCGGCGCACCGTCTTGCCGAAGTACGTCTGCGCGGCCGCCTCGACGCCGTACGCGCCGCGACCGAACGGCACCGTGTTCAGGTAGAAGCCGAGGATCTCCTCCTTGCTGTACGTGTCGTCGAGCTTCCACGCCATGACCGCCTCGCGGGCCTTACGGGAGTACGTGACGCCCTTGAGGTCTGCCGCGACCCGGGCGTACTGCTGGGTGATCGTCGACGCACCCTGGCGCTGGCCGCCCGTGACGTTGGCCCAGGCGGCGCGGAGCACGCCGGCGAAGTCGATGCCCTCGTTGGTCCAGAACGTGCGGTCCTCGGCCGCCACGATCGCCTGCTTGGCGGAGTCGTTCATCTGCTCGAAGGGCACGATCGTCCGGTTCTCCGTGCCCAGCTTCGCCAGCGGGGTGCGGCCGTCGGCGAAGTAGACGGTCGTGGACTCCGGCAGTTTCAGGTCCGTCGGCGTGGGCACGCTGTCGACGTAGTAAGCCCCGCCGAGGAGACCGCTGCCGAGCAGGAGCGCGAGCACGGCCAGGATGATCGTGACCTTGCGGCGCCGCCGCCGCTTCGGCTCAGCGGGGGTGGCGGTCGGCTCGGGGGCGGTCGGCTCGGGGGCGGCGGCAGCGTCGTCGGGGCGTGGAGAAGTCACCCGCACTCGGTACCCACCCGCTCACCTGCCGAATCTTGGCGACGTGGTGCGCCACGCCGGGCGGCCACGGGACCGGGACCGGGCGGATTCCCGCGGCTTTTTCGGGTACCCGCGGCGGGTGGCCGAACTGCTTGAGGACGGGGACATCTACTTCCTCTACCGCCCGCGGGTGCAGGAGGAGCACGTCGACTCCCTGGCGGAGGTGCAGCGGCTACTGGTGATCATGCATCCGTGGCAGGGGCGGCACCTGCGGCTGCTCGTGGTCGGGCGCAAGCGGCTGCCGGGCATCGACGAGCACGACCGGTTCTGGGCGTTCGTCGACGAGGTGGTGGACCGGCCCGAGCAGCTGCACGAGACCCTGCGGGCGCGTGAGTACCGGACGAAGACCCGCGGCGGGCGGGAGCAGCCGCCCGCCCGGCCCGCGGCGGAGGGCGCGTACGTCATCGCCCGGCACGACGACCACACCCACCTCGCGTACGAGCTGGAACTGCCGTTGCGCCCCGGCCCGGCACAGCACGGCCTCAGCATCGAGTCGGAGGCGAGCTACATCGTCACGGTGAAGAACCCCGAGGCGCCCTCGCCGCCCGGGGTGGGTCTTCGCGGCGCCCGGAAGGTCAAGCTGCCCGCCGCACTGCAACGCCGGTTCCACGGCCGCCGGTTCGCCCCGGTCGACCCGCCCGGTTTCCTCGACCACCCGGGGACCGAGATCGTGCTGATCGGCGCGGCCCACGACGCCTCCGAGGAACTGCGGATCGACCTGGACGCGGAGGTCGAGCGGGCGGAGCGGAGCACGATCTTCGGGGATCTGCGGATCGGGCGCCGGGAGCGTCCGGTCGCGCCGCTCTTCGTCGGCGAATGGGCGTGAGGCCGCCCGGCGGTCAGCCCTTCCGGTAGGCGGGCAGCCCGAGCGCGGCACGGACCCTGCCGGCCTCCTCGGCGGCCAGTGTCCGGACCGTCCGCCACGGCTTCCCGGAGTTGACCGCATCCTCCAGCTCCTCGAGCGCCGTGTTGTACGGCGCCACGATCGCCAGGTAGCGGCTCTTGGCCTCGGCCGGTGTCAGCGCGGTCGGCGTGGTCGGGGCGCCCGGGGCGGCGGTCTGCCACACCGGGGCCGCAGCCGGCGGCCGGCCCGGCTCGCCGCCACCGCAACCGGCGACCAGCAGCACGGTCAGGGCGAGAACGGCCCTCCGTCGTGGCACGGGACTCCCATCGGTCGAGCGGTGCGACAACGGGATCCTAGGGGTCCGGGTGCCGCGCCGGGGGGCGCCGGCGGTCACCGCCCTGATCGGCGAACTCGGCTACCCGGCGGAGACCGACGACGTCCACCGCCGGCTTGCCGCCCTGCCGCCCGGGCACGTCGTGCTCGTGTCGGTCGAGGGAAAGCGGGTGACCGGCTGGCTGCGCGCCCGGCACGGCACGGCCCGAGCCTGGTGCACGGTGACCGGCTCGAGATCGTCGGCCTGGTCGCCGCCGACCGGCGGGGGTCCGGCGAGGGCGGCGCGCTGGTGACCGCCGCCGAGGAGTGGGCGCGCGACCGGGGGCTCACGACGGCGCAGGTGCTCTCCGGCAGCGAACGGAACGCGGCGCACGCCTTCTACCGGGGACGCGGATTCCGAGGGGTCAAGACCGAGCAGGTCTTCGTGAAGTCGCTCGCCGGGGAGCGATGAGTTCGTCGGGTGGTCACCGTCGGTACCTGTGACGACCGACCGACGCGAGGAGACCGACATGACGACCACCCACACCCTGGACGTGCCGGGCGCACGGTTGCGCTACGAGGTGCGGGGCTCCGGTCCGCTGTTGCTGGTCATGGGCGCGCCGATGGCCGCGGCGCCGTTCGCGGCGCTGGCCGACGCGCTCGCCGCCGACCACACCGTGGTGACCCACGACCCGCGCGGCATCGCCGGCAGCACCGTCGACGACCCCGAGCAGGACTCGACACCGCAGCTGCGCGCCGACGACGTGGCCGCCCTGCTGGACGCGCTCGGCGCCGCCGACGCCGACGTGCTGGGCAGCAGCGGCGGCGCGGTCACCGGCCTCGCGCTGGTGCAGCGCCACCCGGGCCGGGTCCGCACGCTCGTCGCCCACGAGCCGCCCCTGCTGGAGCTGCTGCCCGACGTGGCGGAGCAGCGCGCCGCCGTCGACCACATGATCGAGCTGCACCGGACGGAAGGAGTGGGTGCGGCGTTCCGGGCCTTCATGGCCCACGCCGGGTACGGCGAGGACGAGATGCCCCCGGGCGAGCCGTCCGCCCAGGACCTGGCCGACAGCGCCCGCTTCTTCGCCCACGAGCTGCGCGGCACCACCCGCTGGCGGCCCGACGTCGCCGCGTTGACCGCCGGCCCGGCCCGCGTGGTCGTCGGCGTCGGGGTCGGGTCGACCCGACTGCTCACCTGGCGTACGTCGCACGCGCTCGCCGACCTGCTCGGCACCCCGCCGGCGGAGTTCCCGGGCGACCACGGCGGGTTCATGGTCCACCCGGAGGAGTTCGCGAAGACCCTGCGCACGGTGCTCGCCGACCGCTGAGGGGGCATGATCACGCTCGAACATCGGAGTAGTGGCCTCGCGGCGAACTGGCGAACACGAGGCCACTACTTCAGGGATTCAGCACGATCATGAGGGCGTGGGTGGTGGGGTGCCGGCCGCCCGGGCCCGCACCCCACGGCCGGGTTCAGGACGTGCAGGGCCTGCCGTTCAGGGCGAACAGGCCCGGGGTCGGGTTGACGCCGCTGGCGGTGCTGCCGTTGAAGCCGAAGGTCACCGAGCCGCCCGGCTTGATCCTCACGTTCCACGACTGGTTGGTCGCCGTGACGGTCGCGCCGGACTGAGTGACCTTCGCCGACCAGGATTGGCCGACCTTCTGGTCGACGGTGAAGGCGAACCGGAGACTCCAGCCGTCGACCGCCGCCGTGCCGGTGTTGCGGACGGTCACCTGGGTGGTGAAGCCGCTCGGCCAGCTGCCGTGCGTCGTGTACGTGACCGCGCAGCTCGCCGGGGGCGTCGCCCCGGCGTCGCCCTGGTCGGCCAGGAACGACGCGATCCAGGTCAGCGCCGAGTTCCAGTTGATCGCGACCTCGTTGGTGGCGTACGAGTTGATGTCGTCGACGTAGCAGAACATCGGCTTGCACCCGGCGAGCAGCTGCGCGGCGAACGGGTCCTGGAGGGCCGCGTTCGGCCCGCCGGCGAGCGAGCCGACGGGCGGCTTCGGCAGGTTCGGGTCGAGCTGGTGGGCGAAGATCCGGCTGTGCTGGTTCTCCGCCGCGTGCTCGCCCCACCCGGTCACGTACGAGATGTTGAGGGCGTTGCGGCCGAGGATGTAGTCCATCGCCTGTACCGCGCCGTCGCGGTACGTGGCGTCGCCGGTCAGGTCGAACGCGGTCGCCAGCACGACGGCGTTGTTGATGACGTTGCTGTTGCCGCCCCAGAAGTAGCTTCCGGCGTCCCCGGGCAGCGGCAGCCCGTACGGCTGCCGGCCGATCTCGGCGAGGTGGGCGTCGGCGGCGGCGGTGACGGAGGCGCGGATCCGGGACCGTTCGGCGGCGGGCAGCCCGCTCGGCACGGTGGCCAGGTCGAGCCGGCCGAGCGCGGCCACGCCCTGCCAGCCGAACCCGCGGGCGTCGAACACGTCCCCCGTGTGGTGCGGGGAGGCGGTCACGTCGGCCAGGTACGTGGACGCGCCGGTGGTCAGGTACAGCTCGGCCGCCGCCCAGTAGAACTCGTCGGTGACGGTGGTGTCGTCGTACGCGCCGCCGCCGGTGCTGTCGGTCGGGCTCGCGTACCGGTCGGGGTTGGCCTTGGCGGCGGCGTAGGCCGTCTTCGCGGCGGTGAGGCAGCGGCCCGCGAAGGCCGCGTCGTACGGGGCGAAGAGGCGCGCGCACTGGGCGGCGACGGCGGCCAGGTTGAGGGTGGCCGCGGTCGACGGCGGGTGCAGTTCGCGCGGCTGCGGGTCGTCCTGGGGTTGCAGCGGCAACCCGGTCCACTGCCGGTCGTGGATCTTGTGGTGCGCCATCCCGGCGAGCGGCTTCCCGGCCGGGACCTGCATGCGCAGCAGGAACTCCAGCTCCCAGCGGGCCTCGTCGAGGATGTCCGGCACCCCGTTGCCGCGCTCCGGCAGCCGCAGGGTGTTGTCGCCGAGCGCCGCGCCGCCGTCCGCGGTGGCCGCCGTCTTGGTCCGTTCGAACGTGCTCAGCAGCTGGTACGTGGCGATACCGCCGTTGACGACGTACTTGCCGTGGTCGCCGGCGTCGTACCAGCCGCCGCGCACGTCGAGGGTGTAGTCGCAGACGCCCGGCTGGCAGGGCACCTCCGTGTCACCCTGGTTCGGGGCGACGCCGACGTGCCCGGCGGGGCGGGCGTACTCCGCACCGAGCAGGTCCCCGTCGATGGCGATGCCGCTGCGCTGGGCGTAGAAGAACTGGACGGCGTCGGAGCGGAGCCGGTAGTAGAGGCCGCCGGAGACGTCGAAGGGGTGGCTGGTCTCTCCGTCGGCGACCAGTGTCAGGCCGGCGGCCGGCGTCCCGTACGCGGAGAAGTCGATCGTGTGGACGTTCTGCCCGGAGGCCTGGTCGATCCCGCGCGGCGCGGTGTCGCCGCCGGCCACCACGTCGCCGGAGGCGTCCCGGAGCCGCCACGGCAGCGGGTCGGTGGCGTCGGTGACGAGCGTGGCGTGCTTCGGTCCGCCGGGCAGGTAGCCGACCTGGTTGACGCGGACGCGGGGCCCGGTGTCCGGCACGTACGGCTCGGGCGGGTTCCCGCCGCGCAGCGAGACGTTGTCGAGGCAGACGGTCTGCTCGGCGGCGCTGCCGCCGACCTGGAAGATCAGTTGGGCGGAGGGGTTCTCCTCCGACACGGTGAACGTCCTCTCCACCCGGGCGGCGGTGCCGGTCGCGGTGGCGTCCACGCTGGCGTACGTGGTGTAGGGGGCGCTGCCCAGTTGCAGGACGGCCTTGACCGCCGTGCCGGGCGTGGCGGAGACGTCGAACCCGAGGGTGTACTCGGCACCGGCGACCAGCGGCACGCCGTCCTGGCCGATGCCGGCGTCCCAGGGGTTGGCCAGACCGCCGGGGACGGTGGTGCAGAGCCGGCCGTCGGTGACGCCGAGCGTGCCGGTGCCGTACGAGAACCAGGGCGAGACGCCGGCGCTGAAGTCGCCGTTGTCGATCTGTTCGGGGGCGTCGGGTGGTGGTTCGGCCTGGGCGGGACCGGCGGCGGCGCCGGTCAGCGCCACGGTGGCCGCCGCGGTGAGCAGCGCGAGGCGGCGTCGGGATGGCGTCACGGGACTTCCTCCGGGACGGGACGGTGGGGTGGTGGGAGATGGGCTGGGAGCGCTCCCAGGTCTGGCCCGATGTTTCCAGTCCCCGGGCACCCTTGTCAATCGATCCGGCTTGATGAGCCATACCGGCCGACGGCAGTGAGATTCGACGCGCCACGCCTGTGGTCCCGATCTCCTAGAGACAACGGCACCCTCGGCCTGGCAGGCTGCCTCCCATGACCCTGAAGCTGCGTTCGTTCGGCACGAGCGACCGTGGGCTGATCCGCAGCGGGAACCAGGACGCCCTCTACGCCGGCACCTGGCTCGTCGCCGTCGCCGACGGGATGGGCGGTATGGCGGCCGGTGACCTGGCCAGCTCCATCGCGATCAACTCGGTCGCCCCGCTGGACGCGGAGACCCCGGAGGACGCGTTGGTCGCCGCGTTGCAGAGCGGCATCCAGCTGACCACCGACCGGATCCGGCAGGCCGTCAGCGAGGATCCGGAGCGGCAGGGCATGGGGACCACGCTGACCGCGCTTCTCTTCGCCCGGACGGGCAGCTGCCTGGCGCTCGCCCACGTCGGCGACTCGCGGGCCTACCTCTTCCGGGACGGCGTGCTCAAGCAGATCACCCGGGACGACACGTTCGTGCAGATGCTCGTCGACCAGGGCGTGATCACCCCGGACCAGGCGAGCAGCCACCCCCGGCGGGCGGTCGTCACGCAGGCGTTGCAGGGCGACGAGGTGTCCCCGACGTACGCCACGATGGTGCCCTGGGCCGGGGACCGCTGGCTGCTGTGCAGCGACGGACTGTCCAACGTGGTCCGGCCCGACACCCTCGCCGAGGTGCTCGCCGCGTACCCGGAGCGGGCCGAGTGCGGCCGCAAGCTGATCGACCTGGCGCTGCACGCCGGCGGCCCGGACAACGTCACCGTCATCGTCGCGGACGTGGTGGAGGAGTGAGGCGTCAGCGGCGGCGCGGGGTCGTGCGCCGGGTCGGCTCGGCGGCCGTCGGGTCGTCGGGCCACGGGTGGCGCGGGTAGCGGCCCCGCAGCTCGGCCCGCACCTGCGGATAGCCGGACCGCCAGAAGGACGCCAGGTCGCCGGTGACCGCGACCGGCCGCCCGGCGGGGGAGAGCAGGTGCAGCAGCACCGGCACGCGCCCGTCGGCGATCCGGGGCGCCTGCCGCCAGCCGAACGTCTCCTGGAGCTTCACCGCCAGCACCGGCGCCGCCGGGTCGGTGTAGTCGACCCGGATCCGCGAGCCGCTCGGCACGGTGATCCGCTCGGGTGCCAGCTCGTCGAGACGGCCGGCGAGCGCCCACGGAAGCAGCCGGCGCAGCGCGGCGGCGACGTCGACCCGGGCCAGGTCCGCCCGGCGGCGGGCGGTGGCCAGCTCCGGCCCGAGCCAGACCGGCGCGGCGCCGAGCAGCGCCCCGTCGTCCACGTCGGGCCACTCGTCCCCGAGCGCGGCGCGGCAGAACGCCAGCCGCTCCCGCAGGGCCCGTGCCGCCGGCGTCCAGGTCAGCAGGTCCAGTCCGGTGCGGCGTAGCCCGTCCAGCAGGGCGGCGGCCACCTCCTGCGGGTCGGGGCGGGCCAGCGGACGCTCGACCAGGTCGAGCGCACCCAGCCGGACCACCTCGCGGGCCACCACGTCCGTCCCGGACCAGGCCACCTCCCGCGCGGTGGCCAGCACCGGTCCGCCCGCCTCCCGGGCGGTCGCCTCGTCCACCGGGGCGGCCAGCCGGATCCGCGCGGACGGCGCGCCGGGGGAGCGGTCGGCCACCGCGACCGCCAGCCACGCCGAGCCCGCCAGCGCCGACCCGGGCGCCAGCTCCGCGGCGGTCCCGCCGGTCATCAGGTACGCCGAACCGCCCGGCCGCCGCGCCCGGGCCAGCCGCTCCGGGTACGCGAGACCGACCACCAGCCCGGCCGCCAGGTCGTCGGGCAGGCCGCCACAGGCGGCGTCGGTGCCGGAGGCGGCGTCCATTCCGGCGGTCGAACCGGGGCCCGGCTGGACGGTTGCCGGCAGGGCGGCGCGCAGGCGGCGTACCTCCGCTCGCCAGCGCGCCGAGGCGGCGGCGTCGGCGCCCCCGCGGAGCCGGCGCCACGCGGCGGTCAGGTCGTCGCCGGGACCGGCCACGGTCTCCTCGGCGAGCAGCGCGACGATCTCGGCCGCCCGGTCCGCGCCCACCCGGGCCGCACCGTCGAGCAGGGCGCGGGCCAACCGGGGGTGGGCGCCGGTCGTGGCGATCGTCCGGCCCCGGTCGGTGATCCGGCCGTCCCGGTCGAGCGCGCCGAGCGTGGTGAGGGTGTCCCGGGCCACGGTGAGGGCGGCCGGCGGCGGGGGATCGGGCAGCGCGAGCCCGCGGCCGTCCGGCGCGCCCCAGGCGGCGAGGTCGAGCGCGAACCCGGTCAGGTCGGCCGTCGCGATCTCCGGCTCCGGCTGCGCCGCCAGCCGTTCGTGCGTCGCGGCCGACCAGCAGCGGTAGACGTGACCGGGCGCCTCCCGGCCGGCCCGCCCGGCACGCTGCGTGGCGGCGGCCCGGGACACCGGCACGGTGACCAGCGCCCCCAGCCCCCGGGCCAGGTCCGTCCGGGCGACCCGGGCCAGCCCGGCGTCGACCACCACCCGTACGCCCGGAACGGTCAGGCTGCTCTCGGCCACCGCGGTCGCCAGCACCACCCGCCGCCCCGGTGACGGGCGCAGTGCGGCGTCCTGGTCGGCCGCCCGCTGCCGGCCGTGCAGCGAACGGACCTCCACCTCGGTACGCAGGTCGGCGAGGCGGCCCGCCACGGCGGCGATCTCGCCCACCCCGGGCAGGAAGACCAGCACGTCGCCGTCGCGCTCGCGCAGCGCGCGGCGGACCGTGGCCGCGACGTGGTCGAGCAGTGCCGGGTCGACCCGGCCGGCGCCGGGCGGGGCGACCGGGCGGGGCGGCGGCGCCCAGATCCGGGTCACCGGGTGCAGGGCGGAGGACGCCCGCACCACGGGCGCGGGCGCGTCGCCGCCGAGCAGCGCGGCCACCCGGTCCGTGTCGGGCGTCGCCGACATGCCGAGCAGCCACAGGTCGGGGCGGAGCGCGGCCCGGGCCTCCACCGCGAAGGCGAGCGCCAGGTCGGCGTCGAGCTGGCGCTCGTGGATCTCGTCGAGCAGCACGGCGCCGGTGCCGGCCAGCTCCGGGTCGCGGTGCAGCCGGCGGACCAGCAGCCCGGTGGTGACCACCTCGACCCGCGTACGCGGGCCGGTCCGGCGCTCGCCGCGGACGGCGTACCCGATCCGCTCGCCCACCCGCTCGCCGAGCAGTGTGGCCATCCGGTTCGCGGCGGCGCGGGCCGCGACCCGGCGCGGCTGCGCCACCAGCACCCGGCCGGACACCTCGTCGGCCACGGCGAGCGGCACCAGGGTCGTCTTGCCGGTGCCGGGCGGCGCCACCAGCACGCCGGTGCCGGTGGAGCGCAGTGCCGCGACGAGCGCCGGCAGCGCCGGGCGGACCGGCAGGTCGAGCGGGACGTCGGAGAGCACGGGACAGTCTCGCACCCGAGGCGCCGGTCGACGTCCGGGCGGGACGTCGGCACCGGCCCGACGGGCGTCAGCCGGCGCGTACCCCGTCGACCCCGGACACGAAGGCCCGCCAGGCCGACGGCGGGAACGCCAGCACCGGCCCCCGCCGGTCCTTGCTGTCCCGGACCGCGATCCGACCGTCCACCGTGGCCACCTCGACGCAGTTGCCGTTGCCCACACTGCGGCTGCTGATGCGCCACTTCGCCCCGTCGAGCGCGGTCATCGCGGTACCTCTCGTCTGTGTCGGCGTGCCGCGCCGGCGGTCACGCAAAGTTACGGGAAGCCTCCGTGAGGCGTGCGTGTGACGCCTCCGGACGAAGCGCCAACCGGCGCAGCTCCTCGTGCACCAGGCTATACCCGGCGACGTGCCCGGCCTCCTCGAGAGCCAGGCCTGTCGTGAGATTTTCCAGGTAGACGACGGCGGCGTCGGCGGCGTCGGCGAAGGTGAGGACGACGTACGGCGCGCTCATCGCGGGGTGCCCGCCGGCGGAGAACGGTAGTACCTGGACAGTTACGTTTGGTAGTTGAGCCACCTTCGCGATGTGCGCCAACTGGTCGGCCATCACGGCGTGGCCGCCGACCGGGCGGCAGAGCACCGCCTCGTTGAGCACCACCGAGAGTTCCACCGGGTCGTCGCGGTGCAGCACCTCCTGCCGGCGCAGGCGCGCGGCGACCTTCCGTTCGAGGCCCTCCTCGCCGGCGGTGCGCCGGAAGACCTCCCGCGCGTACGCCTCGGTCTGGAGCAGGCCGGGCACCGCCTCGGCCTCGTACGTGCGCAGCGTCGCCGCCTCCGCCTCCAGTCCGACGTAGAACTCGAACCACTCCGGCAGCACGTCGCTGTAGTTCTGCCACCAGCCGCGCTGCTGGGCGCCGCGGGCGATTTCGATCAGTGCCTCCGCGTCCGCGCCGGTCACCTGGTACAGGGCCAGGGCGGCGCGCACGTCGCGCGGCTTGATGCCGATCTGGGCGTTCTCGATGCGGGACAGGTTGCTCTTGGACATGTCCAGCTGCCGCGCGGCGACATCCAAGGTCATCCCTGCCCGCTCGCGGAGCTGGCGGAGTTCCCGGGCGATACGGCGGCGGCGGACGGTCGGGCTCGCGGTCACCCTCCGAGTCTGTCACGGCAAGATCCGCAGGTCGCGCGCATACGGAGTGCAACCGGCGAAACCGGGAGTTGCATTGCACATCCGCCGGGTGCATCCTTGCCCGGTTGCGATCACTGTGGACGATGCGTGCGGGAGGACCGGTTGCTCATCGCCGACGAGTTCTTCCTGATCGCCCACAACGACATCCGGGGCAAGGCGAAGCTGCATCCGACCGCCACCGGCCTCGGGCTCGCCGGCGGTCTGCTCGGCGAACTCGTCCTCTACGGACACCTCACCGTCTCCGCCGGTCTCATCGCCATCGTCAACCGGCGCCCGCCGGCGGACGCGCTCGCCCACACCGTCCTCGACCAGCTCGTCGGGGAGTCCCAGCACCAGTCCGTCCGCACCTGGCTCGCCTTCCTCGCCCAGAACGCCACGACCTCGGTGGGGGAGCGGCTGGCGCGGGCGGGCGTGCTGCGCCGCCAGGAGAGCCGGCGGCTGCTACGCACCAGCGTCTCGTACGTCCCGCTCGACCCCAACACGGCGGCCTGGCCGGCGACCCGGCTACGGGTGCTGCTGGAGCGGTCGGAGCCCCCGCCGACCCTCGCCGACGCGCTGCTGCTCGGCCTCGTCACCGCGGCCGGCCTGAGCCGCGAGGTGCTGTGGAGCGCCGGCCCTCGGGCGCACCACCGGCTCGCCGCGCTCGTGGCCGCCCTCCCACCACCGCTGAAGGAGCTGGTCGCGCACACCGAGGCGGCGGTCGGGGCCGCGGTGCTGCGCGGCGTCCCCTGACCCGGCACACCCCTCATCCCCCTCGAACCGGGAGCCGCGCATGTCCTCCACAGCAACGATCGAACGACCGAGCAATGTCTCCGAGGCGCTGGCCCGCGGCCGGCTCGGCGTACCGTCGGTGATCTTCTTCGTCCTGTCCGCCGCCGCGCCGCTGACGGTCGTGGCCGGCGTGGTGACCACCGGATACGGCGTCATCGGCGTCCTCGGCATCCCGCTGGCGTTCCTCGCGGTGGCCGCCGTTCTGGCCCTCTTCTCGGTCGGGTACGTGGCGATGGCGCGCCGGCTCGCCAACGCCGGTGCGTTCTACGCGTACGTGTCCCGGGGCCTGGGCCGGCCGGCCGGCGTCGGCGCCGCCTGGGTGGCGCTGATCGCGTACAACGCCCTCCAGGTCGGTCTGTACGGCGCCATCGGCGCGGCCGCGGAGCCGGTGCTGGACCGGCTCTTCGGCGTCACCGCGGCGTGGTGGCTGGTGGCGCTGGTCGCCTGGGCGATCGTCGCGGTCCTGGGCCTGCTGCGGGTCGACATCAACGGCCTGGTCCTCGCCGCCTTGCTGGTCGCCGAGATCGCGGTGATCCTCGTGTTCGACCTCGGCCAGCTCGGCAACCCCGCCGGCGGCCAGGTCAGCTTCGCCGCGCTCGCCCCGGACAACCTCCTCGTCCCCGGCGTGGGCGCGGTGCTGGTGCTGGCGATCCTCGGCTTCGTCGGCTTCGAGTCCGCCGTGGTCTTCAGCGAGGAGAGCAAGGACCCGCGGCGCACCGTGCCGCTGGCGACCTACCTGTCCATCGCGATCATCGCCGTCGTCTACGCGCTCTCGTCCTGGAGCATGACCGTCGCGGTCGGACCGGACCGTATCGCCGAGCAGGCCGGCGAGCAGAGCGTGGCGCTGATCTTCAACCTGGCCGGGGAGCACCTCGGCGACACCGTCGTCACCATCGGCCAGGTGCTGTTCCTGACCTCGGTGCTGGCCGCGATGATCTCGTTCCACAACACGACGGCCCGCTACACCTTCGCCCTCGGCCGGGAGCGGGTGCTGCCGGCGGTCTTCGGGCGGACGTCGCCGCGGACCGGGGCGCCCCGGGCGGCGTCCGTCGCGCAGAGCGTCCTCGGCATCGGCGTCATCCTGCTGTACGCGGTCAACGGGTGGGATCCCGTCGTGCAGCTCTTCTACTGGGGCGGCACCAGCGGCGGCTTCGGCGTGCTGCTGCTGATCGCCGCCACCTCGGTCGCGGTGATCGCCTACTTCGCCCGCGGCGGTGGGGACGAGACGCTGTGGCGGCGGGCGGTCGCGCCGGGGCTCGCCGCGCTGGCGCTGGCCGGCGTCGTCACCCTCGCGGTCGTCAACTTCGCCGACCTGCTCGGTGTCACGCCGGACCACGCCCTCCGCTGGGGCGTCCCGATCGCGTACGTGGTCGCCGCGCTGATCGGCGTGGTGTGGGCGCTGGTGCTGCGCGCGGGCCGGCCCGACACGTACGCCCGGATCGGCCTCGGCGCGGAGAGCGCGGCGACGGTTCTGCCCGGAATCCCGGGGACGCCCGAGCGGGCCGAGGCCGCGCGATGAGTGCCACTCCGGTCGAGCGCCTGGGCCCGGCGGAGACCCGGCTGGTCGCCGAGCGGATCGCGGAGGCGTTCCTGGTGCTCGACGCGCCGCGCTGGTTGGTGCCCGACGAGAGCAAGCGGGAGATGGTCCTCGCCGGGCAGTTCGAGATCCTGGTCGACCACGCGATGCGGCACGGCCTGGTGTTCGGCACCGCCGACCGGGACGGCGTCGCCGTCTGGTTCCCGTCGGTGGGGGATCCGGCGCCGCCGCCGGAGGACTACGACGCCCGGCTGGCCGCGGCGTGCGGCGAGTGGACCGGGCGCTTCGCCCACCTCGACGAGTTGTTCGCCGCGAACCACCCCCACCCGGACCACCATCATCTGGCGTTCCTGGCCGTACGGCCCGACCGCCAGGGCCGGGGGGTGGGCAGCACCCTGCTGCGGCACCACCATGCATGGCTGGACGCCAACGGGGTCCCGGGTTACCTGGAGGCGGCGAGCGAGATCGCTGTCGAGCTGTACACCCGGCACGGCTACCGGGTCCGCGAGCCGTTCCGGCTGCCCGACGGCACCCCGTTCTGGCCCATGTGGCGCGAGCCGCTGAGGTGAGCGGACGGGCCCCTTCGCCAGGAAGGGGCCCGTCCGGACACCCGCTCCGGCGGGCCCGGACACGACGGTGGCCGGGCCCGCCGACCCGGCCACCGTCCTCGCCGCTGACTCAGTACGTGCCGTCCAGCTGCCCACGCAGCTTGGTCAGCGCCCGGGCCAGCAGCCGGGACACGTGCATCTGGGAGACGCCGATCTGCTCGGCGATCTGCGACTGGGTCAGGTTGCCGTAGAAGCGCAGGGTGAGGATCTTCTGCTCGCGCTCGTCGAGGGTGGCCAGCGCCGGGCCGAGCGCGACCCGCAGCTCCGCCAGCTCGAACTCGCCGTCCTCGCCGCCGAGCAGGTCGCCCAGCTCGGTGGCCCGGTCGCCGTCGCCGGTCGGTGTGGACAGCGACACCGCGTTGTAGGCGCGGGCGCCCTCCAGGCCCTCCAGGACCTCTTCCTCGGTGATGTTGAGGTGGGCGGCGATGTCGGCGACCGTCGGCGAGCGGCCGAGGCTCTGGAGCAGGGTGCTGTTGGCGTCGGAGATGGCGAGCCGCAGCTCCTGGAGGCGGCGGGGCACCCGGATGTCCCACGTGCGGTCGCGGAAGTGCCGCTTGAGCTCACCGATGATGGTGGGGATCGCGTACCCCGCGAAGTCGACACCGCGCGACGGGTCGAACTTGTCGATGGCCTTGATGAGCCCGACGGCGGCGGTCTGGGCCAGGTCGTCGGTCGGCTCGCCGCGACCGCTGTAGCGGTGCGCGAGGTGGTTGGCGAGCGGCAGCCAGGCCTCGATCGCCTTGTCGCGCAGGCCGGCGCGGGACGGGTGGTTGGCCGGCAGCGCGGCCATCGCGTTGAGCAGGTCGGCGGCGCTGTCGGTGAGCGCCCGGGGGTCGAGCTTCTCGGTGGAGCTCGGTACGGCCTTCGTCGCGTGTTCGCTGATCGTTGGCGCGGTCATGGGTGGTCCTCCCTGCACCTCGTCCGCGGATAAAAGACGTGACGCTTTGGTTTAGCTTCAGGTGTCCGTTCGGGAGTCACCTTAGCCTGATCGTCTTGCCGAAATCTAGCCGAACGGCTGATGTACTTAAGTGATTTTCACTCATGAAACGCCCTGAAGCGGGCATAACCCCATCGGAATGTGAGCCTGATCATCCGCTTGTTCGTCCGACCGGCCGCTGACCGGACATCCGGCCGGGGCGGCCGGTCGGTCCTCCGCTGCCGTCGAGCGGTCGGCGCGGCTCAGCAGAGAGGTTCTCGCTGTCGACTTTCCGTCGTTGTCCCGTGGACGGGACCAGTCGTAGCGTCACGGGTGACAACAGTGGCACCGGAGGCAACGTGCTCGACCCGTCCGCTCCCCAGCTCGTGGTGAACAGCCGCACGCTCTTCTTCAGCTGGCTCCCGGCGGACCCCGACGCGGTCGCCGCGATGGTGCCCCCCGGCCTGCGTCCCCGCCCGGACCGGCAGGTCTTCATGAACCAGTACGTCGTCGACGACGCCAGCCAGACGTCCGGCTTCGGTGCCTACACCCTGACGTACGTCGGGGTGTCCCTCGTCGGGGTGGACGCGCCCGGCGGGGAGAGCCCCGGCGGCTGGTGGACGCACTACGTCACCTCCAGCGAGCGGGTCCGGGAGTACGCCGTCGCCCGCGGCGCGCCGGCCGTCCACGGACGGACCACCATCGGCAGCGAGAGTGGCGTCCTCGTGGCCGAGACCGCGATCGACGGTGTCCCGGTGATCCGGGCACGCTGCCAGGTCGGTGAGGCCGGGCGCATGGTGAGCAGCGGGCACCACCGCTACTTCACCGCCCACCGCGGGCGGCTGCTCAACGCCGTCTACCCGTACGTCGCCGAGCCGGTCACCCCGTTCGTCGTCGAGTCGGTCGAGTTCCTGGAGCCGGCGCACCCGATCTACGCGCTGCGTCCGGAGAACCCGCTCACCATCGGGTTCGGCTTCTACGCCCCCCGGGCGTCGTTCGCGTACCCGGGCGGGCTGACCGAGCACGTCGGCGAGCCCGAGCCGGTCGGGGTGGGCGCGGGTCACCAGGTGCCGGCGCGCCGGGCCGCCAGCGGCCTGCCGTCGGGGTCGTAGACCAGCCGGTACACCGGCAACGCCCAGGCCCGGGTGTACCAGGGCAGCCGCTCCGGCCGGTGGGGCCGCAGCCGTCCCGGCGGGCGGGGACCGACCCGGCCACCGTCGTACCACCGTTGCAGCGCGTCGGCGGCGGCCGTGACGGCCGCGACCGCGTCGGCCGGGTCGAGCAGGTCGGCGTCCTCGCCACCGTCCGGGTCCCGGTCGAGGTGCTCGCGCAGCAGCCGCAGCCGCAGGTCCCGGGCGAAGACCCGCGCCCCGTCGCCGGTCCCGGCCGGGTCCACCGGGTCGCGGTGGTCGCGGGTGCCGTCGACCACCGCACAGGACAGTTCGCTGTCGTGCGTCCAGGAGCGCCGGTTGAAGTTGTCGCTGCCGACGCAGGCCCACACGTCGTCGACGACGCAGACCTTGGCGTGGACGTACACCGGCGTCCCGGCGTGGTTCTCCAGGTCGAAGATGTGCACCCGGTCCGGCGCGGCCTTCTCGCACAGCGACAGGGCCTGCTCCCGGCCGACCGTGTTCGGTGGCAGCGCCAGACGGCCGTCGACGTCGGGGTGCCGGGGGACGACGGCGATCAGGTGCAGGTCCGGCTGCTCCCGCAGGGCCCGTGCGAAGAGGTCCGCCACCTCGGTCGACCAGAGGTACTGGTCCTCCAGGTAGATGAGGCGGCGGGCCCGGCGGACCGCCTTGGTGTAGCCCCGGGCCACCGTCCGCTCCCCGTCCGGTGCGAACGAGTACCGCGGCCGCACCGCCGGGTAGGTGCGCAGCACCTGGACGTGGTGGGGGCCGCAGGCGGGCGGGTCCGGGGGCTGGTCCGGCAGCGGATCGGGGCGCAGGTCGGCGCCGCGCAGCCGGTCCCGCAGGTACGCGAGCGGGTTCTCCGAGTCCAGCGGCATCGGATCGGTCCACCGTTCCCGGAAGGTGGTGTCCAGCGCGCCCACCACCGGGCCGCGGACGGCCAGTTGCACGTCGTGCCACGGCGGGCGGTCGCCGTACTGGGCGGACATCCGGACCGTCTGCGGGTCCCCGTGGTGGTCGGCGTCGTCACGCCGGCTGTGGCACAGGTCGATGCCCCCGGCGAAGGCGATGTCCCGTTCGGGGGAGCGAGGGTGCCGCAGCACCACGAGCTTCTGGTGGTGCGCGCCGCCGCGGCGGACCCGTTGGTCGAGCAGCACCTCGCCGCCGGCGGCGCTGATCACCTCGCTGACGTTGCGGTTCTCCTCCTCGCTATACGCCAGCGCGTCGAGGTGCGAGCGCCAGACCAGCCCCTTGACGATCACGCCGCGCTGGGCGGCCCGCGCGAAGAGCTGGGCAACCGTGGGCCCGTCCGGCCGCATGCGCTGGTCGGGGTCGCCCCGCCAGTCCGTGAAGAAGAGGTGGTCGCCGGCTTCCAGGGCCTCCACCTCGCGCACCAGCCGGTCGAAGTAGGCGACACCGTGAATTAACGGCTCGGCAAGGTTTCCGCTGGTCCAGATGGGTAACTCAGACCTCGGGTTGGCGCGTTCGCCTGCGGAGAGGAACCACTCCTGGGGTACCACGTTTCCCACCCTCCCCAGTCGGACGACGTCGGAGGAACCCCCGCCGAGGGTCCACGGCCCGCCGGCACGACCGGAAGGCCGACCCACGGCATACCCAACGGATCTTGATGCGAAAACCGAGGAGGCCACACCATGCCCGGCGAGACGACGAACTCCGTGACCGAGTACCGCGAGCAGGCGGTCGAGGGCGAGCGGGGGGCGCTGGTGGCCGTGTTGGTGATGGTGATCCTCGGCGTGGCCGGCATATTCGCCGTGTCCTGACGGGCGGACGCCGACGGCGGGCGCCCCGATTGGGGTGCCCGCCGTCGTGTGCCGGTGGCCGTGCCGGCCCGTCCGGTCAGGGGCGCGGACCCTGGCCGTCGGTGTGCGGCACCCGCTCGGCGGGGATCACGCCGAGCTTGCCGGCCTGGAAGTCCTCGAACGCCTGGATCAGCTCGTCCCGGGTGTTCATGACGAACGGGCCGTAGTGCGCCACCGGCTCCCGGATCGGCTGGCCTCCCATGATGTAGAGGTCCAGCTTCGGCGTGCGGCTGTCCTGACGGGCGTCCGCGGTGAACCGCAGGGCGTCGCCCGGGCCGTGCACCGCGAGCTGCCCGGTGTGGAACGGCCGGCGGTCGGTGCCGACCGTGCCGCGCCCGCCCAGCACGTACACCAGGGCGTTGAAGTCCGGCCGCCACGGCAGGTCGACCTCGGCGCCCGGCTCCACCGTCACGTGGGTCACGGTGATCGGGGTGTGGGTCGAGCCCGGCCCCCGGTGCCCGGCGATCTCGCCGGCGATCACCCGGATCAGGGCCCCGCCGTCCGGCGTGGTGAGCAGCGCCGACTCGCGGCCGCGGATGTCCTGGTACTTGGGCGCGATCATCTTCGCGACCCGCGGCAGGTTCACCCACAGCTGCGTGCCGTGGAACAGGCCGCCGCTCATCACCAGGTGCTCCGGCGGTGCCTCGATGTGCAGGAGGCCGCTGCCGGCGGTCATCCACTGGGTGTCCCCGTCGGTGATCGTGCCACCGCCGCCGTGCGTGTCCTGGTGGTCGAAGACGCCGTCGATGATGTACGTGACGGTTTCGAACCCGCGGTGCGGGTGCCACGGCGTGCCCTTCGGCTCGCCCGGCGCGTAGTCGACCTCGCCCATCTGGTCGAGGTGGATGAACGGGTCCAGCTCGTTCAGCGGCACCCCGGCGAAGGCCCGGCGCACCGGGAAGCCCTCGCCCTCGTACCCGCTGGGTGCGGTGGTGAGCCGGCGGATCGGCCGGAAGGTCGTGGACTCGTCGAGCCGGGGCAGGCGGGGCAGGACGAGCACGTTGTCGACGGCGATGGCGGGCACCGCGGGCTCCTTAGGTCTCGCTGGGGTGGGTCGCCGTGTCGCGCTCGGCGCGCAGCCGGCGCCCGAGCCGGTCGAAGATCCGGGTGAGGCAGGCGACCTCGTCGTCGTCGAGGTCGTCCATCAGGTGGGTGCGGACCGACGCCAGGTGGTGCGGCGCCGCCTCCCGCAGGGTCAGCAGCCCGGCGGCGGTGAGCACCGCCTCGCTGCCCCGGCGGTCCTCGGGACAGGCCTCCCGGGCCACCAGGCCGCGCCGCTGCATCGTGGTGATCTGGTACGTCAGCCGGCTCGGCGAGAAGACCAGCCGGCTGGCCAGCTCGCCCATCCGCAGTCGCTGCCCCGGCGCCTCGGAGAGCAGCACCAGCACGTGGTAGTCGGCGAAGCTCAGCCCGCTGTCGGCGCGCAGGTCGTCCTCCAGCTGGGTGAACAGCCGCTGGCTGGCTTCGATGTACGCCCGCCAGGCGGTGAGGCGCTTCGGCTCCAGACTCTCGGTCACGGGAGCAACAGTAGCACTAGTTCAAATTTTGACAACTGGCCTCAGGGCGGGGCTGCAACCCGTTCCGGCCTGAGGGTCAGCAATCCCGTACAGATTTCAAGGACTGCTGTCCCGGACGCGGGAGGGCCCCGGCCGCTACGGCGGCCGGGGCCCTCCCGCGTCCGGCTCGGGGCGTTCAGCCTCGCTGGTGTTCCGGGGCCGGCATGTGCATCCGGCCCAGGAGCTGCCGGGCCTGCTCCGCGTACTGCTGGTCGACGATGACCGCGTACTGGCCGGCGCGCAGGGAACTGGCCGAGGTGAAGTCCCGCCGGCCGCCGGTCATCGCGTGCGTGACCGCACCGAACACGGCACCCCAGATGGCACCGATCACCAGACCGGCGAGCACCACCGCGATCCAGTTGCCCGCCGTGAAGATGCCGAAGAGCAACCCGATGAACAGACCGAACCAGGCGCCGGAGCCGGCGCCCACCAGCGCCGCCCGCCCGGTCGTCATCCGGCCGAGGACGGTCTCGACCAGGGTGAGGTTCGTGCCGACGATCGCCGTGTGCTCCACCGGGAAGCGGTTGTCCGCCAGGTAGTCGACGACGCGCTGCGCGGACGGATAGTCCGGGTACGACCCGATCGTCACGGTCGGTGGACCGAGCCCCGGCCCACTGCCGTCACCGCTCGGCGGCGAGGGGTGGCCGGCGGGACCGGACGGGAAGGTGTCGCCGCCCGGCATCCCGGGCCGCCAGGCCGAGGTCGAACTCGACGGTGTGGTCATCTGGCTCCTCCTTCGTCAACCGAACCTGTTCCCCCGGCCACGGGCGGTTAACGCCGGCCGCCCGTGGAATGCCGTTCCGTCAGGACGGGTAGGCAGGTCCGTGGACAGCGGGCGGATCAGCGAGCACGGCTTCCTGGCGGACGGCCGCAGCGCGGTACTGGTGGACCGGGCGGGATCGGTCAACTGGTGGTGCCCGGAGCGGTTCGACGCGCCGTCGGTCTTCGGCCGGCTCCTCGGCGACGACGCGGGGCACTGGTCGATCCGACCCGAGGGGGACTTCACCTCCGAGCGGTCCTATCTGAACGACACGCTCGTGCTGCGTACCGTCTTCACCACCGCGCGAGGACAGGTGGCGGTGACCGACGCCCTCGCACTGGAACCCGGGGCTCGCGGGCACGACATCGGCCTGCGGTCACCCCGGGTGCTCGGCCGCGTCGTGGAGGGGCTCTCCGGCGAGGTGCCGGTCCGCCTGGACTACCGGCCCCGGTTCGAGTACGGCCGGGTCACCGCGTATCTGGTGGAGGCCGACGGCGTCGTCGGCGCCACCGCCGGTGCCTGCCACCTCAGCCTGCGCGGGGACGTGCCGCTGACCTGCGCCGGCGGCGGCGCCACCGCGACCTTCCGGGTACGGGCCGGCGAGACGTACCGGTTCACGCTCGGGTACGCGCCGACCTACGACGCGCCGCCCCCGCAGTTGCCGGACGCCGATCGGCTGGTCGCCGACGCGGTCGCCGGCTGGCGCTCCTGGGCCGACCTGCACCGGGACCACTACCGGGGGCTTTTCCGCGACGTGGTGCGGCACAGCGCCATGGTGGTGCAGGGCATGACCTACCAGCCCAGCGGCGCGATCGTCGCGGCGGCCACCACGTCCCTGCCCGAGGAGTTGGGCGGCGACCGCAACTACGACTACCGGTTCGTCTGGGTCCGCGACTTCAGCCTGACCCTCCAGGCGCTCTGGCGGGCGGCCTGCCCGGACGAGGCGAACCGGCAGTTCGCCTGGGTCTCCCGGGCGATGGGCCGGATCGGCGACGAGCCGGTGCCGATCATGTACGGCGTCCAGGGGGAGCGGGACCTCACCGAGCACGTCCTGGACCACCTGCCGGGATACGCCGACAGCCGTCCGGTCTTCGTGGGCAACGACGCCTGGAGACAGCGGCAGACCGACGTGCTCGGGGAGATCCTCGACGCGGCCTGGCTGATGCGGCACTACCTCGACCCGATGTCGTCCGACGTCCGGCACCTGCTGCGCGCGCTGGCGGAACGGGCGGTCACCGACTGGCGGCGACCGGACGCCGGCATGTGGGAGGCCCGGGACGCCGAACGGCACTACCTCTCCTCGAAGGTGCAGTGCTGGACCGCGCTGGACCGGGCGGTGCGCTTCGGCCCACGGCTGGGGGACCCGTCCGACGTGGCCCGGTGGGCCGCCGCCCGCGACGAGGTCCGCGCGGCCGTCCTGGAACGCGGCTGGAACGACCGGCTCGGCGCGTACGCCGGGGCGTTCGACTCCGACCGCCTGGACGCCTCGGTGCTGCTCATGCCGTTGGTGGGCTTCCTGCCCGCCGACGACCCGCGGATGCGCTCCACGATGGATGTGGTGGAACGCCAGTTGTCCCGCGACGGCCTGCTGCGCCGCTGGGACGACGACCCGGCGGGCTTCGTCATCTGCTCGTTCTGGCTGGTGAGCTGCCTAGCCCTGGCGGACGAGGTGGACCGCGCCGCCGCGCTGTTCGAGTCGCTCGCGGGCCGGGTCAACGACCTCGGCCTGTACGCCGAGCAGATCGACGAGGCCACCGGGGAGCACCTGGGGAACTTCCCGCAGGCGTTCTCGCACATCGGCCTCATCAACGCCGCCGGGCTGCTCACGGAGGCCGCCGAGCGGCGCCGGCAGGCCCCGGACCGGACGCGACACCCCGTGCCGGCCGGTACGGGACGGACGGAAGGAGCACGCTCATGACCGGACGCCTTGCCGGGAAGACCGCCCTGATCACCGGTTCGGACTCGGGCATCGGACAGGCCACGGCCATCGAGTTCGGCCGGGAGGGCGCCGACGTGGTGGTCCACTACCTGCACGACCACGCCGGGGCGAACCACACGAAGGCGGAGGTGGAGCGGGCGGGCCGGCGGGCCGTCGTCGTGCAGGGTGACATCAGCGTCGAGCACCAGGTCGACGCGATGTTCGACGAGGCCCTCGCGGAGTTCGACCGGCTGGACGTCCTGATGAACAACGCCGGGGTGGACGCCTCCGGCATCCCGGTGGCCGACCTGGACACCGAGACCTGGGACCGGGCCATCCGCGTCAACCTGTACGGGATGTTCTTCTGCTGCCGGCGTTTCGTGCGCCACCGCCGCGACCAGGGCGGGGGCGGGAAGATCATCAACACCACCTCCATCCACCAGGAGGTGGCCCGGGCCGGCGGCGCGGACTATGACTCCAGCAAGGGCGGCATGCTGGAGTTGGCCAAGAGCCTCGCGCTGGAGGTCGCCCCGATGCACATGAACGTCAACAACATCGGGCCGGGCATGGTGCTGACGCCGTTCAACCAGCGGGCCATCGACGACCCGACGTACCTGGAGGAGCAGGTGCAGAGCATCCCGTGGAAGCGGGCCGCCGAGCCGGGTGAGATCGCCAAGCTGGCGGTGTTCCTGGCCAGCGACGACGCGGACTACGTGACCGGGTCGACGTACTTCATGGACGGTGGCCTGATGCAGAACCAGGGCCAGGGCGCCTGAGTTCCGCACCCGGTGCGGGCCCGTCGCCGGTGCCGGCGACGGGCCCGGGGGTCTACGAACAGGCGGTGCCGTTGAGCGTGAAGCCGCTGGGTGCCGGGAGCGTGCTCCCGGTGTAGGTGCCCTGGAATCCGGTGCTGGCCGTACCCCCGGTGGGCAGGCTGGCGTTCCACGCGACGTTGCGGACGCTGATCCGGTCACCGGACTGGCTCCACTCGCCGTTCCATCCGTTCGTCAGGCGCACGCCGGCGCCGGCGGCGAAGGCGAGCGTCCAGCCGTTCAGCGCCGCGCCCCGGTTGGTCACCCGCAGCTCGGCGGTGAAGCCGCCCGTCCACGAGTTCGGGGTGAACGTCACCGAGCAGCCGCCGGCCGGCGGGGGAGTGGTCGGCGGGGGTGTCGTGGTCGGGGGCGGCGTGGTCGGCGGTGCGGTGGTCGGCGGTGCGGTCGTGGGGGTGCTGGTGGTCGGGGCGGGGCCGGCCGCGATCGCGAGGTCGTACGCCCGCTGGGGCACGAACTGGCCGGCGGCGGCGATGCAGCCGTCCGCCTCACCGGGCAGTTTGACCCAGAGGAACGCGTCGATCGCGGAGTCGCCGGTGTTCGTCGTGCTGGGCGTGCCGATCGCCCGGCCGGCGGGGTCGCACCACTCGGAGCCGGCCGGTCCGTTGCCGTTGCGGCTCGTGTCGATGACCGCCTTCAGACGGGACACGCCGGTCGCGGCGATCACCGCCTTGGCGTACGCGACCTCGTCGGCGGTGCGCCGGTAGTTCGAGACGTTCAGGGAGATGCCGTCGGCGCTGTTGGCGATGTCCGCGGCGGTCAACCGGGCGGCCGCCTCGCCGGGCGAGAGCCAGGCCGAGTGGCCGATGTCGAAGTACACCCTGGCCGCCGACGACGCCGCCTTGAGCCGCTTGCCGGCGTACGCCATCGACGCCCGGGTCTCGGCCTGCTGCGCGGCGTTCTGGCAGTTGGTCATCAGGGGCAGCACGTCCGGTTCCAGGACGATCGTCGCCGGCCGCCCGGCGAGACCGGCGGCGACCTGGTCGATCCACTGGCGGTAGGTGGCGTGGTCCGGGGCGCCGCCACCGCTCGCACCGCTGCAGTCGCGGTTCGGGATGTTGTAGACGACGAGGATCGGCGTCTTTCCGGCCGCGGCGGCCGCACCGACCAGGGCGTCCACCTCGGCGCGTACCGCGGAGGTGTTGGTCCTGGTGAACCACCGGCCCTGCGGGACGGACGCGATCCGGTCCCGGATGACGGCGGCGCGCGGGTCGCCGGGGTTGGCGGCGACCCACGCCGCGCCGGCCGTCGCCGGGTCGACGTAGAAGGCGGAGTCGGCGGCGACCGCGGCCGGGGCCCGGACCAGGCCGACGGCGACGGCGCCGGTGACGGCGAGGGCGGTCGCGGCGGCGGCCGCGAGCGTCGATCTGGCACGCATGATGTCTCCCGTATCGACGTGTAGCGCTGGAAGCGCTCCCATACAGGCGTCAAACTACGGGCTTGTTGCCGTCGTGTGAAGGGCTACGGAGAAAAGCCGGGCTCGTGTCCGACCCCGGTGCGCCGGACCGGGCGCCGCGTCGGCGCCGGTGCGGCGGCGCAGAATGGCGGCATGCGCCTGGTCATCACCGCCGACACCCACGTACCGAAGCGGGCGCGGGACCTGCCGGCACCGTTGTGGGCCGCCATCGACGCGGCGGACGTGGTGGTGCACGCGGGGGACTGGGTCGACGAGGTGCTCCTGGACGCCATGGCGGCCCGTGCCCGCCGGTTGATCGGGGTGTACGGCAACAACGACGGCCCGGCGCTGCGCGCCCGGCTGCCGGAGATCGCCCGGGCCGACCTCGACGGGCTCCGGGTGGCGGTGGTCCACGAGACGGGGCAGCGGGCCCGGCGTGAGGAGCGCTGCGAGGCCCGGTTCCCCGACGCCGACCTGCTGGTGTTCGGGCACTCGCACATCCCCTGGGACACCGTCGCGCCGGGCGGCCTGCGGCTGCTCAACCCCGGCTCACCGACCGACCGGCGCTCCCAGCCGTACGCCACCTACCTCACCGCCCGGGTCGAAGCCGGGCGGCTGGCCGACGTCGAGCTGCACCGCCTCCCGGGCCGCTGAGCCGGGCCGGTCCGCGGGACCGCCGCGGCCCGGCCCGGCCACCGCGTCACCTGCCCCGGCCGGTCTCCGCCTGGAGCTCGTCGATCCGCTTCGAGGCCTCCGCCTTGGTGAGGCCCTCCGGCGGCTCCTCGCCCGCCTCGCGGGCCAGCGTCGCCAGGTACGACTCCTGCGCCGCGGTCGGCGGCTCCTCGCCGGTGACCCACTCGTCCGGGTCCTTGACGGCGGCATCCGGGTTCGCCCGGCCGTTCCCTCGGTCCGTCATGATCTCCACCTTCCTTCGAACAGATGTGCCAGTACCCCGCCACGGTGGGTCCATGCGGGTGGATTCCGGCGGTGGTTCACTACGATCGCGCGGTGAGTGCGGACCGGGTGGGCGTGATCGTGGTCGGGGCCGGCATCGCCGGGGTGGCGTGCGCCCGAGAGCTGGTCCGCGCCGGCATCCCGGCGCAGATCCGGGAACGCGGGCGGGTCGCCGGCGGGCGGATGGCCAGCAAGCGCTTCGACGGCCGTCCGGCGGACCTCGGGGCGGCCTACTTCACCGCCAGCGACCCCGCCTTCGCCGCCCTGGTGGCGGAGTGGCAGGCGGCGGGCCTGGTCCGCGAGTGGACCGACACCTTCCTGGCGTACGGCGCGCAGGGCCGGCGCGAGGTGCCCGGACCGATGCGCTGGGCGGCGCCCCGCGGCCTGCGCTCGCTGGTCGAGCACCTCGCCCGGGACCTGCCCGTGGCCGTGGACCGCCTGGTCCTCGGTGTCGAACCCGGGCCGGTGGTCGACGGCCGGCCCTGCGCGGCGGTGGCGCTCGCCATGCCCGGACCGCAGGCGGCGCTCCTGCTGGACCCGGCCCTCACGGCGGCGACCCGGGCCGTGCAGACGCAGACCTGGGCGCCGTCGCTCGCCGTCGTGCTGCGGTTCCCGGACCGCCGGTGGGCAGACTTCCGGGGTGCCTTCGTCAACGACCACCCCGTGCTGGCGCTGGTCTGCGACGACGGCGACCGGCGCGGCGACGCCGCCCCGGTCCTGGTCGCGCACACCACCCCCGAGTTCGCCACCCGTCACCTGCGCCAACCCACCGCCGCCGGACCGGCCGTGGAGGAGGCCGTGCGGGACCTGCTCGCGCTGCCCGAACCGGCCGAGAACGTGCACGTGCACCGGTGGACGTACGCCAAGCCGACGGCCGGGCCGGAGGGGACGTACCACCTCGACGACGACGCGATCGGCCTGGCCGGCGACGCCTTCGGCCCACCCCGCGTGCAGACCGCCTGGCGCTCCGGCCACGACCTGGGCCGCGCCCTGGCCGCCCGCCTGACCTGACTCCCCCCCGGCCCCCGCCCCCGGGCTCCCCGCGATCTTGCACTTCCGGCCCTTGTAATGCGGCCATCGTCGCTTTTGTCCGGGCAAAAACTGCAAGATCGCGGGGAGCTGGGGGCGGCGCGGGGTCAGGTTCGGGCGGGTTCGGGGGTCGTCTGGGTGGCGGCGTCGGCGGGGGTGCGTTCGCCGGTGCCGTCGAGCAGCTGCATCACCGGGGTGGCGGCGATGCCGTGCACCACCACCGACACGACCACCACCAGGCCGACCGTGGCCCAGAGCAGGTCGGCCTGCGGGAAGTCGGCCTTCGTGGTCGCGTACGCGAGGTAGAAGAACGAGCCGACGCCGCGGATGCCGAACAGGGCGATCACCCAGTGCTCGGCCGGACGGCCCGGCGCCCCGCGCAGCGCCAGCCAGCCGACCAGGGGCCGGACCACGAACACCAGCGCCAGGCCGACCGCCGCCGCGGTCCACGTCAGGGGCCCGAGCAGACCCCCGACCACGGCACCGCCGAACAGCAGCAGGAGCAGGACGGTGAGCAGCCGCTCCACCTGCTCGGCGAAGTCGTGCAGCACGGAGTGGAACTCGTGCGTCCGCTCGGCGGCGCGGATCGCCCGGGCGGCGACGAAGACCGCCAGGAAGCCGTACCCGCCGACGAGCTCGACCAGCCCGTACGCCAGGAACGTCGCGGCCAGCGCGAGGAAGCCCTCGGCGTGCCGCGCCAGCCGCAGCGTGCTCGGGGCGCGGAAGAACAGCTTGCCGAGCAGCCAGCCGATGAACCAGCCGCCGGCCGTCCCCGCCGCCACCTTCCAGAGCAGGTCGACGGTGACCCAGCGGGCCAGCCAGTCCGCCGGGGCGAGGCTGGTGGTGGCGATCGCGATCGCCGCGTACACGAACGGGAACGCCAGGCCGTCGTTCAGCCCCGCCTCCGAGGTGAGGGCGAACCGGACCTCGTCCTCGGAGTCCTCGACGTCGGTGGGTTCGCCGACCTGCACGTCGGCCGCGAGCACCGGGTCGGTGGGGGCCAGGGCCGCCCCCAGCAGCAGCGCGGCGGCCGGCACCAGCCCGGCCCACCACCACCCGAGCAGCGTCACGGCCGCGATGCACACCGGCATGGCGATGGCCAGCAGCCGCCAGGTCGACGACCAGCGCCGCCAGCTCAACGGTCGGTCGATCTTCAGCCCGGCGCCCATCAGGGCCACGATCACGCCGATCTCGGTGAGGTGCGTGGCGATGTCGCGGTGCGCCAGGGGATCGGGCTCCGGCAGGCCGGTCGGCAGCAGGAAGATCAGCATGCCGAGGCCCAGGAAGGCGATCGGCATGGACAGGGGACGGCGCTCCAGCACGCGCGGCAGGATCCCCGCCAGCAGCGCCCCCAGACCCACCAGCGCGTACGCGACGTCGACCGGCTCCACGACACCACCTCTCCGCCTCGCCCGTGGCGTACGGGCAGGTGGTGTCAGACAGTGCCCCCGATGCCGGGTCGGTATTCCTGCCCGCTCGGGTGGCGGTCAGCGCGGCGCGGCGAGCGGCGAGTCGGCGAGCCCGTCGAGGAGCGCGGCCGGATCGTCGTAGACGGCGACCGCACCCGCCCCGGCCAGCTCGCCCCGGCTGGTGCCGCCGCAGGTCAGGCCGACGCAGGGGATGCCGAGCCGGCCGGCCGCGGCCACGTCCCAGACCGAGTCGCCGACGAACACCGTCCGGGCGGCGTCGAGGCCGGCCTGGTCCAGCGCGGCCACCAGGATGTCCGGGGCGGGTTTGCTCTCCTGGGCGTCCGCCGACGAGGTGACGGTGTCGATGACGTCGTCCGCGGCCAGGGCCCGGCGCAGCGCCCCCACCTCGTGCTCGGCGGCCGACGTCGCCAGCACGACCCGCAGCCCCCGTTCGGCGCAGGCCCGCAGCAGGTCGGCGGCGCGGGGGAGCGGCTCCAGCCGCTCCCAGTACTCGCCGTACAGGGTGTTGTGGGCGTCCCGCAGTCGACTGTCGGCGTCGTGGTCCCGCTCCGGCCCGAGCAGGTGGTCGAGGAGCTTGTCCGAACCCATGCCGATCGCACGGTGGATGGTCGCCATCGGCACCGGCTGGCCGGTCTGGCGCAGCGCCTCCCACCAGCTCACGGTGTGCAGGTACGTCGTGTCGACCAGGGTGCCGTCCACGTCGAAGAGGACACCCGAGGCGTTGTCGTGCGGCATGGGCGTCCTCCTACCCGCTGCGGGCCCGCTCGACGCCCACCGCCCGTGACCGGCCGGGGAGGGGCCCGCCCGTCAGCGGTTCGACACGAGGATCTCGAACCACACCGTCGAGCCCCGGACCGTCGGGTCCGTGCCCCACGCGTCGCTCAGCTCCTCGATCAGGCCGAGCCCCCGGCCCCGGCTGCTCAACGTGTCGGTCTGCGCCCTGGTGACGGTGCCCCGGGTGCCCGTGTCGGCGACCGACACGAGCAGCCGCTCCGCGCTGAGGTCGATCTCCACCCGGGCGGCGGTGCCGGCGTGCAGCAGCGCGTTGGTGGTCAGCTCGCTGGTGCACAGCACCGCCGCGCCGACGACGGACTCCGGCACCTGCCACTCGGTGAGCTGCGCGGTCATCCAGTGGCGTACGCGGCTCGGCGCCGTCGGCTCGGCCGGCACCTCCATGCTCGCCGACCGGCTGGGCCGCAGGGCGTGCTCCACGGCCAGCACGGCCACGTCGTCCTCGGTGGCGCCCGCCACGGCGGCGGTCGCCACCGCGCAGAGCGCACGCGGGTCGCCGCTGCCGGCCGCGGCGACCGCGGTGGCCAACGCGTCCAGGCCGGTGCCCAGCCCCTGCCGGCGTCGCTCCACCACGCCGTCGCTGAACAGCAGGAGCGTGTCGCCGGGCGAGAACCGGACCGTGGTGGTCGCGGGCCGGCAGCCCAGACCCAGCGGGGCGCCGGTGGGCACGTCGGCGTACTCGGCGTACGGCTCGCCGCCGTCGGCGCAGCGGCGGATCAGCGGCGCGGGGTGACCGGCGCTGGCGAGCGTGAGCCGGTGCCGGTCGGCGTCGATCACCCCGAGCGCCACGGTGACGAACAGTTCGTGGGTGCCGCCCTCGGCGCCCAGGCTGGTCACCAGCCGGTCGAGGCCGGCGAGCACGGCGTCCGGCCGAGGGTCGGCCAGGGCCAGCGCCCGCAACGCCGCCCGGACCTGCCCCATCCGGGCGGCCGCCTGCACGTCGTGCCCCGCCACGTCGCCGAGGACGACGGCCAGCCCGCCGGTGGGCAGCAGGAAGGCGTCGTAGAAGTCCCCGCCGGCCGCGTTCCCGTCGACACCGGCGTCGTAGCGGGCGGCGATGCGCAGGCGGGGCAGGTCCGGCAGGTGCGCCGGCAGCATGCTGCGTTGCAGGAGCTGGGCCGTGCCGTGCTGGGTCTCGAACCGGCGGGCCCGCTCGGCGGCCTGCCCGACCAGCTCGGCGGAGGCGTGCAGCAGTGCCCGCTCGGCGCCCGACCAGGCGTGTGCGGCCTGGTACCCCACGGCCAGGCCGCCGCGGACGACGGCACCGGGCAGCGGTACGGCGGCCAGAGCCTGGATCTTCTGGTCGTGGCGGTCCACCGCGGTCTCCCGCAGCGGCTGACCGTCGTCGACGAAGCGGGACTTCCCGACGCGTGCCGTGACGACCAGCGGCGCCGTCGAATCCGGCGGGAAGCGCCGCCACAGCGGCGGGAGCCGCTCGTCGGCCTCGTCGATCAGCTCGCCCCGCAGCCGCCGGACCATCCGCCAGCCGCCGCCGCCCTCGTCGACCCCGAAGGACACCTGGTCGGCGTCGAAGGAGGCGAGCGCGTGGCGCAGGGCGACCCGTGCCACGTCGTCCAGGGTGAGCGTGCCGGCGAGCGCGGCGGCGAGGTCGCTCAGGCTCTGGAGCTGCCGGGTGACCTGGGTTGTCTCGGCCGCGACGACGAGGACGCCGACGATCCGGCCGCCGCTGTCCCGGACCGCCGAGTAGCCCCGGGTGAAGACGGCGTGCTCCACGGTCCCCGAGCGGCGGCGCCGCAGGGGCAGGGTGACCTCCTTGCCCAGGGACGGCTCACCGGTGCGGTAGGTCCGCTCGACGGCCTCCCCGACACCCGGCAGCTGCCAGACCTCCGCGAACACCTCCGCGGCCGGGCGGCCGATCGCCTCCGGGTGCTTGTCGCCGATCAGCTCGGCATAGCCGTCGTTGTAGAGCAGCAGGAACTCGTCGTCCAGGGCGAGAGCCATCGGGACGGGCGAGGCGAGCACCAGCTCGGCGGCCGCGCGGACGGCCGGGTCCCAGCCTGGCCAGGGGCCGAGGGAGGTGCCGGCCCAGTCGTGGGCGTACACGCTGGCCGCCGCACCCGAGGACGCCGGTCCGCCGGAGACCGGCGCTGGTGGCGTGGGCACCCGTCCGACCGCTCCTGGCATGCCCGAAGCCTAGCGGCAGCCTTCGTCGGCTGGCTCCGATCATGCCGCCGACACCATCCTCGACGCCCGTTTGGCCAGCTCAGGGCTGGCGTGTGCCGGCATGTCGGGAAAATGCGGGGCACCCGGGCGGCGTGCCTCCGGAGCGACCGGGTATGCGCGCGGCGTAGTCCATGCGACAGGAGGGACATCATGCCGGAAACCCTCGCGGTCAGGCAGGCCGACGTCGGCGACGCCCTGGCCGACATGTGGAGATCGGTGCTGTTGTTCATACCGAGGGCCATCGCGTTCATCGCGATCCTCGTGGTCGGATGGCTCATCGCCCGAGCCGTCCTCAAGATCGTGGACAAGGTGCTGGAACGGGTGAACTTCGACCGGGCGGTGGAGCGCGGCGGCATCAAGAAGGCGTTGGAACGGACGAAGTACGACGCCAGCGACATCCTCGCGAAGCTCGCGTACTACGCCGTGCTGCTGTTCACGCTGCAGTTCGCGTTCGGCGTGTGGGGACCCAACGCGATCAGTGACCTGATCCGCGGTGTGGTGGCGTGGCTGCCGCGCGCGTTCGTGGCGATCGTCATCGTGGTCGTGGCCGCGGCCATCGCGAACGCGGTCCGTGACCTGGTCACCGGCGCCCTTGGCGGGCTGGCGTACGGCCGGATCCTGGCCGACCTGGCGGCCGTCTTCATCCTGGCGCTCGGCGTGATCGCCGCGCTGAACCAGGTCGGCATCGCCACCACGGTGACCACGCCGGTGCTGATCGCGGTGCTCGCCACGGTGGCCGGCATCCTGATCGTCGGCGTCGGCGGTGGTCTGGTGAGGCCGATGCAGAGCCGCTGGGACGGCTGGCTGAACCGGATGGCCGAGGAGTCACGCGCCATCCAGCAGCACCGGCAGGCGCAGGGCGCGGGCCGCACCGACGTCGAGCGGCAGATGGCCGACCGGGCCGCTGCCGAGCGGACGGAGGTGATGCCCCGGGAGTCGTCGGCGAGCATGGCCGGCGGGCGGGGCACGTACCAGTCGGGCAGCGCGACCGACGAGACCCAGCAGTTCCGCCGCTGAGCGGGCCGGGACGGTACGACGGAGGGTGTCCGCGACGGCGGGCGCCCTCCGTCGCGCACGGCCTGCGGAACGGGCCCCAGGTCAGAGCGGGGGGAGCGGCGCGGGCTTCGGGGCGTCCAGGGTGCCGGCCAGCGCGGAGACCGCGAGCAGGCGCGTGAGCAGCCAGTCCGGCGCCGACCAGTCGACCGGACCGGCCGGCGGCTGCCAGTCGTGCTCCTGGGCGGCCGCGCGTACCCCTTCGGCGTAGCCGGCCAGGGCGGCGGCGGTCAGCGGTCGACGGTCCCCGCCGAGGCTCTCCCGGATCGCCGCGGCGTGCTGGTCGACCAGCGCGAGCAGGCCCGGCCGGACGGCGGCCGCGGCGAGCCCGGCGGCGCCCACGGTCGCGGACAGGGCGGCCAGCGTCGACCGGGCGGAGCCGACGACGGTACGGGGGGTGACCTGGTTGAACGGCACGCGCATGGGGAACGAGGCTAACCGGCCGGAGCGATGGTCGACCTCGTCCACTCGGTGGTTTCTGCTCCTCCACCGGTCGGCCGACCGGCGTCCGACGGATTGACCCGGCGCGGCCGGGGCGGAAGAGGACCGCCCGGAGCGGCAGGCCGAGAACACGGAGGCACGGATGGCAGCAGGCACGGACGGACCGGACGAGCGGCACCGACGGCCCGCCGGGGTGAGCGACGGTACGGTTGCCGCGCTCGGCAAGCTCAGCGAGGCCCTGGAGTGCGTCGAGCGGGTACGCGGGCACCTCTACTCGCTGCACCAGCTCGTCGGGCACGCCGACCTGATGCTGGACGACGCGGTGGAGATGTTCCGCGCCGCCGGGCACGACGACATCGCCGACCGCATCGACACCGAGCTGCTGGGCCGCAACGTCATCGCCGGCCGGTGGACGTTCCAGATCGTCGAGGACTTCGACGACGGCTACTACGCGCTCTTCCGTGACGTCGACCGCCGGGCCCGCGAGGAGCTGGTCGGCGGGCGCCGTCACCTCTACGAGGCGGAGATGAAGGAGCGGCGCCGGACGCGGGGCCGACCGGGTCACGAGGCCCGCCCGGGGGCGGGTGGCTGACGGTCGGGAGGGTCAGTCGCGGGAGCGGGCCTCGGCGGGACGACGGCGGGCCGCGTCGTCGGCGATGATCACGGTCGCCACCATCAGCGCCACGCACAGGCTGAACAGCCAGGAGCTGTCGGAGACCAGCTTGGCGGAGACCGGAGCCTGGACGGCGGCGAGCAGGAAGCCGAGCCAGGCCAGGCGACGCTGACGGATCGAGAGGATGCCGTTGCCCTGTTGCATCCCGAAAGTCTTGCGCGCGGCACGGGGGTTGCCGTCAGCCGAACGGCCGATTCTGACTGTGCTGTCCGTATTCGCGACTGCACGGACCGTAATTCTTGTCCTGTCGGAGGAGGTCAGCCGCCCGGCGGCCGGGACCGGGAGGCGGCGCCCCCGGCCCAGCGACACCGGTCACATCTCGCCCGGTGGATCCGGCCGGTCACATGGTGTCCGGGCCGGTCCGGCCGGTGGTCGACGGCCGGTACGCGCGGTCCGGATCGGTCGGCTCGCGGCCCGGGCCGGCCGACCGGCCGCCGCGGTCGACCGCCTCCGGCCCGTGCCCGAAGGCGGCCTCCTCGCCGGCGTCGTTGCCGGTCACATCGTCGGCCTGGCCGTCCAGCGTCGAGCGGGCGACGGCCCGGTCCAGCTCCTGGATGGGAGTCCGTTCCTCGTCGCGCCACACCTTGTTCTCGTCCGTCATACCTGGTGCCGTACCCGACCCCACCCCCACGAAACCCGACCGGCACGGCGACGGCCGCCGGCGGTGCCGGCGGCCGTCGAGGTTCGGGTCGGGGGTCAGGGCTGCGGGCGGTCGACCTTGCCCCGCCAGGCGCCGGTCTCCTGGCCGCGCCGCTCGATGAACTGCTTGAACCGCTGCAGGTCACCCTTGGCGCGCCGGTCGACCACACCGAGCTTGTCGCCGGCCTGCTCGAGCATGCCGTGCGGCTCGAACTCGAGCTGGAGGGTGACGCGGCTGGAGTTCTCGTCCAGTCGGTGGAAGGTGACCACGCCAGCGTGCTTGGTGCCGCCGGTCGAGCGCCAGGCGACCCGCTCGTCGGGCAGCTGCTCGGTGATCTCGGCGTCGAACTCACGCTTCACGCCGGCGATCTCGACCGTCCAGTGGGTCATCGTGTCGGTGAGCTGGCGGACCTCCTCCACGCCCTCCATGAACTGCGGAAACTCCTCGAACTGAGTCCACTGGTCGTAGGCGGTCCGTACCGGGACCGACACGTCCACGTGTTCCATGACGCCACTCATCAGGTGTCCTCCTCTCCGCCGGTGGTGGGTTCCGGATCGTGGGGAGATCCGGTCACCAGCGGGTCGTCTCGTTCTTGTTGCCGAGCGCCGCCCACACCTCGGACACCGTCTGGTAGCGGATGCCCTCCGGCAGCCCCTCCAGGGCGGTGATGATGTCGTCCGGCGCGTCGTTGTCACGCGCGTTGGCGATCAGCGTCGCTCGGTCACCGGGCAGTGCCGACATCGTGATGAACCGCCCCAGCCGGCTCCGATCCTCGACGTCCCGGGAACTCATCCCCTTGGGCGCCCCGCTACGGAGCTCGCCGGCGGGTGCCGTCGTCGTCTCCGGCTGGTCCTCGCCCGCCGGTTCCGGCACCCGCTGCTCGTCGACGCGCGAGCCCCCGGTCCCCGGCCCCTGCACGAGGCCGGCGACCTCCTGGCTCATCTGCTCGTCGAGCCTCGGTCCGTGCTTGCTGTTGACGCGTTCCATGTCTTGTGCGCTACCCGGTGGGGTGCCCGGTAAACCCGGCAGAGCGTCACGTACCGGCCTCGGCCTTGGGCGGCAGCAGCGGTTCCTCCGGGTGCCGGGCACCGGCCTGCAAGGCCCGGCCGCGCTGGAGTTCCGCGTTGATCTGCACGCCGAGCATCAGCGCCGAGTTGGACAGGTAGAGCCACACCAGGAAGGCGATGACCGCACCGAGGCTGCCGTACGTGGCGTCGTACGAGCCGAAGTTGGCGACGTACAGGCCGAAACCGGCGGACGCGACGACCCAGGAGAGCAGGGCGACCGCGCCGCCCGGGGTGAGCCAGCGGAGGCGGGGCTGCCGGACGTTCGGGGCGATCCAGAACAGCAGGCTCAGCAGCACCATCATGATCAGCGCCAGCACCGGCCACTTGACGATGCTCCACACCGTCCGGGCCAGCCCGCCCGCGCCGATCAGGTCACCGACGGCGTCGGTCACCGGGCCGCTGACGATCAGCCCGACCGCGACCACGGCCAGGAGCACCAGTGACACGGCGGCGAGCCCGATCTGCATGGGCCGCAGCTTCCAGATCGGCCGTCCCTCCTCGACCCCGTAGACGGCGTTGGAGGCCCGGGTGAAGGCGCCGATGAAGCCCGAGGCCGACCACAGCGCGCCGAGCAGACCGAAGCTCAGCAGCACGCTCGCGCCGCTCTGCTCCTCGACCACGCCCCGGACCACGGTCACGAAGCCCTCGTTGGCGACCACCGACCCGGCACCCACGTCGCGGGCCACGTCGAGGACCGTGTCCACGGTCCGCTCGCCCTCGGAGACGAGCCCGACCAGGGCGACCACCACGATCGTGGAGGGGAAGAGCGCGAGCACCCCGTAGTAGGTCAGCGCCGCCGCCCAGTCGGCGCAGTTGTCCCGGACGAAGTTGCGGGCGCTGCGCACCAGCACGCCCCGCCAGGTCCGCCAGCTCAGCTGCCGTACCCGTCCGGGCAGCCGCAGCCGGGGTGCCCCGTCGAGTGCCGCGCCGGGCTCCGTCGTCGTCATTGCCCGCTCCCTGTGCCCCGGTCACCGGACGTCGGGGTACGCCGGTGTCGCCTGGCTCCGCCGGTACCCCGGGCCGGAAATCGACAAACGCGGCACCCGGTTTGCCGGTCGGCCGCTGGGGAACGGTCAAGAGCAGACCATCGACGCGGAGGAGGACGAGATGCCCGGGCGCGAGGACATGCCCAGCACGCTGCGGCGCTCCCCGGAGAAGGCGCAGCGCACCTGGGAGAAGACGCACGACTCGGCGGTGCAGACGTACGGCGAGGGGGAGCGGTCGCACCGGACCGCGTTCGCGGCGGTCAAGCACCAGTTCGAGAAGGTGGGCGACCACTGGGAGCCGAAGGGGCGCAAGGGCCCGAGCGACCGGCAGGCGGCCGGCGGCGGCCCGCAGCGCCGCACACCCACCGCCGGCGGGGTGGATGCCAACGCCCCCAAGGAACACCTGATGGAGGTCGCGCGCAAGCTCGACGTCCGCGGCCGGTCCAGCATGACCAAGCCGGAACTGGTCAAGGCCATCCAGAAGGCCAACACCCGCAAGACCACCGAGACCCGGGAGAAGGCCAAGGCCCGCTCCCGATAGGAGTACGCGGAACGACGGGGCCGCCCCGGCCGGGGCGGCCCCGTCCCGTGTTCACCAGTGGCCGCCGCCGGGAGCCTCGATGTGCACCGCCTTCGTGGCGGTGAACTCGTCGAGCAGCTCCGGGCCGTACCCGAAGCCCTGGCCGCTGCCGCGGCGCGGATGCGCGGCACCGCCCGGCGCGCCGCCGAAGACGGCGTTGACCTTGACCGTGCCGACCGGCAGCTCGCGCCAGGCGCGCTGGGCGTGGCTCATGGAGCCGGTCAGCACCGTCGCGGCGAGCCCGTACGGTGAGTCCGCCGCGCAGCGCAGCGCCTCGGAGAACGAGTCGACCACCACGACCGGGGCGACCGGCCCGAAGGTCTCCTCGCGGACGAGGGTCATGTCGTGCCGGCACTCGGTGACCACCGTCGCCGGGTAGAACGCGCCGGGACCGTCGGGCACGGTGCCACCGGTGCGGAGCCGGGCTCCCTCCGCCACCGCCGCGGTGACCTGCCCGTGCACGTGGTCGCGGTGCCGCCGGTCGACCAGTGGGCCCAGCTCGGTCCCCGGGTCGGCGCCGGGGCCCGTCCGCAGCGCCTGCGCCCGCTCGACCAGGGCGTCGACGAAGTCCTCGGCCACGTCCCGGTGCACGTAGATGCGCTCCACCGCCACGCAGATCTGGCCGGCGTTGGCGAACGCGCCGAGCGCGGCCTGCCCGGCCGCCCAGACCGGGTCCACGCCGGCGTCGACGACGAGGGGGTCGCTGCCGCCGTTCTCCAGCAGCACCTTCGCGCCGGTGCGGGCCGCCGCCGCGGCGATGGCCCGGCCGGTGGCGGTGGACCCGACGTGGGCGACCACGTCGACCTGCTGGGCGGCCAGCGCCGCGCCCACCTCGGGCCCGCCGGTCAGCAGCGACAGCACCCCGGCCGGCAGCGCCTCGTCGAGGGCCCTGGCCAGCAGCCAGCCGGTGGCCGGGGTGCGCTCGCTGGGCTTGTAGAGGACCACGTTGCCGGTGACCAGGGCGGCGCCGAGCAGACCGCAGGAGACCGCCACGGGGTCGTTCCACGGGGTGATCGCGGCCACCACGCCGCGCGGTTGGGGGACCATGAAGTCCAGCGCGTGGTGACCCCCGTGCAACGTCCGCCCGCCGCGCAGCGGGGCGAGTTCGGCGTACTGTCGCAACGTGCCGATGCCCGCGTCCACACCGCCGCGCGCGTCGGCGAGCGGCTTCCCCATCTCGGCCGTGGTCGCCCGGGCCAGCTCGTCGGCCACGGCCGCGACCGCGTCCGCCGCCCGGTGCAGAGCGGCGGCCCGATCGGCCGGGGCGGTGGCCGCCCAGTCGGCCGCGGCACCGCGTGCCGCCTCCACCGCCTTGCCGACCTCGTCCGCCGTCGCCACCGGCACCGAGCTGACCGGGGACCCGTCGGCCGGGTCGTGGACGACCAGCTCGCCCCCCTCGCCGCCCGCGCCCCACACTCCACCTATGAGCTGTGCAACCGTGTACATGCGGCAGTGGATGCCCCGGCCCGCACGAGGCAAACGCGTTTCGCCCGGTTCGACGCCGGGTAGGCGGATCGGATGACTTCGACCGGCGCGGGGAGCGCGGACGCCGTTGTCGTCGGTGCCGGCCACAACGGGCTGGTCGCCGCCAACCTGCTGGCCGACGCCGGCTGGGACGTGCTGGTGCTGGAGGCGACCGAGGTGCCGGGCGGGGCGGTCCGCTCGGCGTGCGTCACCGCCCCCGGCTACCTCAGCGACCTGTACAGCTCCTTCTACCCGCTCGGGTACGCGTCCCCCGTCCTGCGCGACCTCCGCCTGGAGGGGTACGGGCTGCGCTGGCGGCACTCGCCGGACGTGCTGGCGCACCTGCTGCCGGACGGGCGGGCGGCGGTGCTCAACCGCGACCCGGAGGCCACGGCCGCCTCGCTGGACGCGTTCGCGGCCGGCGACGGCAAGCGGTGGCTCACCGCGTACGACGACTGGTGTCAGGTCGCCGGCCCGATGCTCGAGGCCATCACCGGGCCCTTCCCGCCGGTCCGCAGCGGCCTCACGCTGCTGCGGCGGCTGAAGGTCTCCGGGGCGTTGCGACTGGCCCGGCGGCTGGTGGTGCCGGTCCGCAAGCTCGGCGACGAACTCTTCGACGGCGCCGGCGGGCCGGCCCTGCTCGCCGGGTGCGCCCTGCACACGGACCTGTCTCCGGAGGACGCCGGCTCCGGCGTGTACGGGTGGCTGCTGGCGATGCTCGGCCAGCAGGTCGGCTGGCCGGTGCCGGACGGCGGCGCCCAGAAGATCACCGACGCGCTGGTGGCCCGGCTCGCCGAGCGGGGCGGCCGGATCCTCTACGGCGCCCGGGTGGACCGGGTGCTGACCGCCCGGGGCCGCGCGATGGGCGTCCGCACCGTGGGCGGCACCCTGTGGCGGGCCCGCCGGGCGGTGCTCGCCGACGTGCCGGCGCCCGCGCTCTACCTGGACCTGGTCGGGGCGGGGGCGCTCCCGCCCCGGCTCGTCGAGGACCTCGCGCACTTCAAGTGGGACGGCTCGACGCTGAAGGTCGACTGGGCGCTCTCCGCCCCGGTGCCCTGGACCAACCGGGCGGTGGCCACCGCCGGCACCGTCCACCTCGGGGCGGACCTCGACGGGCTCACCACCTACGCCGCCGCGCTGGCCCGCGGTGAGATCCCCCGGGACCCGTTCCTGCTGGTCGGCCAGATGACCGTCGCCGACCCGAGCCACTCACCGCCGGGCACCGAGTCGCTGTGGTCGTACACGCACCTGCCGTTCCGCCGGCACTGGCGCGCCGAGGAGATCACCGGGCACGTGGAGCGGATGGAGGACGTGCTGGAGGAGGCCGCCCCGGGCTTCAAGAGCCTCGTCGTGGGCCGGCACGTCGCCGGGCCCGCCGACCTGGAGGCGGGCGACCCCAGCCTCGTCGCCGGGGCGCTCGGCGGCGGGACGGCCGCCGCGTACCAGCAGTTGTTCCTCCGCCCGATCCCCGGCCTCGGCCGCGCGGACACGCCGGTGGACCGGCTCTTCCTGGCCAGCGCGTCGGCGCATCCCGGCGGCGGGGTGCACGGCGGCCCTGGTGCGAACGCCGCGCGGGCCGCCCTCACCCGCGACCGGGCCCTCACCGGTGCCGCCTACGCCGCGGCGATCGGAGCGGCCCACCGGGCGATCTACCGCTGACGCCCGCCGGCGCGGCCTGCCGTCAGGGGTGGATGTTGCGGTGCTTGCTGCGCAGCTTGAACGGCATCAGCGCGCTCTCGATCTTGGTCGCGGTGGTCATCTTCGACGTGCCGTCCCGCCGCTCCTCGAACCGGATCGGCACCTCGAGGATCGTGTGGCCCAGCTTGGTGGCCAGGTAGTGCATCTCCACCTGGAAGCTGTAGCCGTTGGACTGCACCCGCTCCAGGCCGATGTCGCGCAGCGCGTCCGCCTTCCAGATCTTGAAGCCGGCGGTGAGGTCCCGGATCCGCACCCGGAGCAGGGTGTGGACGTAGAGGTTGGCCCAGCCGCTCAGGGCCCGCCGGTACAGCGGCCAGTTCTCGTCCAGCTCGCCGCCCGGCACGTACCGCGAACCGATGACCACGCCCGCCTGCGTGGAGAGCAGCGCGCCGAGCATGCCCGGCAGAGCCTCCGGCGGGTGGGACAGGTCGGCGTCCATCTGCGCGACGAACTCGGCGCCGCCGTCCAGAGCGCGGCTCATGCCGTCGACGTACGCGCGGCCCAGACCCTCCTTGCCCGCCCGGTGGACGACCTCGATCCGCTCCGGGTGCTCGATGGCCAGTTTGTCCGCGACCTCGCCGGTGCCGTCCGGGGAGTTGTCGTCCGCCACGAGGATCCGCAGCCCCGGCAGCGGCAGCGCGAGGAGCCGCTCCACCAGGACCGGGAGGTTGCCCGCCTCGTTGTAGGTCGGCACCACCACCGTCAGACGTACGTCCCGCCAGGGTGACGGCAGCTGCACGGGTTCAGTCATGTCGGACATCCTCGTTTCGCGGACTTGGTTCCCTGAGAGGGTAGCCAGTTCCCCGTGCGTGTTGTCATTGCTCCCCTGTCCCGGCCGTCACGCGGGACGGCGGGAGCCCCGCCGGACGCGCGGGAGGGTCACCGCCGGCGGCGGACGAAGGCACCGAGCGCGACGGACAGAGCCGCTGCCGCGAGACCGGAGACGGCCGGCTTGTGGGTGCCGACCCACAGCGCCGCCGAGCGTCGTCGGGCGCGGTCGGTGAACACCCCGGCCGCGCCGTGGTCGCGCTCCTGGTCGCCGGGGCGGTCCAGGTTGTCGTGCCAGGTCGCCGGGTCGATCGGCGTCTCGGTCTGCTGGCTGTCGTACCCGTCCCGGGCCAGCTTCCGGTCCAGCAGGCCGGGGAACAGGACGTTGCCGAGCCGGGCCCGCCACGTCGGGCCACCGACGTTCAGCTCCCGTACCCCGTGGTCGGCGGCCCAGAGGATCGCCCGTGCGGCCACCTCGGGGGCGAAGATCGGCGGAACCGGCTGGGGATGGCGGGACAGCCGCGTCCGCACCCAGGAGAACTGCGGGGTGTTGATCGCGGGGAGCTGCACCATCGACAGCCGTACGCCGGGGCAGTCGTGCAGCAGCTCGGCCCGCAGCGAGTCGTTGAAGCCCTGGATGGCGTGCTTGCTCGCGCAGTACGCGGACTGGAGCGGAATGCCCCGGTACGCCAGGGCGGACCCCACCTGGACGATCGCGCCGCGCCCGTGTGCCCGCATGTGACGCAGCGCGGCGAGCGTCCCGTGCACCGTACCGAGGTAGTTGACCTCGGTGACCCGCCGGAACTCCGTCGCGGTGATCTCCCAGGTCGGTGCGAAGACCGACACCATCGCGTTGTTGACCCACACGTCGACGCGGCCGAACCGGTGCACGACGTCGTCCGCCGCCCGCTGGACCGCGCCCGCGTCGGCGACGTCCACGCGGTAGGTGCGCACGTCGGCGGCGCCGCGCTCCCGGCAGTCCCGCTCCGCCGCGGCGAGGCCCGCCTCGCCGCGGGCGAGCAGCGCGAGGCGGCCGCCCCGCTCGGCGTACGCGTGGGCGACCGCGCGGCCGACCCCGGCACTCGCCCCGGTCACCACGACGGTCTGCGTCACCGGTCCGCCTTCTGGCGGGTGGCGATGTCCGACAGCCGGTTCAGGGTCTCCTTGTTGCGCTGGTGCAGCACCAGGTCGTTGAGCTTGTTCCGGATCCAGCGCAGCGGCCCGGCGGCGAAGTCCTCGCCGATCCGTACGCGGGTGGCGTTGCCGCCCACCGGCTCCAGGGTGAAGACCACGATCGCCTCCCCGGCCGGCCAGAGCCCGGCCCGGAGGATCAGCTTGTGCGGCGGCTCGCACCCGAGCACCGTGGAGGAGTCCTGGAGCGAGAACGGCCACGGGCCGGCGCGGTGGTGCAGTTCGCTTCCCACCGCCGGCCAGTCGTCGTCCACGTCGCGCACGTGCACCGTGCCGACGACCCAGTCGCTGTACGTCCAGCCGTCCGCCAGCACCGCCCACACCTGCTCCGGTGCGGCGTCGATCACTTTCTCCACAATCGCCACTGCGCCCTCATACCCTCGTCGCGGGCACCGCTAACGGACGGCGGGTTAGCTTCTCGGGGGCGGCGGGTAACGCCACCGCGGGCCGGCGTGCCGACACCGCCGGCGGCGCGGCAACGGCACCGCCGCGAAGATGATGTTTACTCCCCAGGGCGCCGGGAACCCGCCGGCTGTGCGACAGGTGGAGCCGGATCAGCGCAGGTCAGCCCGGGTCGGTGCCGGTGCTGGCCGGAGTCGCTCCGGCCCGGCCCTG
>NZ_JAATEO010000001.1 GCF_012034245.1 Micromonospora thermarum | reverse complement strand
GGCCGGCGACACCGCGACTTCCATGAAGGCGAGTGGATCACGTCCGCTCGGCGGCCGGTAGGGTCGCCGACCATGACGTACGAGGCGTTCTACGAGCCGGCCGGCGCGGGCCGGTTCGCCGCCACCCCGGCGACGGCCGGCCCGTGGGATCCGGCCGCCCAGCACGCCGGCCCGCCGTCGGCGCTGCTCGCCCGGGCGCTCGCCGCCCACGAGGCGGTCGACGGGCAGCTCCTCAGCCGGGTCACGGTGGACATCCTGCGCCCGGTGCCGGTGGCGGAGCTGACCCTTCGCGTGCGGACGCTGCGCGCCGGTCGCCGGGTCACCCTCGTGGAGGGGATCGCCGAGGCCGGTGGCCAGGAGGTGCTGCATGCCCGGGGCTGGCGCATCATCGCGCCGGCCGAGCCGACACCGGCCACTCCGGACGACGGCCCGGCGGTGCCCGGTCCGGATTCCGGCACCGAGCCCGAGCTGTGGGCGACCGCCCACACCGACGGCTACCTGTCGAGCATGCAGTGGCGGGTCGTCTCCGGCGCGTTCGCGGAGCCCGGCCCGGCCCGGGTGTGGGCCCGGCCCCGCATCCCGCTGGTGCCCGACGAGCCGGTACGCCCGGCCGAACTCGCGTTGCTGGTGGCCGACTCGGGCAGCGGGGTGAGCGCCCGGCTGGACCTGGCCCGCTGGCTCTTCGTGAACGTCGACCTCACGGTGACGCTGCACCGACCGCCGCGCGGCGAGTGGCTGCTGCTCGACTCGGCGACCACGATCGGCCCGCACGGCTCCGGCCTCGCGGCCAGCCGGCTCGCCGACCTCGACGGCACCGTCGGCGAGGCGTTGCAGACGCTGGTGGTGGCCCCCCGCTGACGGCCGGTGCGACCTGGCCGACCGTGCCGCCGACCAGTCCCCTCGCCCCCTTTGCTCTGCTTCAACCGACGCACTGGAAATGGCGGGCGACCCGTGCGTGGAGTGAAGCAGAGCAGAGGAGGTCGACAGGGACGCTGGCCCCGCGCCGACGGGCGCGGTGGGCGGCCGTCACCGGGCCGCTGTGACGTCGCCCACCGGTCGAATCGGGCAGCCGCCTAGACTACGGACGTCCGTCGCCGCCGGGCGACGCTCATCCACCTGCCGACCGACCTCGGAGGTCACCTCGTGTCGACGCCCACCACCACCCTGGCCCTGGGCCCGGACTGGCTCGATCCCGAGGTGCTTATCTCGACGTTCGGCCTGCTCGGCATCCTGGTGATCGTCTTCGCCGAGTCGGGCCTGCTGATCGGGTTCTTCCTGCCCGGTGACTCGCTGCTGTTCACGGCGGGCCTGCTCACGGCCGACGGGCAGTACATCACCTGGCCGCTCTGGCTGGTCTGCCTGCTCATCACGCTGTCGGCCATCGCGGGCGACCAGGTGGGGTACGCGTTCGGCCGGAAGGTGGGCCCGGCGTTGTTCCGCCGGCCGAACTCGAAGCTGTTCAAGCAGGAGAACCTGTTGAAGGCGCACGACTTCTTCGAGAAGTACGGCGCGCGCTCGATCGTTCTGGCCCGCTTCGTGCCGATCGTGCGGACGTTCACGCCGATCGTCGCGGGTGTCAGCCGGATGAACTACCGCACCTTCGTCGTCTACAACGTGATCGGCGGCATCCTCTGGGGCACCGGCGTGACGGTGCTCGGCTACTTCCTCGGCCAGATCCCGTTCGTCAAGGCGAACATCGAGCTGATCCTGATCGCGATCGTCGCGATCTCGGTGGTGCCGATCGTGGTCGAGCTGCTGCGGGCCCGCGTGGCCGCGAAGCGCGGCACGACCGCCGCGGAGCGGGCCGCCGCCGAGGAGGCGATCCGGGAGACCCGGGAGCACTACGGCAAGCACTGACCGAGCGGGCAACGACCTGGGCGGCCCTTTACCGGGGCGGCGCTGAACGCGACGGCACCGGCCGTCGGGCGGCCCCGGCCGGCCGTCCGGTGCCGTCCCCGATCGGGGAGGGCACCGGACGAGCGGTACGGGTCAGCGCGCCTTCTTGGTGGCGCGCTTGCGCGGCGGGGTCAGCAGATCGGCGATGGTCGCGATCGCGCTCGGCACCAGCCGGTAGTACGCCCAGACCCCGCGCTTCTCCCGCTCCAGCAAGCCGGCCTCGGTGAGGATACGCAGGTGATGGCTGACCGTCGGCTGCGAGAGGCCGAGGGGCGCGGTCAGGTCGCACACGCACGCCTCACCCTCCGGGGCCGACTGGATCAGGCTGAGCAGCCGCAGCCGGGCGGGGTCGGCGAGGGCCTTGAGGACCCCGGCCAGCCGCTCGGCATCGGCACGTTCGATCGGCTCGCCGGCAAGCGGCGAGATCTGAGGCATGGTCATTTCAGCCAACGCAGTTCCCACGTATTCCATCCTTCCACCAGCAGCATCGATCCGCCTGCATATCAGCAGATCCGAATCGGCAGACTTTTACGCCACAAGGCCGAGGTCAGCCAACGTATAGGCCGCCCGGTACGGCAGTCCGGCGGCTCGCACCGCGTCGCCGGCGCCTCGATCAACAATAACGGCCACGCCCGCCACCTCGGCCCCGGCCTCGCGAAGGGCCTCGACGGCGGTCAACACGCTCTGACCGGTGGTGGACGTGTCCTCCACCGCCAGCACCCGGCGCCCGGTCACGTCGGGCCCCTCGATCCGGCGCTGGAGGCCGTGCGCCTTGCCCGCCTTCCGGACGACGAAGGCGTCCAGCGGGCGATCGGTGCCGGCGGCGGCGTGCAGCATCGACATGGCGATCGGGTCGGCCCCGAGCGTCAGCCCACCCACCGCGTCGTATGCCCAGTCGGCGGTGAGCTCCCGCATCACTCGGCCCACCAACGGTGCCGCCTCGTGATGCAGCGTGACGCGTCGCAGATCGACGTACCAGTCCGCCTCACGCCCTGAGGACAGCACCACCCGTCCATGGACCACAGCCAGGTCGGTAATGAATTTACGCAGGTCGTCGTGGTCCCCCATGGCGATAGAGGGTACTGCTCCACCCTGTGGGCCGCGTGTGGGGTCCGTCCGGGTCAACCCTGCGGGCGATGAGACGGGTGGCGATGTCCGGCTACTCTGAGCGACTGCCCACCGGAGCGGCGGGCCCGTCGCGCCATCCGCCGGTCAGCGCCCGTCGCGGCCGATCCGGCCGCGGGTGTCCCGGGAGACGGCCTCGAGCAGCCGCCGGGGCGCGTGCCGCAACCCGGCCACGGCCAGCTTGTACTTCCACGCCGGCACGCTGACCAGCTTGCCTTTCCGCAGGTCACGCAGGCCTTCGTCGACGACGTCCTCGGCGCGCAGCCACATCCACTCCGGCGTCTTCGACATGTCGATGCCGGCCCGGCCGTGGAACTCGGTGCGGGTGTAGCCGGGGCAGAGCGCCATGACGCGTACGCCGAACGGGCGGGCGGACAGCCCGACCGACTCGCTGAAGTTGGTGACCCACGCCTTGCTGGCCGAATACGTCGATCCGGGCATGACCGCCCCGAAACCGGCAACGGAAGAGACATTTATCACTGCCCCGTGCCGCCGCTCGGTCATCGGACGCAGGGCGGCGAGGGTCAGCCGCATCACGGCGTGCACGTTGAGCTGGAGCAGCCGGGCCTCCGCCTCGGCCGACGAGCGCAGGAACGGTGTGTTCAGGCTGATGCCCGCGTTGTTCACCAGCAGCTCGATCGGCGACCCCTCGGCGATCCGCCGCTCCACCGCCGCGCAACCGTCGTCGGTGGACAGATCCGCCGAGATCGTCTCGACCTCGTGGCCGTGCCGGCCGGTCAGCTCGGCGGCGAACTCCGCCAGCCGGGCCGCGTCCCGGGCGACGAGCACGAGGTGCCAGCCGTCGGCGGCGAGACGCCGCGCGAAGGCGGCGCCGATGCCGGCGGTCGCGCCGGTGACGAGGGCCCGTCGCTCGGTGGTCGGCTGGTCGAGCGTCACGGGCGGTCCTCACCTCGGGGGGTACGGGGGCGGGTACGTCGGGGCGTACGGCGCCGGTGCCGGCCGGCGGAACCAGGCGGACGTCGCGGGGAGCGCCAGCAGCACGGCCACCACAAGGTAGCCGAGCACCTGCCCGACGGAAAGCCCCGCGCCGAGCGGGATCCACCAGCCCGGGTACGCGTCGTCGAGCCGGGCGAGCAGCTCGGCGACACCGCGCTCGTTCTCGTTGAGCTGCAACGGGGTGGCCCGCTGGACGGCCAGCCCCACCAGCCCGCAGCAGCCGGCGAGCACCCCCAGCCCGGCGACCACCCACGTACCGACGCGGGCGCCGGCCCGGCCGGCGCGCACGCCGACGGCGAGCCCGGCGAGCAGCAGCCCGGCGACCAGGCTCACCAGTGCGCCGAGCACGGTCCAGACGCTGACCGCGAACACCATCGTGTCGATCTCCTCGGCGCTGGCCGAGGTGTCCCGCGCCGCCGACCGGAACGCGTCGACCGTGCCGACCAGGACGACCAGGCTCGTGACGGCGTACGCGACGGCGACGGCCGCCATCCCCACCAGCAGCACGACGGCGGCCGTCACCACCGCGGGGCGACGGACCCGATCGGGGTACGACACGACTGGTCCCTCCGGTAGGTGTCGGCCAGGCCCTAGCAACCTATCCGGAGGGACCGGCGTCGTCGCCCCTATCCGGTGCTCAGCTCACCGGCGGCGGGGTCGGACCGGGACGGTCGGACCCGGGGTGCGCCTCGCCGCCCTGCTCCGGGCCGCCCGGCTGGCCGGGCGGACCCGACTGCGGGTAGCCCGGCTCGCCCGGCGTCGACGGGTAACCGGGGGTCTGCGGGTACCCCGGCTGGCCGGGCGTCGACGGGTACGCCGGGTACGCGGCGCCGGGGACCGGCGGCTCCCACGCCGGCTCCTGCTTGCGGAAGAACTCGTTCGCCTTCGGCAGCGCGAGCAGGATCAGGGCCACCAGCAGGGCGATGATGCTGAGGACGGTGAGCAGCAGCGTCACCGGCTCGTACCAGGACGGCAGGGCCTGGTCGAGGCGGCGGTTGATCTCCTCCTGGCTCGGCACGTCGCCGCTGGTCTGGCCGCCCATCGCGTTGCCGGCGGCGGTGCCGGCCAGCGCCAGACCGGAGCAGCAGAGCGCGATGCCGCCGACCACCCAGGTGATGATCCGGGAGACGTTCTTCCCCCGGTTGTTCAGCAGGGCGAGGACGACGAGCCCGACCGCGAAGAGCAGGCTCACGATGCTGCCCCCGACGAGCGCGAAGGCGATGACGCCCTCACTGCCCTCTGCCTCGGTGCCGGCGAAGGCGTCCCGGTAGACGTCCTGGAACGTGCCCAGCGTGCTCAGACCGATGATCAGGCTCAGCACGGAGAGGGCGGCGTAGAACATGAGCAGGTAGCTGGAAATGGTCACGACGCTCGGGCGCACCCGGGCGGGTTGCTGGTGGGGATCGACCACGATTCTCCTTCCCTAGATCGCGCACACACCGTACCGAGCAAGGACCAACGGGGCGGGGCGGCGCGACGGCTCAGTACCCGCGCCACTCGGCGCGCGCGTACTCCAGCACCCGGGGTTGCAGCAGCGTGGAGGCCGGAACGTCGACGCGGCGCCGGTCCGGCGGGAAGGCCGCGGCGGCGGCCAGTGTGGCCGCGTCGAGGAAGCGCAGCGACGGCACGCCGGAGGGCAGGGCCAGGGCGGGCGCGGTCGCGCCGGGCGCGGCGAGCAGGAAACCCCAGTCGCCGAAGGACGGCACGTCCACGTGGTACGGCGTGACGGCGAAGCCGGCCTCCCGCAGCGACGCCTCGATCGACCAGTACGACCGGGGCGCGAAGTACGGCGAGCCGGCCTGCACGACGAGCCGCCCGCCGGCGGCGAGGGCGTTGCGGACGAGCGCGTAGAACTCGACGGTGTAGAGCTTGGCGGTGGCCGTCTCGTCCGGGTCGGGCAGGTCGGCGACCACCGCGTCGAACCGCTCGGTGGTGGTCCGCAACCACCCGAACGCGTCGGCGTGCACCACGTGTACCCGGGGGTCGTCGAGGGCGCCCCCGTTGAGCCGGCGCAGCTGCGGCTCGCTACGGGCCAGCGCCACCACCGCCGGGTCCAGGTCGACCACGGTGATCCGCCGGACGTCCGGGTAGCGCAGCAGTTCCCGGACGGCGAGCCCGTCCCCGGCGCCGAGCACCAGCACCTCGCCGCGCGGCCCGGCGAGCACCGGGTGCACCAGCGCCTCGTGGTAGCGGTACTCGTCGACCGAGCTGAACTGGAGGTCGCCGTTGAGGAACAGCCGCAGGTCGGTGCTGTCGCCGTCGGGTTCGGCGACCGAGCGGGTCAGCACGATCTCCTGGTAGCGACTGCGCTCGGCGTGCACCACCGGGTCCCGGTAGAGCTGCTGCCGGGCGGTCACCTCGAAGTCGTGGGCGGTCAGCCACGCGTACCCCAGGCAGAGGGCGACCACCACGGCGCCGGCGGTGAGCGCGGTGCGCGCCCGGCCGCTCAGTTCCCGCCGGAAGACGGTGAAGACCAGGGCCAGGCCGGCGACCGCGTTCACGGCGCCCACCACCAGCGCGCCCTTGAGCTGGCCGAAGAGCGGCAGCAGCAGGAACGGGAACGCCAGGCCGCCGAGCAGCGCGCCGACGTAGTCGGCCGCGAACAGGTCGGCCACCGCACTGCCGGCGGCCTGTTCCCGGATCCGTTGCAGCAGCACCATCAGCAGCGGGATCTCCGCGCCGATCAGCAGCCCGAGCACGAAGGCGGTGCCGACCAGGGCCGGCCCGTACAGGTCCAGCCAGGCGAACGCCGCGTAGAGGCCGAGCACGGACAGGCCGCCGAGCAGGGCCAACGCCAGCTCGATCGCGGCGAACGCGGCGGCGGCGCGTGACTGCAACGGCTTCGCGGCGAGCGCGCCGACGCCCATCGCGAACACCATCACGCCGAGCACGATCGACGCCTGGCCGACCGTGTCGCCGATCAGGTAGCTGCCGAGCGCGACCAGGGCCAGCTCGTAGACCAGGCCGCAGGCGGCGCAGACGAACACCGCGGCCAGCACGGCGGCGCGGGCGAGGCGCCACCGTGCCGGCGCGTCGACCGTCACGCTTTCTCCGGGGTACGGGTCGTGCCCTTGCGGCGCTGGGCCGGCACCGTGGCGGCCACGCTGGACTGCCGGCGGCGCTGCACCAGGCCGACGGTGACCAGCAGGACGGTGATCAGCAGCAGCGCGGCCGCGCCGATGAGCCAGCCCCACCGGTCCCGCCACAGGTCGCTGCCGGCGTCCTTCAGCGGGGCGGGGTCGGCGGGTGCTGCGGCGGTGTCGACCGGCTCCGGGCTCGCCGCGCCGCGCTCGGCGACGAGCAGCGGCAGGGTGACGGCGGCACGGGTGACCGCCCAACCCGGGTCGTCGACGAAGGCGTCGTCGTTCAGGTCGAAGCGGGAGAGCCCGGTGTTCACCAGGATCAGGTCACTGGGCTCGAAGTCGGGCGAGCCCTGCACGGTCACGGACGCGTAGTCCTCGGCCTCGCTGCTCTCCGCGGTGTAGGTGACGGCCGCGACGACCTCCACCCAGCGCGGGCACTGGGGGTTGCCCCCGACCGGGATCCCGTCGCCGAGGTTCGAGCCGACGCTGACCGCGTCGTCGCTGCCGTACCCGTCCTCGAGCCGCCAGCCGTAGCAGATTCCCTGGCTCTCGAAGGCCCGGCGCAGGATCGGCACGGTGTCGTTCCGCTCGGTGGCGGTCGGCGGCGGCACCCTGGCGGAGTCGTCGTCGCCGAAGACGGAGCCCCAACTCGGGTAGACGACCAGCCCTCCGCAGCACAGGACCACCAGGACGACGATCCAGATGACCAGCGCCCGTTCGTTCTTCTTCGGCTGCCCCCCGGGCTGCTTTCCGGTCGCCATCAGCTGATCGCGGCGGCGATGACCGCGCCGGTCGCGAGGTGGACGACGGCGGACACCCAGACCGCCGGGTGCGGCTCCGGGTCGACCAGGATCTCGCCGAGCTTGCCGGGGGTGGCGACATCCAGCAGCAGGAACGCGGCGGCCATGATGACCAGGCCGAGGATCCCGTACGACGCCGCGCCGACCAGCCCGAGGACGAAGTCGTCCTCGCTGGCGACGATCGCGGCGACCACGATGATGCCGACACCGGCCAGGTTCGAGGCGAGCAGCAGCGCGGCGTTGCGGTTGCGCTCGTTCCAGATCAGCTCGTTGAGCCTGCCCGGGGTGGTCACGTCGACCAGGACGTAGCCGATGCCCATGAGGACGACGCCGACCACCCCGTACGCGAGGGTGACCAGCAGGTCGGTGACGAGGGTCTGCACAGGGGGCTCCAGGGATCGTTCGGACTTGGGAGGTGTCGGATCTACTTGCCGCTGCCGGGACCGCCGCCCCGGACGGTGTTCCCCCGGCCCCAACCCCAGTGGTTGCCGACCCTGGAGTGGTAGCGCGGGTACGCGGTGTTGAGTCCTTCCAGGAGGATCAGCGAGCCGGCCGCGACCGGCAGGATCACCACCGAGTCGTCGTCGTAGCGCAGGTAGACGCCGCTGCCGTCGACGTACTGGTCGGCCGGCTTCCAGGCGTCCGTGATCTCCTTGGCCACCTGGCTCGGCCGGCTGGACGACGTGTAGGCGACGGCCTGGCTGCCGATGTCACGGCTGGCCGCCCGGGAGTACCGGTCCTCCACGAAGCCGCGCGGGGAGAAGTTGCCGTAGAAGACGGCGAAGACGGCGACCAGCGCGCCGATGACGGCGAACACCACCCCCACCACGAACCAGCGTCGGTACGTCATCGCAGGGCCACCACCGTTTCGGTCAGGGCGAGTTCGTTGGTCTGGGGGTACGCGTGCCACGTGCGCCAGCCGAGGGTGCCGTCCGGCGGGTCGGCGCGCACCGACAGCGCGGTGACCGCGTCGACGTCGCCGGGGAAGACCCCGACCAGCGCGTACGGGTCGTCGGCCAGGTCGGCGCGGAGCGCGGCCACGCGGTCCCGCAGGCCGTCGCCCTCGGGGCGCAGCACGGTGGCCGTGAACCGGTAGCCGGCGCGCTCGTCGTGCAGGGTGTCGGGCAGGTCGGGAGGACGGCCGGGCAGGCAGGCCACCGTTTCGGTCAACGCGGCGCCGGGTGCCCGCAGCACCACCTGGTGCGAGGCCCCGAGCAGGCGCAGCCGTACGTGGACGCCGCCGGGCAGGTCGAGGTCGAGCACGTGCAGCGCGGGGCGCTCGACGTCGTCGAGGGCGAGGCTGAGGTCGGCGGCGCTGGTGTCGACGTACGGGGCGTGGAGGGTGACGAGCACTCAGTCCACCTCGGCCTGCGGATAGATCATCACTTCGGCCCGGTGCAACTTCTCGCCCCGGGCCACCTCCCACCCGGCCTCGCCGTACGCCTCGAACGACAGCCGCGCGCCGCCCGGCGCCTGGTAGTCGTGGTAGCGCATGGTGCCGCTCGGGTCGAGCCCGGTGGTGCCGACCGCGGTGTAGCGCGCCTGGCCGGACTCCTCCCAGCTGTACCGGCGGCCGGCGAAGTCGATGGTCGGGGCGCCCGGCGTGACCGTCGCCCCCGGCTCGGCCTCCCAGAGCACCAGTTCCAGCTCCGGGTCCTCCTCGACGGAGAGCCAGCGGCGGACGCCGCCCGCGTCGTCGAGCAGGTGCTCCGCCCAGCTCCACGCGCCCTCCACCAGGCGGATCGAGCCGCGCACCGCGTACGTGACACCCCGCACCTCGACGATGTCGCCGGGCCTGAGCCGGCGCGGGTCGCCACGGAGCGCGTCCGCGTCCCGGTCCCGCCATGGGTCGCCGGGGCCCCTGGCGCCGGACGGGCGGGAACGACGCTGGGCCAGCACGGCGATCACCACCCCGGCCACCCCGACCACGCAGCCCGCCCCCGCCAGCAGGTACGCCACCGACCCGTCCACCGACAACCTCCCCAGGTACGTCGGCGGAGACGGTAACAACCCCGCGCACCTGGGGAAACTTCTCCCGACAGCGTGATCGACCGGCTACCCGCCGTGTCCTTGTGGTCTCCTGTGTGGACAGTCGACGGCGATCCGCTCAGCCACCCTCGGCCGAGGAGTCGGGCGAATCCGGGCGGGATTGCCCGGGATCGCCGGGTGTCCCCGAAGCGGGTGGCTGCGCGTGCGCCGACGGGTCGGGGCAGATCAGGTATCCGGGCGGGGCGGGGACGTAACCCGGCGGGACATAGCCCGGCGCGACGTAGCTCGGCGCGACGTAGCTCGGCGGGGCGTAGCTCGGCGGGGCGTAGCCCGGCGGGACGTACCTCGGTGGGGCGTAGCCGTAGGGCGGGATGACCGGCGGGGGCGCCGGCCGCGCGGGCGTCGCGGGGACGAACCAGCGGTGCGCGGGTGGCAGCGCCAGCAGCAGCACCACCGCGGCGGTCAACAGGAACACGGCCAGCACCCCGAGCATGGCCAGCGGGAAGAGCACGGCCTCGAAGGGGTCGGTCGTGCCGTAGAGGGCGTCGAGGAAGGCGCTGTCCCCCCAGAAGTCCTCCGACATGCCCTCCTCGTCGGGGTACGGAGGCCCCTCCCCGGCGACGCCGGCGACGAACATCATCGGGACGAAGAGCGCCCCGAAGCAGCCCTGCCCGAGGCAGACCAGAAGCTGGGCCCCGGCGGCCACGAAGACCAGGATCCGGGCGGTGTTCCCGCCCCGGCGCACCGGGAGGGCGGTCGCCGCGTACCAGACCGCGAGCAGCAGCACCGGCACGCCGATGAAGAGCGCCCCGGTGACGTTGCTCCACCGCTCGGCGCGCACCTCGTCGGGGTCGGCGCTCGGAACCGCGCGGGCCGCGTCGTCGATGCGCCCGTCCCACTGGATCGTCTGCGCGATCACCAGGCCCAGGAGGCCGAGCAGGACCAACACGGCGGTGAGCTGCAACCAGAAGGCGACATCGACGGTACGCGGCCGGGGCAGGCGTACCGGGGCGTCGGTGGGCGGCGCGGTCATGTCAGGCAAGGTACGGCTGCGATGCCAGCACCGGCAGAGCCGTTCGGGCGCTCGTCACCGGCCGGTTGATCACGGCTGGCCGAGGCGGTCCCCGGCGTACTCCCGAAGGGTCGTGCGGTCCATGACGCAGCCGGTGAACGTGGGCACCTCCGCGGGGTCGTCGCGGAGCCGCTCCCAGGCCGCCCGGCCGGCGGCCGGGTCGAGCCGCTCCAGCAGGGCCGCCGCGTAGACCTTGCCGGCGGGCGAGCCGGTGGCGAGCAGCCGGTCGAGCTGCCCGCGTACCGCGTCGGGGTCGTCGGCCAGCGCGGCCTCGACCCGGCGGTACGCCTCGGTCACCGGCAGCAGCGACCCGGCGATCCCCACCGGCCCGAACGCGACCGTCTCGGCGCGGTGCAGCTCGGCGAGCGCGGCGGCCAGCTCCCGCCCCCTCTTCCTCCCGATCCCGAACACGCCCTGTCTCCTACCCCCACCGGCCGCTCCCCACCCCTCACCACCGAATTGATCATGAGGTTGACGGCGGTCGAGGAATCGACATCGCCGTCAACCTCATGGTCAACGGGTCAGGCGGCGGTTACCGCGAGGGCGTCCTTGGAATCGGCCAGGTCGACCTTCACCGTGTCGCCGTCGCGGATCGTCCCTGACAAGAGGGCCTTCGCCAGCTGGTCGCCGATCGCCGACTGCACCAGGCGGCGCAGCGGGCGCGCGCCGTAGATCGGGTCGTACCCGTGTTCGGCGAGCCAGGTGCGGGCCGACTCGGTGATCTCCAGGCCCAGGCGGCGGTCGGCCAGCCGGCGGCGCATCCGGTTGAGCTGGATGTCCACGATGGCCCGCAGGTCCTCGCCCTGGAGGGCGGTGAACACCACGATGTCGTCGAGACGGTTGAGGAACTCCGGCTTGAAGTGCGACCGGACCACCGCCAGGACGCCCTCACGACGCTGCTCCTCGGCCAGCGTCAGGTCGCTGATCACCGACGACCCCAGGTTGGAGGTGAGGATCAGGATGGCGTTGCGGAAGTCCACCGTACGGCCCTGACCGTCGGTGAGGCGGCCGTCGTCGAGCACCTGGAGCAGGATGTCGAAGACGTCCGGGTGGGCCTTCTCGACCTCGTCCAGCAGGATCACCGAGTAGGGCCGGCGGCGCACCGCCTCGGTGAGCTGGCCGCCCTCCTCGTACCCGACGTAGCCGGGCGGGGCACCGACCAGGCGGGCCACGGAGTGCTTCTCCCCGTACTCGCTCATGTCGATGCGGACCATGGCCCGCTCGTCGTCGAAGAGGAACTCGGCGAGCGCCTTGGCCAGCTCGGTCTTGCCGACGCCGGTGGGGCCGAGGAAGAGGAAGCTGCCGGTCGGGCGGTCCGGGTCGGCGACGCCCGCCCGGGCGCGGCGTACCGCGTCGGAGACCGCGGCGACCGCCTCGGACTGGCCGACCACGCGGGCGCGCAGCGACTCCTCCATCCGCAGCAGCTTCGCGGTCTCGCCCTCGAGCAGGCGACCGGCCGGGATGCCGGTCCAGGAGGCGACCACCGCGGCGATGTCGTCCGCGCCGACCTCCTCCTTGAGCATCGCGCCGTCGGCCTGGAGCCGGGCCAGCTCCTCCTCGGCCCGGGTCAGGTCGACCTTGAGCGCGGGGATGCGCCCGTACCGCAGCTCGGCGGCGCGTTCCAGCTCGCCGTCGCGCTCGGCCCGCTCGGCCTCGCCGCTCAGGCGCTCCAGCTCCTCCTTGGCGGTCGACAGCTTGGCGATGTGGCTCTTCTCCAGCTGCCAGCGCTCGGAGAGGGCGGTGAGCTGCTCGCGCTTGTCGGCCAGCTCCTTGCGCAGCCGTTCCAGCCGCTCGGCGGAGGCGGCGTCCGGCTCCTTGGCCAGCGCCATCTCCTCGATCTCGAGCCGGCGCACCGCCCGCTCGATCTCGTCCACCTCGACCGGCCGGGAGTCGATCTCCATGCGCAGGCGGGACGCCGACTCGTCGACCAGGTCGATCGCCTTGTCCGGCAGGAAGCGGTCGGTGATGTAGCGGTCCGACAGGGCGGCGGCGGCGACCAGGGCGGCGTCGGTGATGCGTACGCCGTGGTGCACCTCGTAGCGCTCCTTGAGCCCGCGCAGGATGCCGATGGTGTCCTCGATGGTCGGCTCGCCGACCAGCACCGGCTGGAAGCGGCGCTCCAGGGCCGGGTCCTTCTCGATGTGCTCGCGGTACTCGTCCAGCGTCGTCGCGCCGACCATCCGCAGCTCGCCGCGGGCGAGCATCGGCTTGAGCATGTTGCCGGCGTCCATCGAGCCCTCGCCCTTGCCGGCGCCGACGACGGTGTGCAGCTCGTCGAGGAAGGTGATGACCTGGCCGTTGGAGTTCTTGATCTCCTCCAGGACGGACTTCAGCCGCTCCTCGAACTGGCCCCGGTACGACGCGCCGGCCACCATCGCACCCAGGTCGAGCGAGACGAGCTTCTTGTCCCGCAGCGACTCCGGCACGTCACCGGCCACGATCCGCTGGGCGAGACCCTCCACGATGGCGGTCTTGCCGACGCCCGGCTCACCGATCAGGACGGGGTTGTTCTTCGTACGCCGCGACAGCACCTGGATCACCCGGCGGATCTCGGCGTCCCGGCCGATCACCGGGTCGATCTTGCCGTCGCGCGCGCTGGCGGTCAGGTCCACGCCGTACTTCGCCAGGGCCTGGTAGGTCTGCTCCGGGTCGGCCGTGGTGACGCGCCGGTCGCCGCCACGCACGGTCGGGAACGCGGCGACCAGGTTCTCCTCGGTGGCACCGGCGGACTTGAGCGCGGTCGACACCGCGCCGCCCACCCGGGCCAGGCCGGCGAGCAGGTGCTCGGTGGAGGTGTACTCGTCGCCGAGCGGCCGGGCGATCTGCTCGGCGGCGCCGATGGCGTTGACGAACTCACGCGCCAGGGTCGGCTCCGCGATGCTGGAACCGCGGGCGGCGGGCAGCGCGTCGATCGCGCGCTGGGTGACCCGGCGCAGCTCGGCGGGGTCGGCCCCGACGGCGCGCAGCAGGCCGGCCGCGGTCGACCCCTCGGTGTCCAGCAGGGACAGCAGCAGGTGCCAGGGCTCCACGGTGGCGTGGCCGCGCTGGTTGGCGAGCGCGACGGCGCCGGTGATGGTCTCGCGGCTCTTGGTGGTGAGACGTTCGGTGTTCATGGGCTCCCCCGGATCGGCGTTGTCCACTGGTACGGACACTCCCAGAGTTGAGCCTATTCCGCTCAACCCTGCGGGTGTGACCTGAGTCACTCGCGACGTCGCCAGCGCCAGTCGAACTCGCCGACCGCCGGCGGCGGGCCGGGCAGCGGCGGGTCGGCCACGGCCAGGCCGGCCAACAGCACCGCCAGGTGGCGGCGGCGCAACTGCCGGGTCCGCTCCGGATCCGGTACGCGCAGCGCGGCGCACCCTTCCAGCAGCAGCCCGACGTCCTGGGTCACCACGTCGGGCCGCAGCCGCCCGGCCTCGCGGGCCCGCTCGACCAGTGCGGTGGTCAGTTCGTTGGCGCGCAGCGCGTCCCGGCCCATCTCCTCGGTCGGGGTGAAGGTGCCGGCCAGGTGGACGGTGAGCGAGTGGACGTCGGCGTCGACCACGCGCTCCAGGAAACCGGCGAAGCCCTGCCAGCCGTCCGGCTCGGCGAGCGCCGCCTCGGCCTCGGCGACGTACCGGCGCAGCCCGTCGTGGCAGAGCCGGCGGAGCAGGTCCTCCTTGCTCGCGTACCGCCGATAGAGGGCGCTGATGCCGACGCCGGCGCGTTCGGCGACGGCGGCGATCGGCGCCTTCGAATCGTCGAGGAAGACGGCGCGCGCCGCCTCCAGGATCGCCGCGTCGTTGCGCGCGGCCTGCGCGCGGCGGCCGGCCAGCGGCGCGGCGGTCGTTCCGGTCGGGCTCGGCATGGATCCAGATTAGCAGTGGAACGGATCGTTCCGCTCTGCTATCTTCGAACGGAACGAAGCATTCCGTTCCGAAGGAGAAGCCATGACCGGCACCGACATCCGCCCGTTCCGCGTCGAGATCCCGCAGGCCGCGCTGGACGACCTGGCCGACCGGCTGCGCCGAACCAGCTGGCCCGGCGAGCTGCCCGGCGTGGGCGGCGCGTACGGGATGACCACCGACCGGGTCCGCGGCCTCGCCACCTACTGGCTGGAGACGTTCGACTGGCGGGCGGTCGAGGCGCGGCTGAACGCCCACCCGCAGTTCGTCACCGAGATCGACGGCCAGCGGGTGCACTTCCTGCACGTCCGGTCGTCCCGGCCGGACGCCACCCCGCTGGTGCTCACCCACGGTTGGCCCGGGTCGGTGCTGGAGTACCTGGACGTGATCGGCCCGCTCACCGAGCCGGCCGACCCCGCGGAGCCGGCGTTCCACCTGGTCATCCCGTCGATCCCGGGTTTCGGCTTCTCCGGCCCGACCGGCGAGGCCGGGTGGAACCGCTACCGCACCGCCCGCGCCTGGGCCGAGCTGATGAGCCGGCTGGGGTACGAGCGCTACGGCGCGGTCGGCAACGACGGCGGCTCGCTCATCTCACCCGAGCTCGGCCGGATCCACCCGGAACACGTGCTCGGCGTGCACGTAACCCAGATCTTCTCGTTCCCGTCCGGCGACCCGGCCGAGTTCGCCGGCCTCTCCGAGGCCGACCAGGCGGCGCTGAAGCACCTCAAGTGGTTCTACGAGAACAAGTTCTCCTTCAACCAGGTGCACAGCCAGCAGCCGCAGACCCTGGCGTTCGCACTGGCCGACTCGCCGGTCGGGCTGCTCGCCTGGAACGCCCAACTCTTCGACGAGAGCCTCGACGACGAGTTCGTGGTGGCCAACGTGGCGCTCTACTGGCTCACCGCCACCGCCGCCTCGGCCATGCGGTTCTACTGGGAGGACGCGCACTCCGGCGAGCAGCCCGACGGCCCGACCACGGTGCCGACCGCGCTGGCCATGTTCCCCGGCGACTTCCAGTCGATCCGCCGCTTCGCCGAGCGCGACCACGCCAACATCGTGCGCTGGACGGCGTACGCGGCGGACGTCGACGGGCGCGGCGACGTCGGCGGCCACTACGCCGCACACGAGGCCACCGACGTGCTGGTCGCTGACATCCGCGCCTTCTTCGCCAGCCTGAGCTGACTCGCGTGACCGCGCCCGCCCCGGCGACGTTGCCGGCGGCGGGCGCGGGCCGAAGTCCTCACGATCCCGAAAACCTAGGCCGTCTCCAGCACCACCCTCGTCCAGGTGGTGAACGGGGGTCGGGCCAGCAGCAGTTCGTGGGGGGCGGCCGCCGTAAGGGTGCCGTCGTCGAGGACGCGGAGGTAGTGCTCGGGGCTCACCGGCCAGGGCACGTCGGTGTAGCGACCGCCGGCCACCACGCCCGCCCCGCGTGAGCTGACCACCGCCGCTCGCCCGCCGCCCAGCAGTGCCGGCAGGGACGCCCGCTCCGGATGCCCCTCGGCGCGTACCGGCTGCCAGGAGCCGGCCCAGCGCCACAGCGCCGGGAATCCCGTGCGGTCCGGCCGCTCGCCGATCAGCCACAGCTCCCCGTCCGGCGCCGCCTCGACCCGCGTGATGCCCACGTCGCCGGATGCCGGTGCCGGCACCGGGGTCGCCCGCCAGCTCCGCCCCTCGTCGGTGGAGACCGCCGCGTACGGGAGGCCGCCGGCCGCCCCGGCCGCGACGAGCAACCCTCTGCTCTCATCGACCGTGTTCAACCCCCGTACCCTCGGCTGCGCCGGAAGCCGGTCCAGACCGTCGCCGTCCCAGCGGCCCACGCCGCCCTCGGTCTCGACGATCTGGAAGCGCCCCTGGGCGGCCCGCCACTCGGCCGGCCCCGCCTCGCCGGCGGTGTGCCGGAAGGTCCGGCCGCCGTCGGTGGAGGTCCACCAGCCGTACGGTTCGCTGAGCAGCGTCAGCACGCCGGTGGCGACGTACACCTGCTGGTTGTCGGCGACGGGTCGCGGGTGCCGGAGCTTCCGCCACGAGCGGCCGCCGTCCGTTGTGGCGTAGAGCAGCGCGGGGCAGTCCCCGCCCGGCGGCCGGTCGCCGCAGGAGGCGAAGAGGGCGTAGCCGTGGGAGGCGTCGACGAACTCGACGTACGGGTGGTCGTACCCCTTGGGGACCGCGACCTGCACGCGACGCGTCTCCGCGACGGCGACCGCGGTGGGCGGAGGCCCGGGGGTCTGCGAGACGGCGGCGGACGGCCCGGCGGGGACCGTCCGGGCGGGCGGATCGCGGCGGATGTCCCCGACCGAGCAGGCGGTCAGGAGCGGCAGGAGCACGGCCAGCCAGGGCAGACGCCGCTCGATCATGACGACCTCCGTGACGCGCTAGCCTTGCCGGGTGCGAGTACGTGTCGAACAGACTGCCCTACCGGGGATCGGCGTACGTCATGACCTGGTGACGGAATCCGGACGCCGGCTGGGGGTTGTCACCCACCGCAACGGCCGTCGCGACCTCGTCCTGTACGACCCGGACGATCCCGACTCCTGCCAGCACGACATCCCGCTGACCGACGACGAGGCGGAGGCGCTGGCCGACATCCTCGGCGCGTCGCTGATGCTCGGCCAGCTGTCGGGCCTGCGGGAGCAGGCCGCCGGCCTGCTCACCGAGCAGATCGCCATCCCGGCGGGCTCGGCGTTCGTCGGCCGGAAGCTGGGGGACACCAAGGCGCGCACCCGCACGGGGGCCTCGATCGTGGCGGTGCTGCGCCACGGCGAGGTGATCGTCTCCCCGGATCCCTCGTTCCGCTTCGCGGCCGGTGACGTGGTGGTCGTGGTCGGGACCCGGCAGGGTCTCGACGGCGTGACCGCCATCTTCGCCGACGGTGAGCCGGACGGCTGAGGCGGATGCACGAGACCACATCGCTGCTCATCGAGGTCGGCGCGCTGCTGTTCCTGCTCGGCCTGCTCGGCCGGCTCAGCCGACGGATCGGCCTCTCCCCCATCCCGCTCTACCTGCTCGCCGGCCTGGTCTTCGGGCACGGCGGCGTGTTCGAGTTCAAAGCCAGCGAGGAGTTCTTCGCGGTCGGCGCCGAGATCGGCGTGATCCTGCTGCTGGTCATGCTCGGCCTGGAGTACTCGGCCGGCGAACTGGTCGGCAACCTGCGGGCCGCCGCCCCGGCCGGGCTCATCGACGGGGCGCTGAACGCGCTGCCGGGCGCCGCCTTCGCGCTGCTGCTCGGCTGGGACTGGGTGGCCGCCGTCGTGCTCGGCGGCATCACCTGGGTCTCGTCGTCCGGGGTCATCGCGAAGGTGCTCGCCGACCTGGGCCGGCTCGGTAACCGGGAGACCCCGGTGGTGCTGTCGGTGCTGGTCATCGAGGACCTGGCGATGGCCTTCTACCTGCCCCTAGTCACCGCCGTCCTGGCCGGGACCGGGCTGATCGCGGGCGGGATCGCGCTCGGCGTCGCGGTCGCGACGGTGCTGGTCGTGCTGGTGGTGGCGATCCGGTACGGCAGGGTCATCTCGAACGTCATGTCGGCGCGCGACCCGGAGGCGCTGCTGCTGGGCGTGCTCGGCCTGACCCTGCTGGTCGCCGGGGTGGCCGCGAAGCTCCAGGTGTCGGCCGCCGTCGGCGCGTTCCTGGTCGGCATCGCGATCTCCGGGCCGGTGGCGCACCACGCCACTGAGCTGCTGACCCCGCTGCGGGACCTGTTCGCTGCGGTGTTCTTCCTCTTCTTCGGGCTGGTGACCGACCCGCGGGACATCCCGCCGGTGCTGCTGCCGGCGCTCGCGCTGGCCGTGATCACGATGGGGACGAAGACGCTGACCGGCTACCTCGCCGCCCGGCGGGTCGGCATCGCCGAGCCCGGCCGCTGGCGTGCCGGCCTCGCCCTGGTGCCGCGCGGGGAGTTCTCCATCGTCATCGCCGGTCTTGCGGTGGCGGCCGGGAGCGTCGAGCCGCGGTTGGCCGCACTCGCCACGGCGTACGTGTTGATCACGGTCGTGACCGGGCCGATGTTGGCACGGGTGCCCGACCTCGGCTGGTTCAAGGGCTGGCTGCGGCGCCGGGCGGCGGCGCAGCGGGCCAAGCCGGTGCCCGTCGCCGACTGACGGTTTCCGTCGTCCCGGCCGGTTTCGACCCGTACGCTCGGAGCCGGCCGGCCAACGGTTGCCGAATTGCTTCCGGCAGGGTCTACCGCTGGTCGCCCCTCCGCGTTACCGTTTCGCCCCAGCAGCCATGGGTTCGCGGGTGTACGTCGCCCCGCGCCGAAAAAGCGGGAAGGTTGGCCGGTGAGCGTGCAGGAATCGACGTTCCACGGCTTCGCCAACCCTGTCGACCCGTCGCCGGCGGAGTTGCGGGCGTGGGCGTACCACCCCGACTCGGTGCCGCTGACCTCCATGCCGCCGGACTGGGACCTGCTGGTCTCCGGTGACCGGCTGGTGCTGACCCTCTTCGACCTCGCCATGGACCCGGCCTGCCCGGCCCGCCGCTTCGCGCTGCACTGCCTTTACATCTACGCGGCGGACGGGATCCGGACGAACTTCCGCGCCCACCCGAAGCGCCGCTTCCGCAAGCTGGTGGAGCAGGCCGAGCGGGACGGCGACGACCTGATGCGCACGTGGGCGCACAACAGCCGGGTGCTGCTGGCCCGGCCGGACCTGTTCGTCTACCGCGACTGGTGCGAAGGCGGCCTGGTCCGGGAAAACCGCCGCCTGGCGTAACCCACCCACCCCACCCACCCCCTGCTTGTTCCTGGTTGATCATGGAGTTGGCGGGCGAGTTGATCTCTAAATCGCCCGCCAACTCCATGATCAACCCGAGCCGGGGTGCGGGTGTGCGAACGGGCCGGGACCCCCCGTGGGTCCCGGCCCGCACGTCGGCTGACGTCGGTCGGTCAGCCCGTCTTCGGGTTGCGGCTCTCGCGGCGCCCCTGGTCGATCCCGTGATCGACGGCGTCGGCGAACCGCCCCTCCTTGATCTTGTCGCCGAACGTCCCCTCGGTGACCTTGTCGAACTTCCTCCGGACGCTCTCGGCCACCTGCTCAAGCCGGTCTTCCGTCTGCTGGGCAACCTTCTTCGCCGATTCCGCCATGGCTCCCCCTGCCATCGGAGTCCGGATTGAGTTGGTTGAACCTGATTCAGAGGCTAGCGGACCACCCATGCGCGGCGCGGAGAAACCCGCGACACGGCGAACGGCGGCGTCCCGGGCGAGGGACACCGCCGTTCGGCGCGATCGGCGAGGCGAACCGTCAGCGTTCGGGGTTCCGGCGGGGACGCCAGACCACCAGCGCGGTCGAGGTGCGGTTGGTGGGCACCAGGTCGCTGCCGGGGAAGCGGGCGATCGCCTCCAGCTCGGCGATCCGGCGGTACGCGGCGTCCAGCTCCGCCTCCAGCCGGGCCACCCGCTGCTGCGCCTGCTCCAGCAGCCGCTCCAGCCCGATGATCCGCTTGACGCCGGCCAGGTTGATGCCGTCGTCCTGGCTGAGCCGCTGCACCTCGCGCAGCAGCACCACGTCCCGGACGCTGTACCGGCGACCGCCCCCGGCCGCCCGACCGGCCTGCACCAGGCCGAGCCGGTCGTACTGGCGGAGCGTCTGCGGGTGCATGCCCGCCATCCGCGCCGCCACCGAGATCATCAGTACCTTGGCCTCGTAGGCAGGGTCATCCACGCCGACGAACTTGTCCGACATCCCCGCTCACCTCCGCACGTACTGCACAGGGCCCACTGAAACACCACGTCAACTGACTCGACGTACCCGCGCGTCGAGATGTTCCCGGGCGGCCGGCGGGGTCTGCGCGGCGAACGTCTCCAACGCCGCACGGGCCTCGTCCGACAGCGTCGCCGGGACCGCCACGTCCAGGGTGACCAGCAGGTCCCCGGCCCGGCCGTCCTTGCGGACCACCCCCTTGCCCCGCGCGCGCAGGACGCGCCCGCTCGGCGTACCGGGCGGCACCCGCAGGATCACCGCGCCGTCGAGCGTGGGTACCCGCAGATCGGTGCCGAGCACGGCCTCGGCGAAGGTGATCGGCACGGTCAGGGTGAGGTCGTCACCGGACCGCCCGAACACGTCGTCCGGGCGCACCTTGACGTGGACGTACAGGTCGCCGGCCGGTCCGCCGCGCTCACCGGGCTCGCCCCGCCCGGCCAGCCGAATCCGCTGACCGTCGGCCACACCGGCCGGGAACCGGACGTTGAGCGTCCGGGTCTTGGTGACCCCGCCGGTGCCCTGGCACTCCGGGCACTTCTCCTCGACGATCGTGCCGACGCCCTGGCAGTTGCGGCACGGCTCGGAGAAGCTGAACGACCCCTGGTTGCGGGTGGTCACGCCGGCGCCGTGGCAGACCGGGCACGCGCGCGGCTGGGTGCCCGGCTTCGCCCCGCTCCCGTGGCAGGTGTCGCACACGCCGGGAGCGCGCAGCGTCAGCGGGAGGGTCACCCCGCGTACGGCGTCGTCGAAGTCGAGCGCTACCTCGGCCTCGACGTCCCGCCCCCGGGACGGACCCCGGGGCGCGGCGCCGCCACCGCCCGAGAAGATCGAACTGAACAGGTCCTGGAAGCCGGCGCCGCCGAAGCGCCGGTCGGCGCCCGCCGCGCCGCCGCCGAAGAGGTCGGAGACGTCGAACGGCATGCCGCCGGGCTGCCCCCCACCGCGGGCGCCGCGGCGGAACGCGCCCGAGCCGAACAGAGAGCGCATCTCGTCGTACTCGCGGCGCTTGGCCTCGTCGCCGAGCACCGCGTACGCCTCGGAGACCGCCTTGAAGCGCTCCTCGGCCCTGGGGTCGCCGGGGTTGTGATCCGGGTGCGACTCGCGCGCCAGCTTCCGGTACGACTTCTTGATGTCGTCAGCGGAGGCGGCCTTCGGCACGCCCAGGACGGCGTAGTAGTCCTTCTCGATCCAGTCCTTGGAACTCACCGGTCCACCCCCTTCCCACTGCGAGACCGCCGTCCCGCCCGCCCGGAGCGGGCGGGCGGGACGATCCGGTCATCGTGTCGCGCCACTTACTCGGGATCGGCCACCGCGACCAGCGCGGGCCGCAGCAGCCGCTCGCCGATCTGGTAACCCCGTCGCATCACCTGCACGCAGGTCGGCTCGGTGACGTCGGCCGAGGTCTGGTGCGCCACCGCCTCGTGGAGGGTCGGGTCGAACGGGTCGCCCTTCTCCCCGAACGGGGTCAGCCCGAACTTGCCGAGCGCGGTGGTGAGCTGCTCCGCCACCGCGCCGAACGGCCCCACCAGGTCGCCGTGCTCCCGCGCCCGGTCCAGGTCGTCGAGGATCGGCAGCAGCGCGGCGAGCACCGCCCCGGTCGCCTGCTCGGTGACGAGGCCCCGGTCCCGGTCGACCCGCTTGCGGTAGTTGGCGTACTCCGCCGACACCCGCTGGAGATCCCGGGTCCGTTCGTCGAGCTCGGCGCGCAGCGCCTCCAGCTCGGCTCCGAGCGACGTCGCGGCTGCGGCGTCGACCGGCTCGGCCGGGGCGTCCACGACCGGCGGACCGGCCTCCGCCTCGGCGGCCTCGACCTGGATCTCGTCGACCACCACCTCGGCCTCCTCGACCAGCCCCTCCGCCGGGACGTCCGTCCCGGCGTCGGCGGCGGCCGCGTCCGGTCGCGCGGTCTCGGTGATCTTGCGCTTGTTGCGGATGACGACTCGCGGCTCCTCGCCGGCCTTGCCGGCGGACGCGGAGCCACCCGGCGCCGACCCGGTGCTCTCCGGGTCGGCGGCTCGTGGCTTGTCCGTCATGCGGCTACCTCATCCCTGTGCATGGAGTGCGTGTCCGAGGAGGACGGTCACTTCTTGTCCTCGTCCACGATCTCCGCGTCGACCACGTCGTCGGCGCCGCCGGCCTGCGCACCGCCGGCCTGGGCACCACCGGTCGCACCGGCGCCCGCCTGGCCCGCCTGCTCGCCCTGCTGCTGGCTGTAGAGCAGGGACCCGGCCTGCTGGGAGACCTGGGCCAGCTTCTCGTGCGCCGCCTTGATCTTCTCGATGTCCTGACCGCCGAGCGCGCTGCGCAGCTCGCCGAGCGCGTCGTTGATCTGGTCCCGGGACTCGGTCGGCAGCTTGTCGCCGCTCTCGGCGAGGAACTTCTCGGTCTGCCACTGGAGCGCCTCGGCCAGGTTGCGGGTCTCGGCCTCGTCGCGACGCCGCTTGTCCTCCTCGGCGTGCTCCTCAGCGTCCCGGCGCATCCGCTCGATGTCGTCCTTCGGCAGCGAGGAGCCGCCGGTGATCGTCATCTTCTGCTCCTTGCCGGTGCCGAGGTCCTTCGCGTGGACGTTCACGATGCCGTTCGCGTCGATGTCGAAGGTGACCTCGATCTGCGGCACGCCACGCGGCGCCGGCGGCAGGCCGGTCAGCTCGAAGGTGCCGAGCTTCTTGTTGTACGCCGCGATCTCGCGCTCGCCCTGGAAGACCTGGATCAGCACCGACGGCTGGTTGTCGTCCGCCGTGGTGAAGACCTCGGAGCGCTTGGTCGGGATGGTGGTGTTGCGCTCGATCAGCTTGGTGAAGATGCCGCCCTTGGTCTCGATGCCCAGGCTCAGCGGGGTCACGTCGAGCAGCAGGACGTCCTTGACCTCGCCCTTGAGCACACCGGCCTGGAGCGCGGCGCCGACGGCCACGACCTCGTCCGGGTTGACGCCCTTGTTGGGCTCCTTGCCGGTGAGCTGCTTGACCAGGTCGGTCACGGCCGGCATACGGGTCGAGCCGCCGACCAGGATGACGTGGTCGACGTCGGCGACCTTGATCCCGGCGTCCTTGACGGCCTGCTCGAACGGGCCCTTGCAGCGGTCCAGCAGGTCCTGCGTCATCCGCTGGAACTCGGCCCGGCTGAGGGTCACGTCGAGGTGCAACGGGCCGGCGGCGCCGGCGGTGATGTACGGCAGGTTGATGTTGGTGGTGGTGGCGGCGGACAGCTCGATCTTCGCCTTCTCGGCCGCCTCCTTGAGGCGCTGCATCGCCATCTTGTCCTGGGACAGGTCGATGCCGTGCTCGCCCCGGAAGGTCTTCACCAGGTGGTCGATGATCCGCTGGTCCCAGTCGTCGCCGCCGAGCTGGTTGTCACCGCTGGTCGACTTGACCTCGACGACGCCCTCGGCCAGCTCCAGCAGCGACACGTCGAAGGTGCCGCCACCGAGGTCGAAGACCAGGACGGTCTGCTCCTTGGAGCCCTTGTCCAGCCCGTACGCCAGGGCGGCCGCGGTCGGCTCGTTGACGATCCGCAGCACGTTGAAGCCGGCGATCTCACCGGCCTCCTTGGTGGCCTGACGCTGGCCGTCGTTGAAGTACGCCGGAACGGTGATCACCGCGTCGGTGATCTGCTCGCCCAGGTACGCCTCGGCGTCCCGCTTGAGCTTCATCAGGGTGCGGGCCGAGATCTCCTGCGGCGTGTACTTCTTGCCGTCGATGTCGACGGACCAGTTGGTGCCGATCTCCCGCTTGACCGAGCGGATCGTCCGGTCCGGGTTGGTCACCGCCTGGCGCTTGGCGACCTCACCGACGAGCACCTCGCCGTTACGGGCGAACGCGACGATCGACGGGGTCGTCCGCGAGCCCTCCGCGTTGGCGATGACGGTGGGCTCACCGCCCTCCAGGACGCTGACGCAGGAGTTCGTCGTGCCGAGGTCGATACCGACCGCACGTGCCATCTTCGCTTCCTCGCTTCGTTCGTTTGAGCAGGTGACGGGCACCGCCCGCAGCACACCCGCCACAAGTTGAGTGAACTTGACTCAATAGTGCCACGCCGTCGCTGATCGTCAAGTCGAGGTTGAGCCGACCCGACGCAACCCACCCGTTATTACCGTCCGGTTGTTTTCCATTGCATCGGTCGGGCACGCTTTAGCGGTGACGACGCACGGCGATCCCGCCACCCAGTCCGCCGCGCCCGCCGTCGCTGCCCGCACCGGCTCCACCGACGCCGGGGAGGCCCCGGCCACCACCGGGGACGAAACCCTGCCCGCCGCGCTGACCGGCCTGCGCGCCGCGATCGGTACGGCGCGCTTCCCGCTCGCGCTGCCCTCGGCCGAGGCTGCCACCCGGGTCGGCCGGGCACTCACCGACCAGCTCGACGACTACCTGCTGCCCCGGCTCCGCCGGCTCGACGCCCCGCTGCTCGTGGTGGTGGGCGGATCCACCGGCGCCGGCAAGTCGACCCTGGTCAACAGCCTGGTCAAGGCCCGGGTGAGCGCCGCCGGGGTGCTCCGCCCCACGACCCGCTCCCCGGTGCTGGTGTGCAACCCGGCCGACTCGAGCTGGTTCCGCCAGGGCGAGCTGCTGCCCGGCCTGATCCGCACCGGCGCCCCCAGCGAGGACCCTCGCACCCTGCACCTGGTCACCGCACCGGCACTGCCGCCCGGGCTGGCCTTCCTCGACGCTCCCGACATCGACTCGGTGGTCGACGCCAACCGAGCCCTCGCCGGCCAGCTCCTCGCCGCCGCCGACCTCTGGCTCTTCGTCACCACCGCCGCCCGGTACGCCGACGCCGTCCCCTGGGACCTGCTGCGCACCGCCCAGGCCCGGGGCACGGTCATCGCCATGGTGCTCGACCGGGTGCCGCCGGAGGCGGGCGACGAGGTGGCCGCCCACCTGTCGGAGATGCTCGCCGATCAGGGCCTCGGCTCCGCGCCGCTGTTCGTCCTCCCGGAGACCTGGGTGGACGGGCAGGGTCTGCTCCCCGAGCAGGTCACCGCGCCGCTCGCCGACTGGTTCGCCCGGCTCGCCGCCGACGCCGACGCCCGGGCCGCCGTCGTCCGGCAGACCCTCGACGGCGCGCTCGCGACACTCCACCCGACCGTCGACGGGCTCGCCGAGGCCGCCGAGGAGCAGCTGGCCACCGCCGACGCGCTCGACGAGCGGGTCGCCGCCGCCTACCGGAACGCCCACCGCACGGTGGAGCAGGGGCTCTCCGACGGGCGGCTGCTGCGCGGCGAGGTGCTGGCCCGCTGGCAGGAGTTCGTGGGCACCGGCGAGCTCTTCCGCACGCTCGAAGCACGCATCGGGCGCCTGCGGGACCGCATCGTCGCCGCGGTGACCGGCCGCCCCGCCCCCGCCGCCGAGCTGCGGGTCGCGATCGAGTCCCAGCTGGTCACGCTGCTTCGCGGGGTCACCTCGGACGCGGCGGAGACCGCGCACACCGCGTGGCGGGCCCATCCCGCCGGGGCGGCGCTGCTCGACCCGGAGCTCGCCCACCCGTCACCCGACCTGCCGGAGCGCGCCGAACGGCTGGTCCGCGAGTGGCAGCGCGGCGTGCTGGAGCTGGTGCGGGCCGAGGGGGGCGACAAGCGCTTCGTGGCCCGGACGGCCGCGTACGCGGTGAACGCCACCGGGCTCGCCGTCATGATCGCCGTGTTCGCGTCGACCGCCTTCATCCCCACCGGGCTGGAGGTCGCCACCGGCGCCGGCACGACGGTCGCCGGTCAGGCCGTGCTCCAGGCCATCTTCGGGGACCAGGCGGTGCGTACGCTGGCCAACAAGGCCCGGACGGACCTGCTCGCGCGGGTGCGGACGCTGCTGGACGAGGAGGCCGCGCGCTACCTCACCCGGACGGCGGCCGCGCGGCCCGCCCCGGAGACCGCCGAGACGCTACGCCGGGCCGCGGAGCGGGTGGAGCTGGCCCGGCGCCGCAGCGGCCTCGCCGCCGACGCGCCGGCCGAGGAGGACGGGCCGCGGTGAGCAACATCGTCGGGCGGATGCGCGAGGCGTTCCGCGGTCAGCAGCGGGTGGACGCCGGTGCCCTGGTCGCCCGGCTGGAGGCGGTCAGCCGGTTCCTCGCGCTCGTCGACGGTCACCTGCCGGACAAGCAGCTCGTCGCCGCGCACACCCTGGTCGAGCGGGCCGGCACCCGGCTCGCGCTCTCCCGCGACCACACCGTGGTGGCCCTGGCCGGTGCCACCGGCAGCGGCAAGTCGAGCCTGTTCAACGCCCTCGCCCGGATGGAGCTGTCGCCCGTCGGCGTGCGCCGGCCGACCACCGGTGTCACCCACGCCTGCGTCTGGGGGCCGCTCGACGACGCCACCCGGCTGCTGGACTGGGTCGGCGTGCTGCCCCGGCACCGGTTCGTCCGGGAGAGCGTGCTCGACGGCGACGACGAGTCGACCCTGCACGGGCTCATCCTGCTCGACCTGCCCGACTTCGACTCGGTGCAGCGGTCCCACCAGCTCGAGGTCGACCGGCTGCTCGGCCTCGTCGACCTGGTCGTCTGGGTGGTCGACCCGCAGAAGTACGCCGACCGCGTGATCCACACGAGCTACCTGCGCGAGTTCCACCGGCACCGGGACGTCACCCTCGTCGTGCTCAACCAGGCCGACCGGCTGCCCCCGGCCGAGCTGCCCCGCGTCGTCGCCGACCTGCGCCGACTGCTCGACGCGGACGGCCTCGACGGCGTACCGCTGCTGGCCACCGCCGCCGTGGACCCGGAGGGCATCGCCGGGCTACGGGAGGCGTTGGAGCGGACGGTCGCCGAGCGGCAGGCCGCGCTGCGGCGGCTGCGCGGCGACCTGGACGCGGTGGTGACCGACCTGACCGAACTGGTCGACGCGGGCGAGCCGGCCGGGCTGAACGACTCCACGGTCGCCGCGCTGCACCGGGCCCTCGCCGGCGCCGCCGGGGTGGCCGCCGTCGCCGAGGCCGTCGAGGCGGCGTACCGGCACCGGGGCGCGGCGGCGACCGGCTGGCCGCTGGTCCGGGGCTGGCGCCGGCTTCGGCCCGATCCGCTGCGCCGCCTGCACCTGCCGGGCGCTCCCGGCGACGCCAAGGACCCGGCGGAGAGCCTGGTCGCCGCGACCTCGGTGCCCGACCCGACCGCCGCGCAGCGTTCGGCGCTCGGGCTGGCCATCCGGTCGGTGGCCGACCGAGCCGGCGCGGGCCTGCCGGCGTCCTGGCCGGCCGCGGTGACCGCCGCGGCCCGCTCCCGGCTCGCCGACCTGCCCGACGCGCTGGACGGCGCCATCGCCCGCACCGACCTCGGCATGGGGAGCCGGCCGCTGTGGTGGCGGCTCGTCGGAGGCCTCCAGTGGCTGGTCACGGCCGCGGCGGTGGTCGGGCTGGGCTGGCTCGCCCTGGGGTACGCGCTGCGCGCCCTCGGGCTGCCGGAGCTGGACAACCCGTCCGTCGGCGTGGTGCCCCTGCCCACCCTGCTGCTGCTCGGCGGCCTGCTCGCCGGGCTGCTGGTGGCGGCGTTGACCCGGCCGGCGCTCCGGTGGGCGGCACGGCGGGCACGGCGGCGCGCCGAGCAGCGGCTCACCGCCGCGGTGGCGGACGTCGGGGCGGCGTACGTGCTCACGCCGGTGCGCGCCGTGCTGGCGTCGTACGCCGAGGCCCGTCGGGCTCTGGCGGAGGCCGCCCGCTACTGACCGGGCGCGGGCCGGGGCCGGCGACCGCCGCGTCCGACCCGCGGAGTACCCACGCCGCTCCGGCCAGCCTGGAAGCCGGTCGCGGCGTAGGGTCGGTGGATGGGAACTCCGCAGACCCCTTACGACGCGGTGCTGCACGCGGCCCGCGACGTGGCCAAGCTCGACAACGCCCTGGACGCCGAGATGCTCGGCGCCGCGTTGCTCGGCAGCGTGTACGCCGTCGCCGAGACCCGGCGCGACGACGCCGTCCGCGAGTTCGTCGGCGACTTCCTCGCCGCCACCTCCCGCCGGCGCGCGGCGGCGGCGACCACCATCCGGTCGGTCTTCGCCGCCCTGGTGCCGGACGCGGCGGGAGCCGACCGGGTCCGCCCCGGCGCCGCCGCCCCCGCCTGGTCGGGGCAGCTCGGCCGGGTCCACCTGACCGGCTGCTGGTCGTACGGGGACGTGTACGGCGATCAGACCTCGTACCTGGCGACGTTCGCGTACGACGACCCGGCGGGCGGGCCGGAGCACGCCCTCGTGGCGCTCGTCGACCACAACATCGGGATCACCAAGGACGTCTTCGTGGGCGGCCCGCCCTCCCGCGTCCTGGACCAGATCCGCCAGATGTGCGCCGGTGACGAGCTGACCTGGTTCCGCGACGAGGAGCCGGCGCGCATGCACACCGAGGTGACCCGGCACCTGTCCGTCACCGACGACCTGAGCGAGCTGCCCGGCGAGGGGTCGCTGGCCACCGACCGGGCGCTGGTCGGTGCCCGGCTGGCGCTGCTGCCGGTGGGCCGACCGGCACCCGTCCGGGTGGTGGAGCCGCTCACCGCCGCGGAGCGTACGGACCTCGTCCGGCGCTTCCTCGCCGCACCGGAGGCCGCCCGGTTCGGGCTGGACACCGTCGACGGTGCGCAGCTCGCGTCCCTGCACTTCTGCCTCGGCCTGCTGCTCGACCACGCGGCAACCTTCACCGATCCCGACCCGCTGCGGTGGAGCCCGACGGTGGCCGGGCTGTTCCTGCTGGACTGGGTGCACCGGCGGGCCGTGCTGGACATGGACGACGCGGCGCTGCTGCCCCGGGTGCTGCGCGGCTGGGCCGCGTACGCCGCCCGGAAGAAGGGGCTGCCGGAGACCGCGGCGGCCCGGACGGACGCCGCGATCGAGGAGATGGTGCCGGAGTTCGCCCGCCTCTACACCACGGGTGAGCGGCGCAGCCCGGCGACCGCGGCGGTCGCCCAGTTGCTGGCCGACGGCGTCGACCCGGACGACCCGGCCGCGCTGGACGCCTGGATCGAGGCCAACCGCCACCACCTGACCGACGACGGCGCCTAGGGTCTGTCCTGAGTCCCGGAGATCAACTCGATGCCGCGGGCATGGTGGCATCCGGCCGGCAGCGATGCCGCCATGCCGGCGGCACGGAGTGGATCAAGACCCTGCCAGGCGTGAGCGGGTCAACCGAGGGTGCCGTACACCAGGCCCGCCACCAGGGCCCCGAGCGCGCCGCCGGCGACCACCTGCGGCACGGTGTGGTCCCGCAGCCGCACCCGGGACCAGCCGACCAGAGCCGGCAGCGGTGCGGTGACCAGCATCCGCGTCCCGAAGGTGAGCACCAGGACGACCACCGCGCCGGCGGCGACGGCCGAGTGGATGGACATCTTCCACCAGTGGCTGACCGACACCGCGATCACCAGCCCGACCAGCCCGGCGGCGGCCAGGCCGAGCACCGGGCGCGGCGCACCGAGCACCGCGAGCAGGGGGAGGCCCGCGGCCACCGAGCCGAGCCCGAACAGCAGCGGGACCCGGCGCTGCTCCCGGACCCCGACGTGGTGGTCGGTGAGCCGGCCCCGGCGAACCCCGCCGACGATGTACGCGAACGGGATGCCGCTGACGAACACGGTGGCGAGCAGACCCCACGCCAGGCCGTCGACCCCGCCCCGGGCGCCGTGCCAGGCGACCACGACGGTGAGGACCGAGACCAGGACCGCGGGCGCGGTCAGCTCGGTGACCGCCCGCGCCAGCCGGATCCCTCGGGTCGCCCCGGCCGGGCCGGTGCGGCCCGCGCCGCCCGGGGCGGCGCCGCTGCCGTCCCGCGCCCGGTCGGCACGTCGGCGGCCCGGGTTCACCGGCCCTCGGTGGTCGCCGTCGTGCCGGCCGGCGACCGCGACGACCTGCCCGGCTCGGGTACGGCGGTCGAGCCGGCGCCCGGCGGGGTCGTGTCGACCGGGACCGGCGGCGGCGCGCTGGTCAGCGCCGGGGCGGTGGGTGACGACGTGCCGGCGGGATCCGCCGGGGGAGCACCCGTCGGGGTCGGGACGGCCGTCGGCTCCGGCCGACCGGTGGCCAGCGGTCCGGACGGCTCGCCCGTCGGCTCGGGCTCCGGGGGTTCACCGGTCGCGGTGGGCTCGGCCGGTTCGTCGCTGGGCGTCGGCTCCGACGGTGGCCGGCTGTTCGTCGCTCCCACCGACGCGGTCGGACTGTCGGTCGGTGTCGGGCTCTCCGTCGGACCGGGCGTCGGGCTCGGCGTGGGGGTCGGCGACGGCGGAGCCGGGGACGGTGTCGTGCCCGGCGGGGGTGGCGGTGCGGGGGCCGGTACGGGGCCGGCGAGACCACCCTGGGCGGGCCGCGGGGCGGGACGGCGCCCCGGGGCCTTGACGGAACGCCAGGTCGGGGCGTTCGGGACGTCCACGGCGGGCGTCGGGGTGGGTGGTGGCACGACGCCGGGCTGGCTGGCCGCCGGCAGCGGGATCACCACCGGACCCACGGACGGGGTGGGGATGAACGGGGTGCCGGCGTCGGGCAGGGCGGTGCTGCCGACGGTGGCCGAGCCGGTGCTGATCGCGGCGAGGATCGGCATGGAGGCGGTGCCGGCGAGCAGTGCCACGGTGAACAGGTAGCCCCGGGACGGCCCTCCACCGGCGGGCGCTCGGTGGGCACCGACGATCGGGCGGTAGCCCGTACCCGAGCGGCGCCGGCCGTAGACCGGCGGCCCTGGAGCGTCACCTGGCTCGGACACCGCACATCCTCCTCGTCGTCCCCTCAGCCGGCGGGCGACCGCGGCCACCCGGGAGCGGCGCGGCGATCCCGCGTCCCCCACCCTGGCTCAGTCACGCTCAGTTAGCCAACCCGTTACAGCGTGTCGACACGCGTATGTGCCTGAACGGTGACAAACCATCACCGGAAAGGCGGTGCGTCGATGGAGCAGACACTCGGCAATCCGTGTAACGAAGCGGACCGGGGGTGAGGTGCGGGCCGGCCGGACTGTGGGCGCGCTCACGTGTGATGCGAATATGGACCACGACGGCAACGCAGCCGGGGCCGCCGCGCACCCCCGCGGACGGCATGGCTGGGCGCCGGCGCTCCCGAACCGGATCCACTCCCCTGGATCCGGCTCACGCCGCGTGGCAACCCCCACCGGGGCTAGGCGCGGCCGCCAGGAACCGGTCCGGCACCAGCCGGACAGGCGCAGGAGTTGCGCGTTGCCGGGTGACCCCCCGGTGCCGACGCAGACACGACAGGGAGAGACGGATGGCAAAGGGCGACCCCGGGGTCACCAGAGGCGGCCGACGGGCCGCACCCCGGTCCAGGAAAGGCGCGACCGGCGACCCCGAGCTGGTACAGCTGCTCACCCCGGAGGGTGAGCGCATCGACAGCGTGACCGGGCCGGACGGCACCGAGTACCGCGTGGACTTCACCGACGAGGAGTACCGCGGCCTCTACCGCGACCTGGTGCTGGTGCGGAAGCTGGACGCCGAGGCGACCGCCCTGCAGCGGCAGGGCGAGCTGGGCATCTGGGCGAGCCTCCTCGGCCAGGAGGCGGCGCAGGTCGGGTCCGGCCGGGCGCTGCGTACGCAGGACATGGCCTTCCCGACCTACCGGGAGCACGGCGTCCTCTACTGCCGGGGCATCGACCCGATCATGCCGCTGGGCCTGTTCCGCGGCGTCGACCAGGGCGGCTGGGACCCGAACGAGTTCAAGTTCAACATGTACACGATCGTGATCGGGGCGCAGACCCTGCACGCGACCGGGTACGCCATGGGTGTCGCCATGGACGGCAAGACGGGCACCGACGACGGCGAGGCGGTGATCGCCTACTTCGGCGACGGCGCCACCAGCCAGGGTGACGTGAACGAGTCGTTCGTCTGGGCCGGCGTCTTCAACGCGCCGCTCGTCTTCTTCTGCCAGAACAACCAGTACGCCATCTCGGAGCCGCTGGAGCGGCAGACCCGCATCCCGCTCTACCAGCGGGCCGCCGGCTTCGGCTTCCCCGGCGTCCGGGTGGACGGCAACGACGTGCTCGCCACCTACGCGGTGACCCGGCACGCGCTGGACAACGCCCGGCACGGGCAGGGCCCGAGCCTGATCGAGGCGTACACGTACCGGATGGGGGCGCACACCACCTCCGACGACCCGACCCGCTACCGGATCGCCAGCGAGGTCGAGGCGTGGCAGGCCAAGGACCCGATCGCGCGGATGAAGGCCTTCCTGGACAAGCAGCAGATCGCCGGCGCCGACTTCTTCGCCGAGGTCGACGAGCAGGCCCGCCGCGAGTCGGTGCACCTGCGGGAGCGGGTGCTCGCGATGCCGAACCCGGAGCCGACCACCCTGTTCGACCACGTCTACCCCAACGGGTCCCCGCTCCTCGACGAGCAGCGGGAGCAGTTCAGCAAGTACCTGGAGTCGTTCGAGGGGAGCGCGCACTGATGGCCACGGAGACGCTCACCCTCGGCAAGGCCCTCAACGTCGGCCTGCGCAAGGCCCTGGAGAACGACCCGAAGGTCGTCATCATGGGCGAGGACGTCGGCAAGCTCGGCGGCGTCTTCCGGATCACCGACGGGCTGCAGAAGGACTTCGGCGACCAGCGGGTGATCGACACCCCGCTCGCCGAGTCCGGCATCATCGGCACCGCGATCGGCCTGGCCATCCGGGGCTACCGGCCGGTCTGCGAGATCCAGTTCGACGGCTTCGTCTACCCGGCGTACGACCAGATCGTGTCGCAGGTGGCGAAGATGCACTACCGCTCGCGCGGCAAGCTGCGGATCCCGATGGTGATCCGCATCCCGTTCGGCGGCGGCATCGGCGCGGTCGAGCACCACTCCGAGTCGCCGGAGGCGTACTTCGCGCACACCGCCGGCCTCAAGGTCGTCTCCTGCGCCAACCCGCAGGACGCGTACGTGATGATCCAGCAGGCCGTCGCCTCCGACGACCCGATCGTGTTCCTGGAGCCCAAGCGCCGCTACTGGGAGAAGGGGCCGGTCGACGTCGACGCGCCGCTCGCCGACGCGTACCCGCTGCACGCCGCCCGGGTGGCGCGGCCCGGCACCGACGTCACCCTGCTGGCGTACGGGCCGATGGTGCGTACCTGCCTGGACGCGGCGACCGCCGCCGCCGAGGACGGCCGGGAGCTGGAGGTCATCGACCTGCGTACGCTCTCGCCGCTCGACCTCGGCGTGGTCTACGAGTCGGTGAAGCGCACCGGCCGCGCCGTCGTGGTGCACGAGGCCCCGGGCAACCTGGGCATGGGCGCCGAGCTCGCGGCCCGGATCACCGAGGAGTGCTTCTACTCCCTGGAGTCCCCGGTGCTGCGGGTGACCGGCTTCGACACCCCCTACCCGGCCGCCCGGGTGGAGGAGGAGTACCTGCCGGACCTCGACCGGGTGCTCGACGCCGTCGACCGCACCTTCGGCTGGTGAGCGGCATGTCGCGGATCAAGGAGTTCAATCTTCCCGACCTGGGCGAGGGCCTGACCGAGGGCGAGATTCTCACCTGGCTGGTCAAGGTCGGCGACACGATCGAGCTGAACCAGCCGATCGTCGAGGTCGAGACCGCCAAGGCGGCCGTCGAGATCCCGGCGAAGTGGGCCGGCAAGGTGCAGGCGATCTTCCACGGGGAGGGCACGACCGTCGAGGTCGGTACGCCGATCATCGCGATCGACACCGACCCGGGCGCCGGCCCGGTGGACACGCCGTCCACCAGCGGCGCGCCGGGTGGCGACCTGCCCACCCCGTCGGCGGCGTCGCTGGCGGCGGTCGAGGTGGCCCCCGCCGAGGGCGCGGTCGAGCCGGGCCTGATCGGTGGCCCCGCTCCGGGTGGCCGGACGGCGGTGCTCGTGGGCTACGGCCCGCGTACCACCGCCGCGAAGCGCCGCCCGCGCAAGGGCGAGGTCCCGGCGCAGGCCCAGGCGGCGCCGGTCCGGCCGGCCCCGGCCCCCGCGCCGGTGGTCACGCCGCCGGCGGCCGACCGCAACGGGCACGGCGCCGCGACCCCCGGTGGTCCGGTGCTGGCCAAGCCCCCGGTACGCAAGCTCGCCAAGGACCTCGGTGTCGACCTGTCGACGCTGACCGGCTCGGGCCCGCTCGGCTCGATCACCCGGGAGGACGTCCAGCGGGCGGCGAGCGGCACCACGGCGGCCGAGCCGCTGACGGTGGCGGCGACGGCGACCGCGGCGGCGAGCTTCGGCGCCGACCGCGAGCAGCGGATCCCGGTCAAGGGGGTCCGGAAGCTGACGGCGGAGAACATGTCCCGCTCGGCGTTCACCGCGCCGCACGTGACGGAGTTCCTGACCGTCGACGTCACCCGGGCCATGAAGGCGCTGGACCGGCTCCGCAGCCGGCGGGAGTGGCGCGACGTCCGCGTCTCGCCGCTGCTGCTGGTCGCCAAGGCCGTGCTGCTGGCGGTCAAGCGCCACCCGATGGTCAACTCGACCTGGGCCGGCGACGAGATCGTGGTCAAGGAGTACGTCAACCTGGGCATCGCGGCGGCCACCGAGCGCGGCCTGATCGTGCCGAACATCAAGGACGCCGGTCGGCTCACCCTGCGGGAGCTGGCGGACGCGCTGACCGACCTCGTGCAGACGGCCAAGGCGGGGAAGACCTCCCCGGCGGACATGTCCGGCGGCACCCTGACCATCACCAACGTCGGTGTGTTCGGGGTGGACACCGGTACGCCGATCCTGCCGCCGGGCGAGTCGGCGATCCTGGCGTTCGGTGCGGTGCGCGAGATGCCGTGGGTGCACAAGGGCAAGGTGCGTCCGCGCCAGGTCACCACGCTCGGCCTGTCGTTCGACCACCGGATCATCGACGGGGAGCTCGGGTCGAAGTTCCTCCGGGACATCGGAGACTTCCTCGCCGATCCGGAGGCGGCGCTGCTCGCCTGGACCTGACCGGTCCGCTTCGGCTGACCGATGGACGGCCGGTGTGCCACGGGTGAACGCCCGGCACACCGGCCGTTTCCGTTGGACGACGGAACGTCGGTGTCAACCGGGTTCTTGCCTTCGATTGTTAGGCAAGTGTCTCAGCTCACCTACTAATCGATGGAAATCTTGGGCACGAAGGGGTTCAATAGGAGTCACCAGGGGCCAACAACCGAATAGCCAGGATGGAGAGACCCATGAGCATGATCGAGCGAATCCGCACCCGCCGCGACGCCAACCGCCGCGCCCGCGCCATCGAGCGCGCGCTGCGCTCGGCCAACTCGCCCGCGGTCCGCGACGAGATCCTCGCCATCGCCCAGCGTCACATGCACTGACGCTCCCCGACGTTCCTCGCCTCCTCAGCCGACGGCCCGCCCGGTTCACCCGGGCGGGCCGTCGACGTTCGCGCGGGCCCGCCGGTCGGCCTCCGCACACCGGCTGGCACCGGGATTCCCCCATCACCCCGGCGCCCGGTACGGTGGGGTCCGGTCGTCGCCCGCCCGTCGGGCAGGTCGGTTCCGATAGAAGCCGATCGACACGGTCCAGCGACGCGGAGTGACGGCCAGTGCTCCCCGATGCCCCCTTCAGGGCGACCGGATACGGTGCGGGGAGCCGGCACGGCCGGTACCCACCGGCGACGCCGGTCGCCGTGCCGCGCACGCGGCGCCGGCGGCCGACAGGTGATGGAGGAGGCGCACGCATGACGTCCGAGGGCACGCACCACCCCGGCCAGCAGCCGGACGAGGCGTCGCCGGGCGCTGGTGGACCGACGCCGTACGGCGACCGGCCGGCGCAGCAGGACAACGGGTACGCCGTCGGCAACCCCGACCTCGGGTGGGCGCCCCCGCCGCCCGCGCAGCCGAATCCGGCGGCGTCCGCCTGGCCGAACGAGGCACCGCCGACCCCCGCCTGGGCCGCCGCCGCCCAGGTACCGCAGCAGAGCGAACAGTCCACCCCGGGCGCGTGGGCACCCGACGGCGGTGCTCCCCAGTGGCGCGCACAGACCGACCAGGCCACCCGGCCCGAGACCCCCGAGGCACCGGCGTGGGCCCAGGCCGAGCCGCCCGCACCCGCCTGGGGGCAGCCCAACCCGGCGGCCCGCGGCGCGGCGCAGGTGCCGCAGGCCTGGCCCGCCCAGGACGCCCCGGCCCACCCGGTGCCCGGCCAGCCCGAGGCGGCCACCGGCTGGAGCACCGGCACCGCCCACCCCGACCCGGCCCGATCGGGCGGCTGGCACCCCGGCACCCAGCCCGACCAGTTCTCCTCCGGTGGATGGGCGACCGGCACCGCCACCCAGGACGACCGGCCGCAGCAGCCCGAATGGGGTGCGCCGCAGGCCGACGCCACCGGCACGCAGCCGGAGCAGCCCGCCTGGGCGGCGGACCCGGCGGCACCGGCCTGGGCCCCCGCAGCGCGCGGCGCAGCGCAGGTGCCCGCCGCGCCACAGTCCTGGCCAGAGCCCGACCGCCCCGCCGACGCGGCGGGGCAGTCCACTCCGGACGCGTCCGGCTGGCCGGCCGCACAGCAGGACGCCACGTACTCCGGCGGCTGGGCCGCCGACGTGGCGGCGCCGGACGACCGGCGGCACCAGGAGGACGACCCCGTCCGGTCCGGCGGCTGGACGGCCAGCACCCAGGACGACCGGCCGCAGACCGACTGGGCGGCCGCCGGTGACCGGGACACGTCGGGTGAGCCGCGTCCGAGCGACGCCTGGGCGGGTCACGACGAGCAGTCGTCGGGCGGCTGGGCGGCGCGTGCCGCCGCGCCGGCCGCCGCCGACGCCGGCTGGCAGCCGGCCGAGCCGACCTCGACGCCCCCGGCGCGGGCCAGCGCCTCGGTGTCCGCCGAGGGTGCGCCGCAGCCCTGGGTGCCCGCGCAGCGGCCCGCCGCTCCGGAGGTCGAGCCGTGGTCACCGGGCGAGGCGTGGGGCCGCTCCGAGCTCGACGTGCGGGAGCCGGCGCGGGCGGACGAGCCGCCGGCCTACCAGCCCGCCCCCGGGCCGGGGATCTCGCCGGCGAACGCCGTCCCGCTGCCCCCGCAGGAGCAGCGCGTGCCCGGCGCCAGCCTGGCCGCCGCCCCGCCGGCCGACTACGCGGCTCCACAGTTCGCTCCGGAGCAGTCCGGCCGGGACGCCGGGACCCCGGCGTACGAGGGCGAGCAGCAGGACTGGGCTCCGGCCGCCCGGCATGACGAGTCGGCGGCCGCCCCGGTGGTTCCCGCCCCGCGTACGTCCCCCGAGTCCACGGGCCGCGCCTCGGCCTCGGTGCCGACCGGCGGTGCCAGCGGGGCCGTGTCGGGGAGCGCCTCGGTGCCGCTGGCCAGCCGCGTCATGCCCCCGACGGACCAGGCCCTGCGTCCGACGACGCCCGCGCCGCAGCCTCGCGTGTACGGCCGTCCGGCCCGCCCGGAGTCCACCGAGGACGCGGAGCCGGTGAACGGCCACCAGGCTGACCAGGTCCCGCACCGATTCGGGCCGGAGGCCCGGCCCGAGCACGGCCCGGACAACGGCTTCGGCCCAAACAACGGTTACGGCCCCGACAACGGCTTCGGCCCCGACAACGGTTACGGCCCGGACAACGGCTTCGGGCGCGGCGCCGACGACCGGGACCGGCCCGTCGGTCCGGCCGCCTTCGCGGGCGCCGCACCGGCCGTCCCGGCCTCGCCGGCACCGCCGCCGCCGTTCCCGCCGGGCATGCCGACCTTCGCCGACGCGCCGGCCCACGACCGGCCGATGAACGGCGTACGGCCCCACGGCGGGGACCGGCCCGCGGACCAGTTCGGTGCTCCGGCCGCCGGTGCCGCCTCTGTCAACGGCTCCGGCTTCCCGCCTCCGCCCGAGCCGGCCTTCTCGCCCGCGTTCCCGACGGTGCCGCAGCAGGCCGCGCCGTCATGGGACCAGGGGGGCCCGACCGGCCAGGAGGCGGACCAGGGCCGCTTCGACTCGTTCAAGCCGATCGCCGAGCCGGCCGCCGACGCGCCCGTCCCGAAGGTCCGCAACGGACGGGTGCTGGCCGCCGTGCTGGTCGCCGCCGTGCTGATCCTGGCGATCCCGCTGGGCCTGCTCAAGCTGCTCGGGAAGATCGGCGGCGACGAGGCCCCGGCCTTCGACCCGCCGGTGGGCAGTTGCGTCAAGCAGGCCGGCAGCGGCGCGACCGCCGCCGAATGCGGGGAGGCGGGTGCGTTCACCGTCGTGTCGAAGGTGGACGCCCCGGCGAAGTGCGCCGACCCGGCGCAGCCGCACGTCGTGCTCCCGGGCGAGGGCACGAACCGGGTGCTCTGCCTCAAGCCGGCAGCCTGACCCGACGCGACGAAACGGCGGGGCCACGGTCGATCCGTGGCCCCGCCGTCGTCCGTCCGGCCGGGGTCGGCGGTCGCCGGGATGACGCGCGCCACGGAGATCGTCCGCCCCCTCGGGCCGGTCCGGAGCCGGTGGTCGGGCACGATGGGGTCATGAGCGCACGAGTACGAGCCCCCGAGCTGCGCGGCCGGGGCTGGCTGAACACCGGTGGGCGGGACCTGACGCTGTCCGATCTGCGCGGAAAGATCGTGATTGCGGATTTTTGGACGTTCTGCTGCATCAACTGTCTGCACGTGCTCGACGAGCTGCGCCCGCTGGAGCAGAAGTACGGCGACGTGCTCGTCGTCATCGGCGTGCACTCGCCGAAGTTCGAGCACGAGAAGGACGCGGACGCCCTGGCCGCCGCCGTCGAGCGGTACGGGGTGCACCATCCAGTGCTCGACGACCCCGAGCTCGACATGTGGCAGCAGTACGCCGCCCGTGCCTGGCCGACCCTGGCGGTGATCGACCCCGAGGGTTACGTGGTGGCCACGATGGCCGGCGAGGGTCACGCCGAGGGACTGTCCCGGCTGATCGACGACCTGATCGCCACCCACGAGGCCAAGGGCACGCTGCACCGGGGCGAGGGCCCGTACGTGCCGCCCGCCGAGCCGGAGACCACGCTGCGCTTCCCCGGCAAGGCCGTCGTACTCGACGACGGGAACCTGCTGGTGTCGGACTCGGCCCAGCACTCGCTCGCCGAGCTGGCACCCGACGGCGAGACGCTGCTCCGGCGGATCGGCACCGGCGAGCGCGGCCGGGCCGACGGGCCCGCCGCCGCGGCCACCTTCTCCGAGCCACAGGGGCTCTGCCTGCTGCCCGCGCACGTCGCCGAGGTCGCCGGCTACGACCTGGTGGTCGCCGACACGGTCAACCATCTGCTGCGCGGCGTCCGCCTGGCGACCGGCGAGGTGGTGACCGTCGCCGGCACCGGCCGGCAGTGGCGCTCCACGGTCGACGACCACGCGCACGACGCCCTCTCCGTCGACCTGTCCTCCCCCTGGGACCTGGCCTGGTACGACGACAAGGTGGTGATCGCGATGGCGGGTATCCACCAGCTCTGGTGGTTCGATCCGGTGAAGCGCACGGCCGGCATGTACGCGGGCACCACGGTGGAGGCGCTGAAGGACGGCCCGCTGCCCGAGGCGTGGATGGCCCAGCCCTCCGGCCTGTCGGTGTCGGCCGACGGCTCCCGGCTGTGGGTGGCCGACAGCGAGACCAGCGCCGTCCGGTACGTGGAGAACGGGGTCATGGGCACCGCCGTCGGCCAGGGGCTCTTCGACTTCGGACACGTCGACGGGCCGGCGGCGGAGGCGCTGCTCCAGCACCCGTTGGGGGTGTGCGCGCTGCCCGACGGCTCGGTGCTGATCGCCGACACGTACAACGGCGCGGTCCGCCGCTACGACCCGGAGACCGACGCGGTCGGCACGGTCGCCGACGGGCTCGCCGAGCCGAGCGACCTGGTGGTCACGCCGGACGGCGACGTGCTGGTCGTGGAGTCGGCCGCCCACCGGCTGACCCGGCTCGCGCCCGGCGCGCTCACCGCCGCGGGCGCCAGCACCGTCGACGGTCCCCGGCACCGCACCGAGCGGAAGCCGACCGACCTGGCGGCCGGCGAGGTCACCCTGGACGTCATCTTCACCCCGGCACCAGGGCAGAAGCTCGACGAGACGTACGGCCCGTCGACCCGGCTGGTGGTCTCGGCGTCGCCGCCGGAGCTGCTGGTGGAGGGTGCGGGCACCGGCACCGACCTGTCCCGGCGGCTGGTGGTCAACGGCGCGGTGGAGGAGGGCGTGCTCCAGGTGACCGCGCAGGCCGCGACCTGCGACGCCGACGTGGAGCACGCGGCCTGCCACCTGACCCGGCAGGACTGGGGCGTCCCGGTCCGGGTGGTCGACGGCGCCGTCACCCGCCTCCCGCTGGTGCTGCGCGGCCTGGACGCCTGACGGGCAGGCCCGTCGCGTGGTCCGGCAGCACATTGCCGGACCACGCGACCGCTCACGCGAACGGAGTGAGCGGGACCCCCGCGTCGATGAGCGCGGCGCGGACCAGCTCGGCGCAGCGCACCGAGCCCGGTGTGTCGCCGTGCAGGCAGATCGACTCCACCGGGCAGGGGATCACCGTGCCGTCCACCGCGACCACGTTCCGCTCGGTGGCCATGAGAACTGCCCGCTGCGCCACCTGTTCCGGGTCGGTGACGAGAGCGTTCGGGGCGCCCCGGGGCACCAGCCGCCCGTTGGGCAGGTAGCCCCGGTCGGCGAAGCCCTCGGCGACCGCCCGCAGCCCGGCACCGGTCGCGAGCTGGGCGAGCACCGAGCCGGGCGGGCAGAGCAGCGGTAGCTGGTCGTCGTACTCGCCGACCGCGGCGACCAGCGCCGCCGCCTGAGACTCGTCGCAGGCGGCGGCGTGGTACAGGGCGCCGTGCGGCTTGAGGTAACGGACCCGGGTGCCGGCGACCCGGCAGAACGCGTCCAGGGCACCGAGCTGGTAGAGGACCTCGTCCCGCAGCTCGGCGAAATCGTAGGCGATGTGCCGCCGCCCGAAGCCGGTGAGGTCGCGGTAGCCGACCTGCGCACCCACCGCGACCCCGCGCTCGACCGCGCGGGCGCACACCCGCCGCATGGTGGGGGCGTCCCCGGCGTGGAAGCCGCAGGCGACGTTGGCCGAGGTGACCAGGTCGAGCAGCGCCGCGTCGTCGCCGAGCCGCCAGATGCCGAAGCCCTCCCCGAGGTCAGCGTTGAGGTCCATGGAACGTCACCGTAGTCCCTGGTCGGGCCTGTGCGAGCGGGGTCACGTCGGCCACCACCCCGATGACGGGGTACCCGCCGGTCGTCGGGTGGTCGGCGAGGAACACCAGCGGCTGGCCGTCCGACGGCACCTGCACCGCGCCGAGCACGAGCCCCTCGCTGGGCAGTTCCCCGGCCACCGCGCGGGGTAGCGCCGCGCCGGTCAGTCGCGCGCCGACCCGGTTGCTCACCGGCGAGACGGTGTACGCGCTGCCGAGCAGCCGGTCGAGCGCGAGCGGCGTGAACCAGTCGTCGCGCGGGCCGAGGCGCAGCGTCAGCCGCAGCTCGGCCGGGGGTGGCGCGGTGACGGTGACGTCCACCGGGGCGGGCGGGCCGGTCGGCGTACCCAGGGGGAGCCGGTCGCCGTCGCGCAGCGGGGGCGGACCCAGCCCGGAGAGGGTGTCCGTGGCGCGGCTGCCGAGCACCGGCTCCACGGCGATCCCTCCGGCGACCGCGAGCCACGACCGCAGGCCGGTGCGGGGTGGACCGATCCGGACCACCGCGCCGGCCGGTACGGCGAGCGGCCGGCCGACGTCACCGGGACGGGTGCCGACCCGGACGTCGGCGTCCGCCCCGGCGAGCGCCACCGCGGTGGCGCGGGTGAACCGCAGCGCGCACCCGGTCAGCGTGATCTCCAGACCGGCGGCGGGCTCGGGGTTGCCGACCAGCCGGTTGGCCAGCCGGAGGGCGGCCGGGTCGAGGGCGCCGGAGCGCGGCACGCCGAGGTGCGCCCAGCCGGGCCGGCCGAGGTCCTGCACCGTGGTGAGGGCGCCCGCCCGCAGCACCTCGACCGTGCCGCTGGTCGGCGCGGTCACGCCGGCACCAGCCGGACGCGGGTGCCGGGGGCGAGCCGGGCCGGCGGGTCGGCGTGCACGTCGAACAGGGGCAGTTCGGTCCGCCCGACGAGCAGCCAACCGCCGGGGGAGGCGGTCGGGTAGATCCCGGCGTACGGGCCGGCCAGGGCGACCGAGCCGGCGGGCACCCGGGGGCGGGGGCTCGCCAGCCGGGGCACGGACAACGCGGCGGGGAGCCCGGTGAGGTACGCGAACCCGGGCGCGAAGCCGCAGAAGGCCACCCGGAACTCCGTGGTGGTCAGCCGACGTACGACGGCCGACACGTCGACGCCCCAGTGGCCGGCGACGGTGGGCAGGTCCTCTCCGTCATAGGTCACCGGCACCTCCGCCGTGGCTGGCGGGGCGACGGTGGCGACCGGTGCCGGGGTCCAGCCGGCGAGGAGCGCCGTAGTGCGCTCCGGGTCGCGTACGCCGTCGAGCAGCACGGTGGCCGCGGCCGGGACGATCTCGACGGCGTCCAGCTCACCGCGTTCCCGCCGGCGCCACAGCTCCGCCCGCCACGCCTCCACCCGCGCCGCGACGGCTTCGTCCGGCCCGGTCATGTCACCCCCGGCGTCCGCGGTGCCCACGTCGGTCTCGCCGGCGCAGTCGAGCAGCAGGGCGTGGGCCCCGACCGGTCGGATCCGCATTCCGCCATCCTTCCGGACGGAGCCGCGTCGCCGTTTCCCCGGCACGCGTTCATCGGGCGTGACCGGACACACTACTTGCAAGTAACCTACGGTGTCGTAGCCTGTTGGCGTGACCACCTCCGCACCGCTTCGCCTCAAGCCGGTCGACATCGGCAAGCCGCGGATGCGCGGCTGGCTCCACACGTACGCCTTCTTCGCCGCACTCGTCTGCGGCATCGTGCTGTGCTCCATCGCCGCCGCCCGGCCCGGCTGGTCGCCGCTGATCAGCTGTCTCGTCTACAGCCTCACGGTCTGTGGCCTGTTCGGCACCAGCGCCCTCTACCACCGTCGCGTGTGGTCGGAGCGGGGCTACCAGATCATGCGCCGGATGGACCATTCGATGATCTTCGTGTTCATCGCCGGGACGTACACGCCGTTCTGTGTCCTCCTGCTGGAGCCCCGGCCCGCGACGGTGATGCTGTCGCTGGTGTGGGGTGGCGCTCTGGGTGGGGTGGCGCTCAAGCTCGTCTGGCCCCACGCCCCGCGGTGGGTCTCCGCGCCGCTCTACCTCGCGCTCGGCTGGGTCTCGGTGGCGATGCTGCCGGACATCCTCCGGGTCGGCGGCGTGACCGCCCTGGTCCTGCTGATCGTCGGTGGCGCCATCTACAGCGTCGGCGCCGTCTTCTACGCGCTGCGGCGGCCCAACCCCTGGCCGACCGTCTTCGGCCACCACGAGTTCTTCCACGCCTGCACCCTGGTGGCCGCGATCTGTCACCACATCGCGATCTACTTCGCCCTCTTCGTCTGAGGCGAAAGGAAGGGCCCCTTCCCGACGCCAAGCGGCGGTGGAAGGGGCCCTTCCTCGGCAGGGGAACCGTCAGACGGTCGGGCCCGGCCGGCGCACCTCGCGGTACTCCTGCACGACCCGGTCCTGCGCCGGCACGACGGGGTCGGCCACGACGCGCTCCTCGCGAACCGGCCGGGTGACCACCGTCCGGCGCCGGGAGTTCCAGAAGTAGAGGGTGACCAGCAGGCCCGCCACACCGGCGAGCATCAGCACCCAGCCGACCACGGCCAGGTCGAGCCATCCCAGATTCGCCTCGACGGCGAACGCGAAGATCGCGCCCAGCGCGATCAAGAAGATACTGCCACCAATGCCCATCTCGTCGCCTCCTCGGCTGTCACCTGGCGTTCCGGTCGCCGCGGCCATCGGTGAGGTTGCGGCAGGCATCGACTTACCCAGGCGGTGAGATCGCCAATCGGGCAAGCTTGAGGACATGACGGACCCGTACGCCCAGGCCCGCACGCTGGTGCTGCTCCGGCACTCGAAGGCGGAGCCACCCGACGACGGACCGGACGTGGAGCGCCCGCTGGCGGCGCGGGGTCGTGCCGACGCGGCGGCGGCCGGCGCGTGGCTCGCCAAGCACGCGTTACTGCCCGACGTGGTGATCTGCTCGACCTCCCGGCGCACCCGGGAGACCTGGCACGGTGTGGCGTTGGGCATGACCGGGACACCGCCGGAGGGCGGGTCGGCCGGGCCGGCACCCGCCGTCCACTACGCGGCGGACGCGTACGAGGCGCACCCGGAGGACCTGTTGGCCCTGGTGCGGCGGGTCGATCCGGCCGCCCGGACAGCGCTGCTCATCGCCCACAATCCCGGAATCTCGCTCTTGTCGGCACTTCTCGACCCGGAGCGGGCGGACCAGGAGGGGTTACGCACCAGCGACATCGAGGTGCACCGGACGGCGGCTGAGTGGGCGGAGCTGGGCAGGGCGGGAAGCGTCATCACAGCGCGGCACACGGCACGCGGTTAACCCTCGACGCCGACACACGCCCTGAGCGCGGCACCGGTGGGGTGCGTGGCTCAGGGCGTGGTCGTCGTGGAGATCAGGACGGTGGCGCGGTGGGCGGCGGCGGGTCGGGAGGCGGCGGCATCATCGCGGTGGGGTGCGACAGCCGGTTCTCCTCCACGATCAGCGTTCGTGCCCGCTTGCGACGGTCCTGCCAGAACCAGAGCGTGGTGAGCAGGACGGCGAGTCCGGCCAGGATGAACACCCAGCCGACCGCGCGTAGATCGAGCCACCAGACGTTGGCCCGGATGGCGAAGGTGAGGATCGCTCCGACAGCGATCAGGAAGATGCCGCTACCAATGCCCATGTGCGCTGCACTCCCCCGTGCGGTGGCTCTGGGCGTTCTCTGCCGTGGTCCGCGGTGGATACCCGTCGTGAGCTGCGGCTACCCGCACGACACCCGAAAACATGGGCCGCCGCCCGCCCGGACGGCACCCTCCCCGGAGCAACACGACGGCCGGCGGGTCGGCACCCGCCGGCCGTCGTGACCAGCTCACTCCCGGGTCGGGCCCGGGCTCACCACACCCTTGAGCGGCGTGGCGTGACTCAGAAGGCCTCCTCCGGGAGGTCCATGACGTCCAGGTCGGCGTTCTCGATGATCCGCCGGTCGGCACCGATGCGCGGCAGCACCTCGCGGGCGAAGAACCGGGCAGCGGCCACCTTGCCGGTGTAGAACGCCTTGTCGGACGCGGACACCTCACCGCCGAGCGCCTTCAGGGCGACGTCGGCCTGCTTCTGGAGCAGCCAGCCCACGACCAGGTCACCCACCGCCAGCAGGAACCGGCGGCTGCTCAGGCCGACCTTGTACAGGGCCCGGGCGTCGCCGCCCTGCGCCTCGCCCAGCCAACCGGTCATCACGCCGAGGATGGTCTGGATCTCGGCGAGCGCCTTGCCGAGCGCCTGCCGCTCCTCCTTGAGCTGGCCGTTGCCGCCCTCGGTGGCGATGAACTCCTGGATCTCGCCGGCGACCGCCATCAGGGCCTTGCCGTTGTCCCGGACGATCTTCCGGAAGATCAGGTCGAGGCTCTGGATCGCGGTGGTGCCCTCGTACAGGGTGTCGATCTTGGCGTCCCGGACGTACTGCTCCAGCGGGTAGTCCTGGAGGAAGCCGGAACCGCCGAAGGTCTGGAGCGACTCGTGGCCGAGCAGCTCGTACGCCCGCTCCGAGCCGACGCCCTTCACCAGCGGGAGCAGCAGGTCGTTGACCCGCTTGGCCAGCTTGGTGGCCTTCTCGTCGCCGGCCGCCTCGGCGATGGCGACCTTGTCCTGCCAGCTGGCGGTGTAGCAGACCAGCGCGCGCAGACCCTCGGCGTACGACTTCTGCAGCAGCAGCGAGCGGCGCACGTCCGGGTGGTGGGTGATGGTGACCCGCGGCGCGGTCTTGTCGGTCATCTGGGTCAGGTCGGCGCCCTGCACCCGGTTCTTGGCGTACTCGAGCGCGTTCAGGTAACCGGTCGAGAGCGTGGCGATCGCCTTCGTGCCGACCATCATCCGGGCGTACTCGATGATCATGAACATCTGCCGGATGCCGTCGTGCTTCTCACCCAGCAGCCAGCCCTTGGCCGGCACGCCGTGCTCGCCGAAGGTCACCTCGCAGGTGTTGGAGACCTTCAGGCCCATCTTGTGCTCGACGTTGGTGGCGTAGACGCCGTTGCGCTCGCCCAGCTCGCCGGTCTCCTCGTCGAAGTGGTACTTCGGGACGACGAAGAGCGAGAGCCCCTTGGTGCCGGCACCGCCGACGCCCTCGACGCCGACCGGGCGGGCCAGCACGTAGTGGACGATGTTGTCGGAGAGGTCGTGCTCACCCGAGGTGATGAAGCGCTTGACGCCCTCGATGTGCCACGAGCCGTCCGGCTGCGGGATGGCGCGGGTGCGGCCGGCGCCGACGTCCGAGCCGGCGTCCGGCTCGGTCAGCACCATCGTCGAGCCCCACTGCTTCTCGATGAAGAGCTTGGCCCACTTCTTCTGCTGCTCGGTGCCCTCGACGTGCAGGACGTGCGCGAAGGACGGGCCGGACGCGTACATCCAGATCGGGGCGTTGGCGCCCAGCACCAGCTCGGCGAGAGACCACCAGAGCGCGCGGGGGGCGTTCGAGCCGTCCAGCGCCTCGGGCAGGTCCAGCCGCCAGAACTCGGAGTCCATGAAGGCCTTGTACGACTTCTTGAACGACTCCGGCAGCGGCGCGGTGTGCGTCGCCGGGTCGAACACCGGCGGGTTGCGGTCGCTGTCCGTGTAGCTGGCCGCGAGGTCCTCGCGGGCCAGGCGGTCGACCTCGGAGAGGAAGCTGCGGGCGGTGTCGACGTCCAGCTCCGTGTACGGCGCCTGGCCGAACGTCCGGTCCGCCCCGAAGACCTCGAACAGGTTGAACTCGAGGTCCCGAAGGTTGCTCTTGTAGTGGGTCATGCTCGCTGGCCCCGCTTCCGGACAGGTGTGTTACCGATCAGTAACCCCGACTGTATTACTCACGGGTAGGCAGCGACAAGCCGATCGGCGAAGTGACAGCGATTACACACTTCCCGTTCAGGTACGCAGGCACGGACCGCAACAGGGTGGAAACGCCACGGCGAACTCAGCCCTCGGCCGCCCCGACCTCCCAGCTCGGCACGGCGGCGGTGACCCCGCTCCGGGCACCCGTGTACTCCATCAGCACCAGCGCGATGTCGTCGTCGAGCCGGCCGTGGACCCACTCCACCAGGGCGGTCTCCAGGGACGCCAGCCCGTCGGCGACCGTCCCGTGACCGAGGAGCCGCCAGGCCCGGTCGGCCGTCGGGAAGAACTCACCGTCCCTCCGGGCCTCGCCCAGCCCGTCGGTGAACAGCAACAACCGGTCCCCGGGCTCCAGCCGCTCGACCCGGGGCCGGACCACCGGCATGAACCCGAGCGGCGGCGCCGGCGCCGGCGGTTCGAGGGGGATGACCGCGCCGTGACGCAGCAGCAGCGGAGGCGGGTGCCCGCAGTTGACGATCGTCAGTGTGCCACCGCGCTCCTCGACCAGGGCGGCGGTCACGAAGTCCTCGTCGCCCACGCTGCGGGCCACCGCCCGGTCCAGGTCGGCGACGACGGCCCGCAGGTCGGCCCGCTCGTACGCCACGTGCCGGTACGAACCCAGGACGATGCTCGCCAGTCGGACCGCGTCCAGGCCCTTCCCCCGGACGTCGCCGATGATCATGCGTACGCCGTACGGGGTGTCGAGCGCCTCGTACAGGTCACCGCCGATCTCCGCCGTGGCCGTGGACGAGATGTAGCGGGCGGCGACCGCGAGGGACCCCACCTGCGGGCCGAGCGGGCGGAGCACCGCCTGCTGGGCCACCGCGGCGAGCTTCGACAGCTCCGCGATCTGCTCGGCCTGCCGCTGGCGTACCGCCGCCGTGGCCGCGGCGAGCGCCGTGCCCAGCGCGATACCGGCGACCGCGACCGACGTGGAGAGCGAGACGGTCTCCTCGCCCAGCGCGAAGCTCGCGCCGAGGACGGTCGCGGCCGCGCCCACGCCCAGCACGACCCGCCACGAGGCCAGGGCCGCGGCGAGGAACGGCGCGGCGACCATCAGGGCGATGTAGTTCGCGCCCCGCCCGTCCGCCAACTCCACCGCGGACACGAGTGCGAGCAGGCCGAGGGCCGCGCCGAGGCCGGCGCGGGATCCGGGGCTCAGCGGGCCGCGGCCCGACTGGAAGGCGTGCGTGCGTACGAGGGACAGCATGCCTGATCGACGTGAAACGGTGAATGAACCTGGCCCGACGTCCGAGGTGGATCTGGCCGGGCGGACCCCGTCGCCGACCCGATCGCCGTCCCGCACCCGCTCAGCCCAGGACCTCGTACCGGACCTCGACGTGGCCCGCGTCCAGGGAGGCGATCGCCGCGAACGCCGCGCGGGACAGATCCAGGCAACGTCCCTCGATGAACGGGCCGCGGTCGTTGATCCGGACGGTCACCGACTTGCCGGTCGCAGGGTTGGTGACCCGCACCTTCGTGTCGAACGGCAGGGTCTTGTGCGCGGCGGTCATCGCCGACGGGTCGAACGTCTCGCCGTTGGCCGTGAGCTGCCCGTCGGAGTAGAAGGAGGCGCCGCAGGAGCCGGTGTCGACGACGGGACGGGCGGTGCTGGTCCTCGTGGCGGTCGGCTTCGGCGTGGCGGTGCGCGGCTTGCTCCGCGACGGGGCCTGCGTCGAGCGGGTGGCCTTCGGGCTCGCCGTCGGGCTCGGGGAGCTGCTGGTGCTCGGCGACGCCGTCGGCGAGGTGGGGGCGGCGCTGGTCGGCACGCCGGTGGGTGCCAGGTCGACGGCGGCCGGCCGCTCGGCCTCCGCGCCGGAGGTCAACTGCACGGCGCCGACGGTGCCTCCGACCGCGAGGATCACACCGAGCGCCGCGGTGGCCGCGATGCCGGTCGGGGAGGAGAACCTACGGGGACGCGAGTGCCTGCCAGCCACCAGCCCGGTCCTTTCGTCTTCGGAACAAACCGGGTCGGACCGTAACGAGAGAAGCACTTCCGAAGTCAACGTGATCATAGGGGTATGGCCCTAATTGCGGTGAAACGTGTAGCCGATCATCCGACCCGGGGTGGCCCGCCCGACCACGGCCCGCGGCCGCGCGATCGATGCCGCAGGATGGAGTACGTGCCCGCTGAGCTGAGCAGACGCCTTACCGAGCTGATCCGCTGGATCGATCCCGGCCCCGGTGCCAGCCACCTGGTCAGCGACGTCTCCGGCTGGTGGCGCGACCCGTCGGTGCTCGCCGATCTCGGGCCGGCCCTGGTGGAGCCGTTCCGGTCCGCCCGGCCGACCGTGGTCGTCTCCCCGGCCGTCACCGGATACCTGCTCGGGCCCCTCGCCGCCACCGCGCTCGGCGTCGGCTTCGTCGCCGCGCACAAGCCGGGCGACGGGCGCCTGCCCGCCGGCACGCTGACCTGGGCGCAGAGCCCACCGGACTTCCGCGGTCGCCAGGTCGACCTGGCCGTCCGCGACCGGCACCTCGGGCCGGGCGACCGGGTGCTGGTGGTGGACGACTGGGTGGCCACCGGGGCCCAGGTACGCGCCCTCTACGAGATCTGCGCGGCGCGCGACGCGCAGGCGGTCGGCACGGCCGCGGTGGTGGCCGACTGCCCACCGGAGGTCGCGGCCGAACTGCGTGTCCGGAGCCTGCTCACCGGTGCCGACCTCGCACCGTGATGCCGGAGCGCCCCGCCCACAACAGGCGACCTCGGCGCGCGGGCGGCGGCGGTAGCGTCGGCAGGATGTGGCCTCGGATCGGCGGACTGCGCACCCTTGACCTCGGGACGCCCGGGGAGATGCGGACGAACCTGAACACCCTCGTGCTCGCCGGGGTGAAGCAGGCCACCGCCGGCCTCCTCAGCGAGTACGAGCAGGAGGGCGAGGAACCGGAGCACGTGGGCGAGCGGCTCGCGCTCGTCGACGACCACGACGGACTCGTCGCCGTCGTGGAGGTCACCGGCGTCGAGGTGGTCCCCTTCACCGGGGTCTCCTGGGACTTCGCCCGCTCGGAGGGTGAGGGTGACCGGTCGATCGAGGAGTGGCGTGCCGGCCACGCGGCGTTCTGGGCCCGGGCCGGTACGCCCGTCGAGGACGACAGCCCCATCGTGTGCGTCCGCTTCCGGCTGGTCTCGGCCGGCGACGGCGGCATCACCACCGGCGACCTCGGCACCTGAGGCACGCGGACGGCTGCCGGACGCCGACCGTTCATCCGGCGGCGTACGCCACGGCGGGCAGCGTCTCCCGCGCGTGGCCAGGCCGGCGTCGCGGCACCCCGGGCTCAGGCGCGGCGCAGCTCGGGCAGGAGGCGGGTGGCGACGTCCACCAGGACCTCCTCGTCGCCCGCGTACCAGCTGCTGGCGCGGGGCCAGTGGGTGACCACGTCGGTGAAGCCGAGCGTGGCGGCACGCCCCACCTGTTCGGCGAAGAAGTCGGCACCGCGGAGGGAGAACTCCGGCGCCGAGTCGAGCGAGAGGTACCGGTCCAGCGAGGCCGGATCGCGCCCCTCGGCAGCGAGCGTCTTGTCCATCCGCGCCACCAGCTCGGCGACGCCGTCCCACCAGGCGGCCAGGTCGTCGCCGCCGGAACCGGTGGTGACCCAGCCCTGACCGAAGCGCGCGACGAGTCGCATGGAGCGGGGCCCGTTGGCGGCCACCACGAACGGCACCCGCGGGATCTGCACGCACCCGGGGTTGTTGCGCGCGTCCACGGCGGTGAACCAGTCGCCGCGCCAGGTCGTACCGTCCTCGCGCAGCACCAGGTCGAGCAGCTCCAGGAACTCGGCGAACCGGTCCACCCGCTGTCGGGGCGGCAGGGTCTCCCCGCCCAGCACGGCGGAGTCGAACCCGATGCCGCCCGCGCCGACGCCGAGCAGGACCCGCCCGCCGGACACGTCGTCGAGGGCGGTGATCTGCCGGGCGAAGGCCGCCGGGTGCCGGAAGTTCGGCGAGGCGACCAGGGTGCCGAGGCGGATCCGGCGGGTCACCGTCGCCGCCGCGGTGAGGGTGGTCATCGAGTCGAACCACGGCCCGTCGACCAGGTCCCGCCAGCCGAGGTGGTCGTACGTCCAGGCGTGGTCGAAGCCCCACTCGTCCGCCTGCTGCCAGCGACGCTGGGAATCCGACCAGCGCTGGTCGGGGAGGATCACGATGCCGATGCGCATGATCGCCAGCGTATCGGCCGGCCGCCCCGGCGGTCCGGTACCGCCGTACCGCGGCGCCGGAGAGCGGGCCCGGTCCGGGCCCGCTCCAGCAACCCTCGTGGTGAGAGGACGGACACGAGACTGCCCGTTGGTGGTTGCGTCGGGCGGAGGTGCGCGACGGTCACCTGCCGGTCAGGGTGGTGAGGCCCACCCAGCGGCCGGCGTACGTGCCGGAGGCCAGCCGGTAGTGCTGGACACCGTTGAGGACGGCCCGCATGTCGACGCTCACGTTGTCACCGACGGCGAGGTCGGTGACGACCGAGGTCATCTGCCCGGCCGAGTCGATGGTGTACGCCTTGACCGGCGCGGCGGCGACCACGGCCGGCCGCGGGATGCGGTAGCCGATCGCCGCCGCCCTCCCGATCTGGTACGACTTGCCGGGGATCTCCTTGACCAGGTAACCGCTCAGGGATCCGCCGCTGATGGCGTACCAGATGCCGGTCTGGCGCATCACCTTGTGCCGTTCCGACGACGGCGCGTTGCTGCGCCGCGTCAGGGTGAGCCGCTTCGTCGCCAGGACCGTGCCGGCCGCGTCGAACTTGTAGCCGACGTGCTCCCCGGCGGCGAGCATGATCGTCCCGGCCACTCCGCGCGGCGGGTGGTCGGAGTAGTACAGGTCCATGATCTGGGCGAAGATGGAGTCGCCGGTGATGGCGTGCAGCACGGAGTGCTGACCGATGTGCGTGGTGTGGTAGTTGCCCGCGTCCTTCTGGTGGGTGAGGCAGTACTTGCTCCGCCACTGGCGGGTCCGGATGAGGTGGTGGACGTCGCGGGCGGTGGTGATCGCGCCCTGGAGGATCAGCTTGGCCCGGGCGTCGCGGCTCATGCTCCAGTAGTCCCAGAGGCCGAAGGCCGAGAAGATGTGCCCGTTGTAGGTCAGGTCGCCCCGCACCTCCGTGGGGTGCGCGTACTCCTCCAGCCAGAGCAGCCCGTCCTTGACGTACACCCCCCACGGCTTGCCGGCCACCGGCGGGACCAGGTAGGACGCGAACGTCGCGTCGGCCGCCTCGCGCCAGCGGCTGCCCCTGCCCAGGATCTGCGCCAGCCGGACGAAGAGGCTCATCGCCTGGCCCTGGGCCATCATCGAGTACCACGGCGTCTCGTAGATGTCGGCGGAGCGGTGCATGGCGTGCCGGAAGGTGTACGGGTAGAACCAGCCCCCCTCATGGACGACCCGCCGGTCGATCAGGCGCTGCGCCTGCGCCATCGCCCGCTGGAGGTACCACTGGTAGCCGGTGACGCGGTAACTCTCCAGCAGGTTGAGGCCGTACTGGGCCTGGTTGACGGGATGGTCGTAGAGCGTCCCGCCGAGCAGCGCCATGCGGACGCCGTGCTCGTCGTGCGGGCCCGCGTCGACCATCGGCAGCCGGACGTTGCTGTGGTACGGCCGCAGGGTCTCCGGCAGGTCCCGGATGTCGAATGGGTCGTAACGGAACGTGAACGGCACCTCCGCCGCGGCCGCGTCGCTGCTCAGCGTGCGTGCCGCGTCGGAGGGACCGCTGGCGAACTGCCGGCCCTGCTTCGCGGACAGGCGGGGCGCCTCCGCGACCGCGGACGCCGGCTGCGGGGGGCTGATCTCGTACGCCGGGTCGATGACTCCCGGGCCCCCGGGCCCGACCCACCGCCCGGTCGCCGTGGGTGTCACGGGAGCCGCCTCGGCCGCGCCCGCCGCCACCAGCGGCGCCACGCCGGCCGCCCCCACCACCGTCAGGACCTGCCGGCGGGACCAGGACCCGGCGCCAGTGTCTTTCTCTGCCATCACTGTCTCCCTTCACCACGTCCGGCCCTGGCTTGACGGCCGGTCGCGTGCCCCCGCATGGGACGGGACGCGCTCACGCGTCCTCCTAACACGACAGAGGGGCCCGGTCGGTTGCGACCGGGCCCCTCTGTCATCCGTTCTCGCTCAGCGGCCGGCGAGACGCTCGCGGGCCTGCTTGGCGGCGGCGACGGCCTGCTCGACCGTCCGCATGTCGCCCTCACCGCTGACGGCCTGCGTCCGCAGCGTCGTCGTCTGGCTCCGCTCGCCGATGACGTCGGTGGTGTTGCTCAGCAGGCTGGAGCCGAGCGGGCCGGCGATCCAGGTGCCGATCTGGCTCCGCTGCGCGTCGGTGACCACCGCGGCCGAGCCGAAGACCAGGCCGGTGTGGATGGAGCCGCTGGCCTCGTCCAGCAGCAGCTGAGTCTCGAACGCGAGGTTGGCCCCGGTGCCCGGGGTGATCAGCAGCGGGCCGTTGAGGCGACCCATCAGGGCACCACCAGCGAGCGCGTCCGGCCAGTCGTAGCCGGTGGCGACGCCCGCGTACCGCTGCCCCCCGAAGAACGTCCAGGCGGTGTACAGCGCAGTCTCGTACCGGTTCTCACCCCACACCTCGACGGTGGTCGGGTCGTACGCGAGCCCGGCGGCAGCGGCGTACCGGCCGACCCCGAAGAGGGTGCGCTCGCTCTGCGGCAGCGTGTCGAGGAACGCCTTGGTGGCTGGCGTGATCACCGTGTCCTTGGTGAGCAGAACGACCGCGGTCGGGACGCCCTCCCCCTGGTACGAGCCGGCCGCAGCGCCGGCCGCGAGCGCGTCCGGGAAGTTGGTGCCGGTGGCGAGCAGGACCAGGTCCGGCGTCGGGTCGATCTCCTTGGCGATCTCCACCGAGGTGGCGTACCGGTCGGGGCCGGCCAGCCGCTTGACGGTGTAGCCGAGCGCCGCGGCCTGGTCGGCGACGGCGGCGGCGAGCGCACCCTCGCTGCCCAGCAGGTAGACCGTGCCACCCGGGGCCAGGACCCGCTGCATCTCGGCGGCGGTCCGGGCGTCCAGGCCGTTCGGCGGAGTCAGCAGCAGGGGGCCGCCCTTGACGGCCGCCAGCGCCGAGCCGCTGAGCGCGTCGGCGAACATGTCCGACCGGGACAGCACGACGGTGTTGGCCCGCTCGCGCTTGTCCGCGCTGTCCGTGTGGGTGGCCCAGTGCGACTGGGCGACGGCGATCGCCGTCGTGTACCGGTTCTGGCCGGAGAGCCGGACCACCCGGTCCTTGTTGCGCGGCTGGTACGCCGGCACGCCGACGGTGTCCGAGACCTTGGTCGGGTTGGCCGCGGCCGAACCGTTGGACGGCGCGCTCGACACCGTGGCACCCCGGGTGAACGCGATGGTCGCGCCGTTGGGCGACCAGGTCGGGTGGTCGTTGGCGCTGGCGTTGTCCGCCACCACGACCTCGTTCTCGCCGGCCAGGTCGGAGACGATGATCTGGCCACCGCGGACGAACGCGACCTTCGTGCCGTCCGGCGAGATCGACGGGTTGGAGCCGTCCGCGTCGACGACGGTGATCCGCTGGTCGGCGGGCTTGGCCGGGTCATAGAGCACCACGGCCGGGGTGCCGGTCGGCGACCCGGACCCGTTGTCGGCCATCCGCTGGAACACGACCTTGCCGCTGGGCCCGCCGTCCGGGTTCTGGTAGTGCATGCCGTCGTTCGGCGTGAGCTGCCCGGGCTCCCAGCCCGACGAGCTCGCGGCCCCCCGGATGACCCACTTGGAACCCGGGTCCTTCCGCTGCTCTCCCCAGACGACACTGCTGCCGCCACCCCGCCAGGACAGGCCGCGACGGGTGACGCTCTCGTTTGGTAGCGCGATGTACCAGTCCGGGGCCTCGGCGTTGAACCGCATCGACGTGATGCCGCCGCCGTCCACGTCTGGGCCGATGTACGCGAAGCGGCTGCCGTCCGGCGACCACGCCGCGTCGCGCATCTTCTCGATGTTGGCGATCTGCGTACGGGACGCGTCCCCGTACACCTGCATGACGGTGGAGCCGCTGTTGGTGGTCGTGAGCACGCTGCCGGAGCCGGCGAGGCTCGCCTGGGCGGCGGGCGCGGACACGACGAGGGTGGTGGAACCGAGCGCGAGGGCCGAGGCGACGGCTGCGGACCTGCGAAGGGAAGATGGAGGCAAGGGAACTCCCCGCTGAAATGAGACGCGCCGTGAAGAGGCACCCGTCTGCCGGCCAGTCCGGCACGGGGCGGCGCAGATGGTCAGAACCTTAGAAGATCCTTTGCTCGACCGCTGCCCCGGATCGCCGCCGACGCGATTCTCTGACCGAACGGCTGAGGCAACGGGTGGACCAGGCAGGCCGGAAGCAGCTCACGCCGTACGCGCCGGCCCTGACTGCTCACTCAGCGTGCCCGCACGGGTACGTCGCGGGACTGCGCCGGCGGCGGCCGTCCTCTACAGTGAAGCCCGCGCCACACCGGCCGGCCCGGCCGCCGACCCCGCAACCGGCGCAATCGTCTTCCGAGGAGCTTCCTTGCTTCGACCTTCCCTTCGGCGCCGCTCGGGAGCGGGCGCCATCGTGCTCGCCATCGGCGCGACCACCCTGTTCGGCGGTGCCGGCACCGCGCACGCCACCCACGGCCCCAGCGGCGAGCTGACCTCCAGCGATGGCACGCACACCCTGGTCACCGGCGATGGTGTGGGCATCGGCTCGGCGGACTACACAATCACCGACGCCGCCTGGTCGCCGGACGGTAGCCGGGCCGTGTTCGTCACCGGCTACGGCGACATCGCGACAATCGGCGACAGCATGGAGGTCTACCCGATCGCCGAGGCGCAGACCGACGTCACCCGTGCCACGCCGGAGTGGGTCGGCGACGGGTCGACCGTGGTCTGGGCCGCCAAGGAGGCCGGCAGCCCGTGGCGGATCGAGGGATCCGTCAGCGCCGTCGGCTTCGACGTGGTGCGCCGCTCGCCGGACGACGGCAACCACTACTCGGAGCCGGACACCAACGGCAGCTCACGTCTCGTGGTGCAGCGGCAGGCCGCCGACAGCGCCGGCAACGCCGTCGGCACACCGGAGATCGGCTTCCTCGACGGCAGCACGTACACGCGCATCGCCACGGACGCCGCGAGTCCCACCATCTCGGCCGACGGCTCGAAGGTCGCCTTCGTGCGTGGCGAGCAGATCTGGGTGCGGGGCACCGCCGCAGGCGCCGCCGAGGTCCAGGTCACGATCGGCGGGACGGCCAAGGCCGACCCGGTGCTCAACGCTGACGGCAAGACGGTCGCCTTCGCGCAGGGGGGCACGACCGTCGGGACGGCCCCCACCACCGCCGGCGCCCCGGTGACCACCATCCCGTACCTCCCCGGCGTGCCGGACTACCGTCCGGCGAAGAAGGACCGGGTGGTCCGCCTCGCCGGCAGCGACCGCTACGGCACCGCCTCGGCCATCTCCCAGTCGCACTGGGCGAGCCACAGCAACGCCTCCGACCCGCGCGCCAAGGCCACGGTCGCGGTCCTGTCGCGGTCCGACACCTTCGCCGACGCGCTCGGCGGGTCCGCCCTGGCGGCGGCGAAGAACGGGCCCCTGCTGATGACCCCGACCACCACGCTCGCGCCGGCGGTCGCCACCGAGCTGACCCGGGTCCTCAAGCCGGGCAGCACCGTCTACCTGCTCGGCAGCGCGGCCGGTGCGCTCTCCACCACCGTGGAGAACCAGGTTCGCTCGCTGGGCTTCACGCCCGTCCGGCTCGCCGGCACCGACCGTTACGCCACCTCGATCGCGATCGCCAACGCCATCGACCCGACGCCGGACAAGGTGCTCGCCGCCACCGGCGCGAACTTCCCGGACGCCCTCGCCGCGGGTGCGGCCGCCGGCGCCCAGAACCTGCCCGGCAAGGGCACCTCGGCCGTCGTGATCCTCACCAAGGACAGCACCCTCACCCCGGCCACCCTGAGCTACTTCGACGCGCTGCCCGCCAGCACGGAGATCTACGGCATCGGCCTCTGGGGGGACATCGCCACCCGGCCGTACGGCGGGATCCCGGTCTCCGGGTCGACCCGCTACGAGACGGCGCTGTACGTCGCCTATGCCTTCTTCGGTGGCTATCAGCACATCGGGGTGGCCACCGGGGCCAACTGGCCGGACGCGCTCGCCGGCGGCGCCCTGATGGGGTCGCTCGACGCGCCGCTGATCCTCGCCCCCGGCACCGCCGGTCAGGTCGGGGACGAGATCTGGTACCTGGGTGAAGAGATGGCGGGCTCGGTTCACACGGGCCTGGTCTTCGGCTCCGCCGCGGTCATGAACGACGTGCAGCGCAACGGGCTGGGCTTCCACATCAGCGGTCCCGCCGGGTACACCCCAGTGACGAACGCGACCGACGTGCTCCGGACGACGGACGGCACAAGCACCGCCACGGCTCGGGCCTCCGCCCCGCGTGACGGCGCCGACGTCGCCGCCGCCGTCAAGGCCGGCAAGGAGCGGCTCGCCGAGCGGTAGGACCGACCCGACACGCACGGGGCCCGGCCGTTTTCGGCCGGGCCCCGTCACGTTCGTGCGAGCCTTCTGCGCCGCGTCGGCAGTCGGAGGCCGGTCAATCGCCCGTGGCAAGATCTGCTAGGTGCAGATCGGGATGCTCGGACCCTTCGAGGTTCGCATGGCCGACGGCGTCCCCGCCGACGTGCCCGGCGCCCGGCTGCGCGGGCTGTTGATCGCCCTCGCGCTCAACCCGAATCGCGTGGTCCCCAAGGCGACGCTCGTCGACTGGATCTGGGGTGAACACCCACCCTCCGACGCGGCGAACGCGTTGCAGCGCCTGGTCTCCCGGCTGCGGAAGGCGCTGCCGGCAGGGTCGGTCGAAGGGCAGCCGGACGGCTACCGGTTGACGGTGGAACCCGACGCCGTCGACGCCGTACGGTTCGAACGCCTCGTCGGCCAGGCTCGCGATGACGAGGATCCGCAGCGGGTACGGCGGCTCCGCGAGGCTCTCGCCCTGTGGCGCGGTGGGGCCATGCAGGACGTCGGCCTGCCCGACAGCGCGGCGCTCGACGCGGCGGTCACCCGGCTCGAGAGGCTACGCCTGACCGCGATGGAGGATCGGTTCGACGCGGAGATCAACCTCGGCCACGGTGCCGAACTGATCCCCGAGCTGACCGACCTGGTGGCCGCGCACCCGGTGCGCGAACGGCTTGTCATCGCGCTGATGCGTGCCCTCGCCGCGGCCGGTCGCGGCACCGAGGCGCTGCTCGTGTACCAGCGCACGAGCGAAGCCCTGGCCGACGCGCTGGGCGTCGACCCCTCACCGGAGCTGTCCGCACTGCACGTCGCCCTGCTGCGGGGCGAGGTGGGACGGCGGGAGGAGAACCGGAAGACCAACCTACGTGCCGAGCTGAGCAGCTTCATCGGCAAGGACGCCGACGTCGCCGCGGTCGCCGCACTCGTTGCCGAACACCGGCTCACCAACCTGATCGGGCCGGGCGGCTCGGGGAAGACCAGGCTGGCCACGGAAACGGCACGCAGGCTGCTCGACGAGCTGCCGGACGGCGCCTGGCTGGTGGAGCTCGCCGCCATCGGCGCCGACGGTGACGTGGTGCGGGCGACGCTCGCCGGGCTCGGCCTCCGGGACGCTCTGCTCGGCGAGGCACCGAACATGGAGCTGATCGACCGGCTCATCGCGGCGATCCGCGAGCGCGAGGCGCTGCTGATCCTGGACAACTGCGAGCACGTGATCGAGTCGGCGGCGGCGTTCGCCCACCGACTGCTCGGGGAGTGCCGGCGGCTGCGGATCCTGGCGACGAGCAGGGAACCGCTCGGCATCACCGGTGAGGTGCTGTGGCCCGTCGCGCCGCTGGCGTTGCCGGACCGGGACGCCGGCCCTGGCGACATCGAGTCCTCTCCCGCCGTCCGGTTGCTGCGCGACCGGGCGAGCGCGGTGCGCAGGGATCTCGCGGTCGACGCCCACACGTTGTCGACGATGGCGCGCGTCTGCCGGGCGCTGGACGGGATGCCGCTGGCGATCGAACTGGCCGCCGCCAGGTTGCGCACCATGTCCATCGATCAGCTCGCCGAGCGGCTCGACGACCGGTTCCGCCTGCTGACCGGCGGCAGCCGTACCGCGTTGCCCCGGCACAGAACGCTGCGCGCGATGGTCGACTGGAGCTGGGAGCTGCTGACCGACGCCGAACGGGCGGTCCTGCGCAGGCTCTCGGTGTTCTCCGGTGGGGCGGGCCTGGAAGCGGCCGAGCGGGTCTGCGCCGGCGACGCGGTCGAGCAGGAGGAGGTGCTCGAGTTGCTCACCGCGCTGGCCGAGAAGTCGCTGCTGGTCGCCGAGGGCGACGGCGCACCGCGCTACCGGATGCTCGGCACGATCAAGGAGTACGCCGCGCACCGGCTCGCCGAGGCGGGGGAATCGGAGCTGGCGCGCCGCGCGCATCTCGCCTACTTCACCGAACTCGCCGAGACCGCGGAGCCGCAGCTTCGCCGCGCCGAGCAGCTGACATGGCTCGCCACCCTCGAGGCCGAGCACGACAACATCGGATCCGCGATGCGCGGTGCGCTCGCGGCCGGCGAGGCGCATGCGGCGATGCGGCTGGCCGCGAGCGCCGGCTGGTACTGGTGGCTCGGCGGCCACCGGACCGAAGGCATGGAGCTGATCACCGCGGCCACCGAGACGCCCGGCGAGGTGACCGACGAGATCCGGGCCATCGTGTACGCGCTCGTCGTGCTGTTCGTGGGCTCCGGGCCGGGCGACGAACACCATGCGGCGGAGTGGATCCACAAGGCGTACCGGTTCAGCCGGCGCAGTCGACGCAGCCACCCGGGGATGGCGCTCGTCGTCCCGCTGGAACGCATGTTGCAGGCGCCGGGCGCGTTCCTGCCCGCATGGGAACCGTTGCTGGACGACGAGGACCCCTGGGTACGCGCACTGGCCCGGCTGCACCTCGGCAAGATGCGGATCATGCTCGGTCAGGACGGGCGGGACGTCGACGCGTATCTCGAGACGGCGCTCGCCGAGTTTCGGGCCCTCGGCGAACGGTTCGGGATCTCGTTCGCCCTGACCGAGCTGGCGGAGCTGATCGCCGTGCGCGGTGAGTTCGTCGGTGCGTGCGAGCACTACGAACAGGCGATCGCGGTCGTCACCGAGGTCGGCGCCATCGAGGACGTCATCCGGATGCGGTCGCGACAGGCTCAGCTGTACTGGTTGCTGGGCGATGAGGACTCCAGCGCGGCCGCCGTAGCCGAGGCGCAGCGATGCGCGGAACGGGTCACGTGGCCGGGTGCGCTGGCCGTGCTGGCCCTCTCGCAGGCGGAACTCGCTCGCTGGCGCGGCGAGGCCGACGAGGCGGCCCGGCAACTCGGTGTCGCGACGACCTTGCTCGGCGACGAAGCGGAGCAGGCGCACATCCGCGCCGTGACACACGACCTGCTGGGCTACCTCACCGACGATCTCGGCGAGGCGCGAAGGCACCGCGCCGCGGCCTGCCAGGCGGCGGCCGAGGCGGGGCACGCACCCTCGATCGCGCAGGTACTCGTCGGAGTCTCGGACCTGGCCCTACGCCGCGGCCAGTACGAGCAGGCCGCGCGGCTGCTCGCGGCGAGCACCGGCGTGCGCGGACTGCCGGACCGTTCCCACCCGGACGTGGCCCGGATCGAGCAGACAGTGCGGCGCCGCCTCGGCGAAGCGAAGTTCGCCGAGGCGGCGCTGGAAGGCACCCGGACGGGTTGGAGTCAGTTGGTCGCGGTCACGCTCGCTTCGTGAACGTGGAACGCGCCCACAGGTAGCCGACGAGAGCGATGCCGACACACCAGGCGAGGGCGGGGATCGCGTCACCGGCGGACGGTGCGCCGTTGAGGAGCCCGCGGAGGGTTTCGATGATCGGCGTGAAGGGCTGGTACTCCGCGAACTCCCGGAGTCCGGGCCCCATCTTGTCCGCCGGCACGATCGCGCTGCTGAAGAACGGCAGCATGACCAGCGGCACGGAGGCCAGACCCGCCGTTTCCGGCGACTTCGCGAACAGTCCCAGCGCGACCGTGAGCCAGCCGGCCGCGAAGCCGAGCAGCACGATCACGCCGATCGCGCCGAGCCAGTCGAGGAGACTCGCCGATGGGTCGAATCCCAGCAGGAAGGCCACCCCGACGAGGGCCGCGATGGCGACCAGGTTGGTCAGCACGCTGGCGATGACGTGACCGGTCAACACCGCACCACGGGAGACGTGCATGACCTTGAACCGGTTGATGATGCCCTTCGTCATGTCGGAGTTCACCGCCGTCGCGGTGGACCCCAGCCCGTAGCAGACGGCCAACAGCATCAGGCCCGGCGTCGCGTAGTCGATGTAGTCGACACCGACGTTGAACGCGTCTCCGAACATGTACACGAACATCAACATGATCACGATCGGCATCAGGACCGCGTTGAACACCGAGGTCGGGTTCCGGGCGATGTGTTTGAAGTTGCGACGCAGCATGACGATCGAGTGGGACTTGGTGCTCATTTCGCGGCCACCTCCGTGGTACGGCCCGTCAGGGCGAGGAAAACGTCATCGAGGTCCGGTGTCTGCACGGACAGCCCTTCGGCACTGATCGCGTACTCGTCGAGCCGGTCCAGCAGGGCCCGCAGTGACCTGGTCCCGCCATCGCTGGGAATCCGCAGGGCCAGTGCCTCGTCGTCCCGCGTGGAGTCGCCGAGGACCCGCGCGGCCGCGTCGAGTTCGGCGACGGTGGTGAACCGGAGCCGGACGTGCGTCCCGGGGATCTGGCGCTTCAGGTCGTCGGGAGTGCCCTGGGCGACCAGGCGGCCCTGATCGAGTACGGCGATCCGGTCGGCGAGCTGGTCGGCTTCCTCGAGGTACTGGGTGGTGAGGAAGATGGTCACGCCGTCGGCCACCAGGTCACGGATGATCGACCACATCGTGCGACGGCTGCGCGGATCCAGTCCCGTCGTCGGCTCGTCGAGGAAGATGATCCGCGGGTTGCCGACGAGCGTCATCGCCAGATCAAGCTTTCGGCGCATGCCCCCGGAATAGGTCGACACCGGCTTCTGCGCCGACTCCACGAGGTCGAACCGCTCCAGCAGCTCCGTGACGACCCGCTTGCCGTCCCTGGCGGGCACCGGGCTCAGATCGACCATCAGCCGCAGGTTCTCCTGCCCGGTCAGCAGCTCGTCGACCGCCGCGAACTGACCGGTGACCCCGATCGCCGCGCGCACCGCCTTGGCCTGGGTCGCGACATCATGGCCGGCGACGCGCACCGTCCCCGCGTCGGCCTTCACCAACGTCGTCAGCACGTTCACCGTCGTCGTCTTACCCGCCCCGTTCGGACCGAGTAGGGAGAAGATCGTGCCCGCGGGGACGTCCAGGTCGATGCCGTCGAGCACGACCTTGTCCTTGTAGGCCTTGCGCAGCCCTGAGACTGCAATCGCTGAACTTGTCATGCGACCACCATGGGCGCCCGGCCTGTCACCCCCCTGACACGCCGCTGACACGGCCACTGACACGGGTCACACCGGTTCGTACGTGAGCATGAGTACGCCAGTGGTGGTCGGCGTGCAGTCGACGAGCCGCAGCCGTCGCGGCCGGTCCGTCTCCCGGAACAACCGCTTGCCGGTGCCGAGAAGCAGAGGATGCACGAACAAGCGGTAGCCGTCGACCAGGTCGTTCGCGACGAGGTCCTGGACGAGCATGCCGCTGCCCAGCAAGGCGATGTTGCCGTCGCCCTGTGCCTTCAGATCCCGAACGGCCGACCCGGGATCGCCGGCTAACACCTCGGAGTTTGACCAGGTGAGGCTGGTCAGGGTCCGCGTGATGACGTACTTCGGCGTCACGTTGAGGTGCGCGGCCACCGGGTTCTGGTCGGGCCGGCTCGGCCAGAACTCGGCCATCTTCTCGTATGTCCTGCGCCCGAAGAGGTACGCCGTCGTCGACTTCAGCCCTTCGACCGCTGCCGCTCCCTGCACTTCGTCGAAGTACGGCGCGGCCCAGCCGCCGTGCTCGAAACCGCCGTCGCGATCCTCGTCCGGCGGCCCCAGCCCCTGCATGACCCCGTCAAGGGTCACGAACTCGATCACTATCAGCTTCCGCATGGCCTCGCCCCTTACGCGTCGCGGTCGGCACCGCGCCGACCGGTCACCCTCCATACGAACGGGCCGCGGCCACATCGACGGCACAGCGAGAACGTGAGCCCACTGGGGCTCCACCTGATGATCATGGCGGCGCTCCGCGGCTGCGGCTGGCCTGCCACGAAAGACGAAGAAGTGACCGACATGACCAAGGCCCAGGTCGGGAACCGGTCCTGACCTGGGCCTTCGCTTGGAGCGGGTGACGGGAATCGAACCCGCACTGTCAGCTTGGGAATCGCGTTGATCTGTACCGTCAGTAGCCGTGCTCGTGGGCGACTGAACACGGAGCGTTCAGATCGCGGGTGCTGATCTGCCCTTGTTGGCCGGCGTTGACCTCTGCATCGGGCACGCATCGGGCACGCCGAGCGCTTCGACGGCTGCCGGCCGGCTCGCTTGCCTCACGGCCCTGCGTTGCAAAGGCGGCTCGATGCAGTGGACCTACGCTGATCGATGACGGCGATGCGGCGAACGCGCCCCTCCTGCTGCCTCGGCGCTTCCTGAGCCACTACCGTTTCTCGCTACCTTCAGTAGCGGGCGAAGTAGGGGGCGCGCATTATATCGGGACCGTCCGACAAGGACGCTTCCCCAACATGTGGGGAGGCGGCGGGGGAGGCAGCACCAGATGTAGGCAGAGTGATCGGGCTCACTTTTGGAGCGAGCGCGGACCCGGACATACGGATAGTGACGGGACGCCTGGTATCGTGTCCTGAGCAGGCAGAAGCCCCGGCGTCGGATACGTCGGGGTGACGTCCGTCCGGGGTTCTGCATGAGATTGGCCTCTCAGCCAGAACCTTATAGGGGGATCAACGACCCGTGTAGGGGAAGTGGCGTTTCTCTCTGGGCGTGGCGTCAGCGTGCGCATCGCCGGGGTGATGGTCGCCTCGGCGACGACCAGGCCGCCAATGGCCAGGGGGAGTTGACGATGCAGCCTAACTGGGTGCGTGTCAGACTGCGGTGCAACCACCGCGGGCAGACGCTGGAGGGCCTTTGCGTCCCGGTGTCGCGTGGCGTTCCGAACGAACTCCGGTGCCAGCCGGGCGGCGGATCGGCGTCCGGCAGCGGGCCGGACGTCTGCGGCGAGTGCAAGCGCCTCTTGTCGGATCCCGCGCGACTGCGCGATGTCGTGGACGACTTGACGCGCCGGGGCTGGAGTGACCATGTCAAGGCGGGGGCCGTCGTCGTCGCCTGTTAGGTGAGTTGCGGTGTCAAGCTCCGTTGGCCACCTCGCCGGCGGAGCTTGACCGCTATCCCCGAACGGCGATCAGCCATGGATGAGTTCCACGTTAGGCGCGACAACCATGATGCTTGACCTGCTGCATCTTGTAGGTTGGTACAGCATCGTAGCTTGGTACGGAACTACTCCAAGAGTGTGTACCAGCTAGCAGTCGGAGAGTGCCATGGGGGCAAGGCACGGGCAGACCGGGCTACCAGTGCAGTTCGTTCCCTCGCTTGAGCGGCTCCGCATTGGCGACGCTGGCTCGATCGAATATCTGGGATCTGATGGCTTTTTCGGCTCCTATCAAACATTATCTCGGGCAAGCCTGCCATCTCTCCGAACTGCGTTAGTAACAGCGAGTTCGTCGCTTGGATGCCAAGCGTCCAGGCTCGGCTTAGAGCGCCAAGATGGAAGGGTCGTGATCCAGGTAAATTGGACAATGGACGATCCGGGCAACTTCGACCACGACGACTCTTTAGCCGAGAACGCGTTCTTGGCCCTCATGGAAGACCGTCAACTCCTGGTAGGGGTGATGCTGGCCATACCAGGGCGCGATCCTTACGAACCTTTTCCTGAGCTAGAAGGTTTGTTACGGCATTGGGCCAAAGCTCGGAAAACCGAACTCGTCGGGCTGGAGGGGGACTTCTGGAACACGGACATCTGGAAGGCCTACTTCAGCCTGCCTCTGCGGCATCGGACAGTTGAGGAGGCTGCCACCTTCGCTGCCGACGCTGCCGCCATCGCTGACGCATACATAGATGGAACCCCAACGCCCAACGTCTTCGTCGGATTACTGGAGTCAGGCCATGCGCAGGCGCTTCTCGGCCTGTCCGAGTCTCAGAGCTTGGAGTGCAAACGCTCGCTTGAGTTGGACCGGGAGCACGCAAAGCTCAACCTCGCGAAAGACATTGCAGCGATCGCTAACAGCGAGACTGATGGCTTGATTGTCATCGGATTAGAGACGAGGCGTCGTCGGGGCGAGGACTATATTGCCGCACTCCATCCCATCCCAGACGCAGGCAACTTCGTTCGCCGCGCACGGCGCATCGCGGACCGATTCATCTACCCGCCAATCGACGGATTGGTGATTAAGGCTGTTCCCGTAGGGACAACCCCTAATCGGGTCATCTACTGTCTGATACCCAAGCAAGCAGCGGAACTGAAGCCCTTCCTGGTTGCCGGAGCATTTGTTGATGGCAAAGTTGAGGGTGCCCTTATTAGTGTGCCGAGGCGACGAAACGACGAAACGATTCATTTGACCCCTGCATCCATACATGCATTCATGGCTGCCGGTTATGCTCTGTTTCGCAACGCAGAGAAGAGCAAGCCAAGCGTTCCTACGCCATCCCGTCTGCCATCGACCCGCCCTCCTGGGGAGCGGGCCGCCGCCCGGCCCGCCACGTCAAGCGGACCTTGACGGCTCGTACGGACGCTGGCGGGCCGGGCGGTGGTCTGCTCGGCTCGCCCGGGTCGATGGCAGGCGGGATGGCCTACCGCAACCACCCACGGACCGCGACCCGCCGGCGGAGCCCCGGCCATCCTGGAGCCGGAGCGCCCCCGCCGGAGGCGCCCTGACCGCAAGCCCGCGACCGCCGCCAGCCCGCCGACGCGGCCGGCGTGCCCTCCCCTACGCCGCGCGGGCTCGTGGCCGCGCGGCGCGGCCGGCTGCCGGCCCACCATCACCCGGTCAACGATCCTGTAGTTCTGCGGCGGCCCTCCGGGCTTTCCCGCTCTCCGCGCCAGCCGCCGGGCATCAGGCGTGACGGCCGCAGAGCGACAGCGGCAGCGGCCGGCGCGCGCCCAGGCGGCGGCGCGTGCGGCCCGTCAAGGGCCGCCTTGAAGACGTACAGAAAGTTCTCACCACCTTGCCGGCGGCTGGCCGGCTCCGTCCAAGTCCGGCGTGAGCCGCGGGCTTCCGAATCAGCTGCTGGCGGCGCGGTAGAGCGTCTGCAACGCGATGGCTCGGGACTCTATGAGCTGCATGCGGAGCTGCCACTCCTCGGTCGCGGTCCAGTCGCTCTGGGCGGTGATCTGGTCGGCGTGTTTGCGGTATAACAGGCCGGGTTCCGGGATGAAGTATCCGTCGGTGACGACGGATGCGGCGATCAGTAGGCCCGTGTCTTCCCCTCCGGGCAGGGCCATCCAGCCGCCGAGGGCGAGTGCGAGGTTACGTCGGATACACAGCGTCGCTGGGTGGACCGGAAGTCGGTATCCGTTGCTGCGGAAGTAGTTCAGTACGTCGCCCTGGTGAAGGGTGCCGCCTGGCGGGTCGGCGTGTTGCCAGCCGATCGTGGATCCGTCCGGCATCAGGTCGAGCACACTGCATGTGGTCCAGCCGACGTCGGGTCTGCCGGCGAGGATCTCGATGTCGCGAGCGAGGGCGCCGGGTGTGAGCCGGTCGTCGGCGTCCAAGACTCGCAACAGATCCCCGTCACTACGCGCCATGGCCATGTTGCGGGCGGTTCCGGGACCGCCCGGTTTTCCTTCCCCGCTGAGGATGCGCGGGTCATCGGGTAGGGAGGCTGCGACCTTGCCGGTACGTCCGTCCTCCTGGACTAGCCACTCCCAGGTCCATCCGTCTGGCAGCTCCTGGGATTGGAGTGATTCGTAGGCGTCGGACAGGTAGGGGATGCTCGGCGGGTGGACTGGAGTAATGACGGAGATTTTCACTCGGACCACCGCGTGAGCTTCGTTGTGTAGACGAACTCGGTCCGATCGCCGGGAAGTACGACGTTCGAAACCTCGACCACGCAGTCCTTGGTGTCGATGGAGACCTTACGAAGGATGAGCACTGAAACTCCCGGAGGCAGCTTCAAGGCTTCGGCTTCGTCTGCCGAGGGCGGCCGTGCGGTGATCTCGTCAACGATCCGGTCTAGCTCGATGCCGATGGTAAATAGCTGGTTCTGGGTGCCGCCGGGCCATGGCTCGTTGTTGGCGTCGAGCAGTGCGGGGTTCTCGGCAACCACGTCGTAGACCATGTAGGACGTGTTCAAGCTGAGCGGTACACGTTCTTTGCGCGAACTCGTACGGTAGACGCGCTCTAGCATCTTCGCCCCGACCGGAACGCCGAAGAGCCGAGCCAGCTCAGCGCTTGCCGGGACGGTCCGGTATTCAGCCGAGAACTCAAGGTCTTGCATGGTCAATCCGGTGTCTCGTTCGGTTGCGCCTGTGCGGCGTCGCTGTGACTCGGGCAGTCGGGCTCGGTCCTTCTCCCACTGGTACCGGTCGGGAGAGCGGCGCACTCGTTGACGGGGCGCTCGAACGAAGGTGCCTCGGCCGTGGCGGCGATCGACCAGACCTTCTGCTTCAAGCGTGTCCAGCGCTTGCCGAACAACGGGCAGGCTGACCTCGTAGTCGGCCTTCATCTGCTGCTCGTTCGGCAGCTTCGTCCCGGGCGTGGCTTCGCCCGAATGGATCTTTTCGCGCCATTCTGCCGCGATTCGCTCCCACTTGGCCATTCTTCATACTCCTTCACGTCGTCTTCCAGTTTAGGTCTTCATGAAGTCTTGACGCGATCGGACGGCCGGCCGTACATTGTCTGCACGTCTTCATGAAGACATGAAGATGACGGAGTGCACCGAGGAGCGGTGCCCCAAGAAACAGGGAGACGGCTTTGAAGCTGTACGTGGACACCACGCGCAAGCAGGTGACGGCGTCGAAGGACCCGGAGCCGAAGAACGATCAGAACGGTCAGCAGAAGTCCGAGAAGGGCACGGGCCGGCCGATGTGGTCCACCCAGGTCTTCGTGCTCGACGAGACGGGCGGCGAGGTCATCACCATCACCACGGCGGGGACGAAGCCGGAGGTGAAGGTGGGCGACTTCGTCGAGGTCGAGCAGTTGGAGGCCATTCCGTGGGCGACCAACGGGCGTAACGGCGTCGCGTTCCGGGCGGTGTCGCTGAAGCCGAAGACTGGCACGTCGGCCGGCAAGTAGGTCGGTTCGCACGTCGTGCTGTGTGAGCCGCTGGTGTCCGTGGCTCGCTGAAGCGGCCTGACGGTCGCTGACCCAACCCCAAGCGGTTCCGGGAGTGTTCCTGACTCCTACATTCCCGGTCCGGTCGCCACCCGGCAGTGGCGGCAACAGAAGGAAATTTGGCCCGGGGTCGGTACTGACTCCTACATCTGCCGACCCCGGTGCCGTCCACTCATCCGATCCCAACTGGCATTGGGAGGACTCGTCGTGTCCAAGTCTAGCCCCCGCCGGTTCGCCGGCAAGTCAACCGGAACGGTGACGGTCATTGAGGCCAGGGTTCACCGTTCCTCGGCACGCCGCGCGAAGCTGGCGTTCATCCTCACGGCGGTCATCGTCGGCGTACTCGCCGCCGTGGTGGCCGCCTCGTACTGGCACCCGATCGTGGCCCTGATCGTCGGCGCCCTGATCGGTGTCCCCTGCGGTGCCGCCGCCTGGCTGCTCGTCCGCATCTGGCCGGTCCTGCAACGGCTGTGGTGGTGGGCCACCGAAATCGTCCTGGCGGTGCTGCTGCTGACCGCATGGGTGCAGCTCGCCAACCACACCTCAACCGTGGTGATGCTGCTCGTCGTCGCCCTGGTCGTCGGCGTCCCCGCCGCCATCCCGCCGGTTCGCCGCCAGGTCAAAGCCTGGGCGTGGTGCCTGATCGTCCGGCACCGGCTGCGCGTGTGCTTCGCGCAGTTCATCATCGCCAACCAGTCCGGCAGCCTCCCGCTGATCCTGTGGGCACGTCCCACCCCGGTCGGTGAGCGGGTCTGGGTGTACCTGCGCCCGGGTCTGTCGGCGAAGGACCTAGAAGGCCGCCTCGACAAGATCGCGGTCACCTGCCACGCCTCCACCGTGCTCATCGAGCGCGCATCGGAGACCAACGCTGCGTATCTGCGCTTCGACATCAAGCGCCGCGAGGTGCTCGACGCCCGAGTGAACTCGCCCCTGGTCGACCAGATCGACCCGACCGCCCCCGTCTCGGCATCGCCGCTGACGGTGCCCACCGCCCTGGACCTGCCGGACGTCGACGTACCGACGATCACCCTCCCGGCACAGGGCAAGCCCGCCGCCAAGAAGCCGACCAACTCGGCCAACGGCAGCACGCCCGCGGCTGACACGTCGTCCGCGCCGGACGACGACGTTTCCGACTGGATCTGATCCCTACCCAACCCGGGACGCGAGGAGCCCTGCGGCTCGTTCGTGTGGCTTCTCGCGCCCACCAACCGCCCAAGGGAGGGCACACCATGACCAGCGCGACTCCCGCCCCCGCTTCCGGGGTGCCGGTGGGTCCTGGCCTGTCGATGTTCGATCCGCTGTTTATCGGGATCGATGAGTTCGGCCAGCCCGTCTATCTCGACGTCATCTATCGCAACATCCTCGCCGCCGGAGAACCGGGCGGAGGGAAGTCCGGCCTGCTCAACAACATCGCCGGTACCGCCGCCCTGTGCGACAACACCCGCCTCGTGCTGTTCGACGCGAAGCTTGTCGAACTCGGCCCCTGGCGCGACATCGCCGACGAGTTCGTCGGCCTCGACATCGACCATGGCCTCAATGTTCTGCGCCGGCTCCTGGTCGTCGCCAGCAACCGCTACGCCTGGCTACTCGCTCACCGGCGCCGCAAGCTCGCCCCGACCGATGGCCTGTCGGTCATCGTCACCATCATCGACGAACTCGCCATGTTCTCCACCGTCCTGGGCACCAAGGCCCAGCAGGAAGAGTTCTCGACCCTCCTGCGCGGCCTGGTTTCCCTCGGCCGGGCCTGCGGAATGCCCGTGGTTGCCGCCACGCAGCGGCCGTCGTGGGACATCATTCCCGCTTCGCTGCGGGACCTGTTCGGCTACCGGGCTGCGTTCCGCTGCACCTCGCTGAACAGCTCGAACATCATCCTGGGTCAGGGCTGGGCCGAGCAGGGCTACACCGCCTCGGACATCTCGCCCACCAACCAGGGCGCGGCCTACCTCCTGGCCGAAGGCGGCGTTCCCCGCCGCATCAAAGCGGCGTATCTGACCGACGCCGACATCTACAACATCGCCGACTACGCCGCCTGGATCCGCCGCCCCGCCGGTGCCCGCCTCGATCTGGGGTTGGCGGCATGACCACCCGCGACCGTACCCAAGCGCGCGCGAACAACCAGCGCGCCAACCAGTACACCGAAATGTGGGTCGTCGGCTCTCCGGAAGACCTGGCCGTGATGCTCCACGCCGCCAGCGCCACCGGCCGACTCGTCTTCGTCTCCGCCCCGCAACGCATGGGCGGTGACGACACCCGGCACCGCCGCTACCTGCGGCTGCGCTCCACCTGAAGCGGCCGACAGGACCGGACCACGCCTGGCAGCAACGCCGGTCCTGCCGACCTTCGACCAAGCCCTCCCGAAAGGACGTGGCTGCCATGAAGGCTACCCACAAACCGCACACCCTCGCGCCGGTCACCCCGGCCGACCTGCTGCGGATGGCTGCCCTCTACCTGCGCCGGCACGGCTGGCACCAGGGCACCTACTACAACACCACCCCGGACACCCTGACCCCGCCGGCCTGCGCCGCCGGGGCCATCGGCATCGCCTGCGCCGGCCACCGCGTCGAGCACTTCGCCCAGCTCGACCCCGACGCCCTGGCCGACTACCTCGCCACCCTCGGCGCACTCGTCGACTACCTCGACGCCTTCCACCCGCTGTTCCTCGTCGACGAGGACGGCTTCGTGATCGACGAGCACACCTCGCCCTACTCCTGGAACGACGACCCGGCCCGCAATGCCGAGCAGGTCATCACCGCCCTGGAAGCGGCGGCTGACGAGTGGGACCGCCTCCACACCACGGGGGGCGAGAACTGATGTTCACCGTCAAGGCGTCCTTGACGCACACCCCGTCCCGGCGCAAGCGGCGTGAGGTCGTCGAGAACGACGAGTTCGCCGCGTTCGCCCGCCGCATCATCCGCGCCCACGGCCGCCGCGTCGCCGCCGGCGACGTGGAAGCCCTCCGCGACCTGGTCGCCCTGTCCGCCCAGCTCGACGACGCCATCGGTGAGGCAGTGATCGGCCTCCGCGCCTTCGGCTACTCCTGGGCGGAGATCGGCGCTCGGCTCGGCATCTCCAAGCAGGCCGCCCAGCAGCGGTGGGGCGGTGAGAAGCCGTGACCGACCTTCGCAGTCCCGACCTCGACCAGTTGGCCGAGCGCACCGGCATCCGGGTCGAGTTCTACGACCCGACCGGCACCCGCTACGGGTTCCCCACCTTCCCCTACCAAACGGCACCGGACGGCCTGGCCACCCGCCGGCAACTGCGCGCCGCCGGCCTGCGTCCGGGAGGCCACGACCCGGTGGCCCAGATCCTGTGGCGGCGCGGCAAGCGCGTCGCCTACCTCTACCGCCTCGACCTCGCCGCACCGAAGCGGACCGCCACGCCCGCCCAGCGCGAGGCCATCGGCAAGGCGCTTCGGGCTCGCCGCACCTGCCGCCTGTGCGGCGTCGTGCGCCCCTACTACATCTCCCGCCGCTACGGCTGCTGCTTCGACTGCCACGGAGGCACCCGATGAGCTTCAACCTTGCCGATCCCTGCGTGTGGTGCATCGAGGGCAACACGCCCGCCGGCATCCACGACGTCCTCGGCCCCGTCTACAAGCCCTGTCCGGTCTGCTTCGGCCGCTGCGTGCTGTGTGAGGGCGAGGGACTGTTCCCGGCCGCCTTCACCTGCCTGCCCTGCTTCCGCCAGCAGCTCGCCGCCCGAGGGCTGGCCCCGATCATGTGCGCCCACTGCGCGGGCGTGGTCGACCTCATCCCCCTCGACACGCTCCCCGCTGCTGCGGAGGTGACTCCCCATGCCCACTGACCCGCACACCGTGACTGAACAGTTCGCCGCCGAGTACGCCCGCAATGCCGTGCCCACCATGCTCAAGGCAATCGGCTCGATCAAGCGGTACAACCGGTTCGTTCTGCTCGGCGCGCTCGCCACCAGCTACCTGCACCAGGCCCACTACCTGTGGACCCAGAAAGCCGGCTACTTCGCGTACCTGGTGCCGCTGATCTTCGACGCCGCGATGGTGTCGATGCTGACCGTCGTCCGCACCTCCGGCATCGCCCGCGACGCCAAACGGGGAGCACTGGCAGTCTTTTCCGGTGCCGCCCTGCTGTCGGCCACCATCAACTTCGCCTCCCCCGGCAGCCTCGGATTGCGGCTCGTCTTCGCCCTGGTCGTCGTCCTCGTCATCGGCGTCGAGCTAGTCGCCGGACGCATCCGACCCGACTTCGCCGCCATCGAAGCCGAAGCCTCCGCCCTGCTCACCGCCGCCCGCGACCTGGCGGCCAAGAACCAGGACGACAACAACCCCACCGACACCCCGGCCGCCGCGCCGGCCGTCGACACCACCCCGGCACCGTCGCCGGCTGTCGACACCCCGCCGCCGGCTGCGCCGGCTGTCATCGAGGCACCCGTCAACCCGGTGCCGATCGCCCGGCCCGAGGTGCCCGCGCACCTGGTACCCACCGCCCGGTTCGTCATCGGCCGGCACGAGCAGAGCACCGGCCGCCCCATCACCGTCGACGAGCTCGCCGGGCTGCTGTCGGTCGGCCCGGACATCGCCCGGGAACTGCTGCACACCCTGAGCGGCCACACCCCGGCCGCCGTGAACGGCACCCCCGTGACGGGTGGTGCCCGGTGACCATCCACGTCGTCGACATCGTGCACGTCACCCACACCTGCCCGGCCTGGTCCGGCGAGCCGCACATCTACGACACCCGACGCACGGTCATCCACGTCATCCCCGGCGGCCCCTGCCGGACCCCGGTCACCATCCGCTGCGGCGGCGTGACCGCCACCATCCCCTGCTACCGGCACGAACCGGCCGACCGCCAGTGCGGCGCCTGCCGACTCATCGTCACCCAACACACCATCACCACCCGGCCCGAGGTGGCCGCTTGATGGCGTCGACGCTGGACCCCACACCCCGGACCACGGCCCGGGGTGTGGGCTCGAACGCCGACACCATGCCCGTGCACGGCTACACCGCCGCCGGCTCCGCCTTCCAACGGGCCACCCAACCGGACTACTTCGGCTGGCTGGAACACGTCCGCGCCGCCGCCGGCTGCACCCGCCCCATCCGGCTCGCCGGCCACCTGTTCACCGTCGAGCCCGGCACCGGGCGCGTGCTCGACCAGCGGCACACCGACGCCATGCCCGACGCCGCGATCTACAAGGCGTGCGGCAACCGCCGATCCCGCGTCTGCCCGGCCTGCGCGCAGACCTACCAGCGCGACGCCTACCAACTTCTGCGCGCCGGCCTCGTCGGCGGCAAGGGCGTCCCCGACACCGTGTCGCGGCACCCGGCCGTGTTCGCCACCTTCACCGCCCCGTCCTTCGGCCCCGTGCACAACCGGGCCGTCAAGCGGCACACCTGCGCCGACCGGCGACGCTGCGACTGCCGGCCCGACCCCTGCCACGCCCGCCGCACCACCGACCCCGCCGCCGGCCTCTGCCCCCACGGCCGCCCCGCCGTCTGCTGGGCGCGCCACGAGCCGGATGACGCCGTGCTCGGCCAGCCGCTGTGCCTGGACTGCTACGACCACGACCACCAGGTGGTCTGGAACCTGTTCGCCGGGGAGCTATGGCGGCGCACCAAGCAAGCCGCGGAACGCTGGCTCGCCCAACTCGCCCGCCGACGCGGCATCCCGCGGGTCCCCGTCGTCACCCCCTCCGGCAAGGTGCGCAAGGTCCCACCCGTGCGGCTCTCCCACGGCAAAGCCGCCGAATTCCAGGCACGCGGCGCGGTCCACTTCCACGCCCTGATACGCCTGGACGGCGTCGACCCCACCGACCCGGCCGCCGTCGTCCCCCCGCCGCCCGGGTTCACCGCCGCCGACCTCGACGACGCCCTCCGCCACGCCGCCGCCCAGGTCGCCTACACCACTCCCGCCCACCCCGACCGCCCGGAAGGCTGGCGGATCGTCTGGGGCGAGCAGCTCGACATCCGGCCCATCTCTCTGACCGGCCGTGGCGAGGTCACCGACAGCATGGTCGCCGGCTACCTTGCCAAGTACGCCACCAAGAGCACCGAGGCCACCGGGCACAGCTCCACCCGCCTGACAGCGGACAGCATCGGCGACTACGCCGACCCGGACGGTGACCACACCGCCCGCCTCATCGACGCCTGCTGGCGACTCGGCCGACCCACCGGCACCCCCGTCCCGCTGTCGAAGCGGCCTCGGGATCACCGACCCCGGCCCGGCTTTGTCGACCGCTGGGAGTGCCCGGACTGCGGCACTCACACCCGCTACGCCGCCTGCCCCGTGTGCGTCGCCGAGCGTCAAGCCGCCCTTGACGCCGAACCGACGAAACCGGCCAGCACCAACCCCTACGGCCGGCTGCGCCGGTGGGCGCACATGCTCGGCTTCGGCGGCCACTTCCTCACCAAGGCCCGCCGCTACTCGGTGACCTTCCAACTCCTGCGCGACACCCGCGTCACGTACCGGCGCAGCGAGGACCAGGACCAGGCCGCCGGCGAGCCCATCCGGGCGGTCGACCACCTCGACGAAGAAACCACCCTCGTCGTCGGCACCCTCACCTTCGCCGGGGTCGGCTGGCACACCACCGGTGACGCGCTGCTCGCCAACACCGCCGCCGCCCTCGCCCACGAGCGACACGCCGCCGGCCGCGAAGAACTCGCCCACGAACTCGCCACACCCCCGGCCGACACCGCGCCGGCCGTCGCCTGACCAATGAGAAAGGAGACCGTTCTGAACGAACCTCGCGACGTCGACATGCTCACCGTCGAGCAAGCCGCGCAACGTCTCGGCACCGGAGTGCGCTTCGTGCGCCGCCTCGTGTCCGAGCGCCGCATCCGCTTCTACAAGGTCGGCAAGTACGTCCGGTTCCACCCCGACGACATCGCCGACTACATCCGCCAAGGCCAGGTTGACCCGATCCGACCCGTCCTCACCTACACGAAGGGAGTACCCACCTATGCCTAGCAAGCGCCGCTTCGGCCGCGTCCGCAAACTGCCGTCCGGTCGCTTCCAGGCCCGCTACCGCGACCCTGACGGCATCGACCGACCGGCACCACACACCTTCGCCACCAAGACCGACGCCGACCGCTGGCTCACAGCCGTCGAGTCGGACATCATCCGGGGAACCTGGCGTAACCCCGACCTCGGCCGGGTAGCGCTCGGCGACTACCTCACAGAATGGATCGAGCACCGTCCCGGCCTGCGCCCCCGGACCCTCGACCTCTACCGGTGGCTGCACCGCAAGTACATCGCACCGCGCATCGGTGCCTACTTCCTCAACGACTTGACGCCCGGTGCCATCCGGGCATGGCGGGCCGACCTGCTCGCCGACGGCGTGAGCGCCACCATGGCCGCCAAGGCGTACCGACTCCTGCGAGCCGTGCTGAACACCGCCGTTGATGACGAACTGATCCGGCGTAACCCCTGCCGCATTCAGGGCGCGGGCATTGAACGGCCGGCCGAGCGGCCCACCGCAACTGTCGCCCAGGTCTTCCGGCTCGCCGACATCGTGCCGCGCCGGCTGCGCGTGCTGATCCTGCTGGCCGCCTTCGCCAGCCTCCGCTACGGCGAGCTGGCAGCCCTGCGCCGCCGTGACTTCGACCCGCGCTGTCGGACTCTCACGGTCCGCGCCACCCTGGTCGAGCGCCAAGACGGCACCCTGACCTTCGGACCGCCCAAAACCGATGCCGGCCTGCGGTCCATCACCATCCCGGCGGCGATCCGTCGCGACGTGCGCGAGCACCTGGACGAGTTCGTCGACGACGACCAGGACGCGCTGGTCTTCACCGGAGCGACCGGCGCGGTCCTGCGCCGCTCCAACTTCCAGCGCACCAGCGATTGGCGGCGCTCTGTCGCGGCGGTCGGCCTGCCCGGCTTCCACTTCCACGACCTGCGACACACCGGTAACACCCTGGCTTCACGAACCGGGGCGAGCCTCGCCGACCTGATGGCCCGGATGGGCCACGCCTCGACCCGCGCGGCACTGATCTACCAGCACACCGCACGCGAGCGTGACGAGCACATCGCAGACGGCCTCAGTGACCAGATCAAGAAGAGCCGCGATCGGGCACGCAAGGGGCACGACAAACCCAAGAAGCGAACGGCATGAATGAGGCCCAGGTCGGGAATGTGTCCTGACCTGGGCCTCAACCCGGAGCGGGTGACGGGAATCGAACCCGCACTGTCAGCTTGGGAAGCTGATGTTCTGCCATTGAACTACACCCGCAGGCGGCACCACTGTACCTGAGGCCGGGCCCTCCCTGCACCCAGGTACCCGGCGACACGGCCGGCGCCGCCGACCAGCCACCCGGGGACCGGGACGGGCTGGACACCGGCCACTCGAACATCGATCATGGGTCAACCCGTGGCAGCAAAAAGTTTCTTCCCGGCAATATATGGTCGTTCTCAAATCTGTCTATGGGTTGTAACGTCTGCCACACGTTTCCAGCCACGGCGCGACACACCCCCTGCTGCGCCGCCAGAAAGAGGTGGGCCCATGGGACTCCGTCCCAACCTGCTGACTCGTCGTAACGCCGGCATCGCGTCGACGTCGTTCGCTCTGCTCCTCGGTGTCGCGACGGTCGGATTCCTGCCGACCGCCGCTCCCGCCAGCACGCCTCTCGCCGCCCCCGCGGTGAGCGAGACGTGCTTCCTGGGTGGCGCGATGGCCAAGGCAAAGGCCCGACCGGGCGCCGCGGCCAAGCACGACCCGAACCAGCTGACCCTCGGCCAGGTGCAGGCCCGTGAGGGCGAGCTGGCCGACCTGATCCAGGAGCGCGCCAAGCGGAAGGGTGTGCGCTCTACGGTGTCCGCAGCCACCGCGTCGGTCACCATCCCCGTCGTGGTGCACGTGATCCAGCGGGACGCCACGCGGGCCGGCGGCAACATCCCGGACTCGATGATCACCTCGCAGATCAACGTGCTGAACCAGTCGTTCAGCGGGGCGACCGGCGGTGCGTCCACGGCCTTCGCCTTCTCGCTCCAGAAGATCAACCGGGTCACCAACCCGAGCTGGTACCCGATCGTGCAGGGCTCCTCGGCGGAGCGGGCGATGAAGACCTCGCTGCGCACCGGCGGCAAGAGCACGCTCAACATCTACCTGGGCGAACTGAGCGACGACCTGCTCGGCTGGGCGACCTTCCCGAAGCGGTCGCTGGACAAGATGGACGGCGTCGTCGTGCTGAGCGAGTCGCTGCCCGGTGGCACCGCGACCAACTACAACCTCGGCGACACCGGCACCCACGAGGTCGGCCACTGGCTGAACCTCTACCACACCTTCCAGGGCGGGTGCGGCGGCTCGGGTGACAGCGTCAGCGACACCCCGGCCGAGGCCTCCCCGGCCTTCGAGTGCCCGACGGGTCGCGACACCTGCACAGCGCCGGGTCTGGACCCGATCACCAACTTCATGGACTACACGTACGACAACTGCATGTACCAGTTCACCGCGGGCCAGGCCAGCCGCATGCTGACCGCCTGGAACGCGTACCGGGCGGCGTAGCTCCCGGCGTACCCGATCCGGTGCCGGCTCCGAACCTCGGAGCCGGCACCGGCGTTTTCCGGCCCGTTTCCGAAGCGTCAGGCCGCGGGACGAGCGAACGCGACGTGGGCGTCGGGCGCGCGGTGGGCGCCCGGATCGAGCCAGACCTGGACGGCCGGCCGCGCGATCCCGCCGGCGGAGTCGTGGCGGGCGAGCATCGCGACGTCGATGGTGAACTCGAAGAGCCGCCAGTCGACCTGGGAGGCCGCGCGGTGCAGGCGGGCCAGGCGGGCCACCCGGGCCGGATCGGTCACCGGGCGGGCGTGGCCCGCGACGTACGCCTCGTCGTCGCTCTCCTCGGCGGGGAAGGAGTGGAGCGCGTAGCGCCCGTCGCGCTCCAGGTCGCGCCGTTTCGGCGAGTCGATCACGAAGCAGAAGAGGCCCTCGTCGGTGACGACCGGAGAGACCGGATGCACCCGGGGGCCGCCGTCGGCGCGGACCGTGGCCAGGTAGCCCAGGCCCGGCCCGTACTGCTGGAGGAGACGACGGATCCCGTCGGCGAGGCGGGGCTCGTCGGCGGCGAATTCGGACCAGGAAGCCATGCCGGCATTCTATCGAACAAATGTACGAAGAGCACGCCGCCACCCGACTCCGCCGCCGCGCTCGCTATGGTGGTGCGATGCTGCTCTCCGACCGCGACCTGGTCACCGAGATCAAGGCCGGCACGCTGGCGCTGGAGCCGTTCGACCCCACGCTGGTGCAGCCGTCGAGCATCGACGTACGGCTGGACAAGCTCTTCCGGGTCTTCAACAACCACCTCTACACGCACATCGACCCGTCCCGGCAGCAGGACGACCTGACGTCGGTGGTCGAGGTGCCGGACGGCGAGCCCTTCGTGCTGCACCCCGGCGAGTTCGTGCTCGCCTCGACGCTCGAGGTGATCTCGCTCGGCGACCAGCTCGCCGGCCGTCTGGAGGGCAAGAGCTCGCTGGGCCGGCTGGGGCTCCTCACCCACTCGACCGCCGGCTTCATCGACCCGGGCTTCTCCGGCCACGTGACGCTGGAGCTGTCGAACGTGGCGAACCTGCCGATCACGCTGTGGCCGGGCATGAAGATCGGCCAGCTCTGCATCTTCCGCCTCTCCTCGCCGGCCGAGCATCCGTACGGGTCGGCGGTCTACGGGTCGCGGTACCAGGGGCAGCGTGGGCCGACGCCGAGCCGCTCCTGGCAGAACTGGCGCACCTGGCCGACCCGCTGACACACGGCCGGAACAGGCCCGCACCCGAAGCAAGGCCGGCACCGCCGCGTCCGCACCGCGACGCTCCGTGCGGCCGGCGTACGACACAGCGACACCCCGGAACGCGACGAGGGCCCCGGACGACATGCCCGGGGCCCTCGGTCCGAGGTGGACGGATCAGCTGGGTCGGCGGAAGCCGGCGACCGGCATGTAGTTGATGCTGGCGACCATCACGTCCTTACCGGTCCGTGGCGCGTGCACCATTTTGTCGCCGCCGAGGTACAGGCCCATGTGGTGCAGGTCGCTGTAGAAGAACACGAGGTCACCGGGGCGAGCCTCCGACCTCGGGATCGCCTTGCCCTCGTTCCACTGGTTGCCCGTGTGATGGGTCAGGTAGATGCCGGCGGCCTTGTACGCGTACTGGGTCAGGCCCGAGCAGTCGAAGCCGTTCGGACCGGCGGCACCCCAGACGTACGGCTTGCCGATCTGCGCGCAGGCGGTCCGGATGGCGATCCGGGCCGCCTCGCTGACCACGCCGTTGATGGTCGGGCACCCCTCGGTCTTCACCGTGGTGACCGGCAGCGAGGCCTCGAGTCGCTTGATCTCGGCGTCGATCTTCTTCTTCTTCGCCTGCAGCTCCTGCTCCTGCTTCGCCTCCTCGGCGATCAGCGCGTCGAGCTTGCGCTTCTGGTCGTCGTACTTCTTGCGGATCGCCAACACGCCCTCGAGCTCCTTGCGCTCGTGGGCCGCCAGCCGCTCCAGGATGGCGAGCTGCTCACCGAGGAGATCGGGATCCGAGTTGACCAGCAGCGCGCTGATCTCCTGGGACGGGCCGGTCATGTAGTACCGGGAGGCGAGGTCGCCGACCCGGTTCATCGCCATCTCGCTCTCCATGGCGAGCGGCGTGATCTTCTTCTGGAGTTCCGCCGCCTTCTTGACGTTGGCCTTCTTCTGCGCCCGGACCTTGTTGTACTGCTCGATGGTGGGCTCCAGCTGCTCCCACTGCTTGTCGATCGCAGCCTCGATCTCGTCCACCGACGGCTCCGCGTACGCGGGCGCGGCGAGCGCGCCGGCACCGATGGCAGCGGCGGCGACCAGGGTGAGCAGACGGTGGACGGCCCGGCGCAGGCCGCCCGGACGGCGGGACCGTCCCGGAGCGGAATGATGAGGGGGCGTGGTTGCCACCGGCACCGACTCCTTTTGCAACCTGACCGCCGGGCGCCTCGCGACGGGGAAGAGGGGCGAGGCAGACGATCCACAGCGGCCGACGACCCACACTAGGGAAGGTCCGTAACGGAATCAAGGTGGCCGACGTCCTCATCACTGCAGCGCAACCGTGCGCGCACACGGGGTGCACGACGCCGGGGACGGTGACAGTCGTCGATACGACACCGGTTGGCCCGGCGAGGTCACCGTCAGGAGATGCCCCGTCACGGGCCAGCGGGCTCGCCACGGACCTGTCCGAGCAGGTGCTGGACGGCTTGGTCACCGCGGCCGTCATCGTGACGACCACGTCCCGACACGACGACGGCGGCGGCACCGTCGGGTGCCGCCGCCGTCGGATCAGGCGTACGCGTCAGCCGGCGACCGGCTCGCTCTCCTTCTCGCCCGGCGCCTGCTGGGGCTTGACCGAGCGCAGCAGCACGCTGGCCACGTCGACCACCTCGACCTGCTCCCCGGCGCCCTTGCCGTTCACGCCGTCGTTCAGCATCGTCGAGCAGAACGGGCAGCCGACCGTGACGGTCTTCGCACCGGTGGCCATGGCCTCCTCGACCCGGTCCACGTTGATGCGCTTGCCGATCCGCTCCTCCATCCACATCCGGGCGCCGCCGGCGCCGCAGCAGAAGGAGCGCTCGCTGTTGCGCGGCATCTCGGTGATCTCGCCCTTGATGGCGTCGCCCAGCACCTCGCGCGGCGCGGCGAAGACCCGGTTGTGCCGGCCCAGGTAGCAGGGGTCGTGGTAGGTGACGCCGCCGTCGACCGGCTGCACCGGGGTCAGCTTGCCGGTGGCGACCAGGTGGGCCAGCAGCTGCGTGTGGTGGACCACCTCGAACTCGCCGCCGAGCTGGCCGTACTCGTTGCCCAGGGTGTTGAAGCAGTGCGGGCAGGTCGCGACGATCTTCCGCTTGCTCTTCTCGCGGCCCTCGAACGCCTCGTTCAGGGTCTCGACGTTCTGCTGGGCGAGCATCTGGAAGACGAACTCGTTGCCGATCCGGCGGGCCGGGTCGCCGGAGCAGGTCTCGCCCTCGCCCAGGATCGCGAACGTGACGCCCGCCTCGTTGAGCAGCGTGGCGACCGCCCGGGTGGTCTTCTTGGCCCGGTCCTCGAAGGCGCCGGCGCAGCCGACCCAGAACAGGTACTCGAAGTCGTCGACCTCGCCGACCCGCGGCACCTCGAAGTCCAGGCCCTTGGTCCAGTCCTCGCGGGTGTTCTGCGGGGCGCCCCACGGGTTGCCCTTGTTCTCCAGGTTGCGGAGCATCACGCCGGCCTCGGACGGGAAGCTCGACTCGATGAGGACCTGGTAGCGGCGCATGTCGACGATGTGGTCGACGTGCTCGATGTCGACCGGGCACTGCTCGACGCAGGCGCCGCAGGTGGTGCAGGACCACAGCACGTCCGGGTCGATGACGCCGTTCTCCTCGGCGGTGCCGATCAGCGGCTTGTCGGCCTCGGCGAGCGCCAGCACGTCCACGTGGGCGAGCTGCGCGGCGGTCGCCTTCTCCTCACCGGTCAGGTCCTTGCCACCGCCGGCCAGCAGGTAGGGGGCCTTCGCGTACGCGTGGTCGCGCAGGCTGAGCACCAGCAGCTTCGGCGACAGCGGCTTGCCCGTGTTCCACGCCGGGCACTGCGACTGGCAGCGTCCGCACTCGGTGCAGGTGCTGAAGTCCAGCAGGCCCTTCCAGGTGAACTGCTCGACCTGGGCGACACCGAACTGGTCCTTCTCCGGGTCGGCCTCCTCGAAGTCGAGGGGCTTGCCGTTGCTGGTCATCGGCTTCAGCGCGCCGAGGCCGGAGCCCTTCCGGCCCGGGTTGCGCTTGAAGAAGATGTTGGGGAACGCCAGGAAGCGGTGCCAGGCGACACCCATGGTGACGTTCAGCGAGATCACGATGAGCCAGGTCATCGAAATCACGATCTTGATGACGGCGGCGATGCTGACGCCGGCCTCCCAGTTCGGCAGCAGACCGCCGACCGCGTGGCTGAGCGGGGCCGCCCAGACCGGGTACTCGAAGTGGTCGGTGGCGACCTTGAAGCCCCGGATGAGGAAGCCCATGATCAGGACGGCGAGGATGATGGCCTCGACGAAGTAGCCCTGCCACATGGTCGAGCCGGTGAACCGGGACTTGCCGCCGGGCCGGGTCGGGCGGTTCCTGAGCCGGATCGTGATCAGCACCAGGATGCTGACGATGCCGAGGATGCCGAGCCACTCGGTGACCAGGCCGTAGAGGGCCCACCCGCCGACCAGCGGCAGCCCGCCCGTGGCGGAGACGACCTCGAAGTACGCCTCGAGCACGAGCAGCGACAGCACGATGAAGCCGACCATCACGAACCAGTGCGCGGCGCCCACGACGCTCCACCGCAGCATCCGGGTGTGGCCGGCGGTCTCGGCCAGCATGGTCTTCGCCCGGGTGGCCTTGTCGCCGAAGCGCGTCGGGTCGGGCTGACCCAGCCGGATGACTGCCGTCATCTTCATGACCGCCCGTACGGCGAGCCACACCGCCACGGCGGTGATGGCGGCCGCGACGATCGTGGTGACGATCTGAACGCTGCCCATCGAGTCGGCCCTCCCCGGTCTGCTACTGCCTCGAGCGGCTCGGCGACCGGTGCCCGGATCAGGGGGCGGTCGGCGAGTCGCCGCTGCCGCACCCTCGACCGGACCGGTCGATGACCTCGCTCCGCTCGGTCATGCAGTGCAGCCTACGCGCAAGGTTACCCAGCGGTAACGTGAGTCTTCTCGCACCTCGGCCACGCCGCCCTGCGCACACCATAGGGTCCCCTGCCCGGCGCTGCCGGGCAGGGGCCGTGCCGAGTGACGTGTTCCTCCCGGCATCGGCCGGGACGGGGAGATCCAGGGAGGTCAGCGCCAGCGCGAGAGCAGGATCAGGGAGGCGACCATGGCGCCGAAGCCCACCGCGAGGTTCCAGTAACCCCACGACATGACCGGGTACTCCTGCTCGGAGAGGTAGTAGACCACCAGCCAGCCGATGCCGGCGACGATGAGCGCGACCGCCGTGATGGGCAGCCAGACCGGGCTAGGCTTGCGCGTCGCCGCCGTCGCCGTCGGACGAACGTCCGTCGGCGGGGTGTACACCTTCTTCTTGCGGACCTGAGACTTGGGCACGACGCTCTCCAGAGGGGGTGACGACCTCGTCCGGCCTGACAACCGGGCGCGAGGGCGACGGTCCTTGGCCAATAATGTTCGACAGCTAGCGTAGTCCCGAAGACCCGTCCAGGCCACGAAAGGGTCTTCTCCGGTCCTCGGACGCCCCGATCGTGGTCGGCCGGGTCGCCGGCCGGCGGCGTCGCCGGGACGGGTTGGCACGTGACGAGGGGGAGGAACACCCCGTGGAGTACACATCCGGCGCGGCCTCCTGGCAGAAGGCCCTCCGGCGGGCCGGCGCGGCGCTGCTGCGGCGCCCCCGGCAGCGACGCCCCGGATGGTCGATCGGCGTGCCGCTGATCGCGGCGGCCGCCGGGCTGCTCTTCACCACGACGGCCACCACCGCCGGCGGGACGACCCTGCGCGAGGACCGGCGCCCCCAGCTCAACCAGCTCATCCAGGACCGCCGCGACGAGGTGGCGGCGAGCGAGCAGCGGGCCGCCGCGCTCCGCGAGGAGGTCGAGGGCCGTACCACCGCCCTCGCCGAGTCGGACGGGCCGATCAAGGAGCAGCAGGTCCGCGCGGCCGCCAACCGAGAGTCCGCCGGTTTCACCGCGCTCACCGGGCCCGGCGTGATCGTGGAACTCAACGACGCCCCGCGCCGCGGGGACGGCACCCTGCCCGCCGGAGCGACGAACGACGACCTGGTCGTCCACCAGGGCGACGTGCAGGCCGTGGTGAACGCGCTCTGGGCCGGCGGCGCGGAGGCCATGTCAATCATGAACGTCCGCGTGCTCGCCACCAGCGCGGTACGCTGCGTCGGTAACACCCTGCTGCTGCACGGCCGGGTGTACTCCCCTCCGTTCAAGATCGTAGCGATCGGCGATCCCGCCGCCCTCACGCGGGCCCTCGCCGAGTCTGAGGGAGTCCGGTTGTTCAGGGACCTGGTCGACACCTACAAGCTCGGGTACACGGAGACGATCTCCACCGTCACGGTGCCGGCATTCGATGGCTCGACGACACTGCGCTCGGCGACGGTGCCCAGGTGACCAGGGCACCGGACGACTGGTGGGACGACCGGGACGGCCGGCACCGGGACCGGAGCGACGAGCCCACCGCGTTCCTGCGCAAGGTCGACCGACCGGCCCGCGATCCCCACCGTCCGGAGCACCCACCGGCGGCTCCGGTCCCCCCGCCGAACCAGCCGCCGCAGCCGTCCGGCACACCGCCGTACGCGGCGAACCGGCCGGCCGGACGCTGGCCCGAACCGATGCTGCCACCCCGGCCACCCGCACCGCACCGCCCGGCCCCGGCTCCGGCCGCACCGCCGGCCGACGACGCCCGCTCCCCGCTCCACGGCGGCCCCGGCACCACGCCCCACGATCCGCGGACCGGCATCCCGTCGCACGACCCCCGGGCCGGATCCGCACCGCAGGATCCCCGCGCCGGCGCCGCCCCGCACGACGTCAGGGCCGGCGCCGCCCCGGTCGGCGGCATCCGACCGGAGTTCACCCGGTACGAGACCGCACCCCCCGAGCAGACCTGGCCCACCTCGCCTGCCGTCGGAAGCCCCGCCACCCCCGCGGCCGAGGGCGCTCCCCGGCCCGATCGCGCCGCTCCGCCGCGGTGGCCCGGCGCGGGGGCCGCACCGCTTCCCCCACCGCAGGACCCCACGCGACGCCCGGACCCGTTCGGGCAGCGTCCGCCCGTCCACGCGGAGACCACCCGCCCGACCGCGCCCCCGCAGCCCGGCCCGTTGCCGTCCGCCGCACCCGAGCCGGCCCCGCCGCGGCCCGCAGCCCTCGGCGACGCGGCCCGGCCGGCGGAGCGGGAACGCTTCGGCGACGACGCACCGCCGGTCGCCGCCGGCTCCGGCGACAACGCACGGCCGGTCGCCGCCGGCTCCGGCGACAACGCACGGCCGGTCGCCGCCGGCTCCGGCGTCGACCGTGAGGCCCCGATGCCGCCTCGCGACCGGGCCAGCCGGGCCGACGACGCGCCGACCGCCGTCATCCCGGTGGCGACGTCCGCCCGCCCGGGTGCCGGAAGCGCCGGGGGCGGGATCCCGCGCACCGACGCCGCTCCGGTCTCCCCGGCCCGGCCCGGTGACCCGAACGCCACCGCACTGATCCCGGCGGTGCCCGGTCGTACCCCGCCGGCTCCCGCGCTCGACTCCACCGCCCTGATGGGTGCCGTCCCCCGCCCACCCCGCACCGAGGAGCCGGCCGACGACGGCACACCCTCGGAACCGCCCCCGCCGCGCCGCGGCGAACGGGTCGTCAAGCTGCGCCCGGAGCAGACCGGCGAGGGCTACCGGAGCGTCTACTCGGAGCTGACCCGCCCGACGCTCGGGTCCCGCCTGCGCGCCGGCGTCCGCGTCACCGGGGAACTGCTCATCACCTTCGGCCTGGTGGTGCTCCTGTTCGCCGGGTACGAGGTCTGGGGCAAGTCGGCGATCGTCGACGCCCACCAGAACGACCTCAGCCAGCAACTCGCCCAGGCCTGGGGCCCGACCGGCGACCCCACCGTCGCGCCGTCCGCCGGCCCGTCCGCGTCCGCCAAGCCGCCGGCGCCCGTCCACGGCAAGCCGATCGCCGGGCTCTACATCCCGAAGCTCGACAAGAACTGGGTCGTCGTCGAGGGCGTCACGCAGAAGGACATCCGGTACGCGCCCGGTCACTACCCGAAGAGCGCGATGCCCGGCAAGGTGGGCAACTTCTCCGTGGCCGGCCACCGTAACCGGGCGACCTTCTGGCGGCTCGACGAGCTGGACGAGGGCGACGCCATCGTGGTGGAGGACCGCGACAACTGGTACGTCTACCGGGTGACGCGCAACCACATCGTCACGCCGACGCAGGTGGAGGTGGTGGCCCCGGTGCCGGGGAAGCCCGGTGCGCGGCCGACCACGGCGATGCTCACCCTCACGACCTGCAACCCGAAGTTCGACAACTACGAACGCCTGATCATCCACGCGGAGCTGACCCGTACGCAGGCCAAGTCGGCGGGTCGCCCGGCGGAGCTGGGGAACTGAGGGGTCATGTACGCCTGGATCTGGCGGAAACTGCCGTTCGGTCTGCCCGGCAAGCTCAGCGGCAGCCTGCTGCTGGCCGCGGCCATGGTCGCGCTGCTCTGGTACGTGGTCTTCCCCTGGGCGGAACCGCTGCTGCCGTTCGACGACGTGCAGGTCACCCAGGACTCCGGCGTACCCGGCGACCCGCTGCCCGGCGACGCCGAGACACCCACCGGCGACGAGCACGACCTGCCGTACGACACCGACGAGAACAACACCCCGCCACCCACGCCCTCCCCGGAAGAGTGACCCGTGCGCGTCCTGGTCATCGACAACTACGACTCGTTCGTCTTCAACCTCGTCCAGTACCTGGGCCAGCTCGGCGTGGACTGCGAGGTACGCCGCAACGACGAGATCAGCGTCGCCGAGGTCGGCAAGGTCGGTGCCGACGGCGTCCTGCTCTCACCGGGGCCGGGCAGCCCGGACCGCGCCGGCATCTGCCTCGACGTCATCCGGGAGTACGCGGGCACACTGCCGCTCTTCGGCGTCTGCCTCGGCCACCAGGCGATCGGGGAGGCGTTCGGCGCGACCGTCGCCCGGGCGCCGGAGCTGCTGCACGGCAAGACCTCGGAGGTGCGGCACCACGACGTCGGCGTGCTGGCCGGCCTGCCGGACCCGTTCACCGCGACCCGCTACCACTCGCTGGCCGTCCTGCCCGAGACGCTGCCCGACGAGCTGGAGGTCACCGGCTGGACCGGCTCCGGCGTGGTGATGGCGATGCGGCACCGGACGCTGCCGATCGAGGGCGTCCAGTTCCACCCCGAGTCGGTGCTGACCGAGGGCGGTCACCTGATGCTGGCCAACTGGCTGGCGTCCTGCGGGTACGCCGAGGCGCTGGAGCGCGCGCCCGAGCTGGCCGCCGAGGTGGACGCCCGCCGCCGCGCCGCGTTCAACGCCGCCTGAGCCTCGAACGCCGGACGGTCAGGTCCTCAGCGCGTCCCGGCAACAGGGCGCGGGTCGCGTCAGTCGGTCGGCTGGCGGGTCGGCGACGTGGTGGGGAACAGCGGGAGGCCACCCGCGCGGCCACCCGGCGGAGGGGTCGGCGTCGTCGTCGGGGTCGCGGTCGGAGTCTGCGTCGGCTCCTGGGTCGGCTCCTCCTGCGGCACCGTGACCACGATCGTCACCGTCCCGCCCTGGGCGAGCGGGCTGTCCCCCTTCGGGTCCTGCGCGACGACCCGTCCGGCTTCCTCCGGCGGCACCGCGTCTCCCCGTTGGACCCGGACCTTGTAGCCGGCATCCCGAAGCTCGTCCTCCGCGTCCTCGCGGGTCTCGCCCACCACGTCCGGCACGTCGCGGACGTTGCCCTTCGAAACCTCGAGAACGACCTCGGTGCCCTCCGCAACCGAGCTGCCGGAGTCCGGCGTCACCTTGGTGACGATGCCCTCCGGCTTGTCGCTGTTGACGTCCTTCCGCTTGGGCACGAGCTTGAGTTCCTTGAGCCGTTCGGCGGCGCTGTTGTACTGGCCGCCGACGAGGTTGGCGGGGACCGTCACCTCCTGGGGACCGCCGCAGACCCGGACCGTGACGACCTGAGCCGGTTCCAGCCGGGCGTTCGGACCGGGATCCTGGCTCGTCACCTGCCCCTTCGTGCAGGTGGCGTTGAAGACCGGGTCGCCGGCATCCGGCGTCAGGTTGGCCTTCCGGATCTCCGCGAACGCCTGCTCCTGGGTCATCCCCGTGACCTGCGGGACGATCGCCTGGTTGGGTTCCCGGTTCCACAGCAACGCGGCGGCCAGGGCGATCACCGCGAGCACGCCGAGCGCGGCGAACGTCGCGATCAGCCAGGACGACGCCTTGCGGCGGCGGGGGTCGCCGACCCGGGCCGGGATCTGCTGGGTGCGCGGGCCAGCCGGACCGACCGGCGGGTAACCGGCGCCGGCCGGCGCCAGCTGGGTCGTCTCCTCCTCGCGCATGACCGGGGTGGCGAGCACCGGACGGCCGGCGGCGGCGCGCAGCAGGTCGGCGCGCATCTCGCCGGCGCTCTGGTAGCGGTTCAGGGGGTTCTTCGACAGGGCCTTGAGCACGATCGCGTCGACGGCCGGGTTGACCTCCGGGTTGAGGTCGCTCGGCGTGGGCGGCGCCTCCCGTACGTGCTGGTACGCGACGCTGACCGGGCTGTCCCCGACGAACGGCGGGTGCCCGACGAGCAGCTCGAAGAGCACGCAGCCGGCGGCGTAGACGTCGGAGCGGGCGTCGACCGCCTCGCCCCGGGCCTGCTCCGGCGACAGGTACTGCGCGGTGCCGATCACGGCGCTGGTCTGCGTCATCGTGGTGGCACCGCTGGCCAGGGCCCGGGCGATGCCGAAGTCCATGACCTTGACCTGGCCGGTCTGGGTGAGCATGACGTTGCCGGGCTTGATGTCGCGGTGGATGATGCCGTGCCGGTGGCTGAACTCCAGCGCCGCGCACATGTCGGCGCAGATCTCCAGCGCCCGCCGCGGCTGGAGCCGGCCCTCGGCGCCCAGCACCTCCTTGAGAGTGCGCCCGTTGACGAACTCCATCACGATGAACGGCAGCGTCTCGCCGGTGGGCGCCTGCTCCTCGCCGGTGTCGTAGACGGCGACGATGGCCGGGTGGTTGAGGGACGCGGCGTTCTGCGCCTCCCGCCGGAACCGCATCTGGAAGGTGGCGTCCCGGGCCAGGTCCGTCCGGAGCATCTTGATCGCGACGTCCCGACCGAGCCGCAGGTCGCGACCGCGGTGCACCTCGGCCATGCCGCCGTAGCCGAGCAGCTCGCCGACCTGGTACCTGCCACCGAGCAGGCGGGCCTGCGCTGTCATCGCGTCTGTCGTCCTTCGCTCGTCGTCGTCACGTCGCCGCCCGGCCGGGGCAGTTGCTGTCGACGGTACGACGTCCCGGCCGGATCGTCGCGTCCGTCGAGCCGCAGCGCGCCGGACGTCACCGTCCGCGGTGCCGACGTGCCGGGTTCACCGGGCAGCGCCGACGACCGCAGGTTGTAGGAAATCACGCCGGAGCAGACCAGTACCAGTACGGCCAGGAGGATGACGAGGAACACCATCCCGGGCCGGGACCGGCGCCGCGGCGGCGGAGGAGCGGGCTTCGGAGCGTACCCCGGTCGGGTCGGCGCCGACGGCACGGTCGCCGGGCCGTGGGGCCGGCCCGGTTGCGCGGCCGGCGGCCGTGGGGCCGACGAAGCGTGCGCCACCACCGGCGGACGGGGCGGTGACACCGGCGGGCGGGGCGCCTGCGGCGCGGTCGCCGGCGGGCGGTGAGCCACCGGCGGGCGGGCCGCCGACGGGGGCGGCACCTGGGCCCGGCCGGGGGCCGGCGACGCGGGCGCGGCGGACACCGGGTTGGCCCGGCCGGACGCGCGAGCGGCCTGGGAGAGCTGGACCTTCAACTGGCGGGCCACCCCGGCCAGCGCGGCCGCGCTCGGCCAGCGCGCCGCCGGGTCCTTCGCCATGGCCCGCTCGACGACGGCGCGCACCTGCGGCGGGATGTCGGCGGGCAGCGGCCGGGGCGTCTCCTGGACGTGCCGCATGGCGATCTCGAGGGGGTTGTCACCCTCGAACGGCCGCCGGCCGGCGAGACACTGGTACGCGACGACGCCGAGCGCGTAGACGTCCGAGGCGGGGGTGGCGACCCCGCCGGTGGCCTGCTCGGGCGAGATGTACGAGGCGGTGCCGAGCACCGACCCGGCGGCGGTGAGCTGGGCGACCAGGTCGGAGCGGGCGATGCCGAAGTCGGTGAGCACGAGGGTGCCGTTCGGCCGGACGAGCAGGTTCCCGGGCTTCACGTCCCGGTGCACGATGCCCTTGACGTGGGCGGCGTGCAGCGCGTCGGCCGCCTGGGCGACCAGCGCCATCGTGCGGGCGGGGGTGAGCCGCCCGACCCGGCCGAGGGTCGCCGAGAGCGCGTCGCCCTCGACGTACTCCATCACCAGGAAGGCGATCTGCTGGTCACTGCCGAAGTCGTAGACGTCCACCACGCCGGGGTGGTTGATGGTGGCCATCGTCCGCGCCTCGCCGCGGAACCGCTCGGCGAAGTCCGGGTCGTCCAGCAGGGCCGGGAGCAGGCTCTTCACGGCGACCGTCCGGCCGAGCACCTGGTCGGTGCCGCGCCAGACGTCGCCCATGCCGCCGCTCGCGATCCGCTCGTCGAGCCGGTAGCGGTTGCCGAGCTGCACCCCGGGGCTGAGCATGTCAGCGACTCCCCGGGTCGGCGATCGCCGCCCGCATGATCTGGCCGCCGATCCGGGCCGCCTCGGCGCTGCCGCCGCTGCCGGCCTCCTCCAGCAGGACACAGACCGCCGAGACCGGGTTGCCGTCCTTGTCCAGTGCGAAGCCGATGAACCAGCCGTGGTCGCGGGTGTTCGGGCCGGACTGGGCGGTGCCGGTCTTGCCGCCGACCGTGTAGCCGCTGATCCGCGCGTTCCGGCCGGTGCCGTTCTCGACGACGCTCACCATCATCTCGCGCAGGTCGGTGGCGACCTGGCCGCTGATCGGCCGGCGCAGCTCACGCGGGTTGGCGGTGTAGTAGTCGGTGGTGCGGTCCGGGCCGAGGAGCTGGCGGACCAGGTACGGCCGCATCTGGCTGCCGCCGTTGGCCACGGTGGCCGCGATCAGGGCGCCCTGGAGCGGAGTCATCCGCACGTCGCGCTGCCCGATGGAGGACTGGGCGAGCGCCGCCGGGTCGTCGCCGCCGTCGGCGTTCTCCATGCTGCCGGTCCGGCTGGCCGCGACCGGGTGGCCACCCTCACCGAGCCGGCCGACGGTCAGGTCGTCCTGCTCGAAGCCGAACTGCCGGGCCTTCTCCTTGATGGCGTCGGCACCGAGCCGGACGCCGAGCTGGGCGAAGCCGGTGTTGCACGACTCGGTCACCGCGTTCATCAGGGTGACCTGCGACTCGGGGCAGATCGACGGGGCGGCGTTGCGGATCGGCGAGCCGGAGGTCGGCGGGGTGTAGCTGGCCCCGGCCGGGATCTGGGTCTCCTGGGTGACCCCGTTCTCCAGGGCGGCGGCGGCCACCACGATCTTGAAGGTGGAGCCTGGGGGAAGCACCTCGCCGAGCGCCCGGTTCTTCAGCGGGCCGTCCGGGTTCCGCTCCAGCTGGTTGTACGCGGCGGTGGCCTCGTCGGTGTCGTGACTGGCCAGCGGGTTCGGGTCGAAGCTCGGCATGGAGACCAGCGCCTGCACCGCACCCGTACGCGGGTCGATCGCGATGGCCGCGCCCTTGGTCACGCCGTTCTCGTTGTCGCGCAGTTGCTTGTACGCGACGTCCTGTGCCCGCTTGGAGATGGTGAGGAGCACGTTGCCGCCGGCGGTCTGGTCACCGGTGAACAGGTCCTTGACCCGGTTGGCGATGAGCTGGTCGCTGGTGCCGGCGAGGAAGTCGTTCTCCGACTTCTCGATGCCGGTGTCGGCCAGGTTGACCGGCTTGTACCCGAGGACGTGGGCGTACTGCGCCCCGCCCGGGTACGTGCGCAGGAAGGTCAGCTCGCCGCTGGTCTCCTTGCTGACGGCGAACGCCGTACCGCCGGCCTCGATGTTGCCGCGCTTGCGCTTGTACTCGGCGACCTGGACGCGACCGTTGTAGTCGCTGTTGCGGTACTCGTCCGCCTTGTAGGCCTGGATCCAGTTCAGGTTCGCGAAGAGCAGCCCGAACAGGACGATCACGACGACGCCGACGCGGCGCAGGGGTGCGTTCACGGCTTGATCACCTCCGTGGGGGCACCGTGCAGCTGCTCCGGCGGGGCGCCCGCCGGCCGGGCCACCCCGCCGCCTCCGCCGGTCACCGGCCGGCGGGCGCCGTCGGAGACCCGGAGCAGGAGTGCGATCAGCAGCCAGTTCGCCATCAGCGAGGAGCCACCGGCGGAGAGGAACGGGGTGGTCTGGCCGGTGAGCGGGATCAGCTTGCTGATCCCGCCGACGATCACGAAGACCTGGAGGCCGAGGGTGAACGCCAGGCCGCCGGCGAGCAGCTTGCCGAACGAGTCGCGCACCGCCAGGGCGGCGCGCAGCCCGCGCTCGACGATGAGCAAATAGATCACCAGCAGGGCGGAGAGGCCGAAGAGCCCGATCTCCTCTCCGATGCCGGCGAAGATGAAGTCGTTCTGCACCTCGGGCAGCTTGAGCGGCTGGCCGCCGCCGGGCCCGGCCCCGAAGAGGCCACCCGTGCCGAGGGCGAGCAGACCCTGCACGAGCTGGTAACCGTCCTCGTACGGGTCGGCGAACGGGTCCAGCCAGATCTCGGCCCGCAGGTAGAAGTTGGCGAACGGCCCGCCGACGGTGCTGCCCAGCACGTACGCCAGGTAGGCGCCGCCGAAGAAGAGCACGAGACCGATGAGCAGCCAGCTGACCCGCTCGGTGGCGATGTACAGCGTCACCACGAACATGCCGAAGTACAGCAGCGAGGTGCCCAGGTCCTTCTCGAAGACGAGGACCAGGAGGCTGATCAGCCAGACCACCACGACCGGGCCGAGGTCCCGCCCGCGCGGGAAGTCGACGCCGAGGATCCGGCGGCTGGCCAGCGAGAGCACCTCCCGCTTGCGGACCAGGTAGTACGCGAAGAAGGCGAGCAGGGCCAGCTTGGCGAACTCGCCGGGCTGGATGGAGAAGCTGCCGACACGCACCCAGAGCTTGGCGCCGTTGATCTCCGAGATGCTCGACGGCAGCACCGCCGGGATCATCACCAGCACGATGCCGGCGAGCCCCAGGGTGTACGCGTACCGGGAGATCGAGCGGTGATCGCGGACCACGAGAAGTAGCCCGGCGGCGAGGACCACCGAGGCCAGCGTCCAGGCGAGCTGCCGGCCCCCGGTACCGGCGAAGATCGCCAGGTCGGCCCGCTCGACGGGGGTGGCCCGGGCCAGGTCGAGCCGGCGCAGGAACCCGACCCCGAGACCGTTGAGCAGTGCGACCGCCGGCAGCAGGGCGGGGTCGGCGAAGGGGGCCAGGAACCGGATCGCCACGTGCAGGCCGAGGAAGACCGCGCTGAGCGCGGCGGCCGGCACCCAGAAGTCCGGGGTGACCGTTTCGAGCACGTTCGCCTCGACCATCGCCGCGTACGCGGCGACCAGCACCATCGCGAGCAGCAGCAGGGACAGCTCGGCGTTACGCCGGGACCGGGCCAGGCGCACACCGGGCTGCCCACCCGTGGTGGCGGGCGGGGATGCCGGGGTGGCCGCTGCGGTCACGGATCGTCCTGACGGGTCGAGCCGACGCTCACTCGGGCGACCGGCAGGCGGCCGGGTCGACGGTCGGCGTGACCGGATCCGAGGGAAGGGCGTCGGGCGTGGTGGTCGGGGCGGCCGGCAGGCCGGTCGCGGCCGGCGTGCTCGGCGTCGCGCTGGCGGTGGGCGCGCCCGTCCCCGGCGCCACGGTCGGCGTCGGCGTGGCCGTGACGGTGACCGCGCTCGGCGTCGGGCTCGGCGGGCAGGTCGGCTTGAGGTTGGGGTTCGTCGGCGTGTCGGCGGTCAGCTCGGCCAGGCGGCGCTCCGCGTCCGGCTCGCTCTTCGCCGGGATGCCCTGCTTGACCTGCTCCTGCGCGGCGAGGGTGAGGTCCTCCAGCTCGGCCGGGCTGGTGGAGTGCACGGTGGAGAGGTCCATGCCGGCGATCTGCCCCTGGATGCCCCGGAAGACGGCGACCTGCCCGTCCTCGGTGGCACCCACGTAGTACTGCCGCTGCGTGTAGCTCCACCCGCCGAACACCGCCCCGCCCAGCAGGACGAGCAGCGCCAGCGTCATCGCCGCGGCGCGTACCGGCCGGTGCCGGCGGCGCTCCGGCTCGTCGTCGGCACCGGCCGCCGGCTCCTCGGGCGCGGCCGGTCGTGGCGCGGAGAGCGCCGAGGCGCGGGCCGCCGGCGTGGAGACGTCGGCGGAGGTGGCCATGCCCCGGTCCCGGGAGGCGGCGCCACCGACGATCGGGCTCGCCTCGACGATGTCCTGGTCGGTCGCGTCGGCGATGATCACGGTGATGTTGTCGGGGCCGCCGCCACGCAGCGCGAGCTGCACCAGCCGCTCGACGCACTGCTGCGGGTCGACGTACTCGCGCATCGTCTCCGCGATGGTGTCCGCACTGACCACGCCGGACAGGCCGTCGCTGCAGATCAGGTACCGGTCACCGGGGAGCACCTGACGGACGGAGTACTCCGCGTCGATGTCCCGGCCGTCGAGTGCCCGGGTCAGCAGGGACCGCTGCGGGTGGCTGCTCGCCTCCTCGGCGCTGATCCGGCCCTCGTCGACGAGCATCTGGACGTAGGTGTCGTCCTTGGTGATCTGGGCGAACTCGCCCTGGCGCAGCAGGTACGCCCGCGAGTCACCGATGTGCACCATGCCCAGCTTGCTGCCGGAGAAGAGGATCGCGGTGAGGGTGGTGCCCATGCCCTCCAGCTGGGGGTTGGCGTCCACGGTCTCGCGGAGCTGCTGGGTGGCGTTGTTGACGGCGGAGCGGAGCGCGTCGACCAGGGCGTCACCAGGGACGTCCTCGTCGAGCGGCGCCATGGCACCGATGACGATGTTGCTGGCGACGTCACCGGCAGCCATGCCGCCCATGCCGTCGGCGACGGCAAGCAGCCGCGGCCCGGCGTAGACGGAGTCCTGGTTACCGTCTCGGATCAGACCGCGGTCGCTGTGGGCCGCATAGCGCAGGGTCAGAGTCATGGCCGTAATTCGAGTGAAGTGCGGCCGATCCGGATCGGCACGCTGAGGGGGACGGGGGTTGGTCCGGTGACCTTAGCGCGATCCAGGTAAGTGCCGTTAGTCGAACCGAGGTCTTCGACGAACCATTGCCCGTCGCGCGGCACCAGCCGGGCGTGTCGCGCGGAGGCGTAGTCGTCGGTGATCACGAGGGTGGAGTCCTCGGCGCGACCGATCGTGATCTGCGCTTCGCCGAGCGTGATGCGGGTGCCTGCCAGCTGACCGGCGGTCACCACCAGCTGGTGCGCCGCCCGCCCCCGCTTCACCTTGGCCGGCTTCGACGGCTGCCCGAGGGAGGCGCCGACGGCGCGCGGCGCCGCCACCAGCCGGCCCGACCGGGCACCCGCGAAGAGGTCGCGGCGGATCACTCCGACCACCGTGAACACGAAGATCCACAGCAGGATCAGGAACCCGAACCGGGCGACGGTGATGACGAGTTCCGGCAAGGCGGATCAGCCGTCCACGCGGAAGGTCAGCGTCGTGGTGCCGAGCTGGATCATGTCACCGGGGTTGAGCGCGACGGCGGAGACCCGCTGGCCGTTGACCATCGTGCCGTTGGTCGACCCGAGGTCGGTCAGCACGACCTGGCCGCCGTCGAAGTCGAGCCGGGCGTGCCGGCGGGAGATGCCGACGTCGGGCAGGCGCAGGTTGGCCTGGTCGCCACGGCCGATGACGGTCGAGCCCATCTGGAGCGGGTAGGTGCGCCCGTCACCGGAGACGAGCCGCACGTTGCGGCCGCCACCGTGGCCGGGCGGCGGACCGTAGCCGCCCCCCTGGTCGTACGCGGGGTACGCCGGCGGGCCGGCGTCGTAGCCCGGGGCGGGCGCCGGGGCGACCTCGCCACCGGTGTAGACCTCGGCGGTGACCCGGAACATGCCGGTGTCGAGGCCCTCACCCCGTTCGATCTCGACGATCACGTCGCCGTAGACCGTCCACGCCTGCTCGCCGATGAACTCCGCCTGCGACTGGGCCAGTTCCTGGGCCAGCGCGGCGGCGTACGGCGCCAGACGACTGTGGTCGTACGGCGAGAGATCGATCACGTAGCGGTTGGGCACCAACGTGCGCCCACCGGCCAGGATCGCCTTGTGCGCCTCGGCCTCCCGCTGCATGGCGTTGAGGATCTCCACGGGGTGGACCACCCCTTTGAAGACCTTGGCAAAGGCCCCTTCGACCAGGCCTTCCAGACGCTTCTCGAAGCGTTGCAGCACGCTCACCGGCTCCTCCTCGGGTCCCGAGGACATGATGGTATCCGGCCGGGGCGCGCGCAGCTCACACGCCGCTCGGCCGTCTGGTGGCGGCCCGTTCGGCCGGGCCGATTTCGTCGTGCTACTCTTTCGTCCGCCACGAACGGTAACCGCCACACAGGGTAACCGTTCGCGACAACGACCGGGAGCCGCGTAGGATGGCCGGGCCCGCTGGAGACGGCGGGCGGGACGCAGTACAGTGTTCCGGGTCGAAGCCACGGGGAAGTGGCGGAATGGCAGACGCGCACGGTTCAGGTCCGTGTGCCCGAAAGGGCGTGGGGGTTCAACTCCCCCCTTCCCCACCATGACGAGGGCTCCGCGCAAGCGGGGCCCTCGTGGCGTATCGGGGCATGTCCTACGTCACGCTATGCTCCGATGGTTTCTGCCACCGACGGACGATGGGGTGTCGTGTGAGTGTCGCGTTCGTGACCGGGTCGGGCGGGCTGATCGGCTCCGAGGCGGTCCGGCACTTCGCCGGCCTCGGGCTCGACGTGGTCGGCATCGACAACGACATGCGACAGGAGTTCTTCGGCGAGGAAGCCTCGACCGCCTGGAACGTCCGTCGGTTGAACGACGAGCTGGGGCGGGCGTACTCGCACCACAGCGTCGACATCCGGGACCGGGACGGCCTCGCGAAGCTCTTCCGCCGCTACGGCACCGACATCGCCGTGGTGATCCACACCGCGGCGCAGCCGTCGCACGACTGGGCCGTCCGTGACCCGTTCACCGACTTCGACGTGAACGCCGCCGGCACCCTCAACGTCCTGCAGAACGTCCGCGAGCACTGCATCGAGGCCCCGGTCATCCACTGCTCCACCAACAAGGTCTACGGCGACCGGCCGAACAGCCTGCCCTTGGTGGAGCTGGAGACCCGCTGGGAGATCGAGCCGGGCCACCCGTACGAGCAGGGCATCCGGGAGGACATGTCGATCGACGCCTGCCTGCACTCGATCTTCGGTGCGTCCAAGGTGGCCGCGGACGTGATGGTGCAGGAGTACGGCCGCTACTTCGACATGCGGACGGCCTGCTTCCGGGGCGGGACGCTGACCGGGCCGGCGCACTCCGCCACCGAACTGCACGGCTTCCTCGGCTACGTGATGCGGGCCAACATGGAGCGCCGGAAGTACCGGATCTACGGGTACCAGGGCAAGCAGGTCCGGGACGCGATCCACAGCTCGGACGTGGTCTCCGCGTTCGAGGCGTTCTTCCGCAACCCGCGCTCCGCCGCGGTCTACAACCTGGGCGGCGGGCGGCACTCCAACACCTCGATGCGGGAGGCCTTCGCCCTGGCCGAGCAGATCACCGGCCAGGAGATGATCTCCGAGTACGTCGAGGCCAACCGCATCGGCGACCACAAGTGGTGGATCGGCTCCAACGAGGCCTTCCAGTCCGACTATCCGGAGTGGAAGCAGGTCTACGACGTACCCATGATCATGCGCGAGATTCACGAGGCCAACGTGGACAAGTGGGTGCCCCAGGCATGAGCGGGCGCGGCAAGCGGAACGTCCTCGGTGTCCTGGTCGACGCCACCGACTACGCCGAGGCGACCGAGGCGGTCGTGGCGGCGGCGCACGAGCGCCGGCCGCTGGCGCTCACCGCCCTCGCCGTGCACGGCGTGATGACCGGGGTGCTCGACCCCGCGCACAACGCCCGCCTCAATTCCTTCGACGTGGTCACGCCCGACGGGCAGCCGGTGCGCTGGGCGCTCAACCTGCTGCACGGCGCGGGCCTGACCGACCGGGTCTACGGCCCTACGCTGACCCTGCACGTGCTCCGCCGCTTCGCCGAGGAGGGTCTCCCGGTCTACCTGTACGGGTCCACCGAGGAGACCCTCGCCCGGTTGATCCCGGCGCTGGAGCGGATGTTCCCGGCCCTGAAGATCGCCGGGGTGGAGCCGTCCAAGTTCCGCGCCGTCCAGCCCGGCGAGGACGTGGAGATCGCCGACCGCATCAAGGCCAGCGGGGCCCGGCTCGTCCTGGTCGGGCTGGGCTGCCCCCGCCAGGAGGTCTTCGCGTACGCCATGCGGCCGCTGCTCGACATGCCGCTGATGGCGGTCGGCGCCGCCTTCGACTACCACGCCGGCCTGCTCAAGCAGCCGCCGCCGTGGATGCAGCGGGCCGGCCTCGAATGGTTCTGGCGGCTGGGCCTGGAGCCGAAGCGCCTCTGGCGGCGGTACGTGATCCTCAACCCGGTGTACCTCGCCCGGCTGGCCGCCCAGAAGACCGGCCTGTGGAAGGCGGAGCCACCCGCCCCCGCCACCGAGCGCCCCGCCGGTTTCGCGGTCTGACGACCCGTCCCCGGACGGCACGAGGCCCCTCCCGGTGTTCCGGAAGGGGCCCCGGCCTGTGGGAACCAGGTCTCAGAGGGTCAGGGTCCAGGTGTTGATGTAGCCGGTGTCACCGGCGTAGACGTCCCGCACCTGGAGTCGCCAGGTGCCGTTCGCCGCCTCGGTGGACAGGTTCACCGTGTAGGTGGCGTTGACGTTGTCGGCACTGTCCCAGTAGCTGCTGTTCTTCAGCCGGTACGCCGAGCCGTCCGGGGCAACCAGGTCGACGACCAGGTCACCGCGCCAGGTGTGGACGATGTTCACCGCGACCGTCGAGGTCGCCGAGGCGTTCCGGTTGCAGCCCGAGATCGTGATCTGGCTGGCCACCGTCGCGCCGGTGTCCGGAATCGCCACGTCGGTGCCGTTCGTCCCGGAGCAACCGCCGCCGGTGCCGGTGACCGTCAGCGAGTACGTCGCGGTCCGGGTGCCGGAGGCGGCCGTGCCGGTCACGGTCACGGTGTACGTGCCGGCCGGGGTGCTGGCCGAGGTGCTGATGGTCAGCGTCGACGACCCGCCCGAGGTGACCGTCGCCGGGTTGAACGTGGCGGTGGCACCGGACGGCAGGCCGCTGGCCGAGAGGCTCACCGACTGCGCGGAACCGTTGGTGGTGGCGGTGGCCACGGTCGTGGTGACGGAGCCGCCGGGCGCGGTGGAGCCGGAGGTCGGCGACACCGAGACCGAGAAGTCGTTGGGCGGCGGCGGGGTGTCGCCGTTGACCACGTAGAGCAGCCGGTTCGGGGTGCCGGTGCCCGGGTTCGTGACCACGTCCGGGGTGGCGTTGTTGACCAGGTAGTCCCGGACCTGCTGCGGGGTCCAGGACGGGTTGGCCGAGAGCACCAGCGCCGCGACCCCGGCGACGTGCGGCGACGCCATCGAGGTGCCGCTGATGGTGTTCGTCGCGGTGTCGTTGGTGTGCCAGGCGGACGTGATGTTCACGCCCGGCGCCAGGATGTCCACACAGGTGCCGAAGTTGGAGAAGCTCGCGGCGGCGTCGTTGTTCTGGGTGGCACCGACGGTGATCGCCGGCCCGGCCCGGGCCGGGGAGTAGTTGCAGGCGTTCTGCCGGTTGCCGAGGAAGTCGCCGTTGCCGGCGGCGACCGCGTACGTGATGCCGGAGTTGATCGAGTTGATCACGGCGTCGTCGGTGGCCGTGCTCGCCCCGCCACCCAGGCTCATGTTGGCGACGGCGGGCTTGACCGCGTTCGCGGTGACCCAGTCGATGCCGGCGATGACCCCGGCATTGGTGCCGCTGCCCTGGCAGTTGAGCACCTTCACGGCCACCAGGCGGGTGGTCTTCGCGACGCCGTACGCCGTACCGCCGACGGTGCCGGCGACGTGCGTGCCGTGGCCGTTGCAGTCGGTGTTGTTGCTGTCGGCGGTGTTGGTGCCCCAGGTCGCCCGGCCGCCGAAGTCCGAGTGCGTCGTCCGGATGCCGGTGTCGATGACGTACGACGTCACGTTGCCCGCGGTGTTCGGGTACGTGTACGAGCTGTTCAGCGGCAGGTTCCGCTGGTCGATCCGGTCGAGGCCCCAGGACGGGGGGTTCGTCTGGGTGCCGTTGATCGACACGGTGTGGTTCTGCTCGACGTACGCCACCGCCGGGTCGGCGGCCATCCGGGCGGCCGCCTGCGCGCTCATCCGCATCTCGGCACCGCGCAGGGCCGCGCTGTACGTCCGGGCCACGGTGCCGCCGTGCCTGCTGACGAGCCGGTTCAGCGACGACCCGACGGCCGCCCGGCTGACCGCGCTGTCCTTGAAGACCACGATGTAGCTGTCCGCGACGGCGGTGGCGCCGCCGGCGCTGCGGACCGTACCCACCGGCTCGGCGGCGAGAGCCGGTGTCGCGGTGACCACCATGGCCAGCGCGGCCACCCCGACCAGGACGGACCTGCGTGGGATACCCATGTCCTACCTCCCTCCGAACGGCCGTCGACCGTCCACCCGTTCGTGGCGAGTGAATCGATGACCGCTGATCGAGCTGAGGGTAGAGCGCGGTGAACCGCGAATTGAACATGCCGAGTTGTCCATAACACCGGCAGGATGACCCCTACGGGGCCGGTTACGGGGTCAACGGGGGACCGGCCCGGATTCGCGCGACGCCGGACCGGGCAAGTCTGTACACCATGGAGATTCAGCTCGTCGTGCTGCTCCCGCTCGCCGTGGTGTGGTTGGCCGCCGGCTGGCTCGCGGACCGGCTGCCCCGGGCGGAGTACGCCCGCGGCCTGCGCCGGCAGGCCGGCCGGGTGCTCGCCCTGACGGCGACCGGCCTCGTCCTCACGGCGACCGTGCTGGTCGTCGGGCTCCCCAGCGGCGGCTCGTCCCCGGCCGACCGCGCCGCCGCCGGGCTGGGCCTCGCCGTGGTCCCGACGCTCGCGGTCGCGGCCTGCACCGTCCGCCGCGTCCGTCGCGTCCGGGCGGGGGCCGGTGCCTTCGCGGCGGCGCCGGCCACACCCGCGCCGCACGGCCTGCGCGCCGCCGCCGCCCATCCGCTGGTCGGGCTCCCGGTGCAGCTCACCGGCCTGGCGATCCTGCCGGCGCTGGCCGCCGCGCTCGCGCCCGACGCGCTCACCGGCGCCGACGCGACCGGTCCCGCGATCACCGTCGGCGCGCTCGGTGTCGTCGCGATCGGCGTCCGTCACGCGCTGCGGCACAACCGCCTGGTGGAGCGGGCGACACCCCCGGCGCGGACGGCGTCAGCGCGAACGGCCGGAGCCCTGCACGTATAGCAGTTCGAGGATGGCCCGGGTCGCCTCGAACCACCGGTCCAGCCAGCCGGGCGGGGGGACGCTGCCCTTCGGCGGCAACTCCATCAGCAGGCCGCGCAGCAGCGGGTGGTCGACCAGCGACTCCTGGTGCTCCGCCCGCCAGCCGCCGGACGGGTAGGACGGCTCGGTCAGCGGGTTCGGGTCCAGCGAGGGCAGGGTGAGCGGCGGGCCGGCGGGCTCCGGGGCGGGCGCCTCCCGCTCGCCGACCTCGGCCTCCGACGACACGACCTCGGTCAGCACGGTGTCGCGGCGCGCCCCGCGGTACTTGCCCCCGAACCGTTCCGGCTTGCCCGGACCGTTGGTGAGGTTGTCTGACCCGATCGTCGTCATCCGTCTCGCCTGCCTCGCTCGGTCGCCGATCCGTACGGCGGTTGTCGACCAACGCCGTACCGACCGGTTCAACGAGACGGGACCGATGTGGCGACGGGGACACCGGCGGTCATGCGCCGAGCCGCCGAACGGCCGGTGGTGCGGGCACGCCGATGGCCCCGCCCGGTCGGGCCGGACGGGGACACACGGTCGACGGTCAGTCCCGGCCGAAGACGCCGCCCCGGGTGCCGGTGACGAAGGCACGCCACCCACCCGGGCTGAAGATCAGGGCCGGACCCGACTTGTCCTTCGAGTCCCGCACGCCGACCGCCCCCGTCACGTACGCCACCTCCACGCAGTTGTCGCAGTTCGGCCCGCTCTTCGAGCTCTTGAACCAGGTGGCCTGCGTCAGGTCCACGGGGAACTTCTTGGTCGCCATTTCCACAGCGGCTCCTCTGCCAGTTTCGCGATGTGTGCGACGGACTCCTCGGGACGAATGGCCGCTGCGCGGATGTGATCGAAGATGAAGCTGTACTTCTGTAGTTCGTCACTCTTCTCGAGGAAGAGCCCACCCGTGGCGTTCTCTGCGTACACGACATCCGGATCACCGGGCTCGGGGAAGCTCAGGATCGTGAAGGTGCCGTCCATGCCGGCGTGCGCCCCCACCTCGAAAGGCAGGATCTGCAACGTCACGTTCGGCAGTTCGGCCACTTCCACCAGCCGTCTGAGCTGGTCACGCATCACCGCGTCCCCGCCCACCGGCCGGCTCACCACCGCCTCATCGAGCACCACCCACAGATCGACCGGATCATCCTGAGTCAGCAACGACTGTCGACCCAGCCGGACACGGACACGTTGTGCGACCTGTTCCGGCGTGAAGTCGGGTCGGGCGGCGCGGATCATCGCGCTCGCGTACTCCTCGGTCTCCAGCAGGCCGGGCACGACCTGCTGCTCGTACGCCCGGATGGAGCTGGCGGCCGCCTCCAGGCCGACGTACGCCCCGACCAGCACCGTGCTGTACGGGTGCCACCAGCCCTTCTGCCGGGCTTCCCGGGCGATCTGCACCAGCTCGTCGCTCTCGGCGCCGACCACGCCGTAGATGCGGAGCATGTCCCGGACGTCCCGGGGCGTCGCGGTGGTGTGGCCGGTCTCGATGCGGGAGATCTTGGACGCCGAGCACTCGAGCTGCTCCGCGACCGCCTCGATGGTGATGCCCGCCGCCTCGCGCTGCCGGCGCAGCTCCGCGCCCAGCCGCCGACGGCGGATCGTCGGGCTCCGCCGCTCAGTCACGGCGCCACCCCGCGCTCACGGCAGGGCCCGGGACCCCGGGGCAGCGACCCCGGCTCACTCCTCGCGCTCACGGCGACACCTCGGCTGCTGGTCGGACCGCCGGCTGCTGGCCAACCCCGTCCCCCTCCACCTCGACACACCGCCCGCCCGTGTCGTCGTGCCGGCAGGCGCGCCGGTGGACGGGCGTTCGCGGCGGGGTGGGTGGTGCCGGTCGTCGACCGGCCGCGACGGGCGAAACCGGTCCTCAGTGTGCCGTCCGAACGCGAACGGCTTCAAGCGTTGCATTGCGCGAGCCGCTCGCGTATCGGCAAAAGTCGACGTGCAACTTGCATGTCGCACGCCGCTGATGCACTCTGTCCGTATGGCACGGGTCACTCACCGTCTCCGTCCACTCCCCCGCCGTGGTGAGATCACCACCAGTGGGACGCGAGGCGGTGGGCGCACCCGGGCCACGGCAACCAGACCTGCCCCGGGGTGATGACCCCACCGCTGCACGCCTGATGGCTGCGGCGGCGGGAGCGGTACCCGGAGCAGCCGGGTGTTGGTCGGGTGGCGGCGCGCCACCAGCGGGTACGGCCCGACCACCACCAGCACCACCGGTTCCACGAGGCACGACCCCGAGGCCGGACCAGAGACGTCCCCCGATCAAGCTCCCGCCGGCTCGCCCGCCGGCCCTCCCTCCCAGGAGCCCATGTGCTTCCCCGCTCCGGTGACGTACTGCACGTGACTCGCGCGGCGAGTGTCCAGTTCCTCCGGCCCATCACCTTCCGGGTGATCCGGGTCCTCGACTGGCCGACCTACGACGGTTGGCTCTGGCTCGACGGCTACGAGTTGAACGCATCGGGGGACGCGGTCAGCCGGCGGTCGATCTTCGTCCAGCGGGAGGGTCTGCACCAGGTCCAGACCGCGCCCCAGCACCGTCCGCACACCGTTCGGACGGCGCGCCGGCCGGTCGCCCGCACCCCCGTCCGGGTGGGCTGACCTCCCGCGATCCGCCACCGGAGGGCGTGCCGCGGCCATAGAATCAGCGGTACGCCCGCCCCGGCAGCTCCACCCCGCGCGACCAGGACCCCGAACCTGGGATGGCCATGGTCTATCAGCCCGCCGCGCGGCGGCACCGCTCCCGTATCGCCTACGCCTTCGGACTCCTGGCGCTCGTCGGCGCCGCCACCACCCTCGTGGTTGTGGTCCGCGACCCCGCTCTCTCCTCCACCCGACTGACGGCACCGGTCCCCGCCCCGGAGATCACCGTGGTCGAGGAGGAGCCGGTCTACGGATTCGGGGGCGACCCGGACCCCGACACCCCCGACGAGGATCTCGGCGTACCCACCGAGGTTCCGCCGGCCGACGCCGGGCCGGCGGCCGGCGTGGGTGGCGCCCAGGCGGCGCCGCAGTCACCGGACGACGTCCGGCGCTCGCTGTTCTGGTCCGGGATCTTCGGGCTGGCCATCTCGCTCGCCGGGCTGGGCCTGGTCGGCACGAGACGCCGGATGTGGTGAGCGGCGCCCCCTTCAGGAGGTGGGCGTCGGCTCCGGGCTCGGCGTGGCCGTGGTCGGTGACGGCTCGGGCCGGGACACCACCAGGGTGACCTCCTCGTCCTCCTCCACCAGGTCGCCGGCGTCCGGATCGGTGTCCAACACCGTCCCCGCGGGCCGGTCGGACGTCCGGTACTCGATGCGGTAGTCCAGCCCGGCGCGGTCGAGGATGGCGCGGGCGGTCGCCAGCGGCAGGTTGACCACCGGCGGCATCGGCACCTCGCCCGCCTCGGTCGGCGACGGGGAGGCGGTCGTCGGCGCGGCCGAGGTCGTCGGCGCGGCCGTCGTGGGGGAGGCCCGGGTCAGCGACACCGACGGCGAGGGTTCGGGACCGGTCGGCTCGTCGTCGTCGGCGGCCAGGGCCAGCCACAGGCCGACGCCGAGTGCGCCGAGCAGGAGCAGGATGAGCACGCCCCACAGGATCGGCAGCCACCAGCGGCGGCCCCCCTGGTCCTCGGCGTACCACTCGGTCGTCTCCCGGTACTCGGTCGGCCGCGGCGGTGGCACCCCGGCCCGCCCCGACCACGCGGCCGGGCCACGGGCCTCCGGCGGCATCGGCGCGGTGCGGTCGACCGGCATCGGCCGGGTCTCGTCGCCGGACGCCCCCGCCGGTCTGTCCTCCGGTCGCGGCAACCGCTGCGTACGGTCGGCGGGTTCGGCCCCGGTCGGGGGCAGCGGCCGGGTCCGGTCGTCGTGCTCTCCGGCGGGTGGCTCCTGACGATCGTCGCTCATCCCACGTCCTCCGCTCGCGGCCTGACGTCAACCTAGCGAAATGCACGGCTGTCAGCCGGGATCAGCGCGTCACGGGTTGGGCGACGGCGTGCCGTCGGCGGGCTCGCCGCACCACAGGGCGACCGGGTCACCCCAGGGAGCCTGGCTGTCGCCGGCCGGATCATGCTTGAGCACCGTGCCGCTGCGGCGCAGCGTGTACACGACGCGGAACCCTTCCCCGGCGAGTTCCTCGGCCGCCTCGGCGCAGTCCTCGTCCACCACGTCCGGCACCCGTACGACCGGCGGCGGGCCGCTCACGTACAGGGTGACCGTCCGTCCCGGGGTGACCGCCGTGCCGGCCTTCGGGTAGGTGCGCTCCACGGCCCGCCCGCTGCCCCCCTCGAAGACGAGGCGCCACCGCAGCCCCCGCTCCTCGAGTTCGTCCCGTGCGTCGTCGAAGTCGCGGCCGACCACGTCCGGCACGGTCGGCCCGGTGACCGCCGGACGCGACGGCGTGGACCGCGACGGAATGGGCCGGGACGACGTGGCCGTGACCGGGGCGGCGGTCGGCGTCGCGCTCGCACCCGCCGTCGACGTGGCGCGCCGGTCGTCCTCGCCGGCCAGGATCCAGCCGGTCGTCGCGCCGATCGCGGCGAGCAGCACGGTCGCCAGCCCACCGCCGAGCACCAGCGTCACCCGGTCGTGCCGGGCGCCGGGCGTCGCGTTCCCGTCCGTCATTCCCCCACCGCTTCCCGAGACCGTCGGGAAACCTGCGGTCTCTCAGTCATCGGCGACCGTACCCGGCCGGCCCAACCGCGCTGCGTGACGGTCGACCGTCACCACTCGCCGCGCCGACCACGGGACGTTACGCTCCCGGGCATGGCCAGGGGCTGGGGAGGATCGATCACGACCGCGCTCGGCGTCGCGGCCGGTGCGGGTGCCGCGCAGCTGGGCTTCGGCTACGGGCTGGGCATCATCAACTGGGCTCCGCCGTCCGACGGGGCGGCCGCCGCGACGGCCTGGACGGCCAGTCTGATCTGGGCCACCTGGATCGCCGCCACCTCCACGGTGCTCGGCGCGGTCTGCGCGCAGCGCCTGCGGGCGCGCGGGGCGGCCGGGTCCGACGACACTGCCGGGGCCTCCGTCGCCGGCTCACTCGGCGGCGGGAGCGACTCCCCGACCGGCGAAGTGGACAGCGCGGTCGGTGCCACGCCGGCCGGGTCGTCCGCCACCGGCACCGTCCCGACGGCGGTCCCCGGGACCGCCGGCACGGCCGACGCCCGTGCCACGCGGGGCGCGGACGGCGGGACGCTGGGCCGGTTCACGCTGGCCGTGGCCGCCGGGGTCGGCGCCCTGATCACCGTGCTGCTGGTGGCCGTACCGGCCCGGGTCGCCGTGGTGCCGGACATCTCGGCGCCCCGCGACGTCGCCGCCGTCTACGCCGCCCTGGGGGTGCTGGTCGGGGTCGCGATCGCCGTGTGGGCGTTGCACTCCCGGGCCGCCGCCGGCAACGTGATCGCCACCGTCGGCTGGCTCTGGCTGCTCGCCGTGGTGGCAGTGGTCGACGGCGTCCTCGCGGGGCGCGGCCTCACCAGCGCTCAACTCGGCATCTGGCAGCTGAGCGCGGGCGGCGACGAGCTGTGGATCCGCGACTGGTTCTACTGGCCGGGCGCGCTGCTGTCGCTCGGCTCCGCGCTGGTCATCGGCATCCTGGCCGCGCGGCGCGCGGCGCGGGACCCGGACCGCCGGGTCGGCACGACCGCCTCCGGTGCGGCCGGCCCGCTGCTCGTCGCGGTCGCCTACCTGCTCGCCGTCCCGGGGTTGACCGCGATCGGCCCGGAGCAGGTGTCGGCGCATCTCATCGCCCCGTACGCCGTCATCGTCGGTCTCGGCGGCTCGGCCCTGGTCGCCACGCTCGGCCAGCGAGCCGGTCGCCGTCCGGCCGCCCGTGTGCCGCGGCAGCGCACCGCGCCCGAATCCGGCGCGGGTCCGGACGAGGCCGGCACCGGAGCGACCGGCGCGACGGGTGGCCGGGACACCACCGGCTCCTCGCGCGACGTCGTGGCGGGCGGCGCGGGCGGCGGGGACACCCTGGCGGAGTCGGCACCCGGCGGGTCGACGTCCGCCGGGGATGCCACGGGCGGCACCCGGCGCGGCCGCACCACAGCCGCCCGGGCGAGCGGGAAGAAGGCGAGCGTCACCGACCGGCTGCCCACCCAGCGAGCCGGCGAGATCGAGCAGGTGGACGCCTCCGCCGCAACGACCGGCACGGCCGACGCGACCGACGGTGCCGGGACAACGGACGAGATGTCGACGCGAACGGCCGGCCGCCGTGCCCGGCCTCCCCGCCGGGACTGACCACCGGCGGAGGCCCCGCCAAGGTCACGCTCGATCACGGCGTCGGCCGCCAACGGGGCGGTACGGTCAGCCGACCGGCCAGGTGTGGACGGGCTCGTTGCCGCGCTGGAGGTCGGCGTACCGCTGCACCATGTGGTGCAGGGCGGCGTCCCGGCTCATGTTCCGGTGCCGCTCGGCCGCCCACACCGTCTCCGTCTGCCAGACCGCACCGTTGCGGCCGGTCCGGCAGCGCTGCTCGATGACCCCGAGCAGGCGGTCCCGTTCGGCGGGGGCGACCCCGAACCGGTCCAGCCCGGTCGCCGCCGTCGGCAGCAGGACGTCGAGGACGAGCTTCGTCACCGGCACCTCGCCGAGCCGGGGCCAGTACAGGACGGCGTCCATGCCCCGGCGGGCGGCGGCGTGGAAGTTCTCCTCCGCCGAGCTGAACGTGAGCTGGCTCCAGATCGGCCGGTCCGCCTCGGCCAGCCCGCGCGCGAGGCCGAAGTAGAACGCGGCGTTGGCAAGCATGTCGACCACGGTCGGCCCGGCCGGCAGCACCCGGTTCTCCACCCGCAGGTGGGGGCGGCCGTCCATGATGTCGTACACCGGCCGGTTCCAGCGGTAGACGGTCCCGTTGTGCAGGCGCAGTTCGCCGAGCTGCGGCACGCCCCCGGCGTGCAGGACCTCCACCGGGTCCTCGTCCTCGCAGATCGGCAGCAGCGGCGGGAAGTAGCGGACGTTCTCCTCGAACAGGTCGAAGATCGAAGTGATCCACCGCTCGCCGAACCACACCCGGGGCCGTACGCCCTGGGCCTTCAGCTCGTCCGGCCGGGTGTCGGTGGCCTGCTGGAACAGCGCGATCCGGGTCTCCGCCCAGAGCTGCCGCCCGTACAGGTACGGGGAGTTCGCTCCGATCGCCACCTGGGCGGCGGCGATCGCCTGGGAGGCGTTCCAGTAGTCGGCGAAGCTGTCCGGCGCGACCTGGAGGTGGAACTGGAGGCTGGTGCAGGCCGCCTCGGGGGCGATCGAGTCGGTGTGGGTCTGGAGCCGCTCGATGCCCCGGATGTCGAGTTCGATGTCCTCGCCGCGGGCCCCGACGATCTGGTCGTTGAGCACCCGGTAGCGCTCGTTGGTGGAGAGGTTGTCGGCGACGAGGTGGCGCTCGGTGAGCGTGGGCAGGATGCCGACCAGGACGATCCTCGCGTCCGACTTGGCGGCCCGCTCGTCGGCGCGGGTGAGACTGCTCCGCAGGTCGTGCTCGTAGTCGGCGAACCCGGTGCCCTCGATCAGCCGGGGCAACGCGTTCAGCTCCAGGTTGAACTGCCCCAGCTCGGTCTGGAAGAGCGGGTCGGCGATGTCGGCGAGGATCTGGTCGTTGCGCATCGCCGGCTCGGCGGCGGAGTCGACCAGGTTGAGCTCGATCTCCAGGCCGGTCATCGGCCGGTCGGCGTCGAACCCGAAGTCGTCCAGCATCAGGGCGAAGACGTCCAGGCAGCGACGTACCTTCTGCCGGTAGCGGACCCGGTCCTCGCGGGAGAAGGCGCCCTGCTCGACGTCCCTGCCCATGTGTCCTCCCGGCGCCGGCGCGACGGAACGATGTTGTTCCGCAGCGCATTGTGAACCATCCACGGTAAGAGCGCCCACGGCGCCGGGCCAGAGGCTGAGCCGGCGCTCGGTGCGCCGGGCGGGCCAGGTCTGCGGCCGTACGTGCTCCTGGCGGGATCCCTACCCTGGTCGGGCGGTTGACCATCACCACGGCCCACGAACATGTCGTGACAAATCGCACCGACGCGAAAGGCCCGCGCCGCGGCGCGGGCCTTTCTGGTACGTGGGCGGCGGTCAGGCCTGGCGGACGGCCTCGCCCTCGATCTCGATCTTGATCTTCTTGCCGACCAGCACGCCCCCGGTCTCCAGGGCGACGTTCCAGGTCAGGCCGAAGTCCTCGCGGTCGATCTCGGTGCTCGCCGAGAAACCGAAGATGTCCTGGCCGAACGGGCTGCGGCCGACGCCCTCGAACTCGACCTCCAGGTCGACCGGCCGGGTCACGCCCCGGATGGTCAGCTCACCGGAGAGGACGAACTCGTTGCCGTCACGGGACTTCACGCCGGTGCTGCGGAACTCCAGCGTCGGGTACTGCTCGGCGTCCAGGAACTCCGGGCTGCGCAGGTGCGCGTCGCGGTCGGCCTGGGCGGTGTCGATGCTGGCCGCCTGGATGGTGGCGGTGACCGAGGACTGTATCGGGTCCTCCGCGACGGTGATGGTCGCGGTGGCGTCGGTGAACTCACCGCGTACCTTGCTCACCATCATGTGCCGGGCGACGAAGCCGACGCGCTTGTGGGCGACGTCCAGCAGATAGGTGCCGGCGGCGGGGATGGTGAGGCCCTCCCAGTCGCGGGTAACCGGTTCGGTGCTGCTGGTCATGAGTGCTTCCCTCCGGGGAGATTGTTGAGTAGGCCAACGGCTGCTTCAGCAACTATAGCGGCGACAATATTCCGTGTGTCAAGGACTGCTAAGATGACCTGGTGAACCAGAATGTGTTCGACGATCCCCGGATCACCGCCGTCGGCCTGCTCGTCGAGGCGTACGCCGGGCTGTCGGCCCGGTTCGCCGCCCAGTTCGACGAGCACGGCCTGTCACCGGTTGAGTTCGAGGTGCTCACCCGGCTCGCCCGCTCTCCGGGCAACCAACTGCGGATGACCGACCTCGCCGCCCAGACCTCCCTCTCCACGAGCGGGGTCACCCGGGTGGTTGACCGGATGGAACGGGACGGGCTGCTGACCCGACGCGCCTGCCCGTCCGACCGCCGCAGCTCGTACGCGGTGGTCACGGCCAGCGGGCTGAAGCGGCTGGACGAGGTGCTCCCGGGCCACCTGCGCATCATCGAGGAGTGGTTCACCGGGCAGCTCGAACCCGAGGCGCTCAAGGCACTCCTCGACGGCCTGCGCCGGGTGCGGGACGCCGTCCACCCAGGTGCCACGGCCGGCAGCACCGACCCGCTCCCGACCGAGCACGCGGCCTCCGGGAGCCGTTGCTGACCGCCCTTGGCGGCCACCGGCAGAAAGACCGGCAGAACCGCCGTACACCCGGGCGATAGGCGATCAAACCGGGCAGGGCGGTACACCGGCGGTGGCTAATCTTCGTGCAGCGGGGACGCACCGGGGGGAAACGGCGCGAGCGATGAGCAAGGGGTAGCAAGAGGGGGCTTCGTCGCTCGCGCCACCCCCGGTCCCCGTCCCCACGGCCGGTCCGGGGGCGCTACCTCCCGCGAGCCGCCGCGAGGGCGTACAGGAGCTGTTCCTCGTGCGGCAGCAGCCGGATTCCGCTGCTGCGGCAGACCTCGTCCAACCGGTCCAGCGCGGCCGGATCCGCCGTGCTGGCGGCCAGTCCCACCAGCGCTTCCACCAGGTCACGACGGTCCTGGCTGTCGGCGGCGGCCTCGGCCGCGGCGGCGAACCACTCGGCCGCCAGCTCCCGGTCGCCCCGGTGCAGCGCAAGGTTGCCCTCGATCAGTGCGCAGATGCCGTCCGCCGGGTCGGTGAGCGTTCCCGGCCCGGACCACGCAGCCGTCCGCCCCGGCCCACCGGACGGCCCGTGCGCCGCGCCCGGGCCGTTCCCCACCGGCGTGCCGGACGCCCCCGGCGTTCCCGTCGGCCGCAGCTCGGCCAGCACCTCCGCCGCCTCGGCTGTCCGGCCGTCCTGCGCCAGCGCCAACCCGACGGTGCCCAGCACCCGGCGGCGGTGCCCGGGATCACCCAGTCCGGTCAACGCCGACAGTGTCCGCCGGCCCCGGTCGACCGCGTCGGCGTACCGGCCCTCCAGGCGGGCGACCTCGGCGAGGTTCGCCTGGGCGAGCACCCGCAGTCGCTGCTCCCCGGACTGCGTGGCGAGCCGGTCGACCGCCGCCAGCCGGCGCCGCGCGGCCACGAGGTCGCCCACCCGGATGCCGTGCCAGGCGAGGTTGTTCTGCGCCACCGCCATGTCCCGCGTCCGCCCGTGCCGGGTGGCGAGCGTCAGCACGGCCTCGGCCTGCTCCCGCGCCTCGTCGTGACCGCCGGTACCGATCAGCAGCGCGCACAGGACCGTCCGCGCCTCCAGCTCCCCGGTGACGTCGCCCACCTCGCGGAACGCGGCCAGCGCCGCCCGGGCGGACGGCATCTCCTCGCCCCCGGCACCGTGTTCGGCGGCCAGCCGGGCCACCCCCAGGGACGCCCACGCCCGGAGCACCGGGTCGGCGTCGGCGGTACGCGGGTCGGCGAGCAGTCGCCGCAACCACCGCCGGCCGGCGACGTCCCGGCCCCGGAATCGCCACCACCGGGAGAGCCCGGCGGCCAGCCGCAGCGCGGTCACCGGGTCGTCGACGGCGGCGTGCGCCAGCGCGGAGCTGATGTCACCGCTCACCTCGTCCAGCCGGTGCACCGCCGCCGTCAGGTGGACGCCGACCAGCTCCGGCGCGGTACGGGTCACCAGCCGGGCCATCGCCCGGGCGTGGCGCCGCCGCACGCAGGTGAGTTCACCGGCGCCGGCGGCCTGTTCGGCGGCGAAGTCCCGCACGGCGTCGAGCAGCCGGAACCGGAACGGCCCGCTGCCGCGTACGCTCAGCAGCCCCAGTTGGAGCAGCCGGTCCAGCAGCGGCACCGGATCCGGAACGACCGCTCCGGCCGGGTCTCCGTCGTCGGCGAGCACCTCCTCGGCCAGCTCGATGGACCAGCGGTTGCCGAAGACGGCGAGCCGCCGCAGGGCGGCCTGCTCCTCCGGCGCGAGCAGCAGGTAGCTGGTCGCCACCGCGTCCCGGAGCGTCTCGGCCACGGCCGGGTCGGTGGCGTCCCAGCCCGGCCGCTCGGCCGCCCCGGAGGAGGTGGCCAGGTCCAGGACGCGGTCGCCGTACCGGTCGAGCAGTTCGTTGAGGTCGAGGATGCGGCCCCGCGCCGCCATCAGTTCGATGGCCAGGGGCAGCCCGCCGAGGCGGCGGACCAGCCGTGCCATCGCCGGCAACTCGGCCGGGGTGGGCGGGTCGGGGCGTACCTGGGCGAGGCGGGCGGCGAACAGCGCGACCGCCGGATATCCGGCGAGCGCGGCGGGCCCGGCGTGGTCCTGGCCGGGCGGCGGGACGTCCAGCGGGGAGACCGGGCGGACCCGTTCACCGCGCAACCCGACCGGATGCCGGCCGGTGACCAGCACCCGCAGCGACGGCACCGCGACCGCGAGCCGGCGCACGGTCTCCGCGACCGGGTCGGGGGCCCGCTCCACCGCGTCCATCAGGAGCAGCGCCGGCCGCCCGGCGAGGCGTACGGCGAGGTCGGGGAGGCGGGACACCTCGAAGACCGCGATCGAGGCGGCGAGCACGTCGGCGGCGTCCGACCCCTCTCCGATCAGCACGCCGGCCACCCCGCCCGGGTGGTGTCCGGCCACCGCGTGGGCGACCGACAGGGCCAGTGCGGTCTTGCCGACCCCGGCCAGCCCGACCAGGCTGACCAGCCGGGGTGCCGGCTCGTCGGTGAGCATCTTGACCAGCTCGGCCACGTCGCGTTCCCGGCCGATCAGCTCGGCGGCGGGTGGCAGCGCGACGGGTGCGGCGGCGTCGGCGTCGTGATGGCGGGCCGGCGGGGGGTCGGCCGGGGCGGACCGGGGAACCGGCACCGGGCGGGCCGCGGCGAGAAACGCCGAGCGGGCCGGCTCGGCCAGCCCGAGCGCGGTGGCGAGCAGCTCGACCGTCGTGCGTTGCGGCCGAAGGGAGCGGCCGCGCTCCAGCTCACGCACGGTCCGTACGCCGATGCCGGCCCGGGACGCCAACTCGGCCTGGGTGAGGCCGGCGGCGAGCCGGTGTCCACGGAGAAGGTCGGGCAGCCCGGTGAGGCCGCCCGGTCTCCGCGAACGATCATGATCCGGGGTCATGGGCAGGAAGGGTACGGATGACGTCCGACCGCCGACAGCGAATCGTCGTCCTGCCGACCCCGCGCTGCGGATATCCGACAGCAACGCCGACGGGCAAGGTGGCCCGACCACACAAAAGGTCGGGCCCGTGGTGTCCGTCACATACCGAGATCGCGCGCGATGATCATGCGCTGCACCTCGGACGTGCCCTCGCCGATCTCCAGGATCTTGGAGTCCCGCCAGAAGCGGGCCACCGGGTACTCGTTCATGAAGCCGTAGCCGCCGTGGATCTGCGTCGCCTCGCGGGCGTTGTCGACCGCGATGGTGCTGGCGTGCAGCTTGGCGATCGCGGCCTGGCGCTTGAACGGCTCCCCGGCGAGCATCCGGGCGGCGGCGTCGTAGTACGCCAGCCGGGCCGTGTGCGCCTTCATCTCCATGTCGGCGATCTTGAACTGGATGGCCTGGTAGTTGCCGATCGGTTGGCCGAAGGCGTGGCGCTCCTTCGCGTACTTGACGGACTCGTCCACGCAGCCCTGGGCGAGACCGACGGCGAGCGCGGCGATCGCGATGCGGCCCTCGTCGAGGATCCGCAGGAACTGGGCGAAGCCACGGCCGCGCTCACCGAGCAGGTTGGCCGCCGGCACCCGGCAGTCGTCGAAGGTCAGCTCGTGGGTGTCCGAGGCGGTCCAGCCGACCTTGGAGTAGCCGGGGGCGACGGTGAAGCCGGGGGTCCCGGACGGGACGATGATCGTGGACAGCTCCTTCGAGCCGTCCGGCTTCGTGCCGGTGACCGCGGTGACGGTGACCAGGACCGTGATCTCGGTGCCCGAGTTGGTGATGAACGCCTTCGAGCCGTTGATCACCCACTCGTTCGTCGTCTCGTCCAGCACGGCCCGCGTCTGGGTGCCGCCGGCGTCCGAGCCGAAGCCCGGCTCGGTCAGGCCGAAGGCGGCCAGCGCCTCGCCGCTGCACAGCTTCGGCAACCACTGCGCCTTCTGCTCCTCGGTGCCGAAGCGGTAGATCGGCATCGCGCCGAGCGAGACCGCCGCCTCCAGGGTGATCGCCACGCTGGAGTCGACCCGCGCCAGCTCCTCCAGGGCCAGGCAGAGCGCGAAGTAGTCGCCGCCCATGCCGCCGTGCTCCTCCGGGAAGGGCAGCCCGAACAGGCCCATCTTCCCCATCTGGCGGACCACCTCGTACGGGAAGGTGTGCTGCTCGTAGTGCTCGGCGATGACCGGCGCGACCACCTCGCGGGCGAATTCCCGCACGCTCTGCCGCAGCGCCTCGTGCTCCTCGGTGAGCCGGAAGTCCATGGGATTCCTCCTGGTGTGGAAGGGCCGCCGGGCGCTCGTGACGCCGGGATGGGTCGGTGCGGTGGCGGGCCGGCCGGGTGGGGCCGGCGGCGCGTCAGACCGGGGTGACGCCGTGCCGGCGCCGGGAGAAGTGCCGCTCCTTGCCGCAGGCGGCCGCGAAGCGCCGGATCAGCTCGGCGCGCAGTTCATGCGGCTCGACGATCGCGTCGACCACCAGCTCGCTGGCGAGGCGGACGATGTCGATGTCCCGCTCGTACTCCTCGCGCTTCGCGGCGACGAACGCGGCCCGCTCGGCCTCGTCCGCGATCGCCGCGATCTTGTTGGCGTAGACGGCGTTGACGGCCGCCTCGGCGCCCATCACCGCGATCTTCGCGGTGGGCAGGGCGATCGTGGCGTCCGGTTCGAAGCCGGGGCCGGCCATCGCGTAGAGGCCCGCGCCGTACGCCTTGCGGACCACGACGCAGATCTTGGGTACGGTCGCCTCGGAGATCGCGGTGATCATCTTGGCGCCGTGCCGGATGATGCCCTGCTTCTCCACCGCGCTGCCGACCATGAACCCGGGCACGTCGGAGAGGAACAGCAGCGGGACGTTGAAGGCGTCGCAGAGCTGCACGAACCGGGTCGCCTTGTCGGCCGAGTCGACGAAGAGCACGCCGCCCTTGAACATCGAGTTGTTGCCGACGACGCCGACAACCTCACCGTTCAGCCGGCCGAAGCCGATCGTCAACTCCTTGGCCCACAGCGCCTGGATCTCGAAGAAGCTGCCCTCGTCGAGCAGGCCCTTCGCGTACCGCCGCATGTCGAACGCCTGCCGCTCGCTCGCCGGAACCAGTGCCGCGAGGTCGGCCTTCTCCGGCGCGGCGACGACCTCGGCCGTCGGCGGCGCCTGCGTCCAGTTCGCCGGCAGGTACGACAGGTAGCTCTTGACGACGTCGAGCGCCTCGGCCTCGGTCTTGCAGAGGAAGTGACCCACGCCGGACTCGGCGCAGTGCACCTTGGCCCCGCCCATCGCCTCGAGGGTGGTCTTCTCGCCGGTCACCATCTCGACCATGCGGTCGGAGCCCAGGTACATGCTGGCGTTGCCGTCGACCATGGCGACCACGTCGCAGAACGCCGGGATGTACGCCCCGCCCGCCGCGCTCGGCCCGAACAGGGCGCAGACCTGCGGGATCGACCCGGAGGCGCGGACCTGGTTCCAGAAGATCTTCCCGGCGCCCCGGCGGCCGGGGAACAGCTCGACCTGGTCGGTGATCCGGGCACCGGCCGAGTCGACCAGGTACACCATCGGCACGCCGGTCGTGTACGCCCGCTCGATGATCCGGATGATCTTCTCGACGGTCCGCGCGCCCCAGCTCCCGGCCTTGACCGTCGAGTCGTTCGCCATCAGGCAGACGGGCCGACCGTCGATGGTGGCGGTGCCGGTCACGACGCCGTCGGCCGGCAGGCCCTCGGCCAGCGCGTTGGCGTACAGGCCGTCCTCGACGAACGAGCCCTCGTCAACCAGGAGCGCGACCCGTTCCCGGGCGAAGAGCTTGCCCTTGGCGGCGTTGGCCGCGTGGTACTTGTCCGCACCGCCGGCCTTGGCGCGCTTGCGCAGCTGCTCCAGTGCCTCACCGTCGAGCGTCACAACGCTCCCCCCTGCCCGCCGCGCACGCGCCTCGTGAGCACGCCAACCGACCTGAACGATCGTTAGGTTAGCGCACCGAGCCACCCCGCGACGACCCCCGCCCGCGCCCCACCCCCACCTCTCCGCGATCTTGCACTTCCGGCCAGCCTTATACGCCCTTTGACCGAGTTCGTCGGGGCAGAAAGTGCAAGATCGCGGGGACAGCGGGGGCGGGGGGCGGGGGACGGGGGCGGGGCACCCCGGGGCGGGTCAGGAGGGGATCGGGGTCAGGCGGGTGCGGGGGCCGGCGCGGAGGACGCCGGACGGGAGGCGCTTTCCGGTGAGGTTCTCGGCGAGCTCGGCGACCTCGATGAGGGCGTCCAGGTCGATCCCCGTGTCGATGCCCATGTCGTGCAGCATGTGCACGGCCTCCTCGGTGGCGAGGTTGCCGCTGGCCCCCGGCGCGTACGGGCAGCCACCGAGGCCGCCGACGCTGGCGTCGAACTCGGTGACGCCCAGTTCGAGGGCGGTCAGCAGGTTCGCCAGGGCGGTGCCCCGGGTGTTGTGGAAGTGCAGCAGCACCGGGACGTGGGCGTTGCGGTCGCGTACCGCCGTCAGCAGCTCGCGGACCCGGCGCGGCGTCCCCATGCCGGTGGTGTCACCGAAGGCCACCCGGTCGGCGCCGTCGCGGACCACCCGGTCCACGATGCCCGCCACGCGGGCCGGGTCGACGTCCCCCTCGTACGGGCAGCCGAAGCTCGTCGCGATGATGACCTCGGCCCGCGCGCCGGCACCGTGCAGCAGGTCGATCAGCTCCGAGATGTCGTCCAGCGACTCCTCCGTGGAGCGGTTGACGTTGCGCCGGTTGTGCGTGTCGCTCGCCGAGACGACGACCTCGATCTCGGTGAAGCCGGCGGCCAGGGCGCGCTGCGCGCCCCGCGTGTTCGGGACGAGCGCCGAGTAGCGCACCCCGTCGACCTTCGCGGCCCGCTGCCACACCTCGTCGGCGTCGGCCATCTGCGGGATCGCCTTCGGGTGCACGAACGAGACGGCCTCGATCCGCTTCACGCCGGTCCGCGACAGCGCGTCGAGCAGCCGCACCTTCGCGTCGGTCGGGATGGGTTCCTCGTTCTGCAACCCGTCCCGAGGCCCGACCTCCCGAATGGACACGAACTCCGGCAGGCTCGTCATAGGGGTCACCTCACTGTGACGGCATCACGTTGGATGCCTCCACCCTGCCACCCCGCCCGCCCGGCGCGCACCCACCCCGCCCCACTCCGGTTGATCATGAAGTTAGCGGGGACAAATGGGGCAGACGAACCCGCTAACTCCATGATCAAGGCAGAACGGCGGTCAGCGCATGCGGCCCACGATGCCGGTGTCGTAGTCGCCGGAGAGGAACTCAGGGTTCTCCAGCAGCTCGGCGAAGAAGGGGAGGTTGTTCTTCGGGCCCGCCAGCTCGAAGCTCGCCACCGCGGCCTTGGCGCGGGCGATCGCTTCCGCTCGGTCCTTGCCGCTCACGATGAGCTTCGCCATCAGGCTGTCGTAGAACGGGGTGACCGTGTTGCCGGCGACGTACCCGGAGTCCACGCGCACCCCCTCGCCGGTCGGCTCGACCCAGGTCGTGATCCCGCCCGGGCCCGGCAGGAAGCGCTTCGGGTCCTCAGCGTTGATCCGCAGCTCGATCGCGTGGCCGCGCGGCGTGAGCGCGTCCGGGTCGAACGTCGGCGCCAGGCCGGCCGCCACCCGCAGCTGCTCCTCGACCAGGTCGACGCCGTAGACCAGCTCGGTCACCGGGTGCTCGACCTGGAGGCGCGTGTTCATCTCCAGAAAGAAGAACTCCCCGGTGGTGGGGTCGAGCAGGCACTCGACCGTGCCCGCGTTGCGGTACCCGACGGCCTCACCGGCGCGCACCGCCGCGGCCAGGAAGCGCGACCGCAGCTCCGGCGACACCGCCGGGGACGGCGACTCCTCGACCAGCTTCTGGTTGCGCCGCTGCACCGAGCACTCGCGCTCGCCCAGAGCCACCACCCGGCCGTCGGCCAGGCCCAGGATCTGCACCTCCACGTGGCGCACCCGGGGGAAGTACCGCTCGATCAGCACCGAGCCGTCGCCGAACATCCGCTCGGCGAACGAGCGCACCTTGTCGTACTCGGTGCGCAGGGCAGCCTCGTCGACGGCGACGCCCATGCCCATGCCGCCACCGCCGGCGGCGGCCTTGACCATCACCGGGTAGCCGATCTCCGCCGCTGCGGCGACCGCCGCGTCCAGGTCGGCCGCCGGGTCGGTGGTGCCCGGGGCGACCGGCACCCCGGCGGCCGCCATCAGGTTCCGGGCGTTGATCTTGTCGCCCATCGCGCTGATCGCGTCCGCGCCGGGCCCGACCCAGATCAGGCCGCCCGCCTCGACGGTACGGGCGAACTCGGCGTTCTCGGAGAGGAAGCCGTAGCCGGGGTGGATCGCCTGCGCGCCGGTGGACTTGGCGGCGGCGAGGATCGCCTCGGTGTTGCGGTAGCTCTGGGCCGGGTTGGCCGGACCCACGCAGACGGCCTCGTCGGCCTCGGTCACGAACGGCAGGCCGGCGTCGGCCTCCGAGTGCACCGCGATCGCGCGAACCCCGAGCCGCTTCGCGGTACGGATGATCCGGCGGGCGATCTCGCCCCGATTGGCGACCAGCAGCGACTCGATCATGTTTCCTCCAGCGTCCGGGGGTCGAACGGAAGCTAGGGAATCACGCCGAACCGGTTACTCACGAGTCGGAGGTCAGGATCCGGTGGGCGCGAGCAGGGCGGCGAGCGTCGCGCCGCGCAGCAGCTCGGCCCGGCGCTGCCGGTCCACCTCGCCACCGAGGAACGGGGTGGAGTTCATCAGGCCGAACGCCGCGTGGGCGAGCACCCGCGCCTCACCGTCGGGCAGGCCCGGGTGCAGCGCGGTCAGCACGGTCACCCACTCCTCGACGTACAGCCGCTGGAGCCGGCGGATCCGGCGGCGCGGCTCGTCGGGCAGCCGGTCCAGCTCGTGCAGGTGCAGGGCGATCACGGCCGGGTTGGCCAGCGCGAAGTCGACGTGGAAGTCGATCAGCGACTCGAGCGCGCCGCGCGGGTCGTCCGGGTGGCCGGCGGAGCGCTCGCGGCCGCCGGCGAGCAGCCCTTCGCTGACCGGGATCAGCGCGGCGACGAGCATCGCTTCCTTGCCGGCGAAGTGGTGGTAGAGCGCCGGACCGGTGACCCCGGCGGCCGCGCCGATGTCGTCCATCGAGACGCCGTGGTAGCCACGGGCGGCGAAGAGCCCGACCGCGATCTCCAGGATCTCGTCCTTGCGTGACCGGCGCCGGCCGGAACCCGTGCCGCCGTTCGTCGTGCCCCGCGCGTGCTGCTCCACCGTCACCGGGCAAGCGTAGACCGCGCGCCGCCTCAGGTGGAGGCGTGGTTACCGGTCGGTCGCTCACATCCGGCCGGCACGGTGGCACGCGCGGGGACCGTACGGCGGGTGGCCCACCATGGCCGCGAGAGCAGCCCGGCCAGGGCCGCCCCGGCCGCGTTGAGCAGCACGTCGTCGACCGAGGTGACCCGCCCGAGGTCCAGCGCGTACTGCGCCGACTCGACCAGCACCGAGCCGGCGGCGCCGAGCAGGAAGAGCCGGCCGGCGCCGGCGAGCGCGGGTACGCGTACCGGGGCGAAGAAGCCCAGCGCGGCGAAGACCAGCAGGTTCCCGACGACCTGGACCACGACGGCGGCCGGGGCTCCGGTGAGCAGGCCGGCCAGGTCGCGCAGCGGCACCAGGTCGAGCTCGCGGGGCGCGTCGCGCGGGGTGAGGATCATCCAGACCCAGGGGAGGGTGCCGGCCACCGCGCCGACCTCGGCGACGCTGCGCCACCACGCCGCACGGCGCGTCGGGGCGTCCCGCCGGAGGCCGGCCAGTACGGCGACGAGCAGCGCCACCATCGGCAGGCCGACCGCCGTGGCGGTCAGGACGTCACCCCAGTCCCGCCACACCTGCGTCATCGGCGCAGCGTAGCGGGACCGGCCCGGGTGGTGGGAGCGGTGCGGATTGACCCTCGACCTGGTCGAGGCCGGAGGGTCACCGGTATGACCGCTCCCGCCCTCGGCCGTGACTACCGCCTGCTCTGGACCGCGGCCGTCTCCTCCCGCTTCGGCGACGCCCTGCGCACGCCCGCGCTCGCCCTGCTGGTCGCGGGCCTGACCCGCGATCCCCGGGTGATCGCCGCGGTGACGGTGGCCGGTCAACTTCCACCGCTGCTGTTCGGGCTGCTCGGGGGCGTGTACGCGGACCGCTGGGACCGCCGTCGGACGATGGCGGCGGTGGACGGGGTACGGGCCGCGGTGGCGGCCGCCCTGGCCGTGGCGATCGTCCTCGACCGGGCCAGCGTCCCGGTGCTGGTGGCCGCAGCGTTCCTGCTGGCCGCGCTGGGCACCGTCTTCGACGCCGCTTCGTTCGCGCTGCTGCCGTCGGTGGTGCCGCCGGCCGCCCTGCCCGCCGCCAACGGCCGCCTCCAGGCCGGCACGGCGGTGGCGGGAGGCTTCCTGGGCGCTCCCGCCGCCGGCGTCCTCTTCGCTCTGGCCGCGGCACTCCCCTTCGCCGTCGACGCCCTCACCTTCGCCGCCGCCGCTCTCCTCGTCCTCGCGGTCGGTCCCGCCCGGACGGGTCACCCGCACGGTTCGCGCGCGACGCACCGGCCGGCGGGGCGCGGGCGACTGCGGTCGGTGTGGACGGAGGCCGTCGAGGGTGTCCGGTGGATGCGGGGGGAGCCGACGTTGTGGCGGGTCACGCTGCTGACCGCCGGGAGCAACCTCGCGATCAGCGGGTTGCAGGCGGTGCTGGTGCTCTACGCGCTCGACGTGCTGGGGATGCCCCCGGCCGGCTACGGGCTGTTCGCCGCCGCCGCGATCGTGGGTGGCCTCGGTGGGGCGCTGGCGGCCGGGCGGACGGCGGCGGTGCTCGGGACGGTGCCCGCCCTCCGCGTGGTGCTCGCCGCCCAGACGTTCGCCCTGGTCGGGTTCGCGCTGGCCCGACACCCGGTGCCGGGCGGGGTCGCGCTCGCCCTCTTCGCCGCCGGCACCACGGTGTGGAACAGCCTGTGGGCGGCGTACGGGCAGCAGCGCGTCCCGGCCGGGCTGCTCGGCCGGGTGGGCTCGGCGCAGCGGATGATCGGGTCGCTCACCGCGCCGGTCGGCGGGGTGCTCGCCGGGTTGTCCGGGGCGGCGTACGGGGTCGCGCCGGTGGCCGCGACGGCGGCGGTGGTCTACGCGCTGGTCACGCTCGCGGCGTGGCCGGTGCTGCGGGCGACCCCCACCTCCGCCGGCGGGCCGGGGGTAGGGCGGAGAGCAGGCGCAGCAGCAGGTTGCGGGCCGGGCGGGCGGCAGGGTGGCCAGCCGGGTCAGCCCGGTCACGGTCCTGGACGGTGAACGCCGGCGCCCGCGCCCCGCGCGCCATGAGCGGGGCGCCGGCCCCGATCCGGTCCAGCTCCTCCAGGGTGTACGCATGCACGACGGCCGCCCGCGAGGTCACCGGCGGCTCGGCCAGCCGGTCGACCACGGTCACCGGCACCCCGCGCCGGGCCAGCGTGAGCGCGGCGGTCAGCCCGGTGGGCCCGGCCCCGGCCACCAGTACGTCCGTCTCCGTCGGCAGCATCCGGCACCTCCGCGATCATCTATGCCAACATTCGTTGGCCAACCGTTGTTGGCAACGCTAGGACACCTCGCGTTGCGATGTCAACACGCGTTGGCATACGGTCGTGGACATGACCGAGGCAGTGCCAGCCCGCCCCCGCCGTTCCGACGCCACCCGGGCCGCGATCCTGCGGGCCGCGCGGGCCCGCTTCGCCGCCGACGGGTACGACCGGGCCACCATCCGGGCCATCGCCGCAGACGCACGGATCGACCCGTCGATGGTGATGCGGTACTACGGCAGCAAGGAGGGGCTGTTCGCGGCGGCGGCCGAGTTCGACCTGCGCCTGCCGGACCTGACGCAGGTGCCGCCCGACCGGCTCGGGGAGGCCCTGGTGCGCCACTTCCTCAACCGCTGGGAGGGCGACGAGACGCTCGCGGCGCTGCTCCGGGCGGCGAGCGCCAACCCGGGCGCGGCCGAGCGGATCCGGCATATCTTCACCGACCAGCTCAGCACGGCCGTCGCCACGTTCGGCACCGACCCGGCGACCACCGGCCGCCGGGCCGGCCTGGTGGCCAGCCAGATCCTCGGCCTCGCTCTCACCCGCTACATCGTCCGGCTGCCGCCGGTCGTGGCGATGCCGCCGGCGGAGGTGGTCGCCTGGGTCGGGCCGACCATCCAGCGCTACCTGACGGGACGGCCGGAAGGAGAAGGCCCCTGTTGAACACAGGGCCTTCTTGATGATCCTCAGCTCTCCAGACCGCCGGGCTGGTCGCCCTTGACGACCGGGGCGCGGACCAGGTTGCCCCACTCGGTCCACGAACCGTCGTAGTTGCGCACCTGCGGGTACCCCAGCAGGTGCCGCAGCACGAACCAGGTGTGGCTGGACCGTTCGCCGATCCGGCAGTACGCGACGATGTCGTCGTCCGGGCTCAGCCCGAGCTGGTCGGCGTAGATCGCCCGCAGCTCGTCCGGTGACTTGAAGGTGCCGTCGTCGTTCGCCGCGGACTTCCACGGCTTGTTCACCGCGCCGGGGATGTGCCCGCCGCGCAGCGCGCCCTCCTGCGGGTAGTCGGGCATGTGCAGCATCTCGCCGGTGTACTCGCCCGGCGACCGCACGTCCACCAGCGGCCGGCCGGCGGCGATGTGCGCCATGACCTGCTCGCGGTATGCCCGGATCGGCGCGTCGTCGCGCTGCGGAACGGGGTACTCCGCGCGCGGGCGGGTCGGCTTGTCGCGGGTCAGCTCCCGCCCCTCGGCGATCCACTTCTGCCGGCCGCCGTCGAGCAGCCGCACGTCCGGGTGGCCGAAGAGGGTGAAGACCCAGAGGGCGTACGCGGCCCACCAGTTGAAGTTGTCGCCGTAGAAGACGACGGTGTCGTCGCGGCCGATGCCCTTGGCCGCGCACAGCTCGGCGAAGCTCTTGGCGTCCAGGTAGTCGCGGGTCACCTGGTCGTTCAGTTCCAGGTGCCAGTCGACCTTGATGGCACCGGGGATGTGGCCGGTGTCGTAGAGCAGCACGTCCTCGTCGCACTCGATGACGACGAGCCCCTCGTCGCCCAGGTGCTCCGCCAGCCACCCGGTGGTGACCAGCTTCTGCGGGTCCGCGTAGGACTGGAGTCGGGGATCAGGATCCCGTGGCACAGACATGATCCCCAAGGTACGCCGGATCGCACCCGGCACCCCCGCGCTCGCTTCGTTGATCATGAAGTTAGCGGGCGATTCGGAGATCGAAGCACCCGCTAACTCCATGATCGACGAGACAAGGGTGGGGTGGGGTGGGGTGGGGTGGGGGGTGGGGTCAGTCGGTCAGGGGGGTCAGGGTGGGGCGTTTGGCCGTTACCGTGTCGCCGGAGCTGCGGCCCGTCAGGCGGCGCTTGAGCCAGGGGGCCAGGTGTCGGGTGGCCCAGCGGAGGTCGTCGGTGCGGGCGGTCAGCCAGGGCTTCGGCAGGGGGCGCTCGGGGACCAGCAGCCAGTCCTCGTCACAGCCGACGCCGAGGGCGGTCAGCACCTGCGCGGCCACCCGCCGGTGCCCGGCCGAGGATAGGTGCAGCCGGTCGGTGCTCCACAGCATCGGGTTGAGGTACGTGTCGTCGGCGTACAGGTCGACCAGGATCGCGCCATGCCGCTCGGCGGTCTCGCCGACCGCCCGGTTGAGCAGTTCCACCCGGGGGGCGACCAGGCGCTGACCGGGCAGCCGCGCCATCACGTCGGCGAACCGGAACAGGATCACGTCGGCACCGCCGGAGCGAAGCTGCCCGACCACGTCGTCGAAACGCGCGAGCAGGCTGTCCGGGTCGAAGGTGCGGCGCAGGATGTCGTTGCCGCCGGCGGCGAAGCTGATCAGGTCGGGCTTCATGGCCAGCGCGGCGGGCACCTGCTCGTCGACCACGCGGGGGAAGAGGCGGCCGCGGATGGCGAGGTTCGCGTACCGGAAGTCCGGGCCGGCCTCGGCGGCGAGCCGGGTGGCGACCAGGTCGGCCCAGCCCCGGTAGGTGCCGTCCGGGTACGCGTCGTCCATGCCCTCGGTGAAGCTGTCCCCGACCGCGACGAAACTGCGCCAGCGCACCCTTGCTCCCTCCGGTGTGCAAGGAAGGGCCCCTTGTCATCGCCTCCGGTAGAGGAAGGGCCCCTACTTAACAGCGGTAGTTTCGCACCGTCGGCCCGCCGGGCAGGGCCCCTCAGCACGGGAACGTGGCGCACGTCATCGGGTCGGCGGCGGATCGACGGCCGGCCGGCGGTAGGGACCCCAGGCCACGAAGCGCTCGAACAGCTCGCGCGGTGTCGGGCCGTCGTGCGGATTCAGCCGGAACAGGTCGTGCGTCGCCTCGTGGTAGAGCCCGGACAGGTAGATCGCCAGGTCGACCGGGCGGTCGCCGTACTCGATCTTCAGCAGCAGCCGCGCCTCCGCGCACGGCCACGGCCCCCCGCACGCCCGGCACACCCACAGCGGGCGGATGGGCAGGTGGGGCGTGCGGTCCGCCGGATGGGCGCGGGGCCGGTCGGCGTGCGGTCCCAGCCGGGGTACGGGCAGACCACCGCGCATCTCGACCTCCTCAGGCGTGAGTCGGGGCCGCCCGGTATCGGGGGATTCCACGGGCGGCCCCGGAGCAGGTCGGACGACCTGCTGCGTGACAGTCTGGTGAGGACACGACTACGGTCGGAAGGCATCGACGGTGACCGTGGGGCGGCCCGGGAAACGGAGTCGTCCGGCCGGACCTGTCGGCACCACGCCGGGCGGATCGTGGAGGAACTGTGGAAGCTGAGCCGACCTCGGAGCTGATCCGGACCCAACTGCGGCGGCTGCGGGTGAACGCGGAGCTGAGTCAGGAGGAGTTCGGGAAGCTGGTCCACTACTCGGGCTCGCAGGTGTCGGCCGTCGAGCTGGGCCAGCGACCGCTCGACCGCCTGTTCCTCAAGCGGGCCGACGAGGTGCTGAACACGGGCGGCCTGCTCACCTCGCTGCTCAAGATGGCCGAACGCGACCGCCAGCCGAGCTGGTTCCGCCCCTGGCTGGAAGCCGAACGCACCGCCCGACAACTCCGCTGCTACCACCCCACGCTGATTCCCGGCCTGCTTCAGACCGAGAACTACGCCCGAGCCGTGATCCGGGCCGACGACATGCTGAGCGACGGCGAGGTGGAGAAGCGGCTGGCGGTCCGGATGGATCGACAGTCCATCCTCGACCAATCGCAGCCGCCCAAACTCGTCGCAGTGATCGAGGAGCCCGTCCTCCGACGCGCCGACGAGGGCTTTCGTGGCCTGATGACTCAGCAGATCGCGCACCTCGTCGACTGTGTCGAGCGCTCTCACATCAGCGTGCACGTCATTCCGACGGAGATCAGCAGCCACGTCGGCCTGGCCGGACCGTTCACCCTCGCGCGGGGCGATGACGGTGGTTGGGTCGGTTACCTGGAGCACCAGCTCGGCGGCACATCGGTCGACAAAGGTGAGGACGTGGCTATCCTGCTGGCGAGGTGGGAGAGCGTCCGCAGCGAGGCCCTACCCCGCCGCCAGTCGGTCGAGCTGATGAAGGAAGTGATGTCGTCATGGAGCTGACCGGCGCGACCTGGCGCAAGTCCAGCCGAAGCGGCAACAGTGAGTGCGTCGAGGTCGCCGACAACCTGCCCGGCATCGTCGGCGTCCGCGACAGCAAGGACCCCACCGGCCCGGTCCTCACCTTCACCCCGCAGACCTGGCGCACCTTCCTGGTGAGCATCAAGCGCCGCTAGAAACAGAAGCTCTCGGAAGGAAACGGCCTATGGAGGGGCCGAAATCTTCCGAGACCTTGCGGCGCGTTGGCGCTGGGCAGCTACGAGACGTCGACGACCAGGCTCACGCGGCGCTGTCGGCGGGACGCGTACAGGTCGGCGAGACAGTCGTCCAACTCGTCGTCGGACTCGAACAGGTCGGGCCGGGCGAAGTCGTCGATGGAGGCGTGGCGGAGCCGCCGCGTCACGGGACGCGGCGGCTCCTTCAGCAGAGCGGTTGGTCAGTTGGTGACGGCCAGGATCTGCATGTTCTTGAACTGGGCCGGCTCGGCGGTCTCGCTGATCTTCCGCCCGTCGGCGCTGATCAGCACCAGGGCGAACCCGTCGCCGTCGACGACCCGGGCGACCAGGCTCCCGTCCACCTGGAAGTACGCCTGGCGCAGCTTCCGTCCGTCGAGCGGCAGGTCGACAGCTTCTCCGCTCCGGGTGTCGAGCACCACGTTGACCAACAGATCGCGGGCCACGTCACCGTGGGTCTCGTCCCGTCCCTGCCGCAGCAGCGCGATCCGGGATCCGTCGGACGAGAGACTGGTGAGGTCGAAGGAGCTGTACCGGTCCCAAACAGGGAGCACCGATCACGCTTGTTCAGCGTGCCGCGGCGCGCAGTGAGGACGACGAGGTCGACGAGTGCTGGTGTGTATTCGACGTTGAATGGCCCCAGAACCATCCCCGCCTGGCGGAGGCGATCCGGCTGGCGACGGTGCACAACATCAGGCTCGCGATCTCGAATCCCTGCTTCGAACTGTGGCTCACTCTTCATTTCGAGGAGCAGACCGCCTTCCTGACCACTGTCGAAGCAGAGCGGCGAAGTCGCAGGCTTGACGGTCGATCGGGTAAGCGGATCGACGGAGCACGCTACGTAGAGTTGCGTAGGATCGCGGCACGCCGGGCTGCCGCCCTCAGCCATCGACACGCCAGGAATCAGACGTCCTTTCCCAAGGACAACCCCTCCTCGACCTTCTACGAATTACTCCTGGCCATCGAGCCCGACCTCAAGGATCGCTGACCCAGGTCACACGTTCCGGGCAATTGGATCGCGATCCTCGCAAAACTGGTCGTACGCTGCGGCAATGCTGCTACGGATGTCGACCCTGCTGCTCCGGACCCTGCGCGAGGACCCGGCGGACGCGGAGGTGCCGAGCCACCGACTGCTGCTCCGCGCCGGCTACATCCGCCGCGCCGCCCCGGGCGGTTACACCTGGCTGCCGCTGGGCAAGCTCGTCCTCGACCGGGTCACCGAGGTGATCCGGTCGGAGATGGTCGCGATCGGTGACCAGGAGGCCCACTTCCCGGCGCTGCTGCCGGCCGAGCCGTACCGGACCAGCGGGCGGTGGACGGAGTACGGCGACGACATCTTCACCCTCGCCGACCGGCGGGGCGCCGAGCACCTGCTCGCCCCCACCCACGAGGAGTTGGCGGCGCTGCTGGTGAAGGACCTGTTCACGTCGTACCGGGACTTCCCGGTGACGCTGTTCCAGGTGCAGACGAAGTTCCGCGACGAGGCCCGGCCCCGGGCCGGCCTGCTGCGCGGGCGTGAGTTCCTGATGAAGGACGCGTACTCGTTCGACCTGGACGAGGCGGGGCTGCGGGCGGCGTACGACCGGCACCGCGCCGCGTACCGGAAGGTCTTCGACCGGCTCGGCCTGGAGTACACGGTGGTGCACGCGATGTCGGGCGGGATGGGCGGCTCGGCCTCGGAGGAGTTCCTGGCCGCCGCGGAGGTCGGCGAGGACACGTACGTGGGCTGCACGGCGTGCGACTACGCCGCGAACACCGAGGCGGTCACCACGCCCGCCCCGCCGGCCGGCGACCCGGACGCGCAGCCGGCGACGGAGGTGCACGACACGCCGGAGACGCCGACGATCGCCAGCCTGGTCGACCTGGCCAACGCCCGCCGCCTCGCCGGTCGGGACGACTGGACGGCCGCCGACACCCTCAAGAACGTCGTCCTCACCGTCCGCCGGCCGGGTGCCGACGAGGCGGAGCTGCTGGTCATCGGGGTGCCCGGCGACCGGGAGGTGGACCTCAAGCGCGTCGACGCGGCGCTCGCACCGGCCACCGTCGCGGTGTTCGACGCCTGGGACGACCACCCGGAGCTGGTCCGCGGCTACATCGGGCCGCAGGTCATGGCGAAGCTCGGCGTCCGATGCCTGGTGGACCCCCGCGTGGTGCCCGGCACCGCCTGGCTGACCGGCGCGAACGAGCCGGGCCGGCACGCCACGAACGTCGTCTGCGGGCGGGACTTCGTGCCGGACGGCACGATCGAGGCGGCCGAGGTCCGGCCGGGCGACCCGTGCCCGGCCTGCGGCACCGGGGAGTTGACCCTGCGCCGGGGCATCGAGATCGGGCACATCTTCCAGCTCGGCCGCCGCTACACGGACGCGTTCGCGGTGGACGGGCTCGGGCCGGAGGGCAAGCCGGTCCGGCCCACGATGGGCTGCTACGGCATCGGGGTGTCCCGGGCGGTGGCGGCGATCGCCGAACAGCACCACGACGAGCGCGGTCTCGTCTGGCCGGCGGCGATCGCGCCATGCGACGTACACGTGGTGGCGGCCGGAAAGGGCCCGCAGCTGGAGGCGGCGCTCGACCTCGGCGGACGCCTCGCCGCCGCCGGCCTGCGCGTGCTGGTCGACGACCGCACGCACGTCTCGGCCGGGGTGAAGTTCACCGACGCGGAGCTGGTCGGCATCCCGCGCACCGTCGTGGTCGGCCGCCGTCTCGCCGACGGGTACGCCGAACTGCGCGACCGGGCCACCGGTGAGCGCACCGAGCTGCCGCTGGACGGTCTCGTCGAACGACTCGTCGATCACGTACGTGTGGTGTAGTCGAGGCGTCACGGGGTACCGCACCCCGATCGGGCGGATCGTTACTGGAGGGCTCCCATGACCGGTTACAAGGTCAGCGACGTGATGACGAAGCAGGTCATCTACCTGCCGGCGGAGACCACCCTGGACGAGGCGGCGAAGGTGATGAAGGAGGCCGACATCGGTGACGTGGTCGTCACCGAGGGGGCCACCCTCGCCGGCATGCTCACCGACCGCGACATCGTGGTGCGAGCCGTCGCCGAGCGCGCCGACCCGGCCGTCACGACGATCGGCTCGATCATCACCCGCGAGGTGGTGATGATCGAGCAGAACTGCACCGCGGGCGAGGCGGCGGCACTCATGCGGGAACGGGGCGTCCGGCGGGTGCTGGTCTGCGACAGCGAGCGGAAGCTGGTCGGCATCATCTCCCTCGGCGACCTGGCCATGCAGCTCGACCCCCAGTCCGCCCTCAGCCAGATCAGCGAGCAGGCCCCGACGGTGTAAGGAAGGGCCCCTTCTTAACACCTCTGGTAGAGGAGGGGCCCCTTCTTAACACCCGCCGTCCTGCGCAGTCGCCGGCGGTAGCCTGGCGGGATGCCCGAGATGCCGACCCGGCTGGCCGAGATCGTCGACGAGTTCGCCGCCGCGCCCCGCGACGTCGTGCTGGAGATGCTGCTGGAGTACGCCGACGTCATCCCGCCCCTGCCCCCCGATCACACGGACCGGGAGGGCATGGAGCAGGTCCCGGAGTGCCAGACGGCGTTCTTCCTGCGCGCCCGGGTGACCCCGGACGGCACCGTGGAGACGCTCTTCGACTGCCCGCCCGAGGCGCCCACCACCCGCGCGTTCGCCGGCATCCTCGCCGAGGGGCTCGCCGGCGCCACACCGGCGGAGGTGCTGGCCGTCCCCGACGACCTGTACCAGCGGATGGGACTGGCCCAGGCGATCAGCCCGCTGCGCGTACGCGGCGGCACGGCGATCCTGGCCCGGCTGAAGCGCCAGGTCCGGGAACAGATCAGCTGACCGGGGAGTTGTCACCGGGCATGGAGATCGAGATCTACGCCGACGTGGTGTGCCCCTGGTGCTACATCGGCAAGCGCCGGCTGGAGCAGGCCCTCGCGTCGTACGACGGTGACGTGACGGTCCGCTACCGGCCCTTCCAGCTCGACCCGACGCCGGTGCCGGAGCCCCGTCCGCTGATCGACGCGCTCGGGGACAAGTTCGGTGGGCGCGCCCGGGCGGAGCAGATGGCCGCCCAGGTCACCGGGGTCGCCGTGGGGGCGGGTCTCACGCTGAACTTCGACCGGGCCGTGGCCGCGAACACGTTCGACGCGCACCGGCTGATCGCCTGGGCCACCGAGCGGGGTCGGGCCGGTGAGATGGTCGACGCCCTCTACCGGGCGCACTTCACCGACGGCGTCGACGTCGGATCGCGGGACGCGCTAGCCGCGCTCGCCGGCGAGGTCGGTCTGGACACGGCCGAGGCGCGCGCCTTCCTCGACTCCGACGAGCGGGTCGCCGAGGTCCGTGACGAGTTGGCCGCCGCGCGGCAGCTCGGCGTCACGAGCGTCCCGACCTTCGTGCTGGCCGGGAAGTACGCCGTCACCGGCGCGCAGGAGCCGGAGACCCTGGTCGGCGCGCTGGAGGAGGTCCGCCGCCGCGAGGCCGGCGAATCCTCCCCCAATTGATGATCATCATGTTTCACGTGCAACGGCATCGATGATCGTCCCCGACCGGCGCCGCGCCGCCGCCGGTCAGGCGGGTCGGGCCAGGTCGTCGAGCACGCGGGCGTTCGGCAGCGCGCCGAGCGCCGGGCCGGGCAGCGCGATCTTGCTGTGCCGTACGCCGGAGCCGATGATCACGTGCGGGGTGGCGATCACCCGTGCGTCGACCAGGATCGGCCATTCCGGGGGCAGGCCGATGGGCGTGATGCCGCCGTACTCCATGCCGGTCAGCTCGACCGCGTCGGCCATCGGGGCGAAGCTCGCCTTGCGTACGTCGAGCGCCCGGCGGGCCACACCGTTCACGTCGGCCCGGGTGGTGGCGAGCACGACGCAGGCCGCGTAACGGACGAGGCCCTCGCGCTTGCCGGCCACCACCACGCAGTTGGCCGACGCGTCGAGGCCCACGTCGTACGCGTCGCAGAACGCCGCCGTGTCGGCCAGGTCGGCGTCGATCGGCGCCACCAGCACGTGGTCGACGTCCACCGGCGCGTCGGCCGGCCACTGCGCGAGGGCGGCGGCCACCGGCGCGGCGAGCAGGTCGGGGCGGGTACGGGCAGGCTCGGTCTTCAACGTCCCCATCACGGGTGCGATCCTCGCACCCGGCCGCGCGCGGCGCCCGGCGACCGGCGGTACCGGCGGTACCGGCGGTGCCGGCGGTGCCGGCGGTGCCGGCGGTGCCGGCGGTGCCGGGGAAGGCGCTCTACCGCAGGCGCTGAGAAGGGCCCCTTCCTTGCACCTCAACTGCCGGTGAGGAAGCCGTTCTCGCGGAGCAGGGTCCGGTCCCGGTGGGCGGCCAGATCCTGAGCGCGCTCGGCCTGGATCCGGCGCACCTCGATCTCCTCCAACGCGTGCCGGATGGCGAGTCGGATCACCCCGTAGAGGAAGACGAACCCGCCGACGTACAGGATCACGGTGGTCACCATGGCAAACATGGCGTCACCGTAGGCCGGACGTGAACGGCTCGAACGTTCACTTCCCGGCGGTTCCCCCGTACGTGTCACTCAGGTACTCCGACCAGGTCCGGATGCCCCGCGGGGTCGCCCCGGTGACCAGCCCACCCGCACGCAGTTCCCGGCCCAGCCGACCGGGTACGCGCACCGGCAACAGCGGCCGACGGGTGCCCCGGGCGGCGTTCCACGCCCGGACCGCCTCGTCGAACCGGAGCACCTGCGGACCTCCGTACTCCTCGATCCTCCGCAGCGGGCCCGCGGTGAGCCGCTGCACGAGCCGCTCAGCGACGTCGCGAGGGTCGACCGGCTGGGCGACCACCGCCGGGTCCCCGATCACCGGCCCGAGCCGGCTCGCGGCACGCAGCGCCTCGTCGAGGAACCCACCGAACTGGGTGGCCCGCAGCACCGTCCACGGGACCTCACCCGCGGCCACCACCTGCTCGGCATCCCGCTTGTGCCGGTAGTACGGGATCGGCACCCGGTCCACGCCGACGATCGACACGTAGACCAGGTGGCGGACGCCGGCCTCACCGGCGGCGACGACCAGCCGGCGGGTGCCGAGCACGTCGACCCGGTGGGTCTGCCGCCCCTTCGGCGTGGACGCCAGGTGCAGGACCGCGTCCACGCCGGCAACCGCCGGCCGCAACCCCTCCCCGGTCGCCAGGTCCACCGTCACCCACTCGACCGTCGGCTCGTCGCGCGCGTGCCGGCTCGTCGCCCGTACGGTCCAGCCCTCCTCGCGCAGCCGGGGCACCACGACCCGCCCCAACCGTCCACCCGCGCCGGTCACCAGAACCCGCATGCCGTCCTCCTCCGTCTCCAGACCGTCCCGCACGAGTCGACGGCGCCGGACGGCGGCACGTGACCCGGTGAGAGCCGGCTCACCGCAGCGCGTCCCGCACCGTCAGCGCCAGGAACAGCGCGATCACCACCTCGCTGATCAGCCAGGAGTGCCGGGTCGCCCAATCCCGCATCCTTGGCAGCACCGCCGCCGCCCGCCGGCCGAGCAGGAGCAGCACCAGCAGCGGCACCGCCAACAGCAGCACGGTGAGCAGGACGAACGGGAGCAGGTGCCACCAGGGCAGGTGGTGCCGGGCGGTGCTCGCTCCCGCGCTGAGCATGGTGAGGGCGTCCGTCGGCATCGCACCCAGGAGCAGCGCCGCCAGCCGGGCCGCGTACGCCGGGCCGGCCCGCTGCAACCGTGCGATCCAGGACGGCGGGCCACTGCGGTGCCGCCGGACGAACACCACCACCGCCAGCACGACCAGCACCGCGACGACGAACCAGTCGATCCCGGTCTCGATCGTCCGGCGGTCGGCGCCGCCCGCGGTCAGATTGACCTTGACCGTCCGGGTGGCCAGCCAGCTCAGCGTCGTGCCGCTGGCGACCACGACGGCTGCCCCGGCCAGGTACCCCAGCGACGCGGCGCGTGGCCGCTCGGCCGAGGCGAGGAACACCGCCGCGACCAGCGGGGTCCCGGCGACCATCACGACGGCCATCGGGAAGGTGCCGAGGAACTCCATCGCCCGTCATCCTCTCGGGCGGAGCCCCCTCGCCGGGGTGATTCCCCTGACGTCGCGGTCTTCCGGCATCCCGACGAGCGGATCTCCCGAGCCCGGTCGGCGCCGTGGCGGGCGCGACCCGTCACCCGGCCGCCGGCACCACCCGGTGGGCCAGCAGAGCGCCGAGCAGCGCCAGCCCGGAGGCGACCGCCAGGGTGCCGGCGTAGCTGCCCGGACCGGGTTCCGCGCTCGCGGCGAGCACCGCACCGGTCAGGGCCAGGACGGTCGCCGCGAAGAGCGAGTCCCCCAGTTGCAGGGACGAGCTGTTGCGCCCCTGCTCGCCGGGGGCGGACAACTCCAGCGTGAGCACCGACAGCGACGGGTAGAGCAGCCCCATCCCCAACCCCGCCCCCGCCCACCCGAGGACGGCGACCCACACCGGCGCGGCCGGCACCAGGGCGGACGTCACCACGGCGGTGCCGAGGGTGATGCAGACGAGGCCGACCGTCGGCAACGTCGTGCGGGAGCGGGGCGCCGGCATCCGCCCCTGCAACCACGAGCCGCCCGACCAGGCGAGCGCGCCCACGGTGAGGACCAGCCCGGCGGCGGTGGGCGACAGACCCCGCTCACGCGCGAGCATCAGCGGGATCACCACCTCGGCGGCGACGAACGCGGCGGATGCCAGCCCGCGCAGCCCGATCACGGTGGGCAGGCCCCGGCCGGCCCGGAGGAACCCCGCCGGCAGCAGCCGGGGCGCGCTCACCAGGAGCCCGGCCAGCGCCGCCCCCACCAGCGTGACGGCGGTGATCCCGCGCTGCTGCCCCCCGACGTGCAACAGTGCGGCGCTCACCGCCGCCGCGCCGGCCCAGCCGAGCCGGGTCAGCGCACCGGCCGGACGACCCGCCTCCGTTACCGCGCCGATCGCCCGCAGACCCGGACGGATCAGCAGGCCCACCGGCACCGCCACGGCCGGCACCGCCAGGAAGACCCACCGCCAGCCGAGATTCTCGACCACCAGGCCCGCAACGGCCGGGCCGACCAGGGACGGCACCACCCACGCCGCCGCGAACGCGGCGAAGATCCGCCGGTGCAGCCGCTCCGGATACACGCGCCCGACGACCACGTACAGCGCCACGGACAGCAGGCCGGACCCGAACCCCTGCACCACCCGGCCGACCACCAGGACCTCCATGGAGGTGGCGCTCCCGGCCACCACCAGGCCCGCCACGAACCACCCGAGGCCGTGCCACACCGGGCCGCCTGGCCCGCGCATGTCCGACCACAGCCCGGACAGCACCATGGCGAGCACCCCCGCCGCGAAGGGGCCGCCGAAGGCGATGCCGTACAGGGCGATGCCGTCGAGGCTGCGCGCGACGGTCGGCATGGCGGTGCCGACCGCCAGCGCCTCGAACGCCAGCAGGGAGACCAGCGCCACGACGCCCACCGTCATCGCCCGCAGGCGCGGCGCGAACAGCCCACCGGCCGGCGCGGGCGGGGCCGGGGTCGCCACCGTGGCGGTCACCGGGAACCCCAGATCACACGGGTCACCGGCATCCACCACAGGTCACGGCCCTCGCCGGGCCACCGCCACTCGATCAGCACCCGCCCAGCGTGCGACCTCAACCGCGGTTGAGGTCAAGCGTGACGCGTGTCGCCCGGGCCGCCTCCCGACGTCCGGCGCGACCCGCGGCGAGCCGGGCGGCGATGCGGTGACGCGCGGACCGGGCTGTGCCGTGGGGACGCCCTACGCGGCCTCCAACGCCTCACCCAGCCCCTTGGCCAGCCCGGACAGGTGCTGGTCCGCCAGCAGGTGACCGGCGGTGATGACCAGCGCCAGCGGCCACTCGATGACCTGGAGCGCGGCCAGCACCCCCAGACCCGCGTAGTACGCCAGCTTGTCCGGTGGTGGCACGGCCACCTCCCCCAGCATCGGGACCTCCACCCGGCGGCTGAACGCCCGGACCGTCTCACGCCCCCCGCTGAGCTCCCGCGTCAGCGTGCTCATCCCGACCTCCACAAAGACGGCGACGGCACCCGGATTCCACCGACCCGCCCGTCCACACCCGCGCGGCCAGGGAAACTTTGCTGCTCGCCGGGGCATAACGGACGGACGGCCGGGAAGCCAGGCCGCCGGAGGAGCAGGCATGGGAGGCGAGATGGAGTACGGCGGGAGCAGCAGCACCGGGGGGTCGGGCCGGCACCTGTCCGGTCGTACGCCTCGATGACGCCGCTGGGCCGGGTCGCCGGCCGACTGCTTCCACCGGCCGCCGTGTCGCAGGCGGTGGGGGACGTGTCCCGCAACCTCGGGTCGGCCGCCGTCCGGCTCGCCCGCGTTGCCGGCCTGACCCGCCGCCGGGTCTGGTCCCGTCCCGGACGGCACCACATCGAGGTGCACGGCGTCTGCCAGGACGGCGGGGACGTCCTCGCCCGGCAGGTCGAGAGGGCGCTGGAGGAGATGCCCGGCGTGGCCTGGGCACGGGTGAACGCGCCGTCCGGTCGGGTGATCGTCGCCGTCGAGTCGCCCGAGCCGAAGCTGCGCGACCTGATCGCGACCGTCGACCGCGCCGAACGCACCTGCCCCCACGAGCCCGATCCGGAGATCCCGCCCCCGCATCCGCCCGAGGAGGGGCCACGCACCCCCCGTACGCTCGGCGCGCTCGCGTCCGACGCGCTCGGCCTGACCATCTCGGCCGCGACCCGGATCCTGCCGTTCACTCCCGTCCCGGCCGAGGTCGCCGGCCTGCTCGGCGCGGTCGACCTGCACCCGAAACTGCACGCCCTCGCCGACCGGGGACTGCGCGCCGACCCCCGCGCCGACCTGCTCTTCCCGCTGGCCGAGGCGGTCGTGCAGGGCCTGACCGGCGGCTGGACCGGCATCGTGCTCGACGGTGCCCAGCGCATCGTGCAGTGGGGGGAGGCCCGGGCCCAACTCGCCACCTGGGCGAAGGCCGAACCACGGCTGACCGGCTCTCCGGAGCGGGCCGTCGCCCGTACGCTGCCGACCGAACGGCCCCGGCCGAAGCCGGACGGTCCGGTCGAGACGTACGTGAAGTGGATGATCCCCACCGGCGCGGTCGCCGCAGCGGCGGCCACCCCGCTGGTCGGCCGCAAGCGGGCCGCGGCGCTTGGCCTCTCCGCACTGCCGAAAGCCCCCGGCTCCGGCCGCGAGGGGTACGCCGCCCAGCTCGGCAACCTGCTGGCGCGGCGGGGCGTCATCGCCATGGACCGCAGCGTGCTGCGGGACCTCGACCGGATCGACACGCTCGTCCTGGACGCCGCCGTGCTCGGCTCCGACCGGGGGCTGCTCGCCGACCTGGCCCCCCTCGGCGACGCCGACCCGGGCGAGGTGGCCTCGCGGGCGTTCGCACTCTTCGACGCGGACGAGCCCGACGCGTGCCGGGAGGCCGACGGCTGGCGGATCGGTCCCGTGGACGCGCTCGGCGCGACCGACCCGGGCAACACCCCGGAGAGCGAGCGGCTACGGGCGGCGGGCGGACGGGTGCTCGGCCTGGCGCGCGCCGACCGGCTCGTCGCGGTGCTGCGGGTCGAGACGGAGCCGGCGCCGGGCGTGGACATCCTGCCGGAAGCCGCCCGGCGGGCGGGGCTGCGGCTGGTCGTCGCCGGAGACAACCCCGAGCGGTACGACTTCGCCGACGCCGTCCTGCCCGGCGGTGACCAGCTCGCCGGGACGGTACGACAGCTGCAACAGGACGGCGCAGTCGTGATGCTGGTCTCGGGTGACGGCGCGGCGCTCGGCGCCGCCGACTGCGGCCTCGGCATGGCCGCCGACGAGGAGTTGCCGCCGTGGGGCGCGCACCTGCTGGTCGGCACCGACCCGCGGGTGTCCGCGCTGGTGGTGGAGGCGGCCGGCGTGGCGCGGCGGATGACCGCGCAGAACATCCGGCTCGCGCTCGCCGGCACCGGACTCGGCGCCCTGTCCGCGTTCACCGCCGACCGCGAACAGCTCCCCGGCCGGACCCTGGCGGCGGTGAACGGTAGCGCCGCCCTGGCGTTCGCCAACGGCGTGTGGCGCGCCCACCACCTGCCCAACCCGGCCGACGCGCCCCCACCGCGCAGGGCGGTGCCCTGGCACCTGATGCCGGTGGACACGGTCCTCGGCCAGCTCCACAGCACCACCGACGGTCTGGAGTCGGCCGAGGCCGCCCGACGACGGAACGGCACCGGACCCGACGGCCGTGCCCCGTCCACCCTGCTCCGGGCGTTCCTCGACGAGTTGGCCAACCCGCTCACCCCGGTCCTCGCCGCCGGGGCCGTGCTGTCCGCCTCCTTCGGCTCGCTCGTCGACGCCGCCCTGGTCGGCGGCGTGGTCGGCGGGTCGGCCCTGATCGGCGCGGTGCACGAGCGCAACACCGAGCGCTCCCTCGCCGAGCTGCTGTCCCGCTCGGCGGTCACCGCCCGGGTCCGGCGGGACGGCACCGACCGCGTGGTGCCCGCCGACGAGCTGGTCCCCGGCGACGTGATCGTCCTCGAACCGGGCGACGCCGTACCCGCCGACTGCCGGGTCATCGAGGCGGTCGGGCTGGAGGCCGACGAGTCGTCGCTCACCGGCGAGTCGCTGCCGGTGGGCAAGACCGACCAGCCGGTCGCCGCGGCCGCCGTCGCCGAGCGGCGCTCCATGGTGTACGAGGGCACCACCGTCGCCGCCGGGCAGGGCCGGGCGGTCGTCGTCGCCACCGGCGCCGACACCGAGGCCGGGCGCAGCATGGCGATGGCCCGGCACGCCCCGCCCAGCGGCGGTGTCGAGGCGCGACTCGGCGGGCTGACCAGCAAATCCGTACCGCTCGCACTGGGCTCGGCGATCGCCGTCGCCGGGGCCGGCGTGGCGCGGGGCGTACCCCTGGCGGCCACGGCCGCGACCGCCGCGAACCTGGCGGTCGCGTCGGTGCCCGAGGGGTTGCCGTTCCTCGTCAGCGCCGCGCAGCTCGCCGCGGCCCGGCGGCTGGCCGAGCACGGTGCCCTGGTCCGCAACCCGCGCACGATCGAGGCGCTGGGTCGGGTCGACGTCCTCTGCTTCGACAAGACCGGCACGTTGACCGAGGGTCGGCTGGTGCTGTCCGGCGTCGGGGACGGCGACCGGTACGCCCCGGTCGACCAGCTCGACGACCACCTGCACACGGTCCTCGCGGTCGCGCTGCGCGCCACCCCGGACGCCGAGGATCCGGAGCAGCTCCCGGAGCAGACCGACCGCGCGGTACGCCGGGCGGCGCGCCAGGCCGGCGCGGTGGAGCAGACCGGGGCGGCGGCCTGGCACCCCGTCGGAGGGTTGCCGTTCGAGCCGTCCCGCGGCTACCACGCGACCGTCGGCGCCTGCGACGGCGGCCTGCTGCTCAGCCTCAAGGGCGCACCCGAGACCGTGCTGCCCCGCTGCGTGAGCCGGCGCACCGAGGCCGGTGTGGTGCCGATGGACGAGGCGAACCGTTCGGCGGTGCAGCACGAGCTGATCCGCCACGCCGGCTCCGGGCAACGGATCCTCGCCATCGCCGAACGGGCCGTGGACGACGAGAGCGTCACCGACGACGACGTCCGGGACCTGACCTTCGTCGGCATGCTCGCGCTGGGCGACGGGATCCGGGCCAGCGCCGCGCCGGCCGTGGCCAGCATCCGCAGGGCCGGCGTGCACACGGTGATGATCACCGGCGACCACCCCGCCACCGCCGAGGCGATCGCGTCGGTGATCAGCGCCGGCGACGGCCAGCGGGTGGTCACCGCCGCGGAACTCGACGACCTGGACGACGAGGAGCTGGCCGCCCGTCTGGTCACCACCGACGTGGTCGCCCGGTGCACCCCCGCCCACAAGGTACGGATCATCCAGGCGTTGCAGGCCTGCGGCCGGTGCGTGGCGATGACCGGTGACGGCGCGAACGACGCCCCCGCCATCCGCCTCGCCGACGTCGGCATCGCGCTCGGCCAGCGCGGCACCCCGGCCGCCCGGGCCGCCGCCGACCTCGTCGTCATGGACGACCGGCTGGAGACCATCATCGCCACGCTCACCGAGGGACGGGCCATGTGGTCGTCGGTCCGGCACGCGCTGAGCATCCTCGTCGGCGGCAACCTGGGGGAGATCGCGTTCAGCATCGTCACCGCCGCCGCCGACGGCCGGTCCGCCCTCAACGGCCGCCAACTGCTGCTCGTCAACCTGCTCACCGACCTGGCCCCCGCGCTGGCCATCGCGGTCCGCCCGCCGCGCCCCGAGCACAGCGAGGCCCTGCTGCGCGAGGGGCCGGACACCTCCCTCGGCACCACCCTGGACCGGGAGATCGGGGTCCGCGCCACCTCCACCGCGCTCGGCGCCACCGCCGGCTGGGCGCTGGCCCGGTGGGCGGCCGGTTCACCCCGCCGGGCCGGCACCGTCGCCCTGGTGTCGCTGGTCGGCACGCAGCTCGGCCAGACCCTGCTCGCCGGCGGCACCACCCCCGGCGTCCTGATCTCCACGGCCGGCTCGGTGGGCGTGCTCGTGCTGGTCGTGCAGACCCCCGGCCTCAGCCAGTTCTTCGGCTGCACCCCGCTCGGGCCGATCGGCTGGACGATCGCGACGGGCTCCGCGGTCGGCGCCACCCTCGCCAACAATGCCGTGGCCCGGCTGGTGGAGCGGCTGCCGGCCCCACCGCGAGCCACCACCGACCTGCTGCACCGCCTGCCGCTGCTACCGGACGCCGACCTGCTGCACCGGCTGCGCCGGTGGCCGACCGGCGGACATCCCGGGCCCGACGGGCAGCATGGCCCCGACGGCGCGACCGCCGGCGAGCAGGTTCCGGACGGGTCGACCGCGGAGCGTCCCGCGTCGGCCCGGGGCGCGTGAGACGAGCGATCAGGGGTAGGGGTGTCACGTGAGCGAGAACGCGGACGTGACGTTCATCGGTACCGCCACCACGGTGCTGCGGATCGGTGGGTTCACCCTGCTCACCGATCCGAACTTCCTGCACCGGGGGCAGCGGGCGTACCTGGGCAAGGGCCTGTGGTCACGCCGCCGGACCGACCCGGCGCTGGAGATCGCCCAACTGCCCGCCCTGGACGCCGTGGTCCCTGTCGCACCTGCACGGGGACCACTTCGACCGGGTCGCCCGCCGGGAGCGACGACCGCCGCCCCCGGCGGGAGCCGGAGGCGGCGGTCGAACTCGTCGGGACGGTCAACTGCGCTCGGAGATGGCCTCGATGAGATCACCGACCGGGCGCTCCGGCAGGGACCGGGCCACGTCGGCGACGGCCACGATGCCGACGAGCTCGTGCCCGTCGATCACCGGCAGCCGGCGCACCTTGTACTGGCTCATCGTCCGCAGGATCTCCGCCGCGTCGTCGTCGGCGCCGATGGTCACGGCCTTACCCTGGGCCAGCTCACCGGCGGTGACGTTGGCCGGGTCGCGGCCCTCGGCGAGCACCTTCACCACGATGTCGCGGTCGGTCAGCATGCCCTTGAGCCGGTTGTCGTCCCCGCAGATCGGCAGCGAACCGACACCCAGCTGGGCCATCTGCTTCGCCGCCGTCCGGAGGTCGTCCTGCTCACGGACGCAGGTCACGTCGTTGGTCATGATCTCGCGTGCGGTCGGCATGGATATGACACCTCACTTCCGGGGGGTTGTTGCCGTTACTCCTACCCCCACGGTTGCGGCCCATGCGCCGACGTTCACCGCCAGGTGGCGGCGGCCCGGCGCAGCCGGTCGTTGATCGCCCGGCCGACGCCCACGTCGGGCACCGGCTCGGCGACGATCTCGGAGACGCCGGTGGCGTCCAGCCGGTGCAGCGCGTCGAACAGCCGGGCCGCCGCCTCCGTCAGGTCGCCGCCGGCGGAGAGGACCTCCACCGCCGCCCAGTCACCCGCCGGCCGGTTCCGGAACGCCAGGAAGCCCCGCCGGGCTCCGTCGCCGGCCGCCGGCTCCGCTCCCGAGACCACCCGCAACGGGGTACGCGGGGCGTAGTGCGCCGCGAGCGTGCCGGGTGCCACCGGCTGCCCCGAACTGCCCGGGCGGACGACCACCGGCCCGACCGCCTCCTCCAGCGCCTCCACCGGCAGCGCACCGAGCCGCAGCACCACCGGCCGGTCCCCCCGCGCGTCCACGATCGTCGACTCGATCCCGCAGCGGGTCGGCCCGCCGTCGAGCACCACGTCGACGGCGGCCCCCAGGCCGCGTACGACGTGCTCGGCCCGGGTCGGGCTCAACTGCCCGAAGCGGTTGGCGCTCGGCGCCGCCACCGGCACCCCGGCCGCCGCGATCAACGCCCGCGCGGCGTCGTGATCCGGCACCCGCACCGCCATCGTCTCCAGCCCCGACGTGACGATCGGCGGGATCGCCGGCGGCCGGTCCACGATGAGCGTCAGCGGCCCCGGCCAGAACCGCTCGGCGAGCGCCGCGACCGCCGCCGGCACCACGCCCACCAGCTTCTCCAGCTCCGCCGCCTCGGCCAGGTGCGTGATGAGCGGGTCGAAGCTCGGCCGCGCCTTGGCCTCGAAGATCCGCGCCGCCGCCCGCGCGTCCAGCGCGTTCGCGCCCAGCCCGTACACGGTCTCGGTGGGAAAGGCCACCAACCCACCGGTACGCAGGACGGACGCCGCCTCGGCGAGGCCGCTGTCGGCGGGAAGGAGGCGCGGGGATCCGATGCTCACGCTCCGACGCTAACCTGCTGCGGTGCACGACCTGCGGGCGGCCGCGCAGAACTGTGACCGCGGTCCGTGGCCGGGATGTGCGTGCCTGGCGGAACCCGGTGCTCGAACGGCCAGGGCGGGTGTCGAGGTCCTCGGTCGAGCCGAGGCCCTAGCCCCGGGCCAGCACCCGACGTCGCCGTCCGATGAGCATCAGTCCGGCGCCGGCGAGGAGAAGCGCCGCCGCGCCGCCGACCATCGGCCCCACCGCCGGCCCGGTGATCGGCAGGCCACCGTCGGAACCTCCCGCGCCCGCGCCCGGCTGCCCACCGGCACCCGGTGCCGTCACCCGCAGCACGACGGTCTCCGACACGCCGACCAGTTCGGGCTCGTCGTTCGGGACGATTGCGCGGTAGCGGTGCGTGCCCACGGCCTTGGGCGTGACGTCGAACGTGAAGCCGCCCCGATCGTCGAGGAACGTGCTGCCGACCTTCCGCCACGTCGAGCCGTGCAGTTGCTGGAGTTCGACGTTGACACCGCTGGTCGGCTTGACCGTGCCGGTGAACGTCACCTTGGTGCCGGTCACGACGGTCGTCCTGCTCGCGGTCGCGGTCACGACGGGCTTGACCCGGGGGTGCCGGGACGCGACGACGATGAAGGCCGGCGTGAAGTCGACGTTGGACGGGCGCAGGATGCCGACGCACTGCAGGTAGCCGTCGCCCTTCGGATACACCTTCGAGAAGGTGCCGTCGGCGTTGGTGGTGCCGTTGGGCTCCGCCGAGTACTCGACGCACAGGTTGTCGTGGCCGAAGAAGATCGGCTGGTTGGGGATGCCCTCGCCGGTGTCCTCGTAGTAGAACCGACCCTCGACGGTCAGCGGGCCGTCGCCGACCAGCGGGTCGGGCACGAACCGCATGGTCACCGCCGGAAGGTGGGTGCCCGTGACGTCGAGCGTGTTGTCCGGTGTCTCGGGCGGGTCGATGTCGAGCCTGTTGAAGGCCGCGTCCACGGCGACGAGCTTGCTGATCTCCCACTGACCGTTCCAGGTGGAGGGCACCTGGATGGTCGCGGTCCACCTGCCGTCCTGTGGCGTGCCGGAGGTGAGCGACAGCTCGGCGTACTGGGTCGACGCGGTGCCACCGGCGACGCGCTTCAGGGCGACGAAGGGCATGTTGCCGCCGCCCATGTCGGAGGCCTTTTCGACACCGGTCTCGTCGGTCAGGTAAGCGGTCACGGTCACCGGGACGAGGTCGAGACCGGCGACGGAGACCGCGTCGGGCGAGACGGTGATGCCCGCCAGGACGGGAGGTGCCGTGTCCGCGGCGGCGACCGCCGCAGGGGCGGCGACGAGGGTGCCGCCCGCCGCGAAGACGAACGCCGAGACTGCGATCCGCAACCACCGCATGGGAATGCCCTTCATGAGCTTCGGCGACGGAGAGTCGCCGCGTCGTCACCGTACAATCTCCCACCGCTCCGCCGCCGGCCCGGCACGCGGGCGAAGCCGCAACCGTGAGAGCAGCGACGCGCTGGGCTGACGGCTCTAGGCGGTCTTCCGATCCACGCGCGACAGCTACTCCGGGTTGCACCCGTCTTCGAAGAGTTGGCCCAGAGCGGGCGCGCTCGACGTTGGCTGTGGCGCTGACGATCCGCTGACGACCAGAGATGATCCTCGATGCGGAGGAAGTGATCGAGGATGAAGACAGGCCATGACCAGGCCTGAGGATGTGGTGGGCCGGAGGTACCACCATGCGAACCACACCGCCACCATCGCCGGTGACCCGCTACCACTGAATTTGCCCAGCTCACGGGTGTCGGGTGATGCCCGATGACCCCGACCCGACCGGTTGAACCGCCGGTGCGGTTCGCCGATGCCGAAAAGATCAACCCGTTCAAGCTCCTGCTCGATCTTCATGACTGTGCCGTCGCTCGGACGGCGACATCCGGTCGCGATGACGCCTTGGCGGAGCTGGCGTTGTCCGCCGCCGTGGTGTCCTGGTGGACTCGCTGGCAGCCCTCGATGATCCACGCGGCCCTGCGGGCGGGTGCGGACCTGACGGACATCGCCGACGCAACCGGCCTCGGAGCCAGCGAAGTCGTCCGACGGTGGCAGCGATGGGCCGATGTCCAGATGCGGCTGGACATCGGGGGACGCCCATCCGTGGACCCCGCCGAGGTCCAGGCAATCGAGCGACGGCTGGGTCCGGGGGTGAACCGATGACGCCGACCCGGATCGCCCGAGACGTGAGCACGGTGGCCGTAGCTGGAATTGCTGCCTGGTCGTCCTGGAGCCATATGGTCGCCGTGGCGTTGAGGTTCGGTGAGCGTCCCGAAGTCGCCTACGTACTGCCACTGTCTGTCGACGGGATGCTCGTCGTCGCATCTGCGGCCATGGTCGAGGACAAACGCGCCGGTCAGAAGGTGCGCTGGTCGGCCCGGACTGCGTTCGCGGTCGGGGTGGCGGCCAGCGTGGCGGCGAACATCGCCGCCGCCCAGCCCAGCCTCGGGGCACGGATCGTGGCGGCGTGGCCGGCGGTAGCACTGCTGCTGGTCGTCGAGATGCTCACCAAGTCTAAACCTGCCCCACAGTCCATGACGCGCCCGGATGATCCGTCCGGCGAGACCGGCCATGGCCTTGGGCAACGAGTAGTCGCCGACGTCGACCACGCGGCATCGAGCCCATTGAAGATTAGCCAACCGGAAGCGAGCGAGCCGGATCTGGCCTCGGACGAATCCGCGCCTGGCCGGGCTGCGGCAGTACCGGCACGAAGAACCGCCGGCCCGTCCTCGAATCGGCCTCAAGCCGCTGGCGAGCGGACTGCGGACATCGTGGCCCGGCTACGTGCCGAACGCCCCGACGCGAGCCTGATCGAGGTCGCCTCGGCTGCCGGCGTGTCACCACGTCACGTCCGCCGAATCCTTGCCTCCGATACCGGCCAGCGCCCACCGTCCGAAGGAACCAATTCGCGGGAGGTCCATGGTCCAGTGACGCCGTCGTCATGAGGCCGGATGTTCGCATGGGAGGCACGACATGGGGCTTCTCCCGGCTCGGCGTTCGTCCCATCGCCCAACGCTGCCGGCCCCGACCGTAGTGATGACCCCGACCGTAGTGATGATCGACAAACTGGCCGAAAGATCCGCCTCGTCGGAAATTTCATCCTTTGCGATCTTGATCGTCACCCTCATGGCCTGAAGACAGGAAGCTGTGAATGCTATTACCGTACGTACGGTGACAGCGATCTACGGGATGAGCGAGGACGAGACGTGCCGGGCGTTCGTCATACCCGCCCTTGAGGCTTCCGGATGGACGAGCGAGCAAATCCGACCGCAGTTCCGGATCAACGAGGGGCGCCTGACGCCGACACCCAAGCGGCACGCCCAGGATGATCCCCTGATCGCCGACTACGTCTTGGAGTATGCGCCGGACGTCCCCGTCGCTGTCGTAGAGGCCAAACGGTGGCGCATCGACGCCAACAACGGCGTGGAGCAGGCCCGCCGGTACGCCGCGAAGCTGGGGCTCTCCTTCGCGTACGCCACCAACGGCCGGCAGATCGTGGAGATCGACTACAGCGGCGCCGCTCCGGCCATCCGCGACGTCGACCAGTTTCCATCCCCAGACGAGCTGTGGGCCCGCTACCTCGCCGACCTGCAGGCAGACTCCGACATCGGGCGGGAACTACTGAAGGCGCCCTACGATCACACCCTGCGGAACTCGGACAACACCGCCAAACGCCCACGCTACTACCAGCGGGTGGCGGTGGCCCGTACGCTCGCGGCCATCGTTCGCGGCCAGAAGCGCATCCTGCTGGTGCTGGCCACCGGAACCGGGAAGACCATGGTGGCGCTCCAGATCGTCGCCAAGCTGAATCGATCCGGGTGGGGCGAGGGACGGAAACCCCGGGTGCTGTATCTGTCCGACCGCTCGATGCTCGTCGACGACCCCAAGGACAGGTACTTTCTACCGGTCTTCGGCCCAGACGACGTACACAAGATCAGCGGCGAACCCGTCCGGGGCCGCAAGATCTACTTCGCCCTGTACCAGGCACTAGAGAAGGGTGACGAGGAGGAGTTGTTCCGCCGCTACCAGCCGAACTACTTCGACCTTGTCATCGTGGACGAGTGCCACCGGGGCAGCGCCAGGGACAACTCGCAGTGGCGCCGCGTGTTGGAACACTTCGCCCCCGCGACGCAGATCGGCCTGACCGCCACCCCGATCAACAGGAAGGACGCGGATACCCTCGACTACTTCGGCGACCCCGTCTACACCTACTCGCTGGCCGACGGCATCGAGGACGGCTACCTCGCTCCCTACCGGGTGCGGCGGGTGCGGCTCAACGTGGACATGGAGGGCTACCAGACCGTGCCGGGACAGCTGGACCGGTTCGGCAACGAGATCCCGGAAGGAATCTACGGCCCCAAGGACTTCGAGCGGGTCATGGTCATTCTGGAGCGTACGGAGGCAGCCGCCCAGTACGTGGTCGACTACCTGCGCTCGACCGCGGAGGACGGCAAGCAGGGTAAGACCATCGTGTTTTGCGAGAACAACGACCATGCCGCACGCATGCGCGCCGCCTTGTTCAACGCGGCCTCCGAGGAGGTGCGCTCGCATCGCGAGTACGTCGTGCGCATCACCGACGCCGACGGCCCGCACGGCAGGGCATGGCTGGACGAGTTCCGCAAGGACGACTCCGACGAACCGGTGATCGCAGTGACGTCCAAGCTGCTCAACACCGGCATCGACCTGCCAGCCGTCCGCAACATCGTGCTGTTTCGCCGGATCGGCTCGATGCCGGAGTTCAAGCAGACCATCGGTCGCGGCACCCGCCTGTGCCCGGAGATCGGCAAGGGCTCCTTCGACATCATCGACTTCGTCGAGGCCACCCGGCTGTTCAACGACCCGGGATTCGACGGCCCGCCGCTGCGCGTCGTCCGTGACACCGCCGACGAACAGGGACATCTGCTAAAAAGCCAACCCGAAGCACCCGATGGCAGTGTGGCCGATCCGGAGACCGTGGCCGAGCCGGAGGCCGAGTACACGCAGGCAGACGGCGGCACCCTCGACACGCAGCGGTCAGACGCAGCGGTGGACGACCCCGACGAGGTCGACCGCATCCGGTCCCGCGGCAGGCGCTATGTGGTAAACGGCGTCCAGGTCTACAAGTGGGGCGAGCGGCGCTACCAACTGGACACGGACGGCCGGACGATGAGACTGGTGACCATCCAGCAGTGGGTCCACGACCGCGTCCTGGAACTGGACCTGGCTCCGGACAAACTGCGCGGTCGCTGGGCCGTCGCCAAGACCAGACGTGAGCTCATGACCATCCTGCAACGGGCCGACATCGACGCCGAGGAACTGCCCGCGGAGTTCGGCAGCCCGGATGTCGACCCGATCGACCTGCTCCTCAACGTGGCATGGGGGCTGCCCCTGGTCAGCCGCGAGGAACGGCTGTACCGCTTCCTGCACGAGCACCGGGATTTCCTGAACGCTTTCCAGCCACAGGCCCGGCAGGTGTTGGACGAGATGCTGCTGAAATTCGCCGAGCACGGCTCGCCACAGCTCAAGCCGGAAACCCTCGCGGTCCGCCCGTTCACCGACATGGGCTCGGTGGTCGAACTGGCGAACCGGTTCGGTGGGGCGGAGTTGCTCCATGAGGCCATCGATGACCTGAGTAAGCGCCTTCTGGAGGCTTCCTAGCACTGAACTTTAGCTCCAACACGCGTGCGACACAGAACTAAAAATATCTTTTAGTATTGTGCCGTGCTAGGGTGACCCGGTGCTCCGCGACCGTACCGACACCAGGGCGACGCTCTGGCGCATCGCCAGCGGGCAACGAGGCTTCTTCACCGCAGCGCAGGCACGCGAGGCGGGGTATTCGTACCAGGCGCAGCACTACCATGCCCAGCGGGGCAACTGGATCCTCGTCGACCGGGGCATCTACCGCTTCCGGGAGTTCGACTCTCTGCCCGGCAGCGAGGACGACCACCTGGTGCGCTGGGCCCTGTGGAGCAGAGGCCGCGCCACCGTGTCGCACACCACCGCGTTGTCGGTTCACGACCTAGGCACGGCAAACCCCTCCGAGATCCACCTCACCGTCCCGTCCGGCTTTCGCCAAAAGGACAGCGCGGTGGTCCTCCACCACGCCGACCTCGCCAGTGACGAGATCGAAGAGCGAGACGGTTACCGCGTTACCACCCCGGTCCGCGCAATCGTCGAATGCGCCGCCGCCCGGTTGGATCAAGACGTGCTGGATTCCGCCGTGGCCGAGGCCCTCGATCGAGGACTGACGACCCGCCGGAGCCTTCTTCACGCCGCCCAGCAGTTCGGCGCCCGGGCGGAACTCGGTGTCGAGCGAGCGCTGCGGGAGGTGACGTGATCGGGCGGTACGGCAGCGCCAGGGCGCTGCGCCGTGCCCTGGAGGCACGGCTGATGCAGGAGGCAAACGACACTGGCACCGATCTGGCCCGGCGCCGTCGCCTGGTCGTCTTCGACCGTGTTGCCGCGCGCCTCTCCGCCGACCCAGCGGCCGGCTGGATCCTCAAGGGCGGGACAGCCCTGGAGTTCCGGCTGCGCAGCAGGGCACGCGCCACCAAAGACATGGACCTCGCGGCTTGCCCGGACGGTGATCCAGACCTTGACGGCCAGACCGTACGAGATCTCCTCATCGACGCGCTCTCCCGGGACGAGGACGGCGACGGATTTCTTTTCCAGGTTTCTCCTGCCGTCCCGCTGAGGGCGGACACCGCCGGCCGCGGCGGCTGGCGCTTCTCCATCGAAAGCCGGCTGGCGGGAAAAACCTTCGCCACTGTGCGCATTGACGTGGTTGCGCGCGGGGGGAGATCAGCCGCACCGAGCGCCTGTCCCTGCCCAACACGTTGGCATTCGCCGGAACGCCGCACCGGGACATCGAGGCTGTCGACCGCCGCCAACATTTCGCTGAGAAGATTCACGCCTTGACCCGCGACTACGGCGATCGTCCGAACACCCGCGTCAAGGATCTCGTGGACCTAGTGCTGTTGATCGAGACCGGGCTGACGGCCGACGAAGCCCTGGCTGACGCCGTGCGGCACGTCTTCGCCGTACGGGCGACGCACCCGGTCCCGGAGGTGCTTGCCGATCCGCCGCCGGCCTGGACCGAGACCTATCCCGAACTGGCCGACGGCCTGACCGCGACGCCGCTTCGGCTCGATGTCGCAATGGACCTGGTGCGCAGCTTCTGGTCCACGGCGCTGGCTAGCGGCAATACCCACCCGGAGCAGAAAGACTGGAATGGCACCCACGAAGACCGCTAAGGCCACAACCTCGCGGGCGCGGCTCGCGTCCATCATCAAGTCAGCCCGCGACACCATGCGCAAGGATGCCGGGCTCAACGGCGACCTCGACCGGCTGCCCCAACTGTCCTGGCTACTGTTCCTCAAGGCGTTCGACCAGCGCGTCGAACAGGCCGGGCCGATGCTGGACCCCGACTACCGTCCCGCCATTGAGAAGCCGCACCGATGGCAGGACTGGGCCACAAACCCCGACTTCAGCGGCGCAGAACTGAAAAAGTTCGTCGACCAGGAGCTCATTCCTTACCTTGCCGGCCTGAAGGGCGCCGCGGGCCATGCCGACGATCCGCGGAACGTTCTGTCCACCATCTTCCGGGACGTCACCAACCGCATGCAGTCCGGCACCTTGCTGCGCGACCTGGTGAACCTCGTCGATGAGATCCACTTCGACTCCTCCGACGACATCCACACCATGGCGTTCGTCTACGAGTCGATCCTCAAGGAGATGCGCGATGCCGCCGGTGACTCCGGCGAGTTCTACACCCCGCGTCCGGTGAACCGTTTCATGGTGCAGCAGTCCTTCCTCAAACTCGGGGAATCAATCCTGGATCCGGCCTGCGGCACGGGAGGCTTCCTGGTGCAGGCCTACGAGGAACTCATCCAGCTCGTCGAGACGGACACCCAACGCCGGCAACTACAGGCGAACCTTCGAGGCATCGAGAAGAAGCCGCTGCCCTACCTGCTGGCCAGCATGAACCTGCTCCTGCACGGCATCGACGCACCACGTCTGGTCCGGGACAACGCACTCCTGCGGATGCGCGACGCGACAGCGGCGGATCGGGTCGACGTGGTACTGACCAATCCGCCCTTCGGCGGCGAGGAAGAACGGTCCGTCGTCGAAAGGTTCCCCAAGGGTTACCAGACCCAGGAGACGTCGTGGCTGTTTCTCCACGCGATCCTGGACCAGTTGAAGCAGGGCGGTCGATGCGCGATCGTCCTACCGAACGGCAGCCTCTTCGCGACCGGCGAGAACAGCATCGGCGCCCGGATCAAGAAGAAGCTGATGAAGGAGTGCAACCTCCACACGATCGTCCGCCTACCCCAGGGTGTCTTCGCGCCGTACACCCAGATCCCGTCGAACCTGCTGTTTTTCGAAAAGGGCCAACCGACGCGGGAAGTGTGGTTTTACGAGATCCCTCTGCCAGACGGCCGCCGCGGCTACACCAAGACTAAGCCCATGCGGGTCGAAGAATTCGAGCCGTGCGTGCGGTGGTGGGGCGGTGAGAAGCGCGAGGGCCGCAAGGAAGGACCTCACGCCTGGCAGGTTACCTCAGCCGATATCGAAAAGTCCGGCTACAACCTCGACATCGCAAACCCGCACGCGGAAGACGACCTGATACACCGCACGCCCGAGGAATTGGTGGATGAGCTCATCAAAACTGAGAAGGAAATCCTGGATCTTCTAGGAAAACTGCGCAAAGAAACGTTGGAGTTGCGATGATTGGACGCGAGGTGCGACTGGGCGACGTTCTCGCGCTAGAGCGCATTCCTGTTGATATCGATCTTGACGCAGAATACCGACAGATCGGCATCAGGTCATTCGGAAACGGAATCTTCCACCGCGATCCCTGCAGTGGAAGTGAGCTAAGTAAGCTAAAGTACTACGAAGTCAACCCCGATCGGCTGATAGTCAGCAACATCATGGCCTGGGAAGGTGCGATCGGCGTCTCCACGGATAGTGAGAAGGGGTTCGTCGGATCGGCACGATTTCTTAGCTACCAGGCGATTGGCGATGTCGACATTCGGTATCTGAACTACTATTTCCAAACCTCGGCGGGCCGGGCACTGATCCGCTCCGCCTCTACCGGAACTGTTGCCCGCAACCAGACGCTCTCGCCAAACGCCTTGGAACGGGTAACAGTCCCCCTCCCTGGATACGATGAGCAGCGCCGTATCGCCGACAAGCTCAATGCGTCTCTCGTGTGCCTGGGCGCGGTCGAAGCCTTGCGCGCGCGGATGTTGAATCTGCAGGGCAGCCTGCGGGAGTCGCTGATTCATTCCGCACTCAGTGAGGACACGTCACTCGTTCGGGTTGGCAACATCGTCACTCTGACGCGTAGCGAGGTCGAAATCAAACCCGACTGGCTGTACAAGGCCATCGGCATGCGCTCCTTCGGGAAAGGGATAATCCGTTACGCGCCGACCCGCGGGGACGAACTGAGCAAGCTGCGGTACTTCAGATTCCCGCAAGACGCACTCGCCCTAAGCAACATTAAGGCGTGGGAAGGGGCAATTGGTGTAACTGGCGAAACGGAGGCCGGATATGTGGCATCGAACCGCTTCCTCTTCTATCTGCCTGTTGACGACCGAGCAAACGTCAGCTACCTACGTCACTACTTCTTGAGTCGTCCAGGTCTTGCTCAGATTTGTGCGAAATCCCCGGGCGGGGCTGACAGGAACCGTACCCTCGGGATCAAAGGGTTTGAGGCGATAGAACTTCCGCTTCCCTCGCGCCGCGTGCAGGACCGGATCGCGTCCACGCTCGATGCTCTAAGCGCCCGCCTAGAGACCGCATACGAACAGCGAAGCCTCTCTGCTCTCCGCCCAGCTCTTCTTGAGGCCGCATTCTCTGGTCGTCTGTAGCCGGTCATCAGCCGTGAGCCACGCGGCGCCACTCGTGGTCGGTGACCACCACGTGGTCGAGGAACTTGAGGCTGACCGCCTCCGCTCCGGCCGCCAGTCGGGCGGTGGCGAGGCGGTCGGGCTCACTGGGCTCCACTCGCCCGGTCGGGTGGTTGTGGGCCACCCCGAATGCCGTACCGCCGGCTGCCAGCACCAGGGCCAGGACGTCTCGGACCGGCAGTAGGGACCGGTCTGCCACACCCTCGGTGAGTATCGCGGTCCGTAGCACCACGCCGGCGCTGTCACAAATGATGACCACGACGCGCTCGTGCCGCAGGCCGGTAAGCAGCGGCGCCGCGAGCGCAGCGAGGTCAGCAGATCCGCGTATCCGCTGCCGGCCTCCACGGTCGACCGGTGCCGCACGTCGCGCGAGTTGGAACGCCGCAGCCACCCGGGCCGCCTTCGCCGGCCCGATGCCGGGCAAGCCAACCGCCAGCTCGTGTGCGTCCGCCCGGGAGAGCTCGTACAGGCCGCCGTGGCGGGCGATGAGCTGTCCGGCCAGCTCGACGGCGTCGCACCCCTCCGCTCCGGATCCCAACAGCAGGGCCAGCAGCTCACGGTCGGAGAGCGCCTCCGCGCCCCGGCTCAGGAGTCGTTCTCGTGGCCGGTCGGCAACCGGCAGATCGGCGATACGCATCAAGGATTCCTCAGTCCGCCGAATCGCGGTCGACCGGTTCGTCGCTCAGTAGGTCATCTTCGAAGCCCAGACCGGTCTCGTCCGCTCCTGACAAAGGTCCGGCGCCACCGCTGTTCGGCGACTCGGCTGCGGGGCCAATCAGTTGCATCAGCCGCCGATGCAGCGTCTCGGACCGTACGCGAAGGAACGTGTCGTAGTCGTCGCGCAGCGCCGCCTGGTACGCCTCCTCCTCCACCAGGCAGCTCCGCAGTCGCTGCAGCAGCGCCTCTTCGCCATCGAGGTCGGCCAAGTCCCGCAGATATCGGGACGGGGGACGGTCGGACACCCAGATGTTGCTGACCGACGAGAGCATGACCAGATTCCCGCAGACGTTGGCTCGGGTGCCGCCGATGCCGTGTGAGCGCAGGAACGCCCTCGGGAAGAAGTGGTGGAACTCCTTGTCGTTCTGCCACGAAAGGGCCTTGCCGACATCGATCCGCTGCCCGCTGAGCAGGTCCAGCGGGTCCTCGTACGCCAGGATCAGGGCGAGGAGTTTGCTCGGGGCGTTCCGTCTGGAGAAGGCGCTGCGGCGCCACAGGGCGCTACGCGGCAGGGCCGCGACCGTGTCGATCTCTGCGGCATGACCCTGGGCGAATGCGGTGATCGCCTGCAGGTCAAGACCCATCTGTGTCTCGCTCCAGCCCTTGAAGTACTCGCCGCTAGCCGTCAACCAGAACCAACGCCGCAGTGCGCCGTACTGCGGCGAGGAGGGCTTCGGCAGTTGCCGGAACACCTCCACGAGCACGGCGAACTGGTTGTAGTAGGGCAAGGCTTCCGCGTTTGGAGTGCGGATCTGCGTGCTGAGGAAGTCGACGGCCCGCTCGGCGGCCTTCGCTACCGTCCCGACGGCCTCCCGCAACCGGGGCTTGTCCAACTCCCGGAGGCGGTAGATGTCCTTCGCGGAAAACCCGAAGCCAGCCGCGACCGCGATCGTGCGAAGCATCGTCTTCGTGTCGACCCGCCCGTAGTCCTTCGCGTCCAAGACCTGCAGCAAGGACTCGATCTCGTCCTTGAGGTCGAAGTCCGGGCTCCATGTGCCAGCTCTCGCCACATCAACGATATTCATCGTCGTTCCGGTGCTGTTGATCCGCACGAATACCCGAGCCGACTCCTCCGCCGATACGTGGTTCAGGGTCACCACCGGCACGAGGTAATTGGCGAACTGCTCGTACAAACGCGCGGCGCGATCGCGCAGCCCAACGGGAAGCTCTGCCACTTGCCCGAACAGGGAACTTGCCTCGCTCACCGCCTGCATGGGCACCAGGTGCGCCGCAGTAGGTGTCTCCGGCGTGCGGTGGAAGAACCGGTCCTCCTGCAGGTCGTAGAGGATGTCCCAGACACCGGCACCGCCATGCAGAGCGCCGATCACGCTGGCGAGCCGCTGTTGACCGTCCAAGATGTATCGAATTGGCCGGTTCGGGCGAGGCGGCTCCACGACAAGGCCGGCGACCGTCTCCTCGCTTGCCAGTTGCTCGGTGGTCTCCCATAGCAGCAGGCTGCCGATGGGGTAGTTACGGAGCACCGAGTCGAGAAGCTCGAGAATCTGATGCGGCCCCCACACGAACGCTCGCTGGTACTTCGGCAGCACGATTTCGCCGGAAAGTACCCGGTCTGCCAAGCGGGCCATCGGCACGATGGTCGGTTCGGGACTCGCTGACTGGCGCCTGCGGACGGGCGTGGTCACGGGCCTTGCCTCCTGTGCGTCTCGCCGGAGGAACGTTCGACCGAATCCTATAGAGACGGACTGACATCTGAGCCCGCCTGCATCGTTCGCGAGGCCTAAGATCCATTGATCTCATCGCTGAACTTGCGAGAGGGCTTACTGAGGCTCGTTCGGCTCTCGTTGAGGCGGGGCGATCGCGGAGCAGGCCGAGACCGATCTCATCTCGGCGCTGCCCTCGCCTGTGTGACGAGGCCCGAGCGACCGTATAGCCGGTTGGTCGCGGGGCCGGTGCAGCTTCGGGCAGGGGTAGCAGGCCTGAGAGCCGCCTCGGCAGAGCGGATCCACGATGACCGTTTTGAGGGTATATCGGCACTTTTGCTTATCGGCCTTTCGGCCGAATCTGTCAAGATCGCGAAATTGAGGAGTTCGCAGAATCTGACAGGAGCCGGTTTCAGTGTGCGGGGAACTTCTGGTCGGGTCATTGCGACAGCAGCACCGGGTGGGATGGCGGTCAGGTCAACCGATCACGGATCGTCGCAGCAGTCGCGACGAGGAGTTCATGGTCCGGGTGGTGGCGGGCGGCGAGATCGAGGACGGCCTTGGCTTCGGCGGGGCGGTCGGCGAGTGCCTCGGCGAGGGCTGCGGCTGCGGTCACGTACTCATTGGCGACGGCTTGTTGGTGCCGTGCGAGCCACAGGTATCCGGTGCCGGCGGCGAGGGGCCCGCGGTAGACGGTGACCGCGCGCCGTAGAGCGGCGGCGCTGGTTGTCGGGGCGGTGGCGCGGTGCGCGGCGGTGAGGGCGTCGCGCATGGTCCACAGGTCGACGTCGAAGGCGTCGCGGATGAGGGTGTAGCGGTGTCGCCGCAGATGCAGATACGTGCTCTGCCCACCAGTGGAGCGGAAGACCTGGCGCAGGTTGTACGTGTAGGTGTGCAGGCGCTGCGTCGCGAGGCGGTGCGGGGGTTCGGGCAGGAGGTCGCCGAGGATCTCGTGCTGGTAGGCGGAGCCTCCTCGGACGATGAGGTAGACGAGGAACTCCATGGCCTGGGGGCGGACGTGCTGCCCGTCGGGGACGCCGAGGATGGTCGGTGGGCCGAGTACCCGGACCTGGACCCGGTTTGCTTCGACATCGGCCTGCTGGCCGAGGGGATCGCTGGGGGCACGGGCGCCCGGTGGGTCAGCGCTGTCGCCGACCGCTGGGGTGATCGCGGGTGAGTCCCCGGCTCGGGAGTCGTTCATGGCTGGGTGTCAGTGACCGCCCTCGACATCGCGTGCGAGGGCTCGTTGCTCATGGTCGACACGGTACAGCCGCTGTCGGCTTGTCGTGGCCCTGCCGAATTCGTGCCGGCCGCTCGGCGGTCAGGGACGTGACCGACGGCGCGCCACGGGGATGTCAGCTGCCGCCGGGCTGTGCTGCTGCTGTCTCTTCTGCGGTGTGGGTCTCGATGTCGGGGTGGTCGTGTCCGCGCTCTGCGCATTGCTGCCGCATCTGGTGCAGGTGGTGGAGCATGCGGGCGGTGGCGGGGTGGTGGGGGTGGGTGCGGCGGTGGGCGGTGATGGTGTCGGCGAGTAGGCGTCGGGCGGCGGCGCAGTGGCCGAGGTCGCGCAGGACGAGGGCGAGGGTGGCCTGGGTGGCGAGGGTGGGGTGCGCGTCGGGTCCGGCGGTGGTGATGAGTTGGTCGGCGAGGTGCCGGTACACGTGGTAGGCGCGCTGGTGGTGTCCGGCCTGCCGGTGGGCGGTGGCGAGGGTGTGGGCGGCGGCGAGAGTCGGCCGGGCGGAGGGTCCGCGCAGGTGGGCGTGGCTGTGGTGGGTGTAGGTGGCCCAGCGGATCGCGGCGACGGGGTTGCCGAGGCGGATTAGCAGTTCGGCGTACAGGTGGGCGGCGTCGGCGAGTGTGGGGTCGGCGGTGGTGGTGGCTGGGTCGACGCCGGTGAGGGCGTCGCGCAGGGTTTCTCGGGCGCGCACCGGGTCGGTGGCGGTGAGGGCGCGGGCGGATCGTAGCCGTTCGGCGAGGGCGGGACCTTCTTGGCCGGGCGTGGGGGCGAGGGCGGTACGCCAGGTGAAACGCAGATCCGTGGTGGTGGGGCCGGCGGTGACGCGGGCGATGACCCGGCTGGCGTGGGCGGCGGCGAGGTTAGTGCTCTTGGGGTGATCGGGGGCGGTGACGATGTTGGGTGTGTGGTGCAGGATCGCTTGGCCGACGGTGTCGGCGACCGCTGCGGCGTCGAGTCCGTGCCGCCGGCAGTCGCCGGGGCATTGATAGACGAGCCGGTTGCCGTCGGGGGTGCTGGTCATGGGCTGTTCGCAGGTGCGGCAGAGCATGAGGTCGGCTGGCAGGAGGACCGGCGCCGGATCCTCGGCGGACTGGTGTGCAGGCGGTGGCGCTGGCGCGGCGCTGGGTGTTCGGGTCTTGCTGACCCATTCCTGTACGAGCCGCCGGTCGATGTTGAGTTCACGGGCTACGGCGGAGATCGGACCGCGGTGCCCGCTGTCGCGTAGGGCGGCCACCTGTTGGACAGCGGCGTCGATGAAGTCGTGGGAGCACTTGCGAGGGAAAGCCATCGGCTCGTCGTTCCTCGATCAGAGACGTCAGGGCGGAGGTTAGGTCGCGACCACGGGCGGGAAGCCGGCGGTCACCTACCGTGCTACGGCACCACACGCCGCCGGGCGGACTGCGGGCGCACTGAACTCGTTCGGGGCCACCTACCGCTGTCGGGATCTCACTGTCGTCCCGTGGTGGGTAGGGAGTGATCTGGGAGGGGTGCGGCGGGGCGGGCGAGGCTGCTGGGCCAGGTGTCGAGGCGGCGGTCGGGGTTGCGGCGCATGGGCTGCAGGGCCGGCCCGTCGGGCAGAGGGATCGGCGGTCGGGGGGTGTAGCCGTGGCGGGTGTACAGGGTGTGGGCGTCGGTGGTGGTGTCGGTCCAGGAGGGCAGATCGATGCGGTCGAGTCGGCGTCGGTGGTGGGTGAGTATCGCCGTCGCCCGTCCCGTGCCTCGGGCGTCGGGGTGCACGGCGAGGAACGCCAGGTGGTAGTGCGGCTCGCTGGGCCGAGGCTCGGACAGCAGGGTGTCGAGCAGGTCGAAGCGGTCGGCGTGGGGGCCGGCGGCGTCGGTGAGCCGGTGGCGGTAGTTGGCCGGTGGTGGGATGGGCCGGTAGCGGTGGAACCCGACGGTGGCGGCCATCAGGTCGTCGGTGACGTGGCTGTCGCCGTAGAACATGGCGTGTTCCACCCAGATCGCGAGGACTTCGGTCAGCACCCGGCGCCGCAGCGCGGGGTCGGGTACGAGCCATGCGGCGAGCGGGGTGGGGTGCAGGGCGGCGGCGATCAGCGTCGCGACGGGGTCTTTGTCGGCCCAGCGGGCGGCCCGGATACGCACAGCGGCGTCCATCAGGTCGGTCTCCTTGTCGTGAGCGATTAGCGGTAGGCGGCGGTAGCGAGGTCACCGACCGCGGCGTCGACGGCGGCGGTGATGTCGCGTACCGGCCGGTGGTGCTGTTCGGCGATCGTCCGCAGCTGGCCGGTGACGGTGTTGGTGTCGTGGAGGTACAGGTGGGTGGTCAGGCCGAGGACGGCGACGAGGCCGGCGAGCGCGGCGGTGTGGTTGTCCGGCTGCTCCCGACCGGCGGCGAGGTACCTCAGCCGGGACCGCGCCACGACCACCCACTTGCTGTCGGTGACGAGGTAGACCTCGGTGCGGGCGAGCCCACCGAGCCGGCGGCGGCTGGTGCGATGCAGGATCCCGCCGGCGTGCAGGCCGGCGCGGGTGCGTTCGTACAGGTCGGCGGCGAACCATGACAGCCATCCCCGCAGGGTCGGGGCGAACCTGGCGTGGCGGACGGAGGCGATGGCGGTGTCGGCGATCAGGTCGCCGACGGGCCGATCGATGTGCAGCCGGATCCGCTGCTCGCCGGCCGGGCGGGCATCGTCGTTCCGGTCAAGGACAATCCGCCCGGCCAGGAACAGGTCGATCAGGACCGCTCCGGCCATACCCAGCGCCAACGACTGCCGGTGGATGTGAGGCAGGCCGGTGTCGTCGTTGTGGCCGAGCAGGAATAGCTCGTCACGCAGCGGCAGTCGCGGGATTGACGCGGTCATCGCACCGCCTCCCTATCGCAGCCCGACCGAACGTTGCCGCAACCGGGCGTGCACCTCGCCGTAGGCGGCGGCCGAGTCGGGAAGCAGTGCCTTGTCGACGGCGGCGAGGATGGTGTAGTTCGGGTCGCACACGTTGCCGATCGGCGCCCGCCCCGCCTGCGAGATCAGCTGGTAGGCGTCGAGTTCCTCCAAGCCGGTGAGCGTGCTGGTCCAGCCGACCAGATCGCGGTGGGCGATCCGGTAGGCGTCCTCAAGGGGCCGGGCGCAGCCGACCGACATGATCTCCCGGTCGGTCTCCAGCCGTGGCCATACCGTCGGGACGCCCTTGATGACCTCGATGATCACGGTGGTGGTCGTGGCGATTTCCACCCCGACCCCGCAGGCCTCCCCCTCGCCCTGGCGGGCATGCCCGTCGCCGAGGGCGAACATCGCCCCATGCACGTTCACGCCCAGGTAAAGGGTGGTCCCGGCGCGCAGCTCGGGGGTGTCGAGGTTCCCGCCATGGGTATCCGGGACGATCGTGGAGCGGGCCTCGAATCCGCCGGGAGCGACACCGATCGTGCCGATCATCGGCTCCAACGGCAGGTCGACGGAGTGATCGCTGCCCGTGGCGTGGAAGCGGACCGCCCCGGCCTGCCGGTCGATGTCGTACACCCACACCCGCTCTTCCAAGGGCGGCTGCAAGGTCGCGGTGTGCGAGGTGGAGGTCAGCGCCCCGAAGTGCGGGAACGTCGACGACACTCCCCAGTCGCGGGCGGGTGTGATGGCGGCAAGGTGGATGGCGAGGGTGTCGCCGGGCTCGGCGTCCTCGACGAAGAACGGCCCGGACACCGGGTTCAGGTACGGCATCCGGCACACCTGCGACGGCAGGTCCGCCGGCCCGCGGACGAGGCCGCCGAAACAGTCCTCGGTGAACACCTGCAGCACATCGCCGGAGCGGACGTGAGCCACCGGCATCCGGCCGCCGAAGGTGTAGGCCAGCTCGTCGCGGGCGGGCCGGTAGGTGATCATGTCCATACCGATCACACCCGCTCCACGTCACGAGCCGGCACCTGCGCGGGCGCGAAGCCGGACAGCACCGGCCGGCGGCCAGACAGATACAGGCCAGCGAGAACGACGACCCCGAGAGCGAGCCAGGCCAGGCCGAGGCGCTGGGCGGCGATGTTGGCGTTCACCACGACGAAGGCGAGGACCGCGAACCCGAGGCTAGGCATGAACAGGTGCGCCCACCAGTTGCCGCTGCGCCGACGGATCAGGTGATGCACGACCACCGAGACGTGCAGAACCAGAAACGCGACCATCGCCCCGAAATTGATCAGCGATGACAGCAGGGTGATCCCGTCCGCGCGGGTGGCCATGTACAGGCCGAGCACCACAGACACGACGCCGGTGAGCAGCGTGGCGTTGATCGGAACGCTGCGACGGATCGACACCTTCGCCAGGAAACCGGGCAGTTGCCGGTCCCGGGCCATCGCATAGAGCAGCCGGGACGTGGCGACCTGCGCGACCATCGAGTTCGGCAGGCCCCAGGCGATGGCCGTCGCCACCGCGCACAGGGTCGCTAGCCAGCCCCCGCCGGCCACAGCGGCGGCGTCGTAGAACGCGGTGCCGTCCGGATCCCCCTGCGCGAGAAGCGTGCCGGAGTCGGGGACAAGCATCGCGGCCAGCCACGTCTGCGCGATGAACAACACCCCGGCCAGGACCAGGACGGCGGCCATCGCCCGGCCGACCTGCCGGGAGCCGCCCTTGGCCTCCTCGGCCAACATGCTGATCCCGTCAAAGCCCAGGAACGACAACACCGCGATCGACACCGCCCCCGCGACGAGGGACCAGGTGAAGGTCTCGGAGTTGTAGAACGCCTCCCAGCTGAACCTGCCCTTTCCGGTCGCGAGGACCCAGCCCGCGACAACCAGGAAGATCGCCAGGACGATCAGCTCACCGACCAGCATCACTCGGGTGACCATCGCGGTCATCCGGATGCCGACCGAGTTGACGATCGTGTTGACCACGACGAACCCGAGCAGCCACAGCCACACCGGCACCGCCGGGACCGTGGCGTGCATCGCCACCGACGCCACCAGATACAGCAGCCCCGGCACCAGCACGTAGTCGAGCAGGATCACCCAGCCGGCCAGGAAACCGACCGGCGGGCTGACGCCCCGGCCCGCGTAGTTGTAGACGCTGCCCGACATCGGGAACGCCTTCACCATCTGCGCGTACGAGAACGCGGTGAACACCAACGCCACAACACCGACCGCGTACGCCAGAGCCACCATGCCGCCCGAGCCGGCGTACACGCTGCCGAAGATCGCCATCGGCGCGATCGGCACCATGTACACCAGCCCGTACGCGACCAGGTCCCGGAACCGAAGCTTCCGGGCCAACTCTTGGCGATAGCCGTAGCGCGCCAATTCCTCCTGTAGTTGCATCGGACCCTTTCATCGACGTCGTCATCGGGACGCAACATTCATTGCTGCGCCCCCCGTGAATGGCCTTACCGCTGCGAATGATGGCTCGATTCGAATGGCATGGTCGATACCGAAGATGCGGACAAGAACTGTTGTCCGCATCGACGTTGCCCCGGCGAGAACAACGGGTTGGCGGGCCGCTTACGAGGAGACATCCAGCGGTAGTTCCGAGGCACTCGGGCGTAGAGTCGGCCACGTCTGGGCGCTCGCGCCGGCCCGACGGACCGAGACTCGCCGCTGGCTTCGCCGGTGCCCCGGCGACCGGTTGACGAGCCCGCCGTCGTCCGGTCGCGCGTGGAGGTTGTTCGAGGAGGACGCGTGAGGCTGGCGGACAGGATCACTGAAGTGGCGGTGGACGACGCCGTCCGCGCCTCGGTGAGTTATGACCAGCTGCGTACCGGTGATGACGGCCTGTACTGGTTGGAGACTCGCCCCGATGCCGGCGGGGGTACGACGGTGACAGGTTGGCGGCCGGGCGAGGGCACGCGTGATGTCAGTCCGTCGGGCTTCGATATCGCCAGTGGAGTTCACGCGTACGGAGGCGGTTCGTTCGCTGTCACCGACGGGACGTTGTGGTGCGCCGGCGGCGATGGCCTCTATCGGAGCCGTCGTCACGGCGAGGGACTCGACCTGGTCAGCCATGGATCCTTCGGTGACCTGACGATCGGTGACGGCGAGTTGCTGGCTGTGCGGGAGTCGGAGCAGGGTGACGAACTCGTAGCGGTGTCGCTCACCGGTGCTCCGCAGGTGCGGACTCTTGCCTCGTCCCGGGGGTTCCTCGCCGCGCCTCGGCCGGGTCCGGGTTGGTTGGCCTGGACCGCGTGGAGCGAGCGCGACATGCCCTGGGATGCCTGTGAGGTGTGGGTGGCCTCCTACTCGCCGCGTGGTTCCGTCGAGGGCGCAGTGAGACTGGCCGGTGGTCCGGATGAGTCTGCGGTTGAGCCGCGGTGGGGACCCGACGGCGCGTTGTACTTCGTGTCGGACCGCAGTGGCTGGTGGAACCTCTACCGGTGGGACGGCCTCGAGGTGGAGGCGGTGGCACCGATCGCGGGTGAGTGCGCCGCGGAGCCATGGGAGCTGGGTTACGCGTCGTACGGTTTCCTCGACGACGGCCGGATCGTCGTGGCGGTGCAGGAGGGGCCGCGACACCGCCTTGTCGTCATCGATTCCGACGGCGCTGTCCGCCCGGTCGACCTCCCGTACACGTCGATCAAGCCGTACCTGGCCGTTCGAGGGACGACGGTGGCGTTGATCGGATCATCACCGACCGCAGCCCCGCAGGTCGCGCTGATCGACCTGGCTGATGCCGATCCCCAGGTCGAGGTGCTTGCCAGGCCGGAGCACGCCGGACTCGACGGGGCTCGAGTATCGACGCCGACGCAGCTACGCGTTCGAGTGGCGAGTGATCGGGAGGTGCTTGCCCTCGTGTATCCGCCGACGGGCTCGGCTGCCGACTGGCGGGCACCGGTGATCGTTCGGGCGCATCCTGGGCCTACCGCCTCCTGCCTGTTGCGCCTGGACTGGCAGGCGCAGTTCTTCACCAGTCGCGGGTTCGCCGTCGTTGATGTCGACTACCTGGGTAGCACCGGGTACGGCCGGGCGTTCCGGGAATCGCTCTACGGCCGGTGGGGTCTGGACGACGTCGATGACTGCGCGGCGGTGGCGGTTCACCTGCTGTCGACCGGGCGGGCGGCGCCGGGGCAGGTGTTCATCCGGGGTGCCAGCGCCGGCGGATACACCGCGTTGCACGCCGTGGCGCAAGACGGCCCGTTCGCCGCCGCCACCGCCGTGTCGGCGATCGTGGATCCTGACCGGTGGGCGCAGACGGTGCCCCGGTTCCAGCGGGCGCACGCGATGCGGCTGCGAGGTGGGGCCGGCCGCGTCCGTGCCGCCGCTGTCCAGCGGCCGGTGCTGCTCATTCACGGCACCGCCGACGAGGTAGCCGTGGTCGAGGACGTACGCGAACTCGCCGAGGAGTTGACGTTGCTCGGTTCGGCGCCCGAGGTGTTACTCGTTCCTGATGTCGGCCACTATGTGGCGACATCCCGTCGAGCGGGTGCCGCGCTGGAGGCGGAGCTCGCTCACTACCGTTCGGTGATGGCGGGTGCGGCCAACGGTCAGCAGGGGTTACACAGCCGCCAGCGGTAGTCGGTGACGCACGTACTCGCCGAATTCGCGGACCTCCGTCTCACACCGGTAGGGCTCGAGGTCGGCCTGTACCTCGACGATGCGCTGCAGGCAGCGGTGTGAGGTGGTTCGTGCGGCGTGGTCGACTGCCTCGCGTGCGGTGGCGCAGGCTTCGTCGATGCGGCCGGCGGCGGCCAGCGACGAGGCCAGGAGCGCGGTGTCGATGGCGAGTCGCCGGACGTGGGTGGGGCTCAGCGCGGTGAGGGCGTCGCCCAGGTGCCGTTGGGTTTGCCGCGGTCGGCCCAGGTCGTGGAAGCAGTGCGCGATCTCGTCGGCGAGGTACGCCGCGTCGAAGTACCGGATCCACGCCGGCTCGGCCTCGGGCTTGCTGCGGGCCAGTTGCCTCTCCGCGATGTCGAGGTGGTTCAGGCAGTCGCCTTCGCGTCCGAGGCGGGCGTGCGTACGGGCCACCACCGCGTGCAGCGCGGCGGCCACAGCGGGCGTCGCCTGGGTCTCGCTTCCTCTCACCGCCGTCAGCGCCATCCTGCGTGCCGGCTCGGGGTGCCCGCAGTGCAGCGCGAGGTGGCCGATGTTCACGGCGAGCAGGTAGCTGCCATACAGGCGGTCGTCGGCGGCTTCCGTCAGCCGCAGAGCGCGTAGGTAGCGGCGCTGGGCGAGGCCATGTGCGCCGGTGTCGACCGCCTGGTACCCGCAGAGCTCGAAGAATCCCGCCGCCAGCGTGTAGAGGTGCCGGCCGACCGCCTCGGAGGTTGGGGTGTTCGCCAGCAGCCGGTTCAGTTCGCCTTCGACGTACCGCTGCACCTGGGCGTGGACTCGTCCGGCGCCGTGGGTGTGGTCCAACTGCCGGAACATCGCCAGAGCGGTCTCCGCCGAGTGAAGATCCTCTTCGTCAACCTGGTCAGACGAGCCAGGTCGTCCGGCCACGGGCAGCCGGGGTCCCGCCGCAGCGTTCAGCCAGTCCAGGGCGGCGCGATCGAGGACACCGGGTTGGAACGGAACCCGAGCGACCATCTCGGCCAGCCCCGACGTCTCCGCCGGACGATCGGACAGCACGCTGCTGAGGCCACCGCCGGCTGGCGAGGTGGCGGTCGGCTTGCCGTCGCTGGTCCGGTTCCTGTCGAGCAGCGGTAGCAGGCGCATCAGGGCGCCCCCGGTCGCCAGTGCCTTGTCGCAGGCCTCGACAAACTCCCGGGACGGGAACCGGTCGGCCGTCTCCACGCGACGCACCAGATCGGCACTGAAACGGATCATGATGCCGAGCCGCGCCTGCGAGAGGTTGGCGCGTTCGCGCAGCCGACGCAGTTCGGCGCCGAAGAAGTGGCGCTCGGACAGGGATGGCTGGAGCGCCCGCGGGGTCTGGCCCATGGCACCGCCTTTCGGGCTGCTCGCGACCGATGGCATTGAGCAGCGTGGACATCGCGCAGATAGGGTCACTCAGTGTTCAGCGCGGCGCAACCAGGAACGCCGGGAACAGCCTGAACGAACCGCCGGCCATGAGACGTGCGGTATGCGGACAACCACTTCGTCCGCATGCTCGGCATTCACGACAGCGACTCTGAGGGCGAGTGTAAGGACATCAGGGCGCGACCACTCGTCGGATCCGCCCTGGTTCTTCACGACCCTGGGAGGTGCCAGTGGAGCACGAGACAGTTCCATCCGCCCTGATCGTGACGGGTGCCGGGCGGGGTATCGGTCTCGCCACCGTGCGGGCGGCCATGAGCAGGGGCCTTCCGGTGTACGGATTGGATATTCATGTGCCCGCGGACGTTCCGCGCGGGGACCAGGGCCCTTCCTGGCACGACGTTGACGTCGCGGACGAGCAGCAGGTGCAGTCGTTCTTCGCCGATCACGTCAAGCCGGGATCGGTGGGTGGGCTGGTGAACTGCGCGGGAGCGGTAGAGCGGACCTCGATCCTCGATGCGGACGCCGCGGAGTGGGAGCGGATGCTCGCAGTCAATCTGAGCTCCGCTTTCCTGGTGATCCGCGAGTTCGTCGCGTACGCCGCCGCTCCTGCCGCCATCGTCAACGTCAGTTCGGTCAACGCCCACTACGGGCACCCGGAGCGACTCGGGTACGCGGTCGCCAAAGGCGGCGTGGAGGCGCTCACCCGGGTGACCGCCGCGCAGCTGGCCGATCGAGGCATCCGCGTCAACACGGTCGTGCCGGGTGCGATCGCCACTCAGATGACCCCCGACAAGGCCGCCGGCCACCGCTGTCTTCTCAGGCGCTGCGGTGAACCGGAAGAGGTGGCGGACGCGATCACCTTCCTGCTGTCGCCGAGGGCGTCGTACATCACCGGCAGCACGCTGCACGTCGACGGAGGACTGGGACTGCGATGACGACTACCCACGGCGGTATCACCGAGATCGACTACGCGGCCATGATCCGCGCGCTGAACCAGGTCCACTACGCGGGTGAGACCTCGTTTTACGACACCGCACCGCTGCGCCCCTGTGAGGAGACCCTCTACCGCCGGCTCGGCGTGGGGGCGCGGATCCTCGATGTGGGGTGCGGCGCCGGTCGCGTCACCCGGGCGATAACCGCACTCGGCGGCGACATCGTCGGCGTCGACATCAACGAGGCGGCCCTGGCCGCGGCCCGGGTCGCATGTCCGAACGGTACCTTCGTCCACGGCAGCATGCACGCTTTGCCGCTACCGGCGGACAGCTTCGACCAGGTGTGGTGCCTCCGCTTCTCCTTCAACGCCCTGGCCACCGAGGCCGAGCGGGTGGAGACCCTGCACGAGATGTGGCGGGTGTGCGCTCCGGGAGGCACTGTCCTGGTGGAGACGTTCAACTGGCACTACGCCGGCCGGTTCGGGCTTGTCCGTGTCGCCAACCTGCTGGACCTGGCCGCGCGCGCCGCGCGGTGGCGGGGGCAGCGCCGGACCGGCTCACGGCCGCTTCCCGCGCGCGACATCATCTACCTCGCCAACAAGGCCAGCGGAGCGGCGCCCGGCTACGCCCACCTCACCACCGCCCACGAGTTGTACGCCCTCACGGCGGCATGCGGCATTCGGCAGCACGCGACCGTGACATCGGAGGAGGGTGTCGTGTCGACCCCGGCACCTCCGGTGCGCGGCAGACACCGTCGGTACTCGATGTGGCTCGTCCTCCGTAAACCCGGGGAGCGGTGATGAGTCTGTTGAGAGTCGGCAACCGTGCGCTGGAGATTCAGATCGCTGAGTCGGCACCACGCTGCCTGCGGCGCTTCGTCGCCCGACTCGCTGGCACGGAGCTGCCGACCATACCGACCGGGCAGGTCATGCAGGTACGTGGTGGGCGCCAGACGCGGCTTGCCGTCGACGTTGGCAGAGGTGAGGTCCTACTGGAACTGGCTGCGGACCTGGCTGGCGATCCCGCCACGCTGGCGATCGGGGTGCTCCAGGCCGCGGCACGATCCATGGCCGTCATGGGGGACGGAGACCTGGCGCTCCTGCATGGGAGTGCGGTGACCGCCGACGGCGGACGGTCCGCGATAGCGGTGCTGGACGGCGGACGTGGGCAGGGCAAGACGTCCCTCGCGCTGGGCGTCGCCGCTCGCGGGGGCAGCCTGCTGGTCGACGAGTTCGCCTTCACGAACTTCCCCGGCGGCCAGCCCTGCGTGGTGCCGATGCCCACCCTGCCCTGGCACGTGCGCGCCGACATGGCGCCGCTGCTGGCACCCCACACCACCGAGCGGCTGCTCTACCCGGTGGATCTTCCCACCCCAACCACGGACGGACACCGCCCGCTGCCACTGAGCCTCATCGCTATTCCGGATCATGGCCTTGCCCCCGGGGAGCTGTGTCAGGCGCCAGCTCTCGCGGCCCGGGACATGCTGCGCGCCGCGGTGAACGACCACGAGGCGAAGCTACGCGAACCGACTCTGGACCACGTCTCGATCTTCTCCTCGGCTGACGAGGTCACCATCAGCAGCAGCCTTCCCGCATTCAACTCCGGGGAGAAGGTGCTCGACGCACTGGCCGCTGTACCGGTCATACGCGTCGGCATCGGCAACCCAGATGATCTGCCCACCAGCGTTACCGCGGTGATCCGTCGGATCGGAGGAACATCGTGATGCGGCAGCCGGCCACGCCTCCGATACTCCTCCTCGCCGGCACCAGCGAGGCCGGAAAGTCGAGCGCGGGCGAGTATCTGGCCGCCCTCGGCGCCCGCCGCGTCAAGATCAGGACGGTCCTCGTACGACTCACCTCAGGACGACAGGCCTACCACGAGGGAATGGAAACCCGGGAAGACTTCGGGTACGACGAGTTCGTCTCGAAACTCCTCGAACTGCCCGACGACGGCGAGACGCCCTTGGCAGTCGAGAGCTTCATCGATGCCGCCCTGGCCACAACCGTGAAGCGAACATGGCCAGCGCCATGCGCGATCATCTTCATCACCGCACCAGAACTCGTCCGCATCAGGCGCCTGGCGCAGACCCGAGGGCTGACCGCCGACGAGGCCCAACGCATCATCCGACGCAAGGACGAGCGGAAACGCGTCCACGAACAGATCCCGGCCTGGCGCGCCATTGCCGATCATTGGGTCGACAACACTGCCGACATCATCACCTTCAGGGCTCGCCTACGCGAAGCCTTCCAGACCATCCAGACATCCTCGGGAGGCATCCAGCCATGACTCGTCGATACGCCTCCGCCGGTGCCGTCGTCGCGACCGACGACCTCAGCTCTCCTGCCATCCTGCTCCTCGATCAGGTCCGCAAGAACGGTGAACGACAGACCGTCGCCCCGAAGGGCCGCCTGGAGCCGGGTGAGTCACCGTTTCACGCAGCCAAGAGGGAGGTTGCTGAGGAGGCCGGCCTGACCGACACGCACTACGGCGCGTACCTCGGTCAGGAGGCCTACACCTTCACCGACAACGACGGCACACCAGCGGCGAAGACCGTCGACTGGTTCCTCTTCACCACGGCGACCACCGCCACGACGCCAGCCCGAGACGAAGGCTTCGTCCAGGCCCGCTGGCTCGAGGCTTCCGCCGCCCGGCAGGCCGCCAGCCATCCCCAGTTCCAGCAGATGCTGGATCACGCCCTTGCCGTCATCACCTGGCGTGCCGCTCACCCTCTGCCGATCAGCCGGAAGCTCAGCAGCCTGGTCAACCAGGTGGCGGCAGAGGCCCAGGCCGCCATCGCCGGACACCCGCTTGCCGGGGTCGGGCTGTGTGGATCCGCCGCGCGGGGAGACTTCGTGGAGGGCTGGAGCGACGTCGACTTCATCGCCTGGAACCTGCCCCCGACGTCGGCCGCCGCCACGGCGCTCCACGAGATTGTCAGTGAAGCGGCCCAACGCCACGGTCTTCGAGTGTCACTGCACCTCGCTGACGGCCACGGGGGCGACGCCCGTCGCCTCGGCCCGCTGTACGACATGAAGATGCGGACGGTGCTACGCCGCGTAGGGCTCGACACCGCCGTGATCGCAGGTGCCGCCTCTACCCCCACCGCCGCTCCAGAAATAACCGACCTCGCTGGTGACCTTGCCGTACTCCACGAGTTCGCCGTCGCTCGTCTGGCCGCGAACCACCACCCAAGAACGGAACGCGATGACACCGCACGCCGGGTGTTGTCCGTCCTGTCGAGCGCCGGGCGGCTGCTCGTCACACGCCGAGCGCCAGAGGTAGGCCTGCGGCTTCCCGACGTGATCGAGGCCCTGCGGGAATGGCCCGACAGCGAGCTCGGATCGCTCCTCCGGGACTACGACGCCTACCGCCGCGCAGGCGCAGACGACAAAGAGCAGGCCGAGCGGCTAGCCGCCCGGGTGCCAGGTGCGCTCGTGGCCGCGAGGAGCATGATCGAAGAGTCGGCATCCTTATGATCATCTTCGTCGACGGGATCGATGGCAGCGGGAAGAGCACCCTCATCAGACACCTTGCCGCCGCCCTGAACCGCAGTGGCGCCGAAGCAGCCGTCTCCAGCCCACTGTGGCGTTACCTCCCCACGATCGCCGCCCCAGAACAGTTCGCCACCTGGGTCCTCAACACCACAGGCAAGGACGTTGCCGAGGCGCTCATCAGGGCAATGATTGACCGTCTCGACGACCTCCGCGACATGAGCCGCGGACAAGACCGCGTGTACCTGGTTGATCGGGGCCCGAAAACCGTCTACGCATCTGCCCGTGCCCACGCCCGCGAACGGCATGCGGCACTCGAACCCCTCCGGAAACGTCTGGCCGTCTCGGTCCAAGCACTCAACGCCGTCCAACCGTGCATGGCAATCGAACTCGGGGAAGGCGAGAACGCGCTCAAGGTCGCCCTGCAGCGCCTCGAGTCGTCTCAAACCGTAACGCCCGGATACTTGAAATATTTGCGATCTTTTGCCACCGAAATGCACACCACCGACGACTGGCCAGGCCTGCCGATGCAACGACTAGACGCTTCGAGCCCGATCGAAGTCAACTGTGCGGCAGCCATCGAATCCCTGCGCGTGGGAGCAACCAGGAAGGACAATCCTTCTTCTCCCTTCGTGACTCATTGATCAACACGGCGGGTGGCTCTGGCAGGTTGGTTGAGCTAGCGGAACAGCTGCGGCTATTTGCGCCACCAGGTGGCCCGTCCGCGCATACCGTGGTGCCAGGTGTCGGCTTGGAGCCGAGTAGTGTCGATGGCCTGCTGGTCGCGTTCAGAGCGGTATTCGCGACGGGGCTCAATTGGGCTCCAATCGCCTATGAAAGGCCGCAGGTCGCCGGGCTTGGGTTCGATGTCGAAGTCGATGTCGGCGAGGGTTCGTTCGCCGCGGGTGGGGTCGAGGCGGTCGGCTACGGCTCGTGCCCAGTCGATCCATCGGGTGCGGTTGTCCGAGTCGGCTGGTTCGTCGGGCGCGGTTTCGAGGGCGTCGCAGAAGGCGCGGATCTCGTTGGCGGAGATCCAGGAGTCGTAGGCCCGCCGGAACGCCTTCTTGCGCAGGAGTTCGGTGGCTTGGGGGCGGGCCTCGTCGAGGGCGATCTGCCAGCGGCGGCGCTCTTCTGCCCGCTTCCTTTCTTGCTCAGCGACGTATTCGTCGTGGGCCCGTTGGGCGGCCTGTTTGGCTTCCTCGTCGGCAGCGATGCCGGCTTCGACGTCACGGATGATGCGGGGGAGGCGTTTCTCCAGGGTGGTGCGCTTGTCGTCGGTCCAGGTGTCCTTCTTGTCCCAGCCGGCGCGGGCGATCTCCATCCGCAGACGGCCTGAGGCGACCCGGTCGGTCTTGGGCAGCACCATCCACCGGCTGCGCCGCAACTGCCGGGCCTCCTCGGCGGTGGGGACGTGGGGGACGTCGTCGTACTCCTCGATCAGCCTGACCCTGCGACGGGTCTTGTCGATTTGGAGGTAGACCGACGGGTTCTTGGTTTTGGTGTTCACCCCGACCCGGTGGCCTCGTCGTCGGGCTTCGGCAGCGAGGCCGCGGATCAGGTCCAGCGCCCTGGGGACGGATGCCTCCGTGACTTCCAACCCGGCCGGGTTCTTCTCCAAAGCGGCGAACACGAGATCGGGATCGGTGGTGACGCGGCGGGTGTTAAGTCGGATCCGATTCCAGTCCGTCGCGTCCGGGTCGTCGTCGTTGGACAGCCGGATGATCAGGTCTCCGGCGGCGCGACCGGTGTGCTTGAGGTGGAACCCGGCAGGTACGAGGCCGTGCTGCTTGGCGGCGTGGATAACCCGCCGATACCGGGCGCGTTCGTCGGAATCGGGGCTCTCGACTCGCACCGTTCCACCTTCGGCTTGAAGGCGCTCGACGAGTTGCCGGGCCTGCTCGACCGTCGCGGCGGCTGGGGACCGCGTCGAGCCAGCTGCCGTGGTGGCCTCGCCGGCTCGCGACTGGGCAGGGGCCGACGCATCTTGCTTGGCGGTGACGGTGGTCCGGACGCGCTGGCGGGGTGTCGTCGTGCCGTTCAAGAGGCGGTCGGGGTGGTCGGGGTGGATGCCGTTGTCGAGGTAGAACTGGCCGGCGTCGGTGATTTGAGCGCGCCACACGCCACCTCGGCGGCTGACGTCGACGAGCCGACGGCTCTGCAGCGCCCGGGCCGAGTGGCGCTGGTCGACGCCGTCGGGGCCGCTGAGGTCGTCCCCGTCGCCGATTCGCCGCAGCAAGAGCAGTTGATGTTCCTTCAGCGGATCCCATCTCTGCACGCCTTCGACCTTCGACGGCCACGAGCCGATCCGCAAGCAACGACACCCACCTTCGCCTGGACGCAGGCGGACCCCACGTAGTGGCGCCTGGCCGTGGTTCGCGCCGGATCCATCTGCTCACCCCCGTGGCGTCCGCTACGCCGGTCCCGTCCGAGCTCACCAAACGACCCCTCCTCACCTTGGAGTACATCCTGTTCACGCATCGATTCTCGCCGCCGCCGCTGGCGGCTACCGCATCCTCGAAGTCTCCCGCTGACAGAGGCGGGCTTGACCTCCCGTTGCGGGTCCTGCTGGGTCTCCCACTTGGCGTCCCGCTTCAACAGGACCCCCGAACGGACCCTTTGGCTCGGCTCACAGCCCAGGTCAGGGCCGCTGTCAGCGTCGTCTGTCGTGATGCGACTGACCCTCCGAATGGGTCTCTCCCCCCTGGGATGGTGGCGTATGCCTGATCCGCTGCTTCGGGTGCAGGCCCAGCTCACCGACCGCGATCTCGTGCTGCTCGGCTGGCTGGCCGACCATGGGGTGCTCACCTCCTTCCAGATCGCCCACGCCCTGTTCCCGTCGGTTGACTACGCGCAGGAACGCCTGCGTGCCCTGACGAACAAGTTGGGGGTGATGGACCGGTTCCGGCCGCAGAAGCCTGACGGCGGCTCCTACCCGTACCACTACGTCCTGGCGCAGCTCGGTGTCGAGGTCGTCGCCGCGCAGCGCGGTGAGGATCTGCCGCGTAAGGACCAGGCCCGCAGGCGGCGTTGGCACTTGACGAGGCGGGCGAACTTGCCGCACCTGCTGGGGGTCAACGGCTTCTTCACCGCCCTCGCCGGCCACGCCCGTACCCACCTCGGCAGCGAGTTGGTGCGCTGGTGGCCGTCGGCGCGCTGCCAGAAGATGGGTGCCTTCGCCGAGCCCGGCGATGACGTCTCGGTCCGGGTCTACGAGTCGAGGTCGCGGCCGGACGGGCACGGCATCTGGGTCGAGGGCGACCGGAGGGTGCCGTTCTTCCTGGAGTACGACCTCGGCACCGAACGGCCGCTGTCCCGGCTGGTCGACAAACTCCACGGCTACCGGGAACTCGCCCACGTCACCGGCCGGATCTGGCCGGTGCTGTTCTGGCTGCCGTCTCCGGCACGGGAGCGGCACCTGCACCAGGAACTCACCGCCGCCGGGATCAGGTACCCGGTGGCCACCGCCGTACACGCCGAGGTCACCGGCATCAATCCTGCCGACGCGGTGTGGTGGCAATACCGCTCCGACCGGGCGCCGGTGCGCCTGGCCGACCTCCCCGCCGCAGGCAGCGGCACACCACGGGCCGCCTGAGCGGGTCACAGTGCCGACCGCCCCGGTTGCGCGGCTACGTGCCCCACACGGGCGGGAACAGGGGCCGTCTACCCGTCCTGCGAGGCGGCCCGTGGTCGGGCGGGCGGTGACGGCACCGCACCAGACGGAGAAGGTGAGGGCGCGGACGGTACCTCGCCGCTCGCCGTGATGCGCAAGGCTCGGCGACTGTCAGCCGCTCTCCGGCGCCCCTGGTGAGTTTTGTGAGCCGCTGACAGTTCCGATCCCTTCCTGGTGACAGCCCGCAGAGCTATCATCCGCGCCCCATCACGCCAGGAGGCCAATGGCATCAAACAGATTTCCCGCATCAATCGGATCGATCGCGCGATCCCGCGCAAGAGAGGAAACCGCATGAACGAAGGACTCCGACCCCAGCAGCTTCACACGCTTTTCGGAGGACCGTGGCCACCGCGCCCCACCGCGACGAAAACACCGTCCGGAGCTATCCTGACGACCCGCATCCCGGTACCGCCACACATTGCGGCGGTGCGAAAAACACCTCGACCGGCGGAAAGGAAACGACGATTCCGATGCGTATCGCGCGCGTCGACACCATTCCCATGACCGCCGAGGACCTCGACAACGCCGCCGAAGCACTCGCCGTCCTGCTCAACCACTTCCGGCGCGAGCACCCCGACCTCGCCGCCTGAACCCCCCGCCCGACGCGTGGGCGGCCCACCCACCCGGGCCGCCCACACCCAACCCCGCACGGAGGATCCGCCTGATGACAGGCAAGCCCACCCCCACCAGCCCACCCAAGCGGCGCGGCCGACGCGCCCACACCCCCACCCAGCCGGACACCCCGGCCGGGCCGTGCCGGGTGTGCATCTACGTCCGCCGCTCCACCGACGACGAACACCAACCGTTCTCCCTACTCGCCCAACGCGCCGCCCTGCAGAAGTACGTGAAAAGCCACCCCGGCTGGGTCATCGTCTGCGAATTCGAAGACGACGCCTCCGGCGCCACCACCGACCGGCCAGGCCTGAAGAAAGCACTCGACGCGGCGAAAGCCGGCATGTACGACGTCCTGCTCGTCTACCGACTCGACCGATTCAGCCGCAGCGTCGCCGACCTCCTCGACCTCATCGGAACTCTCGAAGCCGCGAACGTGCGATTCTCCTCCGCCACCGAACCCATCGACACCGGCGGCCCGTTCGGCCGCATGATGCTGCAACTCCTCGCCGTGTTCGCCGAATTCGAACGCAACATCATCATCGACCGAGTGAAAAGTGGCATGACCGCGAAAGCCAGCAAAGGCCAATGGGCCGGCGGCACCCGCCCCTACGGCTACCAAGTCGACCGCGACACCCAGCGCCTCGTCCCCCACGCCGACGAGGCACCCATCCTCCGCGACATCTTCCACCTCTACACCCGCGACCGACTCGGCACCCGCGCCATCGCCACCGACTTGAACGCCCGCGGTGTCCCGAACCGCACCGGCAAGAAATGGTCCGGACACGCCATCAACCGGATCCTGGACAACCCCGCCTACGTCGGGGACATCGCCTACCGTGACGTCCTCGTCCCCGACGCCCACGAACCGCTCATCGACCGGGACACCTTCCGCCGCGCCCAGGACATCGCCGCAGCGCGCGGTGACGTCCAAACCCAGCGGGCCATGTCCGACTCGGACTACTACCTCACCGGCCTACTGACATGTCCACAGTGCGGACAACGCTACATCGGCACGTCCGCCAACGGCCGCACCCGCCGCTACCGCTACTACACCTGCTTCACCCGCACCCGCTACGGCAAACACGCCACCTGCACCGCACCCCGGCTACCCGCCGACGACCTCGACCAGATGATCCTCAAGGCTCTGCACGACTTCTACACCACCGCCGAACCCGTCCTCACCGCCATGATCGAACGCGCCCAAGCCCAACGCGACAGCACCCGCGACGACCGGCGCGCCGAACTCGCCGCCCTCGCCAGCCAAATCACCAGCACCGAAGCCGCCATCGCTCGATATCACACGGCGTTCGAGAACGGCACCATGGACGACGCCACCGCCGGCCCCCGCATCCGCGAACTCCGCCAACGGCTCGCCCAACTCCAAGCCCGGCGCACCGAACTCGACGCCAGCCTGACGTCGCAGCCCGCGCCCCCGCCGCCCGGCACCGTCGCCCGGATCCGCGACCACCTCAGCACCATCATGGCCAGCGGCACCGCCACCGAACGCAAGGCCGCGATCGAAGCCCTCATCGCCGAAGTCCAACTCACCGACCAGGGAGTCGTACCCGTGTTCAAGATCCCCACCGACACGACAATGCCCCCGCCCGGAACGGACGGGGGCATTTCAGAAGAACCACCGGTTCGCACAATGGTGCGGTCGGTGGAGCCCAGGGGACTCGAACCCCTAACCCCTGCCTTGCAAAGGCAGTGCTCTGCCAGTTGAGCTAGGGCCCCGGGGCGGTCGAAGCCGCCTGGTGCTGGCAGGAGAGAGACGCGCTCAGCGCAGGTCGGGCGCGGTGGTCGCCTCGTGCCACAGGGCGCGCTCGTCGTTGGAGGCCTTCACCTTCTTGGCCACCACGGCCGCCACACCGACGACACCGACCAGGATCAGCAGCTTCTTGAACATTGGGGCGACCCCTCACGCTCGACAGTGCCGTCGGACGATCTCTGGTGGGGCTAGCTGGAATCGAACCAGCGACCTCAGAGTTATCAGCTCTGCGCTCTAACCGACTGAGCTATAGCCCCGCGTAGCGACGAGCAAGGTTAACCCATCGGCCGGGCCGCCCCCAAATCGGGGTGGCCTGGCCGGCTGGCCTCGCCGCCCCTGAACCTACCCGAGCCCCGGCCGGCCCGCCCACCGACTTTCCGGGAGGGCGTCCCCCACGACACGCCGCTTCCTGCGGTGTCCGGGGCGTGGGACACCGCGGGTTGCCGCAAGCCGAGTGGATCAGGCCGCCGCGGGCCGGACAACGGGACGCCGGGGCCCGCACGCGGCGGCACCCCGGCGGTCCGGTCGTCTCTCAGTCGCGCTCGGCGAGCGTCAGCTCGATGCCGCCCACCAGGTCGGCGCACACGTTGTAGATGAACGCACCGAGCGTGGCCAGCGCCGTGAACAGCACCACGTTGACCAGGCCGATCAGCGCCGAGCTCAGGATCACGCCCCGGGCGGTGATCTGGAACCCGCTGGCGCTCTGGCCGCCACCGGCGCTGACCAGGTCGGTCAGGCTGTCGTTGACGCTGGCGAACACGCCCATCGCGTCCAGCGCCAGGTACAGCACCGAGGTCGCGACCACCACGACGATGAAGAGCACCACCGACACCGCGAAGGCGAACTTCATCACCGACCACGGGTCGATCCGCTTCAGGTTCAGGCGAGCCCGGCGCGGTCCGCGGGAGGCGGCCGACGTGACCGAGGTACGCGCTGCGCGTACCGCCTCGCCCACGCGTGCGGCCCCCACGGCCGCCGCGCCGCTGATGCCCGGCGGAAGGCCCCCGCCCTGCGGGCGGGCACCCGGGCGGCCGTCCGCCTGCGGGCGGGCCGTCCCGGTCACCCGCGGCTGGGTGCCGGTGTTTCCCGTGACCCGGGGCTGCGTGCCGGTCGCGGCGGTCGTGCCGGTCGCCGTGCCCAGCCCGGCGCCGACGGCGATCGGCTGGGTCGTCGCCGGCCGCGCCGCGGTCGACGTCGCGGTCCCGGCTGCGCTCGGGGCGTCGACCTTCGTCGCCTCGGCCGGCTTCTCCGGCTTGTCCGTGGCCTCCGGCTCCTCGCCGGGCTTGTCCGGCGGCGGCACCATGCCGGGAGCCCTTGTGAACTTCGGGGCAGGCGCGTCGGCGGGGACGGTCGCCCGACCCACGGCCGCGCGGCCGGTCGCTGGTGCGCCGCTCTTGGCGGCCTCCTCGTCGACCGGGTTGGCCGAGGTCCCCGTGTTCCCCGACTTCGCCTGTGTCTCCGTCATTCAACTAGTCCTGTTCGTCAGGCTCGTCGGCATTGCGAGCAATCGCCACGATAGTCACGCCATCCGGGAGGTCCATCAGCTTGACCCCCATTGTGTTCCGATCACGCGTACGGCGTACAGGCTTCACCGGAGTCCGGATGACACCACCGTTACTGGTGATCGCGAACAGCTCGTCGTCCGGGTCGATCACCACAGCGCCGACCAGACCACCGCGCCGCTCGGTGATCTTCGCAGTCAGCACGCCCTTACCTCCCCGGCCCTGCACCGGGTATTCCTCGATCGGGGTGCGTTTCGCGTAGCCCCCGTTCGTGGCCACCAGGACGTCCATGCCCTCGCGGACGACCTCCATGGCGAGCAGCACGTCGTCCTCGCTGAACCGCATCCCGATCACACCCGACGTCGCCCGGCCCATCGGCCGCAGCGCCTCGTCCGAGGCGTTGAAGCGGATCGCCTGCGCGTTCTTGGAGACCAGCAGCAGATCCTCGGTGGGAGCGACGAGCGCAGCCCCGACCAACTCGTCCTCATCACGCAGGTTGATCGCGATGATGCCGCCGGACCGAGGGGAGTCGAACTCCTCGAGCTTCGTCTTCTTCACCAGGCCGTTCTTCGTGGCCAGTACCAGGTAGGGCGCCACCTGGTAGTTCGGAATCTCGATGATCTGTGCGATCTGCTCGTCCGGTTGGAAGGCGAGCAGGTTGGCCACGTGCTGGCCCTTGGCCACCCTACTGGCTTCCGGAAGCTCGTACGCCTTGGCCCGGTAGACACGCCCCTTGTTGGTGAAGAACAGGATCCAGTCGTGCGTCGAGCACACGAAGAAGTGGCTGACGATGTCGTCCTGACGCAGGGACGCCCCGCTGACACCCTTGCCGCCCCGCCGCTGCGAGCGGTACGCGTCGACCTTGGTGCGCTTCGCGTACCCGGTCCGGGTGATCGTGACCACCACGTCCTCGCGGGCGATGAGGTCCTCCATCGAGACCTCGCCGTCGAACGGGATGATCTGCGTACGCCGCTCGTCGCCCCACTTCGCGACGATCTCGCCCAGCTCCTCCGAGACGATCCTCCGCTGCCGCTCCGGCTTGGCGAGGATGTCCTTGAGGTCGGCGATCTCCAGCTCCAGCTTGGCCAGGTCGTCGAGGATCCGCTGCCGCTCCAGGGCGGCCAGCCGGCGCAGCTGCATGTCGAGGATCGCGGTCGCCTGGACCTCGTCGATGTCCAGCAGCCGGATCAGGCCCTGCCGGGCGTCGTCGACCGTCGGCGAGCGCCGGATCAGGGCGATCACCTCGTCGAGCGCGTCCAGCGCCTTGGCCAGACCACGCAGGATGTGCGCCCGCTCCTCGGCCTTGCGCAGCCGGAACGCCGTCCGCCGGCGGATGACCTCGATCTGGTGCTCGACGTAGTAGCGGATGAACTGGGCCAGGTTGAGCGTGCGCGGCACGCCGTCGACCAGCGCCAGCATGTTGGCGCCGAAGGTCTCCTGGAGCTGTGTGTGCTTGTAGAGGTTGTTCAGCACCACCTTGGCGACCGCGTCGCGCTTGAGGACGAGCACGATCCGCATGCCCGTACGCCCGGAGGACTCGTCCCGGATGTCGGCGATGCCGGCGAGCTTGCCCTCCTTGATCAGCTCGGCGATCCGCTCGGCCAGGTTGTCCGGGTTCACCTGGTACGGCAGCTCGCTGACCACCAGCGCCGGCCGGCCCCGCTTGTCTTCCTCGACCTCCACCACCGCGCGCATGCGGATCGAGCCGCGGCCGGTCCGGTACGCGTCCTGGATGCCGGCCTGGCCGACGATCAGGCCGTGGGTCGGGAAGTCCGGCCCCTTGACGATCTCCAGGAGTGCTTCCAGGGTGGTGGCCTCGTCGGCCTCCGGGTTCTCCAGGCACCACTGGACAGCCGCGCCGATCTCCCGCAGGTTGTGCGGCGGAATCTTGGTGGCCATACCGACGGCGATGCCCTCGGAGCCGTTGATCAGCAGGTTCGGGATCCGGGACGGCAGGATGGTGGGCTCCTTGGCCCGACCGTCGTAGTTGTCCTGCATGTCGACGGTGTCTTCGTCGATGTCCCGCATCATTTCCATGGCGAGCGGGTCGAGCTTGCACTCGGTGTTGTGGCTGACGAAGCCGTCGGAGACGAAGGAGTGGTCCTCGGTGTCCACCCGGATGCTGTAGACCGGCTGCACGCCCGCGTCGGCGACGCCGATCACCTCGGCGTAGTAGAAGCGGCCGTCGACCAGCGGCTCGACCACGTCGAGCACCTCGGCCTCGGTGATCCGGGCCGCGATCTCGTCCCGGTCCCGCTCCCAGCGCTCCACCCGGTCGACGTTGTGCCGACGCAGCCAGTCCCGCTCGGTCCAGCGGGTCGCGCCGTGCTCGCGGATGAAGTCGCCGACCAGCGGCACATGGTCGCTGGAGAGCGCGCTGCTGCTCGCCGGGACGGCGGCCAGCTCCGACTCCAGCTTGGCCTGCTTGCGGCCGAGGAAGCCGACGTGCGCGGCGAAGATCCGCGCGTCCCGGCGGTTGGTCACGACGACCTTGATCTCACCGTTGTCGTAGCGGCACTGCTTGCTGACCACGCCGAACTCCAGCAGAAGCTGCTGGAGTTCGCGGGCGAGCCGCTCGCTACGGGTGGAGTACGAGATCTGGATGGTGTGGCGCGGCAGCAGCGAGGACGAGCCGTCACCCTCGAAGAGCGCCTGCAGGAAGGCCCGCTTGATCGCGGCCGGCCCGCGCCAGACGAACTCCGGCACGAACTTGCCGGCGCTGCGCGCCCCGACCAGCTCGCCGAGGATGCTTCCCCGCAGCGCGGTGACGTCCTGGACGTCCAGCTCGTGCAGCGTGCTGCCCGAGGCGATCACACGCTCGCTGACGTACCGGGGGCCGCCGACCGCGAGGTCGTAGGCGGCCAACACCCGGACGAAGAAGTCGCGATCGACATTGTTGAAGCCGGCCCGCCTCTCGGACACCCAGCCTTCGCTCACGAAGGCGCCCGCCAGGACGGCCGCCTCGACGTGCTCCAGCATCGGGTAGCCGATCTCGTCCGGCACGCTGCGCTGGAGCACCACCCGGTCGCCGGGAGCGATCTCGGCGAGCAGCTTCCACAGCAGGGTCGGCACGCCGGCCACGTCCACCAGGCAGAGCACCGGGTGGTTGTGGGTGCCGGTCAGCTCGTACCCCTCGCGGGTGCGCAGCCGCAGCGTCGGGTGCTCGCCCGAGTGGAAGAACTTCGAGGCGCGGACCAGGTCGCCGTTGCGGTCGCGGACCTTGAGCTCGATGTCGGTCTCGCTGCTCGGCGCGGCGTCGGCGACGACCTGGTCGATCCGCACCGATCCGTCAGCGGTACGAATACGGGCATCTCCGGTCAGACAATAACGCATCGCCGCGGCCGGGTCGTTTCCGGGCGAGCCGAAGTTGCCGTTGCCGTCGACCAGCGGGTAGCGCAGCGACCAGGGCTGCGCCATCCGGACCAGCGCGTCGTAGATCGGCGAGTCGCCGTGCGGGTGAAACTGACCCATTACGTCGCCGACCACACGGGAGCACTTCACGTAGCCGCGGTCGGGCCGATACCCCGAGTCGAACATCGCGTACAGGATCTTGCGGTGGACCGGCTTGAGCCCGTCCCGGACGTCCGGCAGCGCGCGCCCGACGATGACGCTCATCGCGTAGTCGAGGTAGGAGCGCTGCATCTCGACCTCGAGCCCGACCGGCTCGATGCGGTCGTGCGCGACGACGGCACCGACGGTCTCGGGGACCTCGGGCTCGTTCGGTGTGGACTCGGGGGTATCGGTCACTTGTTAACCCTTATCAGACTCAGAGTCGTTTTCGTGCTGTGGATAACAGCTGTGGAAACCGGCCAGGCTGTGGATAACTCTGTGGACCCGCAGGCCCGGCCGGTGGATGACCGGCCGGGCCGGAGCGGACGTCAGATGTCCAGGAACCGCACGTCCTTGGCGTTGCGCTGGATGAACGAGCGACGCGCCTCGACGTCCTCACCCATCAACACGCTGAACAGCTCGTCGGCGGTTGCCGCGTCGTCGAGCGTCACCTGACGCAGCGTACGCGTGGCCGGGTTCATCGTGGTCTCCCACAGCTCGGGATAGTTCATCTCGCCGAGACCCTTGAACCGCTGGATGTCGTCCGGCTTGGCGTTGGGCTTCTTCTGCTGGCGCAGGGCGATCAGCCCGTCGCGCTCCCGGTCGGAGTACGCGTACTGGGCGTCGTCGCCCTTCTTGTTCCACTTGATCTTGTAGAGCGGCGGCGCGGCCAGGTAGACGTGGCCCAGCTCGACCAGCGGCCGCATGAAGCGGAACAGCAGGGTGAGCAGCAGCGTCTGGATGTGCTGACCGTCGACGTCGGCGTCGGCCATCAGCACGATCTTGTGGTAGCGCAGCTTCTCGATGTCGAAGTCGTCGTGGATGCCGGTGCCGAGCGCGGTGATCAGCGCCTGGACCTCGTTGTTCTTGAGGACCCGGTCGATGCGGGCCTTCTCGACGTTGAGGATCTTTCCGCGGATCGGCAGGATCGCCTGCGTACGCGGGTCGCGACCCTGCTTCGCCGAGCCGCCGGCGGAGTCACCCTCGACGATGAAGACCTCGGACTCGCGCGGGTCGGTGGACTGGCAGTCGGCCAGCTTGCCAGGCATCGACCCGGATTCCAGCAGCGACTTGCGCCGGGCCAGCTTGCGGGCCTGCTGCGCGGCGATGCGGGCGCGGGCCGCCTGCGACGCCTTCTGGATGATGATCTTCGCCTCGGCCGGGTTGCGGTCCAGCCAGTCGACCAGCCACTCGTTGCAGACGCGCTGCACGAAGCTCTTGACCGGGGTGTTGCCGAGCTTGGTCTTGGTCTGGCCCTCGAACTGCGGGTTGGCCAGCTTGACCGAGATGATCGCGGCGAGGCCCTCGCGGATGTCCTCACCGGAGAGCTTCTCGTCGCCCTTGAGCAGCTTCTTGTCGGCGCCGTAGCGGTTGACGACGCTGGTCAGCGCGGCCCGGAAGCCCTCCTCGTGGGTGCCGCCCTCGTGGGTGTTGATCGTGTTTGCGAAGGTGTAGACCGACTCGCCGTACGACTCGTTCCACTGCATGGCGATCTCGACCGACATGCCCTCCTCCTCGGCGCCGAACTCGACCACCGTCTTGTGGATCGGGTTCTTGGAGGCGTTGAGGTGCCGGACGAAGTCGGCGATGCCGCCCTTGTAGCAGAAGGTGACCTCCCGCTGCTTGCCCTCCTCGCCCTCCGCGACCCGCTCGTCGAGGAGGTGGATGGTGAGGCCGCGGTTGAGGAAGGCCATCTCCTGGAGGCGCCGGTAGATGGTCTGGAAGTCGAACTCGACGGTCTCGAAGACCGCCGGGTCGGGCCAGAAGGAGACGGCGGAGCCGGTGGCGTTGGTCGGCTCGCCCTTCTCCAGCGGGGTCGGCTTGGAGTTGGTGTACGACTGGCGCCAGAAGTGGCCGTCCTTCTGGATCTCGACGGCCATCCGGGTGGAGAGGGCGTTCACGACGGAGACGCCGACGCCGTGCAGACCGCCGGAGACCGCGTACGCCTTGCCGTCGAACTTGCCGCCGGCGTGCAGCACGGTCAGCGCGACCTCGACACCCGGCTTCTTGAGCTTCGGGTGGAGGTCGACCGGGAAGCCACGGCCGTTGTCGGTGACCCGGACCCCGCCGTCGGCGAGCAGCACGACGTCGATGGTGTCGCAGTGCCCGGCCAGCGCCTCGTCCACCGCGTTGTCGACGACCTCCCACACCAGGTGGTGGAGGCCACGTTCACCGGTGGAACCGATGTACATACCGGGGCGCTTCCGGACCGCCTCCAGCCCTTCGAGGACGGTGATCGACTCGGCGCCGTACTCCTGCTTGTCCTGCGCTGCCACCCTCGGCCACTTTCTCGCGCCGTGCGTGCGCCGGTTGGCGCGCGCCGGGCGCGGGGTTCGGCGGACAGGACGCGACGTCGGCACGCGGACCGGCGCGCCGGGGACTCATCCGGGCTGCGGGTCGAACGCGCCGGTCGCCGCGGTTGCCCGCGGATCGCGATCGGCTCGACCCGACGTGGGACGATGATCGCGGGGCCCGCACCGGCCCCGTGTCTCGTCGCTCCGCACCGGGTCTTCGTCTCAGCGTCAATCTTACTGTGCGCGAGCGACAGAACCACCACTCGGCACCCCCGCGGGCCGTCTCAGACCTCCGTAGCGGGCCGAACTTCGCCGTCCGCGACTCCCCCTACACGCGCCGCCCCTATCGACGGCCCGCACCGGCCGTCCGGCGGTCCCGCGCCCGGCGTGTCCCGCGCCGCTACGAACAGCGGCTTGATCTTTGGGGGCGGGAACCGGACGATCGACCCGTTCGAACGGACACGGGCTTGAGAGGTGACGCCAGATGGGGCTGGACAACGTCGCGGTGCACTGGCCGCGGACCGGCCGCTTCTACGACCCGGTCGCACCGGCCGAGTTCGTCGACTTCGGCGAAATCGTGGACATGCCACGCATCTCGGCACCAACGGCGGCGCTCGCCGAGCTGATCGCGAAGACCGGCACGGTGCGGGCGACCGCGTACACCGAGCTGGTCGACCTGATCCTCGGGCTGGAGAATGTGCTGTACGCCACAGAGAATTCGGCCGAGGACGAGGATCCGGTGATCGATCCGGACGGCTGCTCGTGGATCGCCGACGGGGTGGAGAAGTTCGTGGCCCGCCACCGCCCGGTCGGCGAGGCGGTCACGTTCGAGTCGGTCAGCGAGGTGCTGCGCTCGCTGCTGGGCGACGGACGCCTGGCCGAGCAGCAGTTGCGCTGGCTGGACAGCCGGCTCGACCGGCTGCGGGACGAGAACGGCGACCCGCCGCAGTGGACCTTCACCTGCGCCGAGCTGAGCGTGCTCGCCGCGTTCTACCGCCGCTGCGCCGACCGGGGGTTCGCGGTCTACGCCGACGCCTGAGGCGGTCGGTCCACGCCGCCGTCGGCCGGGCCGGGGCCGGCGGTCACGGCGCGGTTGGCGGCCGCGATCACGCTCGTCAGCACCGAGTGCAGGTGCCGCAGGTCCGCCAGCGGCAGCCCGAGCCGCTCGACGATCGCGGGGGGTGGAAGCAGGATCTGGAGCGGCGCAAGCAGTGGAGCCGCGAGCAGCGGGAGCGCAAGCGCGCCGAGCGGGAGGCCCGGCGCGGAAACTGACCGTCACCCGTACGTGTCGCGGGGTCCGCGACCCCGCACCCGGCGCGGGCCGCGCGACCAGGACGGCGCGGCCGGCCCGTGGATGTGCAGCTTGCGCACCACGTTGTGGCCGACCTCACGGGCGATCTGCTGGAGCAGTGAGCCCGCGAGCAGCCGGAGCTGGGTTGCCCACGCCGTGGACCGGGCCTCGACGGTCAGCTCGCCGTCCTCCAGCTTCACCGGCCGGCTGTGTTGGGCCACCTCCGGCCCGACCACCCGCTCCCAGGCCCCGAAGACGGTCGCCTCGGCCGCCGGCTGCTGCCAGCCCCGGGCCTTCACCAGCCGGTCCAGGACCACGCCCAGCGGCTGCGGGTCGCGCGGGTCCGGCCCGGGCCCGGAGTAACCGCGCAGCCGCCGCTCTCCACCGCCGTCACCGCCGCCGCCCGGGCTCCGCCGCCGGGTCTTCGCCGCCGTTTCCCGGCGGGCCTTCGCCGCGTCGAGCACCGCCCGCGCGAGCTGCGGCCCCGATGCCCCGGGCGGCAGGTCCGCGGTTCCGGTCTCGCCGCCGCCCGCGGTCGCACCGGCGGGGTCCGTCGCCTGCGCGGCCTCCCCAGCGGGTCCGGCCGCGCGGGTCCGGCGCCCTCCGTCGGGCACCCGCTTCCCGTCCGCGCCAGACGGAGCGTCGCCACCGGCCGGCCGGTCCGTGTCCGATCCCGGCCGGAGACCGGGCCGCCCGCCGTCGGAGGTCCGCCCGCCGTCGGAGGTCCGCCCGGCGTCCGCGCCGCTTCCGGCCGGTCGGCCCGCCCGGCCGCCTCGGCCGCCGGCTCCCGAGGGAGTACGCGCACCGCCCGCCCCGGTCGGGGCGGCGCGGCTCGGTGCCGGGCCGGCTGTGCCCGGCTGCGACTCATCTGACACGGTGCACCGTCCCCTCGCCGACGGCGTACCGGGCGCCGCGCAGTCGCGCGGGTACGTCGTCGTCCACCGCGCACGTCACCAGCAGCTGGCTCGCGCCGCCGACCAGGTCGGCGAGGCGTTCCCGCCGGCCGGTGTCCAGCTCCGCGAAGACGTCGTCGAGCACGAGCACCGGCTCGATGCCGTCGGCACGCAGCAGGTCGTATCCGGCCAGCCGGAGCGCCAGCGCGTACGACCACGACTCGCCGTGGCTCGCGTACCCCTTGGCCGGCAGCGGGCCGAGCGTCAGCGCGAGGTCGTCGCGGTGCGGGCCGACCAGGGTCGTGCCCCGTTCGATCTCGGCGGACCGGGACTCGGCGAGCGCGGCGGTCAGCGCGTCGGCCAGGCTGGCCCGGTCGGTGGTCGGCTCGGTCAGCTCCACCGACGGCCGGTACGCGATGCCCGCGGCGCCCTTGCCGGCGGCCACCGCGTCGTACGCCTTGGTGACGTGCGGGGTCAGCGCGGCGACCAGTTCGAGACGGCCGGCGAGCAGCTCGGCGCCGTGCCGCGCGAGGTGCGTGTCCCAGACCGCGAGGGTGGACAGGTCCCCGCCCCGGGAGCCGCCGGTCTTGCGGGCGAGGTACGCGGTGCGCAGCAGGGCGTTGCGTTGCTTGACCACGCGCTCGTAGTCGGCACGAACCCCGGCGTACCGGGGTTGGCGGAGCACCAGCAGGTCGTCGAGGTAGCGGCGGCGCTCGGCCGGATCGCCCCGGACGAGTTCCAGGTCCTCCGGGGCGAAGAGCACCAGGCGCAGGGCGCCGAGCACGTCGCGGGAGCGGCGGGCCGGCGACCGGCCGAGCCGGGCGCGGTTGGCCTTTCCCGGCACGATCTCCAGCTCCACCAGCAACTCGCGCCCCTCGTGCACGACGGCGCAGCGGATGATCGCCGAGGTGGCGCCCATGCGGACGAGGGGGACGTCCGTGGCGACCCGGTGCGAGTCCAGGGTCGCCACGTAGCCGAGCGCCTCGACGAGGTTGGTCTTGCCGACGCCGTTGGGGCCGACGAGGACGTTCGCCCCCGGTTCGAGGTCGACGCCGACCCGCTCGTACGAGCGGAAGTCGACCAGTTCGAGCCGGCGGACGTACACAGGCTGTGGACGGGCGTCAGCGCTTGCGGACGGCGTGCCCGCCGAACTGCTGGCGCAGCGCGGCGACGGCCTTCATGGCGGGCGAGTCGTCCTGTCGGGATGCGAACCGGGCGAAGAGCGAGGCGGTGATGACGTTCAGCGGGACGGCGAGCCGGACCGCCTCGTCCACGGTCCACCGGCCCTCGCCGGTGTCCTCGGTGTAACCGCTCAGCTCGGCGAGTTCCGGGTCCTCGTCGAGGGCGCGGTCGAGCAGGTCGAGCAGCCAGGAACGGACGACGGTGCCCTCACGCCACGACTTGAACACGCCGGGGACGTTGGTCACCAGCTCGGACGCGGTCAGCAGCTCGTAGCCCTCGGCGTAGGCGTGCATGAGCCCGTACTCGATGCCGTTGTGCACCATCTTGGCGTAGTGCCCGGCGCCGACCGGCCCGGCGTGCACGAAGCCGAACTCACCGGCCGGCTTGAGGGCCTCGAAGATCGGCATGAGCCGCTCGACGTGCTCCTGGGCACCGCCCACCATGAGGGCGTACCCGTTCTGCCGGCCCCACACGCCGCCGGAGACGCCGACGTCGATGTACCCGATGCCGCGGTCGTTGAGACGCTCGGCGCGGGGAGCGTCGTCGCTGAACCGCGAGTTCCCGCCGTCGATGATGATGTCGCCCGCGCCGAGGACGTCGGCCAGCTCGTCGATGGTGGCGTCGGTGACGCCGGCGGGGACCATGACCCAGACGGCGCGGGGAGCCTCCAGCTTCTCCGCCAGCTCCGCCAGGCTCGCGACGTCGCTCAGCTCCGCGTTGTGGTCGAAGCCGACCACCTCGTGGCCGGCCGCGCGCAACCGCTCGCGCATGTTGCCGCCCATCCGGCCGAGCCCTACCAGGCCGAGCTGCATCTGTCCCTACCTCCGTGCGTCGTGGTTCTACTCGGGTGCGATCAGCGGGAGACGCGGATCGGCATGATGAGGTACCGGTACCCGGGGAGAACCTCGCCATCCTCGCCGGCGGGCGAAATCACCGCCGGCTTGAAGGCGTCGACGAACGAGAGCACGGCGAACTGGGCCCCCAGGTTCGCGAGGCCGTCGATCAGGTACTGCGGGTTGAAGCCGATGGTCAGCGGGTCGCCGGTGAAGGTGGCCTCCATGGCCTCGCTGGCACGCGCCTCCTCGGTGCCGCCGGCCTCGACGACCAGCCCGTCGGCGCTGAAGCTCAGCAGCACCGGCGTGGTGCGCTCGGCGACCAGCGCGACGCGCTTGACCACCTCGATGAGAGTGCTGACCGGCACCTGGGCCTGCGCGTTGTGGCTCGCGGGGAAGAGCGAGCGCACCGGCGGGTAGTTGGCGCCGTCGAGCAGGCGGCTGGTGGTGCGGCGGGTGCCGCCGGCGAAGCCGATCATGCCCTCCCCGGCAGCGCCCTGGGACAGCGCCATCGTCACCTGGCCGCCGAGCGGGCCGAGGGCCTTCGCGGTGTCGTGCAGGGTCCGGGCCGGCACGAGCGCGTTGAGGCTGATCTCGGGGTCGTCCGGGTTCCACTCCATCTCGCGCAGCGCGAGCCGGTAGCGGTCGGTGGCGAGCATCGACAGGGTGCGGCCGGAGAGCTCGATGCGCACGCCGGTCATCATCGGCAGCGTCTCGTCCCGGCCGGCGGCGATGGCGACCTGGGCGACGGCGGCGGCGAACGCGGCCGCGTCGACCGTGCCCGCGCTCTCCGGCATCTCCGGCAGGGCGGGATAGTCCTCCACCGGCATGGTGGGCAGCGTGAACCGGGCGCTGCCGCAGACCAGCTCGAGGTGGGCACCCACGGCGGCGATGTCGACCGGCTTGGCCGGCAGCGCCTTGGTGATCTCGGCGAGGAGCCGGCCGGAGACCAGGGCGGCGCCGTCGGCGTCACCCTGCACCTCGACGGTCACCTGGCTGGAGACCTCGTAGTCGAAACCCGACACCTGCAGGTTGCCGTCGGTGACGCGCAGCATCACGCCGGCGAGCACCGGCACGGACGGCCGGTTGGGCAGGCTCTTCGCGGTCCAGGCCACGGCCTCGGCGAGCGCGTCGCGCTCCACTCGGAACTTCATCAATGCCTCCGCGTCGACGTCAGCGACAACTCTCTCATGCCGACCGCTGCCTACCGACCCGCCTGAGCGTGCGGGTACCCATCGCACCTTAGGGCGCATGGGCATCGGCTGTGCGCCCGACCCCGTGCCGTCCCGGTGCCGGCGAGCCGCCGACGGCGGCCTCCGGCCCGATCCACAGAAAGTCCAACGGTGATGATTGGTTTTTGTTGTCTTAGAAGATCTAACTAGTCGTCTTCATCGCACCTGTGCAAACTGTGGAGAACCGTCGTCCGCGCAGGTCAGACAGGTTATCCACCGGTGGTTTCGCTGTGGAGAACCAGGGGTACAACCCGTGTCGCGATCCACAGGCGTCGGCTGCCCCCAGCCTGTCCACCGTTGTCCACCGGTTGTCCACCGGTAATCCACCGACTTTCTCCCCAGTCCTGTGGATCACGGGACGCGTCTCGATCGACGTCATCCCCAGAACCTTCAACAGCTTGCCCACAGGGGCACCGTCCGCGGTGGACAACGACGACCTTGTCCCCAGGCGTCCACAGCGTCGTCCCCAGGGTTTCTCCACAACCTGTGGGTAACCGGGTGGCGGGCGGACGGTAGTTGTCCACCGGCGGTGGATAACAAGCTGTGGACAACGAGCCGGGGCGTGAACGGTCACGGCCCCCATGCTGTGGTCTCCACCATGTCGAGGGTCAACCCCGGGCGGTGGACGAGACGGAAACACCCGGCCGGTGGTCCGGCCGGGTGCCTCGGTACGGGGCGGGCAGGCGTCAGGTGGTCTGCTTGATCCGGTTGGTCAGCTCGGCGATCTGGTTGTAGAGCGAGCGGCGTTCGGCCATCTGCTGCCGGATCTTCCGGTCGGCGTGCATGACTGTGGTGTGGTCCCGGCCGCCGAAGGCCTGCCCGATCCGGGGCAGCGACAGGTCGGTCAGCTCCCGGCACAGGTACATGGCCACTTGGCGGGCGTTGACGAGGACCCGCGAGCGGGAGTGCCCGCGCAGGTCCTCCAGGCTCACCCCGAAGTAGTCGGCGGTGGAGACCATGATCTGGTCGGCGGTGATCTCCGGACCGGCGCCGTCCGGGATGAAGTCCCGCAGCACCTCCTCGGCCAGCGACAGCTCGACCGACGAGCGGGTGAGGCTGGCGAACGCGGTCACCCGGATCAGCGCGCCCTCCAGCTCGCGGATCGAGTTCGACACCCGCGAGGCGATGAACTCCAGCACGTCCGGCGGGGCGAAGAGCCGCTCCTGGGCCGCCTTCTTCTGCAGGATGGCGATCCGGGTCTCCAGGTCCGGCGGCTGGATGTCGGCGAGCAGGCCCCACTCGAACCGCGTCCGCAGCCGGTCCTCCAGGGTCGCCAGCTGCTTCGGCGACCGGTCGGAGGTGATCACGATCTGCTTGTTGGCGTTGTGCAGCGTGTTGAAGGTGTGGAAGAACTCCTCCTGCGTCCGCTCCCGGTTCTCCAGGAACTGGATGTCGTCGATCAGGAGGATGTCCACGTCCCGGTAGCGACGCTGGAACGCGCTGGTCTTGTCGTCCCGCAGCGAGTTGATGAAGTCGTTGGTGAACTCCTCGGTCGAGACGTACCGGACCGAGCGGGCGTTGCCCAGCGTCGTGGCGTAGTGCCCGATGGCGTGCAGCAGGTGGGTCTTGCCCAGCCCCGAGCTGCCGTAGATGAACAGCGGGTTGTACGCCTTCGCCGGCGACTCGGCCACCGCCACGGACGCGGCGTGCGCGAACCGGTTCGACGAGCCGATGACGAACGTCTCGAACATGTACTTCGGGTTGAGCCGGTTGCCGCCGCTGTCGGCGGGTGCCGGCAGGCGCCGGTCCTCCCGGCCGCCAGGCCGGTGGTGGTCCACCCGCCCCGGGCCGCTGTCGGTGCCGAGGTCCCGCGGGAGGGACCGGATCACGTGCTGGTCCCGCGGCGACACCCCGTCCTCGCGGTACCGGGCGTCGAAGGCGCGGCCGTCCACCGCCGGGTCGAGCCGGGCCGCCTGCTCGTCGAAGCCGCGTCGCTCCGGGCGGCGGACCGGAGGGTCGGGCCGGGGCGGTTCGGCGAAGACGTCGCCGAACAACGGCTCCTGCGCGTCCCGGCCCATCGGGGGGACGCGTTCGGCGACGGGGGGCGGCGGTCCGGCCGGCTCCTCGACGCGCCGTTCGGGTTGGGCCTGCTCGGGGATCAGCGGGAGCTGCCGGCCGGCGTCGTCCTCCGGCACCAGGCCGTCCGGCCCGCTGCCGTACGCCTCGCCCGGCTCCGGTTCAGGGGTGCTGCGGTAGACGGTGCCCGCGGGGCGACCGGAGCCGTCCTCCGGCACGCGTACGGTGACCGCGACCTGGATCGGCCGGCCCAGCCGGCGGGTGAGCGCCTCGGTGATCGCCGGGCGCAGGCGCGACTCGATCACGTCCCGGGTGAAGGCGTCCGGGACGGAGAGCAGTGCGGTGTCCTCGACGATCGCCCGGAGCCGGGTCAGCCGCAGGTACGCCCGCTGCTGCGCGGAGATGATCTCGTCGGCGAGTTCGTCGGTCGTCGCCGTCCACACCGCGGCAAGGTCGGTCGTACCGGCCACCGTCGTGCCACCCCCTCGCCTCTGCTCCCCCGGACGCCGCCGTTCTCCCCGTCGGCCGTCCCGGGCCCGCCGCGTTCGAGCGGGTGGAACACCCTCACCCGGACGGCCGACCGATCCTCGTCCACAAGTTATCCACAGCCTGTGTACGTGCGATTGTGGCCGCCCGCCGGACGCGGGTCGGACCTGCCCCCCTGCTGTACGGGCGCTGAAGCGGGTACACCGTGCCGAACGATCCACCGCCCTGTCCGGTCTTGCCTGCCGGCGGCGACCGCACCCGTCGACGCCTAGAGGCCGTCGGGAAACCCCGTAGCGGCTGGGGCGGGCCCAGCCGACGGCCGCCGGCGTCGGAGGCCGGTCCGGACACCACACCGGTATCCGCGCCAATCTCCGCCTTGCCGGATCGCCGTCTGGCCTTCGCCTCGCTCGCCCCGGGGTTTCCCGACAGCCTCTTACCGCAATCGGGCACGGTAACAGCGATGTCCGCGCGCCATCAACCGCCGACGCGCGGCCACCGTTGGCGGCATCCGTGAAAAGCGCCGCTTCGGTCGCCCGGCGTGGTGGGTGTCACCGCAGGTGGGAGTGTTTGACGGTCGTTGCGCCCCTGCGTAGGCTGGAGCGGCTGCTCTCTCGCCCTCTGCTAGGGTGATGGGTGCTCGCTGCCCGCGGTCGTTTCCCCGCACCGTCGAGGTCCCGCGTCGCCGGGCAGCGCCGATCGGAGGTCACCGTCGAGGTGACCCGGACAATGACACGACCCCCGGCGATCCCCTCGCCCGGGGGCACGACAACGGAGAGCCTGACGTGAGCAAGCGCACCTACCAGCCGAACAATCGCCGGCGCGCCAAGACCCACGGCTTCCGGCTGCGCATGCGCACCCGTGCCGGCCGTGCCATCCTCTCGACCCGTCGCGCCAAGGGTCGCGCCCGCCTGGCGGCCTGACGCCGACCGGGCCCGATCCGCAGGACGTGGGCAGTCGTGCTGGCCGCCGCGCAGCGACTGCGGCGCAGCACTGACTTCGCCGCAGCGGTCCGCGGTGGCCGGCGCGTCGGACGCGGTGCCGTCGTCGTTCACCTGAGCCTGCCGGTCACCCCGACGGCCGCAACCTCGCCGGAGCCGGCGCGGACCGGTGCGGAGGAAACTCCCGCACCCGCCCGCGCCGGCTTCGTCGTGTCCAAGGCGGTCGGGAACGCCGTCGTCCGCAACCGGGTCCGCCGCCGGTTGCGGCACCTGGTCCGCGAGCGGCTCGCCGACCTGCCGGCAGGCAGCACCCTCGTGGTACGCGCCCTGCCAGCGGCGGCCGACGCGTCGTACCAGCGGCTCGGCGCCGACCTCGACGCGGCGATCGCGGCTGCGCGCGCCCCGCGGGGGCGGCGGTCCCGGTGAGTACGGGGCAGGACGCGCCACGGCCGACGTCACCCGGTGCCCGCGTGCTGGTCGGGCCCATCATCGCGTACCGTCGGTGGATAAGTCCGGCTCTGCCGGCCCGTTGTCGGTTCTACCCGTCGTGCAGCGCGTACGCCCTCGAGGCGGTCAGCCGCCACGGCGCGTTCCGGGGAGCCGGCCTGACGGTCCGGCGGTTGTTGCGCTGCCACCCCTTCCACCCAGGTGGATTCGACCCGGTGCCGGAGCCGGGCGGTCGCCGCCGTGCCGATGTGACTGGAGCCTGACAAATTGAGTCTCGACTGGATCTACTACGCGATCTCGTGGATCCTGCTGGTCTGGCATCGGGCCTGGGACGCCATCGGGGTACCGGACGGCGCGGTGCTCGGCACCAACTGGGCCTGGATCCTCGCCATCATCTTCCTGGTGGTCACCGTCCGGGTGATCCTCTTCCCGGTCTTCGTGAAGCAGATCAAGTCCCAGCGGGCCATGCAGGCGCTCCAGCCGCAGGTCAAGGCGCTGCAGGAGAAGCACAAGGGTGACCGGGAGACGCTCCAGCGGGAGATGATGGAGCTCTACCGGAAGGAAAAGGCCAACCCGCTGATGGGCTGCCTTCCGATGTTCCTCCAGATCCCGGTCTTCCTCGGCCTCTTCCACGTGCTGCGCCGCCTCAGCCCGGGCAACGACCTCAAGACCCTCTACGGCTGGTCGGTCGACCAGTTCCAGAGCGCGTCGGCGGCGAAGCTGTTCACCGCGCCGATCGCCGGCAAGTTCGGGTCGACCACCGAGGAACTGGCCCTCCTGGGCGCCAACGGCACCACCGTCAAGGTCATGGCCGGCGTCCTGGTGCTGGTCATGATGGGCACCACCTACCTGACCAGCCGCCAGATGATCCTCAAGACCGGCTGGGCGGAGGACCCGCAGCAGCGGATGATCCAGAAGCTGATGCTCTACGGCATCCCGCTGTCGCTGCTCGTCTCCGGCGCGATCTTCCCGATCGGCGTGATCATCTACTGGGTCACGAACAACCTCTTCACGCTCGCCCAGCAGCAGTGGGTGCTGCGCAAGTTCCCGCCGCCGCCGAGCGTCACCGCCGCCAAGTCGGGCACCTCGGGTGCGCGTAACCCGGTGCAGCCGGCGAAGACCGGTGGGCTGTTCGGCCGTAAGGCCGCCCCGCCGGCGCCGACCAAGCCGGCCGCGCCGAAGGTGGCCGGCCCGAAGCCCGGCGCCAAGCCGGTCAACCCGAAGAAGGGGCGCCCCGCCAAGCGGCAAGGCTGAGCCGTCCGGGCCGCCGTCCGGGACACCGGCGGCGGCCCGTTCCGCACCGTGCCGCCGCCGTACGGCCGGCGCCGGTGCGCAAAGAGCCGCGCGTGACGCGGCGACGGGCGAAACTGCCCGTACAGACGTGCCCGCGGGCATCGGCGACCTCCCGCCGGCCTTCGGGAGACCAGCGGACCGACGGTCCGGCCGAGCGAGTACGGAGATGACACCGTGACCGACACCAGCATCCCCAGCGCCGACGAGTCCGTGGACGCGGAGGGAACCGAGCCCACCGCCGCGCCCGACGCGGACGAGACCGACGAGGCGGCCGCCGGGGGCAAGGAGAAGAAGGCCGCCGCCGAGAGCGACCTGTTCCGCCAGAGCGAGATCGCCGCGGACTACGTCGAGGGCCTGCTCGACATCCTCGACTACGACGGGGATATCGACGAGCTCGTCTCCGGCGGGCGTCCGGTGGTCGAGGTGGTCGGCGCCCGCCTGCAGAACCTGGTCGGCCAGCGCGGCGCCACCCTGGAGGCGCTCCAGGAGCTGACCCGGCTCGCCGTCTTCCGGCAGACCGGCACCCCCAGCCGGCTGCTGCTCGACGTCGGCGGCTACCGCGCCAGCCGCCGCAAGGAACTCGCCGCCGTGGCGAAGAACGCGGTGGAGAAGGTGAAGGAGCACGGCGAGCCCGTGCGCCTGGAGCCGATGTCCGCGTTCGAGCGCAAGTGCGTCCACGACGTTGTCAACGCCATGAGCGGTGTGGAGAGCGAGTCCGAGGGCGTCGAGCCGAACCGGCGCATCATCGTCCGGCTGGCGGACTGACCGGGTGACCCACGACGACACCGCGGCGGGTGCCGCGTCCGGCCCGGGTGGTACGCCACCCGGGCCGTCCCCTGTCGGCTCCCGCCCTGCGCCGGACCCGACCGACGCCACGTTGCCGCCGGAGTTGGCCGGTGCCGCGCGTGCCCTCTTCGGCGACCGGCTCGACCTGGCCGCCGCGTACGCCGAACTGCTCGTGACCGACGGGGTGATCCGGGGTCTGATCGGGCCGCGCGAGGCGCCCCGGATCTGGGACCGGCACCTGCTCAACTGCGCGGCCGTCGCGGAGCGCATCCCGTCGGGCGCGGCCGTGCTCGACGTCGGATCCGGCGCGGGGCTCCCCGGCCTGGTGCTGGCCGTCGCACGGCCGGACCTGACCGTCACCCTGATCGAGCCCCTCGCCCGCCGCACCGCCTTCCTCGTCGAGGCGGTGGAACACCTCGGGCTCGGCCGGACGGTCCGGGTGTTCCGGGGGCGGGCCGAGGAGGCGGCCGCGGGCGCTGCGGGGACGGAACCCCTCGCCGGCGACGTGGTCACCGCGCGCGCCGTCGCGCCGCTGGACCGCCTCTCGACGTGGTGCCTGCCGCTGGCCGTGCCGGGCGGCCGGCTGATCGCTCTCAAGGGCGCGTCGGCCGCCGAGGAGATCGCCGAGCACGCGGCGACCGTGAGCCGGCTCGGCGGCGGTACGCCCGAGGTCCACCGTTGTGGCGAAGGCGTGATCGATCCCCCGACGACGGTGGTCGAGATCGTGCGTGAGTGGGTGGTGGGACCGGCGCGACCGAAGTCCCCGAAGCGCTCACGCGGCGGCCGCCGCCGCTGACTCTCCCGCCGCGCCCCGCGCTGTCCCGGCCGCCCCCGCGCTGTCCCGGCCGCGCAAGCCGGGCTGCGCCGCGCGCCCCGGCTCGACCCGCGCGTTCTCCGGGCGGCGCGGGCCTACCCGCGCTGTCCGGCTTCCCGTGCTGACCAGTGCGGACTCCCCGTGCCCCGCCGACTCGGGCCCCTCCGCGCGTGTCGGGGTCTCTCCTCGTGCCGGATCCGCCGATCCGGCTTTCCTGCCCGGCGTCTGCGTCGTTGAACCGATACGGGTGGGCGGGATGCGAACCCGACGTGGACCGGTTGTGCCCGCGAGCCGTAGGCTGGCCGCGCGTCGATAATGTGGAGCGGGCGGCGACGGACGTTCACCGGGTCCCGACCGCTTCCGCCGGGTCGCAGCTCCGAGCGAGAGCGCAGGTGCGGCCCGTTGACGGGGTGCGGACCGACCATCCGAAGCGGGCAGGGATGACAGGTGCATGACGACGGCAGGTACGACGATCCACGCGTGACCGGGTCAGCGGGCGACTCTGTTTCACGTGAAACCGACTACCCGGGCTGGGCGGCGCGCGGCGCGTCGGTAGGCCCGTCCCACCGGCCGCCGGACTGGGAGCCGGTCGTACAGCGCGACCCGCCGGCGACCGGCGTCGCCCGACCCGTACCGCCGGATTTGCCGGCCGCCCGGCCGGCCCCTGACGAGTCGCGGGTCGGCAAGGCGCCAGCGGCTGATCGGGCCACTGCGGCTCGGGGCAACGCTGCCGCCCCGACGCGCTTCGAGGTGGCCGTCCCCCAGCAGCCCGCGCCCGCGTCGGTGGCGGACGCCGGTCGGGTGACCGACACGACGGCGAGTCCGGCCGTGCCGTACGGGCATGACGAGGACGACGCCACGTACGTTTCACGTGAAACCCCGACGCGCGAAGAGGATGACCCACCGTTGGCGATGGAAGCGATGCGGGCCGTGCAGATCCTGAATCCGAGCGGTGAGGTGACCATGCCTCGTCCGGAGCGGACCCGGGTGATGTGCGTCGCGAACCAGAAGGGCGGCGTGGGGAAGACCACCACGACGGTGAACCTGGCGGTGGCACTGGCCCTGCACGGTAACCGGGTGCTGGTGGTGGACCTCGACCCGCAGGGCAACGCCTCGACCGGGCTGAACGTCCCGCATCACACCGGGGTGCCGGACGTCTACGACTGCCTCATCAACAGCGTGCCGCTGGAGGACGTCGCCCAGGCGGTCGAGGGCATCCCCAACCTGTGGTGCGTCCCGGCGACTATCGACCTCGCCGGCGCCGAGATCGAGCTGGTCTCCGTGGTGGCTCGCGAGTCCCGGCTGCAGCGGGCCATCGCCGGGTACCCCGGCCACTTCGACTACATCTTCATCGACTGCCCGCCGTCGCTGGGCCTGCTGACGGTCAACGCCCTGGTGGCCGCGCAGGAGGTCCTCATCCCGATCCAGTGCGAGTACTACGCGCTGGAGGGGCTGAACCAGCTGATCAACAACATCAACCTGGTCCGTCAGCACCTCAACCCGCGCCTGGAGGTCTCCACGATCCTCCTCACCATGTACGACCGGCGTACCCGGCTGGCGGACGCGGTGGAGCAGGACGTGCGGAACCACTTCGGCGACAAGGTGCTCCAGGCGGTCATCCCGCGCAACGTCCGGGTCTCGGAGGCACCCAGCTACGGCCAGTCGGTGATGACCTACGATCCCGGATCGCGGGGGGCCACGAGTTACTTTGAGGCCGCCCAGGAGATCGCTGAGCGGGGCGCCGTGGCGCCGGTGAGCCGCAATGCGTAGTGGGTACGAGTCGCCGGGAGGCGTGGCATGAAGAACCGTCCTCGGGGCGGTCTGGGCCGAGGGTTGGGCGCGCTCATCCCCACTGGACCGGCGGCGACCGCGGCGACCGGTGCGTTCGATCCGAACGCCGGCGATCCGGCTGTGACCGACGTGGCACCTCCGCCGGCCGTCCGGCCGAACGAGCCGGCGCTGAGCCCGGTGCCGGGGGCCCGGTTCGCTGAGATCCCCGTCGACGCGATCGTGCCGAACCCGAAACAGCCACGGCAGGTCTTCGACGAGGACGCCTTGGAGGAGCTGAAGGTCTCCATCCAGGAGGTCGGCTTCCTGCAGCCGATCGTCGTCCGCCAGCTCGACGGCGAGAAGTTCGAACTCGTCATGGGCGAGCGGCGCTGGCGTGCGGCGCAGGCGGTCGGCCGGGACAACATCCCCGCGATCGTCCGGGACACCCGGGACGACGCGATGCTCCGGGACGCGCTCCTGGAGAACATCCACCGGGCCAACCTGAACCCGCTGGAAGAGGCGGCCGCATATCAGCAGTTGCTGGACGAGTTCGGCGCCACGCACGAGGAGCTGGCCCGACGGATCGGGCGGAGCCGACCCCAGATCTCCAACACGATCCGGCTGCTGAACCTCCCGGCTCAGGTGCAGCGCCGGGTCGCCGCCGGGGTGCTCTCCGCCGGGCACGCCCGGGCGCTGCTGAGCCTCGACGACGCGGAGGCACAGGAGCAGCTCGCCCTGCGGATCGTCGCGGAGGGCCTGTCGGTGCGGGCCACCGAGGAGATCGTCGCGCTGTCGCTCAGCGAGAACACCGGCCGCAAGGAGTCGGCCAAGCGCCGCCCGAAGCCGCACGCACCGGCGTTGTCCGATCTCGCGGACCGGCTCTCCGACCGCTTCGACACGCGCGTGAAGGTCGACATCGGCCGCAGCAAGGGAAAGATCACGATCGAGTTTGCCACCGTCGACGACCTGGAGCGGATCGTCGGCATCATCGGGGTCGACCGGGAGGAGCCCGAGGCCTGACACCGGTACGCCGCATTCGGCCGCGTGGTCCCGACCGGGTGACCACGCGGCCGAGTCGTTTCTACCGGGCACCATCAACCGGGCCCGTATCGTCGCCCCGCCGTCTCGGCCATGCGGCCGACGGCGGCGGCGTGCGCCTCCAGCACCTCCGGGATCGCCGCCAGGCGGATACCGGTCCGGACGCAGTAGGGCGGCGATGACCGACGCGTCGGCGGGCGCGGGCCGTCACGGGTCGCGGCCACGGCGTAGGCAGGTCTCCCCGAGTCGGGCAACACGAGGGCGGCCAGGAGAGCGATCGGTGGCCGGGGTTCGGTGCCCAGGGTCGTCCACGTTCCCGCGTCCGTGAGGCCTGTCGTTTCACGTGAAACCGAGGTGCGTCGGTCGTCGCGGAAGGGCCGCCGTTGTCCACAGCGGTTGTCCACAGGCTGCCCCCGTTTCACGTGAAACAGCGCGTGAAATCCCGCGCTGACCTGTGGATGACGGCCTGTGGTCGGCACCTGACCACCCTGTGGATATCTCGCCGACGGACCGGTTCGGGGGCCGGAAGAGCCGGCCAGGATTGGGTGCGGAACAGGGAGGGACAGCGGTCGCGGAACCGGCTAGGGTCAGCGTCGTGCACGACACCCCTCCCTCACTTCCGGACTTCGCGGAATGGCCGTCCTTCCCCTTCGAGGGCGACCTCCGCGTCAAGCAACTCGATGATCCGGTCCCGGTCGAGCCGCCCCGCAGGGGCGAGGGGCACCGGGAGTGCACCGCCTGCAACGCCCCCGACGAGGCCTACATCTGGGTGGGCGAGCGATGGCGGGTCCGCGCCATGGACCGGCCCACCGGCCTCCCGATGGTGCTGATCCTCGAATCCCGATCCCATCTCGACCTCGGTGATCTGCCGAACCTGCTCGCTGCCGAACTCGGCGTGATGACGGTCCGGCTCGAACGGGCCATCCGCTCGCTGGACGGTGTGGCCCGGGTGCACGTCAACCGCTGGGGCGACGGCTCCGCGCACCTGCACATGTGGTTCCTCGCCCGCCCGTACGGCCAGCTCCAGCTCCGCGGGACGTTCCTTCCGCTGTGGGACTCGATCCTGCCGCCGATCTCCGAGCCGACGTGGCGGGAGAATCTCGCCCTGGTCGCCGCGTGGCTGGCGGAGTTCGGCGGGCGCCCGCTGGCCGAGCCGCCCCGCATCCAGTGGCAGGCGCCGTCGAGCTTCAGCGCGCCGGTGGCGACCACCACGCCGGCCGAGGAGGGGGGCACCTCGGTGATGGGCTCGGTCGAGGAAACTCCGATCCCGTCGACCGGCGAGCCGTCCGGCCGTACCACCGCCCCGCCGACCACCGCGACCGACGCTTCGGCGGCCGAGAGCTCGGATGCCCCGTCGCCCGGGAGCATCGCCGGCCCGTCGACGGTCGGTGGCTCGACCGCCGCCGGCCCGTCGACTGACGGACCGAACGCGCCCACCGCCGGCGGAGCCGAAGCCAGGGCGACGGACGGCCTCACGGTCGGGTCTTCTGCCCCCACGGACCGGACGGCCGCCACGGACAGCGCGGCCCACACGGCCGGCCCGGTCGGGAGCACCACCACCGCTGGGACGGATGACGCGCCCGCCACCACTGGGCCGACCGTCACCGACGCAACCGCCGGGACCGCCGCTCTGGACCGCTCCGGCGGTGGCACCCCGTCCGGCGATCTGGCGGCCCCCGCCACCGCGCTCACCACGCCCCGCGACTGACCGGAGCCGCCGCAGACCCCGGACCCCTCCTTCCGAGAAAGGGATTTCCAGGATCTGCGGCGGCTCCGGAGCGAGCGGGCCGACCGGGGGTCAGTCGCGGCGGGCGGCGGCGCGGGACACCAGGGTGCCGAGCACCCGGCCGAAGTCGAGGCCGGCCGCCTGCACCGCGAGCGGCAGCAGCGAGGTCTCGGTCATGCCCGGAGAGACGTTCACCTCCAGGACGTGCGGCTGTCCGGCCTCGTCGACGATCAGGTCCACCCGGCTGAGGTCACGCAGCCCGAGGGCGGTGTGGGCGGCGATGGCCACCTCGGCGACCGCACCGGTCACCTCGGACGCCAGCCGTGCCGGACTGTGCCAGGTGGTGCGGCCGGCGGTGTACCGGGCGGCGTAGTCGTACACGCCGTTGCGCGGGACGATCTCCACGGCCGGCAGGGCCTGCGGGCCGTCGCCCAGGTCGACCACGGAGACGGCCACGTCCATGCCGGGCACGTACCGCTCCACCAGCGCGGTCGAGTCGTACGCGAAACAACCCACCATCGCGGCCGGCAGGGATGCGGCGTCGCGGACCACGGCTGCGCCCAGACCGGAACCGCCCTGGGCGGGCTTCACCATCAGCGGCAGGCCCAACCGGTCGACGATGCGGTCCAGCACGGCGACCGCACCCAGCTCGGAGAAACGGTCGTGCGGAAGCGCCACCCAGTCCGGCGTGGGAATGCCCGCCTCCCGGAGCACCGCCTTCGCCGACGGCTTGTCCCAGGCGAGCCGGGAGGCGCGCGCGTCGCATCCGACGTAGGGGATGTCGCAGAGGTCCAGCACGCCCCGGAGCGAGCCGTCCTCGCCCGTGGCACCGTGCAGGGCGATCACCACGGCGTCCGGCGGGTCGGCGGTGAGGGACGGCAGCAGGGCGACGTCGGCGTCGCGCAGTTCGGCGTCCATACCGACGGCGCGCAGGGCGTCCAGCACGCGGCGGCCGGAGCGGAGCGAGACGTCCCGCTCGTAGGAGAGCCCGCCGGCGAGCACCAGCACGCGCAGGTCGGTCACGACGGAGGAGTCGGCAGCGGTCGTTCGCATGCCGGAATCATGCCAAGTCAGGTCCCGGGGTGTCCGAACCGGCCTGGCCACGCCGCGATCCCGGACGGCCGACCGCGCCGAACACCCGGCGCATGGCGATGTCCTGCTCCATGACGCCGGCCAGCCGCCGGACGCCCTCGCGGATCCGCTCTGGCGGCGGGAAGGAGAAGTTGAGCCGCATGTGGCCCGTGCCGGTGCCGTCGGCGTAGAAGCCGGTGCCCGGCACGTACGCGACCCGGGCGGCGATGGCGCGCGGCATCATCGCCTTCGAGTCGAGCCCGTCGGGCAGCGTGGCCCACACGAAGAGACCGCCGCCGGGGCGGGTCCACGTCGTGCCGGCGGGCATCAGGTCCGCGAGGGCGTCGAGCATCGCGTCCCGCCGCTCGCGGTAGACCTCCCGGTAGACCTTCAGCTGCTCGCGCCACGGCATCGTGCCGAGGTACGTCGACACGGCCGCCTGGGCGTAGCCGCTGGGGCAGAGGATCTGCGCCTCGCTGGCGATCACCAGCTTGTCGCGGACGGCGTGCGGCGCGAGGATCCAGCCCACGCGCAGGCCCGGGGCGAAGGTCTTGGAGAACGTGCTCAGGTAGAAGACGCCCTCCCGGCGGCGGGCGCGCAGCGGCGCGGGGGCGTCACCCTCGAAGCCGAGCTGGCCGTACGGGTCGTCCTCGACCACCAGCAGGCCGGCGCGCTCGCAGATGTCGAGCACCCGCTCGCGCCGCTGCTCGGTCAGCGTCACGCCGGTCGGGTTCTGGTAGGTGGGGATGGTGTAGAGGAACTTCACCCGGCGTCCGGCCCGCGCCTGCTCGGCGATGGCCGCCTCCAGTGCCTCCGGAATCAGCCCGTCGTCGTCCATGGGGACGTGCACGACCTGTGCCTGGGCGGCCTGGAACACCCCGAGTGCCCCGACGTACGTCGGACCCTCGGCGAGCACCACGTCGCCCGGGTCGAGGAAGAGACGGGCGACCAGGTCCAGCGCCTGCTGCCCGCCGACGGTGACGACCACGTCCTCCGGGGAGGCGCCGCACGCCGCGTCGATGCCGGAGAGCGCCATCACCTCGCAGATCCGCTCGCGCAGCTCGAGGGTGCCCTGGCCGATGCCGTACTGGAGGGTGGTGACCCCGTGGTCGGCGCCGAGCCGGCCGAGCATGTCGCCGACCGCGTCCAGCGGCAGGGCGGCGATGTAGGGGGCACCACCGGCGAGCGAGACCACCTCCGGCCGGCTGGCCACCGCGAAGAGGGCCCGGATCTCCGAGGCCGTCATGCCGCGGACCCGCCGGGCGTACCGGTCGGTGTAGTCGTCGAGCGTCGTGCCGGTCATGCCATCACCTCGATGCGTGCTCGGGTGCCTCCCCGCCCCGGGCGTACCCGGGACTCCGGCGACCATGGCGACTCGGGGCGCCGGATGCCGATCCTAGCCGCCACCCACCAGGTGCGTCGCCGGCCGGACGGCCAGGTCCACATCCCGGACGGCCCGTCACTCCCCCCGGTGACCGTTTGCGCGTCCCCTCCCGTGACGTTCGTCGGCGGCGTACGATCGCTCGTCGGGGGCAGGGAAGGCGGCGGTGTCGTTCCGTGCCAGTCTCACCTCCGAGCCTAATGTGGGGATGCGCCAATGTCGCGACGTCTGGTCAGCTTGACCCTCGACACCCTGGAGGACCTGCCCCGCCCGTGCCGCCAGTGCGTCTACTGGGAGCTCGATCCGGTCTCCGCGGACCGGGCGTGCGCCGCCGGCGACCCGGGCCTGGAGAAGGAGGCGTGGGTCTCCCAGACGCTGCTGGAGTGGGGCTCCTGCGGCAAGCTGGTGTACGTCGACGGCATGCCGGCCGGCTTCGTGATGTACGCGCCGCCGGCGTACGTGCCGCGCTCGATGGCCTTTCCCACCTCACCGGTCTCGGCCGACGCGGCGCTGCTCATGACGGCGAACGTGGTGCCCGCCTTCGCCGGTGGCGGGCTCGGCCGGATGCTCGTCCAGGGCGTCGCCCGGGATCTCACCAAGCGCGGCATCAAGGCGATCGAGGCGTTCGGCGACGCGAAGTTCGGTGACGCCGACGACCCGACGCGGGCCTGCGTGGCGCCCGCCGACTTCTTCCTCTCGGTGGGCTTCAAGACGGTCCGCCCGCACCCGCGCTTCCCCCGCCTGCGGCTGGAGCTGCGTACGGCGCTGAGCTGGAAGTCCGACGTCGAGTACGCGTTGGAGAAGCTGCTGGGCTCGATGAGCCCGGAGACGCTGCTGAGGCCGGTCCGCCCGGCCCCGGCGACCCGCTCCACGGCCCGCTGACGGCCGCCTCCGGGGCCGCGGCGGCCCGAGGCGCCACGGCGGCCCCGGAGGTGAAGGCCGGGGCGAGCGGCGGTCGCCGGCCGAGCGGCAGCGACCGCGGGGCCGGTCAGTCGACCACCGTCCCGGCGGCCACCACGGCCCGCAGCTCGCTCACGTCGATCGACCCGGTCGGGACGTCCCGTTCGACCGGGTAGTACATCCGCTGCACGGCGGCGACGATCGCCTCCACCACCCGGTCCCGGAAGCGCGGGTCGACCAGCTGGGCCCGGTCGGTGGGCGAGGTCAGGTAGCCCACCTCGACGCGGACCGCCGGCATCCGGGTGAGCCGCAGCAGGTCCCACGCCTTGGCGTGGGTGCGGCAGTCCCGCAGCCCGGTCCGCGCGACGATCTCCCGCTGCACGAGACCCGCCAGCCGCTCCCCGGTCGCCGAGGTCACCCCGTTGTCGGTGCCGTAGTGGTACGTCGCCACACCCTCGGCGGCCGGGTTGGCGTGCCCGTCGAGGTGGAGCGAGATGAACACGTCGGCGCCGAGCGAGTTGGCCAGGTGTGCCCGGTCGACGTCGGGCAGGCACTCCCGCAGCGCCGGCCCGCGGGTGAGCTGCACCCGCACTCCGGCCGCCGCGAGCCGCCCCTCCAGCCGGCTGGCGAGGTCGTGGACCAGGTCCGCCTCGGTCCAGCGCAGCGCACCGTCGGGCACCACCACACCGGGGTCGGTGCCGCCGTGGCCGGGGTCGACGACGATGGTGCGCCCGACCAGGGTGGGCCCGGACTGCCGGATCGCGTCGGACTCACGCAGCCACTGCGGCCGCCCGCCGACGACCTTGCGGCCGAGCCGGCGCAGGGCGTTCATGGTGTGCGGTCCGCAGGTGCCGTCCGGGGGCAGCCCCACCTCCCGCTGGAACTGGGCGACGGCCCGCGAGGTCCGTACGCCGTAGATCGCGTCCGCCCGGCCCACGTCGTACCCCATCTCGAGCAGCCGTTCCTGGAGCGACCGGACGTCCTCGCCGGTGAGCGGTTCGGGCACCGCGTGGTAGAGGGTGCGGGCGCCGAGCCGCCAACGGGCGGCGTCCAGGGCCCGCCACGTCTCGGCGCCGACCCGACCGTCCACGCTCAGACCACGGGACTGCTGGAACGCCCGCACGGCCCGTTCGGTGTGTGCGTCGAACTCGTCGGCATCCGGTACCGAGGGCGAGAGCAGGTCGAGGGTGGCCAGCACGGTACGGATCTCCGTGACCGCTGGTCCACGGTCACCAGATCGGATCGGACGCACGCTCGACCCCCTCTGCACGGACGCTGGCTGGCCGGGCGGCCCTGAGAGGCTGTCGGGAACCCCCCCAGCGGCTGCGGCGGGCCCAGCCGACGACCGGCGGTGTCGGAGGCCGGTCCGGATAGACACCGGGATCCGGACGACCTCCGCCTCGCCGGATCCCCGGCTGGACTCCGCCTCGCTCGCCCCGGGGTTTCCCGACAGCCTCTGGGTTGAGGTTATGCGCTCGCCGGGCCGGAGGTGTGCGGGCCGGGAAAAGACGTCGACCCCGCACCCGTGTGCTGCCGGGTGCGGGGTCGGAGGCGTCAGTGCAGGTCAGAGCGCCGACTGGATGAGCTTGACCAGCTCGCCCTTCGGCTTGGCGCCGGCGATCGACTGCACCGGCTCGCCGTTCTTGAACACGGTGAGGGTCGGCACCGACATGACGCGGTACGTGCGGGCGGTCTCCGGGTTCTCGTCGATGTTGAGCTTGACGATGGTGACCTGGTCACCCATCTCGCCGGCGATCTCCTCGAGCAGCGGCGACACCTTCCGGCACGGCCCGCACCACTCGGCCCAGAAGTCCACCAGAACCGGCTTGTCGGACTCCAGCACGTCGGTGGCGAAACTGGCGTCGGTGACCGACTTGGTTGCTCCCACTACGACCCTCCTCGGGATTGTTTCGGTTGTTCAGCCCTGGATCGTGGCGATGAAGCGCTCGGCGTCCAGGGCGGCGGCGCAGCCCGTGCCGGCGGCGGTGATCGCCTGCCGGTAGGTGTGGTCGACCAGGTCACCGGCGGCGAAGACGCCCGGGATGCTGGTCCGGGTGCTGGGCGCCTGGACCTTCACGTACCCCTCGCCGTCCAGGTCCACCTGGCCACGGAAGAGTTCGCTGCGGGGATCGTGGCCGATGGCCACGAAGACGCCGGTCACGTCGAGCACCTTGGTCTCGCCGGTGTGCACGTTGCGGAGGCGGACGCCGGAGACCTTGCCGTCGGCGCCCAGGATCTCCTCGACGACCGTGTTCCACTCGACCTTGATCTTGTCGTTGCCCATCGCGCGCTGCGCCATGATCTTGCTGGCGCGGAACGTGTCGCGACGGTGGATGATCGTCACCGACTCGGCGAACCGGGTCAGGAAGCTGGCCTCCTCCATCGCCGAGTCACCTCCGCCGACGACGACGATGTGCTGGTTGCGGAAGAAGAAGCCGTCACAGGTGGCGCAGGAGGAGACGCCGTGGCCGAGGTACTCCTGCTCGCCGGGCACGCCCAGCGGGCGCCAGGCGGAGCCGGTGGCGAGGATGACGGCCCTGGCCCGGTAGGCGGTCTCGCCCACCCAGACGGTGCTGACCGCGTCCGAGCCGATCTCGCCGGTGTCCTTGAGCTCGACGCGGGTGACGTCGTCGGTCAGGAACTCCGCGCCGAACCGCTCGGCCTGCTTGCGCATGTTGTCCATCAGCTCGGGGCCGAGGATGCCGTCGGCGAAACCGGGGAAGTTCTCCACCTCGGTGGTCGTCATCAGCGCACCGCCGGACTGAACGCCCTCGATGACCAGCGGCTTGAGGTTGGCGCGCGCGGCGTAGACCGCCGCCGTGTAGCCGGCCGGCCCGGAGCCGATGATGATCAGGTTGCGGACCTCGTCCACTGCCGTCTCCCGATTGTGTGTGTGTTCGCCATCGGCGCGCACCGATGCCGATCCGGTGCCGGCAACCTCAGCCGGTACCGGCAGCTGATGTGCAGAACGTCATCGTACGAACCGGGGATTCCCGAGCCGGTCATCCGGTGGGTCACGTCACGTCGCCGGGCGAAACCCTACGACCGTGGTTTCACCCTACCCGCGCCCGGTAGCGGGCGTCCGAGGCGGACCCGGGCACGCCGCACTCCGGCCCGCTGACCCAGGCCCAGCGGGCTCCGGACGCGTCGGTGAACCGGACGACCAGCGCCGGCCGGCCCTGGAAGCGCGCGTAGTCGACCAGGTCGACCACGAGCGCCCCGTTCCCGTGCTCGTTGCCGATCTCGGTGAGGCAGGCGGCGAGCGCCGCCGGGTCCTCGAGCCGGTCGAGCCCGATGGGACCGGCCACCCGGCCGCCCTCCGTGTCCATGCCGGGCTGCGATGCCTTGCCCGGACTGGAGAACTGCTGCGCCCGCACGGAGGCGGCCAGCGCGCCCAGCCCTTCCGGCGTGTAGTCCGCGCCGGTGTGCAGGGGCGGGCCGGCCGTACGGAACGGCTGGGCGGCGGCCGGTGCCGCCTCGTCGCGAGCCGTACCGGTGACCGCGCTGTCGTGACCGTTCCCGCTCCCGAGCTGGTCGAGGCCGAGCAGCCCGGCGGCGGTCACCGCCACCGCGGCGAGCGCGACCGGGGCGCCGATCCGCGCCCAGCGCCGGCGCCGCCGGCCCGGCCCGGTCGTCACGGACACTCCCGACCGGGGTACGCCGCCAGGGCGCCGCGAGCCGCCGTGCGGCTGGCTGGGCACGACCGGAGCGGCGTGTCCCGTACCGGACGGCGCGACCTCGGCGGCGAGGGCCGCGGCGATCCGGTCGGTGACGTCGGCGGGCATCGCCTCGGCCGCACCGCCCCAGGCCAGCAGGTCGGCGCGCACCTCCGCGACCGCCGGGGCGAGCCGGGCGTACGCCTCGGCCCAGGCCGGGTCCTCCTCGACCAGCCGCGCCACGACCATCTCGTCCGGGGCGCCGTCCAGCGCCCCGCCGACGTAGTCGGCGAGCAGGTCGTGGTCGACCTCCCGGAACCCCCCGGTCGTCACGAGTCCTCCTGGTTGGTGTCGCGCCGGGACCGCCCCGACCCCGATCGGACGCCCCCGGGCGCCTCTGGGTTCCCCCGGGTGACGGTCGGCACGTTCCCGCCGGCACGAACCGGGTCGCCGGCCGGGGCGGAGCCGGTGCCCGGCCCGGGGCGGAGATGACCGAGGACCGTCGCCAGGCGGGCCCGTCCGCGGGCGCACCGGCTCTTCACCGTCCCCTCGGCCACCCCGAGGATGCGGGCGACCTCGGCGACCGGGTAGCCCTGCACGTCGACCAGGACCAGCGCGGCGCGCTGCTCGGCCGGCAACGTCGCCAGCGCCTGCCGTACCACCAGGGCGGTGTCGTGATCCGGTGCGGGGGCGGCGGGCTCGACAGCCCCGGTCCCACCCTCGGCATCGCGGACGCCGTCGGGCAGCGGCACCGTCGGATGCGCCTGCCGGCGCCGGATGCGGTCGAGGCAGGCGTTGACCACGATCCGGTGGAGCCAGGTGGTCACCGCCGAGTCACCCCGGAACCGGTCGGCGGCGCGGTGTGCGGAGAGCAGCGCGTCCTGGAGGGCGTCAGCGGCCTCCTCGCGGTCGCCGAGCGTGCGCAGCGCGACCGCCCAGAGGCGGTCCCGGTGCCGGTGGAACAGCTCGGCGAAGGCGTCCCGGTCGCCCGCGACGTGCGCGTGCAGCAGGTCGACGTCGGACGGTGTCGGGGCGGATGCCGTGCCTCCGTCGCCCGCCAAGGGTCCGGCCGTCCCGCGTGCCTCCATCACCACGTCCGGCGGAGGCGGTGCCCGGTGCGTGGCCGCCGGCTCACGACCCCTGAACCGTGATCTCCTGGACACCGATCTTGTAACCACCGTCGCTCGGCGGCAGCTCGGTGAGCCAGAACAGCAGGTAGCGGTATTTCGCGTTCGGGTCGAAGGCGTTGAAGGTCATGGTGGTGTCACCGTTCTCCAACGGCTCGCCGATCGCGTTCTTTTTGGTGACGTACTCCTTGTAGAGCGCCTCGTCTCCCGCGTCCGACGAGGGGTGTTCCTTGGCCCCGGTGTAGAGCTGGGCCGATGCACCCCGCGCCGAGAGTTCCACCTTCAGCGACTTGACGCTGCGGGGCTCGCCGAGGTCGATCCAGATGCCCATGCCGCGCTTGAAGTTGCCGAAGTTCGCGTGATCCCGGTAGGTCTGGGTCTCCCAGCCCTCATCCAGCTTCGTGTCGAACACCTTCTCGGCGTCCCGGACCTCCTGGCGGTCCCGACTGTCCGGGTCGATGATCTTCGCGTCGCGGATCGTGAGCGGGCCGACAACGGCGGGGACCGGGGTCGCTTCTCCAACCGGGGCGCTGGCGGTCGGGGCGCTGGCGGCGTCGGGTCGCCGGTCCCGGTCGTCACCGCCACCCAGTGCGCTGATGCCCACCAGCAGGCCCACCAGGGCGACGGCGAGCAGGCCGGCGATGCCGATGGCGACCTTGCGCCCACCCGCGGCGGCCAGCGGGGACGGCTCGTCCTCGGCCTCGGCGGCGAAGCGTAGCGGGCCGGTGTTGTCCAGGAAGTGCTCGTCGGCCGGGACGTCCAGCCGGGCCAGCTCCGCCGCGAGCACATCCGACGGCGGGGGCGCGATCTCGGCGTCCAGCAGGTCCATCGTGAGGTCGTCCAGGTACGCCGGGACGCCGGCCCGGACCTGCCGCGGTGCGGCGATGGCGCCACCGGCGTCGCGGACGGCGTCCGGGATCGCGGCGCGACCGTGGCCGGCGGTGGCCCCGCGCAGCGGGACCTCGGTGTGCGGCCAGTAGCCGGTGAGGGCGAAGTAGAGGACACCGCCGACCGCCCGGACGTCGCTCTCCTGGCTGTCGTCCCCGTCCGTGCGCGCGTCGGCGAGGACCACCCGGCCGTCGTCACTGATCATGACGGTGCCGGGGTGGACGTTGCCGTGCACCATCCCGGTGGCGTGCACGGCGGCGAGGGCGCTGGCCACGGCGTTGCCGACGGCGGTGGCGCGGGCGGGATCCAGCGGCTCCTCGGTGACCAGCTCGCGCAGGGACTGCCCGTCGACCCACTCACGGACCACGTACGCCCGGTCGGCCTCGTCGATCGCGTCGTAGACGCCGACGAGGTTGGGGTGGATGACCCGGCTGGCCGCGACAGCGGCCTGGAGCATCTCGGTGGCGGAGTCGCCACCCGGGTAGCGCAGCACCACCGCGACGGGGCGGCGCAGCACGACGTCGACCCCGCGCCAGACCAGACGGCCCGCGCTGTCGTTGTTGATGTGCTCGACGAGTTCGTACCGCTCGGCGAGGATCTCACCGGCCGTCGGAGCACCGAAGGTCATGACCGGCGGAGCGCTCTCGTCCGCCTCCTGACCCTCGCCGACCTGGGTCACCCGTCCTCCCTCGGTGATCGTGTCGATCGATGGACCCGTGCTGCTGGGCATTGTGGCTTCCGCTCTGCTTTCCCGGAACCGGCCGACCGGCGTCGGCGTGAGCGCCTGCGCCTGCCGTACCCGTCGAGAGCGACCTTACCCGTGATGGCCCGCTCCTCGACATGTCATCTTCCCGCCGCACCGGTGGAGACTGCCGTCGGTCGGGGGACTCGTCCGGTTACGACCGATGTCAGCCACGTTGCTGGCACATGTACTAGCCAATCTAGAGGTTGACCGCAAGTAGTCGCCGAAGGGGCCGGACGTGGAGTGGCGGACCGCGTCGACGCGGACCGGAGTTCCCCCGTGACCCGGCGCCATGCTCAGCCGTCCGGCTGGTTATCCACAGGCCGATCCGGTCACTGAGCGGTGAATCACAGAGTTATCCACAGCCGCATCCCCAGGCTGGTGATCCTCGTTCACTCAGCGTGCGGTCTATCCGTTCCTGAGAGCCCGGGGCACCCGGAGGCGCCGGGTGGAGACGCTCAGCGACCGAGCCGCCGCCGGACCATGCCGACCACCTCGGTGATCTCGCCGATCCGGAGCAGCATCGCGAGCCCGAGGTACGTGCCGCCGATGACGGCGCCCCCGATCACCAGCTGCATGATCGCCTCGAAGCGCGTCGGCGTGTCGTCGCCAGGAAGCAGGGCCACCACGAGGAGGCCGACGAGCGCCGCGCCGATGGCGGCGACCGACACGCGGCCCAGCGTGTTCAGGATGGCGCTGAGCCCGATCCGGCCGACGCGGGGACGGAGCAGCCAGGCGGAGGCCACGGCGGCGGCCAGGTAGGACACGGCGTTGCCGATCATCATCCCGGACGCGGCGAAGCTGGCCGAGAAGGCCACGAAGAGGCCGATCTGTACCAGCGCCCGCAGCACGACGACCGGGATGTTGACCAGCGCCGGGGTACGCGTGTCCGGCAGGGCGTAGAACGCGAACGTGAACAACTGGCTGACCGCGAACGGCACCAGCGCGACGGCGGCGTACACCAGGACCGGGGCGGTGGCCTTGGCGTTCTCGGCGTCGAAGGCGCCGTACCGGAAGAGGGTGAAGGCGATCGGCGTGGCCAGCACCGCGTAGCAGACGGCGATCGGCGCGAGCACCGCCGACACCGTGCGGGTCCCGCGGGACAGGTCGGCGGCCAGGTCGCCGTACCGGCCGTCGGCCGCGGCGGCGCTCATCCGCGGCATCAGGGCGGTGATGATCGAGACGGCGATGATCCCGTGCGCCATCATCAGCAGCAGGAACACGTTGTTGTAGATCAGTGGCCCGGCGGCGGTGCCGCTGGTGCGGCTGAGCAGGTTGAACACCACGATCAACCCGACCTGACTGACGGCGACGTAGCAGAACATCCAGCCGCCGAGCCGGGCGAGCTCACCGAGGCCGAGGGCACCGAAGTCGAATCGGAACCGCCAGCGGAAGCCCACCTTGCGCAGGGCCGGGAGCAGACCCACTGCCTGCACCGCCACGCCGAGCAGCGTGCCGCCGCCGATCAGCAGGATGCGGCCCGTGGTCATGTCGTCGGGTGCCAGGCGATCGGTGGTGAAGATGGCGATGTAGAGGCCCGCGGTCGCGATCACCACGATGTTGTTGAGGATCGGGGCCCACATCGGGGCCGCGAAATGGCCCCGCGTGTTGAGCACCGCGCTGATCAGGGCGCTGAGGCCGGTGAAGAAGATCATCGGCAGCATCAGGCGGGCCCACGTGGTGACCAGTTCGCGGTAGTCCTGGCTCGACTGGTCGGACGCGTACAGCCAGGTCAGGACCGGTGCGAGGGCGACCGCGAGCACGGCCGCCGCACCGAGGGTCAGCACCGCGAGGGTCAGCAGCCGCTGGGTGTACGCCTGACCACCGTCCGCGTCGAACTTCCGTCGGCGTACCAGCACCGGGATAAGGACGCTGGTGAGAATCCCCCCGAGCAGGAACTCGTAGACCATCCCGGGGAGGATCTGCGCGGTGGTGTACGCGTCACCGACGGCCGAGCCGAGAGCCGCGGTGATCGCCAGGGTGCGGAGGAAGCCCGTACCCCGGCTGACCAGGCTGCCGATGGCCATCACCGCGCTGTTCGCGGCGGCGCTGGTCTCCGCCACCACCTCCTGCGGCGGCGCGGCGGCCTCGACGCCGGGCTGGTTCAGCGGTTCGGCGGAGATGAAGGTGGCGTCGTCGCCCGGCGGCCGGCCGCCGCCACCCTGCGCGGCGTTCGCGCTGCGGTAGAGCCGGCCGCTCATCGTTGTCGCCTCCAGGGGTACGCCGGCTCGCGCCGGGGCTTCGCCACAGACCCTAGTCAACCGTCCGTCGTTACCCGCGCCCGGCGGACGGGATGCCCACCCGGCCCGATAGGCTGGCCATCCCATGTCCGACGCCGCCTCCGCACCGTACGCCGCCGACCGCCGCGAGCTCACCGCCGCGCAGCGCAACGCCGTCGCCGAACTGCTCCGGGTCTCCCCGGTCGCCGACGAGCTGGGTCGCCGGTTCGCGAAGGCCGGGCACGAGCTGCACCTGGTGGGCGGCTCGGTCCGGGACGCCCTGCTCGGCCGGCTCGGCAACGACCTCGACTTCTGCACCGACGCCCTCCCTGACGAGACGTTGCGGATCGTGCGCGGCTGGGCCGAGTCCATCTGGGAGACCGGTCGCGAGTTCGGCACCATCGGCGTCCAGCGCGACGGCCTGCTGCTGGAGATCACGACGTACCGGGCCGAGGTGTACGACCAGGTCAGCCGGAACCCGGTGGTGCAGTACGGCACCAGCCTCATCGAGGATCTGAAGCGCCGGGACTTCACCATCAACGCGATGGCGGTGAGCCTGCCCGACCACCGGTTCACCGACCCGTACGGCGGGCTGGACGATCTCGCCGCGAAGATCGTCCGTACGCCGGCGTCGCCGGAGGAGTCGTTCCGTGACGACCCGCTGCGGATGCTGCGGGCGGCCCGGTTCGCCGCGCAGCTGCGGTTCGCGGTGCACCCGGACGTGCGCGAGGCGATGACCCGGATGGCCGCCGACCTGGACCGGATCACCGCCGAGCGGATCCGGGACGAGTTCACCAAGCTGCTCTGCGGCGCCGACCCGATCACCGGCCTGCGGCTGCTGGTGGACACCGGCCTGGCCGAGCGCTTCCTGCCCGAGCTGACCGGGCTCAAGCTGGAGATCGACGAGCACGCCCAGCACAAGGACGTCTACGAGCACACGTTGACCGTGGTGAGCAACGCCGTCTCGCACGAGGACGAGGGCTGCGACTTCATCCTCCGGATGGCCGCGCTCATGCACGACGTCGGCAAGCCGGCCACGAAGTCGGTCGGCCCGGACGGCCGGGTCAGCTTCCACCACCACGAGGTCGTGGGCGCCCGGCTGACGAAGGCGCGGATGAAGGCCCTGCGCTACCCCAAGGACGTGACCGCCAAGGTCACCGCGCTGGTCGCGCTGCACCTGCGCTTCTACGGGTACGGGCGCGGCGAGTGGACCGACTCGGCGGTGCGCCGGTACGTCGCCGACGCTGGGGACCTGCTGCCCCGGCTGCACAAGCTGACCCGCTCCGACTGCACCACCCGCAACCGGCGCAAGGCGGCGCAGCTCGCCGCCGACTACGACGCGCTGGAGGAGCGGATCGCCCGGATCGCGGCCGAGGAGGACCTGGCCCGGGTCCGCCCGGACCTGGACGGGAACGCGATCATGGAGCTGCTCGGCGTACCGCCGGGGCCGGTCGTCGGGCGCGCCTGGAAGCACCTCAAGGACCTGCGGCTGGAGCGTGGCCCGCTGGAGCGGGACGAGGCCGAGGCGGAACTGTTGCGCTGGGCCCGCGAGCAGGGGGTCGTCGAGTAGGCCGGGACGCCGCCGGTGGGGCCGCGCCCCGGCCTCCCGGGCTCAGCGGGTCTCGGCGCTCTCGACGGCCGGCTTGCCGTTCGGCTCCGAGCCGGTCGACGCGGCCAGCCGACCGAGCAGACCGGCCAGGTCGATGCCGGTGAGGTCGCTGCCGAGCTGGAGTCCCTGCGCGACGTTGCCGGCGACGGACTTCGTGAGCGACGACGCCCCGTCGGTCGAGATGACGGTCATCTTGTCGATCGCGCCGATCGGCGCGCTGGCCGCCTCGACGACCTGCGGCAGCACCTTGACCAGCAGGTCCAGGACGGCCGCCTCCCCGTACGCGGCGAACGCCTCCGCCTTGCGCGCCATCGCGTCGGCCTCGGCCTGCCCCCGGGCCAGGATGGCCGCGGCCTCGGCCTGACCCTCCCGCTCGACCGCCTCGGCGATCGCGGAGCGCCGGCGCTGCTCGGCCTCACCCTCCTTGGCGCCCTCGATCGCGTTCGCCTCGGCGAGCGCGGCGCGCCGGGCGCGCTCACCCTCACCGGTGAGCCGCGACTGCTCGGCGGCGGCCTGGGCTGCGGCGATGACCGCCTGGCGCTGCGCGTCCGCCTGGAGCACGGCGGCGTTGCGGGCGGCCTCGGCCTCCTGCTCGACCTTGTACCGGGCCGCGTCGGCCGGCTTGCGCACCTCGGTGTCGAGCTGGCGCTGCTTGAGCTCGGCGTTGCGCTCGGCCACCTTCTGCTGCTCGGAGAGGATCGCCTGGTCCCGCTCGGCCTGCGCGAGCGGCCCGGCCGCCGCCGACTTCGCCTTCGCGGCGTCGATCTCGGCCTGGATGGCGGCCTGCTTGAGGGCCAGGTTCCGGTTGGCCTCGGCGATCGCCTCCTCGGCGAGCAGCCGTTCCTGCTCGGCCTGCTGCCGGGCCCGGGCCTCGGCGATCGCCGCGTCCTTGAGCACCCGGGCGGCCTCGGGCCGGCCCAGGTCCTGCAGGTACGACCCCTCGGCCAGGATGTCCTGGAGCTGGAAGGTGTCCAGCACCAGCCCCTGGTTGGTCATCGAGTGCTCGGCCTCCTCCGCCACCGCGCTGGCGAACGCCGCCCGGTCCCGGATGACCTCCTCGATGGTGAGCCGGCCGACGATGGAGCGCAGCGCGCCGGCCAGCACCTCCCGGGTGAAGTTGTCGATCTCGTCCTGCTGGTGCAGGAAGCGCTGGGCGGCGGCCCGGATCGAGTCCTCGGTGCCGCCGACCTTGACGATCGCCACCCCGTGTAGGTCGGCGCGGATGCCCTGCTTGCTCACCGCGCCCCGGATGCCGACGTCGATCCGGCGGCTGGACAGGTCGAGCGACTGGAGCTTCTGCACCACCGGCAGCACGAAGACCGAGGCGCCGAGCACCACCTTCTGCCCGGACATGTCGGTCGACCGGCCGCCGTCGGCGGTCTGGGTGGTGCGGCCCTTGCGGCCGGTGACGATGAATGCCTCGTTGGGCCCGGCGACCTTGATCCGGGACAGCACGAAGAGAACGAGGACGAGGAAGAGGACCGCGGCGCCGGCTATGGCGATGACGAGAGGCATGGGTGGGCCTTTCTGGCGTGGGTGGATCCCGGCGCGTCGATCGGGCTCGACGCGCCGGTGGGCTCGACGCGTCAGTAGGTCTCGACGTGCACGCTGGTGTCGCTGAGTGCCTCGACCACGAAGATCTGGGCACCCGCCGGGATCGGCCGGTCGGCCCGGGCGTTGAACTTCACCGGCGTGCCGGCGACGCGCACCCGGACCTCGCCGTACCCGTCGGCGGGCACCGGCGTGACGACCAGGCCGAGCGCGCCGACCAGGTGGGCGCGGGTCGGCGTGGGATCGGTGGGCATGTCGCGGGCCGCCCGCCCCAGGCGGGACGCGACCCACGCGGTGGGCACGGCGGCGAGGACGCCGCCGGCCACCGCCAGCGCCACCATGCCGGGAGTACGCGCGCCGAGCAGCTCGTTGACGATGGCGCCGCCGAAGCCGAACGCGCCGGCGAACCCGGCGACCGTCTCGGTCGACACCGGCCCGTCGAAGTCCGGCTGACCGAAGTGGAGCAGCTCGCCGCCGAGCAGCGCGAGCACCAGCACCGCGACGCCGATGGCGCCGACGATGAGGAAGATCAGTGTCCCCGTGGCCACGTCCCGCACGGTATCGACGGCCCGCAACATCGACTCCGTCCGGTCAGCGGGGCGCCACCAGAAGGACCATGTCGAGCCCCAGCGCCTCCGGCAGGGCCTGCCGGGCGAGTTCGCGCCCGTCCAGGTCGGCCAGCACCATCTCCCCCGTCCGCCGGTCCCGGTACAGCAACCGGTCGTCGGCTCCCCAGGCGACGTCCGCGTCCGGTGCCGGCCCGATCACCCGTCCCGTGGTCACCTCGACGATCTGCGGCCCCTGCCGGCCCTTCACCACGACCTGCCGTCCGTTCGGCGACCACGACCAGGGGCCGGCGGGGTCACCCTTGACCGGCACGAGCCGGGTGGGCCGACCGTTCTCGGGGGAGAAGAACTGCACGCCCCGGCGGGCGTGCGGCTCCGACTCGGAGCGGGGTGCGGTCGGATCGGTCTGCTGGAGCGCGACCTCCCGGCCGTCCCGGGTCCAGGTGAAGAAGCACTGGTCGGTGCAGAGGTACTCCTGGTCGTCCACCGGGAAGGTCCGCCACCCGCCGGTGGCGCCCAGCACGCCGAGGGAGAGGTCCCCGCTGTCCTTGTCCATGAGGGTCAGGGCCAGCCGACGCCCGTCGGGTGACCAGTGCGGCGTCATGATGCGGCCGCCGGTGCGCACCCAGCGGACCTCGCCGCTCGCCAGGTCGAGCAGCCCCAGCTCGGTCCGCCGGTCGTGGTCCACCACGGCGGCGACGCCACCGCGGGGCGCGGCCCAGACCTCGTCGTACCGGTCCGAGCCGATGTACCGGCCGCCGGTGCGGTCCAGCGCGTAGCCCCGTTCGACCGGGTCACCGGTCGACTCACCGGTCGACGTGGTGCCGACCAGCAGCCAGTCGCCGGGAAGCGTGAGGGGACTCGCCGTCCAGTCGCCGGTGGGTGCCGGAACGACGGAGCCGGTGGATTCCGCCGGGGCGGACGGCGGACCCCAGGCCGCCGGACCGGGCCCGGGGTCGGACGGCCGGAGCCACACGAAGGGAACGGCCAGGGCGACCAGCGCCGCCAGCGCGCCGCCGGTGGCGGCCAGTTGCCGCCGACGCCGCAGCCGCCGGCCCCGGGCCCGCGCCCGCTCGGCGAGGCCGGGCACCGTACGGGCCTCGTCCGCGAGCTCCCGGACGGCGGTACGCAGTGCCTGTTCGGCCGGTCCGTTCATCGCACCTCCTCGGTGAGGTGCCCGTTGAGGGCGGGCGTGTCAGCACCGCGCGCTGCCGGGGCGGCAGCGCCAGCAGCGCGTTCCGCAGGAGCAGCCAAGCAGTACGTCGCCCCGCTCGTTGACGAACGCGGTGAACTCGCCGTCGATGCCTTCGGACACCCGCCACCCTCCGATACTCCGACGCCGGTGGCCGTCCGAAGTTTGCCCGACACCGCAATCTAGCTGTTGACAAGATTGGGTGCGGACCTCATCTTTACATTGACTAGATGGAGGTGTCCCCATGTCCTCGGCGACCCTGACCACCGCCGGCATCCTGCTGCTCACCGTCGTGACCATCGCGTACGGCGGCCTGACCCTGCTCCTGCACCTCGCCCGGCGCAAGGCCGGCTACCTGGACAACCCGGTGCGCCGGGGCCTCTGGACCGCCGGGCACGCGCACGCCGGGGTGCTGGTCCTCTTCGCCCTCGTCGCGCTGCCGTATATCGACCAGGCCGACGCGTCGGACGGCACCCGCACGCTGATCCGTACGCTCTTCGTCGCCGCGCCGATCCTCATGCCGCTCGGCTTCTTCCTCTCGGTGGTCCGTCCGGGGGACACCAAGCCCAACAGGCTCGTCTGGCTCACCGTCGCCGGTGGGGCGAGCCTGGTCGCGGGCACCCTGCTGCTGGGCGTGAACCTCCTCTGAGGCCGGGTGTCGTACCGGCGGGGACAATGGGTGGATGCGCTGGACCGTGCTCGACTCGCCGATCGGCGAGTTCTCCGTGGCCACCGACGGGGCGTCCGTGTGCGGGACGCACTTCGGGCGGGTGCCCGCAGCCGACGCCGACCCGGGCGACGGGGCGGCCGAGCGGGCCGTCGCGGAGTTGCGGGCCTACTTCGCCGGCGAGTTGACCGCGTTCACCGTGCCGGTGCGGATTCCCCGTGGCTCGGAGTTCGAGCGGGCGGTGTGGCGGGAGATGACGGGCATTCCGTACGGGGGGACGCTCACCTACGGCGAGGTGGCCCGGCGACTCGGCGATCCGTCGGCGGCGCGGGCGGTCGGGGTGGCCTGCAACCGCAACCCGATCCCGGTCATCGTGCCCTGCCACCGGATCGTCGGGGCGGGCGGGAAGCTGGTCGGCTTCGGCGGTGGGCTCGACCGCAAGGTGACGCTGCTCGAACTGGAGGCGGGCGTCGCGCTCCGGCACGCCTGGTCGGGTTGACCCTGGTGACAAACGGCGAGGGCCGGGTCCGCACGGACCCGGCCCTCGCCGTTCGTTGCGTGTCAGCGCGTCAGCGCTCGACCTCGCCGGCGATGAACGCCTCGACGGCGGCGTGCGCGTCGTGGTCGGCGTACTGCACCGGGGGGGACTTCATGAAGTAGGAGGACGCCGACAGGATCGGGCCACCGATCTTGCGGTCCAGCGCGATCTTCGCGGCGCGGACCGCGTCGATGATGACGCCGGCCGAGTTCGGCGAGTCCCACACCTCGAGCTTCAGCTCGGCGTTCAGCGGGGTGTCACCGAAGGAGCGGCCCTCCAGGCGGATGTACGCCCACTTGCGGTCGTCCAGCCACGGCACGTGGTCCGACGGGCCGATGTGCACGTCGCTCTTCGCCATCTCGTGCGGCACCTGGGAGGTCACCGACTGGGTTTTCGAGATCTTCTTCGAGACCAGGCGGTTGCGCTCCAGCATGTTCATGAAGTCCATGTTGCCGCCGAAGTTGAGCTGGTACGTGCGCAGCAGCTCGACGCCGCGGTCCTCGAAGAGCTTCGCCAGGGCGCGGTGCACGATCGTGGCGCCGACCTGGCTCTTGATGTCGTCACCGACGATCGGCAGGCCCGCGTCCTCGAACTTCTTCGCCCACTCGGGGTCGGAGGCGATGAACACCGGCAGGGCGTTGACGAACGCGCAACCGGCGTCGATGGCGGCCTGGGCGTAGAACTTGTCGGCCTGCTCGGAGCCCACCGGCAGGTAGGACACCACCACGTCGACCTGCGCGTCCCGCAGCGCCTGGGCCACGTCGACGGGCTCGACGTCCGACTCCTCGATGATCTCGCGGTAGTACTGGCCGAGACCGTCGAAGGTCGGGCCGCGCTGCACGGTGACGCCGGTCGGCGGCACGTCGCACAGCTTGATGGTGTTGTTCTCGCTGGCGACGATCGCCTCCGCGAGATCCATGCCCACCTTCTTGGCGTCCACGTCGAACGCCGCGACGAACTTCACGTCCGAGACGTGGTAGTCGCCGAAGGTGACGTGCATGAGACCCGGGACGCGGTCGTTCGGATCGGCGTTCCGGTAGTACTCCACGCCCTGTACGAGGGACGAGGCGCAGTTACCCACACCGACGATGGCGACGCGGACGGAGCCCATAGCGTCTGCCTCCTTCTTCTTCATCACGGCCGCTCTTTCCTGGACTCTCCAGGCGGAGGCGGGCTGGTGTCTTCTCGTCGACCGCCGGCCGTCCCGGTGTCCGGGACCGTCGGGGCACGGCCGGAGCGCTCGTTGGCGATGAGCTCCTCCAGCCAGCGGACCTCACGCTCACAGGCCTCCAGGCCGTGGCGTTGCAGCTCCAGGGTGTACGCGTCGAGGCGCTCGGCGGCGCGGCCGAGCACGTCGCGGAGTCCCTCGCGACGTTCCTCGATCTTGCGTCGGCGACCCTCCAGGATGCGCAGTCGGGTCGCCTGGTCGGTCCGGGCGAAGAACGCGAAGTGCACGCCGAAACCCGTGTCGTCGTACGTCTCGGGCCCGGCCTGTGCGATGAGTTGGGCGAAGCGTTCCTTGCCCTCCGCGGTGATTTTGTAGACCACCCGACCTCGTCGGCTGGTCAGCGCGGGAACCTCCTCGGCAGTGGCGGGTGTCTCGGCGGCCTCGGTGATCCAGCCCGCCGCCTGCAACCGGCGCAGGGTCGGGTAGAGCGAGCCGTAGCTGATCGCCGCCCGGATGGCACCGAGTTTCGCGGTCAGCTCCTTGCGCAGCTCGTAGCCGTGCATGGGAGCTTCCTGCAGCAGGCCGAGGATGGCGAGTTCGAGCATCGGCCACCCTCCCTTTACCCTGTGCACGAAGTGCTAACCGCTGCGATGTATCGGACCGATACATCGCACGCTAGCGGATCACCATGGCCAGGGCAAACCCCCGTTCCGCGGTGCTGTGGTCACGCTTTGTCACCATGGTCGCCCCGTCGCGCCGGACCGCGTACCCTTCTCCGCATGCGTACGCAGCGCCAGGTCGTCGACTACTCGCTTCAGAAGCGGGCGGTGCTGCGTGAGCTCCTGGCCGGCCGGGTCGGCACGTACGACGTCTGCGACGCCTCGCCGTACCTGAAGAACGCGGCTCGGTTCCACGGTGAGCCGACCGACGAACGGTGTCCGATCTGCCGGAGCGAGAATCTGACCCACGTCCACTACATTTACGGGGACGAACTCAAGCAGTCCGCCGGCCAGGCCCGCACACTGGCGGAGTTGCCCGTGCTGGCGATGACACTGCGTGAGTTCCAGGTCTTCGTGGTAGAGGTGTGCCTCGGCTGTGACTGGAACCATCTCGTCGAGCAGTACCTGCTCGGGCGGGACGGGCTGGCCGAGGGAGGGCCGGAGCAGGGCGCGGTGGGCGGCGCGGCCGCCGCGGGCGCCCGGACCGGGCGACGGAGGCGAGAGGCGCAACAGTGATTCCAGCTCGATCGGCTGACTCGGGCCAGCGCGTGCACGCCCGGGACGACCGACGGCTCGTTGGTCTGATTGGCCCGATTGATTCGCAAGTGACACCGGCCGTCGGGCACGCGACCGTGCGCCGTTGGCGGGTGTCCCATCTCACGGCAAACCGGTGGTGGCGCAGCGGCGCTCCACCGCGACCGGCAGGGTGTGAGGAATGAACTCGTACGGCGATCCCAGTTCCCCGCACGGGCGGGCCCGGATTCCGGGCCAGCACGGCGACCACGGGCAGGCCGACGACGCGTACCGCTCGGGCGGTGAGGCGCGCGGCCGGTCGGCCGCACCGGACGGTACGGCATCCGCGGGCCGCGCCTCGGTGTCCCCCCGTGGCGCCGCCTCCGGCGGTCGGGCCTCCGTCGGTGGCTCGGCGTCCGTTCCGCCGCGCGGTGCCTCCGGTTCGGCCTCGGTCGGCCGGGCCGGTCGTGCGTCGGTGCCGGTGTCGCCGGCGCCCGGTCGTGCGTCGGTGCCGGTGTCGCCGGCGCCCGGTCGTGCGTCGGTGCCGGTCTCCCCGGCGCCGGGCGGGTCGGCGGGGCGGGCAACCGTCGGTGCCGCCGCGGTGGGTGCCGCGTCCGTCGGTGTCGGGTCCGCGGGGCGGGCCCGGGTCGGGTCGGCGGCGGTCGGGGGCCGCGCCTCGGTCGCACGGGCGGGCGTCTCGCCGGTCCCCGGCGGGCCGGGCGTCCCCGGGGGGCCGGGCGGGTTCGGTCGCGGTGGTCGCGGTCCCGGTGATCCGGACGCCATCGCCCGGGCGAAGAAGCGGAAACGGGTGAACATGCTGATCGCCGCGTTCGCGGTGTTCATCATGCTGGCCGGTCTGGGCGTGGTCGGCTTCACCTACTACTCCACCAACGTGGTCCTCCCCGAGGACACCACGCCGCCGCAGGCGACCGAGCTGTACGCGTTCGACAACAAGACCCTGATCGCGAAGCTCGGCACGGAGAACCGCACGCTGGTCACCATCAAGGACATCCCGCAGCACGTGCAGGATGCCGTCGCCGCCGCCGAGGACCGCAACTTCTACAAGCACTCGGGTGTCGACTACAAGGGCATCGCCCGGGCCGCATGGAACAACTTCACCGGCGGTGACAAGCAGGGCGCCTCGACGATCACCCAGCAGTACGCCCGCAACGCCTACGACAACCTGAAGGACGACACGTACGCCCGGAAGGTGAAGGAGGCGATCCTCGCCTCCAAGCTGACCGAGCGCTACGACAAGCCGACGATCATGCAGCACTACCTGAACGTGATCTACTTCGGCCGGGGCGCGTACGGCATCGAGGCGGCGGCGAAGACCTACTTCAGCAAGTCGGCCAAGGACCTGACCGTGGCCGAGGGCGCGGTGCTCGCGGCCCTCATCAAGCAGCCGGTGGCCAGCGAAACGCACAAGGGATACGACCCGGCGGTCAACCCGGTGGAGGCCAAGCAGCGCTGGAACTACGTGATCCAGGGCATGATCCAGGAGGGCTGGCTCAACGCCGCCGGACGGAAGCCGGCACCCACCGAGGCGGAGTACCCCAAGAACTGCCCGAAGGGGAAGGCCTCCCCCGGGTGCCTGGCCGACCCGAAGAAGGCCGGCGCCGGGCTGGACTACGGCATCAACACGCCGTACGGCAACGTGATCAACTACGTCAAGGCGGAGATGCGCGACAAGGGCGTCTGCGTCGACCGCGAGGACCAGGTCACCGCCAGAAAGCCGACCTGCTCGGACGCGCTGATGTCCGGTGGGTACCGGATCCGCACGACGATCGACACCAAGGTCCAGACGGCGGCGGTGGAGACGGCGCAGCGCAAGACCAAGGGCTCGGAACTCGACGGTCAGCCGTCGAACCTGATGGCCGCGGTGGTCTCCATCGAACCGAGCACCGGCCGGGTCCGCGCCTACTACGGCGGCGACAACGGCACCGGCACCGACTACGCCGGCAAGAACATCGACAGCAAGGGCAATCTCTCCGGCGGTCACCCGCCGGGCTCGAGCTTCAAGATCTACACGCTGGCGGCGGCGCTGGAGAACGGCAAGTCGCTGGACTCGCGGTGGAAGGGCAAGGCCTTCACGCCGGAGGGCACCGAGTTCAAGGTCAGCAACGCCGGCAGCGACAACCCCACGTGCAAGGACGGGTCGGACTCCTGCACCCTGCGCGAGTCGACCCTGAAGTCGCTGAACGTGCCGTTCTACTACGTCAGCGAGGACATCGGGCCGGAAAAGATCGTCGACGTGGCCAAGCGGGCCGGCATCACCACGATGTGGAACACCAACCCGTCCGAGGCGGTCGACCTGACCAAGGTGAAGGACACGAGGCAGGTCGCCCCGGCGCCGTTCTTCCACGTGGTCGCCTACGGCCAGTACCCGGTCACCGTGCTGGACCACGCCAACGGCGTGGCGACGTTCGCCAACCAGGGCAAGTACGTCAAGGCCCACTTCCTCTTCTCGGTGCAGAAGCGGAACCAGCAGACCGGCAAGTGGGACACGGTCGCCGACGAAGGCAAGGTCAAGTCCGTCGATGCCATCAAGCCGGACGTTGTCGCGGACGTCACCAGCGTCCTCAAGGACTACCCGGGCCGGATCGACAACCGACTGGAGGGCGGCCGCCAGGCGGCCGCCAAGACCGGCACCTGGGAGCAGAAGCCCGGCACCCTGGAGAACGGCGACGCGTGGACGATCGGCTACACGCCGCAACTCGCCACCGCCGTCTGGGTCGGCAACGTCAAGGATCGGAAGCCCATCAAGCTGAAGAACGGCGACAAGGTCACCGGCTCCAATCTCCCAGCGGAAATCTGGGAGAAGGTCATGGAGAAGGCGCTCGACGGCAAGGAGAAGCTGGAGTTCCCGCCGGCGGCCAACGTCGGTGACCCGAACTCCGGCAACGGTGCGCCACCGCCTCCGCCCGAGCCGCAGCAGCCGAACTGTGGGCCGCTCGACCTGTTCTGCCCGCCCGGCGGTGGCAACAACGGCGGCAACAACGGCGGCAACAACGGCCCTGGCGGTCCGCAGGACCCGGCTGAGCCGCCACCACCGCCGACCGACGGTGACGGTGACCGGGAGGCCATCCTGCCGACCCTGACACCACGGCGGGACTGACCGGCGGAACGCCGCAGGTGAGCGGAGCATCGCTCCGCTCACCTGCGGCGTCGTCGTTGCGGGGCCACGACATGTCGTCTCAGGGCGGGACGCGGACCCCCGGCGTACGGCAGGATGCACGGTCATGAGCACGAAGTCGACGCGTGGCATCGACGACGCCGGTGTCCCGGACCACCCGTCCCGCTCCGACGGGTTCGTCCGCGGTGTCTCCGGCCTGATCGGCGGCCCCCTGGGCGACCACGCCGTCGCGCTGGACCGGCCGGTCGGACGGGACCGTCACTTCTGGACGGCCGCACGGATCGTCCTGGCCCTGGTGTGCCTCACGCTGGCCCTGCACTGGGTGCAGAAGTCGCCCTGCCAGGACGGTGCCTGGACGAACAACGTCCAGTACACCCGGTTCTGCTACACCGACGTGCTGGCGCTCTACTACGCCGAAGGGCTCAACGAGGGCAAGGTGCCCTACCGGGACCACCCGGTGGAATATCCGGTCCTCACCGGCTACTTCATGGGCGCCCTCGGCCTGCCGGTGCACGCCCTCGGCAGGGACGACCCCGGCCTCAACCAGGGCATGTGGTTCTACAACGCGAATGCCCTGGTGCTCGGTGCGCTGGCGGTGGCCACGGCGGCCGTACTCCTCGCCCTGCGCCGCCGCCGTCCCTGGGACGCGGCGCTCTTCGCGCTCGCCCCCGCGCTGCTGCTCACCGCCACCGTCAACTGGGACTTCCTCGCCATCGGTCTCGCCGCGTTCGGCCTGCTCGCCTGGGCCCGCCGCCGGCCCGCCCTGGCCGGCCTGCTGCTCGGTCTGGGCGGCGCGGCGAAGCTCTGGCCACTGTTCCTCTTCTGGCCCATCCTGCTGCTCGCGATCCGTGGCAGTCGCCTGCGGGCCGCCTTCACCGCCATCGGCGCGGGCGCCCTGGCGCTGCTCGTGGTGAACCTGCCCACCGCGCTGCTCTACCCGAAGAACTGGGGCCGGTTCCTCGAACTCAACACCGAACGGCCGATCGACTGGGGCACCCTCTGGTACATCGGCCGCTACCTCGACGGGAAGGTCGGCGGCTCCGGCGGCACGGGGCCGTTCGAATGGCTGAACGCGAACATCCCCGTGCTCAACAACCTGTCGTACGCGCTGTTCATCCTGGCCTGCGTCGGCGTGGCCGTGCTGGCGCTGGCGGCGCCGCGCCGGCCGCGCCTCGCCCAGCTCGCGTTCCTGGTGGTCGCCGCGTTCCTCATCTTCAGCAAGGTGTGGTCGCAGCAGTTCGTGCTCTGGCTGCTGCCGCTCGCGGTGCTCGCCCGGCCGAAGTGGGGCGCGTTCCTCGCCTGGCAGCTCGCCGAGGTCGCCTACTTCGCGGCCTTCTACGGTGAACTGCTCGGCGCGTCGACCGGGCGGCCGGTCTTCCCGGAGGGCGTGTTCGTGCTGGCCGCGACACTGCGCCTGACCACCGTGGTGATCCTGTGCGTGCTGATCGTGCGGGAGATCCTCCGACCCGAGCAGGACGCGGTGCGCAGCACGTACGCCGACGACCCGGACGCCGGCGTCATCGACGGCGCACCCGACGCGCCCTGGCTCCGAAGACACCACCCGCCGGGTTCGACCGTCGACCCGACCCCCGCGCCGGCCACGACCTGACCCGGGGACGGGGGCGGCTCACAGCCGGTACACGACGACGTCCCCGATCTCGTCGCGGGTGATGCCGAGGCCGTCGACGGGCGCGTCGATGCTGACCTCCCACGGCGTGCCGGCCACCTGGTCGCGCACGATCAGCACGTTGCGGACGCCGAGCGTGCGCAGGTACTCGATGCTGGTCTGGTCGGGAAACGAGAGCGTCACCCGCCGGACGTCGTCCAGCAGGGTCGGGGTGAACCCGCTCCCGCCGTTGACGATGTCCTGGAAGTGGGTGGTGGACCAGAGCATCACCGGCTGGTCGTGGTTCTGGCTGCTGGGCAGTACCAGCAGTGGACCGTCGACCGTGCGCATCGCCGCCGGCTGGACCGGCACCACGGGGTGCGGGGTGCGGTTCAACCCTTCGACGGTCACCAGCAGCAGTGGGAGCAGCGTGGCGATCCGCAACCACGGGCTCGGCCAGGACGGGATCCGCTCGGCGGAGATGTCGCGGACGCGGGCGGCGAAGGCGCTGACCGCGCCGGCGGCGAGCAGACCGAGGAGCAACGTCGCCCAGAGCATCAGCCGCCCGGGCGTACGCAGCCCGTTCCACCCGGGCAGGTGCTCGAAGAGCGGCACGTACGTGAACCGGCCGCCGAAGAACTCCGTGCCCATCGCGAGCACCATGCTGACCAGCACACCCGCGAACAGCAGGAGCCGGTGCCGGAGGCGCCAGACCGAGAAGAAGAGGCCGCCCAGGGCGAGCGCGTAGAGCACGTAGCCCGGCAGCAGCGTCATCTCCGGGTGCCACGGCAGCGTCGCCCGTGCCCCGTCGTGCAGGTCGCCCCAGATCCGCGATTCGCCGGGCGCGGTGAGGAAGCCGGTCGCGGGCGGCGAGAAGAGGGCGATGTCGCCGATGGTCCGTTCCGCCTGCGGGTGCAGGTCGGCCACCTGGAAGTACGGGGTGGCCAGCAGCACGCCGACACCGGCGAAGGCCAGCCCGCCGACCACGTCGGCGGTGAGCAGCCGGTGCCCGAAGGGACGCTTCACCGGGCGGACCACCCAGCGCCGCAGGAACCAGGTCACGGCCGCGACCAGCACGATCCCGCCGAGGACGTACCCGAACGGCAGCCCGATGCCGAAGCCGAGGCTCAGCTGCCACGCGGCGACCAGCCAGCCCGCGTACACCCAGCCCACCCGGCGCTTCTCGGGGCGGTAGCCGTGGCGCAACGACCACCCGTGCCCCCGTGCCAGCATGGCCAGCGCCAGCGGGATGCCGCCGTTGGAGATGACGTGCAGGTGCCCGGCCTGGGCCAGGAGCCACGGCGCGTACGCGAAGCTCACGCCGGCCACCGCCGAACCGATCCGACCGGCCCCCAACTGCCGGGCCAGCGCGTACGCCCCGGACGTGGCGAGCGCGTGGGCCAGCACGAACAGGAGGTTGTAGCGGAGGACGGCAGCCTCCGGGCCGACGCCGATCATCCCGGCCGGCGCGTACCCCAGCAGCGTGTCGGAGAAGGCGAAGCTCCACCGCTCCGGGAAGAACGCGTTGGAGTGCCACAACCGGCCCGGGTCGGTCAGCAGCGCGTGGCCGGACCACGCCATCTGCCAGGACTGGAGGCTCGGGTCCCAGGTGTCCTGCGGCAGTGTGTAGCGCGGGTACTTCAGCGTGGGCCAGGTCATGAGCACGGCCAGGACGAGCGAGCCGAGGACGGCGAGCGTCCACTCGTGCACCAGCACCCGGCCGATGGCGCGGCCCACGCGTCGAGCGCGGGTCGGCACCGGCTCCGGCGCGGGCGCGAAGGAGGCGAACGGATCCCGCTCGTCCGTGCCGCTGGTCCCGGCGTCCTTGCCGGTCGCCGCGTTTCCGGCGCCACCCTTGGCCGGCTTGTCGCTGCCGGCCGTCCCGGCGGACTCGTCCGTGCCGGTCTTCCCACCGGCCGACTTGTCGGTGGCCTTGTCCGTGCCGGTCCCCGGCTTTTCCGTGGGCTCGTCCGTGCCTGCCGTTCCGGCTCCCGGATTGTCCGTGCCGGTGGCGCCGGCCCCCGGCTTGCCCGTGGGCCTGTCGGCGCCAACCGGCCTCTTCGTGGAGCTGACCGTGTCAGCGGCCCGGCTCGTGGGCGTCGTCGCGCCGGCCGGGTCGTCCGTGGGGTTCGGGGCGTCGCCGCCCGAGCTGGTGGCTTCGCTGACCGCGTCGGGGCGGGGCTGGCGCGAGCCGCCGGACTTCTCGGGGCTCATGCGGCCGGAGCCTCCGCGCCGAGCCGGTCCCGCAGGAACGCGATGTCGGCGGCCTGGCCGTCGATACCGCCCGGCGTCTCCACGACCACCGGGGCGCCGGCCGCGCGGATCACCGCGACCACCAGCTCCGGGTCGATCGTGCCGCCGTCCAGGTTGTCGTGCCGGTCCTGACCGGAGTTGAAGGCGCCCTTGGAGTTGTTGGCGTGGACCAGGTCGATGCGCCCGGTGATGGCCTTGACCCGGTCGACCAGCCCGAGCAGCTCCTCGCCGCCCGCGTGGGCGTGGCAGGTGTCCAGGCAGAAGCCGACCTCGTGATCGCCGATTGCGTCCCAGAGCCGGGCGAGCGCGTCGAGCCGTCGGGCGCAGGCGTTCTCGCCCCCGGCCGTGTTCTCGATCAGCACCGGCACGCCGAAGCCGCCCGAGTCGGCCGCGTACGCGAAGGTCTTGCGCCAGTTGTCGAAGCCGACGGTGATGTCGTCGCCCGCGTTGACGTGGCCGCCGTGCACGATGAGCCCCCGGGCGCCGATGGCCGCGGCCGACTGGGCGTGCGCGAGCAGCAGCTTGCGGCTGGGGATGCGGATGCGGTTGTTCAGCGTCGCGACGTTGACGACGTACGGCGCGTGCACGTAGAGGTCGACCTCGGCGCTCCGGAGCCGCTCCGCGTCCTCCCGGGGTTTCGGTGCCTTCCACCCCTGCGGGTCGGAGAGGAAGAACTGCACGGCCTCGGCCCCTCTGGCGGTCGCCTCCGCCAGTGGATCGGTCGAATCGACGTGGGCTCCGATACGCATGGAGGGGAGCCTACGTCGAGTCGCTGACAGCCGGGGTGCCGGCGGTGCCGGCGCCGGGCGTCACCGGACGGGTGAGCAGTCGTTGAGGGGAGTGGGACGGACGGTCCGTCGCGGGCCGGCGAACGCCGGAGCTGTGCGGGCCGTGCGGCCACCTCGATGCAGGGGCACCCCGCCGCGCGGCCCGGCGCGGCGGGGACCGCTCTGGAACCCGAAATCGCGACACAAGAAAATTGTCTGTGATTTGCCGATTTTTCCGACAAGGCGCGCGACCCGGTATAACGTCGGGTAACAACATGATGAAGCTCCGCGGGGCGTCTCCGGTCCAACCTCATCGGTGTGGTCGTTCCTCCCCAGGTCCCACCCAAGGAATGCGGACGGGACGCCCCGCGGCCTCCGTCACGGGGGGCCGACCTCGACATCGACGTCAGGGTCGGCCCCCCGTCGGCGCGTGCCCGGGAGTGCCGTTCCACCACTCCGGGCATGATCGTCGGGACCGGGTATCCTGGTCCGGTTGTCCGCGTCCGGTCGGGTTCCCCCGGTCCGGCGCGGGCCACGACGCACGACCTCCTGCCACGGAAGGACCGTGGCCGCTTAGCCCACAGGAGGTGAGCACGTCTTGCGTCATTACGAGATCATGGTGATCCTCGACCCCAGCCTCGAGGAGCGCACCGTCGCCCCGTCGCTCGACACGTACCTGAACGTGATCCGGACCGCGGGTGGCTCGGTGGAGAAGACCGACGTGTGGGGCCGCCGGCGCCTCGCGTACGAGATCAACAAGAAGGCCGAGGGCATCTACGCCGTCATCGACCTGCAGGCGACGCCTGCCGCGGTGGCTGAGCTGGACCGTCAGCTGCGACTCAACGAGTCGGTGCTGCGCACCAAGGTCATCCGGCCGGAGATGCGCTAGTCGCATCCCTACCCGGCACCCCCGGATCAGCCTCGTCGGCATTGTCGGACGGCTCTGAGAGCCTGTACGGCGAGACGATGAGTGCGCGAGGAGATGGTCATGGCAGGAGACACCACCATCACGGTCATCGGCAACCTGACCGATGACCCCGAGTTGCGATTCACCCCCTCCGGTGCGGCGGTCGCCAAGTTCCGGGTCGCCTCGACGCCCCGGTTCATGGACAAGGCGTCCGGTGAGTGGAAGGACGGCGAGCCGTTGTTCCTCTCGTGCACCGTCTGGCGGCAGGCCGCCGAGCACGTCGCGGAGTCGCTGCAGCGCGGCGCCCGCGTGATCGTGTCCGGCCGGCTGCGCCAGCGGTCCTACGAGACCCGTGAGGGCGAGAAGCGCACCGTCATCGAGCTCGAGGTCGATGAGATCGGCCCGTCGCTGCGCTACGCCACGGCGAAGGTGCAGAAGATGTCCCGCTCCGGCGGCGGTGGCGGCGGCTTCGGTGGCGGTGGTGGCCAGGGCGGCGGAGGCAACTTCGACGACCCCTGGGCCTCGGCCGCTCCGGCACCCTCGCGCGGTGGTTCGGGTGGCGGAAACTTCGACGAGGAGCCCCCGTTCTGATGGCGCCGAGCGCCCGCGATCGCAAACCAGGAGCACGAGCAATGGCCAAGGCCGCTGCACTTCGCAAGCCGAAGAAGAAGGTGAACCCGCTCGACAAGGACGGGATCACGTACATCGATTACAAGGACACCGCGCTGCTGCGCAAGTTCATCTCCGACCGCGGCAAGATCCGCGCTCGGCGGGTGACCGGCGTGACCTCGCAGCAGCAGCGACAGATCGCCCGTGCGGTCAAGAACGCCCGTGAGATGGCGCTCCTGCCGTACACGGCGACGGCCCGCTGAGAGGAGGCACGGACATGAAGATCATCCTCACTCAGGAGGTGTCCGGCCTCGGCACCCCGGGCGACATCGTGGAGGTCAAGGACGGCTACGGCCGTAACTACCTGCTGCCGCAGGGCTTCGCGATCGCCTGGACCAAGGGCGCGGAGAAGCAGGTCACGCTCATCAAGCGGGCCCGGTCGGCCCGTGAGATCCGCGACCTCGGCCACGCCAACGAGGTCAAGGGCCAGCTGGAGGGCCTGAAGGTCAACCTGAAGGCCCGCGCCGGCGACGGCGGTCGGCTCTTCGGCTCGGTCACCCCGACCGAGGTCGTCGACGCCGTCAAGGCCGCCGGTGGCCCGACGCTCGACCGCCGCCGGCTGGAGCTGCCCGGTCACATCAAGTCGACCGGCTCCTACCCGGTGAAGATCAAGCTGCACCCCGAGGTGACCGCCACGTTCAACCTCACGGTTGTCCAGGGCTGACACCCTCACCAGCACCACGACAGGGCCCGCACCGAAAGGTGCGGGCCCTGTCCGTTCCCGGGCCTGAGCCGGCCGGGCCCGGCGGCCTGTGCCCCGCGCAGATCGAGCGTCACCGCGTCCTGCCCCCGGCCGGGCGGGTGATCGAGCGGGACAACGTCGTGCCCGCTGGCTGCACGTGACGGTCGGCCGAACGTGTCGGTGCCCCGCGGCCGGGCGGGCCGAGACGCATGGTGTGGGCCGGACGGCCGCCGTCAGCCGATCGGCTGGCCGGTGATCGCGCTGATCATCACGGTCGACAGACCCCCGCCGACGACCGCGGCCGCCAACGCCACGGTGGCCGCACGCCAGGTCGTCCCGACCCGGCGCAGCAGCAACGCCACGACGAGACTGCTGGCCAACGCCAACCCCAACCGCGGCATGGCCTCCACGAGCGAACCGAGCGCCCGCGACCGCGGCGAATCGCACCCGTTGCCGCTGATGTCCGTGACACAACCCGGCGGGGCCGAGCCGTCCAGCGTCAACAGCCACACGAAGATCACCAGGGCTGGCAGGAGATAGCACGCCGCCGTGTAGAGCAGCGGCCGAAGCGGCCCACCCGGATCCGGGTCGAGCAGGTCGTCCTCGAGACGACGGGGCCACGGGCCCGTGCCCACCGTCTCGATCCGGCGCCGTACCGCCGCCATCGTGGACGCGGGAGCGGCCGGCGGAGGCTCGACCCGCCGCCGTGGTGCGGTGCGCGGACGGGGAGCCGTGTACGAGACGACCGGCGAGCGGGGAGCCGACGGCGGGGCGTCCATCCACCGGGGGTCGTCCCCGGCCAGCCGGGTGCCCGACCAGAAACCCTCCTCCCGGTCGTCCCGCGCCCACGACCAACCACCGGTGCCGCCGTCCGAGCGGGGCACCTCCGTCCGGTCCCATCGCGGCTCGGCGTACCGGTCCCACTGGCCGGTGCTGTCCGGCTGCTGCCACTGGGCGGTGTCGTCCGGCTGCTGCCACCGGCCCGGGGCGTCGGCGCGCCCCCAGCGGTCGACCTCGTCGGCCGGCTGCCACGCGTGCACGCCGGACGCGTCCCACGGGTCGACGGCGGGCCGGTACGACGATTCCTCCAGCTCCGGCGCGCGCCGCGCCTCCCGATCCCAGGGATCCACCGCCGGCGGCGTGGCCGACCGGCGGCTCCGCCGGCCCGGCCGCTCCGCGGACCACGCCGGCCCCGCCTCGGCCGGCTCCTCCGTCTCGTCGATGCCCGACCACACCACCTGAGGGCGGCGGGACGCCGCGCGCCTCGGCCGCGTCTGCGGGCCCACGTCGGACACCGGCTCGTCCTCCGCCCGCCGGCTCCCCACGTACCCCTGCTCCTGCGGACGGTCGAAGGTCCACTCCCGGGTGTGGTCGGAGTCCGGCGCGGCGCCGATCGCCGGCGTCTCCCGCCAGCTCGTCTCGGCGACGCGGCGCCAACCGCTCGTCGGCTCGGTGGCCCGCCGACCCCCCGACGAGCGGGGAGCGTCCAGCTCGTACCCGTCATCGTCGTCGTCCGGCGCCGCGTGCCGCCCGCCGCCGTCGGCACGTTGGACGCCCGACTCCAGGGCCCAGCGGGGCAGGTACGCGTCGACCGGCTCCTGCTGGCCGCGCTCGATCGCGCGTCGTCGGCTCGGGGTGCGGTAGTCGCCGGAGCCGGAGGCGTAGGGGGCGACCGGTGGGTCGGCGGGATCGCCCCAGCGGGCGGTCGGGCGTCGCCCGCGCGGAACATCCTCTCCGCGTCCCCAGTCCCGGTAACTCACGGCCGGAGCGTGACCCTTCTCAACCGAAAGCGCAATAGTCGTTGTCCAGGTGTAGCCGATGGTGGAGATAGTACGGGACAAATGAGGCCGGAGTCTGGCCGAGATTTTGTCCTCCACAGGGTGGGGACGGCGTTTCCCCAGCTCACAGTCGTACCGGGATCGAATTCCCCAAACGTTGTCCACAGCCTGTGCACACGCTGCGCACATGCTCGTCCACCGGCGTCCACAGGTTGTCCCGAGACTCGTCCACCGGCCTTGTTGAGCGGCTCACCCCGGGTTCCGTATGGTTGCCACCCGGCCCACCGCACGATGACCCCCGATCGCACGGCAGGCCGGCAAGTTGTCGTACCTCGGCGGTAGAGCTGGGACGACGATTCGACGGCGTGGAGGGGGGAGCGTGTCGGTCACCGACGACATGCGGGCGGACCCGCGCTCCGGAGGGCAGCCGCCCGCGCCGGCGCAGCGCGACGGCCAGTTCGAGAAGGCACCACCGCAGGACATCGCCGCCGAGCAGTGCGTGCTGGGCGGCATGCTGCTCTCCAAGGACGCCATCGCCGACGTCGTCGAGATCCTCAAGAGCAACGACTTCTACCGGCCGATCCACGCCACCATCTTCGACACCATCCTGGAGATCTACGGCCGGGGCGAGCCCGCCGACTCGATCACCGTGGCGGCGGCACTCGCCGACTCCGGCGACCTGGTCCGCATCGGCGGCGCGCCGTACCTGCACACCCTGATCGCCAGCGTGCCCACCGCCGCCAACGCCGCGTACTACGCGCGCATCGTCAGCGAGCGCGCCGTGCTCCGCCGGCTCGTCGAGGCCGGCACCCGCATCGTCCAGCTCGGCTACGGCACCGCTGCCGGCGGCAGCCGCGACGTCGACGACATCGTCGACCTCGCCCAGCAGGCCGTGTACGACGTCACCGAGCGGCGGGTCAGCGAGGACTTCGCCGTCCTCGCCGACATGCTCCAGCCCACCCTCGACGAGATCGAGGCGGTCGGTGCCCAGGGCGGCGTCATGACCGGCGTGCCCACCGGCTTCACCGATCTGGACCGACTCCTCAACGGCCTGCATCCCGGGCAGCTCATCATCGTGGCCGGCCGGCCGGGCCTCGGAAAGGCGCTCGCCCTCGACACCCCCCTGCCGACGCCGGACGGCTGGACCACCATGGGCGAGGTCAAGGTCGGCGACCACCTGCTGGACGCCGAGGGGCGGCCGACGAGGGTGACGGCCGCGTTCGAGGTTCGGCATGACCGCCCGTGCTACGAGGTGGAGTTCTCCGACGGCAGCGTCATCGTCGCCGACGCCGAGCACCTCTGGAAGACGACCACCCGGGCTGGTCGACGCTCTGCCGCCGCTCCCCGCCAGTTCCACTGGTCGCCGCGCGCCATCGAGGGCCTGCGCGAGGCGCATCACGCGGTCAGCGATGGCCAGACTCTCACCGTCGCCGAGCTCGTCGACTCGGTCGGCGCGGAGTTCGCGCACACCGCACAGCGCGTGGCGAGGAACCTCCGGCACAGCACACGGCGCGGTGGGCCTGGCGCCGGGCGGGGGCGGTCCGCTCGCGCCTACCCGGACCGGGAGTTGTACGGGGCGCTGCTCCATCGCGTCGATCGTTGGCGGGAGGCGATGGCCGCCGCCGACCGGACCGACGTCGTGACCACCGAGCAGATCCGCGCCACCTTGCGCACCCCGACCGCCGACCGGCGGCTGAACCACGCCGTGAGGAATGCCAAGCCCCTCCAGCTTCCCGGCCGCGACCTGCCCGTCCCGCCGTACACCCTCGGCGCCTGGCTCGGCGACGGCCACAGCGCCGGAAGCCGCATCACGACGGCGGATCCGGAGATCCTCGAACACATCCGGGACGACGGCTTCGTGTCGCGCCGGTCCACGAGTCACCCCATGCTCTACACGATCCTGCCCAATCCCTGCGGCAGTTGCGGTGGGCGCGGCGGCTGCCCGGTCTGCCACCACCGCCCCCGTTCGCTGTCCGGATCACTGCGCGCCTTGGGGGCACTCAACAACAAGCACATCCCGCAGGAGTACCTGCGCGCCAGCGAGCAGCAGCGCCGCGCGCTGCTCGCCGGGCTGCTCGACACCGACGGCACGGTCACCTCGACGGGCAACGTCGAGTACACGACGACGTCCCGCGTGTTGGCCGAGGACGTCCATGAGCTGGTGGTCAGCCTCGGGTACCGGTGTTCGATCTCGCGAAAGCCCGTGCGTGGGCGTACTTCCGAGACATCGACGGCCTACAACCTGAACTTCACGCCGCACGAGGAGGTCTTCCGGCTCACCCGGAAGCGCGACCTGCACACGAGCCGCCGCCGCGCCAGCAGTACGGCGCGCACCGACAGCCGGTTCATCGTCGATGTTCGGCCAGTGCCCAGCGTGCCGGTGCGCTGCGTGACGGTCGACAACCCCGACCACCTGTACCTGGCTGGCCGAGCCATGATCCCCACGCACAACAGCACGGCGAGCATGGACTTCGCCCGCAACGCAGCGATCCGTGCCAACCAGGCGTCGGCGATCTTCTCCCTGGAAATGAGCAAGGTCGAGATCGTCATGCGGCTCCTGTCGGCCGAGGCCCGGGTGCCACTGCACGTGCTGCGCAGTGGCCAGCTCTCCGACGACGACTGGACGAAGCTCGCCCGGTGCATGGGCGAGATCAGCGAGGCGCCGCTCTTTGTCGACGACACGCCGAGCATGAACCTGATGGAGATCCGGGCCAAGGCCCGCCGGCTCAAGCAGAAGCACGACCTGAAGCTCATCGTCGTCGACTATCTCCAGCTGATGACGTCGCCGAAGCGCACCGAGAGCCGGCAGCAGGAGGTGGCCGACCTGTCGCGTGGCCTCAAGCTGCTGGCCAAGGAGGTCGAGTGCCCGGTCATCGCGGTCAGCCAGCTGAACCGTGGCCCGGAGCAGCGCACCGACAAGCGCCCGCAATTGTCCGATTTGCGCGAATCGGGATCAATTGAGCAAGATGCCGACGTTGTCATTCTTCTCCACCGTGACGACTACTACGACAAGGAGTCGCCGCGCGCCGGGGAGGCGGATTTCATAATTGCCAAGCATCGGAATGGGCCGACCGACACGGTGACGGTCGCAGCCCAGCTTCACCTGTCGCGCTTCGTCGACATGGCGATCGTGTGAGGCAGACAGGTGGGCGGTTGTCGACGGCAGAGCGAACTGCGGCTGTCGATCGGGCCCTGGCTGGCGAAAGTCTCAGCAGCATCGCGCAGTCCTATGGCATCTCCCGGGAAGCGGTTCGGGGCCGCGTTGGGCCGGTATCAGGGGCCGATCGACGCTCGACTGGTGGCGTCGCGTGACTTCTGGCGAGGTGTGGTCGACGGGGACGGTTCAATCGGCATCTACCGCAGACCGCGGTCAATCGCCGCCACCATGCCTCAGTTCCGGCTGGTGGGCCAGCGCCGTGTCCTTGAGGCGTTCCTCGGCTTCCTGCGTACCCGGGGGATCGTGGGTCTCTCGGTACGACCACACAAGTCGATATTCACCGTCGGGACGACATGTGGTCCGGCGGAGAGAATCGTCGCGCTGCTGTACGCGGATGCCACCGTCGCTCTCTCGCGTAAGGCCGAGACCGCCGAAAGGATCATCACTGCTGTCAGGTTGCGTGAGTAGCACCGCGATGAGTTCTCCCGGCTCCGGGAGTCAAAGGCGGCAGTGGCGGATCGGGCCGGAGCTGGGTGGGACATGTGACGACGCGGGCGGCGGCTCCGGCGGCGTGGACGGCGGCGGGTGCCGTGTCCGCCCAGAGCCGGACGATGCCGCGGGGGCGGTCGAACGCGGCGGCGGAGCGGCGGATCCACCAGGCGTGCCGGGCGCCGTCGTCGGCCGGCGGGAACGAGCGCCAGTAGCTGACGTCGTCCACGTCGGGTGGGCCGTCGACGGGGCTGGCGAGCGCGACGAGGGCGCGCTGGGCGTCACCGACGAGGTGCAGGAGCAGGTCGGCGACGAGCCATCCCCGGCAGCGGGTGGGCAGTTGCAGGTCGGCGTCGTCGAGGTCGGCGACGACCCGGGTGATCGCGTCGTACGCCTGCGCCAGCGCGATGTGCTGCTGCCGGTGGGACGTCATGGGACGCAGCGTCGCATGGGCCGCGCGGCCGCGCACGGGTGCGAGGAAGGGCGGTTTCCCGTCCTCACACCCGTGTGAAGCCCTTCGTCCGGCTCAGCCGAACATCTCGTCGAGGAAGCTCTTGTGCTTCTTCCGCCGGTAGTGACCGTGGTAGCCGTAGTGCTGCTGCTGCCCGTGGCCGCCGTACGCGGGAGCGGGGGCCGGCGGGTAGCCGTGGGCGGGCGGGGGCGGTGGCGGTACCGCGCCGTAGCCGGGCTGGTGGGGAGCCGGGGCGGGCGGCGGCGGGGGCGGCGGCGGGTAGCCGCCCTGCTGGTGGGCGGGCTGTCCGGGCTGGGCGGGGGCGGGCGCGCCGTGCTGGCGGTTCCAGTTGGCCTCCGCCTCGAACAGCTTCTCCAGTTCGCCGCGGTCGAGGAAGATTCCCCGGCACTCGCCGCACTGGTCGATGACGACGCCGCTGCGCTCGTACTGGCGCATTTCTCCGTGACACTTGGGACAGGTGAGGCTCATCACCCGACCGTACCTGGTCGACTCACGCGGTCGCCTTCAGCGCGTCGATGACCTCGTCGTCGGAGACCTCGTGGAAGTCGTCGTAGTAGGCGCTGACCGCCATGAACTCCGCCGGGTGCTGCGGGCAGACGATCTGGTCGGCCTCGGCGGAGAGCATCTCGTACGCCTCCTGCGAGCCGACCGGCACGGCCACGATGACCCGGCGGCCGCCGAGGTGGCGGACGACCTGGACGGCGGCGCGGGCGGTGGCCCCGGTGGCGAGCCCGTCGTCGACGATCACGGCGGTGCGGCCGGTGAGGTCCAGCGGTGGACGGCCGGCGCGGTAGAGGCGCTCGCGCCGCTCCAGCTCGGCCTGCTCTCGCTGGCGGACCTCGGCGATGTCCTCGGGGCTGAGCCGGCTCGCGACGATGTCGTTGAGCACCTGCACCCCACCGGGGCCGAGGGCGCCGAAGGCGACCTCCCGGGCCCAGGGCATGCCGAGCTTGCGGACGACGAGGACGTCGAGGGGGGCGCCGAGCCGCTGGGCGATCACCTCGGCCACGGGCACGCCGCCGCGTACCAGGCCGAGGACGATGACGTCCGGGTCGCCGACGAGGGCGGAGAGCCGGTCGGCGAGCATCCGTCCCGCCTCGGCCCGGTCTCGGTAGGTGGTCATTCCTCAGGTGTACGCCGTGTCGGCGTCCTCCGCCCGCTGGTTGGCCGATCTCGCCGGTCCCGCCGAGCCCACAGCGGGGACCGAACCGGCCGCGTCGGCCGCGTCGACCGGGCGGGGCGGGGCGAGCGCGGGTGCCCAGACCAGGAAGGCCAGCGGGTAGAGCAGGTAGCCGAACCGGGTGGAGGGCATGAGCAGGATCGCGGCGAGCAGCCCGTACCCGCAGACGAGCGCGACGTCGGTGGCCGTGCGGGGCGGGCGGCGGCCGAGCCGGACGGCGATCGCCAGCCCGGCCGCGAGCAGGAGCACGACGGCGATCGCCCGGCCGGCCGGCAGTGCGGTGGCGACGAGGTGGCCGGGGAAGGGCGACTGTGCGGGGCTCGTGACCAGACCGTGGCCGAGTGGGAAGCGGAGGACGTTCTCCACCAGCGCGTCGCGGTCGACGAGCAGCACGGGCAGGAGGGCGGCGACCGGCAGGCCGACGGCGCCGGCGGTGACGCGCCACCCGGCCCGCCGGGTCGTCCCCCAGATGATCAGGACCAGGGCGACGGGCCACGCGAAGAGCTTGAGCGCGCCGGCCAGACCGACGGCCACGCCGGCTCGGCCCGGCCGGTCGGCGGCGGCGAACGCGAGGGCGAGCAGGCAGAGCGCGAGGACGGGAAGGTCGTCACCGCCGGTGGCGAGGGTGAGCGCGCAGACCGGCAGCACGGTGGCGGCCTGGACCGCGCGCAGCACCGCCGCGTCGCGTCCGCCCGGCGTACCGGGGGTGCCGCGTCGCCGGAGGGCACGCACGGCGAGCGCGAGCGCCCCGGCGGTGGCGAGCGCGAACCACACCCGGGCGTCGGTCCACGCCGCGTCGACGGCGGCGCGTGGCAGGCCGAAGAGGGCCATGCCCGGCTGGTACGGGGTGTAGCCGAGCAACTGTTCACCGGGCGGCAGGGCGGCGATGGCGTCGTGCCCGAGGTAGGGGGTGCCGGTGTCGACTAGGCGGCGCCCGGACTCCTCGACGACGATCACCTCCTCCTGTGCCCGGTCGGTACGCCCGCCGGCCCGCTCGGTGCTCTGGAGGAGCACCGGGAGCAGGGTGGTGGTGGCCCAGGCGAACGCGGTGACCGCCGAGCGGGCGGAGAGGCCGGTCAGCGGGGAGGTGGGGTGGCGGCGCCGGATCAGGAGCTGAGCGGTGACGGCGAGGCCGGCGAGCAGGTACCCGGCGGCGGCGACCGTGCCCCAGGCCCGGTGCGGGAGCAGCGTGGAGGTCAGCGCGGTGACCGCGGCGAACACCGCCGAAGCGGCGTACAGGGTCAGGTCGAGGGCGAGGCCGTCGCCGGCGGTGTCGAGGGCGCGCCAGCCGCGGCGGCGGACGGTCGGGGCGGCGACGGTCACGCGGGCCAGTCTGGCAGACCGCGCGGTCGGTGGGTTAGGGCCTGTCCTAGGCCGGCTGGTTGCGGCCGCGGGTGGCGGACCGGCGACTGGCGGGGAGGCGTACGACGGCACCGGCGTCGTGCAGCGGCGGCGCGAGCAGGCCGGGGCGGCCGCCGGAGCCGCGCCGCAGTGCGGCCAGCAGCGTGCCGGCGGGCATCGGCCGGGCGAAGAGGTGGCCCTGGCCACCCGAGCAGCCCAGCTCCCACAGGGCGCGGCGCTGCGGTTCGTTCTCCACGCCCTCGGCGATCACGGTGAGGTCGAGGCTGCGCCCGAGATCAAGCGTGGAGCGGATGACCGCGGCGGCTTCGACGGAGCTCTCCATCTCGGTCACGAAGCTGCGGTCGATCTTGAGTTCGTGGACGGGGATGCGGGAGAGCAGCGAGAGGGACGAGTAACCGGTGCCGAAGTCGTCGAGGGCCAGCCGGACGCCCTCGTCGCGGAGGCGGCTGAGCACGCGGTCGACGACGTCGAGCTGGCTGAGGGTGAGCGTCTCGGTGAGTTCCAGCACCAGGCGGTCGGGCGGCAGGTCGTGGGCGCGCAGGCGGGCCGTCACCGAGCCGGGGAAGCGGGCGTCGAGGAGGCTGCGGGGTGACACGTTGACCGCGACCGGCACGTCGAACCCGGCGTCCCGCCAGGTCGCCGCGGCGACGAGCGCCTGGTCGAGGATCGCCTCGGCGAACGCGGGCAGCAGGCCGGAGCGCTCCACGGCCTCGAGGAAGCGCAGCGGGTCGATCATGCCGTGGGTCGGGTGGTGCCACCGGGCCAGCGCCTCCGCGCCGGTCACCGCGCCGGTGCCGAGGTCGACGATGGGCTGGAAGTTGACGGTGAACTCCTGGTCGGCCACGGCGCGGGGCAGGTCCCCGCCGAGGGTGAGCCGGGCGACGTCGGCCGTGTCCCGGTTCGGCGCGTACGTGGAGATCCGCTGGCCGGCCCGCTTCGCCTGATACATCGCGACGTCCGCGCGGCGCAGCAGCTCGGCCATGCCGCCGGTGGCGGGAGCGGCGGCGATGCCGCCGCTCGCCTCGACGCTGATCCGCATGCCGTCGAGGTCGAACGGCTCGTGCAACGTGGCGAGCAGGGCCTCGGCGCGGTGCGCGGCCACCGCCGGAGCCGGCAGCCCCCGCAGGAGTACGGCGAACTCGTCGCCGCCCAGCCTCGCCACCAGGTCGGTGGGCTGGGCGGCGCCGCTCAGGCGTTCGGCGACCTGCACGAGCACCTGGTCCCCGGCGGCGTGCCCGAGCGTGTCGTTGACCTCCTTGAAGTGGTTCAGATCGATCAGGACGAGGGCGGTCACCCCTTCGGCGTGCCGGCTGCTGAGCTGCTCGGTGCCCTGGTCGAGCAGGTGCCGGCGGTTCGCCAGGCCGGTCAGCGCGTCGTGCGTGGCGGCGTACGCGTGCTCGTCGGCGACCCGGGCCAGTTCCGCGTACGCCTGCGCGTTGCGCACCGCCGTGCACAGCGCCGACGCGAAGGTGCGCAGGGTGTACTGCTCGCGTTCGGAGAGCTGCACCGGGCCGCGGAACCGCAGCCGCAGGATCCCGACGTCGGCGGCCCGGTCGTGACCCTCCAGCGAGGTGGTCAGCACGGTGCCGTCGACCGCCGTCGGCTCGGCGGCCGGCCCGTCGTACGTGATCGTGCCGGCCCCGCCGCGTACGGTGCGGTCGCCCTCGCGCAGCTCGATCTCCACCTCGTCGGCGCTGAACAGCTCGGCGGCCTGCGTGACGGCGGTGGTGAGGACCTGGTCGAGGTCGACGACGTTGAGCGCGTCGGTGGTGCGGGCGAGCCGCTGCCACGCCTGCTGCTCGGTGCGGGTGTTGATCCGCGTGGAGTAGGCGAGGTGGAGGCTGAGCACGAGGGGAGGCACGGCGAGCAGGAACCGTGCGTCGGCCTGCAAGGTGAGAAGCGTGCCTATCGCAACTACCAGACGGACAATTGCACCTGAAACCCGGAGGTCCCAGTTGTTAACGAATTGTTGACGGATCTGGGTGCGAGAGGCGATCGCGATCACCGGGATGGTGACGATTTCATCAAGCAGGGTCGCAACGAGGAAGGCGATCGCGATCGGCCCGAAGAATCCGGCCGGACCGGCCGGGGCCCATTGCCATTCGAGGAGGCCGAGGGTCCACCCCGCAGAGGCGGCGACAAGGACGTTCTTGCCGACACTGAAGGCGATCTTGATCGTGGGTAGGCGCATCGCGATCGATGCTGTCGCCACGCCCACGACCGTGCCGATCAGTACCCATGACAGCGGGGCCACGGCGACACCGATGATGATGGCAACGTCGTTCCATGTGATGGAGTGCAACGTCGATCGGATTCGTACTCGCGCCTTGACCATCGTGCCCACAGCGATCATGAAGGTGATCGTTGCGGTGGTGGCTCCGGTCGCGATGGTCCGCGGCGGCCGCTGGACGATGTCCACGAGTGCGGCGAGGACGATGGCGGCCGCCACGGTCACGATGAGACCGACAAGCGTTGTAAGCCGCTTGCCGGTCTCCGCCTGGTCCCTCGTACCTGGGTGCACCGCGCTCCGACGTCTCGCCTATCTGTGTGCACAGTAACGCAAGACGAGCGCTGGCGTGAGTTTCAATATTCAGTGCCACTCGTTGCCGCGCATGACACCCTCCCCACATCTGCCCCAGCCCGACGTTTGCCGCAGATTGCGGTAAACCCGTAGCGATTTACCGTCAGGACGGAGCTTAAGCAGGGAAAAAGACCGTTGTCAGCTGATAGATGTCGTTATGCGCAACATCAGTCAAGCTGGTGATGATTTGTCACGGTGAGTTGGCCTCTTTTCGCGGAGTGCGCTGTATCCGCGCCGTGGCGTGACCGTGCAATCACAAAGGGTGTTCTGGTTGGCGTGGTTGTTATCAGTGTGGAGCCTGTCGCCGCTACTTCAATCCGAGATTCGGGTTGTGCTGACAGTGTGACGGTGCATGATGCGCCATGACAGAGTCGCGCTCGGTCGTGACACCTTTGGAGTCACTTCGCATGTGTTGACGGACGTGCCCGGGGGTGAGCCGTCTGGAGATCCTGGTTCTCGGCGGTCTGACGGCTCGGGTGGGTGAGACTACAATTGACCTCGGAACACCCAAGCAGCGTGCCGTCTTCGCAATGCTCGCTCTGAATGCCGGCCAGCTGGTGACTGTTGACGAGCTCGTCGACGAGCTGTGGCCGGTCTCCTCGGCGAGGCGAGGCGCCAGCACGAACTGGCGGTCCGTCTCGCCGCGGACTCCGGCGAGCGCCCCGCACAGTGCGCGGCATTGAACGACCTTGGTCTGACGCTGGCGGCAGGTGGCGAGGGGGACGCCGCGCGCCTCACGCACGAGCGGGCGGCACGACCGCGCTGACGTGCTTATCGATTTCTTATCGCGGTCACCGTTAACCTCTCCCGCGTCGACGAACGGGGGAGGTTCTGACTCGCGGCAGAACTTGATCGTCGGAGCACCCGCCGTCGGGGTCATCCCCCAGCGACCTCGACGGCGGGTCGACCCGCGAGACCGGCCTTGCGTCGAGTCTTCCTCCCGGTGACGGGATACGCCGGCAGGGCCTGTCGTCCCCAGCCGATAGGCTCGCCGGCGTGACGGATTCCGGGCAGCTCACCCATGTCGACGCGGCCGGTGCGGCCCGCATGGTCGACGTCTCCGCCAAGCCGGTCACCGGGCGGCTCGCCGTCGCCGCCGGCCGGCTCCGCACCACGACCGAGGTCGTCGACCTGCTGCGCCGGGACGGGCTGCCGAAGGGCGACGCGCTCGCCGTCGGCCGGCTGGCCGGCATCATGGGCGCGAAGCGCACCCCCGACCTGATTCCGCTCTGCCACCCCATCGCGCTGCACGGCGTCACCGTCGACCTGGCCCTCACCGGGGACACCGTCGAGATCACCGCGACGGCCCGGACGGCGGACCGTACCGGCGTCGAGATGGAGGCGCTCACCGCCGTCGCGGTCGCCGGCCTGGCCCTGGTGGACATGGTGAAGGCGGTCGACCCGGCGGCCTCCGTGGACGCCGTCCGGGTGCTCCGCAAGGAGGGCGGCAAGACCGGCGAGTGGGTCCGACCGGAGGACCGGCCGTGATCCGGGCGCGGGTCGTCGTGGCCTCCAACCGCGCCTCCGCCGGGGTGTACGCGGACACCAGCGGCCCCCTGCTCGCCGCCGGCCTGCGGGAACTCGGCTGCGAGGTGGACGAGCCGGTGGTGGTGCCGGACGGCGACCCGGTCGGTGCGGCACTGCGTGCCGCCGCGGCCGACGGGGTGGACGTCGTCGTGACCAGCGGCGGCACCGGCATCAACCCGTCGGACCGTACGCCCGAGGTGACCCGGGCGCTGCTCGACCACGAGATCCCGGGCATCGCCGAGGCGATCCGCGCGTACAGCCGCGACCGGGTGCCCACCGCGGTGCTGTCGCGGGGGGTCGCCGGCGTGCTGGGCCGGACGCTGGTGGTCAACCTGCCCGGCTCGACCGGCGGCGCCCGCGACGGGCTCGCCGTGCTAGGCCCGATCCTCGCCCACGCCGTCGACCAGATCCGCGGCGGCGACCACTGAGCGGGAGTCGGCGCCCGCTGACGGGGCGGCCGACCGGAAGCCCCGATACGCTCGTCCGGTGAGCACGGAAACCGCACCCGCCGCCGATCGGGTCGCCGCGCCCCCGCCCGCCGGGTGGGAGGAGGCGCGCTCGCGGGTGTACGCGGTGGGCCTGGCCGCCGCGCCGCCCGCGGTCAGCCGGCCGCTCGCCGAGATCGACGGGCACACCCTGGCCGAGCCGCTGACCACCCGCACGGCGCTGCCGGCGTTCCCCACCTCCAGCGTGGACGGCTGGGCGGTGCGCGGCGCCGGCCCGTGGCGGATCGTCGGGCGGGTCCTGGCCGGCAGTACCCCGGCGCCGCTGGCCGAGGACGGGACGACCGTCGAGATCGCGACCGGGGCGATGGTCCCGGATGGCGCCACGGCGGTGCTGCGGGTCGAGGAGTCGAGCCGTACGCCGGACGGGCGGGTGGCCGGCACGCCGCGGCCGGCGCCGGAGTGGCGCGAGCCCGGCGAGGAGGCGTACGACGGGGAGGAACTTCTGCCCGCCGGCACCCCCGCGGACCCGGCGGTGATCGGTCTGGCCGCCTCCTGCGGGCACGACACCCTGCGGGTCCGGCGGCAGCCGCGCGCGGCGCTGCTGGTCTTCGGTGACGAGCTGCTGACCGCCGGTCCGCCCGGCGCCGGCCGGGTCCGGGACGCGCTGGGGCCGTCGGTGCCGGCCTGGCTGCGCCGCTACGGGTGCGTCGTGCGCCCGGCCGACGTGGTGGGGCCGGTGGCGGACACACTGCCGGCGCACGTGGGCGCGTTGCGGGCCGCGCTGGCCGACGCCGACCTGGTCTGCACCACGGGTGGCACGATGCACGGCCCGGTCGACCACCTGCACCCCGCGCTGGAGGCGCTGGGCGCGGACTACGTGGTCAACACCGTCGCGGTGCGGCCCGGTTTCCCGATGCTGCTGGCCCGGCTGATCGGCGCCGACGGCCGGGTGCGGTTCGTCGCCGGGCTGCCCGGCAACCCGCAGTCCGCGATCGTCGCCCTGGTGTCGCTGGTCGCCCCGCTGCTCGCCGGTCTCGCCGGCCGTCCGATGCCGGCGCTGCCGTCCGCGACGCTCGCCGAGCCGATCCCCGGCCGCGGCGGCTACACGCACCTCGCGCTGGTGCGGCTGGACCGTACCGCCGGCACCGCCCACCCGGTCCGGCACGTCGGGTCGGCGATGCTGCGGGGGCTGGCCGGCGCCGACGGGTTCGCGGTGATCCGCCCGGGGACGTCCGGAGAGGCGGGAGACCGGGTGCCGGTCGTGCCGTTGCCGCTGCTGCCCGGGGAGCGTGCGTGGTGACCGCGCCCACCGTCGCGTTCGGCGAGGTGACCGAACGCCCGCTCGATCTCGCCGCGCACGAGGCGGCGGTCGCCGACCGCCGCGCCGGTGCGGTCGTCTCGTTCCAGGGTGTGGTCCGCGACCACGACCACGGCCGCCCCGTGACCAGCCTCGAGTACGAGGGGCACCCCAGTGCCGAGCGGGTGCTGCGCGAGGTCGCCGCGGAGATCGCTGCCGACCCCGACGTCTACGCGGTGGCGGTGTCGCACCGGATCGGGCCGCTGGAGATCGGCGACGTGGCGCTGGTGGCGGCGGTCAGCACGGCGCACCGGGCAGCCGCGTTCGCCGCCTGTGCCCGCCTGGTCGACGAGGTGAAGGCGCGCCTGCCGATCTGGAAGCGGCAGGTGTTCGCCGACGGCACCGAGGAGTGGGTGAACTGCCCCTGACGGCCGGCCCGCCGTGTCCGGGCACTGCGGGCGCGCGCGATGGGTGGGTTCGTCAGCGCCGGGTGACCAGCGCGCCTGGCCGGCCGGCCCGGTCACCGTAGAAGGCCGGCTCGGCTCCGGGCCGCCACGGCAGCGCGGCCACCAGCACGATCAGCGCCAGCGCCAGCGAGTTCTCCATCAGGGCGCCGTAGAGACCGTCCTGGTAGTGGGACACCTCGGGGAGCTGGTGCTCGTACGGCCAGATCGGCGAGACCAGGAAGAGCAGGTAGAGGACCACGGCGGCGACCCCGTGCCGGAGCCCGGTCAACGTCGGGTACCAGATCGGGGAGCGGAGGCCGTTCACCCCCGGCAGCCCGCCCAGCCCGGCCCGGGCGGCGAGACCCCGGCTGGCGTCGCGGCGGCGGAGCGCGGCGTCGGCCAGCACGATGATCGCCGGGATCACCCAGACGAGGTGGTGCGTCCAGGAGATCGGGCTGATCACGTTGGTGGTGAGCCCGACCAGGGTGAACGCGGTCAGCTCGTCGCCGTCCGCGCGCGCGTGGGCGGCCCGGGACAGGCCGAGCGCGAGGATCAGGACCGCGAACGCGAACCAGAGCAGCCCCGGCGTCTCGATCGAGTCGTACAGCCGGGCGAGCAGGCCGGCCAGCGACTGGTTGGGCGTCATGTCGGCGGCGCCGACCCGCTCGGTCTGCCAGAGCACGCCGCCGAAGTAGGCCCGCGACTCCGGGCCGACGACGGCGAAGGAGCCGATCGTCACGGCCACCACCGTGGCGAGGGCCGTCGTCGCCGCGCGCCACTGGCGCGTGATCATCAGGTAGACGATGAAGAGGGCCGGGGTCAACTTCACGGCGGTGGCGAGGCCGATGCCGACGCCGGCCCAGGCGCCGCTGTAGACGAAGCGCAGCAGCAGACCGTCCGTCGGGGCGACGTGCGTGCCCCGCCGGGCGCGCCAGCGCAGACCGATCAGGTCGGCCATGACCAGCGCGAAGAGGAGCAGGTTGACCTGGCCGTAGCCGAGGGTCTCGCGGGCCGGTTCGAGGGCCGCGGCGCACGGCGTCGCGATCGCCACCGTGTACCAGAGTGGCCAGCCCAGCCGGTCGACGATCGGGCGCAGCAGCCCGGCCAGGACGACGGCCAGCGCGGCGATGCTCGCCGCGGCGTTGACCAGGCCGGCCAGCTCCACCGGGAGGTGTGCCATCGGGAGCATGACGAGCCCCGCGAACGGCGGGTACGTGAACCCGAGGGTCGTGCCGGGCGCGATGAACCCGTACAGCTCGTGGCCGCTCGCCCACCACACCACCGCGCCGTGGTAGATCTTCATGTCGAAGAAGTTGTACGGCCGCCCGAACGCACCGATGGCGAGCCATGCGGTGTAGGCGACGGCGGCCACGATGCCGGTCCGTACGACTGTCCTGCGATCGATCCCACGCGTAACGCGACGGACTGGGGCGAGGCGGTCCACACGTCCACCGACGGTCGTCGGCATGGCGTGGCCACCCCCGTACCAAGGTCGTCCTAACCGTCCAGGTCCGGTACGGAGCCTAGAACGACCCCTCACGTCAGTGCCTCCCGCGTTATGCGACCGTGTCCGATCCCACACAAGTTTTTGACATTTCCACCGCGTTAACGCCTAGCGGGTGGTTCGCCAGACTTCTGGCGTTGACCCGGGTGGAGGTCGACGGAGGGGAGGATCGACGCAGGTCAGCCGGGGAGGCGTCGAGCCGTCGCTGCTGATCGTACGGCGATTCGGGCCTCTCGGCGGGCGGTACGGACAGCTCGCTGCACCGAACGCCGGGAGTGGCCGATCCGGTGGCCCGTGCGCCACCGCAGACCCGGCTTCCCCTCGGTGTCGGCGGCGGCCAGCAGAAGGCCGCCGAAGAGGCCGAGGTTCTTGAGGAAGTGGATCTGGTTGTTGGCCTTCATCGCCGGGTCGTCGTTGGTCCAGAAGGGATGACCGGCGATCGTGACCGGGACCAGGGTGCCCGCCAGCACCAGCGCCGCCGGTCGGGTGAACTTCCCGGTCGCCAGCATCAGGCCGGCGCCGAGCTGCACCACCGCGTTGGCCCGGACCAGCGTCTCGGTGTCGGTGGGAATGCGGGGGTGGGCCCGCTCCAGCAGTGGTGTCACCCGTTCGGTCACCGGCTGGGCGGCGGCGACGAGCCGGTCCGGGTTGGCGAAGTTGCGGACCCCACTGACCACGAAGATGCCGCTCAGCATGGCACGGGCGAGGGAGCGTACGGGTTTCATGGGTCAGTCATACCCCGTCGCGCCCACCCCTACCCCGGCAACGGCTGATCCGGATCGGTCGACATTGACCCTTTCCGCCACGCCGATTCCAGCGACCGTCGCGGATGGACCCCTGATGACGGGTAACCTCCCCGGCGTGACGACACTGCGGCTCCGCCCGGAGGACCCGGCCGACACCGGCGCGGTCCGTCGCGTGCTGGCCGCCGCCTTCGCCCGCCCGGACGTGAGCACGCCGCCCGAGGTGGGTCTCGTCGACGAGCTGCGCGGGAGCGACGCCTGGTTGCCGGAGCTGGCCATGGTCGCCGAGTACGGGGGCGAGGTCGTCGGCTACGCCCTGCTCACCCGGGTCCGGGTGCGGTCCGACCGGGGCGACGCGCCAGCCCTGGCTCTCGGCCCGGTGGCGGTCGCCCCGCACCGGCAGCGCATCGGGCTGGGCAGCGCGGTGGTGCAGGCCGCCCTCGACGCGGCCACCGAGCTGGGCGAGCGCCTGGTGGTGGTGCTCGGCGACCCCGCGTACTACCGGCGGTTCGGCTTCGGCCGCGCCGACCAGATGGGCCTCACCAGCCCCTGGTCCGGTCTGGGTGAGCCGTGGCAGGCGCTGGTGCTGCCCCCCACGACCAGCGGGGACGGCCCGCCCCCACGGGGTGAGGTGCTCTTCCCGCCCCCGTGGTCCAAGGTCTGAGCGGTCCCGCTCGCCGGCCGGAGGACTGCCCCGGTCGGGCGCTCAGGCCGGTTGGGTACGCAGGTAACGGCCGAAGTGGGGGACGGTGAAGGCGACGGTGCCGCGCTCACCGGAGTAGATGAGGCCCTTCTTGATCAGGGCGTCCCGGGCCGGGGAGAGACTCGCGGGCTTGCGGCCCAGGGCGCGGGCGATCTCGGCCGTCGGCACGGCCGCGTCCATGTCGTCCCGGCCGCCGCCGTCGGTCTCGCCCTCGACCAGGGACAGCGTCGCCATGGCCCGCATGTACTCCCGTTCGGCCGGGGTGGCCCGCTCGAAGCGGGAGCCGAAGAAGCCGACCGCCAGTTCCGCCTCCGCCTCGGGGGCCGCCACCCGCACGTCGGCGGCGGTGATCGGCGAGCGGGGCGCGTGGTCCCAGGTCGCCTTCCCGTACGCCTGGACGAAGTACGGGTACCCGCCGGACTTCTCGTAGAGCAGGTCGAGCGCCTTCTGCTCGTACTCGACATCCTCGCGCTCGGCCGGCGCGCACAGCGCCTGATCGGCGGCGATCCGGTCCAGCCGGTCGATGCGCTGGTAGCGGAAGAGCCGCTCGGAGTACGACTTGGCGGCACTGAGGACGGCCGGCAGGTGCGGCAGGCCCGCGCCCACCACGATCAGCGGTGAGCCGAGCTGGGACAGCTCGTGGCAGGCGGCGCAGAGCGCGGAGACGTCCTCCGGGCCGAGATCCTGCATCTCGTCGATGAAGATCGCGATGCCGGTGCCGACGTCCTCGGCGATCGCGGCGGCGTCGGAGAGCAGCTCGACCAGGTCGATCTCGATGTCGCCGGAGTCCGCCCGGCCGCTGGCGGCGGGCACGTCGATGCCGGGTTGCCAGCGGTCGCGTAGCTTCGGCCCCGCGCCGCCCCGCCCGGTCGGGGCCGAGCGTTGTGCGAAGGCCTTCAGGACGCCGAGGAAGGCGTCGATCCGGTCGGGGGCGCGGTGCCGCGGCGCCAGCTCGCGGACCGCCATGTGCAGTGCGGCGGCGATCGGGCGGCGCAGCGACTGGTCGGGCCGGGCCTCGATCTTGCCGCTGCCCCAGAGCCGGTTGATCGCCTGCGAGCGCAACGTGTTGAGCAGGACCGTCTTGCCCACTCCGCGCAGGCCGGTGAGCATCAGGCTGCGTTCCGGCCGGCCGCGGGCGATCCGTTCCAGCACGATGTCGAAGACGTCCAGCTCGCGCCCCCGCCCGGCCAGCTCGGGCGGGCGCTGGCCGGCGCCCGGTGCGTACGGGTTGCGGACCGGATCCACGCATCGGAGAGTATCGGGCCGTCTAGCGACGGGGCTAGACATCCGTAGATGGGGCTACCGGCGTGTCGGGAGGGGTGGCCGGGCCTCGCCGGGTCTCGACACAAAACTAGGGCTGTCTAGCGTCCACGCTAGACAGCCCTAGTTTTGGCAATCAGCGTTCCTTCAGGCAGAGCACGTAGTCGAGCAGGTTCACCGAGTTGTCGTGGACGTAGTTGGCGGTGGCCTGCGGCGCCAGGATCTCGCAGCGGTCCCCGTCGGTCGTGGCGGGGATGCGCAGCAGCACCTCGTACGTGTTCGGGCCGCACGGCACCTTGCGCAGCTCGGCGTCGTCGTCGGTGCCGTCGTTGACCACGCAGTCGCCCTTGGCGAAGTCGTCGCCCTCGTCCTCGGTGGGGGTCGGCTCACCGGTCGGCAGCGGATCCCGGGTCGGGGCCGCCGGAGCGGTCGGCGCGGGGGGTGCGACCGAGGCCTCCTCGTCGGCGACCTGCCAGACCGCCCAGCCGGCCAGGCCGAGACAGGGGCAGAGCAGGAGCAGCACGACCAGCCCGATGATCAGCGCGATCCGGCCGCCGCGCTTCTTCCCGGGCACCGGGGGCATCGGATACCCCCCGGGCGCGCCCCACGGCCCGCCGGCCGCGGGCACCGCGCCCGGCTGGACCGGGCCGGTCGGGGAACCCGCGGAGGGGAAGCCGCCGGGCGTCGGACCGGACGGCGGGTACGGACCGGGCGGCGGGAACCTGGAGCCGGCGGCCGGCGGCGGGTAACCGGCACCGGACGTGGGGGGCGGCGGGTAGCCGGCGCCGGACGTCGGAGGCGGGGGGAAACCCGAGCCGGAGGGGGGTGGCGGCGGGAACCCGGAGCCGGAGGTCGGAGGCGGCGGGTTGCTGCCGGCCGGCGGGACGGGGCCCGCGCCGGGGGTCGGCGGCTGCTGGCCCCACGCCGGAGCCGACGGGGCCGGGCCGCCGCTCGGCGGCGCGCCCCACTGCGGCAGGGTCGGCTCGGCGCCGGCCGGCGGCCGGCCCCACGCCGGCAGCGTCGGGTCGGTGCCCGGCTGGCCGGGCTGGTGGACCGTGGGCTCACCGCCCGGCTGGGCCGGCTGGTGGACCGTGGGCTCGTCACCGGACTGGCCGGGCTGGCGGACGGTGGGCTCGTCGCCGGCCGGCGGTCTGGCCCACTGCGAGACGGTCGGGTCGGCGTCGGACGTCGGCGAGTCCCACCGGGGAACGGTCGGCGGCTCCGGCGTGCCGGCGGGCTGCGACGACCCGTCCGGTGGGCCGGGCTGGCGCGGGGTCTCGTCGTCCGGCGGGCCGGCTGATCCGTACGTGGTCATCACTCTTCCCGAGGGGTGCGGTGGCTCAGCGCTGCTTCAGGCAGAGCACGAAGTCCAGGGTGTCCAGTTCGCTGTCGAAGAAGTACCAGTTGGTGTAGTTGTCGACCTTCGCGCACTTCGCCGCCGCGTCCTTCTCACCGGTGGTCGGGCCGTCGACGCGGTGCAGCACCTCGTACGTCCTCGTGGCGCACTCGCTGATCAGCAGCTTGGGTTTCCCGCCGGCCGGCCCGTCGTTGCGGACGCACTGACCGACCTTCACGAAACGGGGGTCGGCCGAGGACTCGGGGGCCGCGACGCTCGGCGCCGGGCTCGCCTGGTCGGGCCCGGCCGATCCGGGGGCCGCCGCAGCCGTCGGAGACGCCGCCGGTGGCGTGGGGTCGCCCTGGCCGAGCAGGTAGAGTACGGTCGCCCCGCCGCCCAGCACCAGCAGAAGGACGGCGGCGAGCACCGCGATCAGCGGGCCCCTGCGACGGGACGGCCGGGAGGGGGAAGCCGGGTCACCGGCCGGGCCGCCGGGGTCGCCCGAGTGCGCGGACCGTCCGTCGGCGGGCGGGGACCAGGGCGCGTACGCCGGGCGGTACGGCTCCCCGCCGTACCCCTGCGGGCCGTACCCGGCGTGCGGTACGTCGTCGTGACGCGGCGGGCTGCCGTACCCGGAGGGGTAGGTGCCGGGGGTCGGGCCCGGCGGATACGGGTCGCGCCAGCCGTGCTCCGGCGGCCCGTACGCGTCCTCGGCGCGCCGGCCCCGCCACGGCTCGCCGGCGGTGCCGTCCGGTGGTCCGTAGTTCGCCATGCGCGCCTCCTGCACGGGTGGTGAGAGGCCGGCCACCTCTGCGGGACGCCGACATCCCCGCCACCGTAGCGTGGCGGAGCGATGACCTCATCTCCGCCAAGTGCGACACCGACCACCGGCCCGGCCGCCGTTTCCGGCGGGCCCGGCACGGCACCCGCGCTCGTCTGGACGGCACTGCTGCTGGTGTACGTCCTCTGGGGCTCGACCTATCTGGGCATCCGGATCACCGTGGAGTCGCTGCCGCCCCTGGCCTCGGCGGCGCTCCGGTTCGCGACCGCCGGCCTGGTCCTCGCGGTCGTGCTGCGGCTGCGCCGCGGTCCCGGTGCGCTGCGGGTCGATTGGCGTCAGCTCCGCTCCGCCGCGCTGGTCGGGGTGCTCCTGCTGGCCGGCGGCAACGGGCTCGTGGTGCTCGCCGAGTCGGGCCCGCCGGGCGTGGCGGTGCCGTCGGGGATCGCCGCGCTGCTCGTGGCCACCGTGCCCCTGCTGGTGGTGCTGCTGCGTTCCGTCACCGGCGACCGGCCGGGGCTGGCCACGCTCGGCGGGGTGACGGTGGGCTTCGTCGGTCTGGTCCTGCTGGTGCTGCCGACCGGCGGCGTGGGCGCGGTGCCGCTGGTCGGCGCGTTGACCGTGGTCGCGGCGGCGACGAGCTGGTCGGTGGGCTCGTTCCTGTCCGGCCGGCTGTCGATGCCAGCCGACCCGTTCGTCGCCACGGTGTACGAGATGTTCGCCGGGGCGGCGGTGCTCGCCGTGCTCGCGGCCGGGCGCGGTGAGCTGCGCGGCTTCGATCCGGGCGCGGTCACCGCCCGGTCGTGGTGGGCGCTGGCGTACCTGATGGTGTTCGGCTCGCTGGTGGCCTTCACCGCGTACGTGTGGCTGCTGCACCACGCCCCGATCTCGCTGGTCAGCACCTACGCGTACGTCAACCCGGTGGTCGCGGTGGCGCTCGGCGCGCTGCTGGTGGCGGAACCGGTAACCCCCCAGGTCCTGCTGGGCGGCGCGGTAATCGTCGCCGGCGTGGCCCTGGTGGTGACCACGGAACGCCCAACCCGCCGCTGACCCACCCCGCGATCTTGCACTTTGTGCCCCGGCAAAGGCCGCACAAGGTGCGTTCCGCGGGCCGAAAGTGCAAGATCGCGGAGATCCTCGTCAGATCAGGCGGAGTTGGCGGTCCTTCGGGCGGCGGGGTTCGGACTCGCCGAGGCGCTCGAACAGGCCGGGGTCGATCGTGTCCAGGAACGGGGTCGGGCGGCAGTCCCGTTCCGCCCCCTGTCGGATGCGGCGGGCGGCGTGGCTGACGTAGAGACGGTCCTGCGCCCGGGTCAGGCCGACGAAGAAGAGCCGCCGCTCCTCGGCGACCGCGTCCTCGTCCGGCTCCGATCCGGGCCAGCGCAGCGGTAGCAACCCGTCCTCGGCGCCGACCAGGAAGACCACCGGGAACTCCAGCCCCTTGGCGGCGTGCAGGGTGAGCAGGGTGACCGCCTCGGCGCGCGGGTCGAGGGCGTCCACCTCCGCGCCGGTGACGAGCTGGGACAGGAACAGCTCCAGGTCGTCGCCGCAGCGCCGGGCCAGCGGCGTGAGCAGGTCGACCGCCACCCGCACGTCCTCCGGCCGGACCGCGCCCGAGCCGTCGAGGGTGGGCGTGGCGAAGCGCTCCGCGACCACCTGGCCGGCGAGGCGTACCCGGGCCGGCAGGCCACCCGCGAGGCCGCCGGCGTGCCGCAGCTCGCGGGCGATGGCGGCCACTCCGGGCCGGTCGCGCAGCCGGTCGTGCGAGCGCTTCTGCACCGGGATGTTCGCCCGCGCCAGCGCGTCCACGATCGGCGCCGCCTGGGAGTCGGTGCGGTAGAGCACCGCGATGTCGGAGAACGACAGCGTGGTCGACCGCCCGTCGATCCGCCCCGAGTCCAGCGAGCGGTGCGAGAGCCCGCCAACCAGCTCGTCGACCGTACGGACGACGAAGTCGGCCTCGTCGGCGACGGAGCCGGCGGCGTACCGGCCGACCAGCGGCGCCTCCGGGTCGAGCCGGGCCGGGTCCAGCCGGCGGCCCCGGACCAGCGACGACGGTGCGATCGCCTGCACCGCGGCGGCCAGGATCGGGGCCGACGAGCGGTAGTTGCGGTTCAGCCGCACCAGCCGGGCATCGGTGAAGTCCTGCGAGAAGCGCAGGAAGTAGCCGACGTCGGCGCCCCGGAAGGAGTAGATGGCCTGGTCCGGGTCGCCGATCGCGCAGAGGTTGCCGTCGGCGGGGCTGAGCAGCCGCAGCAGCTCGTACTGCACCTCGTCGACGTCCTGGTACTCGTCGACGAAGATCCACCGCCACCGGTCCCGGTACGCCTGTGCCAACTTCCGGTCGGCCCGCAGCAGCGCCAGCGGGAGGGTGAGCAGCTCGTCGAGGTCGACCAGGTCCTGCTTGCGCAGCACCGCCACGTACGCGTCGCGGTCGTCGCCGGCCTCCACCCGGGCCGCCGCCCGGTCCGCGTCGTCGGCGATGCGGAAGTCCGCCGGCAGCCCGGCGGCCCCGGCGTTCTCCCGCAGGATCTGGAGGCCCACCGAGTGGAACGTGCCGACGGTGACGTCCTCGGCGACCGGCCCGAGCAGCCCGTCCAGGCGGTGCCGCAGCTCCTCGGCGGCCCGCCGGGTGAACGTGATCGCCAGGCAGTGCTCCGGGAAGACGTTCAGCTCCGCGCACAGGTACGCGATCCGGTGGGTCAGGGTACGGGTCTTGCCGGTCCCCGGGCCGGCGACGATCAGCAGCGGCCCGCCCGGCGCGGAGGCGGCGACCCGCTGCATCGCGTCCAGCCGGTCGAGCAGGCCGGTGCCGACCTCCTCCATGCCCGACAGCATCGGCTCGAACGGTTCGTGCGGTGACGGCGGCGGCGCGATCGGGGGCGGGGGCGGCGCCGCGCGCTTCGGCTCCGGCTTCGCCGCCGGGCGCTTGGCCTTCGGCTTCGGTGCCGGCTCCACCGGCCGGCGCTGTGCCGGCACGGGTACGTCGAACAGCGTCTCCTGCGCCGCCGGCTTCCCGCCGGTGCCCAACTCGGCCGGGTCGAAGAGGGTGATGACGCCGTACTCGCCGTCGTAGCCCGGCACGCGGCGGACGTCGCCGCGGCGCAGCCGGCCGATCCCCTCGGCGAGCAGTTCGCCGCCGACCCGGCCGATCTCGTCCAGCGGCGTACGGGTGAGGATCTCCAGCTCCGGGCCGAGCGCGGCGATCAGGTCGTTGAGCTTGCCCTCGACCTTCTTCGACCGGGCGCCCACCTTGTTGATCTCGCCGAGGATCTCGGCCAGCGGCACCAGGTGGGTGACGTCGCGGGCGTGGGCCGGCCGGTGCCCCTCGGGCCGGTCGGCCAGTTCCTCGACCCGGCTGAGGACGCCGACGGTCAGCGGCCTGCCGCACTCCGGGCAGCGCCCGCCGGCCGCCCGGGTCCGCTCCGGCGCCCAGTTGACACCGCAGAGCCGGTGACCGTCCGCGTGGTACTTCCCCTCTTCCGGGAAGAACTCGATCGTCCCGGCCAGCCCGTCACCGGTCCGCAGCGCCTCCCGGATGGCGAAGTAGTCCCGGCCGGAGGTGAACACCGTCGCCTCCCGGGCGAGCGCTGGCGGGGAGTGCGCGTCGGAGTTCGACACGAGCTGGTAGCGGTCGAGGCTGCCGACCCGCCAGTTCATCTCCGGGTCGGAGGAGAGCCCCGTCTCCACCGCGAAGATGTGCTCGGCCAGGTCGGCGTAGCAGTCGGCGATGGCGTCGAAGCCGGACTTGGACCCGAGCGCGGAGAACCACGGCGTCCAGATGTGCGCCGGCACCAGGTACCCGTCCGGGCTCGCCTCCAGCGTGATCTCCAGCAGGTCGCGGGAGTCGAGACCGAGGATCGGCCGGCCGTCCGAACCGAGGTTGCCGATCCGCCCGAGCGCGGTGTTGAAGCGGGCCACCGCGTCCAGGTCGGGCAGGTAGATCAGGTGGTGCACCTTGCGCGTCCGGTCGTCCCGCTTGTAGATCGTGGAGATCTCGACGCTGAGCATGAACCGGACCGGGTCGGTCTCCGCCTCGCCGGCGAGCCGCGGCGGCAGCCGGCGCGCGATGTCCCGCTCGGCCTCGGGGCTCAGCCGGTGGAGACCGGGCTCGGCCGGGTGCAGGGTCTCGCGGAGGTGGTCGTACCAGGCCGGGTGCGTGAAGTCACCGGTGCCGAGCACGGCGACGCCCTTGCGCCGGGCCCACCAGCCGAGGTTCGGCAGGGTGAGGTCACGGCTGCACGCGCGCGAGTACTTCGAGTGGATGTGCAGGTCCGCGACGAAGGGCGGGAGGCCACCGGGGGGTGCGGCGCTGATCGGAGGCACGCCGCATCCTGCCACGCCGCCCACGCCGTACGCCCGCCGCCACGCTCGGGGGTGAGCTGCGCTATGCCGAGCGCAGCTCGACGAGGGTGATCTGCGGTTCGGCGCCGACGCGGACCGGGGGACCCCAGAACCCGGCGCCGTTGGTCACGTAGACCTTCGTGCCGTCGACCTCGCCGAGGCCGGAGACCACCGGCTGCTGGAGCCGCACGAGGTAGTTGAAGGGCACGATCTGGCCGCCGTGGGTGTGGCCGGACAGTTGCAGGTCGACGCCGTACTTCGCGGCCTCGAACGCCGCGACCGGCTGGTGCGCGAGGAGCACCACCGGGCGGCTCGGGTCGCGGTCGCCGAGCGCGGCGGCGTAGTCCGGCGGCCCCGCCAGCCCGGTGCCCTCGGCCTCGGCGTCGTTGACCCCGGCCAGGTCGAGCACGCCGCCCCGGGCCGCGATCTCCACCCGGCGGTTCTGCAGGACCCGCAGGCCGAGGCGGTCCACCTCCGGCACCCACTCCTCGACTCCGGAGTAGTACTCGTGGTTGCCGGTGACGAAGTAGCTGCCGTACCGGGAGCGCAGGCCGCGCAGCGGCGCCGCCGCCTCACCCAGCTCGGCGACCGTGCCGTCGACCAGGTCGCCGACCACCGCGACGATGTCGGCGTCCAGCCGGTTGATGGCGGCGACGATCCGCTCGGTGTGCGCACGGCCGCGCAGCGGCCCGAGGTGGATGTCGGAGACCGTGGCGATGCGCAGGCCGTCCATGCTGCGGGGAAGCTTCGCCAGGGGGATCCGCACCCGGTCCAGCTGCGGCGGACCGAGGGCGGTGCGGACGCCGTACCCGGTCAGGCCGGTGGCGGTGAGCCCGGCGAAGATGGCCGCCCCGCGTGCGAGCAGCAGCCGCCGGGCGGGGTCGTGGTCGGGCTGCCCGACCGCCGCGGCGGCCGGCGGGTCGGCCGGGCCGGCGGCCCCCACCAGGGCGGGCTCGGGGGCGGCGGCCGTGGGTTCCGCGGCGGCGACCCGGCGGCGCAGCACCAGCCGGGCCACCAGCATCGGGATCTCCAGCGCCGCCAGCAGGACCAGCAGGTAGAACATGACCGCCAGCCAGAGGTAACCGGGCCAGGCGAGCCAGTACGCGCCGGCGCGGGTGCCCATCATGGTGGCGGGAACCAGCAGCGCGAGCACCAGGATCGTGATCGAGCCGATCCGCCGCCAGCGGCCCGCCGTGGTGGTGTCGCGCACCAGCCGCTTCCACAGGTAGAGGTGGATCAGACCGGTGATCAGCGCCAGGGTGGCGACGAACCCGAGAACCGCCAACAAGGTTGAGCCTCCCTCAGCCGCCCGCGAAGGGCGGCAGGACGTCGATCGTGGCTCCCGCCGGCAGCGGTGCCCGACGATCATGGCAGGTCACGCCGTCGACCAGGAAGCTCGCCACCCGCAGCACGGCGGCGAGCCGCTCGCCGTGCCGGTCCGCGAGCTCGGCCAGGAGTTCGTCCAGCGACCGACCGGCGGATGCGGTCTCCTCGGTCCGGCCGGCCGCGGCCCGCGCCCCGGCGAAGAAACGGACGGTGAGGGTGCCCGCGTCAGCCGTGTCGGTCGCGTCGTGTGCCGGTCGCAGGTCGGACACGTCAACCTCCGATCGCCGACATCGGCCGGGCGGGTTGCAGGAAGGCCGGGTCGTCGATGCCGTGACCGGCCCGCTTCCCCCACATGGCGGCGCGCCAGCGCCGGGCCAGCTCGTCGTCGTCCGCGCCGGAGCGCAGCGCCCCGCGCAGGTCGGACTCCTCGGTGGCGAAGAGGCAGTTGCGGACCTGCCCGTCGGCGGTGAGGCGCGTGCGGTCGCAGTCGCCGCAGAAGGGCCGGGTGACGCTGGCGATCACCCCGACGCGCGCCGGGCCGCCGTCGACCAGCCAGGTCTCGGCCGGTGCCGCGCCGCGCGCGGCCGGGTCCGGGCTCAGGGCGTACGCGGACCGCAGCGCGGCCAGGATCTCGTCGGCGGTGACCATGCTCGCCCGGTCCCAGCCGTGCTGGGCGTCGAGCGGCATCTGCTCGATGAACCGCAGCTCGTAGCCGTGGTCGAGGGCGAACCGGAGCAGCGCCGGAGCCTCGTCGTCGTTGAGGCCCCGCATCAGCACCGCGTTGACCTTGACCGGGGTGAGCCCGGCCGCCGCCGCGCCGGCCAGCCCGGCGAGCACGGCGTCGAGCCGGTCCCGTCGGGTCAGCCGCGTGAAGCGTTCCCGGTCGAGGGTGTCCAGCGAGACGTTCACCCGGTCCAGGCCGGCGGCGCCCAGGGTCGGCGCCAGCCGGTCGAGCCCGATCCCGTTGGTGGTGAGCGAGATGCGCGGGCGGGGGGCCATCGCCGCCACCGCCGTGACGATGCCGACCAGCCCCGGCCGGATCAGCGGCTCGCCGCCGGTGAACCGCACCTCGGTCACCCCGAGCCGGGTCACCGCGACCCGGATCAGCCGGATCACCTCGTCGTCGCCGAGCAACTGCGGCCCGGCGAGCCAGGGCAACCCCTCGGCCGGCATGCAGTACGTGCAGCGCAGGTTGCACTTGTCGGTCAGGGAGACCCGGAGGTCCCGGGCGACGCGGCCGTACCGGTCGACGAGGACGCCGACGGTCGGAGGGGCGACGCTCACCCGTCGACGGTAGCGCGGTCGGACCCGCTCAGGGCGGACCGGGCGGTGTGGGCGACCGCATCGCGGTACGCCGAGCCGAACAGGGCGGTGTGCACGAGCATCAGGTGGAGCTGGTGCAGCGGGACGCGCTCCCGCCAGCCGTCGGCCAGCGGCCAGGCCTCCTGGTAGGCGGCGAGGATCCGGTCCAGGTGGGGTGCGCCGCCGAAGAGCGCGAGCTGCGCGAGGTCGGTCTCCCGGTGGCCGCCGTGCGCCGCCGGGTCGACCAGCCACGCCCGGTCGTACGCGCCCCACAGCACGTTGCCCGGCCACAGGTCGCCGTGGATCCGGGCCGGCGGCTCGTCCCCGCCCAGGTCCGCGATCCGGGCCGCGACCCGCTCCACCAGGGCCTGCTCCGCCGGACCGAGCGCGCCGTTGTCGATCGACATCCGGAGGTACGGCACCAGCCGGCGCTCGGCGAACCAGCGCGACCAGGGGCCCTCGTCGGGGTTGTTGTCGGCCGGGAGCGCGCCGATGAAGCCCGGCCACTCGGCGCCGAAGGCGGGAGCGCCGGCCCGGTGTAGCCCGGCCAGCTCCCGACCGAACCGCTCGGCCGCCTCGGCGGTCGGCTCGCCCGGCTCGACCCACTCCAGCGCCAGCAGGTCGGGCAGCGCCACGATCACCTCGGGTACGGCGACCGCGCCGGCCTCCCGCAGCCAGCGCAGCCCGGCCGCCTCGGTGGCGAAGAAGTGGTCCGGCCGTGGCCGGGCGGCGTGCTCCGGCCAGGTCTTGGCGAACACGGAGTGCCCGTCGTCGAGGGTGAGGCGGGAGGCGGCGCAGATGTCGCCTCCGGAGACCGGCGTCTCCCGGATCCGCTGGTGGGTCAGGAAGGTCGGCAGGTGCTCCGGGTGCGCCCGCAGGTACGCCAGATCCATGCCTCGGAACGGTAGCTGGTGGCAGCCCCGGTCGGGCCCGCTCGCCGTGCGGATACGGTCTGAGCTGGGTCGTTACGGTGTGTAGCTGTGGAAAACCCGTGTGTCGTCCACAGGGGCGGACGTGAGGTGGTCGGGCGGCGCAGGCTGCCGTGCATGACCTCGACCGATGTCCCTCGGCTCTCCGTCCGGTCCCCCGGAGACCTGATCGCCGCCGTGCCCTACCTGCTGGGGTTCCACCCCGCCGACAGTGTGGTCGTGGTGGCCATGCACGGCAAGCGGGTCACCTTCGCCGCCCGGTCGGACCTGCCGGATCTGCGGGAACCCGTCGATCCCGCCCGGCGCGTGGCCGAGCCGGCCCGGCCGGTGGATGAGTCGGCCCGGCACCTGGCCGCGGTGGTGGCCCGGCAGGTCGCCGACCGCGCCACGGTCCTCGGCTACGGCCCGGCGTCCCGGGTCACCCCGGCCGTCGACGCGGTCCGCGCGGCGCTCGCCGCCGCCGGGATCCCCGTCCTCGACGCGCTGCGGGTCACCGACGGCCGGTACTGGTCGTACCTCTGCGACGAGCCGGAGTGCTGCCCGCCCGACGGCACCCCGTACGACACGGGATCGAGCGAGGTCACCGCCGCCGCGGTCTTCGCCGGTCAGGTCGCCCTGCCCGACCGGGCCGCCCTCGCAGCGCGGGTGGCACCCGTCGACGGCCCGGAGCGTGCCGCTTTGCGGCAGGCCGCCGAACGGGCCGGGCAGCGGTTCGCCGAGCTGCTCGGCTCGGCACCCGCCGCCGACCTGCTCGGCGGGCGGGCGGTGCGCACGGCCGGGCGCTCGGCGCTCTGGGCCGCCCAGCGCCGCCATCGCCGGGGCGAGCGGCTGGATGACGACGAGGTGGCCTGGTTGAGCGTGCTGCTGACCGATCTGACCGTCCGTGACCACGCCTGGGAACGCACCGACGGCCGGGACAGCGACATCGCGCTCTGGACCGACGTGCTGCGGCGCGCCCAGCCGGACCTCATCGCCGCGCCCGGTGCGCTGCTGGCGTTCGCTGCCTGGCGGGCGGGTCACGGGGCGCTGGCCGCCGTGGCACTGGAGCGGGTGCTCACCCGGCACCCCGACTACTCGTTCGCCCTGCTCCTGGACGACCTGCTCCGGCGCGGCGTGCCCCCCGCACGCCTCGACGGGTGGCCGGCGGTGCGGCTGCCGGGAGTGGTGCGCCGCCGCGCGAGGAGGCGACCTGACCCCCGCTGACAGGTCTGCCGGCGAAGCTCCGGCTTGCCGGACTCTCGCCGGCGGCTACCGGGCGCGGGCCCAGCCGGTGAAGCGCTCGGTCAGGTCAGCCGGCGACGTGCCGCTGTCCAGCTCGGCGAGCTGTTCGGCAGCCTCGGCCTGAAGCGTCGCCAGGTAGACCAGGAGGGTGGCTCGGTCGTTCCGGTACTCGGCGAGGAGGCGGAGCTTCGCCGGACTACAAGGCCAAGCTATTCCGCACGCCGCACAGCGCCACGTCGGGCGGGTCGGGACGTGCTCTCGGCTGCGGCGGCTCACGCGCGCACCCCCGTACGGACAACCGGCCGACGTCGGCGCGGCCGGCGGTCGGCCGGGACCTCGCGGCGGGCGTTGCCCAGCCAGCGGACGCCGTCGCGCAGTGCGTACAGCTCTCGGCGGCGGACCGCGTCGCCCTGCGGGTCCAGCTCGTACCCCTCGAACCAGAACCAGCCGGTGTAGGGGTGCCGATCGGTCAGCTCACGGATCACCCGGACCCTGAGCGGACGGGCGAACTGCGGACTCGCCGAGCGGGCCAGTAGGACCACGTCCCCCGCCTTCAGCATCGGGGCACTCACCGGCGGCCCCCGTTCGCGCGCCATTCCTGCGCCGGGGTCAACGTCCCGGCGCGGCCCGGCTGCACGATTGGGATCGGCCGGGTCGGCGCGAAGAGGGCGGCCGGCAGGTTCGCGCCCCGGATACGCCGGGGCAGCGGCGGCGGGGCGGGCTTGCAGCGCCAGAACCGGAGACGCACGGCAGGGACCTCCTTCACGGTGGGAAGGGGCCGCCCCGCCCCGACGAGGCGGCCCCTGGGCTGGTTCCGCCGGCGGTTCGGGCCACGCCAGCGGTTCCGCTGGTGACACTCTGATGTGGAGGCCGCTACCCTCGGAAGGTGCTTTCAGCGTCCGGGCTGAGCTGGCGAAATAGCCGCTCGTCTGTGGCGACGCGGGTAGTCGATCTTCAAGCTGAGGAGCCTTGAATGCCGGACGTACCAGACCCCGTGGCAGCGTTCATCGTTAGCGAGATCCGTCGAGCGCGCGGGGCGGCCGGTATGACGCAGGAGGCGTTTGGGCGTGGCGCAGGCTTCAGCGCCTCCCATGTCAGCGCCGTCGAAAGCGGCACTCGGGCACTGACCGTCGACTTCATCCGAGGGGCCGACCGCGCGCTGAACAACGGCGGTCTGTTCGAGCGTCTAGCGGCGACGCTGGGCGCTCCGTCGTGGTTCCTGCCGTGGCTCGACGCCGAGCGCGGCGCGACTCAGCTTCGCTACTTCGAGCCGAACCTGATCCCGGGCCTGTTGCAGACCGAGGCATACGCCCGCGCGGTCCTGCGGCTCGACCCCCGGCTGTCGGACGACGAGGTAGACCGCCGGGTCGCGGGTCGAATCGAGCGGCAAGCCATCCTGACGCGCGAGGCTCCGCCTCAGCTCGTCGTGGTTGTTGACGAAGGAGCGATCCGCCGAGCTGGCGACGGGGCCGAGAAACTGATGGCCGAGCAACTGTTCCACCTTGTAGCTTGCGCAGAGCGACCCAATATCAGCGTCCACGTCATCCCAGCGGATGTCGGCCTTCACGCGGGCCTGTCCGGCCCGCTGTCCCTGGCGCACATGCCGGACGGTAGTTGGGTCGGTCACCTCGAAAGCCAGCTAGGCGGCGATGTCGTAGACCAACCAGCCGACCTAGATACGCTCTTCGAGCGGTGGGAGAGCGTTCGCACTGAGGCCCTTCCACGGCGGCAGTCCCTAGACCTAATCAAGGAAGTGGCGAACCAATGGACCTGAACGGCGCGCGGTGGCGAAAGGCCACCCGTAGCGGTACCAGCGGCGGCAACTGTGTAGAGGTCGCCGACAACCTTCCCGGCGTCGTCGCGGTCCGCGACTCCAAGGACCCGACCGGCCCGGCCCTCGTCTTCGGCGCGCACGCCTGGCGGGCGTTCGTCGCCCAGGTCGCCGAGCGCAGCTGACCGACCGCGCACCGGAGAGAGCGGGCGGGCCGCCCGTGGGTCCGGTGCCGCGCGCTTAAACGCCCCGTCCGCCCGGGAGCCGCCCGGCCAGGCGGGGCCAGCACGACCGTGACCGGCACCAGGGCGACCTGGGCGCTGTCCACGCAGGACGTGTTGACCATGGCGGTACGGTGCCCGGATGGGCGCTATCAAGCCGTGGCACATCGCCGTACTGTTCTGCGTCGTGGTGACCGCCGCGCTCGTCGTCGGCCTCGTCGCGCTTCTCGTCAAGCGGTCCGGACGCCGGTAGCCGGGGCCGACCGGGTGATCCGGCCGACCCCGGCGGAGGCTCAGGCGGTCGCCACCGCCGGTCGCCGGGACGCCTGGCGGCGGCGAGGCGGCAGCAGCGCCAACGGGTAGCCGGTCTTCGCTCCTGTCCGGCGACGATGCCGGATCTTCAACAGGGCCGCGACCGGGACCAGCTCGGACACGCAGGCGTTGACCCCGCCGAAGGCGTGCGGGGTACCGGCCTTCCCACCCGGTCGCTGACCGTGGGGGGCCCGTTCGTCCGTCGAAGGATGTAGTCGGTATTCGTGCCGCAGGGCGAGTCCCGCCGGCCTGCCGCGCTGGAGGATGGGCGGGTGGTCGTACCCGGAACTGAGCCCTCGTGAGCGGCGGCCTGCTGCTGTCCCTCGCCGGACTGGCGCTGGTGGACAGCACCAGTATCGGCACCCTGTTCATCCCCGTCTGGCTGCTGCTGGCATCCGGCCCGGTCCGCGTACGGCGGATCCTGACCTACCTCGGCACGATCGCCGCCTTCTACTTCGGGGTGGGCCTGCTGCTGTTCTGGGGTGGCAGCCGGCTGGCCGGCGCGCTCGACGGTGCCCTGGACACCCGGCCGGTGCTGTGGGGGCAGCTCGTGCTCGGGGTGGGCCTGTTCCCGCTCAGTTTCCGGTACGGCGGCAAGCGCCGGTCCGGCGGCGGCGCGGTGCTGCGGTGGCGGGACCGGGCGACGGCCGGTGATTCGTCGGCGCGGTGGCTGGTCGGGTTGGCCCTGCTCGCCGCGCTGGCGGAGGTGGCGACGATGCTGCCGTACCTCGGTGCGCTCGGCCTGCTGGCGACCTCCGGGCTCGGCGCGGCGGCCGTGGTGGCGCTGCTCGCCGCGTACTGCCTGGTGATGGTGCTGCCGGCGGTGCTGCTGCTCGCCGCCCGGGTGGCCTGGCCGGCCGGGATCGAGCCGCTGCTGGCCCGCCTGAACACCTGGATCACCCGGACGTCGGGCAGCACCCTGGGCTGGGTCCTCGGCATCGCCGGTTTCCTGATCGCCCGCGACGCCGCCGTCCGGCTGGGCCTGTTCGACGCGCTGGGGACCTGAACCGGGACGCGACGACCGGCACGTCGGAGGTGGCCGGACAGCGCGATCGCCGCCGTCAGGCGGTGACGCGCTCCGGGCGGGCGTACACGTTCATCGTGCGACCACGCAGGAAACCCACCAGGGTGATGCCGGCCTCGGCGGCCAGGTCGGCGGCGAGCGTGCTCGGCGCCGAGACCGCCGCGAGCAGCGGCACGCCCGCCATCCACGCCTTCTGCGTCAGCTCGAAGCTGGCCCGTCCGCTGACCAGCAGCACGTGGCCGGCCAGCGGCAGCCGCCGCTCGCGGACCGCCCAGCCGACCACCTTGTCCACGGCGTTGTGCCGGCCCACGTCCTCGCGCAGCACGACGAGCTCGCCGTCGGCCGTGAACAGCCCGGCCGCGTGCAGGCCGCCGGTCCGGTCGAAGGCGCGCTGCGCCGCGCGCAGCCGCTCCGGCAGGTCGGCCAGGACCGCCGCCGGCACGCGCAGCGGGTCGTCGGCCACCGGGAAGAGCGACCGGGTACGCACCGCGTCGATGCTCGCCTTCCCGCACACCCCGCAGGAACTGGTCGTGTAGAAGTTGCGGGCCGGGTCGGTGGTCGGTTCCGGCACGCCGGGCGCGAGCACGACGTCCACCACGTTGTACGTGTTGGGCGCCTCCGCGCCGGCGCAGAGCTGGGCGGTGTGCACGTCGTCGGCCGACCGGACCAGCCCCTCGGTGAGCAGGAAGCCGATCGCCAGATCCAGGTCGTCCCCGGGCGTACGCATGGTGACGGCGAGCGGCCGGCGCCGCCCGGGACCGGCCGGGCCGACCCGGATCTCCAGCGGCTCCTCCACGGCGAGGGTGTCCCGGCGCTGGACCGACGTACGCGCGTCCACCGCCCCGAGGTCGATGCGCAGTACGCCACGCCGGTCAGTCGCCCGTCCCATCCCGCCATCCTGCCCCCGACGGGCGGGGTGATCCACTCGATCTCCCGGGAAGCGGGTCGGTCGACTCGATGCCGTCGGCACGGCGCATCCGGGAACGCCGGACACCGCGACGCCGCCGGCAGCCGGAGGGAAGACCCGGCGGCTACGGTTGCCGGGTGAGCGCGTACGCGGCGGTGGTGCTGGCCGGTGGCGCGGCCCGGCGGATGGGCGGTGTGGACAAGCCGGCCCGGCCGGTCGGCGGCCGGCCCATGCGGGACCGGGTGCTGGCCGCGGTCGCCGACGCCGCGCCGCGGATCCTGGTCGGCCCGGCGGCCGGGGTGCCGGGCGGCGTGCTGGTCACCCGGGAGGAGCCGTCCGGCGGCGGGCCGGTCGCCGCGACCGCGGCCGGGCTGGCGCTGCTGCCCGGGGACGCGACCGTCGTCGCCCTGCTCGCCGCCGACCTGCCCCTGCTCACCCGCGCCGCCGTCGGCGACCTGCTGCACCACCTCGACAGCGGGTCCGACGGCGTGTGCTTCGTCGACGAGGCGGGACGGCGGCAGACCCTGTGCGGCGTGTGGCGGGTCGCCGCGCTGCGCGGCGCGGTGGACCGGCTCGCCGGGGCGTCGACACGCGCCCTGGCCGGGGCGTCGCTGCGGTCGCTGCTGTACGGGCTGACCGTCCACGAGGTGCCGTGGCGCGGGGACGGCCCGCCGCCGTGGTTCGACTGCGACACTGACGAGGACGTACGCCGGGCGGAGGAGTGGGCACGATGACGGTGATGGACGAGTGGGTCACGGCCGCCTGCGCGGAACTCGGCCTCGACCCCGCCCAGGTGCCGGTCCCGGCCGTGCTCGACCTCGCGAAGGACGTGGCCCACCAGGTGCTGCGCCCGGGTGCGCCGGTCACCGCGTACCTCCTGGGGCTCGCGGTCGGCGGTGGCGCGGACCCGGCCGCCGCCGCGACCCGGCTCCGCGACCTGGCCGCCAACTGGCCGGTGCAGTTGGGCGCCGAGGGCCCCGGCGACCACCCGGCCTGACCGCGCGACGGCCGTCACGCGACGGGCCCCACGGGCGTCCCCCGCGGGGGCCGGCGGGCGGAACCGGCCCGGCACGCCACCACGTCGGCGGCTGGGAATCCGACATGGAACCCAGCGGCGGTGGTACGGGACGTGCTGTCCGATCCCGGTCGGCCCTGATTCGCGCCCCCCGGTCCGTGGGTAGGGTGACCTTGACGGACGGAGGCGATCATGACGGCGGACCACCCCCCGACGCCGGCCGGCGGCCTGCCGGAGCACCACGAGTCGATCCTGCTCGACGAGCCGACCACGGCCGACCTGCGGGTGAAGGTGACGCAGGCCTGGCGGGAGTTCGCCCGGGCGCTGGGCGAGCGGCTGGCGACCCTCCCGGCCGGAGCGCACGTCGACCTGACGCTCGATCCGACCGCGTCCGGCACCGGCGACGCCGTCTACTCCATCGGCATCGACGTGGGCCCCGACGGGAAGCTCGCCGCGCGGGCCGTCGGCAACGCCGGCCTGCCCCCCGGGTACCGGCTGGACCGCGCGGCCGTCGCGGACATGGTGGCGCTCGGCTGGTCGCCGCCCGGTGTGGTGGAGGGTTCCGGCGAGCAGTTCGGCCTGGACGGCACCGTCGCCGAGGCGACCCAGCTCGCGGCACTGTTCTCCCGTACGCTGCGCGACGTCTACGGCGCCCCGCACCCGGCCTTCCTCGTCTACCTGATCCACGACGCCGAGGACGAACCGCTGGAGGGCGCGCCGCTCGGCACCGCGCGGAGCGAGTTTGGCGTGGACCGGAACGTCGAGGCCGACCTCGACGAGGCGCTGAACGCCGCTCAGCCGGCCACGGACGACGTGCTCGGGCTGGCCGAGCGGGTCCGGACGGTCGTCTCGACGATGCTCAAGTCGGATTCCGACCGGCTCCAGGTCGACTCGGACGGCGACATCAACATCCGGGCCGGCTCGGCGATGGTGTTCGTCCGGGTCCGGGACAACCCGCCGCTGGTCGACGTCTTCTCCCCGGTGCTGACCGAGGTCGAGCCGACCGAGCGGCTGTACGTGAAGCTGTCCGAGCTGACCAACCGGATGCCGATCGGCCGGCTCTACTGCGCCGACGACACGGTCTGGGCGTCCATCCCGGTGTTCGGCCGCAACTTCCAGGCCACCCACCTCATGCTCGCGGTGCAGGTGATGACCGGCCTCGCCGACGAGCTGGACGACCGGCTGCACGGCGAGTTCGGCGGGAAGCGCTTCTTCGGCGAGGGTGACAAGCCGGTCAAGCGGGACGAGGGCGAACACCGCACCGGCATGTACCTGTGAGGCCGCTGCGGGCGCCGGCCGGGGACCTGACAGTGGGTGAGACCCGGAACCCCGAACGACCGGGCCCCACCCACCGGGGGAGGGAGTGTCAGGTCGCGGGGAGCCAGGCGAGGCTCCGTGCGGTGCCGGGGTCGCTGGCGCGCAGGCCCGCGGCCGACACCGTCCACAGCACGCCGTCGACGAGCAGCGACCGGGTGACGGCGCCTGCCGGGTGGGCCACCGCACCCTGCTCGGTGATCGTGTCGCCGGAGATCCGGAACACGCGTACGCCCTGGTCGATCGGGACGGCGAGCAGCCCGGTTCCCGGGTCGTACAGGAAGGCGTGCGGGTCGTGCTCGGCCGTGGACCAGCCGCCGGGCCGGTGCCAGCGGTCCAGCCGGGCCGGCCGGGCCGGGTCCCGTACGTCGAAGAGGGAGACCTGGATGCCCTCCACCCGCCCGTTCCGGTCGGCCTCCTGCCCGACACCGAGCAGCCGGCCGTCCGCGACGGGGTGCAGGTACGCCGAGTACCCGGTGATCTTCAGCTCGCCGGTGACCTTCGGGGCGGCGTGGTCGGTGAGGTCGAGGGCGTAGAGCGGATCGGTGCGCCGGAAGGTCACCACGTACGCGGTGCCGCCGAGGTAGCGCACCGAGTAGATCCGTTCGCCCCGCCCGAGCCCGCTGACCGCGCCGACCGGCACCAGGGCGGCGTCCCGCCGGCGCAGCACGTGGATGCCGGACTCCGAGCTGCGCTCGTCGCTGCCGGTGGTGGTGGCCACCCGCAGGTGGCCCTCCCACTCGGACAGGGCGTACTGGTTGACGAGCCAGCCCGGCACGCTGCCGGCGGCGACGTACCGGGGGCGGCCGGGGGACCCGGTGTCGAACTGGTAGATGTCGGTGACGGAGGCACCGGTCGGCCGCAGCCACCGGCCCGGGACCGGCTCGCCGCCGACGACCCGTTGCGCGGCGAGGTAGAGGCTGTTGCCGGTGCCGTAGACGGTGTCGGCGTCGGCGGCCACGCTGACCGGATCACCGTCGGCCAGCCGGTCGGCCGTGAGGTCGAAGCTGAGCACGGTCAGCACCGAGGAGCCGGTGGCGGTGGCCGGCCGGCTGAGCCGGTCGCAGCCGACCCGCCCGGTCCGTCGTTCCGCACCCGCCGTCCACTCGTACGCGGGGAGCCATGCGTCGATGCCGGCGGCGGCGACGGCGGCCCGGTTGGCCGTGGTCCGGACCGTCTCGTCGGCGGCGGGCAGGTCCGGGAACGCGACCCGGGCGCCGGAGCGGACCACGACGCGGGCGGTGGCAGCGGTCTGCCGGGCGTCGACGGTCCGGCCCTCGATCCGGTACGTCCCGAGCACGCGGGGCGCGCCGGCCAGGTCGACCAGGACGAGCCGGGTGCCGGGCACCTGGGTGGGCGCGAAGGGCGTCCCGGCGGGCCGTCCCTCGCCCACGCGGATCCGCGGCCGGCCCATCATCGCGGAGTCGGTGAGCACCAGGGCGCGGTCGCCGTGCAGGAGCAGGTCGTGCTGCGCCCAGCGGAGGTCGGCGGCACCGTCGCCGGCGAGGTCGAGCCGCCCGGTGACCCGTCGGGTGGCGGGGTCGACGACCCGGAGGACCCCGCCGGTCACCGTGACGATCCGCCGCCCGTCGGTCTTGACCAGGTCCGGCTCGTCGACGCCGCGCTCCTGCACATTGGTGGTGGAGTACGCCGGGGCGCTGGCGCGCTCCGCCATCGCGGCGGTCATGGGCATGTCGAGCGTGCGGCGGCCCGGCCACGCCGTCCCGTCGCCGGCGAAGCCCCACGGGCCGACGTGCGGGGCGGCCGCCGCGCGCAGGTCGGCCAGCGCGTCGGCGCAGGAGTCGAACGAGACCAGCCGGAGCGGGGCGCCCGGTCCGGTGGGCGCCGACCCGGGTCCGGGGGTGGGCGCGGCGGGCAGCACGGTGCTCCCCGCGAGCAGGGTGAGGGCGAGCAGCGTGCCCGCCGCGACGGTCGGCCGTGCCGGAGTCATGCCCACTCCGACGCCGCCGGGCCGCGCCCGGTTCCCGGGGCCGAGGGGTTCCCTGCACGCGCCCGGGGCCGGCTCAGCCGGCCGACGGGCCGACGCCGGGCGACTCCACCAGTCGGGAGAGCACGATGGTGCTGCGGGTAGAGGTCACGAAGGACTCGGCCCGGAGCCGTTCCAGCGCCGCCTCCAGATGGGCGATGTCGGCGGCGCGCAGGTGGACGAGGGCGTCCGCCTCGCCGGAGACGGTGTACGCGCCGACCACCTCGGGATGCCGTCGGGCGGCCACCCCGATCTGCGCGGGGGTGGTCCGGCCGGCGCAGAACAGCTCCACGAACGCCTCGGTCGTCCAGCCCACGGCGGCCGGGTCGACGACGGCCGTGAATCCCCGGATGACACCGGCCGAGCGGAGCCGGTCGACCCGTCGCTTGACCGCCGGAGCGGAGAGTGAGACCCGCTGCCCGATGTCGGCGTACGAGGCTCGGGCGTCGGCGACGAGCAGCGCAATGATTCGCTGGTCAACCGCGTCTATCTGCAACGTTCCGCCTCCGGGAAGCAATGGTTGTGGCTGTTACCGATGTTCTACGGTACCTACCCTTGGTCACCGTGAACCAGCAGCGAGTGCCGCGAAAGCGGACATATCTCATGTGCTCGCCCGAGCACTTCGCGGTCGAGTACGCGATCAACCCGTGGATGGACGTGACCACCCCGGTCGACGCGGAGTTGGCGGTCAAGCAGTGGGACCGGCTGCGCGAGACCCTCGTCGGTCTCGGCCACGAGGTGCACCAGCTCACCCCCGAGCCGGGCCTGCCCGACATGGTGTTCGCGGCCAACGGTGCCTTCGTCGTCGACGGCACCGTCTACGGCGCTCAGTTCAAGCACGAGCAGCGGACCGCCGAGGCGGCCGCGCACCGCGCCTTCTACGAGGCGCAGGGCTGGCGGTTCATCGCGCCGACCGTGACGAACGAGGGCGAAGGCGACTTCGCGTACCTGCCCGAGGCGCACGGCGGGCTGATCCTCGCCGGGTACGGCTTCCGGACCGACCCGGCCGCCCACGCCGAGGCCCAGGAGGCGCTCGGTCGGCCGGTGGTCTCGCTGCGGCTGGTCGACCCCCGCTTCTACCACCTCGACGTGGCGCTCGCCTCGATCGACGACACCAACATCGTCTACTACCCGGGCGCCTTCTCCGTCGCCAGCCAGAAGGTGCTCGCCCAGCTCTTCCCGGACGCGGTCGTCGCCGACGACGAGGACGCGCTCGCGTTCGGCCTGAACCTGGTCAGCGACGGGCGCAACGTGGTGCTCAACAGCGAGGCGACCCGGCTCGCCGGGAAGCTGAAGGCCGCCGGCTACCAGCCGGTGCCGGTCGAGCTGGCCGAGCTGAAGAAGGGCGGCGGCAGCGTGAAGTGCTGCATCGCCGAGCTGCGCCACTAGGACAGGCCCCAGGCCTCGGCTCGCGCCGGGATGTCGAGAGACGGCCCGGCGCGGAGCACCGAAGGGCCGGCCTCCGGCCGGCCCTTCGCGTACGTACGCCCGGCCCGGAGCCGGGGCTGTCGGTTCAGCCCAGCGTGGCCAGTTCGGTGATGAGGACGTTCGACAGCACCTGGCCGTCCATCTGGACCTCGCGCAGGTACCACTTCTGCTGCGGGGTGCGCGGCTGGTTGAACTGCCACACGCCGCGCGGGCTGTCGATCTGGCCGACCTTGCCGAGCGCGAGGTTCACCTGCTGCGGCGTGGGTGCGTCGCCGGCGATCCGGATCGCCTGGTCGAGCACCTGCGCCGCGTCGTACGACGCCATGGCGTACGTGGTCGGCGAGCTGCCGTGCTTCTTGCGGTACGCCGAGGCGAAGAGCCGGTTCGCCGCGTTGTTGATGTCGGCGGAGTAGTTCAGCGCCGTCTGGATCTTCAGCGCGTCGTCCGGCGTGTTCTGGAAGCTCTCCAGCACCTTGCCCTCGGTGAGGAAGCCGGGGGCGTAGACCTTGCCCCGGAACCCGGCGTCCCGAAGCTGCTTGATGAACTTGACCGCCGCGTCGCCGGTGAAGAAGCAGAACACCGCGGCGGGCCTGCGGTCGAGCGCCGCATCGATGTCCGCGGCGTAGTTGGCCTTGTCCGCGGCGGCGCCCGTCGTCCAGGTCACCGGGTCCTTGATCCGTGGGTCGGACTCGCCGAACTCCTGCCGGAAGCCGCGCAGCACGTCCTCGCTGGCCAGGCCCTTCGGCATGATGATGGCCAGCCGCTCCGACGCCGGGAGCCGTGCCTTCAGGTAGCGACCGAGCGCACGACCGGCCTCGTCCAGCACGTACGACGTCCGCCAGATGTAGACGACGCTCTGGAGGCTGGTCGGCGAGGCGTTGGACCCGACGAGCGGCACGCGGGCCTGCTCCACCGTGTCCCGGATGCCCAGCATGACGGCCGAGCTGGCCACCCCGGTGAGCGCCAGCACGCCCTGCTTCAGCAGGCCCTCGACGGCAGCCTTGCCTTGCTCCGCGTCGGCACCCTCCTCGGCGGTCAGCAGTTCCGTCGGGTGGCCGCCCAGCTGCGCCTGGTTGAGGTCGAGGAAGAGCTGGAAACCGTTGATGATCTCGATGCCGATGAGCTTGAGGTCGCCGGTCTGCGGCGCCACAAGACCGATCTTGATCGGGCTGAGCGTAGGGGCGGACTCTGCCCCGCTGTCGTCGGTGCCGCATCCGCCGACGAGTCCGGTCGTACCGAGCGCGGACAGCAGTTGTAGGGCCCGCCTGCGGTTCATCTGCGACACCGAGTTCCTTCCGAAGGGGTGCAGGGGCAGGTCTCGCCCCTCCGGCGTTCTACCTGCTCCGCGACGCTCCGTCAATGCCTAGTGATCTTCATGCAATGACCGCAACGCAGCGGCAACCTCGGGCCAGGCTCCGGACTCGGGGTCGATCAGGCCGAAGTGCTCGCAATCGGGCAGCTCAACGAGGCGTACGTCACTTCCGGCGGCCTGTGCCGCGGCCGCGAACTCCCGGCTCATGGCGACCGGCACCTGTTGATCGAGTGCGCCGTGGACGATCACGCTCCGTGTTCGGATCGGCACCAACGATCGTGGATCGCAGGCGGCGTACCGGTCCGGGACGTCGGCCGGGCCACCGCCGAGCAGCGCGGCGACCGCACCGGAATCCAGGTCCAGCCGGTACGCCTCGGCCAGGTTCGCCACCGGGGCGAGCGCCAGCACCGCACCGACCTCGGCCGGAGCGACCGCCGCCACGAACAGGGCGAGGTGGCCACCGGCGGAGTGGCCGACCAGGATCGGCGCGCCGGGGGCCACCCGGCCGGGCAGTGCCTCGGCGGCCAGCCGCGGCAGGTGGCCGACCCCGGTCAGGACGTCGGTGAGGGTTGCCGGCCAGCCGCCGTCGGGTTGCCCGGTCCGGCGGTACTCGATCTGGGCGACCGGGTGGCCGAGCGCGGCCAGCGCGGTGGCGAGCGGACCGGTGTGCCGCCGGTCGTACTCGGCCCGCCAGAAGCCGCCGTGCACGACGACCACCAGCGGCCGGGCCGGTCCGGTGCCGGCCGGCCGGCGCAGGTCCGCGATCTGGTCCGGGTGGTCGCCGTACGCGACGGTGACGTCCGGGGCCGGTGCGGGGCGGGTGAGCACGGCTCGCGGGTCGCTGGGCATGCCCGCGACGGTAGCGCGCCACCGGCACCCGATCGTCGTCGGCAGCGGCTCCCGGGGCGCATGCGGGCGCGCGGCTGGGTAAAGATGGACCCCATGACCGAAGCGCATTCCGCTGGACAGAACGACGAGCCGGGCCGGGACGGCACCGGTCACTCCGGCACCGTGGTGGTGGTCGGGCCCGACGGCCGGCCGGTCGGCACGGTGCAGACCGACGAGGGGCAGGGTGAGGACCCGTCCCGCCTGGTCGAGCAGCCGGCCAAGGTGATGCGGATCGGCAGCATGATCAAGCAGCTGCTGGAGGAGGTCAAGGCCGCGCCGCTGGACGACGCGAGCCGGCACCGCATGCGGGAGATCCACGAGCGGTCGATCGTCGAGCTCAAGGAAGGGCTCGCCCCGGAGCTGCGGGAGGAGCTGGAGCGCATCTCGCTGCCGTTCACCGAGGAGAAGGCACCCAGCGAGGGCGAGCTGCGGATCGCGCACGCGCAGCTCGTCGGCTGGCTGGAGGGGCTCTTCCACGGCATCCAGGCGGCCCTGGTCGCCCAGCAGATGGCGGCCCGGGTCCAGTTGGAGCAGATGCGTTCCGGCCGGCCCGCGCTGCCCAGCGGACCGGGCGGAATGGTGCCCGGGATGCCCGGCATGGGCCAGCCGCAGGGCGGCGAGGGGCACGGCACCGGCCAGTACCTCTAGGGCCCGTTCCGCCAGGCCCGCCCGGCACCGGCGGGCTCGGCCTCGTGACTGAGCGGCCGGCCCGGAGCCGGCCGCTCAGTCCAGCCCGAAGACCCGCTCCAGGTACGCGGCGACACCGTCGGCGGTGTTCGCCGTGGTGACATCGTCGGCGATCTCCAGGACGGCGCGGTGCGCGTTGGCGACCGCGACGCCCCGGCCCGCCCAGGTGAGCATCGGCACGTCGTTCGGCATGTCACCGAAGGCCAGCACGTCGGCGGCGTCGATCCCGTGCCGGGAGCAGTACCAGGCCAGGCCGGCCGCCTTGGTCACGCCGGCGGCGGAGATCTCGACCAACCCCGAGTACGACGAGTGCGTCGCCTCGGCCAGCCCCGCCAGCGCCCCGGCCACCAGCGCGACGAACGCGTCCGGGTCCTGCTCCCCGGCGCGGGCCAGCAGCTTCACCGCGGGCGCGGCGAGCAGCTCCTCCGGGGTCTCGACGGCCCGGATCGCGGCGTGGTCGGCGTCCCACCGCAGCGGGTAGTGCGCCTCGTGCCGCATCTCCCGGCTGTCGACGATCTCCACCGCGAAGGTCACCTCGGGCACCTCGGCGCGCAGCCGCCGGGCCACCTCGGCGAGCAGTTCCGGGGCGAGCGGGTCGGCCCGCAGCACCTCGTCCGCCACCGGGTCGTAGACCACGGCGCCGTTGGCGCAGATCGCCGGCAGCGGCTCGGCGAGCTGCTCGTACACCAGCTTGAGCCAGCGGATGGGGCGGCCGGTGACCAGCACGACCGGCGTGCCGCGCACGGAGATCCGGGCCAGTACGTCGGCGGTGTGCGGACTCAGCGTCCGGTCGTCGCGCAGCAGCGTGCCGTCGATGTCCGTGGCGACCAGGCGGGGTGGCTCTCCCATCAGCGGGAGAGTAGTCGGTCGAGGTACACCGCCACCCCGTCGTCGTCGTTGCGCAGGGTCGTCTCGTCGGCCGCCGCGCGGACCGCCGGGTGGGCGTTGGCGACCGCCACCCGGGCCCAGCCGGCCCAGTCGAACATCGGCAGGTCGTTGGGCTGGTCGCCGAAGACCAGCACCTCCGCCGGGTCGACGCCGAGCCGCTCCGCCACCACGGTGAGCCCGGTCGCCTTGTCGACGCCCGGCGGGCAGATCTCGACGAAGCCGAGCCCGGCCTGGGTGAGCGTGGCGACCTCCGCCGGGACGATCCGCCGGGCCACGTCGAGCAGCTCGTCGACGTGGTGGTCGGCGGTACGGGCGAAGGCCTTGATCACATCCCGGGAGAGGCATTCGGTGCGGGTGCGCGCCTCGAACCGGTCCTGGTACGGCCAGCTCGGGTGGTAGTCACCCCAGAGCGGCGCGTCGTGCTCGTCCGACGCCTCCACCATCACGGTCAGCGGGCCGACCTCGGCCTCCAGGTCGGCCAGCAGCCCGGCCAGGACGGCGCCGGGGAGGCGCTCGTCGCGCAGCACCACCGGCCCGCTCGGATCGCTCTGGTCGACCACCCGTCCGCCGCCGGCCATCACCAGGAAGTCCGCGGCACGGATGTCGTTGCGGGTCAGTTCGGTGAGCCGGGGACCGCGACCGGTCGCGCCGACCACCGGGATGCCGGCGGCCCGCACCCGGTCGAGCACCTCGTGGGTGTACGCGGAGACGGTCTCGTCGCTACGGACGAGCGTCCCGTCCAGATCGGTGGCGATCAGCTTGGGCAGGCCCGGGCGGGTCATCGTTCCTCCTTCGCCCGCCGCCGTCGCGGCCAGCCGTTCCGGTCGTGTGACCCGGCGTGACGGCGGGCAGCAACCGTACCTCGCGAAAGCGGTCCCAACCATGGCGATCAGACGAATCCGGTGCCAACGGGGAACGTCTGCCCTGTGGTGACGGCGCCGGGCGGCCGCCGACGTGTCGATGCTGCCCGGAGGCACATCGCGTGGACGAAGGCCCAGGCGCTGCCGCCCGACTCAGATCGGCGGTTCCGGGCGGGTGAACGGGATGGCGGGCCCGACGGTGAGGTCGGCCGGGGGCGGCAGGGACTCGCCGGGGTCGTCCCGCCGGGAGCGGCGCCGGGGCGGCGGGATCGGCTCACCGCTCTCCGTCTCGCCGGCGGGCGCGGCGGCGGACGGGGTGGGCAGAAGCGCCGCTCCCAGCAACGCGCAGGCCAGAAATGCGGCGACCAGCCCGCGTCCGTACTCGATGGCGAATCCGTCCTGGCCGCCGTAGTAGAGGGCGCGCATGTCGGCGTCGCCGATCGTCACGGCCGTGGCGGTGAGCACGGCAAGCAGCGCCCCGGCCAGCGCCAGGCCGGCGGTGCGGGCGTTCGGCCGGGCCGACCCGGTGCCCCGCAGGGCGAGCGCGACCGCCACCACCAGCGCGAGCAGGCCGGCCAGGTACGCGCCGCCGAACCCGCCGACGTTGGAGACCCCCTCGGGGAGGCGGAGCGAGCCACCGTCGGGCCCGGCGGCCGGCATGGTCAGTACCACCCACTCCCCGATCAGCGACGCCAGGCCGGCCGCCGCCCCGAGGCCAGCGAGGACGAAGGGCAGGCGGCGGTCCCGGGCGAGGCCGGTGAGAAGCCGCCCGGCCCGGCCGGGCGGCCGCGGATCCGACCCGCCCCACTCCACGACGGCGGCACCGTCGTCGGACCGGTCTTCCTGTCGGGGGATGGGGAGGTCCTGGGACATCGGGGGACACCCCTTCCGCGCTGACGCCAGCCTCTGGGCGGAATCATGACACAGGCGGCGACCGGCGGGCGGTACGCGACCGGCGGGTGCGCCGGTCGGTCGCCCCGGCGTCCGCTTTCGGCTAGCGTCGGGTGCATGCCTATCCGTACCGCTTCCGCACGTTGGCAGGGCAACCTCACCGAGGGGTCCGGCACCGTCCGCACCGGCAAGGGCGGCCTGGAGGGGAACTACTCCTTCAAGTCGCGCTTCGAGGAGGGCGAGGGCACCAACCCGGAGGAGTTGATCGGCGCCGCGCACGCCGGCTGCTTCTCGATGGCCCTCTCCAAGCAACTCGCCGACGCCGGCGCGACCGGCACCTCGGTGGACACCACCGCCAAGGTGCACTTCGACAAGACCGACGCCGGCATGTCCGTCACCCGGATCGACCTGGAGACGGTCGGCCAGGTGCCCGGCATGGACGAGGCGCAGTTCACCAAGCTCGCCGAGGCCGCCAAGGAGAACTGCCCGATCTCCCGCCTGCTCTCGCCGGGCGCCCAGATCACCCTGAGCGCCCGCCTCACGTCCTGACACCCGGGCGCCCACACCACCCGGCACTCGCCGCACTTTCACGGAAGGAGTGGCCATCCGGCGACGGATGGGCCTCTTTCCGTGAAAGTGCGCGGCACCGTACCCGGCGAACGCGGGGATCTCGCGGGCGTCGGTCGGTGGGCAGAATGGGGGTGTGGCGGTGGAGATGAGCCGGGAGCGGTTCGAGGAACTGGTCGGCGAGGCACTCGACGAGGTCCCGGAGGAACTGCTCGCCCTCATGAGCAACGTGGTCATCCTGGTCGAGGACGACCCGCCCCCGGGTGAGGACCTGCTCGGCCTCTACGAGGGGCACGCGCTGACCGAGCGGGGCTGGGACTACTCGGGTGTGCTGCCGGACCGCATCCTCATCTACCGCAACCCGATCCTGCGCCTCTGCGACACCGAGCACGACGTGGTGGACGAGGTCGCGATCACCGTGGTCCACGAGATCGCCCACCACTTCGGCATCGACGACCACCGCCTGCACGAGCTGGGCTGGGGCTAGAGGCTGTCGGGACACCCGCCCCCGGGGTTTCCCGGCAGCCGCTGACGCTCCGGTCAGCCGATGGCCGCCCGTTGCGCTGCTGACCTACCGTCGGGCCCAAGGCACCGCGAACTGTAGGAGGCACGTCCATGCGCAGCGAGCTCTTCTCCTCCGAGAATCTGGAGAAGGAGTCCGCACAGCCCGGTATGCGGCTGCAGAACTCCAAGATGCTCAAGATCGAACTCAACGGTGAGGCGATGGCCCGGGTCGGGTCGATGGTGGCCTACCAGGGGCACGTGCAGTTCCAGGCACTCGGCTCCGGCGGGCTCGGCAAGTTCCTCAAGCAGAAGCTCACCGGCGAGGGCGTCCCGCTGATGAAGGTCACCGGTCAGGGCGACGTCTTCCTGGCCGACTTCGCCAAGGACGTGCACATCATCGAGCTGGAGCCGGGCGACGCCCTCTCGATCAACGGATCGAGCGTGCTCGCCTTCGACTCCACCCTCCAGTACGACATCCGCATGGTCGGCGGCGCCGGCATGGCCTCGTCGTCCGGCCTGTTCAACTGCGTCTTCAGCGGCCACGGCCGGATCGCCATCACGACCAAGGGCACGCCCGTCGTCCTCAACGTCGACGCCCCCACCTACGTCGACCCGCAGGCGGCGGTCTGCTGGTCCGCCAACCTCCAGACCGGCTACCACCGGGCGGAGCAGCTCGGCCTGGGCACCCTGCTCGGCCGGCGTACCGGTGAGGCGTTCACGATGAGCTTCGCCGGGCAGGGCTTCGTGGTCGTCCAGCCCTCCGAGGAGCCGCCGATCATGGGCAGCGGCGCCCAGGAGCAGCAGGGCGGCCTCCTCGGTGGCCTGCTGAGCTGACGCCCGTCGGGGCGCGCCGCGAACGCGGTGCGCCCCGGCACCTGTGGGCGGACGCTCAGGTCAGGTCGCCCCTGCGCAGCCGGGCCAGCCACGCGGCGGCGTCGGCATAGTCGGCGTCGGAGAGCCCCGCCGGCGCGGGGACCGGCCGCTCACCCGCCGCCGCGGTCCAGCGGTGCCGGGGGTACGACCCGAGGAAGCGGACGTCCGCGCACACCCGGCGCAGGCCCTGCAACGCCTCGCCGAGGCGTACGTCGGCCACGTGCCCGGTGCAGTCGAGGAAGAACACGTACCGGCCGAGCGCCTCACCGGTCGGACGGGACTCGATCCGCGTCAGGTTGACCCCGCGGACGGCCAGCTCCATCAGCACCGACAGCAGCGCCCCCACCCGGTCGTGGGCGATGTAGACCGCCAGCGAGGTCACGTCGTCCCCGGTCGGCGGCGGGGGTGGACCCGGCCGGGACACCAGCGCGAACCGGGTCACCGCGTCCGGATGGTCGGCGATCTTGTCGGCCAGCACCTCGAGCCGGTGCCGGGTCGCGCCGATCGGGGCACAGATCGCCGCGTCGTACTCGCCGGCCGCGGCGCCGGCCGCCGCCGCCCCGTTGGAGAGGACGTCCACCACCACGGCGTCCGGCAGGTGCGCACGCAGCCAGTTCCGACACTGGGTGGACGCCTGCGGGTGGGCGGCGACGCTGCGGACCGCCGGCAGTGACGTGCCGGGGCGGGCGCCGAGCACGAACTCCACCGGCAGGATCACCTCGCGGGTGATCACCAACGGGTCCCCCTCGGCCAGTTCGTCGAGGGTCACCCCGACCGCGCCCCCGATCGAGTTCTCCAGCGGCACCAGCGCCGCGTCCGCGTCCCCGGCCCGTACGCTCTCCAGCGCCTCCCCGACGCTGCGGGCGGGCGTACGGTTGGCCCGCTCGGCGGCGGGGATGGTGCGCAGCGCCTGCTCGGCGAAGGTGCCCTCGGGCCCGAGGTAGACGAAGCGGGTCGGCGGTGTTCCCGGCATGGCGACAGCCTACGCACCGAAGGCGGGGGCCGTGCCGGCGTCGCAGGCCAGCGTCCGGACGCCGACCGGGGCGGCGACCCGCACCTCCACGGTGCAGACGTCGGTCCCGGCGGTGACCAGGCGAGGTGCGCCGCCCGGGCCGCGGGTGACCACCTGGAGCGGCTCGTGGCCCGCCACGTCGAGGACGGTGTAGTGCCAGTCGTCGGCGCAGAGCGGGCCGGTCTTCACCTGGACGCGGGCGTTGCGGGGCAGCACGTCACGCCCGCGTACCAGGTCGGTGATCCGCTGACCGGACGGGCCGGCGGTGCAGGGGGCGGCGACCAGGCCGGGGGAGGGTGTCGACCCGGTGCCCGGCAGCCCGGGAAGCCCGGTCAACGGCGGGCTCGGGACGGCGGTGGGCGTGCCGGTGGGACCCGGCGTGGCGGTCCGGGCGGCCCGGGTGGGTGTGGGCTGCCGCAGTTCGGGTGGGGCGCCGCAGCCGGCCGTCAGCAGCACGGCCAGGAGGGCGACAGCGGCACGGGGACGGGCGGTGGCACGGCGGGGCGGGGTGGGCGTCACGGACCGATCCTCAGGACATCGACGCTGACCGTTGCGGCCGGGGCAGGCCGTGCCCATCGTAGGAGCATCCGGCGGCCGGGTGAAGCCGGAGCCGGTGCCGGCGTCACCGCCCGGCCGCGCCTCGCCGGTTCGCGCCGCGACGTGGCGTCACGGCCCGGTGAGCACGCGGTGCCCGGCCCGGTCCAGGGCCGTGACGGCCTCGTCCAGGCGTACCGCGGGGACCAGCAGGTAGTCGGTGTCGTAGGTGGAGAACGCGACCACACTGACCCGGGCCTCGGCCAGCGGGTCGACCAGCGCGGCCAGGGTGCCGGAGACGGCGAGGTCGAGCGGGCCCGCCACCCGCAGGCAGCGCCAGGCGGTCTCCACGACGGCCTGCTCGGGCGCCCGGTCGGCGGGGCAGATCACCGAGACCCCGTCGGCGGTCCAGCTCACCGTGACGACATCGCCGTCGCTCAGGCCGCCCGACAGGGCGGGCGGCAGGGCGGGCGGCAGGGCGGAGCCGGCCGCGAGGCGGCAGACGGCGTACTCACCCGGCAGCAGAGCGATATCGAGCATGAGGGCACCTTACGGCCTCGGCGAGCGCGTACCCCACCTTCGGCGCGTGCGGCGCACGCCACACGCCGACGCAGGTCAGACCTCGGAGAAGAAGGTGAGGGAGCCGGCGACCTCCCCATCCGTGAGGACGGGGGTGGAGATCGCGTCGACGGTGGCGTCGGGCGCGTCCGGCGATGCCCCCTGGACCCGGAGCAGCCCCCGGGCCAGGCGACCCGAGGAGAGGGCGAGCAGCGGCGGGATCTTGTCGATCTCCGGCTCGGTCAGCTCGCCCCGGTTGGCGGTGAAGTCGAGCAGCCGCAGGCTGCCGTCGAGCAACGGTCGCCCGATCACGTCCCGCGGGGCGCCCAGGCAGAGCAGCTCGCACCCGGACGCGGAGACGGCGACCACCCGGGTCTCGGCGTCGATCAGCAGGCATGGCTCGTCCGCCCGGGAGACCGTCGAGGACCACTGCCCAACGTTGTCGGACCCCTGCTCTGGCGATGTCCCTGCCGTCGGCACGAACACTTCCGAGAGCGAAAGTTCGACGTGGGCCACCGAGCCTCCTATGTACACCGACGGTCTGTCCACGCTAGCTGGTCCGGGGGTCGGCCGCTGACCGCGCCGGGGTCACCGGGCCGCCGGGTGGTGATCCAGGCCCTGACCGGGCGGCCGGCGACGGCGCGACCGGCGGGTGCCGATCCGACCCGGGCCGCGTGGCGTCGCGGCTGACGTTACCGCCGGCCGACCGGCTTGTCAGCGGCCGTTCGGCCCTCCTCGTACCACCGGTAGTCGGCGGTCGGGCGGTAGGTGCCGTTGAGCCAGGTGGCCGGATGTTGGGCGACCCGGGAGAGCTTCTCGGCGGTGGCCGGGCTGATCCGGTTGCCCGCGGCGACGAGCAGCCGGTCCAGCTCCCGGTGGGTCGCCATCAGGCAGTCCTTCGGAAGGCCGTAGACGCTGATCACGCCGGAGCCGACGAAGGTCAGCACCGGCGTCACCGGGATCGGCAGCCCCACCGCGTCGGAGAGGGCCTTGCTCGCCCGTTTGGCGTCGCGGCGGGCCTCGGCCACGTACGGCGGGCGCTTGCCGTTGATCTGCACGACGTCGCCGGCCACCAGCACGCGGGCCCGGCCGTGGTCGGCGACGGTGACCGCGTAGAGGCCGCTCGGGCCGATGGCGAGGAAGCCGGCGCGGTCGTCACCCGCCTGGTCGCGCAGCAGGTCGGTGGCGTCGGTGCGGGGCCACTCGATGACGTGCCAGGCGGGCCCCAGGTGGTCGAGCTGGCCCAGCGCCCGCGCGCCGGCCGCCTCCAGCCGCCGGGCCCCGCGCTCCGCCCGCAGGCGGCGGGCCCACTCCAACGGGGACGGACGGGCCGGGCTGAGAACGCCCTGGGGCTCCGTTCGGGGGTGCGGCACCGCGACGGGCGGCAGTGCCCGGGGCGACGGTACGGCTCGTCGAGCGGGGAAGACAGTCATCGCGACCTCCGGCAAAAGGTCCCTCGAAGTTATGTCCTCACTACCCTACGTTGCCACTCCCCCCGGTCGGCAAGTTGGAGCGCCGGAGTGACTGTGGATGAATGCCGTATTCATCCACAGCGGTTTTGCCGGATGCCGCCAAACCCTGCCTCGGCGCCCCAGTCGACGCGACGGACGCCGGGATGCCGACCCAGGCCCTACGCTTCGGGAGTGACCCACTACGTGGACAGCGAGGTCGGTCGGCTGGGCACGGTCATGCTGCACCGGCCGGGGCCCGAACTCGCCCGGCTCACCCCCCGCAACAACGACTCCCTCCTCTTCGACGCCATCCCCTGGGTGGGCCGCGCGCAGGAGGAGCACGACGCGTTCGCCGCCGCCCTGCGCGAGCGGGGGGTCGAGGTGCTCTACCTGGCCGAGTTGCTGGCCGAGACGCTCGCCGTCGCCGACGCGCGTGCTGAACTCACCGAACTGGTGCTGCGCACCCCCCGGCTCGGCGACTCGCTGCGCGCCCGGGTCGCCGACCACCTCGCGTACCTCGACCCGGCGGCGCTGGCCGACGTGTTCATCGCCGGCCTGGCGCACGAGGAACTGCGGATCAGCCGGGACCGGCCCGGCGGCCTCGTCTACACGCTGATGGACCGGCACGACTTCGTCATCGACCCGCTGCCGAACCTGCTCTTCACCCGGGACTCGTCGGTCTGGATCGGTGACCGGGTCGCGGTCACCAGCCTGGCCATGACGGCCCGCCGGCGGGAGACCACGCTGACCGACGCGATCTACCGGCACCACCCGCGCTTCGCCGGCAGTGAGTTCGTGTACCACCCGGAGATGGAGCACCTCGAGGGCGGCGACGTGCTCCTGCTCGCTCCCGGCGTGCTGGCGGTCGGGGTGGGTGAGCGCACCACACCGGCGGGCGCGGAGCGTCTCGCGCGCCAGGTCTTCGCCGCCCGGCTGGCGCACACCATCCTCGTCGTGCCGATCGCGCAGGAGCGCGCCACGATGCACCTCGACACCGTCTGCACGATGGTCGACGTCGACGCCGTGCTGATGTACCCGAACATCGCGAGCACGCTGTCCGCGTACACCGTCATCGCCGGCGCCGACGGCGAGGATCCGCGGGTGGACGGCCCGGCGCCGTTCCTGCGGGCCGCGGCCGACGCGATGGACCTGGACCAGCTCCGGGTCATCGACACCGGTCTGGATCCGGTCACTGCCGAGCGCGAGCAGTGGGACGACGGCAACAACACCCTCGCCCTCGCTCCCCGGCTCTGCGTCGGCTACGAGCGCAACACGGAGACCAACGCGCAGCTGGAACGGGCCGGCATCGAGGTCATCCCGATCGCCGGCTCCGAGCTGGGCTCCGGCCGGGGTGGCCCCCGGTGCATGTCCTGTCCGCTGGTCCGTGACCCGCTGCGCGGGTAAGCGCCCCGTGGCGACGCGGCACCCGCCGCGTCCCGCCGGTCAGCGCAACGTGAGCTGGCGGCCGAGCAGGCCGTGGCGGGCGCGCCGGGCCGTGGCGTCCAGCGGGGTGGGGTCCGCCAGGGCCTCGGCGTAGCGCTTGGCGAAGTCCGCCACCGGCTGCTCCCACTCGCCGGCCGGGGTGTCCTCGGGGAGGTCCCAGACCGGTACGAGGCGGCCGTGCGCCCGGAACATGCCGGCGAACTTCGTCTGCTCGCCGAGCGTCAGGGTGCCGGCCGCGCTCAGTCGCGCCAGGGCGTCCAGCGCGGCGTCCTCGTCGTCGGGCAGCACCCACCGTACGTGCGCCTTCTCCGGCACCTGGCACCAGTACGCGGCCCGCGCCGCGCTCAGCCGCACGGTGGGGTAGATGGCGGCGTTGGCCCGCTCCAGCGACGCCTGCACGGTCGGGTCGTCCGCCGCGCCCGGGTCGAGCCAGAACTCGAAGCCGTCGTGCAGGGTGATGTCGAGCGGCCCGTCGACCAGCACGTCCTGGAGCCGGGGGCCGGGGCCGGGCAGCGGCGGCACGGTGACCTGGCCACCGGGCTCGGTACGCAGAGCGCAGAGCAGCGCCTCGGCCAGGTCCCGCGAGATGTCGCCGGACTGCTGGTGCCGCTGGAGACCGACGAAGACCCGCCCGTCCGGCTTGGTCATCGCCGGCGCCGCCATCGGCAGCACGGTGGCCAGCAGGACCTCGCGGTCGCCGTACTCCTCGACGAGGTCCGGCGCGAGCCGCAGCGGCGCGGAGGCCGCCGGCACCAGCTCGCGCAGCGCGATCCACTCCGGCTCGTCGGCCAGCCCCTCGAAGGGGCGGGGCACGAAGACGTCCCGCACCTTCTCGCGCTTACCGGTGGTGTCCGCGGCCCGCTGGCTCTTTCGACGCTTGCTCACGGGTCGACAGCCTAGAGGCCGGCGTGGGCCGGCGTGGGGAGGACCCGCCCGCACCCCCCGGTCACGCCACCACCAGGTCGGGCTGCGCCGAGCCGGCCGGCTCGAACTCCGCCCACACGGTCTGGCCGAGCCCGTCCCGGTCGACGCCCCAGCGGCTCGACAGGCCCGAGACGATGTGCAGACCCCGGCCGTCCATCGCGTCCGGGTCGGCCTCCCGCATCCGCGGCCCGCCCGGCGCGCCGCCGTCGGTCACCCGCAGGTGGACGCGGGGGCCGGTGGCAGTGTCGCGGAGTCGCCAGGCCACCCGGATCACCCCGCCCGGGAGGGGGTCGGCGTGGCGTACGGCGTTGCCCACCAACTCCGCGAGGACCGCCACCAGGTCCGCGAGCAGCGGCGGGTTCACGATCCCGGTCAGCTCGTCGGCGAGCCGGTGCCTCGCCTGCCGTGCACCCGTCCCGTGGTGAGGCACCACCACGCACCACGCCCGTTCGGCACCTTCCGTTGACACCGTCGCCCCTCCACACCCCCGCCACCGCCGGTCACCCGCGGGGCAGCCGCACCTCTGCGACGGTACCGCCACCGGCCTTCGGCCGAAGGGATACCCATCCATTCTGTTGTTCAACGATCCGGCGGACGAGATAGAGGCCCAGCCCCGCGCCGGGGTAGCGGCGACGGTCGCCGGACTCGCCCTGCCAGAACCGGTCGAACGCGCGCTCCACGTGCTCGGGGCGGATGCCGATGCCCTGGTCGGCGACCCGGAAGGAGACGGTCTGCCCGTCGGCCCCGGCGGTGATCGTGATCGGGCTGCCGGGCGGCGAGTACTTGCCGGCGTTCGTGCACAGCTCGGTCAGCACCGTGGCCAGGCTCGCCCGGTGGCCGAGCGCCTTGGGCAGCCCTACCGGCAGGTCCAGCGTGATGCGGTGGCGCAGCTCCGCGGAAAGGTCGGCCACCGCCGTCCGCAGGGCGTCGCCGAGGTCGTACGGGGCCGACGGCTCCTCGCCCGGGCCCGCCTCGGTCGCTGAGGAGAGCAACCGGTCGACGAGGCGGGCCAGTTCGTTGGCGCGCTGGCCGATCACGCGGGCGGCCATCCGCCGGTCGGCGTCGGTCAGCGACTCCCAGTGGTCGGTGAGGGTGTCGGCGTACCCCTTGATGACGGTGACCGGGGTCCGCAGCTCGTGGCTGGTCACCGCCACGAAGAGATCGCGGTCGCTGTCGCGGCGCTGCTGGTCGGTGATGTCGCGGAAGGTGACCACCCGCAGCGTGCCGGGGCCGGGCAGCTCGCCCGACGTGACCCGCAGCCAGCGGCCGCCCGGCAGCCGGTGGTCGAGCACCTGCCCGGGCGGGGGGAGGGGGAACGGCAGCGGCTCGTTGAGCGCGTCGGCGGCGGAGCGGCCGGTCACCTGGGCGGCGGCCGGGTTCCAGAGCCGGACGTGACCGTCGCGGTCGACCACGGCCAGCCCGTCCGCCATCGCGGCCACCACCGGGCCGTCGCCGTGCACCGGCAGGCCGCTCTGGTCGCCGTACATGTGGGCGATGCAGGAGGCGACGTACGCGACGACGGTGTGCTGGTCGGTGCCCGGGTCGTCGCCGTCCGCGTGGTAGAGGGCGTGCAGGCTCCCGACGGTGAGCCCGCCGACCTCGGCGCGGGAGGCGACCACCCGGTGCAGTCCCCGGTCGGCCAGCTCGGCGCCGAGCTTGCCGGTGAGCCGGTCGATCCGGACCTGCCGGACCCGGGGCCCGGAGAGCAGGCAGGCGGTGTCCGGGTCGTCGGCCGGCAGGGGGCGGCCGAGGGTCCACTCGACGGCGCCGGTGGCGGCGATCACCCGGCCGCCGGTGGGCGCGAACTCGACGAACGCCATGCCGGCCGCGCCCAGCGCGGACTGGGCCACCCGGAGCAGCTGGGTGAGGACCGGCAGGCCCGCGTCCCCTGAGTTGATCATCTCGATGACCACCGTGTGGCCGGTGATCAGAGCGGAAAGGTCCGTGCGCTCCGGCATGCCCCGAGTGTGCCCCGCCGAGCGAATCTCCGGACACCCCCGTCCGGCCGGTCGCTCAGCCCCGGACGCGGGCCAGGGCCTGGGCCGGGCGGTCGGTGATGATGCCGTCCACCCCAGCGGCCAGCACCAGGTCCAGGTCGGCGGGGTCGTTGACGGTCCAGACGTACACCTGGTTGCCGGCCGTGCGGAGTGCCGGAACCAGGTCCGGGCGGGCCCGCACCAGCGCCACCCCGGGCCCGGCGATCCGGGTCCCGAACGGTAGTCGGCCCAGCCGCACCCGGCGGGGCAGCATCTCCAGCAGCAGTACGGTCGGCAGCGCGGGAGCGAGTTCGCGGATCCGGCGGACCGCCAGCAGCGAGAACGACATCACCGTGACCTGGACCGGGTGCTCGGGCCGGGGCTCGGTCAGCCCGTACCGGCGCAGCAGCGCGACGAGCCGCCGTTCGACGTCCCGCCCGTACCGGGAGGGGTGCTTGGTCTCCACGAGCAGCCGGACCGGCCGGCCGGCGGCGAGCACCGCGTCCAGCAGCCGTTCCAGGGTGAGCAGCCGGGTGTGCGACTCGTCGAGCACCTCGTCCCCGTCGGCGCAGCCGGGGTGCCAGGACCCGAAGTCGAGCGCGTCCAGTTCGGCGAGGGTGCGCGCGCTCACCAGGCCCCGCCCGTTGCTGGTCCGGTCCAGGCGCCGGTCGTGGACGCAGACGAGGTGCCCGTCGCGGGTCAACCGGACGTCGCACTCCAGCCCGTCGGCACCCTCGTCGAGTGCGCGCAGGTACGCGGCGAGGGTGTGCTCCGGGAGGTCGTACGACGAGCCGCGGTGCGCGAAGACCAGGGGTCGGTCCATGCGTTCCTCTCCGCTACAGGACCCGGCCCGGCTGCCCGTCCTCGCCGACCACGGGTCGCCCGGCCGCGGCCCAGTCGCCCATCCCGCCCTCGACGTTGCGGACCTGCTCCCAGCCGTTGCGCATGAGGTACGCGACGACCTGGGCGGATCGTCCGCCGGAGCGGCAGATGACCGCGACGTCCCGGTCGGTCGGCACCTCCGCCAGCCGGGACGGCAGTTCCATCATCGGCAGGTGGTGGGCGCCGGGGGCGTGGCCGGCGGCCCACTCGTCGTCCTCCCGGACGTCGAGCAGGTACGTGTCGTCGGCGATCTCGGGGACGGTCACGGTGGGTACGCGGGGTCCGAACACGGGTACCAAGCTTAGGCCGTGTTCAGGCCGTACCGCTCAGAGGCGGGTGACCCAGCGCGGGTTGGCCCGGGCCCACTCCGGCACCCGGGTGGTCCGGACCGCCTCGAAGAGGCCGCCGCCGCCGTCGTCCAGCACCACGTACGACACCTGGCCGATGGTCTGCGGCCGGGAGGGCACCTGGAGCCCGCGCAGCGCGTCCGCCGGCAGGTCGCGCAGCGCGATCACGAGGTCCTCCAGGGGTACGCCGTTGGTGTCCACGGTCAGGGAGTCACCCACGGCGCGGATCACCCGGTCGAGCTTCACGGGGTTGGTCCGCAGCGACGTCTCGCCGGCCCGGTCCAGCACGGCCCGCAGCAGTTGCTGCTGGTGGGTCTGCCGGTCGTAGTCGCCGTTCGGCAGGTCGTACCGCTGGCGGACGAAGTCCAGGGCGGTGCCGCCGTCCATCCGCTGGCAACCGGGCGTGAAGACCCGGTCGGTGTGGATCGACCGGACCTGGGTGTCGACGCACATGCGGACGCCGCCGAGCAGGTCGATGACCTGGCGGAAGCCGGAGAAGTCGATCAGGGCGGCACCGTCGAAGCGGATCCCGGTCAACCGGGCCAGGGTCGCCGAGAGCAGTCTGCTGCCCGGCAGTCCACCACCGCCGTGCTCGTACGCCGCATTGATCTTGTCCTGCCCGCCGCCGTAGCCGGCGGTCGCGGGGATGGCGACCAGCAGGTCCCGGGGTACGGAGACCAGGAACGCCTCCCGCCCGCCCGCGGGCACGTGCACGATGAGGATGCTGTCCGACCGCCGGTCGGCGGCACTGCCGCTCCGCCACCGGTCGGTGCCCACGAGGAGGTAGTTGAGGGGGCCGTCCAGGTCGGTGCGTTTCCGGCGGGCGCTCTCGTCGAGCAGCCGCTCCTTGACCACGGCCCGGTCGTACCGCTCGGCGACCACCCGGAGGCCGACCACCGCGAGCCCGGCCACCAGCGCCAGGGCGAGGCCGAGACGGAGCAGGAGGCGGGGCCAGCGGGGCGGTCCGGGTCGGACGCCCGCGCCGGCCCGCTCCCGTCCACCCCCCGACCTGGACGTGGTTCCTCCCCGCCACCGTACGCGAATCCTCTTCACGTCAGGCTACGGCTCGGCACGTCTCCGCCGGGCCGCTTCGGTGAAACCCGACCCCGGTCACTTCCGGGTGGAGAGCACCTCCGGGTTGGCGACCACGAAGTCGGCCAGCCGGTCCTCCTTGACGGCGCGGAACATCTCCAGCGTCTGCTCGCTGAGCGCCTCGCGGTTGTTGCCGTTGCCGTTGAAGGTGCCGCCGTTCGTCCGCAGCATCGTCAGGTCGCTGCCGGTGACCCCACGCATGGTGAAGATGAAGTCGGCGACCGGCACGCCGCCGGTGTCCAGGACGAACGCGTCGCCGGCCGCGTCGATCAGCTTGCTGATCTTGGCCGGGTTGGTCAACGTGCCGTTCTGGGTCGCCTTCTTCGCCATCGCCTTGATCAGCTGCTGCTGGTTCTGCTGCCGGTCGTAGTCGGCGTTCTTGAGGCCGTAGCGCTGGCGCGAGTAGTCCAGCGCCGCCCAGCCCGCCATCTCCCGGCAGCCCTTCTTGTGCACCACCGGGGTCATCGGCTTGCCGGTCTTCTTCGCCTCCGCGTTCCACATCGGCTTGCCGTCCACGTACACCATGTGGTGCGACTTGACCTCCTGGCTGACGCAGATGCGGACCGAGCCGAGGGTGTCGATGATGCGCTTGAAGCCGCCGAAGTTGATGATCGCGGCGCCGTCGAAGCTGATGCCGGTCATCTGCTTGATGGTCTGCGCGGTCAGCTGCGCGCCGCCCTCCCAGCCGCCGCCGTTGCGGACGCCGGCCTGGAACGCCGCATTGATCTTGTCCACCCCGCCCTGATAGCCGGTCTTCGGGAAGGCCGGGATCCGCGCCTCGGTGTCCCGGGGGATCGAGATCAGGTACGCCTGGTCGTGGCTCGCCGGGATGTGCAGCACGATGATGCTGTCGGCCCGGACGTCGTCCGGTGCCCACGACTGCCGCGCGTCGACGCCGAGCAGCAGCATGTCGATCGGGCCGTCGAGGTTGGCGCCGCCCTCGGCACCCGACTTGCCGGCGTCGCCGAGCAGGTTGCGCTGGTCGATGTTGCCGGTGGCCTGGTCGATCATCACCTTGCCGCCGACGATCGCGACGCCGCTGGTGAGCATCAGGACGGCACCGAAGATCAGCGTGATGCGCGCCCACAACGGGTCCTTGCGGCGGCGCTTGCGACTGGCGGGGGTGGTGGTGGGCGGACGACCGCTCCCGGGCTGCGTCGGGATGGTTGCGGACATCCGGGCCGACGCGCGGGGGGCCTCCAGCGACGGCGGGCGGCCGCTGGTCTGAACCGGCATGCGTGCTCCAGCTCGTGATCGGGGGGCGGGATCACTGTACGGACGCTTTCCCGTCCTGGCGAGTTCACCCCACGGTCAAATGCCGTTATCCAGGCCGCCCGATGAATATATCGACCGAACGGAGGGGTCGGATACGACCGGTCGGCGGCTGGCGCCCGGAGTTCGGGGTGGTCAGCCACCGACCGGTGACGATCGGGGTCGATGTGGCGGAAGGCGGGGTGATCAGTTGCCGCCGTCGCTCTTCTGGTTCGCCTTGACCCAGTCCGCCATGGTGTCCTTGGCCATCGCCTGGTACATGGAGAGCGCCCTCTCCCGGTCCGAGACCACCACCGACTCGCCGTTGATCGTCTGGCTGCCGTTGTGCGGGCTGGTCACGAACGTCAGGTTCTCCCCGCGCAGGTTGCGGAACTGCACCGCCATGTCGACCAGGGAGAACCCCTCGTCGACGGTGACCGCGGCGGTCACCGACTTCAGGAAGTTGTTCAGCTTGACGGGGTTGGTGAGCGTCCCGGTGCTCGCGGCCTTGTCCATCAGCGCGCGGAGGAACTCCTGCTGGTGCCGCATCCGGTCGAAGTCGCCGTTCGGGAACTGCTTGCGCTGCCGGATCCAGTCGAGCGCCTCGGCGCCGTCCATGTGGTTGACGCCCTTGGTGAACGTCCGGTACGGCTTGTGGATCGAGGTGATCGTCTTCTCCACGGTCAGGTCGACGCCGCCGAGCGCGTCGGTGACCTGCTTGAAGCCGGCGAAGTCGATCGCCATCACGTGGTCGAGGCGTACGTCGGTGAAGCACTCCACGGTGCGGACCGCCAGGGGCAGGCCGCCGAACGCGAACGCGGCGTTGATCTTTCCGCGCTGGCCCGAGCCGCAGTCCGCGCCGGCGCTCTCCGGGATCGGCACGTACAGGTCACGCGGGATCGACACCAGGTAGGCCTGCTGGTGGTTGCTCGGGATGTGCATCACGATGATCGTGTCCGCGCGCCACTTGCTGGCCTCGTTGACCGGGGCGTCCGGGTCCCGCGAGTCGCTGCCGACCATCAGGATGTTCAGCGCGCCGTCGACCGCCTTGGCCGGCCGCCCGCCGGTGATCTGCGAGAACGGGTCGGTGCGCCCCAGGTCCTCGTTGAGGCCGCGGGCGTAGAACCAGGCGCCGGTGCCGCCGAGCAGCGCGAGCACCAGCACCGCGATGCCGGCCACCAGACCGATCCGGCCCCAGCGCGGGCGGGGGCCACGCCGCCGGGGCCGGCCGGCACCGCCGTCGCCACCGCCGAAGTCACCGGGGCCACCGGGGCCGACGGGGCCACGGGGGCCGCCCGCCGACGGTTCGTCGTCGTACGAGGGATACCACTGCGTCTCGGTCGACCGGGCGCCTCCAGCCGGGCCGGAGCCCGGCACCGACGCGCGCCCGGCGCTGCGGTGCAGGGGGACACCCCCGGAGTGCGGAAGCGGGAAACCGGCGGGCGTGGTCGCTGACATGTAACTCAGGGTACGTACGCCCGGCCAGTGTCGCCCTGAAGCGGAGCCGGCGTCGCCACCGCTCGTCGCCGGCCGGTTACCCCAGCCGCTCGCGGAAGTACGCGATCGTGCGTCGCAGGCCCTCTTCGGGCGTGACGCGCGGCTCGTATCCGAGCAGTTCCCGGGCGAGCGTGAGATCCGGGCGGCGCATCTCCGGATCGTCGGCCGCACGGGTGATGTAGGTCACCTCGGAGCTGCTGCCGCAGAGTGACACGATCGTCTCTGCCAGTTGCCGCATGCTCATCTCGTGCTCGGTGCCGCAGTTGATCGGCCCGGTCTCCGTCGAGTCGAGCAGCAGCAGGATGCCCCGCACCAGGTCGTCGACGTAGCAGATCGAGCGCGTCTGGTTGCCGGTTCCGTGCACGGTGATCGGCTCGCCGCGCAGCGCCTGGGAGATGAAGGTCGGGATGGCCCGCCCGTCGTCCGGACGCATCCGCGGCCCGTACGTGTTGAAGATCCGGACGATCGCGACGTCCAGCCCCCGGCTGCGGTGGTACGCCATCGTGGCGGCCTCGGAGAACCGCTTCGACTCGTCGTAGACGCTGCGGACGCCGATCGGGTTGACGTTGCCCCAGTACGTCTCGCGCTGCGGGTGCTCCTTCGGGTCCCCGTACGCCTCGGAGGTGGACGCCATCAGGAACCGGGCGCCGTCGGCGACCGCCCGCTCGAGCAGGTGCAGGGTGGCGACCGAGCCGACCCGCAGGATCTCCACCGGCAGCTTCTCGAAGTCCGTCGGGCTGGCCGGCGAGGCCATGTGCAGGATCGCGTCGAACCGCTCGGCGAACGCGGGGTGGTGGGTCGGCAGACCCTCCGAGATGTCGGCCTCGACCAGGGTGAAGGTCGGCGTGTCGGCCAGGTGGGCGACGTTCTCCTTCGACCCGGTGACGAAGTTGTCCACCGCGACCACCGTGCAGCCGCGACCGATCAGGACGTCCACCACGTGCGACGGCACGAAACCGGCGCCGCCGGTGACGAGGATGCGGTGACCGGGCCCGAAGCGCTGCACAACCTTCATGCCGGTCAGCCTACCGAGCGGCCCGGCGGGTGACCCGGCGAGGAAGGGCCCCCGGTCGACGTGGCGTCGACCGGGGGCCGGGTTTGTCACCGCCGGGTGGGCCGGCGCACTCCCGCACGACCCACCCGGGGTGGTCAGTGCGCGCCCGCCCCGGTGAGCGAGCGCACCTCAAGCTCGGCGTACTTGTCCTCGTCGCGCTCCTTGGAGAGCACCGTGCCGAGCCACCCGCACAGGAAGCCGAACGGGATGGAGAGGATGCCCGGGTTCGACAGCGGGAACCACTGCCAGTCCTGGTCGGGGAACATCGACGTCGGCGCCCCGGACACCACCGGGGAGAAGAACACCAGGAAGACCGCGGCGAACAGGCCGCCGTAGATCGCCCACACCGCGCCGGACGTGTTGAACCGCTTCCAGAAGAGGCTGTAGAGGATCGCCGGCAGGTTGCCCGACGCCGCCACCGCGAAGGCCAGCGCCACCAGGAAGGCGACGTTCAGGTTCTGCGCGAAGATCGACAGCACGATCGAGATCGCGCCGATCACCAGCGCGGAGACCCGCGCGACCGTCACCTCCTGCCGCTCGGACGCCCTCCCGTCCTTGATGACGTTGGCGTAGAAGTCGTGCGCCAGGCTGGACGAGGACGCGAGGGTCAACCCGGCCACGACGGCGAGGATGGTGGCGAAGGCGACCGCCGCGATGACCGCGAGCAGGGTGGCCCCGCCGAGATCACCGCCGAGGAAGTCGACGCCGAGCGCCTCGGCCAGCTGTGGCGCCGCCGTGTTGCCGGCCTTGTCCTGCGCGGTGATCGCCTCGCCGCCGACCAGCGCGGCGGCGCCGAAGCCGAGCGCCAGGGTGAGCAGGTAGAAGGTGCCGATGATGCCGATCGCCCAGAGCACGCTCTTGCGGGCCGCCTTCGCCGTCGGCACCGTGTAGAAACGGATCAGGATGTGCGGCAGGCCGGCCGTGCCGAGCACCAGCGCGATGCCGAGCGACAGCAGGTCGATCTTGTTGTAGAAGGTCTGTGTCGAGTTCCCGGCCACCTCGACGCCGTAGCGCAGCCCGGGTTCCAGGAAGGCGCTGCCCTTGCCGGACGACTCGGCCGCCTGACCGAGCAGCGACGACAGGTTGAAATTGAACTTGGCGAGCACCAGCACGGTCATGATCAGCGCGCCGCCCATCAGCAGGAACGCCTTGACGATCTGCACGTACGTGGTGCCCTTCATGCCACCGACCGTCACGTAGATGATCATCAGGGCGCCGACCATGATGATGGTGGCGATCTTGGCGGCGTCCGCGTCCATGCCGAGGAAGGTGGTCCCCGGCTTGATGCCGAGCAGCAGGGCGACCAGGGCGCCGGCGCCGACCATCTGCGCCAGCAGGTAGAAGATCGACACCGTGATGGTGGAGACCGCCGCGGCCGTGCGGACCGGCCGCTGCCGCATCCGGAAGGCCAGCACGTCGGCCATCGTGTAGCGACCGGAGTTTCGCAGCAGTTCCGCGACCAGCAGCAGCGCCACCAGCCAGGCGACCAGGAAGCCGATCGAGTAGAGGAACCCGTCGTAGCCGTACAGGGCGATGATGCCGGCGATGCCGAGGAACGACGCCGCCGACATGTAGTCGCCGCCGATCGCCATGCCGTTCTGGAAGCCGGAGAAGGAGCGACCGCCCGCGTAGAAGTCGGTCGCCGTCTTGGTCTGCCGGCTGGCCCAGATCGTGATGGCCAGCGTCACCGCCACGAACACCAGGAACAGCGTGATGGTGAGGTTCCGGGCGGTGGTGTCACCCGCCTCAGCCGCGAGGACCGTGTTCATGGGTCACCTCCCCCATCTCGGCGCGGATCCGGTCGGCGACCGGGTCGATCTTCCGGTCGGCGTACCGGGAGTAGAGCCAGGCGATGAGGAAGGTGGAGACGAACTGGAGCAGTCCGAAGACCAGGGCGACGTTGATGTTGCCGACGAGCTTCGTGCCCATGAAGTCCCGCGCGTACGCGGACAGGATCACGTAGAGCGCGTACCACAGGAAGAACGCGACGGTCATCGGGAAGACGAAGCCGCGCAGCGCGCGTCGCAACCCGGCGAACTCGTCCGACCGTTGTACGGCCAGATAGCGCTCCGCCGCCGACTCGGCGGGGGCGGACGCGGGTGTGTCCGTGGACATCTGTGGATCACCACCTTCACAGGCATCGGGGAGTTTCGCGCACGGTAAGGAGCGCACTCCCGACCCGGGAAGCGTGAGATCGGCATCGGCCATCGGGTGCGCCGAACGGCACGGTGGCTGCGCCGAGTGACGTGGCTCACTCCGGTGACCGGTCGGTGGCGTGGGCCCCGGGTGGTCGTGTCGGAGCGGCGGCCTGGTCCCCATGCGTCGTGGACCAGGGCGACCAGGTCGAAGCCGGTCAGGTCAGCTCGCGGTACCGGCCCCGGTAGTGCAGCAGCGGGTCCGTCTCCTCGGCCAGCTCGACGGTCTCGATGGTGGCCTCCACCAGCAGGCCCCAGCCGTACTCCCGCGCGGTGTCGAGCCGGCAGCCCGCCCAGCCGCCGGCGTCGGAAGGCACCGGGCCGTAGTCCGTCTGCGTCCAGTCGCCGGCGGCGAACAGGCCGCCGGGCGACGGGAAGAGCCCGGCGAACCGGTCCGCGAGCTGCCGGTGCGACGGATTCAGCGGCGCGACCGCGAAGCGGCCGGCCTCCTCCATTGCCGCCCACAGGTCGGCCTCCGGGTCGATCAGGCCGAGTAGCCGGTCCGGCTCGCCCTCCGCCACCAGCGTGGAGGAGACCGTCAGGCCCGCCGGCCCGGGCGCCGTCCACAGTGTCACCGGCGCCGCCAGCCGGCCGCGCAACCGGCGTACGGGGGAGCGCCGGTCCACCGGTACGGCGAACGGATCGGTGTGGTGGATCTCGGCACCGGGCTCATGATTCACGTGGACATTCTGCCGTCCCGGACCCGTGCCCACGCGAGGAAGCGCTCGTGCAGCCCGGCCGGCGGTGCGTTCCCGTTGAGCTGCGCGAGCTGAGCCGACGCCTCGGCCATCAGCGTCCCCAGGTAGATCAGCAGGGCTGGCCGGTCGTGCCGGTACTCCACGAGCAGCGCCAGCCGGGCCGGCTGGCACGGCCAGTGCGCGCCGCACGCCCGGCACCGCCAGAGCGGACGCATCGCCACGTGCGGCATGGGCCGGCTCACGACCGCGCCACCGCGTGTGAGGGGCCGGTGGTCACCAGCGACCGCCGTTGGCCCGCCAGGTCTGCGCCGGGGTAAGCCACCCGGCCCGGCCAGGTCGTGGCAACGCCACGGTCGGCCAGGTCGCCCAGGCCGGTGGAACCTCCGGCCGGGCCACGGCCCGGTCCGACGCCGTCGCGCCCGGCACCGCGGCCGGTGCCGGCCGGGTTCTGACCGGGTACGACCGCAGCGCGGCGTTCCTCCGGAACAGCTTGAACATCGGGGGCCTCCTCCAGGTCGGGGGCCGCCCCGACCGGGGGATTGACCGGGGCGGCCCGACGCAGGACCGGCCGCCGGGTCGTCGCCTCCACCGGCCGGGCCGCGCATCCTCCACCCTGGACTCGCCGGCCGGGACGGGGGAGGATGCCAGGGCTTACTACGGAACGCGGTCACGTACTTACCGGAGACGTAAGGATGAACGTCGACATGTGGATCCGGGCGCTCAAGGCAGCCCGGGCCGGCGCGGAGGTGTCGCAGGAAGGGCTGGCGACACTGATCAAGTGGAGCCCGTCCACCGTCGCCGCCATCGAGACCGGCCGCCGACGACCGACCATGGAGTTCGCCGTGGCCGCCGACCAGGCCCTCGGCACCGGCGGCCTCCTGGCCGAACTGTTGAAGGCGGCAGATCGCCAACGGCTGCCGACCTGGTTCGTGCCTTGGCGCACCCATGAGCAGCAGGCGATCCGGTTGTGCGAATTCGAGCCATGTCTGATCCCGGGACTGCTTCAGACGGAGGAGTATGCGCGAGCCGTCATCTCGGCTGGCGGCCTCCATCCCATGGCTACCGTCGACGAACTGGTCGCGGTGCGGATGGAGCGTCAACAGCTGCTCCGTCGGGAAGAACCACCACTCTGCGTCTTCGTCATCGACGAAGGCGCCCTCCGCCGGCCCATCGGTGGACCGGAGACGCTCGACGTGCAGCTCGGGCGGCTGCTGGAGGTGGCTTCCCTGCCCAGCGTCCGACTGCACGTGATACCTCTCGACGTGGGGGCACACGTCGGCCTCATCGGCGGCTTCCTTCTGGCAGAAATGCCTGACGGCGAACGCGTCACCTATGTGGAGGACGTGGCCCGGGGACACGTCATCGACGACCCAGAGGTCGTCCGGCTGATCGACCGCAAGTGGGATAGCCTGCTCGGCGAGGCGCTGTCCACAGGCGCCTCGCGGGACTTGATCCGGAAGCTGAAGGTGACGCCATGAGTGCTGCCGAGCCGCGATGGCGCACATCGACGCGCTCCGGCGACACCGGTGGCGCCTGTGTCGAGGTGGCGGACAATCTGCCGGGGGTCGTGCTGGTGCGGGACAGCAAGGACCGGTCCGGCCCGACGCTCGCGTTCCGCCCCGACGCCTGGCGTATCTTCATCGCCGCCGCCCGCCCCCGCAGCAGCGGGTGACAGTAGCGACGGCTCAGCCGTCGGTGAGGGAGCGCCGGGCGGCCGCGAGCACCTGCGGATCCGCGCAGCCGGCGGCGTAGCCGGCGATCCGGCGGCGGATGTCCCGGCCGAGCAGCCACGTGCCGATCCGGTCGGCGACCGGGCGCAGGAACGCCGGGCGGCAACGGAAGCTGTACCGCCAGGTGGCGACGGTGTGGCCGGGCTCGGGAGCGGGGGCGAACCGCCATCCGCCGGCGAACATCTCGAAGAACCAGGGACCGCGCACCATCTTCATGCCGACGTTGGTCGGCGGCGCGAACGAGACGTACTCGCTGACCATCACGAGGCCGTGCCGCGAGCGGGTGAACGTCCGCACCCCCTTGCCGGGCCGGGTGGCACCGTCGACGAAGTGCTGTTCCCGGACGAACGGGTCCCATCGGTAGCGCACCGGCGCGGTGGTCTGCGAGACCGCGAAGGCCAGCTCGGGTGGGACCGGCACGGTCACCACCGCCTCGACGACGGGCATCCCGGCATTCTGCCCCCGCCCCGCAACTCGCGCCGCCACCTGTCCGAGCACCATCGGTGATATCGGCGGCCTTACGTCACGTAGCCGCCCGATCGACCGTCGGTCAGTGACGATATGGTGCCGATGTTCTCGGACAAAAAAACGGCCCCCGTAGGGGCCGTTCCTGCCGTATCTCTCGGCGTCGTATGGACCCACCATACACCAGCGCCGAGAGCCAAGAGAGGTGAACGTGGCGACAGTCGCTGCCTACATCGACGGCTTCAACCTGTACTACGGGATGAAGAACAAGTATGGCCGCAGGCACATGTGGCTCGACGTCGTTGAGCTCGTTCGCCAGCTCAGACCCAAGGACACCGTGACAGCCGTCCACTACTTCTCGGCGATCGTGAAGAACGAGCCCGTTGCCGCCCAGAACCAGACCAGCTACATCGACGCCATGAAGGTCCGCAACGGAGACCTGTTGCACGTGCACCTGGGGCGATTCAAGGAGCGGACGATCAAGGACTGCCGCCGGTGCGGCAAGAGCTACACCTGCAGCTGCGGCCGGCAGTACAGAAGCTATGAGGAGAAGGGGACGGACGTGGCACTCGGCGCCATGATTGTCGCCGACGCCGCTCTCCGGATCGCTGACACCACCCTGCTCGTCAGCGCCGACACCGACCTCGCCCCAGCGCTCGCCACCGTTAAGGCGGTCAATCCCGACCAGCGGATCTACCTCGCAATGCCCCCCGGCAACACGCGGGCCTCGAATCACCTGACCCGAGTTGGCAACCTCGGCCAATTCTTCATCCGTGAGCGGGCCCTTCGTGACGCTCAACTACCGAACATCGTCGCGGACGCGGCCACTGGGCAGATCTATGCTCGCCCAGCCAAGTGGAGTTGAACCGGCGTCAGCGTCGTGGCGTCACGATCGCCAGGAGTTCGGGTTGGCGGCGGTCCAGCACGTCGCCGGCCAGGTACGCGCCGAGCAGCGCCGCGCCCAGCCCGTACGCCGCACCGACCGGCAGGGCCAGCCAGAGCCACACGTCGCCGAGGAGCGCGGCGGCCACGACCATCGGGACGGCGGCGGCCGCCGAGGCGAGCATCGACAGCAGGGTCAGGAAGCTGCGGGCCACCCCGGCACCGGTGTTGAGCGCGAACGGGTTGCTCGTCTCGGGCAGCGAGTACGCCCCGAGCACCGACAGGAACGTGTTGACCGCCAGCCCGACGCCGTACGTGGCGAGCAGGCTGCCCGCCGTCATCCCGATCCAGCCCGGCTCGCCCAGGATCAGCGCCAGCACCACGGAGATGACCACGACCAGCGGCAGCACGTAGACCGAGAACGCCGCCATCCGGGCCCGCAGCTCCACCTTCCCCGGTACGCCCGCGACCACGTGCGCCGCGTACGCGCTGCCGTCGAAGCCGAACTGGTTGGCCAGGGTCACCGCGGCGAGGACGCCGACGAACAGCATCGACAGGCTCACCAGCACCGGGGAGGACGTGTCCGGAGTGCCGAAGCCACCGGTGCCGTCGACGACGTTCGAGCCGCCCAGGTTGACCATGGCCGGCACGAACAGGCCGACCACGGCGAGGGTGACGAGGTTCGCCCGCCGGCGGGCGTCCCGCCACCAGTACCGCACCTCCCGTGCCACGAGCGCGCCGAAGCGGTCCCGTGGAAGCCAGCCGAGCGCGCGGGGGAAGAACTGCGCGACGGGGGTGCCGCTCGTCTCCGGCCGGGTCGGGGCCTTGCCGCTGCTGGCCGCGCCGACCATCGCCGACTCCAGCGAGCGGGACCACCAGGCCAGCAGCGCCACCACGGCGAGCGCGGTGATCAGCAGCTTCACCGGCGCCGCCCACACCCGCCCCTGCGCGACGTCGATGCCCGCGGTCCACGGCGCGCCGAACGGCGTCCAGCCGACCACCGTGGCCACCGAGGTGAACTGGTCCCAGTCCGCGTCGCGGAGCGCGGCGGTCGCGGCCAGTTGCAGCGGGCCGATCAGCGCGGCGGCCACGGCCAGCAGGACGGCCGCCAGGTCACGGACCCGGCGGGACCGCAGCATGGTGGCGAAGGCGCTGGTGACCGCCCGGGCGGCGGCGACGCAGAGCAGCAGGCCGGCCACCACCCCGACGGCCTGCACCAGGGCGGCCGACCACCCGCCGAGCGCACCGGCGGTGACGACCAGGCCGGAGAGCGCCAGCAGCACGGCGACCGCCGGGACGCTCACCAGCGCCGCCGCGAACAGGCCGGTGACCAGTGTCCGGCGGGACAGCGGCAGCAGCGCGAAGCGGGCCGGGTCCAGCGTCTCGTCGACGCCGAAGAAGACCAGGGGCAGCAGCAGCCAGCCGAGCACCATGAGCCCGCCGCCGAACGCCGCGACCATTAGCGCGTACCGGTCGCCGTCGGCAAGGCCGGGGGCGGCGAAGAGGAAGAAGCCGGTCGCGGCGAACCAGAGCCCGACCAACGACCCGACCACGAAGAGGGCGACCCGCCAGCCCTGGCCCCGGAAGTTGTTGCCCATCACCCGCAGCTTGAGCCGGACGAAGTGCCGGCTGGACACCCGCCGGGTCGACGCGGCGGAGCCGGTCACTGCGACAGCCACGCCAGCTCCTCACCGGTCGCGGTGCGCCCGCCGACGACCTCCACGAATACCTGCTCCAGCGAGCGGTCCCCGCGAACCTCGGCCAGCGTGCCGACCCGCTTGATGGTGCCCGCGGCGAGGATCGCGACGTGCGAGCAGAGCCGCTCCACCACCTCCATCACGTGGCTGGAGAACACGACCGTCCCGCCTCCGGCGACGTACCGCCGGAGGATGTCCCGGATCAACGCCGCCGACACCGGGTCGACCGCTTCGAACGGCTCGTCCAGCACGAGCAGCCGGGGCCCGTGCAGCAGCGCGCAGGCCAGACCGATCTTCTTCTTCATGCCGGCCGAGTAGTCCACCACCAGCGTCCGGCCGGCGTCACCGAGGGCGAGCACGTCCAGCAGCTCCGCCGCCCGCTGGTCGACCACCGCCGGGTCCATGCCACGCAGCAGACCGTGGTACGCGAGCAGCTCCGCGCCGCTCAGCCGGTCGAAGAGGCGTACGCCGTCGGGCATGACGCCGAGCAGCTGCTTCGCGCGGACCGGGTCGGCCCAGACGTCCTGCCCGAGCACCCAGGCGCGCCCGGCGTCCGGCCGGAGCAGGCCCACCGCCATCGACAGCGTGGTCGTCTTCCCGGCACCGTTCGGGCCGAGCAGGCCGTAGAACGAGCCGGCCGGCACGTCGAGGTCGACGCCGGCCACGGCCACCTTGTCGTCGAAGCGCTTGACCAGCGCACGCAACGTGAGGGCGGGGTGCTCACCAGTCATGCGTCCGACCGTATCCGGCGGTGACCAGTGGAGCGCTCCGGCGCAGGGATGATCCACCGTCATACCTCGGACGTAGGGCTGTCCCGCCGATCATCAGTCGGCAGGACAGGCCCTGGTCGTGCAACCGTCGCCGCGCTCCGCGCGTAAGAAGGGCAGGACTTGAGGAAGGGGCGAGGTATGCACGGGGACGACGGGTTCGAGGCGTTCGACGACCTGCTCCGGGAGCCCACCGAGCAGCTGCGCCGGCAGAGTCGGCAGCGTGCCCGCCGTACCCGGATCGCCGCCGGTCTCGCCAGTGCCGTCGCCGTCGCCACGGTCGTCGGCGGCGCGGCGGCCGTGGCGGGCGGTCCGGACGCCGCGCCACCGCTCGCGCCCAGGGCCGACTCCGCGAAGCCGAGCGCGGCCCCCAGCCCGACGGCCGATCCGACGCCGTCGGCCCGCAATCCGGCGCCCGGCCGAGCACCGGCACCCCGCCCCGGTCGGTTCCGGCCGCGGCGATGCTCCAACTCGCCGACCTGCCCGAAGATTTCCGGTCCCTCAGGAGCGACGTGGGCGGCGACTGGCCGCTGGAGTCGGTGGCGAGCCACTGCCGCGACACCTCACCCCCGCTGCTCGTCGGCGAGGTGGACCGGCGAGACGTCCGGTACGACTCGCAGACCGACGTGCTCATCGAGCGCGTGACCCGTCATTCGGGGGATGCCGCTGCCACGGTGATGGACAACGCGCGCCGGCTCGTCGCGGCCTGCGTCCCGAACCGTCCGGGCGACTCGCTCACCGTCCTGGCGGAGGGATTGGGCGGAGTCGAGTCGCTGCTGGTGGGCTCGGTGGTCGGGGGCGAGCCGGGCCGCCTGCTCCTCGTCCGTCGGGGCGACCTGGTGGCGCAGATCCGACTGGACGGCCGTGCGACCAGGGCCGAGGCGCGGTCGTACGCGCGCGCGGCGGCGAGCCGGCTCTGTGCCGGCACCGACGCCTGCTGAGAGTGCTAAGAAGGGCCCCTCCCGCTACCGCAGGCGTTAAGAAGGTGCCCTTCCTTGCAAGCGGAGGGCTTCGGGGGCGTGCAGGCGGAGCATCGTGGCGCCGATTGCGGCCGGGACGCGGTGGCGGGTCGCCACCGACACCGCCACCATCACGGTGAAGGCGAGCGGCACCGTCCAGGCGGCCGGCTGCGCGGTGAGCGTGGCCGGCCAGCCGGACAGCGGCGGCCCGAGCACCGTCACCAGCACCGCCCCGACCGCGGCGCCGCCGCCGGCCAGCACACCGGCGGCGGCGCCCAGGTCGGTCAGCCCGCGCCACCAGATGCCGAGCACGAGCAGCGGGCAGAAGCTCGACGCGGCGACCGCGAAGGCCAGCCCCACCACCTGTGACACGTCCAGCCCGGAGACGTTGAGCGCGAGCACCGCCGGGATCGTCCCGGCGATCACGGTGGCCAGCCGGAACCCGCGGACCGAGCCCCGGCCCAGCACGTCGGTCGAGATGACCCCGGCGACGCTGGTGAGCAGCCCGGAGGAGGTGGAGAGGAACGCCGCGAACGCCCCCGCGGCGACCAGCGCGGCGAGCAGCCGCCCGGTTGTCCCGTCGCCGAGCGCCGCGCCGGGCAGCAGGACCACCACCGCGTCGGTCTGCCCGGTGACCAGCAGGTGCGGGGTGTAGATCCGGCCGAGCACGCCGTAGATCGTCGGGAGCAGGTAGAAGGCGCCGACCAGGGCCAGCACGACCAGGGTCGTGCGCCGGGCGGCGGCGCCGTCGGGGTTGGTGTAGAAGCGGACCAGTACGTGCGGCAGGCCCATGGTGCCGAGGAACGTGGCCAGGATCAGCGAGTACGTGGCGAACAGCCCCTGGTCGTCGTCCCCGGCGGTGCTGGGCAGCAGCCAGTCCGCCGCGTCGGTGGCCACGCCGGACACCTCCGGCACCGGGTCACCGGCCGCGAACGTCAGCTCGTCGCCGGGGCGTACCTCCCGGGTGGTCCCGCCCGGGAGGGTGAGCGTCGCGGGATGCTCGACCACGACGGTGGTCGCGGTCCGGAACGCCGGCCCGTCGGGCGGGGTCACCGCCGGGCGGGCGTCGGCCTGCCACTGCAACGCCAGGAAGATCGCGGGTACGGCGAGCGCGGTCAGCTTCAGCCAGTACTGGAACGCCTGCACGAAGGTGATGGCGCGCATGCCGCCGAGCGCCACGTTCGCCGTGACCACCACCGCCACCACGAGGGCACCCACGGGGTACGGCGAGCCGGCCAGCGTGGCCAGCGTCAAGCCGGCGCCCTGCAACTGGGGTACGAGGTAGAGCCACCCGATGAAGATCACGAAGACGGTGGCGAGCGTACGCAGCCACCGGGAGCCGAGCCGCAGCTCGCAGAAGTCGGGCAGGGTGAACGCGCCGGAGCGGCGCAGCGGTGCGGCGACGAAGAGCAGCAGTGCCAGGTACCCGGCGGCGAACCCGACCGGGTACCAGAGCACGTCGACGCCGTACTTGAGGATCAGGCCGGCGATGCCGAGGAAGCTCGCCGCCGACAGGTACTCCCCGCCGATCGCGGCGGCGTTCCACGTCGGGCTGACCATCCGGGACGCGACCAGGAAGTCCGAGGTGGTGCGGGCGAGACGCAGGCCGTAGAAGCCGATGCCGACGGTGACCAGCGTGACCGCGACGATCGCCGGGACGACGTACCCGTTGTCCACGTCAGCGCTCCGGCCGCTGGACCAGGTCGGTGAAGTCCTGCTCGTTGCGCTCGGCCAGCCGCACGTACGCCCAGCCGACAGCGACCAGGAACGGGAAGGCGGCGACCCCGAGCAGCAGCCACGGCAGGTTCACCCCGAGCACGGTGACCCGGCCGACCGAGGGAGCGATGGCGAACAGCCACGGCAGCCCGCCGAGCCCGATCGCCACCACCAGCGAGAGCCGCAGCGCGAGGGAGAGCTGCGCGCGGACCAGGCCCCGGACCAGCGCCTCGCCGACCCGGGTCTGCTGGGCCAGTTCGGTGCGGGTGCGGTTGGCGCGCGTCTCCCGCCGGGCCACGTCGGCCAGCACGATCCGGGTACGCGCCGGCGGCCGGGCGGCCTGGACCGGCACCCGGCCGGGGTCGTCACGCCGGGGCGGCGCCCCGGGCCCCGTCCCCGCCCCGGGCGCCGGGACGGGATCGTCGGCAGCGGCCACTCCGGCAGTCTGGCCCGATCGGCAGGAATGTCAAGCGGTGCACAGGAGCCCTGTGGATAACTTGTGGAGAACGCGTCACCCCTGTGGATAACGTCGACGCCGACCCGGGTGACCTGCGGTCATGGGGGGCCGCCGGTGGGCCGGGCACGCGGGGCCCGGCCCACCGGCGGGGGTCACCCCAGTCCGACGCGGACCGGGTGGGCGGAGGCCGAGCCGAGCCAGGTGTGCGGGTTGCCCCACCAGCACCAGCCCAGCTTCGGCGCGCCCTGGCTGATCCAGATCGCCGGCACCCGCTTGTCGCCGCAGCGGGAGCCGACCAGGGAGAAGCACTTGTTCTTCGCCAGGGCCGGCGGGTGCAGCGTGACGAAGGCGAGGCCCTCGTCGATGGTGAGCGGGAGCCGGTCCTGGCCGGTGATCACCTCCATCGCGGAGGCGGGGGCGAGGTTCAGGGTCTCCTCGCCCCGGTCGACGTCGAACAGGAGGTACGCCGGTCCGGCCGGCACCTCCAGCTCCTTGATCGGATCGAAGCGGGCCAGGTCGCCCTCGGCGTAGTGCCGGTCGACGATCCCGGGCTTGCTCTTGCCGGCGAGCGTCGTCAGCCCGACGCGCGCCTCGACGGGCACCATCTCGCGGGTCACGACCAGCAGGAACGGCACGCGTCCCTCGGTCGGGGCGGGGAGGTTGGCCGCGCCGGCGACCGCCGCCCCCCGCAAGGGGGCGGCCAGGTCGCGGAAGCTCTCCGGGGTCAGGCCGGCCAGCGCGGGATAGCCCAGTTCCACGAGTCGGTGCACCTGGCGGTCGAATTCGGCGCCGGGGTCGAAGGGGGTCTCGGTCACGCGCGTCCTCCTCGGTCTCGTACGGCCTACCGTACAGTGTACGACGATGGCCGGTTGTTCCCGATCCACCGATCTCTTCCTTCGGGACCCCGCTCCGGCGGTGAGCGTCGATACGATCCCGCCCGTGCTGCTCCCCCTCGTGGCCGCCGCCACCGTCGCCGGGGCCGGCTGGGGGATGCTGCTGCCCGGGCTGATCGACCGGTACGCGGTGACGTGGCCGGACGGCCACCCGAAGCCGCCCTGGCGTACCGCCTGCCCCCGGTGCGCGACGGCGAGTCCGCCCTGGTGGCGGTCGTCCGGCCGGTGCCCCGGGTGCGATCGGCGGGTAGTACCGGGACGCTGGGTCACCGTCCCGTTGTCCGCCTTCGCCTGCGGTGTCGCCGCGGCCGCGCTCGGCCCGACCTGGGCACTGCCGGCGTTCCTCCTGCTGGCCGCCCTCGCCGTGCCGCTGGCGCTGGTCGACCTGCGGGTGCTGCGGCTGCCCGACCCGCTGGTCGGCGCCGCCCTCCTCGGCGGGGTGGCGCTCCTGGTGGTGGCGGCGCTCGCCGACCAGGCCGTCCCGGCACTGGTACGCGGTGCGCTCGCCGCGCTGGCCTGTGCCGCCGGCTACCTCACGCTCGCCCTGCTGCCCCGCTCCCAACTCGGCTTCGGTGACGTGAAGCTCGGGGCCGTCCTCGGGTTCCACCTCGGCTGGCTCGGGTGGCCGGCCGTCGTGGCCGGTGTGCTGCTCGCCCCGCTGGTGAACCTGCCGCTCGTCGCCGGCCTCCTGGTCACCCGTCGCGCGGGCTGGCGGACCCCCGTCCCGTACGGGCCGGCGATGCTCGTCGCGGCGATCGCTGCCATGGTCGTGAGCGGTTAGCGGCTCCAGTCCTGCTTGGCCGCCCGGACCAGCTTGTCCTTCAGCTCCCGGGTGTGCCGACGGCTGACCGGCAGCTCGGTCGAGTCGACCACCACCACGTAGCCGGAGTTGACCAGCCGCAGCTCGGCGATGAGCTTCAACTGCACCAGGTAGGACCGGTGGATCCGGACGAACCCGGCGTCCGCCCAGCGCTCGGCCAGGGTCGCCAGCGACACCCGGACCAGGTGCGAGCCCTCGGCGGTGTGCAGCCGCGCGTAGTCGCCCTGCGCCTCCACCCAGCGCACCGCCGAGCGGGGCAGCATGCGGGTCGTCCCGGCCAGCTCGACCGGGATGGTCGGGTCCTCCTCGGCCCGCGCCAGCGCTGCCGGATGGGTGGGCACCACCCGTGATCCGATCACCCGGCGCAGCGACTCGGCCAGCCGCTCGGCGCGGACCGGCTTGCGGACGTAGTCGGTGGCGCCCAGGTCGAACGCGTCCACCGCGCCGTCGTCGTACGCGGTGACGAACACGATCGCCGGAGGCCGGGCGAAGCGCCGCAGCACCCGGGCCAGCTCCATGCCGTCCAGACCGGGCATCCGGATGTCGAGGAAGACCACGTCGACGTCGTCGTCGCGGAGCACCCGCAGGGCCTCGGTGGCGTCCCCGGCGGTGTGCAGCCGGGCCACCCGCGGGTCGGTCCGCAGGTGGTACGCCAGCTCGTCCAGCGCCGGCGGCTCGTCGTCCACCGCCAGCACCCGCAGGAACCCGCTCACGAGCCCGCCCGTACGCCCGGGTGGAACTTCGGCACGCGCATGCTGACCTTCGTACCGGAACCGAGGCCGGTCTCCACCACCAGGCCGAAGCCGTCCCCGAAGACCGACCGGAGCCGCTCGTCGACGTTGGAGAGGCCCACGTGGCCGCCCGGGTCGTCGCCGGGGTCGCCGCTGGCGCCGGCCAGCTCGGCGATGCCGGCGGTCAGCGCGGCCGGGTCCATCCCCACTCCGTCGTCCTCCACCGTGATGTGGCACTCGGTGCCCGCGTCGCGGGCCTCGATGCTCACCATGCCCGTGCCGGGCTTCCGGGACAACCCGTGGCGCACCGCGTTCTCGACCAGCGGCTGGAGGCAGAGGAAGGGCAGCGTCACCGGCAGGACCTCCGGCGCGATCTGGAGCCGCACCTGGAGCCGGTCGCCGAACCGGGCCCGCTCGATGGTCAGGTAGCGGTCGATCGACCGCAGCTCCTTGGCCAGCGTCGTGAACTCGCCGTGCGCCCGGAACGAGTAGCGGGTGAACTCGGCGAACTCCAGGATCAGCTCCCGGGCCCGATCGGGGTCGGTCCGGACGAACGAGCCGATGGCGGTCAGCGCGTTGTAGATGAAGTGCGGGCTGATCTGCGCCCGCAGCGCGCGGACCTCGGCCCGGGCGAGCCGTTCCCGCGACGAGTCGAGCTCGGCCAGGGCGAGCTGGTTGCCGGCCCAGTGCGCGGTCTCCAGCGTCGCCTGCACCAGGCCGGGTGCGGGTGCGCCGTCGGCGACGGCGAGGAGCGCCCCGACGACCCGCCCGTCCACCCCCGTCAGCGGGGCGACCACCGCTCCCCGGACCGGGCAGTCCACCCGGTCACAGTGCAGCTCCGCCTCCCCGAGCACGGTCGACCGGCCGGCCGCCACCGCCCGCCGGGCCGCCCCGACCAGCTGGGCCTCGTGGTGCGCGCCGCGGCCGTCGAGGGCGAGCAGCCCGTCGGCGTCGGTCAGCGCCAGGCCCACCGCACCGACCAGGGCCCGCAGATGGCGTGCCGCCTTCGCCGCGTTCGCGGTGGTGAGCCCGGCGCGCAGCGGCTCGGCCGCCAGCCCGGCGGTGTGCAGCACCTCGTACGTGGCCCGCTGGGTGGCGGTGGCGATCCCCCGGCGCCCGCGCAGGCGTACCACCGCGAACAGGGCCGCGGCCAGCGCGGTGACCAGCGAGACGACGCCGACGACGGCGGAGAGGTTGCCACCCACGCAGCGATCCTTGCCCGTGCGGGCCGCCCCGCCAAGGGGGCAGCGCGCCAAGGGTGTCAGTACGCGCCCTTGCGGGCGAGCACCACCCCGACCGTCCGCCACAGGATGCTCAGGTCGTACGCCAGCGACCAGTTGTCGACGTAGTAGAGGTCCAGCCGGACCGCCTCGTCCCAGGACAGGTCGGAGCGGCCGGAGACCTGCCACAGACCGGTCATACCGGGCTTGACCAGCAGCCGCCGCCGGACGTCGCCGAGGAAGTCACCGTCGTCGGCGGGCAGCGGGCGCGGCCCGACCAGCGACATCTCGCCCTTCAGCACGTTGATCAACTGAGGCAGCTCGTCCAGCGACGACGCGCGCAGGAACCGACCCACGGGGAACACCCGGGGATCCTGCTTGATCTTGAAGAGCATGCCGTCGGTCTCGTTCTGGTCGACCAGGCCGGCCAGCCGGTCCTCGGCGTCGACGTACATGGTGCGGAACTTCCAGACCCGGAAGGTCCGCCCCTCGTGGCCGACGCGGGGCTGCCGGAAGAAGACCGGACCCGGGTCGGAGATCCGGATCGCGACGGCGATCGCGAGGAAGATCGGCGCCAGCAGCAGCAGGCCGAGCCCGGCGGCCACCCGGTCCAGCAGGTTCTTCGCCAGCAGCGCCGGGCCGGAGAGGGTCGGCTCCTCCACGTGCAGCAGCGGCAGGCCCTCGATCGGCCGGATGTGCACCCGGGGGCCGGCGATGTCGGTCAGCTGCGGGGCCACGACCAGGTCGACGCCCGAGCCCTCCAGTTGCCAGGCCAGGCGGCGCAGCTCACCCGGCTCGGCGCTGGCCGACCCGCAGACGGCGATCGTGTCGCCGCCGACCTCGCGGACCAGGGCGAGGACGTCCCGCCCCGCGTAGATCGGGACCGGCGTCTCCACGCCCCGGGCCGCCGCGTACCCGTCGGTGATGTGGATCGCGACCGGCACCAGGCCGGCGGCCGGGCTGCGGGTGACCGACCGGTAGACCTCCAGGCACTCCGGCAGGGTGCCCACCAGCACCATCCGGTGCCCGGCCTGGCCGACGTTGCGCCGGACGACGTGCAGCACGAACCGGGCCAGGATGCGGCCCAGCAGGATCAGCAGCAGCGCGAGGAGCAGCGCGGTGCCGACGGTGAACCGGGACAGGTCGGTCTTGGTGGCGAACGCCAGGAAGGAGACGGTCGCGCAGACCGCCACGCCGCCGCGGATCACCCGCTTGTACTCGTCCGGCCCGAGGCCCAGGTAGCGCCGGTCGTACGACCGGTTGAACCAGAGGATGACCACCCAGCCGAGCGGAAGCAGGCCGAAGGCCACCGTGTAGAACCAGGTCGGATCGTCGTGGGCCTGGTAGAAGCCGGCCCGGGCCTGGTCGAAGGTGCGGATCGCGGTGAAGCTGGCGAACGCCGCGGCGGCGAAGTCCAGCAGCAGCAGGATCGCGGTGTACGGGCGGTGCCAGCGGGAGACCCGCCGCCGGGCCCGCGCCCACGCCGACCGGGGTACGCCGTTGGTGGACGGCGGTGTCGGCGGCTGGATCTCGAAGCTGTCGACGTGCCGCACGAGTTTGCTCGGCCCTTCGTTGGATACCGGGCGCTGGAGGCTTGTCGTCACCTCACCCATGTCCTCCCGCATGACGTGAGCCGCTCACTCGGCGTGAGGGGTCCACGTCGCCCACCGTCCCAGTCTCCCACGCGGTCACCGCACCCGGACGCTGACCCGAGGGGCGTGGCGTCGGGACGAACCGCGTGGCATCTGGCCGGCTCCGGACCATTTCAGAAGCCGGGGACCGAGCCACTATACCGATGGATGAGGGCCGGAGTAGAGACGCGACCCGGACGTTCGTCGCGCGGCTGCCGATTCCTCTCCGTAGTCGGTGAGGGTTGTCACTCACCGTACCAACCGGGACAACCGACGGTCCGCGAGCGGCTTGCCGCCCGTCTGACAGGTCGGGCAGTACTGGAGGCTCGAGTCGGCGAACGACACCTCCCGGACGGTGTCGCCGCAGACCGGGCACGGCAGCCCGGTGCGGGCGTGCACCTTCAGCCCGGAACGCTTCTCGCCCTTCAGCTCCGCCGCCCGCTGGCCCACCGACCGGGCCACCGCGTCGCCGAGCACGTCCCGGGTCGCGGCGTGCAGGGTGGCGAGCTGCTCGTCGGTGAGCCGGTTGGTCAGCGCGAACGGCGACAGCCTCGCCGCGTGCAGGATCTCGTCGGAGTACGCGTTGCCCACCCCGGCCAGCACCGTCTGGTCGGTGAGCACCCCCTTGACCTGGCCCTTCCGGCTGCGGATGCGGTCGGCGAAGGTGGCCGGGTCGACGGCCAGGGCGTCGGGGCCGAGGCGGGCCACGCCGGGCACCGCCGCCGGATCGGTCACCAGGTACACGGCGAGGCTCTTCTGGGTGCCGGCCTCGGTCAGGTCGAACCCCGAGCCGTCGTCGAGGCGTACCCGCAGCGCGACCGGGCCCTTTCCGGGGCGCAGCGGTGCGCTCGACGGGAACGCCTCCCGGTAGTGCAGCCAGCCCGCCCGGGCGAGATGGACCACCACGTGCAGGTCGTCGCCGAGCACCACGTCGAGGAACTTGCCGTGGCGGCGCGCGTCGGTCACCACCTGCCCGGCGGCGGCCGTGGGTGCCGGGTCGTACGTCTTCAGGGCGCTGATCGCGGCGACCTCCAGGCGGTCGACACGCCGGCCCACCGCGCGCTGGCGCAGGTACTCCGCGAGCGCCTCAACCTCCGGTAGTTCGGGCACCCGCCAACGGTAGCCTCCAATCTCATGAAAATCGTGGTGGCGCACAACCGGTACCGGGAGGCCCAGCCGTCCGGCGAGAACACGATCGTCGACGCGGAGATCGCCCAGCTGACCGCGGCCGGGGTCGAGGTGCTGCCGTTCCTGCGCAGCTCCGACGAGATCCCGTCGATGTCCCGGGCCGCCAAGGCGCTGCTGCCGATCTCCCCGATCTACGCCCCCAAGGCCCAGCAGGAGCTGAGCCGCCTGCTCACCGAGCAGCGGCCGGACGTGCTGCACCTGCACAACCCGTACCCCCTGCTCTCGCCCTGGGTGGTGCGGACGGCCCACCGGCACGGGGTGCCGGTGGTGCAGACGGTGCACAACTACCGGCAGGTCTGCTCCTCCGGCCTGTACTTCCGGGACGGCATGATCTGCCAGGACTGCCGGGGCCGCGCGCTGGGCGTGCCCGCCGTCGTGCACCGCTGCTACCGGGGCTCGCGGGCGCAGAGTGCGCTGATGGCGACGACGCTGGCGGTGCACCGGGGCACCTGGCGGTCGGTGGACCGCTTCATCGCACTGACCACGGCGGTCGCCGACCACCTGCGCGACTACGGCATTCCGGACGAACGGATCGTGGTGAAGCCGAATGCGATCCCCGACCCGGGGGCGCCGGCCCCGCTCGGCACCGGCTTCCTCTTCCTCGGCCGGCTCTCCCCCGAGAAGGGGCTCGACCTGCTGGTCGACGCCTGGCGCCGGCACCCGGACGGCGCGCTGGGGCCGCTGCGGATCGCCGGTGACGGAGAGCTGCGGCCGCTCGTCGAGGCCGCCGCCGCGGAGCGGGCGGACGTGACCTTCCTCGGCCCGCTGGACCGGGCCGGGGTCCGTGCCGCGATCGAGTCCAGCGCGGTCGTGCTGGCCACCTCCACCTGGCACGACGTCCTGCCCACCGTGATCATCGAGGCGCTGGCCGCCGGTCGTCCGGTGCTCGGCACCGCCCTCGGCGGCATCCCGTACCTGGTCGGCGCGGACACCCCGCGGGAGCCGGCCGGCACCGGCCCGGCCGCGTCCGCCTCGGCCGCCGCCCCGGCGACGGGGCCGGGCTCCCCGCCGCCGGCCTCGGCCGCCGCCGTGCCGGCCGGAATCGTTGCCGGGGAGGCGGGCTGGGTGGTGCCGCCGGAGCCGGCCGCCCTCGCGGCCGCCCTGCCGGTGGCCGCCGCCGGTGCCGCCGGGCTGGCGCCCGCCGCCCGCGCCCGTTACGAGCGCACCTTCCACCCGGACGTGGTCACCAAGCGCCTCATCGACGTCTACGCGTCGATCGCCCGCAGGGGCTAGGGGTCGGAGGATCAGCTCCGACCCCGGGCTAGTAGGCGTCAAGGAGACGTCGGGCATGATGCAGCCCGATGCAGCATGCTGTCGAGGAGGAGACCTCAGCTGTCACGCCGGATACCGTGAAGCCCGCAAGCAGTCCCCGTCTGACCAACCGGCTCCAGGCCTGGCTGGCCAGTCGCAGGTCGGCGTGTGTGAGTGCGGCAGGTGGACGCAAAAGCCGAGCATGGCACCACGCCCGCCAGTGCCGCTCATTCGTCAGATGCGCGTGCAGCTGCCGAATCGACCTGACGGGATCAGCGGCTGAGGGGGTCGCTATTTCCGCCAGGGACCAGGTGAGTGCGAGGACGTCGCTGGTAGCTCGGTACTCGAACGTCGCTACTGCCAGCTCATCATCGACGTGCGCGATGAGATCCTGGGCGGCCTGTTCCGCGGCGAACCAGCCGATCGGCACCGTTGTCGGAGTACCCATCGTCAGTGGAAGGAATCCCCACATGCGCAGGCACCGGCAGCATTGGGATTGTCGATGGTGAAGCCCTGCTGCGCGATGGTGTCCACGTAGTCGATCGTCGCGTTCGCCAGGTACGGCAGGCTCATCCTGTCGATCACCACCTCGACCACGGGATCCCCCACACCAGGAACCTTCTGCTGACTCAGCTGGGTCACGTCACTCATCGTTCCCGCTTTCGTATCCGCTATCAGTGCCGGCGTCATCCGTGTGAGCAGGTTCCGGGTTTACGGGAAACACGAAGCGCTGGTCACGGTCAAGAAGCCGGTCGTCGAAGAACAACTGGTACCGCATGCCGGAACAGCCGCCAGGCTGGACCGCGAGACGCAGCCGCAGACCACTCCGCCCCTCCTGCTCGAGCAGCTCCCAAACCTTGCGGACCGCCGCAGGCGTAAGAACCACTCCTGCAGCATTGGCCGAGACAGGCTCAACAACGCGGCCGCCTTCTTCGGCCAACTGGTCGCCATCGGGTGTTGATCCGTCGCTCCCCGCAAGCTGAGACGATGCTGGAACGGTCACGATCTATGGCCTCCTTAGAGCCTGGTGAACAAGGGGTTCAGGCGTGGCGGCTGAACCGGACGTAGATGACGCCACTGTTGTCGGGGTCGGTCTCGACTCGGTCGTACAGCCGGCGAATGTGCCGCTGGGCGAGGAAGCCCAACACGCGCCGCCTGAGCTGCCCGCGGCCCTTGCCCGGGATGATCTCGACGAGCTCGGCCTTCGTGCGCACCGCCTCGAACATGATTTCGCGCAGGGTGCGGTCGATGTCGCGATCACTCTGAAAGATCGGGTGCAGATCGAGCGTGAGTTTGGTCATAGCCTTCCTCGCTGCGTCGAAGCTTCCTTGTGCGTCGAAGCTTCCTCGGTACGTCGAAGCTGGCCAGCGCGCCGGCCGACAACTGAGGACAGTGGACGTTGGGACAACGGTGCAACCGGCCAACCGGTTCAACCGAAAGCCCGAGTTCCGCAATTCGTGGACACACGGGCGTGATCGTCGGCGGGTCTGTGCTGGTCACGGGCTTGCGGTCGGCTCGGTTTCGGCCCCTCGGGCTCGAAGGGCGCATCGACGGCCCTTGTCAGCCAGCACGTGCCCGGGCCGGGTCCGCGGCCGCCCGACCCTCCGTCGGATCCGGATCGCGGCCATGACCTGCGTGAAGCCGGTGCAGTCGGCGCGCTGGCCGGGGGTCGTGTGCCGGGTGATCGGCCGGCCGCGGCGGTCGGCGGCCAGGTGCAGCCCTAGCGGAGGCTGGCGCGGGCGGAGAAGGCGATGCTGGCCAGCAGGAAGCCGCCGTTGACGACCGTGAACGCGACCACCACCCAGAGGGTGAGCGCGGGCGCGAACAGCAGCACCAGCCCGGCCACGAAGATCACCGCACCGTAGTCGCGGACCAGCTTCACCAGGCGTACGGGCAGCGACGTCGATGTGACCATGCTCGCCGCGTTCGGGCCGGACTGCATCACCGACGTCACCAGGTTGACCATCCAGGTCCCGGCGAACGCCGCGATCAGCCAGGTCGGCGTCGACGGCGTCTGCGCCACGGTGGTCGCGGTGAGCGCCGCGACCAGGGCGATCTGGGCCGCCACGTCGCAGAGCACGTCGACTCGGGCCCCGGCGGCGCTGCCCTGGCCGGTGACCCGGGCGAGCTGCCCGTCGGCGCAGTCCAGGGCGTACGCGACCTGCCAGCCGACCAGCGCCAGCACCCCGACCAGCCAGGCCGGTACGCGGCCGTCGGCGACCGGCTCGGCGAGCGCCACGACCGCCACCGAGGTGCTCAGCCCGAGCACCAGGTTGGTGATCGTCAGCGCGGTGGGCCGGAGCCCGAGCCGGTGGGCGACGACGGCGAACGTCGCGCCGATCCACTGGCTGACCGACTCGCTGAACAGCCCTCCGCCCCGGTTGGTCCGGTAGAAGTCGGCAACCGTCGGCCGGGACTGCTCAGCCAAGGTGATCACGGAGGGCGTCAACGTAGTCTCCCAACCGGTTCCGGACGTCGTCGGCGGACAGGGCGAGGTGCTCGAGGATCGTGTAGCGGTCCGGGCGGGTCCGCGGGGCGAAGAGGACCGCCTCGACGAACTGCTCGTCGGTCAGTTCGACGTCGGCGGGGAGCCGGGGCAGGCCGTGCCGGGCCAGGCAGGCCGACATCTCGACGAAGCGCCGCTCGTCGCCCCGCAGGAAGGTGCAGAAAAGCGCGCCGAGCCCCGCCAGCTCGCCGTGCGAGGCGGTGCCCGGGTAGAGCGCGTCGACGGCGTGCATGATCTCGTGGCAGCCGCCGCTGGACGGTCGGCTGGTGCCGCACACCGCCATCGCCAGGCCGCTGGAGATGAGCGCCTCGGCCAGCACGGTGACGAAGGCGTCGTCGGACATGTCGCCCGGGTGGTTGAGCACCGCCTCGGCACCCGCCCGGGCCAGCGAGGCCGCCAGCCCGTCGACCGGCTCACCGCGCACCTGCCGGGCCAGCTCCCAGTCCGCCAGCGCGCTGATGTTGCTGACCACGTCGCCGATTCCGGCCCGGTTGTGCCGCTCCGGCCCGGCCTCCACGAAATCCAGGTCCACGATCACCGCGATCGGGATGTGCACCCCGTAGGAGCCCTTGATCCCCTCGGTGATCAGGCTGGCCACCGGCGAGGCGATCCCGTCGTTGGCGAGGCTCGTCGCCACCGAGACCATCGGCAGGCCGCGACGGGTGGCCGCGTACTTCGCCACGTCGATCGTCTTGCCGCCGCCGATGGCGACCACCGCGTCGTAGGACCGGTTGCGGAGCTTGCTGCCCAGCTCGTCGGCGGCGTCCAGGCTGCCTCCGGCGACGGTGAACACGTCAGCCGACCGCAGCGACGGGCGGACCAGGCCGGCCACCGTCTCGCCCTGTCCCGGCCCCACCACGACGGCGACGTCGCCGCCGGAGGAGATGCGCCCGTCGGCGAGGATCGTGCCGAGATCCGCCACCGCGCCCCGGCGCACGTCGATGTGCAGCGGGGTCAGCACGCTACGGGCTAGTAGCGGCACGCGATCTCCCGGGCGCGGGCCAGGTCGTCGTGGTTGTCGACCTCGACCCAGGAGACGTCGCCGATCGGCGCCGCGCGCACCTCGCCACCCCGGTCGGCGAACTCCTGGTAGCCGTCCTCGTAGTAGAGGTTCGGGTCCCGCCGCCAGGTCGTCTCCAGGGCGTCGGCCAGCGCGTCGGCGACGTGCGGCTCGATCAGCGTCGCACCGATGTACTCCCCGTACGCCTCGCCCGGGTCCATCAGCTTCGTGATCCGAGTGAGCTGGCCGGCGACGTCGAAGGTCGTCTTCATCTCCTCCTCGGCCAGCGTCTTGATCGTGTCGATCGCCAGGAGGACGCCCGGACCGCGCTCGGCCAGCAGGGTCTTCTCCACGCTCACCGGGTGGACCGTGTCGCCGTTGACCAGCAGGACGCCCCGCGCGAACCACTCCCGGGCCAGCCACAGGGAGTACGCGTTGTTCCACTCCTCGGCCTTGTCGTTGTGCACGAGGGTGATCGTGACGCCGTACCTCTTCTCCAGGTCGGCCTGCCGCTCCTGGACCGCGCCGGCGGCGTAGCCGACCACGACGACGATCTCGGTGAGCCCGACCTCGGCGAGGTTGCGCAGCGCGATGTCGAGGATGGTGGTGTCCCCGTCCACCGGCACCAGCGCCTTCGGCAGCGTGTCGGTGTACGGGCGCAGCCGCCGCCCGGCACCAGCTGCCAGCACCATTCCGACCATGCCGGCATCATGTCCCGTTCGTCTGGCGTTCACCGGAGGAGGATAGCGCCGCCGGCCGGGACCGCCGGCCTGGACTCCGCCTCGGCTCGGCCGGGGACTTCGGCAGCGGCCCTAGCCGGGCAGGGCCGCCAGGTCGGCGAGCATCGTCAGCCGCTCCTCGGCGGTCAGCACCACGTACGGCCCGGCCGCCCGGCGGTCGGTCTCCAGTTCGATGGCGAGGCGCTCCGGCCCCGACGCCAGCTGGACGATGCTGGTGGCGGTGTGCCCGGCGGCCGTCCACGCGGCCGCGTGCGCGTCGGCGCGGTGGTAGCGCAGCGTGCCGAGCCGGTTGAGCAGCAGCACACCGGGTGGCGTGCCGTCCGGCTCGTGGGGCGGCGCCATGGCCAGGAACGCGCCGTCCGCCGCCGGGTCGCCGTCGTCCTCGGCCAGCACGAGGGCGTACGCGAGCACCCGGCCGAGCGCCTCGACCAGCCGAAGGACCCGGTCGGCGTGCCCGGCCCACAGCTCCCCGGTCGCCCGCGCGTGCACCTGCCACAGCTCGTCGAGGAAGGCCAGCCCCCGCTCCGTCGCGGTGATCGCGCCGTCCGCCCCGCGGTGGACCAGCCCGTGTGCGACGTGCCGGTCCAGCGCCCGCCGGCAGGCGGCCGGGTCCCGGTACCGGGTGACCGCCGTGAAGCCGGCCGCCTCGACGGTGCCGCCCGGCACGGCGAGCCGGGTGCGCAGATCCACCAGGAAGCCGGTGGCCGCCGGCCCGCCGTACCGCCGGCTGACCTCGGCGCCGCCGGCGTCCCGGCCGGCGCGCATGCCGGCGACGAACGTCCGCTCGACCGCAGGGGCCACCAGCCCGGCGAACCGGTGCGGCGCCAGGTCGACGGTGTCGTTCACGAACCGATCGTGCGGAGCAGGGCGAAGGCGTCCTCCGCGATCCGGCGGATCAGGCCGTCGTTGACGTCCCGGTGCTCGTCGAGCAGGTCGAGGTCCTGCTCGGCGAGCCAGCGGTACTCGGTGTGCTTGCCCGCCTCCAGCGTCGGCCGGGCGAGGTCGCCGTCGACCCGGACGAGCCAGTCGCTCTCGATCCGCTCCAGCCCGTCGTCGGCCACGTACCGGTACTCGCCGACCAGGCCGAGCACGTACGCGACCGTCCAGCCGGTCTCCTCGGTCACCTCCCGGCGCAGGGCGTCCTCGATCTCCTCGCCCGGTTCCAGGTGACCGCCCACGATGTCCCAGCAGTTGGGAAAAAGGCGTCGGTCGGGGGATCGCCGCTGGACGAAGAGGCGGCCGTCGTCGTCGACGATCAGCGCGCCCGCGCAGCGCAGGGGCTCGGTGGACACGCCTCGACAGTAGCGAGCCGCCCAGGGCCGCGGCGATGTCTGGTCTTGTCCCGGAAACACACCCGGCGCACCATGTTCCGTACCGGGTGCCACCGTCCCACAGGGGTGATGCGTGATGCAGGTTCGGGAAGCGATGTCCAGCCAGGTTCTCGTGGTCGGGCCGGAGCACACGCTCCGCCAGGCGGCGCAGATGATGTCGGCCCGTGGAATCGGGTCGGCGGTCGTGATCGATCCGGACTCCGAGGGGATCGGGATCATGACCGAACGGGATGTGCTCAACGCGATCGGGGCAGGTCTGGACTGCGACGTCGAGCGGACCGGGGCCCACCTGACGTGGGACGTGGTCTACGCGGGGCCGGAGTGGACGGTCGAGGAGGCGGCCGCGGCGATGGCCCGCGGTGGCTTCCGGCACCTGGTGGTGCTCGACGGCCGCGAGGTCGCCGGGGTGATCTCGGTGCGGGACATCATGCGGGTCTGGGCGGCCAGCCGGATGGTCGGCGCCGGCTGAGTGCCGGATCGGCCGGCCGCGACAGGGTTGGGCCGCGGATCGACGGGTAAGGATCCCCTGCGGGCGCGGACGGGCCGCGGCCCGCGGGGGAGGACGCCATGCCCGGCGCGGACCGACTGGTCGAGCAGCAGTACGCGATGCTCCTGCGCCGCGACGTGGCGCGGCTGCCCGACCTGTACGCGGCGGATGCCTTCTACGCCATGCCGGGTGTCACCGTGCGCCCGATCGAGCTGCCGGCGCTGCTGCGGACCTGGACCGGGGCCTTCCCCGACCTGTACGTGGACCGGCTCGGCGCCGTGCAGACGGCCGGCGGGGCGGCGGTGGAGCAGCGGCTGACCGGCACCCACACCGGTGTGCTGCACACGCCCTTCGGCACCGTCGCGCCGACGATGCGGACGATCAGCTGGGACGTCGTGGACGTGGTGCGCGTACGGCGCGGACGGATCGCCGCCTGGCGGTCCTACTTCGACTGGGGACAGTTGGTCACGGCGCTCGGCCTGCACGTGGAGGGGCTCTCCCGCGAGGCGCAGCACGACCCGCTCGGCCTTCCGGTCTGATCTGCCGCCGACCGGTCGAGCCCGGTCACCCGTCCCGGTGGCTCAGGATGCGGACATCGCCGTGCCGACCGCACGCACCCCGTCGCCTTCCGTACGCTCAACAGCCATGACCGCCGAGCAGCTGATCTCCTTCGCCCGTGGCGCTCCCTCGTTGGACATCGTCGATGTCGAGGGGCTCAAGGCCGCCGCCGTCCGCGCGTTCGACGCCGACCCCGCCGGAGTGACGGCGTACGGCACCTCCGTCGGTTACCTCCCGCTGCGCGAGTGGATCGCGAAGAAGCACGGGGTCCAGGCCGACCAGGTCCTGGTCACCAACGGATCGCTCCAGGCCGACGCGTTCCTCTTCGACCACCTGGTCCGTCCCGGCGACGCGGTCGTCGTGGAGCGGCCCACGTACGACCGGACCCTGCTCAACCTGAAGCGGATGGGCAGCGAGCTGCACGGCATCACGATCGAGCCGGACGGCCTGGACACCGCCGAGCTGCGCAAGCTGCTGGAGTCGGGCGTGCGCCCCCGGCTGGCCCACATCATCCCGAACTACCAGAACCCGGCGGGCGTGACGCTGAGCCTGGAGAAGCGGCGGGAGCTGCTCGACCTCGCCGCCGAGTACGGGTTCACGATCTTCGAGGACGACCCGTACGCGGACATCCGGTTCCGGGGCGAGGCGCTGCCGTCGATGCTCTCGCTCGACACCCGCAACGTGGTCGTCCACGCCTCCAGCTTCACCAAGACGGTCTGCCCGGGCGTCCGGGTCGGGTACCTGGTCGGGCCGGCCGACCTGATCGCCGACATCGCCAAGAAGGCGACCAGCCTCTACATCTCGCCGGGCATGGTCTCCGAGGCGATCGTGCACCAGTTCTGCGTCTCGGGGGCGATCGACCGCTCGATCGAGACCGTGTGCCGCGCCCTCGGTGAGCGCGCCCGGGTGCTGGGCGAGTCGCTGCGGCGGCACATCCCGGACGCCCGGTTCGTGGAGCCGGACGGTGGCTACTTCCTCTGGGTGGAGTTCCCCGAGGACGTCGACGTGGACAAGCTCGCCCCGGCCGCGGCCGAGCGTGGCGTGGCCGTGGTGAAGGGGAGCGACTTCGTCCTCGACGGGGGGCGGCACGCGGTGCGCCTGGCGTACTCGGCGGTGACCGCCGACCGGATCGACGAGGGCGTACGCCGACTCGCCGAGGCGGTTGCAGCAGTTCGGGGCTGAATTTCTGTCGGGTTCCCGACAGTTCGGCGATATCAGCCGTCCCGGGGCTCCCGCCGGGGCGGCTGCCGGCCCACAATGCTGCGAGCGTCATTCACCACGTGTAGCGGAGGTCACCGTCGGGTGACCCGGGCGGCGCCCATCCGGGCACGCCCGCCCGACGCACGTGGAACGGCGCCACCAGCACAATCCCCCGCCCCCACAGGGCGCCGGGTGGGCCGTGTCGTCCCCTCACCCCCCAACACGGCCCGGCCCGCCCGGCGCCACCCCCGTGGCGGTCCGTCACCGGCGGTGAGGTCGCCGACGGCGTACCCTGCAATCCGCGACGCTGCGTGGAAGGGGGGGCGTGATGGCGGACGGCACGGAGCGGGCACGGACGGTGCTGCCGGGTGGTGGCCGGATGACCCGGTCCCGCGACTGGGTCGCGCCGGTGCGGGCCATGACCCGGCGGCTCGCCCCCGACGGCTCGCCACGCGTGCCGGAGCCGGCCGGTCCGCGACGCAACTCCGTCGTCGACTGCGCGCTCTACGTCGGCGGGAAGCGCCGGTCGGGCACCTGGACCTACGCCGAGGCGCTGGCCGCGGCGCGGCAGACGGACGACGGCTTCGTCTGGCTGGGTCTGCACGAGCCCGAGCTGGCGGAGATGACCGAGATCGCCGCCACGTACGGGCTGCACGAGTTGGCCGTCGAGGACGCGGTCAAGGCCCAGCAGCGGCCGAAGCTGGAGCAGTTCGGTGACGTGAGCTTCCTGGTGCTGCGGACGGCCCGCTACTGCGAGCACACCGAGCTGACCGAGACCTCCGAGGTCGTCGAGACCGGTCAGGTGATGCTGTTCATCGGGCCGAACTTCCTGATCAGCGTGCGGCACGGCGACGCCTGTCGGCTCGCCCCCGTTCGCGCGGATCTGGAGACCAAGGAGGAACTGCTGCTCCACGGCCCCTGGGCGGTCGCGTACGCGGTGACCGACCGGGTGGTCGACCTCTACCTGGAGGTCGCCGACCAGTTGGAGGACGACCTCGACATCCTGGAGGCCGAGGTGTTCGACCGGCAGGCCACCGGTCGCATCCAGCGGATCTACCAGATGAAGCGGGAACTGGTCGAGTTCAAGCGGGCGGTGATGCCGCTCCAGCGCCCGCTCATGACGCTCACCGCGCAGATGAACCGGGACGTGCCGAAGGAGATCCGGCGCTACTTCCGCGACGTGCAGGACCACCTCAGCCGCACCGTCGAACAGGTCAACTCGTACGACGACCTGCTCAACTCGATCCTCCAGGCCCGGTTGGCGCAGGTCACCGTCGACCAGAACAACGACATGCGCAAGATCGCGGCCTGGGCGGCGATCGCCGCGGTCTGGACCGCCATCGCCGGCATCTACGGCATGAACTTCGAATTCATGCCCGAGCTGAGATGGACCTACGGCTACCCGACGATCCTGGCCCTGATGCTGGGCATCTCGTTGGCCCTGTACCGCTGGTTCCGGCGCAACGGCTGGCTCTGACGGTCAAAACCCCGCGATCTTGCACTTCCTGCCCGGACGAACGTGGCGAAAGCCGCGAACGCGGGACCACAAGTGCAAGATCGCGGGGTTGACACGGCCGGGGGTCAGCGGCGGCCGTTCTTGTTGAGGGCCTTGCTCAGGTCGTCGGCCGGGCGGCCCGAGGACTCCTTGGCGCCTTCGGCCACCGAGGGGATCTTGTCGGTCGCGTGGACCGACGCCTGCTTGGTGGGGCTGGTGGTCGAGGCGCTGCTGCCGCCGGCCACCGCCGAGCTGCCCGCGCCGGTCGGCCCGCCAGCCGTGCCGGAACCACCGGCCACGGTGGACGCCGAGGTCGCCTTCTCGGCGGGCGTGCGAGTCGTGACCTCGATGGTGTCCACCTCGTCCCGCATCGGCTCCAGCGAGCGGGTCGGGTCGTACTCGGCCCACTCCTGCTGCTCGCGCCGCCGCCGCATGGCCATGGCGCCGGCCAGGCCCGCCACCGCGCCGGCGGCGAGCAGGCCGGTCATCATCCCGCCCCGGCCCGACTTCTTCTTCTTGCGCGCTGCCTTCATGTTCTTCGCCTTCACCTTCCTGCTGACGGCGGCCTGCTTGGCGGCGGCCTTTCCGTTGGCGGCCTTACCCTCGACCTGCGCGTTGCGGAGGGCGAGGGCCAGCGGGGCGAGGGCTGCGACCGTCGACGCGTAGCCGCTGGAAGCGCGGTCACGCATGACGACGGCGGTCGGCGCGATGGCACCCCGGGCCGCCTGGACCCGCGGGCCGACCGTGGCGCCGGCACCCTTCGCCGCGTACGTCGCGGCCTGCTTCAGGTGACCGAAGCCCTGGTTCAACTCGGCCTTCGCGAGCTGCCCCTGGGTCTTTCGCCGCCCGATTCCAAACACGGTCCCACCTCCTGGGAGTTGTCCTCCGTCATCCTCCACCTTCGGATGCCTCCGCATGACCAGATCGGGCACATGGGAGGATCCGCATGGAACTGACCAACGAGTGAGGAGTACCCGTGGCCGAGGCTGTCTACGCCACCTTGCACACCAACGCCGGTCCGATCCGGCTGGAGCTGTTCCCGAACCACGCCCCGAAGACCGTCCGCAACTTCGTGGAACTGGCCGAGGGCACCAAGCAGTACACCGACCCGCGCACCGGCCAGCCGGGCAGCGGGCCGTACTACGACGGCACGATCTCGCACCGCGTCATCAGCGGCTTCATGATTCAGATGGGCGACCCCACCGGCACCGGCCGCGGCGGCCCCGGCTTCACCTTCGCCGACGAGTTCCACCCCGAGCTGCGCTTCGACCAGCCGTACCTGCTGGCGATGGCGAACGCCGGGCCGGGCACCAACGGCTCGCAGTTCTTCATCACGGTCGCGCCGACGCCGCACCTGAACAACCGGCACACCATCTTCGGCCGGGTGGCGGACGAGCAGTCCGCGAAGGTCGTGGACTCGATCGCCAACACCCCGACCAGCCCGGCCGACCGGCCGCTGCAGGACGTCGTCATCGAGCGGGTCGAGATCGAGCGCAGCGGTTCCTGAGCGGTCGCGAGGTACCTTTGCTCGCATGACTGAGCGCCCGGGTACCAGGACCGACCGGTGAGCGAGTCCCCGCCGACCACCCCGGTCTGCTATCGGCACCCCGGCCGGGAGACGTACGTCCGCTGCACCCGCTGCGACCGGTCGATCTGCCCGGACTGCATGCGCGAGGCGTCCGTCGGCTTCCAGTGCCCGGAGTGCGTCAACGAGGGGCGCCGCAGCGTACGGCCGGCGCGCACCGCCTTCGGTGGCGGTGCCGCCGGCCGGCACGGCTACGTGACCAAGGCGTTGATCGTGATCAACGTGCTGGTCATGCTGCTGTCCATCGCCTCCGCCGGTAGCGGTGGCGCGGTGATCGGCGGCAGCGGCCTCGGGGGGCTGCTCGGTGACAGCACCCCCCTCACCAACTGGGGTTCCGTGCTCGGCGCGGCGATCTTCCCCGACGGGACGGTCGGCGGCATCGCGGAGGGCCAGTGGTACCGCCTGGTCACCGCGATGTTCCTGCACTTCGGCGTGATCCACCTGGCGTTGAACATGTGGGCGCTCTGGGTGCTCGGCCGGTCGTTGGAGGCCCAGCTCGGTCGGCTGCGCTTCGCCGCGCTCTATCTGATCTCGGGCCTCGGCGGGAACGTCCTCGCCTACGTCTTCACCGAGCCGAACCGGCCCACCGCCGGCGCGTCGACCGCCATCTTCGGGCTCTTCGCCGCGCTGATCGTCATCGAGCGCCGGATGGGTCGCGACATCTCCCAGGTCATCCCGATCCTGGTGATCAACCTGGTCTTCACGTTGACGGTGCCGGGCATCTCGATCCCCGGCCACCTCGGCGGCCTCGCGGTCGGTGGGCTGATGGCCCTCGTCCTCGCGTACGCCCCGCGCTCGCGGCGCACGCTGGTGCAGGGCGCCGGTGGCGCGGTGATCGTGGCGGCGCTGCTCGGCCTGGCGCTGATCCGCACCGCCGCGTTGCTCGCCTGAGAACGAGCCCGCCGCGTGCCGGCCAGCCCGCCGTGTGCCGGCCGGCCCGCCGGGCGCCGGTCGGGCTCCGCGCGCGGTCAGGACCAGTGCGCGCCGGTCAGGGCGCCGGCCGGACGGCGTTCAGCTCCTCGGCGACCTCGGCCGGGTCGGCGTCGAGGTCGTAGCGGCCGAACAGGTGCAGCGACTCCCCGGTGTCGACCTCCAGGACGGCGCTGGCCAGGCCGAGCCGGGTCCGCCGGTCGACGGAGACCGCCTCCACCTGCGACCAGGGCAGCCGCCGGTGCCCCGCGAAGCCGTGGACGACGGTCAGCCCGTCCGGGTCGACGGCCAGGCGGACCGGTGCCAGCACGTCCCGGGCGGCCCAGACGAGCAGGGCCGCGGCGACCACCCCGGCCAGGACGAGCCGGACCGGGTCACCGTCGGCGAGCAGGAGACCGAGCGCGACCAGGGCGACCGCGCCACCGGCCTTGACCGCCGGCAGGGCGGCCGGCACCCGCCACTCCCGCCTCCCGGACGACTCTGGATCCATGCGCCCAGCATGCCAGTGGGGCGAGACGGCCGGTCGGGCGGCGACGTACGATCGAAGCCGGCCCAGGTTACCGGGGAGTAGACATGAGTGACGCAGTGATCGTCGGCGCCGTACGCACCCCCGTGGGGCGGCGCAAGGGAAGCCTCGCCGGTGTGCATCCGGTCGACCTGTCCGCGCACGTGCTGCGCGCTCTCGCCGAGCGCACCGGCATCGACCCCGCCCTGGTGGACGACGTGATGTGGGGATGCGTCTCCCAGGTCGGCGAGCAGTCGTGGAACGTCGCCCGCAACGCTGTCCTCGCCGCCGGCTGGCCGGAGTCCGTGCCCGGCACCACCCTCGACCGCCAGTGTGGCTCCAGCCAGCAGGCTCTGCACTTCGCCGCCGCGACCGTGCTGTCCGGGCAGGCCGACCTGGTCGTCGCCGGTGGAGTCGAGTCGATGACCCGGGTGCCGATGGGCTCCAGCGTGGCCGGTGGCATGCCGTTCAGCCCGGCGATCCTCGAGCGCTACCGGGGCGTCGAGGGCGTCGCCGCCGACTCTCCGCTCCCGTTCAACCAGGGGGTCGGCGCCGAGCTGATCGCCCAGCGCTGGCGCTTCTCCCGCACCCAGCTCGACGAGTTCGCGCTGGCCAGCCACGAGAAGGCGGCCGCCGCGCAGGACGCCGGCGCCTTCGACCCCGAGCTGGCGCCGGTCGCCCTCGCCGACGGCGGCAAGTTCAGCGCCGACGAGGGCATCCGCCGCGACACCTCACTGGAGAAGCTGGCCGAGCTGCCCACCCCGTTCCGGCCCGACGGTGTGGTCACCGCCGGGTCCGCGTCCCAGATCTCCGACGGCGCGGCCGCGCTCGCCGTCACCACCGCCGAGTGGGCCAGCCGGCACGGCCTGCGTCCGCTGGCCCGCATCCACACCGCCGTGGTCGCCGCCGACGACCCGGTCACCATGCTCACCGCCCCCATCCCGGCCACCGCGAAGGCGCTGCGCCGTGCCGGGCTGGGCATCGAGGAGATCGGGGTGTACGAGGTGAACGAGGCGTTCGCCCCGGTGCCCCTGGCCTGGCTCGCGGAGACCGAGGCCGACCCGGAGCGGCTGAACCCGCGGGGCGGCGCGATCGCCCTGGGGCACCCGCTCGGTGGCTCCGGCGCCCGGATCATGACCACGATGCTCGCCCACATGCGCGACAACAACATCCGCTACGGCCTCCAGACGATGTGCGAGGGCGGCGGCATGGCCAACGCGACCATCGTCGAGCTGCTCTGACCGGCGTAATCTAGGTCGCCGGCGGACCCGCCGGCGACCTAGATTGCCGAGCGTGACGACCACCGACACACCGCAGGCCGACTGGGCCGACCCGCGCTGGGGCGACCTCGCCCTCGACTGGGTCGCCGAGCGGCTCCGGCCGCACGGCCGACACGTGACCGGGCCGGTCGAGGCCCGGGTCCGACCGTGGTCCCTGGTCTGGCGCGTCCCCACCGACGGTGGCGACGTCTGGTTCAAGGCCAACAACCCGGGGACGGTGCACGAGGCCGGGTTGCTGGCCGCGCTGGCCCGGCTGGCCCCCGGCCGGGTGCTGGAACCGATCGCCGTGGACGCGCGGCGCGGCTGGTCGCTGCTGCCCGCCGGCGGGAAGTCGCTGCGGGACGTGCTGTCCCGCGACCGGGACCTCTCCCGCTGGGAGCGGATCCTGCCGGAGTACGCCGACCTCCAGCTCACCACCGCCGCGTACGCCGACGAACTGCTCGCCCTGGGTTTGCCCGACCACCGTCCGCAGGTGCTGCCCGAGCTGTTCGAGGCGCTGCTCGACGACGAGGAGTCCCTGCTGCTCGGTGCGGAGGGCGGGCTCAGCCCGGAGGCGCACCAGCGGCTCCGCGCGCACCGGGACACGTTCGCCGAGGACTGCCGGCGGCTGGCCGAATCGGGTGTCGCCCCCACCGTGCAGCACGACGACCTGCACGACGGCAACATCTTCGTGACCGGCGACGGGTACCGCTTCTTCGACTGGGGCGACGCCTCGCTGGCCCATCCGTTCGGCACGCTGCTGGTGACCCTCCGGTCGGTCGCGTACTCGTCCGAGCTGTCGCCGGACGACCCGACGCTGGTGCGGCTGCGCGACGCGTACCTGGAGCCGTGGACCGACCGGCACGACCGGGCGACGCTGCGCGAGCTGGCCGGGATCGCCACGCGGGTCACCACGGTCAGCCGTTCCCTGTCCTGGCGCCGGGCCCTCGACACGCCGGACCCGGCCCGCCGCGAGTACGCCGAGGCGGTGCCCGGCTGGCTGGAGGAGCTGCTCGCCCCCAACCCGGTGTAGGCCGGGTGCCGGAATCCCGCTGCGAGCCGACGGTCCCTGGACGGATTCGCGGTCATCAGCACGGCCTCTGTGGACATCGACGACGCCGGCCAGGCAGAATCAGCCAGCCGGCGTCGAGTGAGGGCCTCACAGGCCCGTCCGCCGGCTCTTCGCCGACGAAAAACGGGGACACATGACTTCTCGCACCTCCGGGTGCCGGTCGCGCCGTCTCGCCGCAGGGCTCTCCGCTGTGCTGGCAACCGCGCTGCTCGGCACCACCGTGCTCAGCGGACCCGACGGGACGGGATCCGGCACCGACGCGGCGTCCGCCGTCCGGCTGGCGGCCGCGACCACCGGTCCACAGCCCGGCACCTTCACCGGGCAGGCGTTCGACACCTGCACCGCTCCCTCCAGCGCCCAGATGCAGGCCTGGTTGCAGTCGCCGTACCGGGGCGTGGGGATCTACATCGGTGGGATCAGCCGCGGTTGCGCCCAGCCCAACCTCACCAGGGAGTGGGTGGCGGCGCAGCAGGCGGCGGGATGGCATCTCATCCCGCTCTACGTCGGTCTCCAGGCTCCGTGCACCGGCTTCCGCAACCGCATCAACCCGGAGCTGGCGGCCGCGCAGGGCCGGGCGGAGGCGGACGACGCCGCGGCCCAGGCCCGGAACCTCGGGCTCGCCCCGGAGAGCGTCCTGATCGTCGACATCGAGGCGTATCCCACGGGAGATACCGCGTGCACGAAAGCGGTCAACGAATACCTGAGCGCGTGGACGGCCCGGCTGCACGACCACGGCTACTTCTCCGGCTTCTACAGCAGCCTCTCCTCCGGCGTGGCGGACCAGGTGACGGCGTACCCCCGGACCGACCACGTCCGGCCCGACTACCTGGACTTCGCGAAGTGGGACGGCGTGTCGACCGTCACCGATGCGGCGATCCCGGCCAGCTACTGGATGCCGAAGCGACGCATGAAGCAGTACCGGGGCGACCACCACGAGACCTGGGGCGGGGTCACCCTCAACATCGACTCCAACTACGTCGACTTCGCGCCGCTACCCGCGACCGGTACCGGTGACTTCACCGGGAACGGCTGGTCCGACCTGCTCTACCGGGACGGCTTCAGCGGGCAGCTCCTCGTCCGCCACGGCGACGGGACCAGACTCGGTGCCCCGGTCTCCCTGGGCACCGGCTGGAAGGTGATGGACGCGGTCGTCCGCCCCGGGAACTTCAACCGGTCCGGCGGCGAGGACGTCATCGCCCGTGATTCGACCAACGGCAACCTCTGGCTGTACCCGGGCACCGGGACCGGCGCGTTCGCGTCCCGGGTGTGGATCGGCACCGGGTGGAACGGGCTGCGGGAGATCACCCCGATCGGTGACTACAACCGGGACGGATACCCCGACCTGCTCGGCGTCAGTGCCGCCACCGGTGCGCTGTACCTCTACCCGGGCCGGGGCACCTCCTTCGGCAGCCGCATCCTGCTGGCCACGGGCGGCTGGAACAAGATGGACGAGCTGACCGGCGGGCCGGACCTCAACGCCGACGGCCAGGTCGACCTGATCGCCCGCGAGAAGAGCAGCGGCTCCCTGTACCGCTACTCGGTGACCACCGCGGGGAAGCTCGGCTCCCCGGTGAAGGTCGGCAGCGGGTTCGCCAACAAGCGGGATCTGGTCCGCGTCGGTGACTTCGACCGGGACGGTCGGGCCGACCTCGTCGCGGTGGACCTGACGACGGGTCTCCTCCACCGGTACGGCTGGCTCGGCAGCGGCTGGTCGGGCCCGGTCCTCATCGTCGGCATGAAGTGGAACTACCTCCAGAAGCCGCTGCTGTAGCGGGCGCTTCCGGACTGCCCCCGCCGTTCGCAACGCCCGCCGTCGCACCCCCGGTGCGACGGCGGGCATGCAACTTGCAAATTCCGCCGAGTGGCCCACGTCACCCCCGCTCGGGCGTCGTTGGGCAGGGCATGGACGTCTTCTCCCGAACGTTCCTCCCGGCCGCCGCCGACGCCGGCGTGGCGATGCAGACCGCCAGCCGGCACATGCCGGTCTTCCGCCGCTGTGTCGGCTCCGGCGACGCCACCATCCTGGTCACCCGGTGCAGCCGGCCGGACCGGCCGGTGGCCGGCGAGTACCTGCTGCTGCTGACCCACCGCCGACTGGTCGTCACCCAGCAGACCCGGGTCCTGCACCGGCTGCGCCTGCACCTCAACACCGAGCTGCGTGAGCTGAGCAACGTCACGTGGAGCCCGGATCCGCGACTGCACTCCGTCGAGCTGGCCGCCACCGCGATCGACGGCGTCCGGGAGCGGTTCCTCATCCGCACCCGGCACCCGAAGCAGGTGTGGCAGCTGGACGCCCTGCTCAACCACGCCTTCCGCACCCGCGTACGCCCCGCCCGCGAGCGGCTGGTGGCCACGATCGGGGACCCTGCGCCAGCCACCGCGCGGCCGGCGGCGTTCCGTCCCGTCGTGGTCCGCTGACCGGGCACGTCCTTACCGAACCCGAACACGTCCCGGACCTCGCGGCACCGACCCGGTCGGCCATCATGGGCCGGTGACCGCCGACGCGCCGTCCCGCGGACTCGTCCTCGTCGTGGAGGACGAGCCGGCCATCGCCGACCTGGTCCGGCTCTATCTGACGCGGGACGGCTTCGGCGTACACCTGGAACGCGACGGCGAGGCGGGCCTGGCCGCCGCCCGCCGGCTCCGCCCGGTGGCCTGTGTCCTCGACATCGCCCTGCCCGGTCTGGCCGGCACCGAGGTGTGCCGCCGGCTGCGCGAGGCCGGCGACTGGACGCCGGTCATCTTCCTCACCGCCCGCGACGACGAGGTGGACCGGATCGTCGGGCTCGAACTCGGCGCCGACGACTACGTCACGAAGCCGTTCAGCCCCCGCGAGCTGGTGGCCCGCGTCCGGGCGGTCCTGCGGCGTACCGCGGGGCCGCCGGAGAGCGCGGACCGGCCGCGCGCGGTCGGCCCCGTCACGCTGGACCCGGGCCGGCGTACGGTCACCGCCGCCGGTGTCCCGGTGCACCTGACGTCCACCGAGTTCGACCTGCTCGCCCACTTGATGGCCCGCCCCGGCCGGGTGTTCACCCGGGAGGAACTGCTCGCCGCCGTCTGGGGGTACGCCGCGCACGCCGGCACCCGCACGGTCGACGTGCACGTGGCGCAGGTCCGCGCCAAGCTCGGCGCGGTGAGCGTGATCCGCACCCACCGGGGTGTGGGGTACGCCGCCGATGCGTGACCACCCGGTCGACGCGCCGACCGTCGCGTTGCCGGTGACCGGGGCGTACCCGGCCCCCCGTCCCCGATCCGGCCGCACGCTGACGTCCCGTGCCGTGCTGGTGACCTGCGCGGTCGCGCTGATCTCGGTGCTGGTCACCGCGCTAGTCGGGATCCCCCTCGTGGTACGCGGGGTGGAGCGGGGCGAGCAGCGCGCCCTGGCCGCCCAGGCCCGGCTTGCCGCCGAGGCGCTGCGGAGCCGGTTGGACACGCCCCGGACCGGCGACGAGGAGCGGCTGATCCGGCAGCTCCGGGCGCAGGGCGTCGAGGCGTACCTGATCCGGGACGGCGAGGCTGCCCGGCCCGGCCTGCCGCCCCGGGTGGTGCAGCGCGTCGCCGAGGGCCACAACTTCTCCGGCCGCCGGCCGGTCGCCGGCCGTCCGGCCCTGGTCGAGGGGCGCGCCCTGCCGGGCGGCGACGGGGTGGTGCTCGCCCGCGCCGTCGAGCGCGGCGGCGTGTGGCGGCAGGTGGTCCGGAGTCTCTGGCTGCCGCTGCTCGCCGGGCTCGCGGCCGGCGTGGTCGCCGGGCTGCTGCTCGCCCGCCGGCTGGCCCGGCCGATCCGGCACGCGGCGGCCGCCGCCGCGCGGCTGCGGGCCGGTGAGCGGGCGGTCCGGATCCCGGTCGAGCCACCGGAGGAGGTGGCGGACCTGGCGGAGGCCCTCAACGGACTGGCGGCCGCGCTCGCGACCAGCGAGGGGCGGCAGCGGGAGTTCCTGCTCTCCGTCTCCCACGAGCTGCGGACACCGCTGACCGCGATCCGCGGGTACGCCGAGGCGCTGGCCGACGGGGTGATCGGCCCGGAGGAGGTGACCGGTACCGGCCGCACCGTGCTGGCCGAGGCCGAGCACCTGGACCGGCTGGTGAGCGACCTGCTGGCACTGGCGCGGCTGGAGGCCGCCGACTTCCCGCTCGAACCGGTGCCCGTCGACCTGACCCGGCTCGCCGCCGACGCGGAACCCGCCTGGGCCGCCCGGTGCGCCGCCGTGGGGGTGCCGTTCCGGGCCGAGATTCCGGACCGGCCGGTGCCCGCGTACACCGATCCGGGCCGGATCCGGCAGGTGGTGGACGGGCTGCTGGAGAACGCGCTGCGGGTCGTACCCCCGGGAGCGCCGGTGGTGCTCGCGGTCCGGCCGGCGGGCGCGGACCGGGCCGACGGCGGAGTGGTCGAGGTCCGTGACGGCGGACCCGGCTTCACCGACGACGACCTGGCGGTGGCGTTCGAGCGCGGCGCCCTGCACCAGCGGTACCGGGGGGTGCGCAAGGTCGGCAGCGGCCTGGGGTTGGCGCTCGCCGCGGGCCTGGTCCGGCGGCTCGGCGGGGAGATCACCGCCGGGCACGCGCCGGAGGGCGGTGCCGCGTTCACGGTCCGGCTGCCGCCGGATCCTTACCGGACCCGAACATCGGCCTGACGCGCCGCTCGCCCGTCGAGGGCAGGCTGGGCTCGTGTCGAAGTCGCGGCTGGCGCGGCCACACGGAGCGACGAGAGGGAGAGTCATGGCACGTTGGGGATTCGCCGCCACCACGCTGCTCGCGGCGGTCACGCTCGGTCTCACCGGCTGCGGCGCGGCCCAGGTGACGGGTGAACCGGCGCGGGAGGCGGCCGTCGAGGTCGCCGCCGCGATGGGGGTCGAGGGTCAGGCGCTGGCCGCGATGGGCTTCGACCCGGCCGAGATGGACGTGGCGACCGTCGCCGCGCCGGCCTCGCCGTCGCCGTCGACCTCCGCGGCGCCGGGTCGCCGGGAGCGTGCCGAGGAGTGGCGCAAGCGCCGGCAGGCCCGGGTGCTGCTGCGGAAGAACACCCTGCACGGCGAGGTCGTGGTGCAGACGAAGGACGGCGGTACGAAGACCGTCGCGGTGCAGCGCGGCGAGGTGACCGCGATCGACGGGCAGAAGATGACCGTGAAGTCCACCGACGGCTTCACGATGACCTGGACCTTCGGCCCTGAACTGCGGGTGCTGGAGCGCCGCCGGACGGTCCAGCCCGAGGCGGTCGAGGTGGGCAGCGTGCTCGGAGTCGCCGGCGCGAAGGACGGCGAGAACGGCGTGGCCCGCCTGATCGTCCTGCCTCGCGGCAAGTAGGTACGCGGAGGGGAGCCCCCGGTCGCGTCGGCCGGGGGCTCCCACCCTGTTCAGTAGACGCGCGACCCGATGAAGTCGTCGTGGCCGTAGCCGACCGGGTTGGCGAAGGTGCGGGACTCGAAGGACCACTGCTGGCGGCTGCTCGTCGAGCAGGTCGCCAGCCGCAGCCGCGGGGTGCCGAGCCACGGGTTGTCGAACGCCAGGCAGAGGTTGGTGTTGCCGGCGGCCTTGATCTGCCGACCGCTGAACACGAACTTCTGGTTGGCGCCGCCGTGGCAGTCGTAGATGTTCACCGCCGTGCCGGCGGTCAACGACCCGCCGGCCACGTCCAGGCACCGGTCGTGCGACAGCTCGGAGTGCAGCGACTGGCGCGTCGGGTCGTACCAGAAGCCCTGGTTACGACCGCCGTGGCAGCCGTACGACTGCTGGACGGTGCTGTTGCGCGAGTCGTACCCCCGGCCGTCGACACAGGTGCCGGTGGCGGCGTTGCGGAGCTGCCGGAACTCGAACAGGCCGGGGTAGAGCACACCGTTGCCGGTGCTGGCCGGGTCGACGCAGGTCGCCCGGTCCTGGCCGGAGGCGTAGAACTGCGTGATGCACTGGGCGAACATGCCGTGGCCCCGGTAGTTGGGGTGGAAGGACTGCCGGGCCGCGTTCTCGTCCCAGATGCCGAGTTCGATGTAGAGGCCGCGCACCGCCGTGACGTCCATGCAGACCTCGTGGCCGTGGAAGAGCCGGCTCGCGTCCAGGTAGCGGGTTCCGGTGTTCGCCGCCGCCGCCCGCAACGCCGTCTCGAACAGCGGCACCGCCTTGTTCCGCGCGAACGCCGCGTCGGCGAGGTAGATCAGGCAGCCGCCCGCGTACCAGCCGGGGAAGTTCGGGTTGTCCTCGACGTCCGGGCTGCCCGGGCTCGGGTACGACATGAGCACCAGCTCGTAGTCCGAGGTGAGGTAGCCCGCCTTCGTCATGGTCTGCCGGATGTCGCGGAGTGCGTCCTCGACCGCGCGGCGGCTGCCGTCGGTGCGGATCGTCCACTGGTCGGTGTAGGTCGGCCAGCACGGACCCTGGAAGAACACCCGGCGTACGGCGCAGTCGGTGGCGACCGGACCGAACTGGATGGTGCCGTCGCCGTTGGCGCCGACCACGACCCAGATCAGCTTGACGTGGGTGTTGCGGGCCTTGATGCCGAGGTAGTCGCCCTGGTTCAGCTCGTTGTGCTGGGTCGGGCCGCCGGCGATCAGGTTCCACGGGGTCGCCCCGGAGCAGGCGATGTTGTACTTCGCGTCGGCGGCGATGCCGGTGCGGAACACCGCCTGGTCGTACGACCGGTCGCACCAGTTGCCGGGCTGGTGCGTGCCGGGGACGTAGTTGCCGACCCCCTCGCCGGAGATCTCGCTGTCGCCCATGGTGACGAGCGAGGTGCGGCGCTGCTCCAGGGGGCGGATGTCGGGCGCCCCGTAGAGCGCGGTGGCCTCGGCGGCGCGGATCGCCTCGAGGTTGGCGGGGAGTGGTTGGACGGTCGGACGGTCGGCCGCGACGGCGGGGGTGGCCGGCAGGCCGAGCAGCGGGAGAACGAGCGCGGTGACGATCGCGGCGGTGAGGGTTCTCCGTCGGGTCGTCCGTTCGCGCCTGGGGTTTCCACGCATCGACGCACTCCTTTCGGTCCGATCGTCGGACGTCGATCGGGTTACCGGACGGTAACGCGTGTGATGCAGGCATGTGAATGCATCTCAGAATGGTTGCGCGTCGGCTGCCGAACCGGACGATCCGGGCGCATCGCCGACGCGGATCGGGGCGTCGAGAGGGCAGGACCGGCCGTTCACCGGCGGGAACGAGCCGGTCGGACGGTGGCCGAGCGTCGGGCGGAGCTGGCCGGCAGGGTAGGCTGTGGCGGCGTATTGTCCGTTACCGGGGAGAATTCCGTGAAGCTCTCGATCCTCATGCCGGTCTACAACGAGGAAGAACGCATCGCGGACGCCCTGAAGCAGGCTCTGGCGGTCGACTACCCGTGCGAGATCGAGCTCGTGGTGGTGGACGACGGCAGCCGGGACGGCACCGGGGAGATCCTGGGCCGCGCCGACGACGCGCGCCTGCGCGTCATCACCCACCCGCGCAACGCCGGCAAGGGCGCGGCGATCCGGACGGCGGTCGACAACGCCGAGGGTGAGTACATGGTCATCCTCGACGCCGATCTCGAGTACGACCCGCAGGACATCCCCAAGCTGCTCGCGCCGGTCCTCGACGGGCGCGCCACCGTCGTCTACGGCAACCGCACGTTCGGCAGCCACAGCGCCTACAGCTTCTGGTACGTGATGGGCAACAAGGGCGTCACGATGGCGGCGAACGTGCTGTTCAACTCCTACATCGGCGACCTGGAGACCTGCTTCAAGCTCATGCCGGTCGAGCTGTACCGCTCGCTCGAGATCCGCTCCCGGGGCTTCGGCATGGAGGCCGAGGTGACCGGCAAGCTGCTGCGCCGCCGCATCCGCCCGTACGAGGTCCCGATCAGCTACCGCGCGCGGAACCGCGAAGAGGGCAAGAAGATCACCTGGAAGGACGGCGTCGAGGCGCTCTGGATCCTCGGCCGTGAGCGCGCCCGCCGCCGCCCCCGCTCCCGCTAGGCCCGGACCAACGCCGGCGCCAGGAAGTCGGCCACCGACCGGCGCAGCCCTGCCGCGTCCAGCCCGTGCCAGCGGGTGTGGTCCTCGGCGGACCCGTACCGCCGGAGGTCCTGCCGGCCGACGCCGAGCGCCAGCAGCCGGTGCGGGCGGTCCGCCAGCGCGGTTGTGACCACCCGACTCGACGTCCCGGCGAGGTAGGGCTCCACCAGGATCACGTCGGTGCCGGCGAGTGCCCGCAGCCCGGCGACGTCGAACGGCCGCGGCCGGTGCGTGTACGCCACCGTGACCGGCAGGTCGGCCGTCGCCGCCAGCGCGGCGTCCAGGACCGGCCCGACCGCCACCAGCAGCGGCGCCCCCGGCCCCGCGTCCCGGACCACCCGGAGCGAGCCGTCACCCCCGTACGGCCGGTCGTTGTGCAGGACCGACAGCCGCACGTACGCCGACGTGTCCGCGGCCACCGTCGCGCGCAGCAGCGCGGGCACCTCGCCCGGGTGCCCGGGGACGTGCACGGTCCAGTCCTGGAGGGTGTCGATCAGCGCGACGTCGGCCGGCGAGAGGTGGGTGCGCCCGGCGGCCGCCCGGTCGTACGAGGCGCCGACGCTGACCAGCACGGCGCTCACGCCCTGGTGGTCCAGGTCGAGCTTGAGCTGCTCGTACGCCCGCTCGACCAGGAACGGCGCGTAGCTGTGCACGACCGGCCGCAGCCCGGTCAGGGCCAGCCCGCCGGCCACGCCGACCATCAACTGTTCCCGGATGCCCACGTTGACCACCCGGTCCGGATGACGGGCGGCGGCGGGGGCGAACTGGGCGGCCGAGATGTCGGCGAGCACCAGCGCCGTACGCGGATCCTCCGCCAGCAGCGCGGTGGTGGTGTCGATGAAGCTGTCGCGCACGGTCACTCCCCGGTGTCGACGGCCGCGACGACGACGTGCGGCCGGTGGTTGTCCTGCCCGGTCAGGGCGGTGTGCAGGGCGTCGTGGTCGTGCCCGTCGACGGTCGCCGCGGTCCAGCCGTTGACCGTGAACCGGGCTGCCGCGCCGCCGGGCCAGCCGTGCGTGGCGGAGGAGTTGTCGACGACGATCGCGGTGAGGTTGGCCAGCCCGGTCGCCCCCGCGTACGCGATCGCCTCGTGGTTGGAGCCCTCGTCCAGCTCGGCGTCGCCGACCAGCACGTACGCGCGGGGGTCCAGCAGACCCTGGGCCCGCAGCCCGAGCGCGGTGCCCACGCCGAGGCCGAGGCCGTGGCCGAGCGAGCCGGAGCCGATCTCCACCCCCGGCACGAGCAGCCGGTCCGGGTGGTCACCGAGCCGGCTCGCCGGGCCGCCCTGGTCGTCGAGCCAGTCGACGGGGATGAAGCCCTTCGCGGCGAGCACCGCGTAGTAGCCGGCGACCGCGTGCCCCTTGGAGAGCAGGAAGCGGTCCCGGTCCGGGTCGTCGACGGTCGCCGGGCTGACCCGCAGGATCCGGTCGTAGAGCACCCAGAGCACGTCGAGGGTGGAGTACACGTTCGCGCCGAACTCCCGGCCCGCGCGGACCCGGTCGAGCAGCGGCGCGACGGCGTGCCGCCCGTCGAGTGGCGCGGTGGGGTTCCGGCCGTCGGGGGGGTGCGGCGGCGTTCCGGCCGTCGAGTGGCGCGGCGGCCTCGACGAGCCTCGTGGTGGTGGCGAGTCTGGTCATGCGGATAGCCTGCAAGTTCAAGTTAACTTCAACTCAAGGCGACGTGATGCAGGAGTCACTGACCATCGGCCAGCTCTCCGAGCGCAGCGGAGTGGCGCCGTCCGCGCTGCGTTACTACGAGCGGCTCGGCCTGATCCGGGCCGAGCGCACCGGCGGCAACCAGCGCCGGTACGCGCGGATCGAGCTGCGGCGGGTGGCCTTCATCCGGATCTCGCAGCAGGTCGGCATCTCGCTCGACGATATCCGCGAGGCGCTCGACTCGCTGCCCGCCGCGCGGACCCCCACCCCGGAGGACTGGACCCGGCTCTCCCGCGTCTGGCGGGACCGGCTCGACGAGCGGATCCGGCTCCTGACCAAGCTGCGCGACGACCTCGACGGCTGCATCGGCTGCGGCTGCCTGTCGTTGCGGCGCTGCGCCCTCTACAACCCCGGCGACACGCTGGCCGGTGAGGGGTCCGGCGCGCGGCTGGTGCTCCCGCGCTAGGGGACGGTCAGCAGCACCTTGCCGACGTGCTCGTTCGACTCGATCAGGCGGTGCGCCGCGGCGGCGTCCGCCATGGGCAGCCGGCGGTCCACCACCGGACGGATCTTCCCCTCTTCGACCAGCGGCCACACCTGCTCGCGTACGCCCCGGACGATCTCCGCCTTCTCCTCGATCGGCCGCGAGCGCAGCGCCGTCGCGGCCACCGTCCCCCGCTTCGCCAGCAGCGTGCCGAGGTCCAGCTCGCCCTTGCGGCCGCCCTGCATGCCGATCACCACGAGCCGGCCTCCGGTCGCCAGTGCGGCGACGTTCCGTCCCAGGTAGGAGGCGCCCATGATGTCGAGGACGACGTCCGCGCCCCGGCCGTCGGTGACGCGCCGGACCTCCTCGACGAAGTCCTGCTCGCGGTAGTCGATCGTGTGCGCGGCACCCAGCTCCCGCAGGGGGCCGTGCTTCGCCGCCCGGGCGGTCGCCACCACCGTCGCGCCGAGCGCCGAGCCGAGCTGGATGGCGAAGGTGCCGATCCCGCTGCCGCCGCCGTGCACCAGCAGCGTCTCCCCCTTCGTCAGCCCGGCCAGCTGGACCACGTTCGACCAGACCGTGCACGCCACCTCGGGCAGGGCCGCCACGTCGACCAGGCCGACGCCGCCCGGCACCGGCAGCAGCTGCCCGGCGGGCACGGCCACGCGCTCCGCGTACCCGCCGCCGGCCAGCAGCGCGCACACCTCCTGGCCGACCACCCACCCGGTCACGTCGGGGCCGGTCGCGCTGACCACCCCGGAGCACTCCAGACCGGGGTACGCGGGCGCGCCCGGCGGCGGCGGGTAGAGCCCCTGCCGTTGCAGCAGGTCCGCTCGGTTCACCGCGCTGGCGCGCACGTCGACGATCACCTCGCCCCGGCCGGGCTCCGGGTCGGGCACCTCGGCCCACACCAGGGCGTCGGGTCCACCGGGCTCCGGGATCGTGATCGCGCGCATGGTCCCTGTCTACCGCACCGGCTCGGCGGCCGGCGGCGCATCCCCGGCGAAGCGGCGCGCCCCACTGTGGACGCCGGTCGGGGGTGGGCGTGCGCGTTCGCTCGGCCGGCCGCCGTGGCAGACTAGGCACGGTCGCGTACCCCACGGGGTGCGCGGGCCGGGAGGGTTCGCCTAGTGGCCGATGGCGCTGGTCTTGAAAACCGGTAGGGCGGCAACGTCCTCGTGGGTTCGAATCCCACACCCTCCGCACCGGGTCCAGCGGGCGCTTCCGGTTCGCTCGGAGGCGCGGTCGGGGTATGAAGGTGCGCAGGAGATATCGCGCTCACCGGAAGGATCCGTCCCGATGACCCTGGAACGTCCGATCGCCCCGGACCCGTACGAGCTGCTGCCGACCGTTCCGTCGTTCACGCTCACCAGCGAGGACGTGCAGAACGGCGAGCCGATGGACGCGGCCCACGCCCACCCCGGTGGCGGTGGTGACAACGTCTCCCCGCAGCTGGCCTGGTCGGACTTCCCGGCCGAGACCAAGGGCTTCGCGGTGACCTGCTTCGACCCGGACGCGCCCACCGGCAGCGGCTTCTGGCACTGGGTGCTGGTCAACCTGCCGGCCAGCGTCACGCAGCTGCCCCGGGGGGCGAGCGACGCCGACCTCGCGGGTGGGTTCACCGTCCGCAACGACTACGGCGAGCAGGGGTACGGGGGCGCCGCTCCGCCGCCGGGTGACCGTCCGCACCGGTACGTCTTCGCGGTGCACGCCCTGGACGTGGAGCGCCTCGACGTGACCCCGGACGCCACCCCGGCGTACGTCGGCTTCAACCTGGCCTTCCACACCCTGGCCCGCGCGGTGATCCGCCCGACCTACCAGGTCAAGCAGTAACCCGCGCCTGACCCCCGCGATCTTGCACTTCTTGCCCCGACAAATCGTGTCAAAAGCCGCGTAGCCGGGGCCGAAAGTGCAAGATCGCGAGGGAGGGGGGAGGGAGCCCGGGCCCGGTCAGGACGGGGTGCGGGCTACTGCGAAGACGGACTGGCCGAACGGGGGGCGGATGCGCTGCTCGGCCGCCTTCGTCGCTGGGAGGACCAGGGTGTCGTACACCTTGACCATCGGGCCTTCCTTCGGCATCAGCCGGAAGACCTTGGTGGCCATGAAGTAGCCGATCAGGCCGAGCGCGTTGGCGTAGTGGATCTTCTCCACGGTGAGGCCGGCCTCGGTCATCGCTGCGGCCAGGGTCTTCTTGGTGTAGCGCCGGACGTGGCCGGTGGCGATGTCGGCCGGGCTCATCGCGAACTGGAAGGCCGGCACGATGATGATCACCGCTCCGCCCGGGCGGACCAGGTCGCGCATGCTGCGCAGTGCGCCCACATGGTCGTCGATGTGCTCCAGCACGTTGTACGACACGGCCGCGCTGTAGTCGCCGCGCTCCGAGTGGGGCAGCAGCATCTGGCGCACCTCGACGGACGGCTCGGCGGCGAGCCGCTCCTTGAGCGCGACCAGCCGGTCCGGGTCGGCCTCGGTGGCGGTGAAGCGCGGCACCCGTTCGGCCCACTCCAGCGCGTAGTCACCGAGACCGCTGCCGATCTCGATCGGGTTGTCACCGAGGTACGGCAGGGCGAGCTCGACGAACCAGCGACGGTGGTTCACGGCGGTCGCGAGGCCCTCCAGAACCTCGGACTGCACGCGCTGATCTCCGGTGATATCTGCCATGCGTCGATTCCTCACGGTGTGACTCGATCCGCGCCTGGACCGACAGAGTGAATCATCCGCATCGAAGGCAGAACAAATCGGGGCACCGGGGTGGCCGAATTGTGGTCGGGGGGCGGGCACGTGATCGGCGGTCGGCGAACCCGGCACATAGTACTCAGTACCCCGAAACCTGTCACGGCAGGCTCATCGCCTGACTACTCTACGAATCGTCATGACTACTCCGGAATCGGGCGCACCCCTCGGCGCTACCGGGAGCCGGGGCGAGCGGGAAGGGCCCGACGAGGGCGCGTTTCCGCTCCGCGGGCGGCGGGCGGACCTGCTCGCGGTCCTGAGCTTCGTCGCACTCGCCCTCTGGGTGACCGCCCGGCTCTGGCTCCACCCGGACCGAGGGCTCCGCGACAACCGCACCGACCAGTCGCAGTTCGAATGGATGATGGCGCACGGCGCACGGGTCGTGACCGAGTTCGTCCATCCCTTCACGTCCGACCGGATGAACGTTCCGGACACCGTCAATTTGATGGCGAATACGTCCGTATTATCCGTGTCTATACCGATGACGCCGGTCACCCTGCTCGCCGGTCCGCGAACGTCTTTTCTCCTTTTCCTCACTCTGGGCATGGCCGCCACCGCGACCTCCTGGTACTTCCTGCTCTCCCGGGTGCTGCTCCGCTCGCGCGGACCGGCCTGGCTCGGGGCGGCCTTCTGCGCGTACGCCCCGGCGATGGTCTCGCACGCCAACGCCCACCCGAACATCGTCTCGCAGTTCGTGGTGCCGCTGATCATCTGGCGCACCCTGCGCCTCGGTGAGCCGGGACGCTGGCTGCGCAACGGCGTACTGCTCGCCCTGGTGATCGTCTGGCAGGCCTTCATCAACCTGGAGATCCTGCTGATGACCGCGATCGGCCTCGGCGTGGTCGTGGTCGCCCTGGCACTCGGCCGGCCCGAGCTGCGCCGGCTGGCCCGTCCCTTCGTCGCCGGGCTGGGCGTCGCCGCCGTGGTCGCGCTGGTCGTGCTCGCGTACCCCCTCTCCGTGCAGTTCTTCGGGCCCGGCGCCTACCAGGGGCTGTCCCGCCTCATCCGCGGCTACTCCACCGACCTCGCGTCCTTCGTCGCGTACTCCCGGGAGTCCCTCGCCGGGGACCAGCGCAGCGCGACGGGCCTGGCCAAGAACCCCACCGAGGAGAACGCGTTCTTCGGCTGGCCGCTGGTGGTGCTCGTCGTCGCGCTGGTCTGGTGGCTGCGGCGCGACCCCGTCGTCCGCGGGCTGGCCGTGCTGGCGCTGCTGTTCGCGGTGCTCTCGCTGGGCCGGGAGATCCAGTTCAACGGCCGGGGTACGGGCATCCCGGCCCCCTGGGCGGCGCTGGAGAACCTGCCGATCCTGCACTCGGTGGTGCCGACCCGCTGGTCCCTGGCGATCACCCCGATCATCGGGCTGCTGCTGGCCTACGGCGCCCAGCGCGTTCGTACGCTCGCCGCCCGGCACCCGGACGCCCGACCGCAGATCCGGTTCGTCACCGGCACCGTGCTGGCGATGGCGCTTCTGCCACTGCTGCCCACGCCGCTGCCCGCGGTGCGGCTCGACCCCACGCCCGCCTTCGTCACCTCCGGCGCCTGGCGCCCCTACGTGGCGGGCGGGCGCAGCATCGTCACCCTGCCGCTCCCGGACACCCATTACGCCGACCCGCTGCGCTGGTCGGCCGAGACCGGGCTGGAGATGCCGATCGCCCGGGGCTACTTCCTCGGCCCGGACACCCGACCCGGAAGACACCGGGTGGCCCTGTTCGGCGCGCCGCCCCGCCCGACCAGCGACTACTTCGGCCTGATCCGGCGCACCGGCGCCGTGCCGCCGATCACCCCGCGGGCCCGGGTGGCCGCCGTGGACGACCTGCGGTACTGGCGGGCCGGGGCGGTGGTGCTCGGCCCGCACCCGTACGCCGACGCGCTGCGCCGCGGCATGACCGAGCTGACCGGGGTCCGGCCGACGTACACCGGGGGTGTCTGGCTCTGGGACGTGCGCGAACTCACCGACTGACGGCCGGCGGGCGGCCGTTCACTGGCGGACGCAGCAACCCTGGCAGATCTTGGGGTTGGGGAGGGTGAACGCCAGGCAGCAGGTGCGGCGCTGGACGGTCGGCTCGCCGGACGGGCCGGGGACCAGGTCCACCAGGTCACGCAGGTCGAGCGCGCCGAGCAGGGCGTCGATCGTCGCGACCGAGGAGCCCGGCAGGCTGTCGGCGGCGCGGAGGATCCCGTGCGCGATGCCGGAGGCCACCGAGCCGAGCAGCGTCCGGGTGCCGATCCGCACCTCGGCCTGGATCGCCGCGATCATCGGAGTCAGGTGGGCGTCGAGCAGCGAGGCCCGGAGCGCCTGGAGCAGTTCCGCCTCGCCGGCCACGACCCGCACCTCGGGCAGGCCGGCCAGCGCCAGCGGGTCGCCCGGCAGGACGGCGACCGTGGTCGACCGCCGCAGGCCCATCGTCAGCAGCGGCCGGTGGTCCTCGAAGTGGATCAGCACGTCGGCCGGGGTCAGCAGGGGCACCCGCCGGGCGGAGGCCCAGCCCAGCACCACCGGCAGCGCCGTCCAGTAGCTGTACGACTTCCACGCGAGCGCGGCGCAGGCGTGCGGGGTGCCACCCCAGCGGGCGGTGGCCGCGCGCAGGAACTCGGGCAGCCGGGTGCCGTCGACCAGTTCGGTCGCGGGGGACCAACCGAACTCGTCGGCCACCAGCAGGCCGCGGGCGAGCCCGGGCACGTCGTCGGTGCCGAACATCTGACGCAGGGCGGCGGTGACCGGAGCCAGCGTGGCGGCGATCTCCCGCCCCGGCATGACCGCTGTCACCTGACTCGTCCCCCGTCCGAAGCGCCGCGTCTCTGAGCTAAGGCTAGCCTAACCACATCGATCGGGCGAAGGGAAGGCCCACCTCAGTCGGATGGATGACCGGCCCGCTCGCGCTCAGGGGTTCTACCCGGCGTCCGGCTCGGGAAACGACGGCCGGAGTATCGACGCCCGTCGCTCGCGCGTCAAGGCACGTGTCGACAAGGTGGCAGTTGTGTACGCGACCGGCGACGGAACGTGAAACTGAATACTCCCGGCCACGAGGAAGCTGATGACGACCTCACCGCTCGATCGGGCTGCCGACTCCTTCGCCGCCGAACTCGCCCGTCACCGGACCGGGCGGGGACTGTCCAAGAAACAGCTGGCGACGCTGATGGGGTTCGACCCGTCGTACGTCAGCCACGTCGAGGGGCGGCGACACCGCCCCACGGAGGACTTCGCCCGCCGAGCGGAAGCCGTCCTGGACGCCAGCGGCGCGATCTGGCAACGCTACCGGGAGTACGACGAACTGCGGCACGCCCGCGGTGACAAGGCCCACCACCGGGAGTCCCCGATCCCCGGGCAGTGGCTCCCGCCCGGCACCGGCCTCATCGTCGAGCGGGAACAGGCCACCCTCACCTACCTCGACGAGGTGTACCGGTGCGTGATCCGGCGGGGGCTGTACAACGCGGGGACCGAACCGGTCACCCGCTACCTCGTGCGCGTCGCCGTCGACCGCTACCCCGCCGACCCGGGCCGATCGAACCGGCACCACCGGGAACACCCGCTCACCTTCGCCGAGCTGCGACTGCGGGCGCACCGGCTGGACGCGGGCGAACGCGAGGTCATGCACTGGCGCGCCAAGCACGACCGGGACGCCTTCAAGGAGATCTGGCTCCTCTTCGAGAACGCCGACCGGCGCTTCCCGCTCTACCCCGGCGACCGCGCCACCATCGAGTACGCGTACCACGTCGGAGCGGACAAGTGGGGCCCCTGGTTCCAGCGGGCCGTCCGGGTGCCGACGCGGCACCTCGCCGTACGCCTGGACCTGCCGGCGGCGCTCGACCCACAGGTCTGGGGCGCGGAGACCTCGCTCTCGGCGGAGGAGGGCCCGCTCCGCACCCCGGTGGCGCGCCGCGAGGCGGGCGACCGGGTGGTCTTCGACTGGGCGACCGACGACCCGCCGCTGAACGCCCGCTACCGGATGCAGTGGCGGTTCCGCGCCCGGCCCGACGGGGACCCGGACGAGCCCGACCGCGTCCGGCCCAGCGACCGCATGCGCGGCCTCGGCATCGTCCAGCGCGGTGCCGACCTGCTGCGCCAGCCCACCCAACCGTTCGACCTGCCGCGCGAGGAGCAGGTGGCCCGCAACGTCGTGGACCGGCTCGCCGGGACGCTGCTCCGCCTCGACGAACTGCACCCGTTCAGCAAGGGTGTCGGAATCGCCGCCCCCCAGCTCGGCATCGGGCGGGCCGCCGCCGTGGTCCGGCCACCGGACCGGGGAGCCGAACCCGTCGTCCTGCTCAACCCCCGTGTGGTCGACGCGTCGCCCGACGTCGACGAGCAGTACGAGGGCTGCCTCTCCTTCTTCGACCACCGGGGCCTCGTGCCCCGCCCGCTGCGGATCGACGTCGAACACGCCCATGTCGACGGCGGCCGGATCATCACCTCGTTCGAGTACGGAATGGCCCGGCTCGTGGCCCACGAGATCGACCACCTGGAGGGGCGCCTCTACGTCGACCGGATGGCACCCGGCGTGCCGCTGGTGCCCGTCGAGGAGTACCGCTACTCCGGTCAGCCCTGGCGCTACTGACGCCCTCTCGCGCGTCGCCGCGCGTCCAGCCCCGGCGGCACGACCACGTCCGCCCAGGTGGGAAGGACGGCAGGGCGGACGTGGTCGTGCGGGGCGGTGCCGGTCCGCCCGTTTCGGGGGGACCGGGGCGCGTGCCCGAGCGGGCGGAGGCACGCGCCCCGGTCCTTGGGGGAGGAAATGTCTACAGCTCGCCGAAGGTGTCGTACCGGGTGCGCTCCGGCGGCACGTCGTCCCCGGCCAGCACGCGCAGCGTGGCCCGGACCATCGGGGCCGAACCGGAGATGTAGCAGTCGTGCGCCGTCCACGGCCCGTACCGGCCGACCACCTCGGAGATGTCGCCCAGCTCGCCGTCGAAGTCGTCGTCCTCGCTGCACGCCGGCGTCACCGACAGCCACGGGTGGGCGGCCACCAGATCCTGGAGGCCGGCGAGACCGTACAGGTCGTCCCGGGTGCGGGCGCCGTAGAAGACGTGGACCCAGCGGGTCCGGTTGTAGCTCGCCAGCTCCTCCACGAGGGCCTTGACCGGGGCGAGCCCGACACCACCGGCGACGCAGAGGATGTCCCGCTCGGACGCCCGGTCGAGGGTCATCGACCCCATCGGCGCCGCCAGCCGCAGCAGCTCACCCGGCTTCACCCGCCGGACCAGCGCGCCCGAGACCCACCCCGCGCCCTGCGGCGTCCGGACGTGGAACTCCAGCACGTTGTCGTCGTTCGGCGCGTTCGCCACCGAGTACGTGCGCCACACCCGCGGGTGGTACCGGGGCACCTCGACGCTGACGTACTGGCCCGCCCTCCACCGCAGCGGGTGCTGCAGGGCGCGGACGGTCAGCACCGCCGTGTCCAGCCCGTACCGCTCGTGGGTGAGCACCTCGGCGTGCCAGAACGGCGGGTCGTCGTCCGCCGCCGCGCCGGCGAGCATCTTCGCCGAGATCGCCGCGTACGCGTCCCGCCAGGCCTGGTCGTACTCCAGGTTCCAGCCGTCGCCGGCGGTGCTGCGCAGCGCGTCCAGCAGCGCGACACCCATGGTCTCGTAGTGCGTCGCGTCGACGTGGTACTTGCGGTGGTCCCGGCCCAGCGAGCGGAGGAACTCGTCGAAGCTCTCCGGGTCGTCCACGGTGTGGATGGCCGTGATGATCGCTTCCAGCAGGCGGTCGCCCTGGCCGGTCATCTGCACCGGGAAGAGCGGGCGCAGCTCGGGGTCGAGCAGGAACAGCCGGGCGTAGAAGTGACCGCTCAGCCGGTCCCGGTGCTCCTCGACCAGGGTCCAGCTCTCCTTCAGCAGCCGCGCGACGTTGTCCACGGGAGCGTGCTCCTTCTCCGTACGGGGATCGGGCATCCACAGAATGTCCACGGAGAGTGCCGACCGGTCGCACAGAATGTGCGACCAGCTCGTGAGGTCTCCTCGGCGCTGCCCGCGAGATCTCCTCGGCGCTGCCGAGCGCGGCTCCGGTCAGGCACAGTGGTGCGGTGACCCTCGAGCTCGACCGCCCGGTGACCCGCCGGACCCTCGGCACCGAGACGCTGCTCGTGCTCGGCCTGTCGCTCGGCCAGTCGGCCGTCTACGCGCTCGTGTCGATCGTCGCCAAGCTCACCGCCGACGGCCCGCTCTCGGCGCAGACCGCGGCACTGAACACGTCCCGGTCCGCCCGGCCCTACCTCGACCTCACGTACCAGTTGCTCGGTGTCGTGTTCGCCCTGCTGCCGGTGCTGCTCGCCGTACACCTGCTGGCGCGGGACCCCGGCGACCCGGCGCGGACCCTCGGCCTGGACGCCCGGCAGCCCGGCCAGGACCTGGCCCGGGGCGCCGGCCTGGCCGCGCTGATCGGGCTGCCCGGCCTGGCCCTCTTCTGGGCGGCGGCGCAGCTCGGCGTCAACGCCACGCTGGTGCCCGCCGCACTGCCCGACCTGTGGTGGGCGGTCCCGGTGCTGATCCTGGCCGCCGTGCAGAACGCCGTGCTGGAGGAGGTGATCGTGGTCGGCTACCTGATGACCCGGCTCCGGCAGCTCCAGTGGCGGCTCGGCGCGGTCATCGCGACGAGTGCGCTGCTGCGCGGCTCGTACCACCTCTACCAGGGCTTCGGCGCCTTCGTCGGCAACGCGGTCATGGGCGTCGTGTTCAGCCTGTTCTACCTGCGGACCCGGCGGGTGATGCCGCTGGTGGTGGCGCACACCCTGCTCGACATCGTGGCCTTCGTCGGCTACAGCCTGCTCCCGAAGGAATGGTTCGACTGGCTCTGATCGGCCGCTCGGTGCAAGCCGGCCTCAGTTGACCCGGGCGGTCCGCGGCGGTCGGTAGGCCGCGACGGCACGGGCCGCGAGGCGCTCAGTCGCCGCGGCGTCGCCGGTCGCGGCCGCGAGCGCTGCCGCGCCCGGCAGCAGCCGGGACACCAGCCGCAGCGCCAGCCAGCCGCCCGCCTGTGCCGCGAGCGGCGCCGCCAGCCGCCAGGCGGCCTCCACCGCCCGGGGCCAAGGCGCCTCACCCGGCCCGTCCGCCGCCCGGGCCGCCTGGAGCGCCGCGCGGGCGCTGTCCGCGTCCGGGTGTACCTGCGTCAGCACCAGCAGCTCCACCGCCCGGTCCGGGTGCGTCGGGTCCCGGTCGTACGCCGCCGCCAGGTGCAGCACCAGGCTCGCCTGCGTCCACAGCACCGCGCCCAACTCCGCCACCGGCGCGAACACGCCGGCCAGCGCGGCAACCCCGCCACCCGCCCCGGCCTGCCGGACGTACCGCCGGGTGGCGAGCCGGGCCAGGCCGTCACCCGTCGCCTTCGGGTACGCCGACCGCAGCCGCTCGGCCCAGTCACGCGCTCGCGGCCCGACGCCCTGCACGGCGGCCAGGGCGAGCAGCTCCGGCGCGTACCCCGGATGGTCGAGCACCCGCCGGGCGACCACCTCGGGCGTACGCGTCAGGACCGGCCGGTGGGCCGGGTTGTCCGGCTGCGGCGTGGTCGGGGCCGCAGCGGCGTCTGCGGGCGTCCTGGCGTGCGGAGAGGGCGCCGCGTAGTCATCCTCGGCCGTCGTCGCGGAAGGCGCGGTGGCTGCCGTGGGAGGGCCTGCCGGGGTGTCCTGGTGCGGTGGGGTGGCTGCCGCGGGAGGGTCTGCGGGGGTTCCCGCGTCGGGGTCGGTGGCCGCCGCCGGGGGGTCTGCCGGGGTGTCCTGCTGGGGTGCGGTGGTCGCCGCCGGGGGGCGTGCGGGGGCGTCCGCGTCGGGTGCGGGAGTGGCCGTGGGAGGGGTCACCGTGGCGGGGCCCTCCTGCTCAATGGCCGGCTTCGGTGCCGTCCGGGTGGTCCTGCGGGCGCGTGCGGGAGCGTCCTTCGGGGCGGCTTTCGTGGTCCGTTTGGTGGCCGACTTGGCGCGGGTGGCGGTCGGCGCGTCGGCGGCGGGGGCGTCGACGCCGACTGCGGGCTCGGCTTCGGTCCGGGTGGTGCGACCGGACGTGGCCTTCTTCGCCGGCGTTCGCTTCGCCCGGGGCGCGTTGGTCGTCCCCGGCGCCCGGCCGGATGCGGCGTCTGTGTCGTCGGTCACCCTGACCTGCGGTGTTTCCCCTGCTGGCGGCGCCTCCGGCGGCTGCTTCGCGCCAGCCTCGGGACGTCTCGGTCCAACCGGGCTCAGCTCCGGTTCGGGGCTCGTGGGTTCGCCCGACGGTGCCGGACCCGGCTGGCGGGACCGGGTCGGCGGTGTCGGCTCCGGCGGCCGGGTCACGGCCTCGGCCTGCGGCCCAGCGTCGGGCCGCACGGCCTGGGCCTGCGGTCCAGGGCCGGGCTGTCGGGTCACGGACTGGGCCTGCGGTGCCGGGTCGGGCTGTCGGGGTGCCGGCGGCTGCGGCGCGGGAGGCTGGAAGAGCACGGTCGGCGCCGGCTTTGCCCGCTGTGGCCGCCGTTGTCCGGCGTCGGCAGCCGGAGCGGGCTCCACCGGAGCGGGAGGCGGGGTGAACGTGGCCCTCGGGGAGCGCCTCCGCTTCTCGGCAGCAGGCTCTCGACGGGTCGGCTCGCTCGACGGCTGCTCGTGCATATCGATGGAGCGTAGTCTTGATCACGTTCCCGCACAGCGGGGAATCGGGCCGGACCCGGAGCCCTGGTCGGGGCGCGCGGGGGAAGTCGCTTTGCTCCCGACGGCTGGGGCCCTGTATCCTCGGGCCCGGTGGCCTCCAGGGGTCGCCGGGGAGACTTCGCCTAGTCTGGTCTATGGCGCCGCACTGCTAATGCGGTTGGGGTCTTAAAGCCCCTCCCGGGTTCGAATCCCGGAGTCTCCGCGCGAAAGTCGGTCGTGTAGGCTGGCTGAGCACCAGCGCCCGTAGCTCAACGGATAGAGCATCTGACTACGGATCAGAAGGTTAGGGGTTCGAGTCCCTTCGGGCGCGCAAGGTCGAAAGGGGTCCGGGCTGCGGGATCGCGGTTCGGGCCTTTTCTGTTGTCCGCCTGGTGTGGACGGTGGGTGTCACGTGGGTGCGATGTGGGTGTCGGCGCCTGCGCGGGCTGTGTGCTGCGGCTCGGCCGGCTGACCTGCGTCTTCGCCGCGGCTGCGGGAGCCGTCGGGGTGGGGGCACCTGTTTTCGGCCGGGGGTTGGGTCGGTTCTTCCGGGCTTTGTTCTTGATCTTTTTGCGGGTGCGGCGGGCGGCGGCGAGGACGAGGTGGGCGGTGGCGTCGGCGCAGCGCCGTTGCACTTCGGGTAGGACGCTGGTGTAGGTGTCGGCGGTGGTGACGATGCTGGAGTGCCCGAGCAGGTCCTGCAGGGTCTTCAGGTCGGCGCCGGCTTCGTGCGCGAGGGACGCGGCGCCGTGGCGCAGGTCGTGCAACCGGACTGGCGGAAGTCCGGTGCGTTGGACGAGTTTCCGGAACCGGGTGGTGGCGTAGTTCGGGTTGATCGGCAGCCCGTCGGCGCGCGCGAACACGTACCCGGTGTCGGTCCACGGCTTGCCGTCTTCGGCGGCTTGGGCGCGCTGGTCGAGCTGCCAGCGGCGGTGCGCGCGCAGCACCTGCACGGTGCGCTTGTCCAGGGCGACCGCGCGACGGCCGGCCGGCGTCTTCGGATCGCCTTCGACAATCTGGTAGCCGGCGGTGGTCCGGTTGCGTTCGACGGTGAGCACGCCGCGGTCCAGGTCGATGTCGGCCCAGCGAAGCCCGCACATCTCACCGCGGCGCAGGCCGCGCAGGGCGGTCAGCCACCAGAAAGCGTACAGGGAGTCGTCGGTCACGGCGCCGAGGAACGTGGCGAGATGCTTGGCGGTCCATACGGCCACCGGTGGCCGCTCGCCGTCCTGTTCCCAGCGCTCGACGCGGGCGTCGGTCCACACCTTGGCGTGGGGCTGCTGGTAGCCACTGATCTCGATGTGCCTGGCCGGGTTGCAGTCGAGGAGCCCTTCTCTGACGGCGAGGCTGAGGGCGGCGCGCAGGGTGGTGCGCAGGTGCTGCATCGCCGAGGCCGACTGCGGGCGGCCCTTGCTGTTAATGGTGGTGGCGATCTGGGCGAAGAGGGTGCGCAGGAGGCGGGTGTCGAGATCCGTCAGCCGGTAGCGACCCAGGTAGGGGATGAGGATCTTCTCGACGTCGCGGGTGTAGTGGAAACGGGTGGTGGGTCGGATCTTCGTGCGGGTATCGAGCCAGTGTCGCAGCCACCGTTCGACGGTCCAGCCCTGCGCGGTGCGGTCGGCTTCGGTGGTGCTCAACCACTCCTGACGGGCCTGGCGGGCGGCGGTCTGGGACGGGTAGCCGCCGCGGCGGATCCGCTCGAAGCGGCCGAGCACGTTGCGGGCGGAGCAGTGGAAGTACCAGGTGCCATGGTTCCGCTCGCGAAGCCGGGGACAGGCCTTCTCCAGCCGTCGTCCGTACGGGTCGCGGCATCCGCACCGCTTGAAGATCGTGCCTGCCGATGTCATGCGAGCCACCCTTTCCGAGTCCTTGAGAGGCAGGATGGGCGGCCGTTGCCGCGCACGCCACGGTTGACGATGCTCTCGTGCGGCGGCTGCGTCTTCGGGCTGGTCACGCTGGCCACCCGTGATCGCTCGGCCATGGGTCGCGGCGACGTGGCCGGTGGCGGCTGCGGCGTTGAGGCTGTGGGTGTCGGGCGGCCCGAGCCGGGGAAGCTGGATCGGCCGCCGATCAGCCGCTCGTCACGGAGCTGCCCACCACGCCTCTGCACGCGCACGTGGGATCCAGGTTTGTTGCGCCAGTGCACAAGTGAGGTGACCAGCTCACCGGCGTGCCCCTTGTCCGTGTCGGCTGGTCGCGGAGGTCAGCTCCCCGGTGGTGGGGTGATGGCGCGGCGGTGGTGGGACAGGACGGGGTGGTGGTGGGCGCCGGGGTGGCAGTCGGGGTCGGTGTGCACGGTGGCGGTGGTGAGCCGGGGTACGGCGTGGGTGAGTTGGTGTTCGGCGTCGGCGGTGATGGCGTGTGCGGCGACGAGGCTGAGGTGGGTGTCGACGACGAGGTCGGCTTCGGCGTGGAGGCGGTGGCCGATCCACCGCAGTCGTACGGCGGTGACGTCGCGGACACCGTCCACGGCACGCAGGGTGTCCTCGGCTTGGTCGACGATCGCGGGGTCGACCGCGTCCATCAGCCTCCGGTACACCTCCCGCGCGGCGTCCTTGAGCACAAACGTGATCGCCACCGCGATGGCCAGGCCCACGACCGGGTCGGCCCAGTCCCAGCCGGCCCAGGCCCCGAGGGCGGCGGCGACGACGGCGAGGGAGGTGTAGCCGTCGGTGCGGGCGTGCAGCCCGTCGGCGACCAGCGCGGCCGAGCCGATCCGCCGACCCACGCGGACGCGATACTGGGCGACGAGTTCGTTGCCGACAAATCCGACGATCCCGGCGGCGAGTACCCAGGGCAGGTGGGTGACCTGGGCGGGGTGCAGGAGCCGGTCGACGGCGGTCCAGGCGGCGGCGACGGCGGAGCCTGCGATGACCAGGACGATGACGATGCCGGCGAGGTCCTCTGCGCGGCCGTAGCCGTAGGTGTAGGCGCGGGTCGCGGCGCGGCGGCCGAGCAGGAAGGCGATGGCCAGGGGTACGGCGGTCAGCGCGTCGGCGACGTTGTGCAGGGTGTCACCGAGCAGCGCCACCGACCCGGACATGGCGACGATGACTGCCTGCGCGGCGGCCGTGACGCCGAGGCCGACCAGGGAGATCCACAGCGCCCGCAACCCGTCGCGGGAGGACTCCAGCGCCGGGTCGATCTTCGCCCGGGAATCGTGCGAGTGCGGAACCAGCACGTGACGCAACCGGTGCCACCACGAGCCTGGCCCCCGACCGTGGCCATGCTCATGGCTGTGGTGGTGGCCGTGCGACACGTCCTGCCCTTGCTCGCGGCCGCGGCCGGCGTCGTGGTCGTGACGATGTCCCGCCCTGTGGTCGTGGCTGTCGTCGTGCTGCTCGTCCTGCACAGGCTCAGGCTCCCCGAGGTGCGGCACAGCGCGGTCATTCCCCGCTGTCTCCCGCCCGGATAATATGTGCTCATGTATGCACGCGACAACGTTGCAGGTGCCGGTGACTTGCAACAACGCCTACCCCGCGACAGCGAGGTGTTGGCGGCGACCGACATGCTGCGCATGCTCGCCGACGGCACCCGGCTACGCCTGATGTGCCTGCTCGGCGAGGGGGAGCACGACGTGAGCGCGCTGGTGTCGGCGGTGGGGGTGGCCCGGCCGGCGGTGTCGCAGCACCTGGCGAAGCTGCGCCTGGCCGGATTGGTCACGGTGCGCCGCGACGGCCGCCGCGCCCTCTACACCGCCCGCGGCGGACACGTCCGCCGGCTGGTTACCGAAGTCCGACACGCCGCCGCCCACCGGGTCACCGGTGAGCCCGGCCATGACTGACGGGCGCAGCTGACCGGCGCAGGGTCCGGCGCCGGCGGGGGAGGTCACTCGATGGGTCGGGAGCGGGGGTCGTCGAACCAGTCGCGCGTGAACTGGGCCAGGGCGTCGGGGTCGACGGTGTCGCAGGTGAGGGTGCGGTAGGCGTGCACGGCCTTGACCACCTCGCCCTGCTCGGCGGCGGAGCCGCCGACGACCCGCCCGGCGGCCGGGTCGGTGACGAAGCCGCGCAGCTGGGACACCTGCTCGGCGGGCAGGTCGGGCCGGTAGGTGACGATGACGTACCCGTCGCCGATCACGTGCCCGAACGACGTCGCCGGCACCGCCTCGCCCGGCTCGAAGAAGTCCTTGGCCGGATGACCCCCGCCGGCCGGGAACGCTTCGGTGCGGTCACGGACCTCACACGAGCCGCCTGCGCCGGCCTGCGCCTGGACCGGGCGCAGCACCTCACCACCGGAGCTGATCGCCAGCACCGCCGCGGCCACCGTGCCGGCGGCGACGAGCGCTGCGTGGGACAGCCGTACGTCGCGCAGCCTGGGGATGTAGTGGCGCAGCACGTCACCGAGCATGAACATCGCGACAACGGCGATGAGTTGGCCGATCTCCACGCCGACGTTGAACGCCAGTACCCGGGGGATCTCCCCGCCGGCGGGCGGGCCGACCTCCTGCAGCCGGGTGGCCAGGCCCAGGCCATGGACGAGGCCGAAGGCGAGTACGGCGGCGGCGAACCACGTCCAGTCCTTCGGCCGGCCGCGCAGGCCGACGACGCCGACGAAGACCAGGCTCAAGGCCACCACGACGTCCACCAGGACCGGGTTGACGTGCCAGTCCGCGACGGTGGCGGTGAACAGGGTGGCGCTGTGTCCGAGGGCGAACAGCGAGATCAGTTTCGCGGCCCGGCGCATCCCGCCGGCGAGCAGCAGGATCCCGCCGACGAACAGCAGATGGTCCCAGCCGGCGAGCATGTGTTTCGTGCCCAGCCACACGAACCCACCGACGGTGTCGCTGGACCCGCCCACCCCGTGCGCCCAGGCGGCGCCGGGTGCCGCCAGCACCGCCGTGATCACCATGGCGGTGACGGTCGCCGTCCGCTTGCCTGCCGCTGACATCGCCGATCCTCTCCCGGACGCGTCGCCCTGTCCCGGGCCGCGTGTCACCGTAGCGGCCGCTTCGGGGATCCGACCGGATAGTCGCTGGACAGGAGTGGAAAGTTCCCGCTCAGGGTCCAGGTGTCGCGGCTGAACACGGTGCGACTCGGGTGCCGTGCCTGCTGCCGGTTCGGCACGCCGGGTCGTTAGCCACGTGACCGGGGCGGCACTCGGCCTGCCACCGTAGGCTTGACTGATCATGGCTGATCGCCGCACGCACAACCTTCGCAACGTC